>NZ_SNYF01000005.1:0-603690 GCF_004362805.1 Algoriphagus boseongensis
CGAGGTTGCCGAGGTCGGAACTGCACAGGAAGCTGAGGAAGTCATCACCACGGACACCTGATCTCCATTGGCCAAACCAGCATTTGTATAAGTCGGACTGTTGGTTCCTACATTGGCTCCATTTAATTTCCACTGGTAAACAGGACTTGCTCCGCCATTGACCGGAGTGGCGGTAAAGGTTACACTGGTTCCTTCACAGACTTCATTGCCAGGATCGGCAGTGATACTAACTTCTGCTGTGCAGGAGGATTCGCCTTTTGTAACAACTACGCTTGTACTATTATATATGATTGTGTAATCTGCAGGAAGATTAGTCGTCGAAAAAGTTCCTGTGATCGTTCCGCTGGTCAAGGTAATAATCACATAATCCCCATTGGGGACTGTGCCAGTTTCAGTGACAGTTAAGGTTCCTGCCAGAGTCAAGTTGGAATTTCTCTTTACCTGATCATGTCCATCAATAGCACCTGGTCCACCGTTTCCTGCGATTTCGATAGCCAAAGTACTATTGGCTCCGAAGGGTTGCTGGGTGTTTAAGGTTATGATTCCTGGTGAGAGACCAGGGGCGATTGTTCCTGTGTTAGTTATAGGGATGTTCAAATTGAAAACCCCTAATCCTTTTATTATTCCACTGTTTAGAAAACTTCCGCCAGAGGATAAAGTTGTAGTGCCAGTACTAGTTTTGGTGATGGTTCCGGTATTAGTTAGGTTGAAGGTGCCACTGTTGGAACTCATCTGGCTATTTCCACTGATGTTCAGTAGGCTATTGTTTACCAGCGGAGAAGAAGAGTTGAAGGAGATATTCCCGTTTTGCCAGTTAAGGGTTCCATTATTTGTTAAAGATCCTCCTACACCAAGGAACATGGTTTGGAGTCCTCCATTAATCGTTAGAGTCCTGTTAGCCTGATTGGTGAAGACTCTACCCATACTTCCAGAAGTCCAAGTGGTATTCCCGTTGATAGTCAAGCTGCCAGAACCGGTAATTGTTCCTTGGATTGAAAAATCATTATTAATGGTTAGGTTTCCAGAGCCACTAATGGTGGGAGCGGTGGTGATAGCAGGTCCATCAGAAAAGATCAGTGTTGAAGGAAATACCTGATCAATATTCAATCGGAAATCCCCGCCAGCATTAATAAAGTTACCAGTACCCGAAATAACCGAACCGGTATTATGACTGAAGAATCCCCCATTAGTATTTGCTCCGGTCATTTCAAATGTACCTCCTGCAAAAATCAGATTGCCTGTATTAGTAAAACCGCAAGCAAAGGACCTATAGGTTCCAGCATTGAGGTTGATCGTTCCACTATTTGAAAATGTTCCTGTTCTGAATTCAGATGTCCCTGAGCTGTTCTTATTAACTGTTCCAGTATTGATAAGCGATGGTTGCGTGCTGTTATTTCTGATTTGATTATTTCCATTGATATTCAATATGTTGTTATTGGTCAGAGGAATTGCCGAACTAAAAAAAATATCTCCGTTATCCCAGTCTAGTGTACCATTGTTGGTAATGGAAGCACCTGCATTTAAGAACTTTCCGTCAGTTCCTGAAATGGCAAAAATCCCTCCAGTAGCAATTTCTAAGGCTCCAGGTCCACCAATAAATCCAGATACCCAGGTCATGCTCCCTTGCACCAATAGATCTGTTCCAGGTCCATCAGCTAGGTTGAGGGTGCCTCCTCCCAAATTCAATGTTCCTCCAGTTTCTACCACTACCTGGTCAGTGGTGATTGTAGTAGAAATTGTTACCGTATGCGTATTTCGAATGGTAATTTCTAATTCTGCACTTGTAGGAACTCTATTGGCTGGCACCCAATTCGTTCCGTTAAACTGCTCCCAGGTACCAATTGAATTCCAGTTGCCTGAGGTAAATGAGCGGAATTGGGCAAATGCAAGTCCTTTACGAGCAATTACACTGTTACTTGTGTAAACTAAGGTGTAATCTGCAGGAAGATTGGTTGTCGCAAAAGTTCCTGTAATCGTTCCGCTGGTCAGGGATACGATTACATAATCCCCATCCGGTACCGTTCCAGTCTCGGTAACAGTCAAGGTTCCAGCTAATGTTAAGCTTCCTGAGCGAAGAACTTGATCATGCCCATTAGCCGCTCCTGCGCCTCCGTTTCCTGCGATTTCTATGGCTAGAGTACTAGATGAGGAGAATGGTTGTTGGTTGTTTAAGGTTAAAATACCAGGTGAGAGGCCAGGGGCGATTGTTCCGGTATTCGTCAAGGGAGCGCCAATGGATACGGTTCCTACTCCTTTGATCGTTCCGCTATTGGTAAATGTTGATGCGGCGACATTGAAAAGCGTGGTTAATCCTGCGCTGGTTTTGGTAATCGTTCCAGAATTGGTCAAGGTAACTCCACCAAATGAGTTGGAAAGGCTATTATTTCCGCTAATGGTTAACTGGCCATTGTTTGTAATTGTAGTAGCCGGAAAAGTGCTGATATCTCCAGATTGCCAATCAATCGTTCCGTTGTTTACAAGAGCTGCACTTAGGTTTTTAGCATTTTGAACAGCTCCATTTGCTAGGGTAAGGGTTCTTCCAGCTTGAACTGTAAAGGGTCTTGCAATTAATCCTGTATTCCAGATGGTATTTCCATTGACGGTAAGACTTCCAGTACCCACAATTCCTTCGGTATTGGAACTTGCCACCGCATTTATTGTAAAGTCATGGTTGATGGTCAAATTTCCTGGTCCAGTAATCTTTCCGAGATTAAAAGTTGGGGCAATAGACCCTAGGGAGAAAAATACGGTAGATGGAAAAACCAAATCGGAGTTTAACTCAAGAGTACTATTCGTTATTTTGAAATTTCCAGAACCACTGATTACAGACCCTGTATTATGTTTGAAAAATTGATTGATTTGTTCGAAAGTGCCTCCGCCAAAATTCAGGGTTCCGGTATTGGTGAAAATTGCATTTCTACTGATAAATGTCCCTGCATTCAGGTTGATGGTTCCACTGTTATTAAATGGAAGGGAGCTTGTGGAAAATTCAGTAATTCCAGAACTGGTCTTGGTGATGGTGCCGGTATTGGTAAAGCTTGGATGATTGGCAGAAGCTGAAATGGTGTTATTCCCATTAATGTTGAACTGGCTATTATTGACTAGCAGTGCAGTGCTGGTTAATAAATTTCCGGCTTCCCAGTTAACAGTCCCATTATTAGTGAAAGGAGAACCGATGGTTTTGGTGGAAGTAGTAAATATTGAAAAGACCCCTCCATTAGCCACTTCGGTAGTCCCTGGTCCCAATAGACTACCTGAATTCCATGTAAAAGTTCCTTGGATTAGCAAATCTGTCCCTGTTCCATCGGCCAGATTTAGCGTGCTGCTTAATGCAAGTGTTCCAACAGATTCTACAGTGATTTGGTCAGCCGTTGCCGTTGCTGCAACTGTTACCGTATGAGGAGACCGGATTGTGATCGCACCATTGCTACTGGAGGGGGCTAAACCGGCAGCCACCCAATTGGTGCCGTCAAATCGCTCCCAGGTGGAAGCAGAGGCCCAATTGCCAGTGGCAGCGGATCGGTAGTCATCCACTTGCTGGGCTGAAAGAGTGGGGATCAGCAAGATCAAAAAAGAAAGTGCTAGTCCGTAGCGTAAAAGATTTCCCATGACCATAGAGTTTAGAGGAGTTAAAATCACCCCTAAAACTAGATGGCTATTAGACAGGGTACAATCCCTTAATCCTGTGATTGTTAGTGGCTAAAAAATACCTGAAAGTAGGTAGAAAAGGTTGGCTGAAAAGTGCTAAACTTGTTAATCTTGAAAAAAGATAAACAGGTTAAAATCCAGATTTAGAATGGGATTTAAAAGGCAAAATACTTTTGGGAATTACTAAGGTTTTTAATTCAGATAAGAACTATGTCAGGTAGGATCAATTTTCTTTCTCTCGTTTTTGCTTTACTCTTTATCCTTCCTGTTAATGCACAAAAAATCAATGAAGATAGTCTTCGCAAGGTAATAGATTCATCTGTCCTGGATACTGTTCGGGTAGATGCTATGCTCACCTTGGCCAATTACCTTCTCAGACATAAACAAGATGAAAAGGCTGGTCTTCCTCTACTCAATGAAGCCTTTTCCCTTGCTTCCAATGCCAAGCTTCCTAACCATTTAGCTAGGTATTACCTGATTTACAGCAATTACCTCTACATGCAGAATGACTGGGCAGGGAGTATTGAAAACCTGAAAAAGATGCAGGAAGTGGCCAAGGAGATTCCTGATGCAGCACAGAGGGAGGATGCCATTATGAAATCCACCAATAACCTGGCGGGTATTCACTATTTCAACGGGGATTTTATTGGTGCTTTGGAATACCATCTCAAAGCTTTGGAGCAAGTTGAGCAGCTTCCACATAACGCAGACAGCAAGGCGACCCTTTATGTCAATATCGCCAGCGATTATCGTCTACTTAATTTGTATGGGAAATCCTATGAATACGTCAGCAAGATCACCCCTATGCTTTCAGAAATGAGCGACGTATTGAAGGTGCCCTATTTTTATGAATTGTTCCAAAGCCAAATCAATACCGGAAGAGGAGAGGAAGCTTTTCAAACTCTCCAGGTGATCAAAAATGGATTCGACACTTTTGACCTCAATGAAGGGCAAATGCAGGATCTTAGAATTCAGTTTCATGAGCAGTCCGGGATCTACGAGATGGTGATTACCAAAAATTACCAGGAAGCCCTGAGACAATTCGAACTTTGGAATAAAGCTTCCCAAGAGGCCAATGCGGACTATTCCATTGTAGAATCTTCTTTCAATTTAGGAACTGCTTTGGATTCTCTTCATCAGTATGAGCGCGCTATCCCCGTACTTCGGCAGGCCTACAACCAAGCTATAGAATTTGAGCTTGCCGAATTTGCCCTAAAATCAGCCAAATTATTGGCAAAAATCTATTCCAGAGTCAATCAGGATAGCGAGGGATTGAAGTTCGCCACTCGAGCTATCCATCTTAATGACAGCATTATTTCTTCTGAAAAACTAAAGGAGCTAAACTTTTTGGAAGCAAAATATCAGGCAAAAATGAAGGAAGAGCAGATCGCCAAGCTTAACCTTTTAAATGCAGAGAAGGAATTGGAAGTAGTCAAGCGAAATCGGATGATTCTGGCAATAAGCATTGGAGGTTCGTTAGGTTTGATTTTATTGGGATTGTTCTACCGAAACGCAAAGCAGAAACAGATCATTGCTGAAAAAGACCAGAAGATTCAAGAGGATCAAATCAAGTTTTTGGAGCGACAGCAGCAGGTTATTTCCCTACAATCCATGATCAATGGGCAGGAAACCGAACGAACTCGGATTGCCAAGGACTTGCACGATGGGTTGGGCGGACTTTTTTCTACGATCAAAATGCACTTCAGCACCCTTCAGCATGAGCAACCCAATTTGAAAACTGAGCCTCTTTTCTCCAAAAGTTACGACATGGTGAATACTGCTTCGGAAGAAGTCAGGCGAATTGCCCATAACATGATGCCGGAGGTACTGATCAAAATGGGTTTGGTACAGGCCACTCGGGAATTGTGCAATAGCATCAGTGCGGGAAAATTACTTCAGGTTTCCTTGCAGCCTTATGGAATGGAGCAGCGGCTCAGCCCATCCACTGAAGTTATGCTGTTCCGGATCCTTCAGGAACTATTGAACAATATAATCAAGCATTCTGAGGCTACTGAGGCGATTATTCAGTTTAACCGAGAGGGAAACAGGCTTTCTGTGACTGTGGAGGACAATGGGCGGGGATTCAGTCTGGCCGAATCAGATACCAAGCCCCATGCCGGACTTAGTTCTGTGGAGAGCCGGGTGAATTACCTAAATGGAAAAATCTCCATAGATTCCCAAAAAGAAGTGGGTACAACCGTGATGATGGACTTTTTGATAAATGAATAAAAGGAAAGGATTTTGTATTTTCAGACTGAATGAACCTCTGCTATGCTATCCATTCTGATTATTGATGATCATCCTTTAGTGGGAGACGGAATTGCCATGATGATCCGGGAAGTCGAATATCTGCGGATCGAGGGAATGTCTAAAACAGCCCAAGAGGCCTTGGATTTTTTGGAAACCCATCATCCCGATATCATTCTTTTGGATATCAGTCTTCCGGATATGGATGGACTGGAGCTTTGCTCACTCATCCGTAAAAAAAATAAACAGGCAAAAATAATTGGTCTTACTTCCACCAATGAGGCGGGGATTGTTACCCAGTTTTTGGCTAATGGAGCCAATGGGTATTTGTTGAAAAATATGGAGCGGGAAGAATTGCTTCAGGCTATCGAGGAAGTGAGAAATGACCGGATTTTTCTAAGCAAAGCAGCCAATCAGAAGATTCTGGAACAATACCATTCTCTCCGTGAGGCGATGCAAAATACTCCCGTGCTGACCCGAAGGGAGAAAGAGATTCTTGCCCTTCTGCACAATGGCTACTCAGGTCCGGGAATTGCCGAAAAGTTATTTTTGAGCCTTCATACGGTAGAAACCCATCGCAAAAACCTGATGCAGAAGCTTAACGCCAACACTACTCCTCAATTGCTGAAGGTGGCACGGGATTTTAAACTGGTTTAGATTCTAGATATAAAATAGAAGGGCGGAGCTTAAATTAGGAATACTGGGTTTAAACCAGAACCAAATTTCTATGGAACCTGCTTTAGCTATTTCTTACAATTGTTTTAAACTTATTTGTTTTCCGGAATTTCCCCCGATTTCCCGGAACATCAGTCTTTCATTAGCTAGAAAGGTCTGGTAATACGCTCCATTGAGTTCCTTGAAGTTTGAATTTTCCCCGAACGAAAGCTCAAATTCTACCCGCCGATTGGCCGTTCTGGTTTTCCATGCTCCCTCACCCAACAATTGGGTGCCTCGGTAAACTTCTACCTTGCCAATGGATAAAAAAATAAAATTGATTCCCTCAAAAAGCCCCACTCTTTCCACCCCATTTTCCTCATAAAACTCAAGCCTCCATTGCTCAGTGGTCAGGGTATTAATGAGAAATTCATCACTTCGGGGAATTTCCTCTTTTTCTGTACAAGAGAATAAAAGTCCAAGTATAAAAAGTGTCAGTATTCGTTTCATTTTGCCAATTTTTAAAAACTAACGAAAAATACTTTTTCAGGGTTAAAGCCTACCCAACCTAAAAATTGGGATAATTAGGTTGGGATTTTTCTTTCCTATAAAACCAACTTAAATAAATGCAGCTCCTAGCATTACTCCAAAAAGGACCAAGGCATAGATCGCAAGGATCACTACGGTATAGATTCCCATAAACTTAAACAGGGACTTCAGATTGGAAAGAGCATGGGTAAATTCTTCTGTGGTTTTGGAGCGGATGGAGCTCTGGATTTTTACAGAAAAGCGATAGAGATAAAGCACAGGAAAGAAAAATAGCACTGCCATCAGCACATAGACTAAACCGACAGCTCCGGAAATACTAGCAGGAAGCTCGTCCAATTCTCCACCAGCCAATGAACTGATAAAGGCGCTGTAAAAAATGCCCAATAAGACCAAAAGGCCTAAGCCTACAAAACTGACAATGGCCATGAATTTGCCCCAGCGGGCGGTTTCCATCAGGAAGCCCAAAGCAGGTCTTTCCAAGGTAAGTGTTTGTGGAGTCTCGGATTGGTTGGTAAAGTTTTCTTCCATAAGAATAAAATCAGATAAGTGTAAGGGTTGAATTAAACCCCAATTAACTCCAGGGTTCTCGGAATCCAAATACCCAATATTGGGTATTTTTTGAGGGTATTTTCTCGAAAAGACGAATTGGAGAAGGGGGGATATTTGTTTTTTGAACCACATAGAAACAGAGAAAGAAATTTTCTCGCAAAAGCGCACAGAAGCTTAGGGAAAAGATTGAAATGGCTTTTGTCCAAAGTTTATAGCTATAGGTTTATATCGGGGACCAAATTGATTCCATTATTCTAAAGAGCAGCTTTATCAACTTGACTGAGTAATTTTTGCTAACCTAGAGTTTTTTTCTTCTTATTTTCGGAATGAAACAGCCAAAATAACCAGCCTTGAAATCCCTTGCTATTCTTACGTTTTTGACCTTGTTCACCTGGACTCAGAGGACGCCTCAAAAGGATTGCGAACTCCGAAAATCCGCTGAGGGTATAGAAGTTTATACCTGTAAAACAGCAGATTCCAAAATCAATTCCATCCAATCTTCATTTATCCTTGATGCTCCTCTTTCGACGCTAGCGGAAGCCTTGTTGGATTGGAAGAATTTTCATCAATGGCAATACAAAATCCGGAAAACGGAAATGCTTAAGTCCATTTCCAAGGACGAATTTATTTATCGGGCCGAACTCGATGCCCCATGGCCGGTCGCTGACCGGGATATGATTTTGCATGTGAAAATGGCTCCTAGTTCCAAGCCTGGGGAATATCTCTTTTCTACGATCGGCATACCCGATTTTATCCCTCCAAAGGAAGGATTTATCAGAGTGCCCGTAAGTGAGGGGCATTGGAAAATCAAAGTGGTAGGTAAAGATCAGCTGGAAATCCAGCACAGCCTCTCAGTCGATCCGGGAGGGGTTATTCCTACTTGGTTGTTGAACCTTTCCCTGGCAGAGGGTCCCTTTGAGACCTATACAAACCTCAGGGAGCGTTTGGCGGAAAATAAATGAGCCAAGAATCATTTTCCAATATTCAATAAACAATGCCTCGGGGGGATTTATCGGATGGATATGTTGATTTCTTCAAATTTTTCAATCCTCCAATCTTTTAATTTTTCAATTTTGCCGACATGAAGACGATGTGGATCACTCCAGAAGGATTGGAAAAAGTCAAGGCCGAACTGGATCACTTATGGAAAGTAGAGCGTCCCGAAATCACCCAAAAAGTGGCTTGGGCGGCCAGCTTGGGGGATCGCTCTGAAAATGCGGATTACCATTACAATAAAAAAAGACTTCGTGAAATAGATCGACGGGTACACTACCTGCGCAAGTGCATCGATGACCTCAAGGTGATTCCTTACTCGCCCTTTCAAGAGGGAAAAGTATTGTTTGGAGCATGGGTCGAGATCGAGAATTCCAAAGGACATAAGATTCGTATCCGAATCGTAGGAGGAGAGGAGATTTTTGAGCGAAGGGATTATATCTCGATAGATTCACCCATGGCTCAGGCCCTGCTGAAAAAAGAAGTAGGGGATGAGGTCATCGTCCAAACTCCAGCCATGCAGATGACTTGGAAGGTGAAGAAGATTGAGTATGAGAAATAAGTGTGGGTTTTCTTCCTGTTGAAGATTGATGTCAATTGAGAAAGGTGTGAATTGCTATTCAGAAGAATGGAAGTTCAGTACAACGCAATTCCCCCTTTCTTAAAGGGGGTGAGGGGGATTTATATTTTTTTCACCATTGGCCGTAATTGAAGGTTTTAGGCTTTTTACTGTTCTTTTGGTTTGGATCCTATTCTTAGGATATGAAACTGCCTAGGCCACGTCTATACTCTGAGGAGAGAAAAGCTAATTGCAAATCTTATTAATCAGATGAAAAAAGATTGATGACAATTTCAAACTTTTTGACCTTGAAATTGTCCTTAAGACATGGAAAATACTTATCCCAATTGGATGTCTACCTGCCTGAAATTGGCAGCAGTGTATAATATACTCTGGGGAGCCTGGGTGGTGATTTGGCCCCATATCTTTTTCGAATGGACGGGAATGCCTCCCTTGCAGCATCCCACCATTTGGCAAGGTACCGGAATGATCGTAGGCGTCTACGGCTTGGGCTATTGGTGGGCCAGCTACAATCCCCTCAAGCACTGGCCCATCGTTGCGGTCGGTTTTCTGGGGAAAATCTTTGGCCCCCTAGGATTTCTGTTCAATTACCTGGTATTAAAAGAAATCCCTTTTCAGTTCAGCTATACCCTTTACACCAACGATTTGATTTGGTGGGTTCCTTTTTTCCTGATTCTCCAAAGAGTACATACCGAAACGAGATGGCAGCTTCGATAATCCAAGTTTTAGTTTTTGGACTTGGGTCTCTTTTTTATACCTCATAAAATAAAAAGCTATGGATGCGATTCGTCTGTCGGTTGACTCAGGGTTTTTCATCTTGGTTTGGCTGGTGCAAGTCATCATTTATCCTTCCTTTCGATATATAGACAGCAGAAAGCTTGATTTCTGGCACCAGTTGTATACCCAAAAGATCCTCTATTTCGTGGGGCCTTTATTGTTTGTTCAGACCGGTGTGATCGCCTTACAAATCCTTTGGGATCCCCTCATTTTCATGCTAGACGGATTGCTTCTAGGCATTATTTGGATTAACACCTTTTTCTTTGCCATTCCCATTCACAATACTATTGATCAAGGCGAAAGTTTAGAAAGTGCGCTTCCAAAGCTTCTTCGTGTCAATCTGTGGAGGTCACTTTTGTGGACTGTTTTGTTTCTACTTTCTCTAGGTCGAGCTTGGGTAGGGTGATTTTGGATTGGTTTGCTGAGGAATTTCAAATTCGAGAAATAGAAAAGAAACGTATCTCTATATAGTTTTCTAGGACTCAGCTTAGTGTAGCTTTCTACAACAAGAAGGGTTTTAACTTTCTCTCCCTATAGACCTTGAGAGATTTTTTTAGGCTTTTCTCTCTGTTCTTTTGGCTTGACTTAGGACGAGCGTAATAAAATGTCCAGTGGATATTTTTAGCGAGGGGCCAGATGTAGGGGAGGGGAAAGGTCAAGATTTGCCCCGATAGCTATCGGGGTTCCGCCCACAAGGCCGACCCACACCCCGCTGCTGCGTCGGCCCACCCGCAGGTATTCCAAATGTAGTTTTGCTTTTAAAAGCTAAATTCTATTTGGATGCCACTGGCCCTTCGGGATTTGTGGTTTTTTCGAAGAGAAGGAAGGCGTTAAGAAAATGACTTAGCTCCCGACTTTAGGAGGGAGATCCAGTCATTTTTAGCCTTTCGAGCGAGAAAAAATCCATCCAAATCCGAACTTCCCTTTATATAAAATTAGGCTGGATGGAAACAAATAACGGGGCCGAGGCTTTTGGGTACTTTTGGCCTTCAAAAGTACCAGAGAAAAAAAAATAGAGGTTCTTGAGATGGGTTAATAAGGATAGATTTATTAGCTCAATGGGATTCTTTGGAGAGAAAACCTCAAATTCCTGAAAAAGAAAAAGGTGTAGCCGCCGAATCTCATCGAGGACTACACCTTTTTCTAGTAAATCATTTTGCCCAAATGGGTCAAATTATTCAACCATTAGTAAAGCAGGCTGTTTCCAAGTGCCATTCAAAGCTTCTTCCTTAGGCCAGTAGATTCGCAAAACCATAAAGAAAGGTCCTTTTGGTGCAGGTAGCCAGTTGCTTTCCAGATCCTTTCCCGGAGACTCATTTTGGATATAAAGGGTAATTCCACCATCGGCATCCCGTTTGAAATCAGGGATCATCGGGGAATTGAGTAGGTATCGGTTGATCGGATTGGCATAGAGTAGGCTGGAGGGTAGTTCATACAAAGTCATGGACCAGAAAGCCTTGGCCGGAGGGAGTTGGTCAGCCATAAACTTCACGGTGTATTTGTTCGTTCCATCCAACCCCTTTCCGTTGGAATCAACGAGGTATAAAGGATACATCGCCTCTTCTTTAGAATTGCCATAAATTCCAATTATTGCTGCGGCCATTCGGTAGAGGTAATTGTTTTTAAGAAACTCCCTCGTTCCAAAGCAATCTCCGGAAACCACTTTTCCCGCATCCATTTCTTTCTTCAATTCTGCAAATTCTGTCCAGGCGTCAGCCATACCTTGCTCAATGGCAGCTTTTATTTCCGGTGAGAGCTTTTCAATATCAAAATCCTTTCCTGCTCCTACGCCGATTTTTGAAAAACGCTCCATCAATTCCACTTCAGAAGAGTGTGTGGGGCAAAACTGTAAGGTGAAATTGAGGACTTTAAAGAACTCAAGTGATGACTTTTGCTGCTCTGGGGTAAGTGGTTGGATGAAATCGATAGGTTTTGCAACTTCTGGACTTGGTTGACCAAGGAACTCAGAGAGAGGCTGGGCTTTGTATCCTTCCTGTATTTTTACCACATTTTCACTGTCACTTGGATTGAATAATTGGGTTCTGTAAGGAACCAGTACCAATTCGGTTTCTGTATGAATGATCTTCTCGATTCCTTCGGGTTTCTCGCCTTTCCAATTTGGCCCGGCAATCAGGAAGCTGCCACCACCATTTCCCGTTGTCCGGGTACCGATGTAATCAAAGTTATGCGTATAAGCGTCCACGAGCTGCAGACTGAAATAGCGGTTCTCTTCAATTGGGGGAACCGTTAGCACCATCGGTTCTGTCCTCAAATCCAATCCAAGGAAAGAATAATAAGTGTCTGAATTAGGAGTTTGAACGGCTTTGTCTTCAGGAGTGAAAACTCTGGAAAAATTTCGAATCTGGTTCCAAGGTCCTTTGTATTCAGGATTTGCCTGATCCACAAAATAGGCATGAGAGATTCTGTAGTTGTCTACCAAAGGGAAACCATAGATGTAGGCCTCCTTGGCGATGGCACGAGCCTCTTCTGGGGTTAGGCTGTTTTCTGAGGTTCCACAACTCCCAAAAAGCAGAAGGAGTATAGAAAAGATAATGAGAGAATTTGTTTTCATAGCTGGATTATTTATCAGAAAGATAAATTTTGATTTTTGATTGCTCATCAACTCATTAGGCTTTTTTTTGAGGGCGATTTGCGCCTGGTTACAGCTATTTTTTTCTATTCCTAGTGGGGATTTTTCCTACAATCATTCTTTTAAAATCCCCCCGACCCCCTTTTCAAGGGGGAGTTTGTTCGGAATTGAGATTAGATTTTGTAGTCAAAGGCAAGGGGCTTTTTCCGTTATCCAATTCTTCTTAGGAAGCTGGCCCTTCGGGATTTGTGGTTTTTTCGAAGTGAGGAAGGGCGTTAAGAAAATGACTTAGCTCTCGAGTTAGGAGAGGACAAGTCGTTAATAAAATGCCCAGTGGGCATTTTTAGACTTGGGCCGGGTGTAGGGTGGGATCATTTTCAGCCTTTCGAGCAAGAAAAAATCCATCCAAAAACTTTCTTTCCTTTTATTGGATCTAAGCTGGATGGAAACAAAGACCGGGGCCAAGTCTTTTTGGTTACTTTTTGGACTTCAAAAAGTGACAAGTATAGGAGTGATGGAGGTTCTTGAGATGGGTAAATGATGACCTCAAGAATTGACCCTTATTGAAGAGTTAATGGTTATGCTCCCTCTTCTTTTGGCTTGATCCAAAAGAAGCAAAAGATCAAGATTTGGCAATGCTTCCCCGCGCATTGCCAACGCACACCCCGCTGCCAAATCTCCCCACCGCACTTGTAGTCAGTTGCCATGTTTGGATTTGAATTAATGACTGTAGTTGGAAAACTTTCAACCCTTTTAGATTAAAGGGGGGGTAGGGGGATTTCCCATGAAATACTAGACCCTTTTTGTATCTTGTTTCTATGACCACTCGAAAAGAATTTCTTAGACAGGCGATTGCTTTAGCGGGCCTATCATTTACTGGAATGAGTTTTTTGTCTCGTGAGGAGCAGGAAATGCAGGTATTCCCTGCCTTCGACCTTCATGCACATCCCGGAAATTTCTTTATGAAAGGAACGGATACCTATCCGGGTGATGAAGGGGTTTCTAAAACTATCTCTGACATGCAATCCGGTCATGTATCTGGCGTGTTCCTGAGTATGGTCATGGACAGGCCCTTGCTCAAGCGAACCGATACTGGCATTGTTCCCACCGGAATGTTTTCAAAAGGGGAAGGCTGGAAAGAGTACAAGCGGCAATTGGCTACGCTGAGTCATCTCTTTTCGATTAATTCCTTAAGCCCTGCCAGGCAGGTCAAGGATTTAACCCGAGCCGTAGAAAAAAATCGGACAGCAGGTTTCTTGAGTTGCGAAGGGGGAGATTTCCTGGAATCTGCTGATCAACTCGATGAGGTATATGCGGATGGAATTCGCTCGATTCAATTGGTCCATTATGCGCCAAATCCATTAGGAGATTTACAAACTCACGAGACTCAACACGATGGACTTTCTCCACTGGGGAAAGAAGTCGTCCGAAAGATGAATTCTCTGGGAATGGTGATTGATGTAGCCCATGCCTCCTATAAGACCGTTCAAGATGTGGCTTCCCTTACCCAAGCTCCGATAATTTTATCGCACAGCATATTAAAAATGGAAGCTGACCGTCCCATTGGCGCACGGGCCATTTCCCCTGAGCATGCCAAACTTATCGCAGAAACGGGTGGGCTGATTGGTGCTTGGCCATCCGGCTTCAACAAGAGCTTTGAAGAGTATGTGGAAAATATCCTTCGCTTGGTGGATGTGGTAGGAATTGATCATGTAGGGATTGGTACCGACATGGATAGCAATTTTAAACCCGTTTTGGATAGCTACCAGCAGATTCCTGCACTGGCATCAGCACTCAGTTCAAAGGGGCTTTCCAAAGAGGAGGTTTCGAAGATCATGTTGGGTAATACCGAGAGGGTTTTGAGGAGTGTGTTGAAAGGGTAGTGGCGTTGAAGTTTAAATCATTGGTAGGATTTCAAACTTTCTTTATCTATTGGCCTTGATGGATTTATTAAGGTCAATTTCTCGGTACTTTTTTCTTGATAAAAAAGTACCCAAAAAATCAAGAATTGCCCCGATAGCTATCGGGGTCCTCACACACATCCCCACCGCACCCTCGCGGCCAATTCCTCCCACCCGCAGGTAATCCAATGAAAGTTTGGAGTCGAAATCCGTGTTTTCCTGATAGAAAAAGAATCTAGTAGTGAGGTTTCCCACCTACCCACTAGTGGGTATTTTTAGGGGTAAAGCCGATTTTAAACGTTTAATGTCGTTTAAAAAATTGGAGAATATTAATCCGTTCATTATCTTTTAGTTACAGTGCTTTTTTACTGGTTTAATTTATTGTTTCACTATTAATTTTTAAAGCCATGGAAAACAAAGTTTCCATTAAAATCTCGGAGGCGGATCAAAAAATTTTGAACGATGCCTTCCAAACCATTCGGGACACTTTTAGGAAGTATGCCTTTACCCTAAGCCCGAAAGACCGTCAAGACCTGCCTAAGATGGCAGATGGTACAGAAGCCTTCGTCATTAAGGCGTTGGAACTGGCAACTAAAAACCCACAATTCAATCCTCCCTTTATGGATTTGGTGGAGATGAAAAAGGACCTGGATGCCTACTTCGAGATCAAGCCTTTTCTGACGATGGCCAAGCAAAGCTGGGATGAATTCAGCGATACAGCCATGGAGGCGGGATCAGAGGCCTATGTGCAGGCCTTGGCCTTTTACAATTCCATCAAACTGGCTGTCAAGATGAAAATCCCGGGAGCCAAAGCCATTTACGAAGAGCTGAAAAAGCGATTTGAGGTTTCTCCAAAATCCAATTCCGGCACGGAGGATTAAGTAAAGAGAAAAGTTGTTTGATTAACCCAAGCCGAGTCGAAAGACTCGGCTTTTTTATGGCTGAATAAAAAAAGCTGGGGACTTCTAGCTTGGTAACTCCTATTTCGAACCTGTGCCATCGCAAGTCAAAAATCCGATCTCGCAAGTAAAATCTCCGATCTCGGTGCTAAAAGACTAGGCACCGCAGGTAAAACATCCGATGACGGATTTTCGAATTCCTCACTCGGACTAAAAACATGCGATGCCGCAGTAAAAACATGCGGTATCGGATTTCCAAGGTGGAGGGGGGTACCTCTGAGGTGGGGTAGGGAGGGGGAATTACAAATTCCTGAAAATAAAAAAGCGGAGTGGCTCCCGATAGTTATTGAGGACTCCGCTTAGGGTAATATGTTAATTCTGGTGGGTGGTTAACGGTCGAGTATTTGCGAAGAAGCGGTTTTAAATGCACTTCCTTTCGGTTAAGCACCAAAGTCAATAAAAATTCTTAAACTTTGAGCAAGCACTGAACCCGCTTTTTTGCAAATACTATGTTGTGCAACGTTTTTTAGGCATATCCATTAATACTCAAATTTTTTAATTCGTCATTTTCAATATAGTATTCAATTTCCCAATAATAACTCCCACCATCTAAAACCATAATCATTCCATTTAGCCAGCCTTTAGAATTTTCTCTATCTGACCAAAAGCAGTTTATTAAAAGGTATTTTTTTCCATTATCATCTATACATCCGAAATATTGTCTTCTGTATTTATGTAGATTTTTATCAATTATTGGGCTTGAAGATTGATTTATTTGCTCCTTATTAATATTTTTAAGCTTAGTTTCAAGTGCTAGTTCGGCTTTTTCAATTTCACTTTTCGTTGGCGTAAAACGTTTTTCAGGTAAAAAGTCTTTATATTCTTTTGGAAAAATTGCAACTTCAAATTTCTTGGTTTTATAATGTAAAGCAATATTTGTAGAGTCAAGTATTTCAATATCGTTGCTTTCTGACCGAAAATTTTCATTTGAATTATCAACCTTTAAGTTTTTATTACAACTTAAAAATACTATTACAGTTATAAACTGGAAAATTATTGATTTCATTTATTTCGTTTTTTTGTAAAATGTTGCACAACGTTTGTATATGCGAAACTAGTTTCGCATAGCATGCTTATTGGGATGCATTGCGAAACTGGTTTCGGGTATTTTTGAATTAGTTTTTCTTGTATCGGTTTATTATTTCTTTTGCTCCATCAAAAAACATCTCTAGGTATTTCCATCAGCAGTAGTCTATTTTTAAAGATTATGCCCATTTAAGATTGTCCCGTCTTTAACGGTTTTGAGGTAAGTGACCGCCTTTCCATCTTCTCCCACTTCACAGACTCGGTAGGAAGGGAAGGGGTTGCCCCAGTTGCCTCCGAAGTGTCCGGACCAGAGGAAGGTTTTTTTCTTGTAGATCATCTGCCCATCTACATCGTGATCGTGTCCGTGGAAAGTTGCCCGTACGTTTGGATAGGAGGTGAGTAGGTTCAGAAAGTCGGTACAAGGCACTCCATGTCGAGTCCAGTCGTTTTGGGAAATATGGACAAAGACAAAGACGTGGGGCAGGGAAGCGTACTCGTCCAGTTTGCTTTTGGCGATGTCCATGTCCGCACAGAGGTATTCTCCCTTTTCATTGGAGCAGTCCAGCAGGATAAAGCCCGAGTCCTTGGTCTGGAAGGAGAAGTTGGTCGCCTGTCCCATGATCCGCTCGAAGTCCGCCGGACTGACCCGATCGTGATTGCCCCGAGTGACGTAGTGAGGAACCTGCAGTTGGGAATAGACCTTTTTTACTTCCGGTAGCAGCGTCGGCTCGTCATGGATCAGATCCCCATTGAAGACTACCAAGTCCACATCCTTTTCCCGGTGGATTGCCTCGATCAGGTTGCGGTGTGAAGTTTCAAAATCCGTATTGGGTTGGCCCCAGTGCCCATCCGAGGCAGTTATGAATTTGAGTCGGGTAGCTTTTGGGAAGTCCATTTTCCCATATAACATAAATGGCATGGTCATCAGGGAGGAGCCTATAAGGCTTATTTTTTGAAGAAAAGGTCGGCGGTTCATTGGATTAAAATAGAGATTTAGGAGGTAGGAAGAAAGTGGTTTTGATTGGGAGTTGGAAAAAGTAATTTTAAATCCCCCCGACCCCCTTTTCAAGGGGGAGTTAGCCTCGGATAGATTTGAGGTTTTTTCTTTTAGAAAGGTTTGTTTTATTCTTTAGGAATTGAGGTTCCATTATACGAGACTCCCCCTCCCGATAGCTATCGGGATTAAAGGGGGTAAGGGGGATTTTTAACTTTCCTTACCTATTTACCTTGATGGATTTTTTAAGGTTTTTCTTACTGTTCTTTTGGCTTGACCCAAAAGAACCAAAAGGTCAAGATTTGGCAATGCTTCCCCGCGCATTGCCAACGCACACCCCGCTGCCAAATCTCCCCACCGCACCCATCAAGAGTATGGTTTAGTTTAAAAGAATGTTTGATTTGGATTCCAAGCTTTTTGGGATTTGTGGTTTATTCTTTAAATAAGGCTAACTGTTACTTGTTATGAGTTGAAGTTCTTTTTCACGCTACTCCCCCTTTTTTAAAGGGGGTAAGGGGGATTTTTAACTTTCCTTACCTATTTACCTTGAAGGATTTTTTTAAGGTTTTTCTTTCTGTTCTTTTGGCTTGACCCAAAAGAACCAAAAGGTCAAGAATTGGCTATGCTCCTTACGCTCCTACCAGCCGCACCCTCGCGGCCAATTCCTCCCACCGCACAGGTATTCAGGTGCTATGTTTGGATTTGAATTGGAGATTACCTTTGGATAGCTGCCGGCCCTGAAGCATAGACGGTTTTTGAGGAGAAAATTCTTTCGTGAAGAAAATGGCCTAGCTCCCGAGTGGGCGAGGGAGATCCGGCCATTTTTAGAAAGAATTGAACCTCAAAAATCAAATCGAATCAGATCGTTGAATAGGTTTGAAAATTAACCGATTTGAAGTCTAGGCTTGGGCCAAGTCTTTTTGGTTACTTTTTGGACTTCAAAAAGTGACAAGGATAGAAGTGGTGGAGGTTCTTGAGATGGGTAAATAAAAGCAGGACTTATTCTCTCAATTTAAGTAGATAGAGAAGTTATTGCATTATTATCTGTTCTTTTGCCTTGAAGCAAAAGAACCAAAAGGTCAAGACAGGTCAAAAACGAGAGTTTTTGAGCCAGAATTGTGGGAGGGAAGCTTCCCCCCTCAATCCCAACACACACCCCGCTGCTGCGTCAGCCCACCCGCAGGTATTCCATTTTGAGTTTAGAAATAAACTTGAGTTGGGCTTTTTAAATCCCCCCCGGCCCCCTTTTCAAGGGGGAGTTGGTCTCCGTTAGAATTGAAGTTTCAATAAACGCGGCTCCCCTCCCGATAGTTATCTGGACTAAGGGGCTTAGGAAGATTTAGATTCAATTCCTCTCAATATACATCACCGCTGAATCTTCAATGTACTTAGCCGGATTAAAGGAACTGTAAAACTTATTCTTCAGATTATTCAGTGGGGTATTGAGGGCGGTGATTTTGGAAGTGAACTCCGCAGGGAATTTACTCGGATCACCATAGGCCTGAATCAACTGCTCGTACTGGGCGATATTGGACTGCATACGGGTAGTCAACTGACCAAATCTTAGCCTCAAAGACTGCACCTTATACATATAGGTTTCAACCTGCCCCATCCACTTGCCACGGGTTTCGGCATCCCGCTCGAGCTTGGCAATTTTATCCGAAATGGCTTTTCTGCATTCGTTCTTAAAAGCTTCCCGATCCGCATCCAAAGTAGCCTGAAGGTAATTGCGCTGGTATCGATCCTTGGCAATTCCAAAATAACTCATCTGATCTTCCATCAGGGCGGTATTTTCCTTCTGCAATTGCTCAAGCTCCTTGTTGATCAGGGTCCATTCGTGATCGATGATGGATTTTTGCTGTTCAAACTGGCTAGTCACCGTCAGGATTCGAAGCATTTCAGGAGTCTTCTCGTACAGCTCTTTTTCCTTTTTGCCTAAAGTTTGTACCAAGTTGGTCACCCCGGAAATCGCGGTATTGACCATGGTGCCGTATAGTGGAACCGCCTGGGAAACATTGGAAATCAGGCTCAAGGATTGGTTGATCACTCCGACGAGGGCATCGCTTTGGCCTTCCTTGGAGTACCACTTGTCGAAATCGGTTTTCCAGGAAGTGAAGGATTTGTATTGCTGGATCTTGCTGGCATTGCTCAGCTGGTCAAAAAAGCTCTGGGAAGTCAAAAAAAGCTCCACGGGTTGAATATCCCGCTGGATACTGAGCAACTCGGTAAAAGCCAATTGCCCGTTCAGATTGATTTTGGTTTTTGGAGCCTCTTCCAAAATCTTCAGGCGGTTGTCCAGTGCCAACTGAAGTTTTTCGAGGTTTTCCATTTTCTCTTTTTCACTGGCATTTTTCCCTTCCGAAGCGGCGATTTTATCAGTGAGTTGGGTGACCAAGACCTCATTTACTTTTAGCTTTTCCTGCAATTCCTTGAGTTGATTATCCCGATCGATTTTGATTTGTTCGGAGATTTCTTCCTGCCCAAAGGCGACAAGGCCGAAAAAGCAGAAGAGCAGAGTTAAAGAGATGAAAGCCTGGATTTTCATGGGAAATAATTTTTGAGCCTATGCTGCGAATTTGGTACCAAATTCACTGAAAAATCCGCCAGGTTTGGAGCTCTCCCAAATAAAAAATCCTTTTCGACGTTTGCCGAAAAGGATTTTAAGTCTGTTTAATTTTTTTTAACAATTAGAGCTGCATTTCCTCCCGTTTCCCAGCGTTTGGAAAAGCCTTTTTCCAAGGGTTAACCTCAAACCTATTCTTAGGAAATAGTCCTATTCCTTGGTTGTTTCAATAACCCCACGGAAATAGCCAAGGGACTCCGCAATTCCCATAAATGGATTATCCATATTCCGCTCGTGCTCGAGACTACACACTCCGGTGTACCCTACTTTTCGGATCATTTTGACCATTGCAGGAAAGTCAATAATCCCGCGACCCACTTCAAGTGAATACCCCAATTTGGTTGGTCCTGTCACGTCTTTGATGTGCATATCAAAAACTCGGGTGTTGTACTTTTCCATGTCAGCAACCGGGTCCTTTCCATTCCGCGTGTCATGTCCTATGTCCAGACACATTCCCATTCTGGGATCCAGATCTTTGGTGTGGTTCCAAACTTCGTCGGCATCTTGATAGATTTTGATATCCGGCCCGTGCAAGTGAATGGCGTATTTGAAATCATATTCCTTTACCTTTTTCTCCACATAAGGAAGCAATTCCACATTCGGAACACCCACGATCAACTTGACTCCAACTCTTTTTGCATAGGCAAATGCTTTGTCAACTTCCTCTTCGGATCTCATGTAGATCGGTCCAACTGCATATCCAGTGACATCATGGGCTTTCAGCTTTTCATGAAAAGCAGCGATTTCAGCATCGGTGCTGGTCATGGGCAAATGAAAATCCTTGATGCATAAATAATGCACGTCCAAAGCTTTCAAAGTTTCCAGGGTCCTGTCCAGATCGAATTTCACAAAGGTGTACCCTGCAATTCCTACCTTAAAACTCTCCCCTGTTTCAGGTGGAAGTTGGGGTCCAGGTCTGCTGTCCTGAGCTTTACAAACTAGCAGCGATAAGGCAAGCAAAAGGGTCAAAAGGGTTGATTTCATATGTTTCTGTTTCTTTTTTCTATGACCACATGGAATCTCGCAGAGGGAATGACTATCCCAGTGTTTGAGGACTGGGTCCGGCTCGATTTCATATGGGTTAGTAAAGGATTCTTTCAAACAAGTTAGCAAATGCAGGCAAAAGAGATTCCTAAGTTGTTCCAAATACTGCGGAATCGTTTGCTTAAGAAGGTGGCTTTATGCCTAAGGGATATGGGGATTAGAAATTCCAAAAAATAAAAAAGCGGAGTTTGCGGCTCCGCTTAGTTTTAGTATTGTTTCGAGTAATCCCTGAGGAGACATTGATTTGAAATTTGACACCAAAGCTTAATCGCTAATTTTCAAATCTTTCAATCTTTCAATCGACCAAGACTGAATATTGAACACTGAATCATGAATGTCGAAGTTTAGTGATGGCCCTCAACCCAAACTCTAGCATTGACAAAAGCCTCCATCCAAGGAGTGAAGTCGTCGTTTCTTTCGCTAGGGTAATGAGCCCAGTTCCAAGGTTTCAAGCTTCGCTCGATATGCGGCATGATGGCCAGATGTCTTCCATCAGCTGAAGCGATTCCCGCAGTGGAGAAATCAGATCCATTTGGATTACCAGGATAAGCGGCATAGGTATACTTCATGGCGAAGTGGTAAGCCGTATCTCCTTTTGGAAGTTGGAATTTACCTTCTCCGTGTGCTACCCATACGCCCAAACGTTGACCACTTAGGCTGCCCAGCATGACGGAGTTGTTTTGAGGAACGGTCACGTTTACAAAGCAAGACTCAAATTTATGACTGGCGTTATGCAGCATTTTTGGTTTTTGATCGTGATCTGGAGTCACCAAACCTAACTCGATCATCAGCTGGCAACCGTTACATACACCCAAAGAAAGGGTATCAGGTCTAGCGTAGAAGTTGTCCAAAGCCTGCTTGGCTTTCGGGTTGTACAAGAAAGCGCCTGCCCAGCCTTTGGCAGAACCCAAAACGTCTGAGTTGGAGAATCCACCCACGAATACAATCATTTGCACATCGCTGAGGTCTTCTCTACCGGAGATTAGGTCAGTCATGTGAACGTCCTTCACTTCAAATCCAGCCAACCAAAGCGAATAGGCCATTTCACGGTCTCCATTCACTCCTTTTTCTCGGATGATGGCAGCCTTTGCTTTGCCTTTGGTTTTTCTAAAAGGATCAATTCCCAGTTTTTCAAAGCTACCGGTCCAATTTGGAGCAAACTCGTAGCGAAGAACCTGGTTTTTATAATTTTCAAAGCGGTCTTTGGCTAGTTTTTCCCCGCTTTGCTTTCGGTCTAATAAATAGGAAGACTTAAACCACAGGTCTCTTAATGGAGCAATGTCCAAAGTCAGACTTTCCAGAACGATCTTTCCATCCAAAGTCACTTCGGCGATTTCCACGAAGTCGATCTCAGATTCGGTTAGCAACTCCTCTGTAGAGTGATCATCTGCAACCTGAATCAGAATTCCCGGATTTTCTGCGAAAAGAGCTTTGACCACATTGCCTTCAGCCAGTCTGCTTTCCTTTACTTTCAATCCCACGGATTGATTAGGGAAGCACATTTCCAAAAGGGCAGTAATCATCCCGCCTGAAGAAATGTCGTGTCCGGAAAGAATCCAGCCACCTCGGATCAGTTCCTGGATGGTTTCAAAGGCCTTGACGAAGTATTCTGAATCGGAAACAGTTGGAGTTTCCTCGCCAACTTTATTCAAAAGCTGATACAAAGAAGAGCCGGCAAGTTTAGCTTCGTCTTTGGATAAATCGATGTACAAAATTTTAGTCCCAGCCTGAGGAAGAAGAGCTGCCTTGACAGTCTTTTTGACATCGGAGCATTCCCCAACGGTGGAAATAATCACCGTTCCTGGTGAGTAAACCACTTTTCCGTCAGGATACTTTTGGGTCATGGAAAGAGAATCCTTTCCGGTTGGGATATTTACTCCCAATTCAATGGCAAAGTCTGAACAGGCTTTTACTGCACGATACAAGCGGTCATTTTCTCCTGTGTTTTTGGCTGGCCACATCCAGTTTGCAGAAAGAGAAACCCCCTTCAAGCCATCTGTAATTGGAGCAAAAACCAAATTGGTCAAGGCCTCAGCAATAGCCAATCTGGAACCCGCCTCAGGATTGGCCAAAGCTGCAACTGGAGCATGTCCGATGGAAGTGGCGATTCCTTTTTCTCCCGTAAAGTCCAAGGCCATTACGCCTACATCATTCAAAGGAAGTTGGATTTCTCCTACGGTCTGTTGAGTTGCCACGCGTCCTGTTACGGAACGGTCCACCTTATTGGTCAACCAGTCCTTACAAGCCACTGCCTCCAATTGCAAAACCTCCTGAATGTATTCTTGAAGCTTGCTGGTCTCGAATTCAGGCTCGCTAAACTTCGGAGCCAAACCGCTTTGGTCTTCCAATATTGTTTTTGGAGAGGAGCCAAACATATAGGCCAAATCCCAGTCTACTGGCTTTTCACCCGTCTTCTGGTTTTCAAACTTGAAATGCATGTCCCCAGTCGTCTCACCCACCACATAGAAAGGTGCACGTTCACGAGCTGAGAGCTGCTGAAGCGTAGCTATATCTTTTTTACCGACTACTAAGCCCATTCTTTCCTGGGACTCGTTGCCGATGATTTCTTTGGAAGAAAGGGTAGGATCACCCACAGGAAGTTGGTCGATGTGGATAGTTCCACCAGTGCTTTCCACCAATTCAGAAAGACAGTTCAAATGTCCACCTGCCCCATGGTCATGAATGGAAATGATCGGATTGTTTTCGCTTTCTGCCATGGCACGGATCACGTTGGAAACCCGCTTTTGCATTTCCGGATTGGAGCGCTGCACCGCATTCAGCTCGATGGCATTGGAAAGTTCACCGGTGTTCAGAGAAGAGACAGCAGAGCCGCCCATCCCGATTCGGTAGTTGTCCCCGCCCATGATGACGATTTGGTCACCAGTTCCAGGTTCACCCTTCTTGGTGTAGTTCGCATTGGTAAAACCAACACCACCAGCCAACATGATCACTTTATCAAAGCCATATTGCTTTCCGCCTTCCTCATGCTCAAAAGTGAGCAAGGAACCAGCGATAAGTGGTTGGCCAAATTTATTTCCGAAATCAGAAGCTCCGTTGGAAGCTTTGATCAGGATGTCCATTGGAGTTTGATAAAGCCAAGGTCTCTCAGCTAGATTTTTCTCCCAGCTTCTTCCTTTTTCCGATCTGGAATAGGAAGTCATGTAAACGGCCGTTCCAGCCAAAGGAATTGAAGCAGTACCACCTGCCAAACGGTCACGGATTTCTCCTCCCGAACCTGTTGCTGCTCCATTGAATGGTTCAACTGTAGTTGGGAAGTTGTGGGTTTCTGCTTTTAGGGAAATAACAGAGTCGATGTCTCTGGTTTCAAAAAAGTCCGCCTGATGTTGAGTTTTAGGCGCGAATTGCTGGATTTTTGGACCTTGAATAAAGGCCACATTATCCTTGTAAGCTGAAGCAATTCTGTTCGGGTGTTTTTTGGAGGTTTCCTTGATCAGTTGGAAAAGTGTCATCGGCTTTTCTTCACCGTCAATTACAAAGGAGCCGTTGAAGATTTTATGTCGGCAGTGCTCTGAGTTTACTTGAGAAAATCCAAAAACTTCAGAATCTGTCAAAGGTCTTCCCAATTGTTTGGACACATTTTCCAGATAATCGACTTCCTCTTGGCTCAGCGCCAAGCCCTCTGATTTGTTGTATGCTCCAATATCCGTGATGGCCTTAATTGGCTCTGGTTGGAGATGGATATCGTAGATTTCCTGATCCAGACCTGCGTATGCTTTTTGCAGCATGGGGTCAATGTGATCTCCTTCATTCATCGGGAAAAACTCCTCGATTCTCTGAATGCCTTGTATTCCCATGTTTACAGTGATTTCCACTGCGTTGGTTGACCATGGTGTGATCATTTCTTTTCGTGGTCCGGAGTATTTTCCGTCCAACTTTTCTCCCGGGATCAATTTGGCGCCGCCAAAAAGCCAGATGAGTTTTTCGAGATCTTCAGTGCTTAGTGGGTGAGGAACTTGAACTCCGTAGATGAGTTTCTGAGGGGATTCAAAGAAGAAAATCATGTCCTTGGGCTGGTAAGTCGCAAAGGTAAGGAATTGAAGCCTAGTTTGGAAAGCTGGAAAATTGAAAGATTGGATTTTTATCCCGAAAAGCAGTGAAATGAATGTGGTTAGACCTTTCAGAATAGCTAGAAACTTTATTTTTCAAAAGCCTGCTTTTCAAAATCACTGATTTTGGAGGTATAGTAAGGTGAGCTTTTATTGTCAATTCCATAAAAAATTAAACTTTTCGAAGAGATGCTTGGTGAAGAAGTATATTTTATCCAAGTATAAATCTTCCATTTTCTATTTGGAAAAAATTATCAGTAAATCATTTTTAATATTATAAATGAAAATAATCAAAATAAAATTTCATTTACAGTCATTTTTTGTTTCTGATGTAAAATAAAATATCTGTAAAAAACTTTGGAAACTTTGAACCAACTCAAAGTTTCTATAGTTTTGTCCCCGAGTTCAAAAAAATAAGATTTGGAGACCAGAGAGAAAATTTTAGAAGTCGCTAAGGATCAGTTCTCCCGTTTTGGGGTTCGATCAGTGACAATGGAAGAATTGGCCCGGGCAGTTGGGATTTCCAAGAAGACGATTTACCAGGAGTTTGAAGACAAGAAGGATTTGGTGAAAGAGGTATTTTCCAAGATTCTTGATGAAGACCGTCAGAAGATGGTTGCCCTTTTGGAGGGCGAGGATATGGTGATTGAGCATTTGGTGAAAATGTCCCAAATGATGCGGGAGAGATTGTCTTCCATCAATCCCATGGTAATCGTGGAGGTGCAGAAGTATTTCCCGGAGGCCTGGAGAATTTTCGAAGAATTCAAAACCAATTTCATTCAGGAGGACCTGATCAGAGTTTTAGACCGAGGGAAAGAACTGGGCTATTTCCGTTCAGAAATTGATTCCAGAATTATGGCTAAAGTCCGAGTCAACCAGATCACTTCCATGTTTGATCCTAGCAATTTTATTAACCCAGAATTCAATTTCGTGGAAGAACAAATGGTCCTGATGGACCATTTTCTTCATGGAATTTTTACCGAAAAAGGTAGAGAATCATTTAACTCAAAGAAAGCCAGTATTATCTGAAACTAACCCGCTATGAATAAATTTACCCTAACCCTATTCTTATTTTTGATTGGATCCATAGCTCCAACCATAGCTCAGCAACAAGTGGAATTAACCCTACTTGGAGCCTTGGAATACGCATTGGAAAATAACCCAGAGGCTAAAAATGCCCGACTGGAGTTGATGGTATCCGAAGCAACCCAGAAGGAATATACTGCTCCTGGTTTACCGCAGGTTACAGGATCTTATAACTTGGATTACAATCCAAAAATCCCGGTAGTATTCCTTCCTAACCAGCCACCTTTTGGTGACCCGAATAATCCAAGTGACGTAATTCCGGCAAGATTTGGTGTGAGTTACTCTTCTGGATTGGGAGTGAATCTATCCCAGATGATTTTTGATGGTTCTTTCTTTGTGGGTTTGCGAGCAGCAAAGACCTTGATGGAACTGACCAATTATGATCTGAATAAGGCTGAAAACGACGTGGTCGAAAGTGTCAAGAAGGCCTATTTTGGAGTTTTGGTAAACCAGGAAAGAATCCGCTTGGCTGAATCTAATCTTTCTCGAATCGACACACTTTTAAAAGAAACCCAAGCATTAAATGATGCTGGATTTGCTGAGCGAATTGAAGTTTCACGGATACAAGTTCAACGGAACAATACCTACACGCAGTATCAACGAAGTAGAACCGCCTTTGAAATCAGCAAAGAACTACTCAAGCTCCAAATGGGGATGCCATTGGAATATGATATTGTGATCTATGAAACTCTGGCTGAGTTGAATCCAAGAGAAGAGCTTTTAAGTTTGTTGAGTCAGGAAGGAATGGAAAGAGTCGAACTTAATCAAATCAATACCCAGATTGAGCTCACCACCCTTGACCTGAAGAATAACACAGTTCAATACATGCCTTCCATTGATTTCAATGCAAACTACAGAAGATCTGGGGCAGGACAAGAAATCAATACGTTGTTCAATTCGTCCAATTGGTTCAGCAGTTCCTTATTGGGTGTAAGTATGCAGATTCCAATTTTCGACGGGTTTAGCAAGAGTGCAAGAATCCAAAGAAACCGTGTGGAGATTGTACAGTTGGAAAACCAAAGAAACTTTCTTACTCAGAGTTTCAAAAATGAAATCTTCACAGCCAAAGCCAATCTTCAGAACGATCTGAATATTCTTCAAGTACAGCAGGAAAATCTAAAGCTCGCTCAGGAAGTTTTTGATATCGCTACCATCAAATACAAAGAAGGAGTGGGATCAAACCTTGAAGTAGTGGATGCCGATGCTGCTCTTATAGAGGCTGAGATCAATTATCTCGGAGCACTTTATGACGGCTTGGTATCCAAAGTAAATCTCGAAAAAGCCCTTGGCCTTTTGAAGGCTGATTTGAATAACTAAACCAACAACCCCCATTCAAAAAAGAATTTATATGAAAGCTGCTATTAAATTTTTACCTCTACTTGCCTTGTCAATCTTGACATTTTCCTGTGCAAAAGAGGATGATGTAACTGCTAAAAAAGCCAAGCTGGAATCTTTGAAAAGCGAGTTGGCTAAAGTAAGCACCGAAATCAGAGACTTGGAAAAAGAGCTTATGGAGCTTGATCCGGAGTTTGCTCAACAAAATAAAAAGTCCATCCTTATTACTACCGCTGCTGCCAGAAAAGGAGAGTTCACGCACTTCGTCGAGGTGACTGGTTCTGTGCTTTCGAAGAAGAATGTCAGCATCAGTGCTGAGACAGCTGGTCGTATTCTTGAAGTTCCTGCAGTCGAAGGAATGAGAGTAGCTAAGGGTCAGATTTTAGCCAGAATTGATTCCGAAGTGATTCAAAGAAATATTGAGGAATTAGAAAATTCTCTTGCCTTGGCAAAGACCATCTTCGAAAAGCAGGAGAGACTTTGGAGCCAAAAAATCGGAACTGAAATTCAGTATCTGGAGGCTAAAAATAGAAAAGAGGGTTTGGAGAAAAATTTAGCTTCGCTAAAGACTCAATTGGATAGGGCTTTTGTTCGTGCACCTTTCAATGGAACTGTAGAAACTGTACAAGTTAGAATCGGAGAATTGGTTCAGCCTGGATCTCCGATGTTCCAATTTGTAGGAGAAAGCGACTTGTTTATCGAAGCAGATATTTCTGAAAGCTATGTCGGAGTATTGTCCAAAGGTGATTCAGTGGAAGTTTCTTTCCCATCAGTTGGCAAATCCATTCAAACCAAAGTTTCAGCTGTTGGCGCTATCATCAATCCAAACAACAGGACGTTCAAGGTGGAGGTATTCCTGCCAAACATGGAATCATTAAAGCCTAACATGATTTCGGTTTTGAAAATTCAGGATTACAAAAGCCCTGATTCGGTGATCATTCCTTCCCACTTAATTCTTTCCGATAACAGAGGTGACTATGTCTTTATTGTAGAAGAGGGATTGTCCAAGAAAAAATACATTAAGCGAGGAATGAGCTTTGGTGACGAAACCGAAGTCAAAGAAGGTCTTCAAGGAAATGAAACCTTGGTAGACAAAGGTTTCCGTGAAGTAGGTGACAATTTCAGTGTAAACATTGCTCAGCTTTAAGTCATGTCAGAAATAAAAAAACAAAGTATTATCAGGGAATTTGGCTTGTCCAGCTTCAGTGTGGACAATGCTACCTCGGTGGTAATTTTGACCTTGATCATTACCGTCCTTGGCTTGGGTGCTTACCGTACCATGCCTAAGGAGAGTTTTCCGGAAATCGTAATTCCTACAGTTTACATCGGTACTCCATACCCAGGCAACTCGCCAGTGGATATGGAAAATCTGATCACACGTCCTATCGAGAAAGAGCTGAAATCCTTGAATAACGTTAAGGATATCCGATCTACTTCAGTACAGGATTTTTCATCTATTGTGGTAGAGTTTAATCCAGGAATTGAAATCTCGAAAGCTATTCAGGATGTAAAAGATGCAGTAGACAAGTCAAAAGGTGAATTACCCTCTGATTTGGATCAGGATCCCAATGTAGTGGAAGTCAATACTTCTGACTTTCCGATCATGAATGTCAATATCTCAGGTCCGTATTCTGAGCAGGAGCTGAAGAAATATGGGGAATACCTAGAGGATGCCATTGAAAAACTTCCTGAGATTTCGAAGGCTGATTTGGCTGGAACTGTAGAAAGAGAAATCCAGATCAATGTGGATCCTTATAAAATGGAGGCTACTGGAGTGAGCTTTGGAGATATTTCTGGAGCTATTCAGGCTGAAAATATGACCATGTCCGGTGGTGCAATCAAAGCGGGTGATTTTGAAAGAACTGTCCGAGTGGATGGGGAATTCACTGAGCCAAGCCAGCTTTTGGACATTATCGTCAAGACAGATCAGCAGAAAATCGTTTATCTAAGGGATGTAGCAGAAATTAAGGATACGTTTAAAGACAGAACTTCCTACGCCAGAAGTAAAAACCTTCCGGTGGTAACCATCAATGTTACCAAGCGAAGTGGAGAAAACCTTCTGGATGCAGCGGATAAAATCAAGGATATTATTGAAGCCACCCAGAAGAATAGATTTCCAAAAGATTTGGAAATCACGATCTCCAATGATCAGAGCAAGCAGACTCGTCTTCAAGTAAGCGACTTGGAAAACTCCATCATCTTCGGGATTATCCTGGTGGTATTGGTATTGATGTTTTTCATGGGTTTCAGAAATGCACTCTTCGTAGGTTCTGCGATTCCATTATCCATGTTTATTTCTTTCCTGATCCTAAATTCCTTTGGGATTACCCTCAATTTGATGGTGCTTTTCTCCCTCATCCTTGCCTTGGGGATGTTGGTGGATAACGGGATTGTTGTCGTGGAGAATATTTACCGACTCATGCAGGAAGGCAAGCCTATTCAAGCTGCTGCAAAAGAAGGGGTCGGGGAAGTGGCTTGGCCAATTATTACTTCTACGGCTACCACACTTGCGGCCTTTTTGCCATTGGCATTTTGGGATGATTTAGTGGGTGAGTTTATGAAGTATTTGCCGATCACGCTGATTATCGTATTGTCCTCTTCATTGTTTGTTGCCTTGGTAATCAACCCGGTAATGACTTCCTTATTTATGAAGGTGGATGATGCTACCAAAAATAAGCCGAAGCAAAAGCCAATAATCGTATCGGGAATTTTCTTGATTTTGGCTACCATATTTTACCTAGTAGGCTTTACAGCAATGGGCTCCCTTTCCTTGGTAGCTAGTGTCTTGACTTTGTTTAATGTGTTTTTGCTTAGGGACGCCATTCGTTGGTTCCAGACTGTTTTCTTGGTCAAGTTGGAAAATTTTTATGAGGCTACTTTATACAAAGTTTTGCATGGAAAAATGCCAGTGATTGTGTTGTCAGGAACCTTTGGTTTGTTGATCCTTTCTTTGGTTTTATTGGGAATACGTTCACCTAAGGTTTTGTTCTTTCCGGACAACCAACCCCAACTCATTAATGTGTTTGTAGAATTCCCTATTGGAACCGATATCGAAGCGACCAATGCATTTGTGGATACCATGGAGGATGAAATGATGGGTGTTTTGGAGCCATTCGGTGGAATTTTGGAATCTGTAATCACACAGGTGGGAGAAGGAACCGGAGATCCAACCGAAGGTCCAAGTCAGCAAGCCACTCCGCATAAAGCGAAAATCACCATTGGGTTCGTGGACTACATTGACCGTCAGGGAATCAATACCAACGAGGCGATGGATGCTATCCGAGATTTGGTGCAAAAATATCCTGGGGTGTTGATTACTGTAGATAAGCAAAGAAATGGTCCTCCAGTAGGCAAAGCGGTTAATATTGAATTCGTAGGGGAGAATTATGAGGAATTGATTGCTTATGTCAATGATGCAAAAGAATACTTGGAATCCAATAATATTCCTGGATTGGAGGAATTGAAAACTGACCTTTCTACCGGTAACCCAGAATTGATTGTTCAGGTTGATAGAGAAACTGCCAGAAGATTTGGACTGTCCACATCTACAATTGCCAGCGAATTGAGAACCTCACTTTTTGGATTGGAAGTTTCCAAATTCAAAGAGGGAGAAGAGGATTATCCTATCCAATTGAGATTGGATGAAAACTACCGATATGACATCAATACCTTGGTGAATAAGAAAATCGGTTTCAGAGATAAATTCGGTACCAAGCGGGAAGTTCCAATTTCGGCAGTTGCCAATATTCAGTACAGCTCTACTTATGGATCGGTGAAAAGAAAAGATTTGGAGAAAGCGATCACCGTTTACTCCAATGTTTTGGAAGGATATAATCCAACTGAAGTCAATTCACAAATTCAAAGCTTGATGGCTAGCTATGAAGTTCCTGACGGAATTACGGTAAAGTTTACCGGTGAACAAGAAGAACAGGCAAAGTCAATGGCCTTTCTCTTAAGAGCCTTAGCAATTGCTGTTTCCTTGATCTTCTTGATCATCGTAGCTCAGTTTAACTCAGTAATCAGTCCATTTATCATCATGACTTCCGTACTCTTCAGTACCATTGGAGTATTCCTGGGTCTGGTGATTTTCAATATGGATTTCGTAGTGATCATGACAGGTATTGGGATCATTTCCCTTGCCGGGGTAGTAGTAAACAATGCCATCGTATTAATTGACTACACCGATTTGGTTAGGGCAAGAAAGCGGGAAGAAAAAGGCTTGGTGAAAGGTCAATACTTGGAGTATGAAGAACTTCTTGGAAGTATTATCGAGTCAGGAAAAACCCGTCTTCGTCCAGTGTTGCTGACAGCCATTACTACGGTACTTGGATTGATTCCTTTGGCTATCGGGATGAACATAAATTTCAGTACGCTTTTGAGTGAATTTGATCCTCAATTCTATGTTGGAGGAGATAATGCAGCATTCTGGGGACCTATGGCTTGGACCGTGATTTTTGGGTTAACCTTTGCTACACTCATTACGTTAGTGATCGTACCAGTCATGTATTTGTTGGCAGATAAGCTCGCAATGAGAATTCGAAAGATCAAAGCATGATTGATTTAAGGTTGGTGGTTTTTTTTGACAAAACCTCCGGGACACTGTCCCGGGGGTTTTTAATTTTTTAAGGAGATATTCCAGCCTGCATTTTGTAAATTCGTGCTCCCAAAAAAGAACTTGAAGAGATGCAGGAAATGAAATGGTACGTCATGTACACCACCTCCAGGGCTGAGAAAAAAGTAGCTGACAGACTGAGAGAAAGAGGTTGGGAAGTGTACTTGCCTATAGTAGAGGAGCTTAGACAGTGGTCGGACCGAAAGAAAAAAGTACAGCGGGCCTTATTCAATGGGTATGTTTTCGTCAAGACCAATCGAAACCAACTTTGGGAATGTCTTCAGGTACCCGGAGCTGTAAAATTTGTTCATTTTTCTGGGCAGCATGCCACAATTCGGGAGGAAGAATTGGAAATTATCAAGAGGGTCATTACCACCGGTGTAGCTGTGGAAACAGATGGATCTGATATTGAGCCCGGAGAAAAAGTCCAAGTCATGGGTGGTCCACTTCAGAATATGACCGGAGAAGTAATCGAGCGAGGAAATAAGGACTATTTTTTAATCCGAATTCCTGGAATTTACCAAAACATGCTGATAACCATTGAAAGGAAATTCCTTCAAGTAATAGAAACACATAAGGCATAAAAAAATCCCGCTCTTGCGGGATTTTGCTTTTTTATTCTCCATATGACTTAGGAATAAAATATCTCCTAAATACGATCTGTGCCTGGAATAAATGATCTCCAAATCGATTGAAACCTACATTTCCATCTAGATTATCAGTAAAGGTCCAAAGCATCGTGCCTTCCCCCGCGATATCTGAATACGGTCCAACTCTCAGGCTAAGTCCAGCTCTGACTGGAACATATCCAGTAGTAATGTTCTGCTTGGTAGGATTTTCCTCAGGGTTGAAAGATTTCGTTTGTTGAGTGACCACATGCATTACACCCAATCCAGCGCCTCCGTAAAGATTCACTTTGGAGCGGTGCATGTGGTTAGAAAATGGAACTAGATAAAAGCTCGGAATCAAATCGAAATAATAAGCAGGTCCTTTGGCTGTAAAGGATGCATTTTCAAAAAACCATCTATCACGGATAGTAGTACTCGGATTTCCTCCGCTGCTGATCCATTGAACTCCGGTAGTTGCTCTTAACTCGACCATAGGGCTCATCTTTTTAGTAAGCGCCAATGAAAAGGCAGGTTTGATTGCAAAATTCATGGCTCTGTATTGTCCACCATTATCCAGATAGGCAAAAGAAGGTCCTACACCAACGGTTAAGATATTGTCTCTGGATATTCTTTCCCTGTAAAAACTCTGAGAAAAGGCATTTCCCAAAAGCGCAGAGAAAAGAATGGATAATAAAAGTGGTTTACTAGTTTTCATATGGTAATCTACTGATAACGTGCAGCAAGAGTATTTACCGCATTCCCAACAAACATGCCAAGAAGTTCTCCTTTGGGTTTTAACTCTTTTTGTTTTTCGAATTTATTCCCCGTCGAAAGCCTTTTGGATTTCCTCCTCAGTGCTTCTTAATTTGGTTCTACAGAATTTAACCAACTCAGAAGCTTCCTTCACAAGGTCAGAAAGTTCATCAACAGATTTATTGCCCTCTTCGAGTTGGGATAATATCAATTCCAGCCTTTGCATGGCTTGGGTATAGCTCATTTCACTCATTTTCTTTTATTTCTGTAACGGTACTAGTCAGCTTTTGGTATTTGGAAATAGTTTGGATCGCATCCCCAACCTTCACCTTTGCAAGATGGATTGGCTTTCCTTCAAGTTCTGTTCGAGTATAGCCTCTTTCCAAAATAGTCTGTGGATTGAGTTGTCGTATAAGAGATTCTTGATTGGATATCTTTTCCTCTTGTTTCTTTAAAAAAGTATGGGCTGCTTTTTTCAATCCCTTTTCGAAATTATCCAAAGCTATATCCTCCATTTTGATCAAATTCCTGGAGGAAGAAATAATTCGATTGGCCAGGGTTTTGGCTTTTTCCTTTTCCATGGAAATTCTATTTCCCCCAAGAAACCTTGCTTTCAGCGCATATTGATGAATTTTATTCCCTTCTTCCTTCAATTTGGAGCGGGTAGCCCGATCGAGTCTCTGTAAAGTAAGTCCAATGGTTTCCTCAAATTCCCTAAATCCAGAAAGTAAGAATTCCGCCACCGCTGTAGGAGTTTTTAATCGGGTATGTGCGACCAAATCAGCTACAGTTTCATCCCGTTCATGACCGATTCCAGTAAAAATCGGAAGCGGGAAATTAGCCATCTTGGCTGCCAAGCGGTAATCATCAAAGCAATCCAAATCCAATTGTGCTCCTCCGCCCCGGATCAGAATCACCGCATCAAGATTTAGAAGCTCTTGCTCCTTTTCTACTTTTTCTAAAGCTGAGATGAGGCTGTTCACCGCCTCATTGCCTTGCATCAGGGAGGGAAAAAGCTTGTGGTAAATTTTATAGCCGTAGGAATTGTTTTCCAATTGATTCACAAAATCCCCATAACCAGCAGCAGTTGCGCTGGAAATCACTGCGATTTTTTGAATGACTTTTGGGAGTTCAAATCGTCCATTCAACCGGATTAAACCCTCCTGGGTCAATCGGTCGATGGTTTCCTGTCTAATCCTGGCCCGCTCACCCAAAGAATAGGAGGGGTCAATATCTTTTACATTAATGCTCAGCCCATAGACAGGATGGTAATTTACTGCCACCTGGGCCAAAACCTTCATCCCGTTTTTCAGGCTAGTTCCGGTAACGGACTCAAATTTTGAAGAAACTGATCTATATGTGAATTGCCAGAGATTGGCCCGAATTTTTGCCAAAACCTGATTCCCCTCTTTTTCAACCAACTCAAAATAAACATGCCCTTGAGGCACTTGTCTAAAATCTGCCAATTCGCCCACCACCCAATAAACCGGCTCCAATTCGGTCTCGAGTACCACTCGGATTTGCTCGGTCAGTTGGGAAACGGAAATGGGATTCATTCAATTTACTTTTGGTAAGCTGCTTTGATTTGGTTGCTAAGCTCAAGGCTAGCCCGTAGCATGGGAAGTCTCACCTGATCACTTTTGATGATACCCATGTGGAAAAGAAGGTTTTTGATTCCAACAGGATTTCCTTCCTGATACATCAGTGAATTAAGGGGAAGAAGTGAGAAAGTGGCTCCCAGGGAAGTGGCCTGATCTCCTTGAGTGATTTCTTTGAAGGTCTCTGGAAGTGCATTTGCCAAAACAGAAATAATTCCTGCTCCACCAATGCTCATCATGGCCTTGGTCAGTAAGTCGTCTCCCGAGATCAAAAGAAAATCTTTCGGCATTCCAGCAGCGATTTGCATGCATTGTTCCATGTTTCCACTCGCTTCTTTCATTCCCACAATATTGGGATGATGGGAAAGTTTCAAGGTAGTTGCAGCTGTCATGTTGGACATTGTTCTGCCCGGAATATTATAGAGAATCACCGGAGCGGGCGAAACGTCAGCAATTGCAGTGTAATGTGCTACGATTCCATCCTGACTTGGCTTGTTGTAATATGGACTTACAGAAAGGATGGCTGCGACTCCGTAAAAGTCGGTGTTCTGAATTTCCTGAATGACCGCTTGGGTATTGTTTCCACCGATTCCTAAAACCAAAGGAACTCTACCTGCATTGTATTCTAAACATGCTTTTAGCACCTGTTTCTTTTCTTCCGAAGTCAATGTGGCAGCCTCTCCGGTAGTTCCTAAAACCACCAAATAGTCTACCCCTCCAGAAATCACATGATCGATCAAGTTTTTCAGACTTTGAAAGTCTATGGATTGATCGTCATGAAAGGGAGTAACCAGTGCTACTCCGGTGCCTTTGAATGCGTTCATGGGAAAATTAGCTTAGGGCTGCAAAGATACATCCTTGGATGGTTTTTGAGTCCCGTTTACGTAAAAAATGGGGTTTAATCGATTTAAACTCTGTTTTTAGCTAAAATAAAATATGAATATCCGCAATCTTAAAACTAGGCAGGTCATTGGTTCTATAGATTGCGGATATTCGTCGACTGACCACAGACGACAGTCCACAGCACCTCAAATCAGACTTCATATCTATTCTCATTTAGTACCTGGTAGCAAAGCGGATAATCCTAAAATAAAGAATGATAGGATTTCTTTTTCAAAAAAATGGGGTTTGCCCAAAGAACAAACCCCAAATGCTTTTTTAAGGAAATAAAAGCTGCCTAAAAGGATTTTCTTAGGCCCATTTTAAGCTTGGAACCTGATTAGGTTGAATCCTCTGCTTGATGTAGCTGGCCCATTTTCTCGCGATAGAGTATTCATCAGCCAAATGGTTGACTTCGGTCTCATCGTAGATTGGAAGGCTTTTGGAAGCTTTTGAACTATCCTTGAAATGAAGCACCAAATCCAGGTATTCCAATTTTTGCTGGCGTTCTCTGTGATGTTTTATTTCCCTAAAATGGGTATCCAAACTGATATGATCTACTTCATCAAGACGAACTAGAGTTTGGGCAGGGAAATGTCCATGACGGCAATACACCAGAATATTTTTCTCCTGGTCAATTCCCAAGGTATAGTGATTTCTCCAGCTCTGAATTTTGTCCAGGTGAAGGTTTTGGGTTTCCACAAATTCCTGAAAACTTGGACAGACAGCTTGTTCTTTTTTAGTGGACTGGTAAATATGTAATAGGTAGGGAAAGCTTATAAGTAGCAATCCCAATGATGCAATAAGCACCTCGGAAGTGATTGTTTCCATGATTTTTAAGATGAATTGAGTTGTTAAATGATTTAATAGCGGGATTAAATCGACTCAATTACCAAGTGTGGAAAAAGTAGAAAAAGGTAGTTTTTACATCAAAAAGTGGAGTGGATCCATACTCCGATTGATGGAAGTCTGGAAGTATTTCTGCTGTTGGATTTAATTCGATCCAATTGGTATTGGCTCCAACAAGGATTTTAAGGTCAAGTTCAAAATCTGGAACTTCAGGGAGTTGGATAGACTCCTCGAAATGAGGAATGCTCGATGAAATAGAGGTTTTTTGAAGATTTTCCTGTTCTGCATTGGCCTGAGAAGGCGCAAGGAAAATCAAAAACAGGCCAAGTATCCAGTTGGTCAAAAGTAAAACCGATGTTACTTGTCGTTTCATTACCACGTATTTACGAAGAAAAACGAGGAAGAAGTCAAGTTTGGTGTGTTAATTTTTTTAAAAGGGGGATATTGTTTACAAAATCTGCCAGGAAGGTGTTTTTGATAAAAAGACCACCAAATTAAAGTTTTCAGAAATTTCGGAGAATTGACGAGGAAACGCTATGAACGTGGACGAATTTCCCCTCATATAATTATGAACTTTTAGAGCTTTTGGAATTAATTTTTCCGTCCAGAGGATCAATCAGAAACAATTTAATTAGCAGGAAGGAATTCGACCCTATGAAAAAGTGAATCGATTTGGGGTTTAGGAAGTATTATTAAAAAAACAAGAATGGTTTCTTGGTTCTAATTTGTAGATTCTTTTAGAAGAAATCAATTCCAAAGTGCCAACCTTTTCTCAATCTCTCTTTTCAATCCTGCTGCTTGATACATGGAATTGATTTTAGGCATCTCGGATAGGATTTGAATGGCTTTAGATTTTTCAATCAATCCCTCCGAGACCAGTTGATCCAATATCCAGAAAATCCCATGATAGGGGAGGTTCAGTTTCCCTGCAAAGTCACGCACCAGCTTATCACTGCTGATGACGATCGCGCCGCCAAGTTTCTTTGCCAAATAGATTACAGAACGGTCTTCCTGTGAAAGTCCTCGGGGAAAAGCAATCTGTTTCATTTCCAGAAAATCATCCTCCTGGAGATTATGTATATGCAGTTTGCCAACGGATTTGTAGGCTTCCAGAATTTGCTTTTGTTCTGGATAGAGTTCATTGATTACGGCTACGGATGTATGGAGTTCAAGATCTAACTGGAAAAACGAAGTGATCATTTCCAGCTCGATCAGGTCTATAAAAATACAAGCATCCGTAACCGCTACTCGCATCAGATCACCATATTTTCCTTTCTAAATTCCGCCAGTTTCTGATTCTTAAGCGACGCTGCTTTACTCATAGAGATGAAGTCCTCTGCCAATGCCCTGAAAAGCAATTGTGAAAAGCGGTTGGAATGCTCTGACCCTTCATAGGCTACAGGTTCATTTTTCCGATAGCCCAATTGATTAAACATCGCATAAAACTGTCTAAAGTAGTTGTCTGAGATCAAGCCGAGATTCTTTGCACGATAAACCAAGGCCTGCATGGAAATTCCATACTGCTGCTTAATTGCGGCCAATTCATGGAAAGAAAGCTTGGTGCGCTTGCCTCCCAACTCGATCCGAAGTCGTTCTTCGGGAATCAGCATCGCAGTGGCAAAAGCATGGCAGAATTTCTCCTTTTGGTTTTCAGGAAGGTGATTCACCTCCAAGATCAAATGCGCCAACTCGTGCAAGGCGGTAAATCGCTTTCGGTCAGGGGCATCATTCAGCTTTGCCTTGTTGAGGACGATCAGAGGAATATTTTTTCCATTTACCCAAGTACAAAAGCCATCAAATTCCTCAGTGGATTCTATTTCCAAAACCTTTACATGATGGTCCTCCAAAAGTTCGATGACATTGGAAAGCGCACCAGTGCCCAAACCCCAATGTTCTCGTAGCTTGAGGGCTGCTTTCTCAATGTCCAAAAAAGAATGAATAGAAATATTGCTTACCGGATTCTCAAACCGAGTCTCAATACCCAGAATCTGTTCCAATTCCAGATACCTCCCCAATTCGTCTTTGGCGATTTCCACGATTCGGGTTCGTTCCTTAGCAGGATAGCTTTCCAGCTTGCGGAATTCGATAGTTCCAAACTCCAAGACTTGATCGGAGAAAAAATAATCTGGTCGTACTCCCAAAGCCTCGGATAAGATTCCTATCATTTCACTGTCGGGAACGACCTGTCCCAACTCGTACTTACTTAGGGACTGCTTGGTGATCCGATTGTTGATTTTGTCAGCCAAGCCCTGAAGGGAAAGTCCATTCATCAGACGGGCTGATTTGAGGCGTTCGGCAAAGTAGTTCATGATTTGGGTTTTTGTGTGTCAGTTTACGTTGACAAATGTACTGCCATAATTTACATATTAAAGTAAAAATATGTTAACTGTCACTTAAGTATGATAGATGGTATTGTCAGTAAATACCTGTAATTCTGACAAAATGGCCTTGAAATATCTGCTTTCACGAAATTTATCAAGTTTGGAACTCAATTGACAAACTTTGATGTTTATTTAATTATTGTCAACTACCATAAAACAATTATATCATGTCAAAAGGCAAAAATCAACATGTAGTACCTCACCCGGGCGGTTGGGGGGTAAGAGGTGAAGGTAATGGAAAAGTAACCAGAGTTACCGAGACCCAACGGGAGGCTATTCAGATAGCCCGAGAAATCGCTCAGAATCAACAATCCGAATTATTGATCCATGGAAGGAATGGACAGATTCGGGAACGGGATTCATTTGGAAATGATCCATTTCCACCGAAGGGGTAAAAGCCCCTTCTTTAATTCTTTTTAAACAACCACTAACTGAAATTAAAATGGCCAAAAAATTCAACGCTGCTCAGTTCAGGAGTCAGCTAAACCAGTCAATCAATCGATATAACCAGCAAGTCCGAGAGTACAATAGGAAAGTTGATCAAGCCATCAATAAATACAACCAAGCTGTAAGGCAACACAATGCCAGAGTGAAAGCAAATCGGCAAAGATTGAATTCAGCCATAGCAAGGTTGAATTCACAGGCATCAATGCGGTACTCAGTTACCAGCTCCTCTTCGATCAGACTCTATCAAAGTTACCAGCAATTGGATAATCGCTATGAGTCAGGGTATTTGAATGACAGTTATGGGGATTGGATTGACTTGGCAGAAAGAGAAGCCGCCAATAGTGCTGAGCTTTCAAATTCCCTTCAAGCCCCAGCAGAGTCAAGTCAATTTATTGGACCTGTGATCACCTCAACTATCTCCTATGAGTTAAAGGGAATATCTGAGGATCTTGATAATCGATGGAAGGGAGCCATATTCTCACTTAATCCTCATAATCCGGATGCTGCACGACATTTTTGCACTAGTTCTAGGGAAGTGATCATTCAGCTAATTGAAATGAGAGCACCGGATGAAGAGGTTAGGGTTAATTATCCGTCGGTAAAATTTACTGAGAATGGAAAACCTTCTAGAAGATCTAAAATTGAATACCTCCTTCACCAAAATCAGCGAGAAGCCTTAGCAGATTTCACTGAATCCAACATTGAGGATATCATGATTCTGTTCCGAGACTTCAATAATGGGACCCATGGCTCCGCCGGAAGATATTCCTATGATCAGCTTCTGAAATTGAAGACTAGGGTGGAGGATTCGATAAAGTATTTGTACAATATTGCATATAATTAGTTTTTTAACATGAATAATTGGTATCTATCCGAAAGCCTTAAATCAAAAGAATTGACCACAGATTCAAGGAAAATAATTTCCGAGGGTTGGACCTTGCTTGGGAAAGCGATGGATTCTATTACCTCAGTTCCAATATTTGATATGGTTTCTTCCATCTCAGATGGTATAATTGCCATTAGGGAATATAGGATACTAAAAATGATTGCCCACTTTTTTGAAAACTTTGATTCTCTTAATTGGGAAGAGAGAATGGAATTTTCATATCGTCTTCAAACAGAGGAAGAGTATGAGGATTTTACAGAAAAAATACTCTTTTACCTAGAATCTCTTCAAGACAAACAAAAAGCTATTTGGATTGGAAAAATGGCTATTGGATTAGCAAGAAATAAAATTTCAATGCATCAATTTGAATTATCCGTTTTTGCTATTCAAAATTCTATGCCTGGTGACTTGATTTTACTCAAAAATGTATTTTACCAAGCAATCAATGAAAGAAAAAATGAATTAGTCACAGAAAGAAATACCGATTGGCTAGAAACATATGTATTCCAATATATTGGATTACATTACTATAATTCAGACGGTTTACAAAATTTAAAGAAAAGAACCATTAACAGCTTTTTATCTATTGGTTTAATGGAACGAGAGATGAAGGAATTTAAAAAAAGTGCCAGAGATTTAGGGTTAGATGGAGGTGTTAGTGTCTTGGAGGGTTACAGGGAAATATATTCATTTTCTGAAATTTCTTTCTTAATTTTTATGTGCGCTTTAAAAGATTAGAATTTAATTCTGTATTTCTATTTTATTATGCTTGACAGATGGTCAATTATTCCCCATTTCAAGTTTGGTTTCTATGTATTTTTTACTGTAAAGAACTTTTTCAAAATGTTTAATTTGGGTTTCTTCTAAATCAAATTTATATTTTTTTTGCCATGTGTTGATTAGTCTATAAAGCCTTGGTGATATTTTTAAATTATATTTTTCGGAATAGTAAATTGAATTTACAATACACAAATCCTTTTTCAAATTCTCTCTAAAAACATAATCAATCTCTCTGGTTTTCAAGAATTTAAGAAAATCTTCTGTGTAATAAAACTTTTTATCGTTTATTGAATAGATAATTGATGAAAAATTAAAAAAAACACTTTTAGGTAAGTATGAAAATAGTTTCCATTCAATTCTCTTCTCTATATTTAAAGCCCAAGTATTTTCAACAAGCCATAAATCAAACTTTTTAGCACCAAGGTTAAATTTATATCCCCCAAAAGAATTAACACTATATGTATTTTCCTTTAGAATCTTAGAAAGATCCACAGAGTTTCCTACAACTAAATCGACATCCCTAATGAGATAATTATGAAGAAAATAGTTTCTTATTATGCCGCTAAACAAATAAACATTAGTTTCAAGAGTGAGGCTTTTGATAAAATCAAAAGCTTCACCCTCTAAAGCATCCTCAAGATAACGATAGAACTTAAAAGCCTTAGAGTCTACCTCTTCGGATATTTTCCTATATTTTCTGACCACTGATTCTTTGATATTGATCCAAGGCAAACTGATCGGTCATTCCTGAAATAAAATCAACTATTATCTGCATTTTGGAATAAGTCGAAAATTTATCAAAGTCATCAATTGAAGTGTCAATCTTCATGGACCTTATTACTCCGCCAGAAATCATTCCTTTAGCTCTTTTTCTATAATGCTTATCTTTATTAAAAACAAAATCAATGTAATGATTGAGGAGTCCTGAAATTGCTGAATGGCCTGTAACTTCTAATTGTAAAATTTCCCTCTTAGGAAATATTAATTCATCACAAATTGCTTTAAGTTTAATAGATAACAAATTATCTGAGAGTAATTCTTTGTGATAATCACCATTGCTAATACTATCCAAGTTATCTAAAAATTCCTTCAAAGAAGCTTCAACGAGATTTGCTATAACCCCAATTCTAAGACGGACCATTTTAGTTATTTCTGCTCCTTCACCATCAATTTCATCAATTGACTCTAATAACATTTCTAAGCCCGGAACATCCTCCAGATATTCTTTAATTTTCGGGTAACTGAACCAATCTTTATTGAATCCATCCTCTACATCCATAATTCTGTAGCAAATTGTATCAGCGGCCTCCATTATGAAGGATAAGGGGTGTCTGAAATAAATACCATCTTTTTCTAGCCCACAATTTTCTGCTATTCTCTTAAAATAATCGATTTCAGATTGGAATACACCTCTCTTACTCGTTGATATTTTACTTTCATCTGGATCCCCAAAATTGGGATATTTTAAAAACGCCCCTAAAGTTCCAAAGGTCAGATTTAATCCTGCTTTTTCATTAAGAGTTTGCAATTTGGTCAAAACTCTTAACCCTTGAGAATTTCCGTCAAAATGGATGAAATCTTTCCTTTCCTCTTCATTTAATTCACTTTCCCATTTTTTGTCTTTAAATAAATTTTTGAAGAATGTTGCGATAACTCTTTCTCCAAAATGTCCAAAAGGTGGATTCCCAATATCGTGTACAAGACAAGAATTCCTTAAAATAACAGGGATTGAGCGGAATGCTTCATATTCGGTTTTTCCAATCTTTTCAAGAAAGTCTGTATTTGTGCATAGCCTAAGTCCTAGCGAAAAGCCGATTTCCGAAACCTCCAAAGAATGCGTAAGTCTTGAATGTATGTTGTCGTCTGTAGTTAATGGAAAAACTTGAGTCTTATCATGCATTCTTCTGATAGCAGGACTAAATGTGATTCTTCCTGTATCACTTTCAAACTCATTTCTTGGATCAAGTCCAACTGTTCTTTTAGATTTCTTTATACGGTCGGGAGACAAAAACTTATCCCATTTTTCTTTTAATTCATTCATATTTAAATAATTATGAGTTTTCATTATTGATAGAGTTAGATTCAGCCGCCATCAGCACCTCGCCAACCTCCCTCACATACTCCTTCCCTTCCTGCCCAACCAACTCCCCACGAAATGCCTTTGCCAATACTGCCTGTGGCATTTGATCAATCTTTGCTTTTAGGCTTTGATATTGGAATTCGATTTTTTCAGCGATACCAAAAAGGGCATCGACTCTTTTCACGATTTCTTGCTGCTCGTTTTTTGTTGGAAATGGGAGTTGTATTTCTTTGAATCTTTTGAGACTTATTTTTTGATGCGCAACTCCCTTAGTAATTCCTTCAATTTGTTCTTTAACTAGCTTAGAGGATATTGCAAACTTGTAAAACTTTGGAACAAAGTATTCTTTCCAGACACGTACCTTTAGGACATCACTTGTGATTATTCCGTCTTTTGAGTTTTCCGGATAAATTTCGCAGTCTCCCGGAGGGGTACCCATTTTTGTAATCAATAAGTCTCCAGACTTAACAGAGTGAGGGATTAATTCAACAAACTTTGCCTTACTTACAAATTTAGGATCTAAGTCCTTAAAGTTATTGGCAATAACATTCCTTACAAAGATTAATGGATGCCCTTCTGTTGTGTAGTCACTTACTTTTAAATTGCTGCCGAACGGACCTATGCCAATCGAATATCGTTCGGGTGCAGATATGAAACTTGGATTTACACTAATCCAATCTTCCGAAAACAGATCACCCGAAGTATCTATTTTTGTAGAATCGTCTAATTTATCTAAGAAATTAGCCGATTCATTTTTATAGATTTCTTTTTTAAGGTTAATAATTTTCTGCCCCTCTTCTAATGATAAATCTTGGTTAATGCTTTGGTCTATTCTCCACTCCCTCGTCAAGTCCCCCGTCACTGCTTGGGTAAGCACCTGCTGACGGAAGTTTTTGAGTAATTCCGGAATCCGATCCAGCTTCTCCCTCAACACATCCAAATGCCCAAAAATCGCATCCAATCGGGATACAATGCGCTTTTGTTCGGGGAGGGGAGGAATTGGGATGATTGTATTTTTTGCAAACTTTTGGTTAATTCCTCCTTGTGCCGAACCTGTAAAGTTTTCCAAAATCCTTATTTGCCCTTCCCTACTTCTCAAAAAATAAGAAATGAATTTTCCTGAATTCAGCTTCGTTGGTCGGCAAATAAACACATGCTCATTTACGTAAGCATTTTCAAAAGGAAAATCATTACTTACATAGGATGTCTTACCCGTAGTGGCTCCGTCCTTCACAATCAAAACATCATCCTCTTGAATCTTTCCTCGCTTCATTTTTTGCGCGAATTCATCAGGAATATATTTTAACTTATCAAACTTGAAGTTTCCATTATAATCAAGGTGTTCTCCTCCTAAACTAGGTATCCCATTTAAAATCCCTTGAACGCCACCTTTAGGACGAGAGCCTGTTTCAAGAACCTCAAGAAGATCAATTAAAGGTAATTCTTTCCACCCCTTCGGTAATCTTTCCTCTTTCATCCCAAAAGCCCAATTATCTGATCCAATTCCTTTTTAATCTCTTCCAATTCCTGAGCTGCGGCTTTGGCAATATCGATGGGATCTCCCAAGTCTGCATTTTTGGAAATACTCTCATCCTCGATGAGTCCAATATCCAAGGAATCGTTTTTGGCTGCGATCTGCTCTCTAGTGAAAACCTGCCATCTTGGATCTTGGACGGCTTTCCGCTTTTCCTCATTGATTTCTCCTTCATAGGCATCCTTTACCTGATCGAGTGCTATGCCTCCGGTATAGGCTTTGACAAAGTCGGCAAAGGCTTCCCGTATAAAAGGTGTTCGCTTCCCATAGCTTGGGGCATTGGTCCGCATGTCGTAAAACCATACACGCTTGGTATTCTCGGTTTCCTTTTTCCCTCGGGTAAAGAAGAGCACATTGGTCTTCACTCCCGCAGCATAAAAGATCCCCGTAGGAAGTCTAAGAATGGTATGCAGATCGCATTTATCCATCAAGTCCCGACGGATCTTTTGTCCATCTCCATCTTCAAAGAGCACATTATCTGGAAGTACTACAGCCGCCCTGGCCGTACCGGTATCTTTTCTCAGCGATCGATAGATATGCATCAGGAAGTTCAGCTGCTTATTGGAAGTCTTGATGGTAAAATCATCCCGAGTGGGTCGCTCCCCTCCCTGTTTGGTTCCAAAAGGTGGATTGGCCAATACTCCATCGAAATTTTTAAAACTCTTTCCCAAGTCGGTCAGGGTATCTCCCATTGCGATTCTACTTTCCAAGCCATGCAGTTTGGCATTCATCAAGGCCAACCGATGGGCATCCTGGACCAGCTCGCAACCGGAAAAGGCTTCATTCACCTGAAAATCTCGCTCCTTTTGACTTAAGGTATAATAGTCATCGGTTTTCCGCTTGAGGTATTCATCTGCGGCGATCATAAAACCAAAAGTTCCTGCCGCAGGATCATTCCATCTCTCCCCTACTTTGGGTGCTAGAAGTTCTACCATTACATTAATCAGCGGTCGGGGCGTGAAATATTGCCCGGCACCACTCTTTTTCTCTCCGGCGTTTTTCTCCAGAAGTTCCTCGTAGATGCTCGCGATCTTGTCCTGTTCCTCGTCTTCAAACCAGTCGATCTGATCGATATTGGTGATCAGCGTTCGCAGGTTTACAGGCTTGCGTAGGGTAGTGGAGGCATTTGTGTAGATCTCCGTGATGGATTCATTGGTAGACATCGTACCCAGATTGGCCAGCAAATCCCGGTAGGTATCAAAGAGTTCTTTGTTGTCTTTGATTTCTTTTAGCTTGGTCCATCGGTACTGCTCGGGAATATCCTGATCAAACTTTTTGACTTCCGACAATCTTAAAAATAAGATATAAGTCAACTCATTCAGATACTGGTGATAGGTTACCCCATCATCTCTTAGGACATTACACAGTTCCCATAGCTTCTTCGCAATCTGTTCCGCACTCATAGTAGGTTAGGCATATAGATTTTGATTCAGTTGGGCAATCACCTGCTCCAACTGCTCCTCAAATAATTTATTTAATCGATCAAACCCACCATTCTCGCTAAAAGGTGGTTGATCCAAATCTTCTTTTCTCAGGATAGTCTCTTTCAGCAATTGCAGTTCAAAACGGTCTATCCATTTCAATTGGATTTTATTCCAAGGTTTCATAGCACGGATAGAGTCCACTGCCCGTTTTATCCTGTCTTCATGACTGACCAAAGAACTTCCCAAGGATAGCGTTCGGATAAAGGAAATGATGTCTGCTGCGATATCCTCATTTTTGGCTTCCTTCCATGCAGATTTCAACTTGGAAAGGCTATAACCCTCATGATCCAAAGCCAAAAGCAATTCCTTTAGTGATTTCCTATCCAATTCGGCAGGACGACTGGTCACAATCTTCAGCGCCTCGATACGGTTTTGATTTTCCTGAATGAACTTTGCGAAGTTATCCAAATAATCGGCTGGTTTTTGACCTTTCCCATAGCCACGCTCTACTCCCAGAAGCCTGTCTTCATGTTCTGAAACCAAAGTTCCTACAGGCGAAGGTTTTAGCTCATCCAAATATTTCCATAAAGTTGGGACGGATTTCACCTTTGCTACCGCGTCTGCAGGTTTTCTGGATTTTAAATCTTCCAGAAAACTATCGGCACTTTCTCCTTTGGAATTGTAGAGAAAGGCATCCTCTTGATCATTTTCCAGGTATTTTCTTTTTCGCTGGAGTTTGGCAATTAAGGCTTCAATCTGACGCTTAGTTCGCTCCTCCTTTTCGATCTGATCCAGCTCCTCTACCAATTGCTGAAAACTGGCCTTGGGATTGGAGACCACAGGTTTCATTTGAGTAAAATCCTCCAAAGTTTCATAGATCTTCACCGCATCATAGATCTGAAAGACCTCCTTGCCGATTTCATCGCATCTACGGGTAGCTCTACCTAGCATCTGTTCGTAGAGAATTCTGGATTTGATTCTTCTCAAGAAGACCAGGTTACAAATTGCCGGCACGTCTACTCCGGTGGTCAAAAGATCTACCGTGACGACAATATTGGGGTATTTTTCATTTTTAAATCGGGCCACTTGCTCTTCGGGATCGTAGGATTTTCCAGTGATTTTCTGAATGGCATTATCAGGGACGTCCACTCCAATTGATTCAAATTCCTCTTTTAGGTATTGCACCACCCGATCTGCATGCTCGTCTGTTGCAGCAAAAATCAGTGTCTTATCATCTCCGTCTGGGTCTAAGCTTTTGACCAATTCCTTAATAACTGTCCGGTTAAAACTTTCTGTAATGACCTGCTTATTGAATCCGGAAATGTCAATCTTTAATTCATCCTCCAATTGCTCCAGTTCCACAATGGAGTTGCTTTCTTTATCGTAAATCTTGGGCTTTTCACCCTTTTCCCACTTGATTCCTTCTTCCCCAAGTTGGGTTTTGATTAAAATGGGCGGTTCATGATCGATCAAATACCCATCAATCACTGCCTCCCTATAGGAATAAGTGTACACGGCATTTCCAAAGATCTCTGTAGTATGCAAGGCAGGAGTAGCAGTCAGTCCGATGGCATGAGTATCAAAATAATCCAGAACCATCCTGTACTTGCTCACATAGTCCCGCTGATCCCTGAACTCCAAATCATCCTCATCCAGTTCTCTGTCTAGAAGGTATCCTCGGTGGGCTTCGTCTACGATAATGCAATCGTACTGATCGATCGCGGGTATATCCTCTCCTTCATTGTAAAAAAGTCTTTTGACCATGCCCTGCACCGTGGCAAAATGGAGACGCGTATCCAATTCAGGTGTCAAATGCTTTAATTCCTTGACATCATAGATTTCAGCGAAAGTATTGAGTCCGATAATCTTGTTATCCTTGAATGCATTGATGGCCTGCCGAGCCAATAATCTCCTATCGACCAAAAAGAGTATTCGCTGAAATCGATTGGATTGAATCAGGCGATAAGCAAGTCCGATGATCGTTCGGGTTTTCCCTGTCCCCGTTGCCATCGTGATCAGCGTTCTCCGATCTTCCGGTTTAGCTATCAACTTCCTTTCTACAGCTCTAATCGCTTCAATCTGATATTTCCTAAGGCCTAGGCCTGTTTCTGCTTCTAAAAAATCAATGGGTTCGCTTTGAAGCTTGAGTTCAGACTCCTTTCGGTCTTTTTCGAATAATTTGACCAAACCTTCGGGACTATACCAACCTTGCAGGACTCTTGATCGATTGAAGGGATTTCGTACATCCAAAAACCAGACACCTGACTTGGTCTTGATTTGCTCGAGAAAAGGTCTCCCATTGGTAGAAAAAAGAAAGGGGACCTGATACTTTTCCCACTTCCCCAACAAAGCAGCCTCATGCTTGACCTCTACCTTTTCAGCATAGATTTTGGATTGATGAAGGTCTGTTGAGATATCAGAAGCATAGCGTTTTGCCTCCACTATCCCGTACAATTCAAACCCAATAAATAAGGCATAATCTGCCCACTTCTCTCCACAAGGCCACTCGGCAATCGCTAAATTTCTGCCTCTTTGGGGTAGGGTTTTACATTTTTTGAAATTGAGCGTATTGGTATCTACTTCCCATCCAGCTAGTTTGAGTTGTTCGTCAATCAGCGTTCGAGTCTCAGCCTCAGACATTTCGATTTTACTGGCAGCCTTTTCAGAACGCACCCTGATTTCTTCTTGCTTTTCAGCAGGCAGAGCTGATTTATCACGCTCTTGAAGCAGCTTTTCAAATTGTTTTTGCAATTCAGCATGCTCCTTTTCCAGTTCATTTAGGGCATGTCGTGCATCGAGTTTAGCTGGGAGCTGAAATTGGACAGTGGATAAGCTTTGATTTTCTTCAGAATAGGATTGGTAAAACCATCGGGCAATTTTAAAGCTGGTAAAAAGCAATTCTTCAGCATCCTTCTGACTTGCCTTATTTTGATGCACCGCAATGTTGCCCTTGTGCTTGATGGAGTTCAAAAGGTCTTTGACTTGAGATGGAATTACCCCTTCCAACTCTAGATTTTTAATCCGATTATGGAACGTATTGTCATACGGAAAGTCCAAATGATGCTCCTCAAAAAGGTATTCCGTCAGTCGCTCACCAAACTGTCTGAGTTTAAAAAGACAGGTAACAGGATCTTGGTGAAAGTTAAATTCTGCAGCTTGCCCAATATTAAAAAGTATGGGGAATTCAGTTTCTAGAAAGGAAAAGTTTGAAAAGGTCATAAAAAAGAATTACTACTTAGATGCTTTCTTACTTGTTTTGATTTTCAAAAATTACTTGAATATCATTGTTATCTACAAGTAATGGAAATTTTACAAACTATAAAATAGACTTTTAGTGTGAGGGAAGAAAAAGTAAGTCTTGCTCGTTTTTTGAAATTCCGCCACCTCTATAAATAACGAGGATGACTAATCCCAACATCCATAAATCAAATTCTAATTATCAAACTTTTGGTTTTCTATAGTCTAATGTCTTTTATCTATTTTCTTTAATTCAACCATTCACCATCTTCATAAATTCCTCCTCGGAAATCAAAGGAACTCCAAGTTTCTGGGCTTTTTCTTTTTTGCTTGGCCCCATTTCTTCTCCTTCGATGATGAAGTCCAAGTTCTTGGAAACTGAAGAAAGATACTGCCCTCCATGGGCTTGAACAAAGTCCACAATCTCATCTCGCTTGAAGTTTTGGAGCTTACCGGATGCCAAAATCTTTTTACCAGCCAAGGCATTTCCCAATTGGGTTGATTCTCTTTGTTCGATTTCGAATTTCAAACCATGAGCTTTGAGTCTGGCTATATGATCCAGATTTTCTGGCTGTGCGAAAAACTCATGAATGCTGTGAACCAAAGTTTCTCCCACGCCATTGATTTCGAGCAATTGCTCTGGGGAGGCCGCTTGAAGATTTTCTATGGACCCAAAATGTCTGGCCAAAAGTTGAGCGGTATTTTCTCCGATGTTTCGAATTCCCAAGGCAAAAAGCACTTTCTCGAAAGGCTGTTCTTTTGATTTGAAAATCCCTTCCATCATGTTGGAAATTACCCCTTCTTGGAAGGTGTTGGCTTTGAGTTTTTTGATTCGCTCGGTGATTTCCGAAGGTAAATCCAAATCCAACTCCAGAAGAATCATGTGGACGGTTCCATGTTTTTTACTAGCCTCCAGTATTTTTTCAAAAGACACTCTTCTTCCAAGGAAAATTTCCAAAACCACGGCCACGGGTACATAGTCTTCTACCTTCATCAATTCCTCATGCTGGCTGAGGTTTTGAAGCAGGTAATCGATCATGCCTACATTGGCAGGGACTTTCTTTTTCCAAGCTCTCACCTGAGCCTGAAATGCTCTTAGCTGTTCCTTCAGAGTCAGGTGGGCTGTTTCGCTCAAAAAGTCCTGAATCTGCTTGAAAGAAATGCTTTCTGTTAATGAAAAAAGTGCCTTTTCAAGCGAGATGTATAACAAACCAGTTGCCTCCCTTTCGTACTGGTCTTGGCTCATTTCCAGACCAAGAAGCTCTGTTTGCTTGGTTTCCAGATCGTAGATATCGGCGTAGTTTCGGATAAATCCCTGATCAATTAAAGCCCGGATTCGCTCAGTTCCCAAGGAATCAATATCCATAGCTCTTTTGCTCACGAAATGTTCTATCCGTCCTAAAACCTGTGGAGGACAGCCTGAAGCATTAGGGCAATAATGCTTGGCTTCTCCTTCTTTTCGGATCAGTTTGGAACCGCATTCCGGACAGGTATCAATGTATTGAATTGGCTTTGCTCCAGGTTTTCTGCGCGAAGGATTGACGGCTGTGATTTTTGGAATGATTTCTCCTCCCTTTTCCACAAAAACAAAATCCCGCTCATGAATATCCAGACGTTCTATTTCGTTGGCATTGTGGAGGGAAGCTCTTTTTACTGTAGTTCCGGCCAAGTGTACGGGTGCCAAATTTGCCACCGGGGTAATTGCCCCTGTTCTTCCCACTTGGTAGGTGATGGACAAAAGTTCGGTCTCTGCACTTTCAGCTTTGTATTTGTAGGCAATCGCCCAACGCGGGATTTTGGCAGTGAAACCTAGTTCCTCACGCTGATCGTAATCGTTGATTTTTAAGACAACCCCATCTGTATCAAGTGGAAGCGAGAAACGCATTTCTCTCCATTTTTCGATGTAGTCTAGAACCTCATCGATGTTCTTGGCTTTTTGGTAAGTAGGGGAGACATTGAATCCCCAACTCTCAATCAGGTGGATGGCTTCATCATGTTTAGTTACTCCGATAGTATCACCCAAAAGTTGGTAGAAATAACAATTCAGTCTTCGCTTGGCCACAACCGAACTGTCCTGCATTTTCAAAGTTCCTGAGGCTGCATTTCTCGGATTGGCGAGAAGCGCTTCTCCATTTAGCTCACGTTCTGCATTGATTTTTTCAAATTCCTTGAGCGGTAAAAAAATCTCACCGCGGACTTCAAATTTGGCTGGGACATTGGCTGCTTTGATCGTGAGAGGGATGTTTCGGATGGTTTTTACATTGGCCGTCACGTCATCGCCTTTGGTTCCGTCTCCCCGGGTGACCGCACGAACTAAATGCCCATTTTCATACACCAATGAAATCGCCACTCCGTCAAATTTCATTTCGCAGAAATACTCGTAATTGGTATGCCCAAGGCCTTTGATCACTCGCTCATCAAATGCCTTCAGATCTTCTATGGTGTAAGTATTCCCTAGGGAAAGCATGCGGTATTCATGCTCTACGGTTTGAAATTCCTTGGTAATGGTCCCACCCACTCGCTGACTTGGACTGTCAGATTTAAGCAGATCAGGGAATTGCTTTTCCAGCTTGACTAATTCTTCTAAAAGCTGATCGAATTCATAATCCGAAATCTCAGTTCTGCTTTCCTGGTAATACAATTGGTTATGGTAATTGATTTCCTTGGAAAGTTGGGCTATGCGATGAGCGGCTTCTGCGTGAGTCATGGGGTGAAAAATTCTGGAAGGTAAAAATAGGGTTTGCCCGCAATGCAACCAAGGTAATTGGTAAGAGGATTTTTAGGAGGGAGGTTCTGGCTTCCTTACTTATCTTTGGGTTCGATTTAAGACAAATGGCCAAACGAAATAGCCCTGAAGCAAAAATCCTGGATGTGTCCTATGCCCTTTTTTTGGAAAAAGGTTACAGACATACGACCATGGATGATATTGCCCAAGAGTTGCAAATGAGTAAGAAAACGCTTTACAAGCATTATCCGGGAAAGTTGGACTTGGCAGTAGCCTGCTTTGACCTCCTTCGAACCCGAATGACAGCTAAGGTGGAGGCAATTTTAGACAATAGATATTTACCATTTCCTCTGAAGTTGAGGTCATTTTTATCCGTAGTAGCCACTTATTTGGCTCCGATAAATCCCGAGATTTTTGAGGATTTGAGAGAGCATGCTCCAGAAATCTGGCTGGATCTCAAAGCCTATATCAATGAGTCGGCGCACTTGAGATTTGCAAAACTGGTCGAGGAGGGAGCTTCCAAGGGATTGGTCAATCCTCGAATCAACGTCAATCTGGTGGTGATGCTGTATGCTGCTGCTGTTCAGTCACTTTGGGATCCGAAGTTTATCGCCCAATTTCCAGAGAGTATTCAAAAAGGCCTGAAAATGGCTCCTTCGGATGCATTTGACCAGGCAATAAGTATTATCTATCATGGGATTTTGACCGAAGAGGCCCGAAATGAATTTCAAAACGCCTAAGGCTACCTTCGGACGATTTTCCTATCTTTGGCATCGATTTTAGAAGGCTGAGCAAAGGCTACTTCGGTCTTCCGTCTCCTGTCTTCCATCTAGTTTATTTATGAGCAAAAAGAATTTTAAGCGATATACCGTTACTTCCGCATTGCCCTATGCGAATGGTCCTCTGCATATCGGTCACCTAGCCGGATGTTATGTTCCAGCGGATATTTATGTTCGTTACCTACGATCCCAAGGCAGAGATGTAGCCTTTATTTGCGGGTCGGATGAGCATGGAGTTGCGATTACCATCAAAGCCCAGAAAGAAGGAAAAACTCCTCAGCAAGTGGTAGATCATTACCATGAAATGATGAAAAAAAGCTTCCAAGAATTCGGAATTAGCTTTGATCATTATTCTAGGACTTCTGCCCAAATCCACCACGAAACGGCTCAGGGATTTTTCAAGGACTTGTATGAAAAAGGAGAGTTTTTAGAGCAAACCACTGAGCAATATTTCGATGAGGAGGCTGTTCAGTTTTTGGCTGACCGATACATTGAAGGAACTTGCCCGAAATGCGGAAATGAACATGCTTATGGGGATCAGTGCGAGCGTTGCGGGACTTCTTTGAGTCCTACCGAACTGATCAATCCAAAGTCAAAATTGAGTGGAAGAACTCCAGTTTTGAAAGAAACCAAGCATTGGTTTTTGGATTTGGCGAGATACCAAGAGTTTTTGAAGCAGTGGATCTTGGTGGATCATGCAGATGACTGGAAAAATAACGTTTTGGGGCAATGCCGCTCTTGGTTAGAAGCAGGGGATGGACTGCAGGCAAGATCCATGACCCGAGATTTGGACTGGGGAATCAAGGTTCCTTTGCAGGATGCAGAAGGCAAAGTTCTTTATGTCTGGTTTGATGCGCCGATTGGCTATATCTCTTCCACCAAAGAATGGGCAGCTGAAAAAGGAATTGACTGGAAGCCTTATTGGAAAGATGAGGACACCAAGCTGGTTCATTTCATTGGTAAGGATAATATCGTTTTCCATTGCATCATTTTCCCGGCAATTCTAAAAACTCATGGAGGCTACGTTCTTCCTGAAAATGTTCCTGCGAACGAGTTTTTGAACTTGGAAGGGGATAAGATTTCTACTTCCCGAAACTGGGCGGTTTGGTTGCACGAGTACTTGCAGGAGTTTCCGGGAAAAGAGGATGTCTTGCGCTATGTACTGACTGCGAATGCCCCAGAAACCAAGGATAATGACTTTACCTGGAAAGATTTTCAGGGCAGAAATAACTCAGAGTTGGTAGCCATTTATGGCAATTTTGTCAATAGAGCGGTTGTTTTGACTCATAAATTCTTTAATGGGATTGTTCCTGATCGAGGAGAATTGAGAGGTATTGACAAGGAAGTTTTGGAAGAATTAGCTGGTTTCCCGGAAAAAATATCTGCTTCCATTGAGCGATATCGATTCAGAGAAGCCTTGGGATTGGTGATGGATTTAGCTCGAATGGGCAATAAATATCTAGCCGATACTGAGCCTTGGAAAGAAATTAAAACAGACGAAGCTCGTACCAAAACTATCCTAAACATTGCGCTGAATATCGCTGCAAATTTGGCAATCGTTTCTGAGCCGTTCCTTCCTCATACCGCTAAAAAGTTGTTTGATCTTTTTGGAATGGAAAATCCAAATTGGGCCGATTCAGGTAATGGAGAATTGATCCGAGCCAACCGGGCTCTGGGTCCAATGGGTCTTCTTTTTGAAAAAATCGAAGATGAAACCGTAGAAAAACAAGTACAAAAACTTCTAGATTCTAAGAAAATGAATGAAGCTGCAAATACACCTGTGACTCCGATGAAGGAGATTATTACCTATGATGACTTTGCCAAGCTGGATATGCGCGTGGTGACTGTTCTTGAAGCAGAGCGAATGCCTAAGTCTAAGAAGTTGCTGAAGTTAAAAGTGGATATCGGATTGGGACATCGCACCGTTTTGAGTGGAGTGGCAGAGCATTTTGAGCCTGAGTTTTTGGTAGGTAAGCAAGTGACTATGCTGATCAATTTAGCTCCAAGAAAAATGATGGGAATCGATTCTGAAGGGATGATTTTGATGGCAGAAGACAAAGATGGAAAGCTGAAGTTGCTCGTGCCTCATGAGGGGACTGCGAGTGGATCGACGATTTCTTAAGTAGCAAGTATCAAGTACCAAGTATCTAGGAGTCGAAGTTGGATTCGAAAAGACCTGTCAGGAGTGTTTCTTGACAGGTTTTTTGTTAGGTAAAACAAATACTCCCTAGGAGTTTGGTTGGTTCGTACTTCTATTTATTTTGCGATTCACCTAATTAATTCTTGAAGTTTATAATTATCCACCATGTTCAAAAGAAGAGTCCTTGTCGCCCTATTGGCCATTTTTCTAAGTTTTCCCTCATACAGTCAAATTGAGCTAAAAAACCAAAAGTCAGAAAATCATCAATTAATTCCTGGTACTGAAGTTTTTATGGTGCCTCCCCCTAGTTTTTTGGCTATGGGAATGCCAGGGTTTCTTTTTCCCACTGCTCATGCGGCAATTTTTGTATCTAAGATTCCAGAGGGGAAATTTTCAAGTTTAGAGTCGGAGCTTGAGGGGATTATTGGGCAAAATAGATTGATTGGTCAAGTCCAAGAGGTGCAGATAAATGAAATTCAAGGTAAGTTTTTTACCACAGAAGAAATTAGGAATGGGGATCCCTATACTAATCAAACTATGTTTTTTGGGAATGAGGACTTTGTATACATGGTTATGGGTGTTTGCCCTTCAGATCATCCTGGAATTATTGAGTCAATGAAAGAGTCTATTTTCTCCATTGTTTATGATCCTGAAGCGGTTGAGCAAACTCAAAAACCATTTTCCATTCAAATCGAAACCACCAAATTGAAGGAAGCAGGGGAGCGCTCAGGGATGTTGTTTTTTTCCGTTGATGGGAAGCTTCCAACTGAATCTCCGGATAAAACATCATTTCTTATAGGTTCTTCTATTTATCCTGTGGAGGTGGAAAATACTCGTGAATACGCCGTGAATCGGATCAAGCAATTGCCGTATTCAGGAATTCAAGTGGAGGAAGATCAATTGCGAGAAGTTCAAATAGCTGGATTATCAGGATTTGAATTTGACTTTATCGGTTCAAAGGGTTCCAATAAACCAGAGGAATTGGTTTTCGTGGTGATGCTTTTTGATGATGAAAAGTATTACATGTTGATCGGCAATGCTAATTCGCATTTCCAATCGAATTTGGATTTATTCAAAAAGGTATCATCCACGTTTAGGCTGATGGAGTAGGTTACCAAATACCTTTCGATACTAATTCAAAATTTCAAAATGCTAGAGACAAAAGACCTTGCATTACTTTTTTGGCTATTGTCTTGAGTCTTATGTCTTGTCTCTTGCGTCTTCCAATCAATGCAACGGCCTCTTCTTGATCATCCCTCCCTTGGTGTCCTTGATCGGATATTGAATCACAAAAGCTTTGGGGTCGATTTTTTCGATTTCAGTTAAAACTCTTGTCACTTCCAGGCGGGTCACCACGCAGAAGAGCACATTTCTGTCTGGGTTTTTGGCTTTTTCCCCAAAGCCTCCATCTGCCTTAAATGCGGTCACTCCACGGCCCAAGTCGTAAGTGATTTTTGATTTGATCTCTTCGTTGTACTCAGAAATGATCATTACGCCAAGATATTCTTCCACTCCATTGATTAAGAAATCAACTGTTCGGGATGCTGAGAAATAAGTCAGCATAGAATACATGGCGGTTTCTAGATCCACCATCAATGCGGCTACTAAAAAGAGGCAGACATTGAATACTGTGATAAAATCGCCGACGGTCAAACTTGACTTTCTGGAAACTTGGATCGCCAAAACTTCTGTGCCATCGATCACCGCTCCGCCGCGGATCGCGAAACCTATTCCACTTCCCAAGAAAAAACCTCCAAAAACGGCAATCAATAATTTATCTGCAGTGATGGTCGGCAGTTCGATATAATGAACCAAAAGTGCAAGGGCGAAAATTGCCAAAGTGCTTTTTAAGGCAAACCTTAAAGAAACCTGACGATACCCGAGGTAAATAAATGGGAGATTGACCAATAGGATCAAAATTGATAGGTTTAATGGAGTTAAAATTTGAAGAAGCAAGGCAACTCCCATGGCTCCACCGTCAAAAAAACCATTAGGCAGCAAAAATCCTTTTAAACCGATGGCGGCCATGACTACTCCGATTCCAATAAAGATCACATCTTTGACCTGTCTCCAAACTGTTACGCGTTGGACCCATTTGGTATCCTGAATTTTTAAAAGTCTTTTGGGCATTTCTGTTTTTAATCTTACCTTAAAATTAGACCCAATTTTTGGACAATAAAGAATTGGGGTAATTTATTACTTGATAAAAAATAGGTTGGTTTTTTGAAAATGATAATTATTTTCAGGGTTATTGATAAAAAATAATCGCTTAATCAATCAATTTTTTAGAAATATTTGATTTTGAAGTTTCTTTTTTAACTTCAAGAAGATTAAAACTAAGCCCGATGAAAACAGAAGGATATGCTCACGGGGAGCACTATGATGAAATGTTTGATGAAAATGGGGAGATCAGACCTCATTACCAGGAGTTTGCTCAATTTTTAAGGAAAACCTCCTCCAAGAAGATGCATCAGTTGCAGTTTTCTGCGAATAAGACCCAAAAGGCCATGGGGATGACTTTTAATGTCTACCATGACAATCAAGGACTGGAGAAAATCCTTCATCTTGACATTATTCCTAGAATTATTCCCAATTCGGAATGGAGTAAAATAGAGGCAGGATTAAAGCAGCGGGTTCATGCATTGAATCTTTTTCTCCAGGATATTTACAATGAACAAAAAATCCTGAAGGATAAGATTGTTCCGGAGGATTTGATCTTGGGTTCCAAAGATTTCTTGCGTCCATGTATAGGTTTGACTCCGCCCAAAGGGATCTGGTGCCATATTACTGGGACGGATTTGGTAAAAGACAAGGATGGAGAATATTACATCCTGGAAGATAATCTCAGGTGCCCTTCTGGGGTAAGTTATATGTTGGAAAGCCGGGAAATCATCAAACGTGCTTACCCTCAATTGTTCAATGACGAGGGAGTGATGCCAGTTTCTGATTATCCTACCAAGCTTCTGAAAATGCTCCGATTCCTTTCGGACAAGCCAAAGCCAAAGGTTGGGGTTTTGACTCCGGGGATTTATAACTCTGCCTATTTTGAACATTCCTACTTGGCACTTCAGATGGGAGTGGAATTAGTGACTGGAATGGACTTGACCGTAAAGGACAAAAAAGTCTATATGCAGACGACCAAAGGACTGGAGCAAATTGATGTGATATATCGAAGGATCGATGATTCTTTTCTGGATCCTTTGACCTTCAATCCTAATTCCATGCTTGGAATTCCTGGGATTTTTGAAGCTTATAAGGCCGGAAATATAGCTTTTGCCAATGCTCCTGGAACAGGAGTGGCTGATGATAAAGCCGTTTACGCCTATGTCCCAAGAATCATCAAATACTATCTCGGAGAGGAACCTATTTTGAATAATGTGCCCACCTATCTCTGTCGAGAGGAGAAGGATAGAAAGTATGTTTTGGAAAATATAGAATCCTTGGTGGTCAAGGAAACAGATGCTGCGGGAGGATATGGAATGTTGATAGGTCCAAAAGCAGGCCCAGAGGAGCATGAGAAATTCAGGAACTTGATCAAGGAAAATCCCAAGCATTACATCGCGCAGCCGACCTTGTCTTTATCCACAGTTCCTTGCTTGACTGAGGAAGGGCTAGAGGGGAGACATGTGGATTTGCGTCCCTATATTTTATATGGAGAAGAGATTGAGGTAATTCCTGGATCACTGACGAGAGTAGCGCTTAAAAAAGGCTCTCTGGTCGTCAATAGCTCCCAAGGTGGAGGAAGTAAGGATACTTGGGTTTTGTATAAATAATTTGAATAACGTATGCTAAGTAGAGTAGCAAGTCATATTTACTGGTTGGGTAGGTATCTGGAAAGAGCCGAAAACTATGCCCGCTTCATCGATGTGAATTTCAATTTGATGCAGGACCTTCCAATGGATCTGAAGGAGCAGTGGCAGCCCTTAGTTGCAGCAACGGGGGATTTGGATTTATATAAAACCAAACATGAAACCTTTGATCGCCATGAGGTGATGGAGTTTTTGGCCTTTGATCGGGATAATCCAAATTCCATGATTTCTGCAGTGACTAAGGCCCGGGAGAATGCGAGGATTATCAGGGAAAACTTGAGTAAGGAAACCTGGGAAAAAATCAATGAGCTGTATTACATGCTTCAGGATGGCTGCGATAAAAAAGTCTGGAAAAAAGAAGACCCCAGGAAGTTTTTTGAAATGGTCAAAAACCAAATCCTGTTGATTTATGGTCTGGCAGATGCGACTGTGGCTAGAACCGAAGGCTGGTTGTTCCGCCAATTGGGACAGATGCTGGAAAGAGCCGACAAAACTTCAAGAATTCTGGATGTAAAATACCATATCCTTTTACCTTCTCCTTTGGAGGTGGGTACTCCTTTGGACTTTTTGCATTGGACGGCTTTATTGAAGTCTGTAACAGGATTCAATACCTATCGAAGGTTGTATGGAACCATTGATCCTTCCGGTGTGGTTGAATTCTTGGTGTTGAACAAGTATTTCCCCAGATCAATTTATTATTGCCTCAAAGAATCCGAACGATACCTTCACCTGATTTCAGAAAACAATTCAGAAGGATTCAAAAACTCAGCCGAGAAAGCAATGGGGGAGTTGAAGTCCCGCTTAGAGTTCTCTGAGGTAGATGATATAATTTCTACAGGACTTCATGAATATTTGGATACACTCCAAATAAAAATCAACCATATTTCGGACCTCATCGACAGCAACTTTTTCCAATTGAAGGAAAATGTGATTGTCAAATCTTAATTCAAACATGACCTTTTGCCTCGGCATCAAAACAAAAAATGGATTGGTAGGCCTTTCCGATACCCGAATCACCTCGGGGAATGAAACTACTACTTCCAAGAAGGTTTATACAGTCAACAGAAAAAAACATTCGTTTTTTATCATGACTTCCGGCTTGCGCTCAGTGAGAGACAAAGCCATTACCTATTTCTCCGAGGTAATTGATCAAAAGGACGATAAGTTTACCAAAATGTACCAAGCGGTAAACGAGTTTGGAAATCAGGTGAAAATCGTCGCAAAAGAGGATAAGTCCTATTTGGAGGAAGCTGGATTACAGTTTAATCTGTTTTCAATCATTGGAGGACAGTTGGAAAATGATCCCGAACCCAAGTTGTATTTGCTTTATCCTCAGGGAAATTGGATAGAGATTCGCAAAGGAACTCCTTTTGTGATTATTGGAAATACGGGTTTTGGAAATCCTGTTTTGAAGCGTTCTTTGCATTACGATGATTCTTTGGAATATGCCCTGAAATGTGCCTTTTTGGCCTTTGATGCTACCCGGATTTCAGCTAATGATGTGGATTTCCCAATCGACACGGTTGTTTTGAAAAACGACGAATATTTCACCAAGGAGAAGCGGTTTGAACAGAAAGAGTTGGAGCATATTTCAAACTTCTGGAATAACCGACTAAAAAATGCCATCGCAGAATTGCCGTCTCAGGTGCTAAGTAGTGCTTTTGAAGACATGGAAAGCTTGGTTGAAAACAATTAACCATGCTCATTCAAGTTTGGCACCATACACAGTATCTATATTCCTCACCGGTTGTTCTGGGAATTCACAAGTTGTATTTACACCCACAGCATCGGCCTTATTTTAGAATAGAGCACCAAAAATTTGAGATTTTACCCATTCCAAGTGGACAAAATTTCCGCCAAGACCTAGCCGGTAATTGGTATAGCCAAAGCTGGTTTACAGGAGAAACGGAACAATTGGAAATATCCACCGAGTGGATTTTCAAACTCAGGGAATTCAATCCATTTGCCTTCATTTTGGATAAGTCTTTTGAGGATAAGGGCTGGAATGATCCTTTTTTTCAATTTTCTTACGAAGAGAATACTGCCTTCCTGATTCCTTTTTTACAGGATAAGGAAGAAAATCAGTTTACAGACTTCTTGATGGAAATCAAAAAGTTATCCACGGGTTTGGTAGACTTTCTGGTAAACCTAACCCAGGCTGTGTATCAAGGATGGGAGCATCAGATCAGAGCCGAAGAAAACATTTGGGAGCCTGGGTATACTTTTGAGAATAAGACCGGGAGTTGCCGGGATTTGGCTTTGATGGAAATCCAGATGCTTCGAGAGTTGGGTTTAGCTTCCCGATTTGTAAGTGGATATGCCTTCAATCCAGAATTGGAGGAAGGACATGAATTGCATGGATGGGTGGAGGTATTTCTTCCGGGAGCAGGTTGGATAGGATTAGATCCCAGTTTGGGACTCCTTACAGACCATCACCATATTCCCCTGGCTTCGCATCCCAATCCATTTAGGACTTTACCCGTTCAGGGAACATTTGCTGGAAAGGCCGATTCCGAACTCACTACCCGAGTGGATATCAAGTTGCTACATAAGACCCGTTAATTAGCCACTACCGCATTGTTTTCAGGCATCTTAAACAACTTGTCATCCAAGGCTTCATTGACTAATAAAGGACCTGTAAAACTTACTTGGTAGCGGATATTTTTGGTGGAATCATTCACTAATTCGTACCCAGTCAAAATTCTTGGGAAGACTAATCCATCCGCATCTCGGTAATCGTCATACTTCAAAGCGTTGAGTTTGGTGTTGTTTTGATCAAAAAAGGTGACGTAATAGAGCAGCCAAGCTAACCTTCCAGATTCTGGATCTACCAGCATGAAGTATTTGTCTTTGGAGCTATCTCCTGTGCCGGGCTCAAAGCTTACTTCAAAAGCTTCATAACTAACTCCATTCAATAGTTTCGGATCTGTTTTTTTCACAATCACTCCCGGGTCGGTAAAAATGTAAGGGATGCTGTAAAAGTAGAAATACAGATTATGGTAAAAGCGAACGGATTGACCCTGAAATGCCTGTCTGTTTGGGCTAATCCATACATTTTGTCCATCGTTCCCGATCTGCCAAGTGTCCCCATCAATTCTCACTTTTCTTCCGACCAAATCTATGTAATGATTTTCCCAAGCAAGGTTGGTTTCGTGCACCATATTGAAGGAAAAGGATTTGGCATCAATCCATTGTTTCCAGTCCCCATGAGCATCCAAAAGCTTTTTGAACTCTTCAGGCTGTTCTAATCTAGGATTAGGGGTTGATGGCTCCTGCTTGCAGGAAAAGGCAAAAATTAAAAGAATTGCTAAAAGGCTTTGGGTGAATTTCATGGATTTCTGTTTGAATCAGCAAGGTAAATAAACCCAAAATTTTTCCTAGAAAAAGTCCTTTCAAAAATTAGAGATCCAGAAGCATTAAGATTTTTATAAATTTTCTTTAGACTAATTCTAAATAATAAGAATCCTTTTTTACTTTTGTCCAGTCGTTAAGTCTAAGTCCTAGCAAACCAAACCTATTATGTGGAAACCGATCCGAAAATTTTTAAATGACATTCACCTATACGCTGGATTGATCAGTGGATTGATTGTGATTGCAGTTTGTCTTAGCGGGACGATTTATGTCTACAATACAGAAATCCGTGAATTTGCAGATTCGGAAAGGTATTTCGTCCAAAAGGGAGGAAACCGCTTATCCTTGGATAAGCTAAAAAGTGAAGTTGAGCAGCAACTTGGAGCCGAGGTGGTAGGAGTGAACGTCTATGAATCAGATGATCGATCAGTTCAATTCAGTGTCAAATTGGAAGGTGAGGAGAGACCTGTTACCTATTTTGTAAATCCCTATTCTGCAGCGATTTTAGCTGATTCCAAAGAAAGGACTGCATCAGAAGAATTCATGGGATACATGTTTTCCCTACATCGTTGGTTGCTTTTAGATCGGGTAGAGGAACCGATTTTAGAAAGCATGGGAAATCGTGATTTGGGAAGATTTATCAATGGAATTGCTACGCTTTTGTTTCTCTTGGGAGTGATTACAGGAATAGTAATTTGGTTTCCTCAAAAAGTGAAGAATTGGAAGCAAGGATTAAAAATCAAGTGGTCTGGAAATTGGAAAAGAGTAAACCATGACCTTCACAATACCATGGCTTTTTATTCCCTTTTGACTTTGTTTTTGATGGCGGTGACCGGTCCGTTTTGGTCCTACCAATGGTATAGAGAAGGTTGGCAAAAGACCTGGGATATTTACCAAGCTCCCAGCAATCCTGCCCCCCAGAGTAAGTCTGAAGAAATTTCCACTGCTGAGATTGTAGAAGAAGAAACAGTTCTTCCACTGATTTCATTGGACGAGGTTTTGCAGGTGAGCAATCAAAATTTGGATTACGCTGGCTTCGTTCGAATCTCCCTTCCTTCAGATGGAAAAGGAGAAGTTTCCATCAGTAAATCCAGAACAGGTTTTTTTGCTAAATCCGGATCAGATCAATTGACGCTTGATCCCAATAGCCTTGCAGTAAAGGAGACTAAATTATTTTCAGATCTTCCTGTTAGACAACAGATTGGGAGATCAGTGAAGGCTTTGCATACTGGCGAAATATTCGGTCAGTTTACCAAATTCCTCTGGTTCCTCGGCTGTCTAATTGCCACCTCGCTTCCAATCACGGGTACCCTGATTTGGTGGAATAAGAGAGGTAAGAAAAAATCATCCCAAAGAAAGAAGGCTCAATCTTCTGCTATGGAAGTAGCCTAATTTCTAGGAGCGATTCCCCTGATTTAAGAATAAATTTCATTTCAAAAGGAGAAACTGATTCCCATATCTTTGGGAATTAAGATTCTCTTTTTTGTTGATTTACGGGAATTTTAAGAATATTTTAAGGCTAATAATTATTTGAATCTGATCTAAAAGGTCAATTTTGTTTTCAAATTTTCAATCTATGGAATCACTTTGTATTATCGTTCCGATCTTCAATGAGGAAGAAGCGATTCCAGAGTTTCCCCAGGCATTTTCATCCTATTTTCAATCCAGTGCCTTAAATCCAACAGTATTATTGGTAAATGACGGATCAAAAGATTCGAGTTTGCAGAGAATTAAAGAGCTCTGTGCTTCGAACGATCGTTTCCAATACATTTCTCTAGAAAAGAATTCAGGCCTGAGTGCAGCTATTAAGGCTGGATTCGATGTAGCCACTTCCAGCTATGTGGGCTATATCGACGCAGATTTGCAAACAGTTCCGAATGACTTCTTAAAGTTGGAGCCCTTTCTCAATGAGTTTGACTTGGTTTTAGGAGATAGGTCGGCTAGCAGAAAGGATTCTTTTGTGAAAAATCTTTCTTCAAGGATAGCCAACAATTTCAGGGATTTTATGCTCAATGATGGAGTAAATGATTCCGGTTGTCCTCTTAAAATTCTCAAAAGAGATCTTGCGGTTTCCCTGCCTTTCTTCAAGGGAATGCACCGATTCATTCCAGCCTTAGTACTGATTTATGGAGGAAAAGTAAAGCAGGTTCCAGTTTCGCATTTTCCAAGAATGACCGGTAAAAGCAAGTTCAATTTATGGAATAGACTTTTGTCTCCTTTGCAAGATACCTTTGCGGTCTGGTGGATGTCCAAAAGGAAAATATCCTATAAGGTTGCCGAGTCAAATCTACCTACAGACGCCAAGGTTAAGCAATGAAAGGTTCAATTCTATTGGGTTTAGGCTTTCTCGCTCAGGGTTTGTTTTCCGCCAGATTCCTGATCCAATTAGTCAAATCCGAGAAAAAGGGAGAGGTACTTTCACCTTCTATTTTTTGGCAATTGAGTTTGGTTGCCTCTGCTTTATTGATGATTTATGGCGCTTTTAGGCATGATTTAGCCATATTCGGAGGTCAGATATTAGGTTATTTTGTCTATATCCGAAACCTTCAGATCCAAGGTGAATGGAAGAAATTCCCTAAACTTCTTCAGGCTTTTTTCTTTAGCCTGCCAGTTCTCTTTACCCTTTATTTCATTTTCTTTTGGAATTCAGAATTTTTACTCCTTCTCAATAATCCGGATATCAGCTATTTTCTGCTGACTTGGGGAAGTTTGGGACAGTTGGTTTTTACTTCCCGATTCCTGATCCAATGGTATTATTCTGAGAAAAGTGGAAAGTCCTATTTCCCTCCAAGCTTTTGGTACATCAGTATTTTCGGGGCTTTGCTGATCACCAGTTATGCGATAATTAGAAAAGATGCTGTCCTATTCATCGGGCAGGCATTTGGCTTGATTGTCTACCTGAGAAATATCATGATCCACTTCGGGTATCAGAATAGAAGTAAGGTCAACTTTTTGGAAAAGATCATCCAGTACAGAATGGGGCTGTTTTTAGGAGTCACTTCTTTCTTTTTGTTTTTCAACCTGAACGTTTGGTCTGTAACAGAAACCAGCGAGGCGAGGTATTCCCAGATCAGTAAGGAAATGGTGCAAACTGGGGAATGGCTGCATCCTCAATTGATGGGAATTTATCATTACCATAAGCCTCCGATGACTTATTGGATCACTGCAGTTTCCTATCAGCTTTTTGGGATCAATTCGTTTGCGGCCAGATTTTTCCTTCAAATAGCAGTTCTCCTTCAGATTTTGCTCATTTATCAACTGGGGAAAATGGTTTTTGAAGATAAAAGTAAAGCCTTCAAATCGGCCCTGCTTTATGCTTCTTTCCCGGTGGTAATTATTGGTTCAAGGGCTCTGACCACTGATACCTATTTGGCCACTTTCTTATTGGCGGCGATTTATTTCTGGTTTAGGTATAGTAAAACTGGGAGAAAGTCAGATAATCTGCTCTTCTACCTTTTCCTAGGCCTAGGATTTCTAACCAAAGGACCGGTGATTTTACTCGTTCCTGTTTCCCTTTGGGCTTATCGGGTTTTTACTACCAGAAAATTCCAAGTCGATTCTAATACCCTTTTCGGAATTCTAGTTTTCTTGGTTATAGGACTTTCGTGGTTCCTGATGTTATTCCGAGAGGATTCTAGGTTTTTTGACTACTTCGTCTTGAGGCAAACCGTGGAGCGCTTTTCCAGTGATGTTTTCCACAGAACCAAGCCTTTTTGGTATTACATTCCAATTCTCTTGCTTGCAGCTTTTCCTTGGTTTTTGATTTTGTTGTATAAGACAAAGTCGATTTTTTCAGGGAAAATCCCTATCGCTGCCAAGTTTTGGGTTTGGGTATTTGTCCCTCTTTTGATCTTTTCCCTAAGTCATTCTAAACTGATCCTTTACATTCTTCCCTTGTTTGGCGGTTTAGCCATTGCCTCTATCGCAATTTGGGATAAAATGAATAAACGTGTTCAGAAGAAATGGGGAATAGCTCAGACCATTTTTCAGGTGATTGTGATTCTTACGCTATTCCTTTCGCCGTATTTCGTGGAAGGTCTCTATCTGAATTTGAAATTTTATTTTCTAGGAGTAATTCTATTGTGTTTGCTTTTGGGAATGTACCTGTCTGGGATAAAAAATTCAGATCGAGTTTTGATCAGTACATGGATTTTTACCATGATGCTTACCGGTATGTCGACTTATGTCTTCAGCAATAATTCCAAATTGGTCAATGACACAAAAAAAGTCACAGCTTGGATTGAAGAGCATACTGATGATTCGACGAGGATTGTGATTTTTGACAAAATCCTACCTTCTGTTCCTTTTGAAACAGAAAGATCGGTAATTTCAATCTACTACGGTGATGAGAGTTTGAATAGAGAAACTCAATTTCAAAGAGACGATTCCTGGAAGAATTCATTGATCGATCTGAAAAATCAGCCTGAATGGATTACTCAAAAATCAAATCAGGAGGGACTTTGGATAGCCAAAGCAACTAAGACATTGCCCGCGCTTCCGGATTCTTTAGACTGGAAAGTCTTGGAAGAAGTTGATGGGTGGAAGATTATGGAAATAGCCCGAAAAGAGCCATGAAAATCCTTGTTGTAGAAGACGAACCCGGAATTTCCAATTTCCTAAAGCAGGGATTGGAAGAGGAAGCATTTGTCGTGGACGTGGCAGATAATGGAAAAACCGGATTAGACCTTGCCCTTACAGGAAATTACGACTTGCTGCTTTTGGACTGGATGGTGCCGGGGATCAGCGGCATTGAATTGACACGTCAGTTTAGAAAAGAATATCCACAGACCCCCATCATTTTCCTGACCGCCAAGGACACTTTGGATGAAACGGTGTTTGGATTGCAGACTGGTGCGAATGATTACATCAAAAAGCCATTTCATTTCGAAGAGCTTTTGGCTAGAATCCAAGTCCAGCTAAGGTTGAAGACCAATTCTGAGCAAAAATTAACCATAGGCGATGTGGTGATGTATCCTGAAAAGTTTCAGGTTTTTAAAGGGGAAAAGGAGATTCAATTGACCCAGAAGGAATTTGCTCTTTTGGAATTTTTGATCAGGCATAAAAATCAAGTTTGCAGAAGAACCAGAATCATTGAAAGCGTTTGGGATATCCACTTCGAGTACAATACCGGTGTGATCGATGTTTTCATCAATTCCCTTCGGAAAAAACTGGAATTGCAAAAAGACGAGGATTTCATCCACACGATTCGTGGGGTCGGTTACATGGCTAAAGAATGAATCAGCAATCTTTTAAAATCCGCATGGCCCGCAGACTTACGGCGGTGACAGCATTTTTGGTGCTGATTGTCTTTGCTTTGATTTATTGGGTTGTGGAATTGACCGTAGTCAACAGAATAGATCAGGAAATCCAGCTAGAACTGGATAAGCACAAGGGGCAGATTTTTTTGGTGGATGGGCAGATCAAGTTTTTGCATAAAGGGGAGTGGCAGGAAGAAGAGCATAGACAAATTCAGCTCAAACCCATTTTCATTGAGATCGTGGATATGGAAGGGAATTCCATGGATCGATCTCCCAATCTGAGGGAAAATCATTTAAGCTTTTTCCCAGATCGGGCTAACTCCGGAAAAGCATGGACGGTCAAACTTGGAGCGGAAGAAGTAAGGCAGATGCAGATTCTTCTAACCAATGCTGGACAAAATGAAGGATATCTGCTCATCGCCCAATCCTTTGAGGATGCTAGACATATCCTGACCAACCTGAGAAATATCCTTCTCCTGCTTTACCCGGGGATATTAATTTCCCTGTTCTTGACCATGAGATATTTGGCTGGAAAAAGCATTCAGCCAATTCAGCAGATAATCGACCAAACCAATCAGATTTCCCAAACCAACCTCAACCAGCGAGTTTCTACCCAAGAGACCAATGAGGAAATATCTGCCCTGACCCAGTCCATCAATCAGCTTCTTCAAAGACTCGAAAAGGCTATGGTTCGGGAGAAGCAATTTACTTCCGATGCCTCTCATGAGCTCAGAACTCCCTTGTCTGTCCTTAGAGGGACTTTGGAAGTATTGATTCGCAAGCCGAGAACCCAAGAGGAATACGTCCAGAAAATCCAAACTGCCTTGGGAAGCATTGATAAAATGTCGGAGCTGACAAATCAGTTGTTGACTTTGGCTAGGGTGGAAAATGGTCCAAACATCATTAAAGAGGAGATCGAATTGATCACCTTTTTGGAAGAAATTGCTGACGAAAAATCCCAGGAATCAGGAAGAAAAGTTCGGTTTGAGACTGAATCAGGTACCCCCATTTACCTGATGAGCAGTGAAAAGTCCTTGCGGATTATTCTCTCTAATTTATTGGATAATGCCATCAAATATTCAGGACCGGATCAGGATGTGATTTTGAGAACTGGCAGGGAAGGAAATCGGGCTTTTATTGCGGTTAAAGACCAAGGCCTTGGTATTTCAGAAGAGTCGAAAGGAAGTGTTTTTGATCCATTTTTTAGAGAACAACAAGTCGGAGGAGAGCCGATTCAGGGGATGGGCTTGGGCTTGGCAATTGTCCAAAAACTGGCCGAAGAAGCCCAAATTCAAATCGAATTAGAAAGCGAAAAAGGCAAGGGAACTCAGTTTACCCTCTGGCTTCAAATTGCCGATTAAAGATTTTAAGCAAATCTTAAGAATTGGTTAAGCCTCGTCTAAGTCTGGCAGTTCAATTTTGAGGAAATCTTCCTTTTCCTCATGCTAGATAAGATCATCCATTGGAGTATTTCCAATAAACTGATAATCGGAATTTTTATTGCTGTTTGGATTGGCTTCGGCATTTATTCACTGGGAAATATCCCGATCGGTGCAGTTCCTGATGTCACCAACAACCAAGTTCAGGTCATCACTACCTCTCGAAACCTTGCCACAGAAGATGTGGAAAAATACTTGACCTATCCGGTCGAATTGGAAATGGCTAATCTCCCCGGGGTAAAGGAGATCAGATCAATCTCAAAGTTTGGACTTTCTGTGGTTACCATCGTTTTTGAGGAAGACTTGGGAACCTACCTTCCTCGTCAGCTTATCGCTGAAAGGTTAAAAATTGCGGAGGAAAAAATTCCAGCTGGTTTTGGAAAACCTTTCATGGGGCCGATTTCCACAGGACTTGGGGAGATTTATCAATATGTCATTGATGTCAAGCCGGGATATGAGGATAAATACAGCATAACGGATCTTCGGACAATCCAGGATTGGGTAGTGAGAAGACAGCTTGCCGGGATTTCTGGTGTGGTGGAGATCAATACTTGGGGAGGATTTTTAAAACAATATGAAGTCTCTGTCAATCCCGAAAGACTCAAGGGAATGGGCATCTCCCTTCAGCAAATTTATTTGGCCCTTCAAACCAACAATTCCATTGCCGGAGGTAGCTATATCGAGAAAACCAACGAGAGCTTTTTCATCCGAGGTGAAGGTCAGATCAATAACCTGGAAGACATTGGCAATATCGTCTTGGAGGTCAGAGAAGGCACTCCGGTTTATGTCCGGGATGTTGCAGAAATAAAATATGGTGCTGCCAATCGCTTTGGTGCGATCACAGCCAATGGAGAAGGAGAGAAGGTCCTCGGTCAGATCATGATGCTCAAAGGAGCTGATGGGAAAAGAACCATTGATGCCGTTAAAGCGCGAATTGCGGAAATGGAAAACACCCTTCCTGAAGGCATTGTGATCAATGGGTTTTTGGATAGATCTGAGCTAATCGGCAAAACCACATTCACCATCGCTGAAAACTTGATTTTGGGATGTTTGATTGTGGTATTTGTGGTGGTTTTGCTTTTGGGAAATTTCCGCTCAGGACTGGTCGTCGCTTCGGTAATTCCATTGAGCTTATTTTTCGCACTTTCAATGATGTACGTTTTTGGGGTGGATGCCAACTTGATGAGCTTAGGTGCCATTGACTTCGGGATCATCATTGATGGCGCAGTGATCATCGTAGAATACATTGCTTTTCAATTCACCAAATCAGGAAGTTTATTAACCGGGCTTTCTAAAAAAGAGCTTCAGACTGAAAAGGATAAGATTTCATTCAACGGATCTTCCAAGATGATGCATTCGGCCATTTTTGGACAGATTATCATCATCATCGTATTTATCCCGATTTTATCTCTTTCTGGAGTTGAAGGGAAAATGTTCCGCCCAATGGCTGAAGTATTCAGTTTTGCCTTGATCGGGGCCATGATTTTGGGAATGACTTACGTGCCGGTAGTTTCTTCTATTTTTCTAAAATCTGAGGCACCTGGACCAAAGAACGTTTCCGTTCGAATCATCAATTTTTTAAATGGATTGTACGAGCCAACCTTAAAGTTTGCCTTGAATCATTCCAAAGCAATCCTTGCTGCAGCAGGGGCGTTGTTGATTGCCACTGTACTCATTTTTAGCAGAATGGGTTCTGAATTTGTTCCCACTTTGGACGAAGGAGATTTTGTAATTCAACCGGTTTTGAAAACTGGAACTCCACTAACAAATACCGTAGAAACTATCACCCAAATCGAGAAAATCCTCAAGCAGTTTCCTGAAGTGAAGCAAGTTGTGACCAGAATTGGTGCGGCAGAAATCCCCACCGATCCTATGTCCATGGAAGAAAGCGATGTGATTGTGACCTTAAATCCTCCTTCGGAATGGACTACCGTAGAAACCAAAGACGAATTGGCAGACAAGTTCAAAGAGGCTTTGGAAGTGATTCCTGGATTGGACTATGAATTCACCCAGCCAATCGAAATGCGATTCAATGAATTGATCACCGGGGTAAGAGCTGACTTGGCTATCAAGGTATTCGGGGAGGATTTGGATGTTTTGTTAAAAACTGCCGAAGATATAGAGTCTGCAATTCAAGGGGTAGAAGGAGCTGCTGATATCATTTTGGAAAAAGTGGATGGCTTGCCTCAAATGAAAATTGAATTTGACCGGAAGAAAATAGCCCAGTTTGGATTGAATGTTTCTGACCTGAATGATGTGGTGGAAATGGGATTTGCAGGAATGACAGCAGGAAGTGTTTTTGAAGGGGAAAAGCAATTTGATCTGGTGGTTAGATTTTCAGAGCCTTACAGAAAAGATATTACTCACTTGGAAAATGCAACCATTCAATTACCGAATGGAGGCAGTGTTCCGCTTTCACAATTAGCTAAAATCACCTACACCAAAGGTCCTGCAAAAATCTCCAGAGATAACACCCAAAGAAGAATTGTAATCGGAGTTAATGTGAGAAATCGAGATCTCCAATCAGTGGTGGACGATGTGCAAGCCATTGTGAAAAATCAGGTGACCATTCCTGAGGGGTACCGAGTGGCCTATGGTGGTCAATTTGAAAACTTACAGCAAGCCAGAAGTAGGCTGATGATCGCTGTTCCTATTGCCCTGATCTTGATTTTCATTCTCCTCTATTTCGCTTTCTCTTCTTCTAGAGAAGCTTTGATGATTTATTCCGCGATTCCGCTTTCTGCTATCGGTGGGGTTGCCCTCTTGTGGGTAAGGGATATGCCTTTCAGTATTTCGGCGGGTGTTGGCTTTATCGCTCTATTTGGTATTGCTGTACTAAATGGAATCGTGATGATCGAACACTTTAAATCCATGAAACATAAGTTTACTGACATTCGGGACTTGGTGATTACCGGTGCGAAAGAAAGGATGCGACCGGTGTTGTTGACAGCTTCTGCGGCTGCAATGGGCTTTTTGCCTATGGCGATCTCCCAATCTGCCGGAGCTGAGGTGCAGAGACCTTTGGCAACTGTGGTAGTTGGAGGTTTGATTTCAGCCACGGTTTTGACCTTGGTAGTTCTACCGGTTTTATATGTGATGTTTAATGAAAAGTCTTTCTCCTTCAAGCCTGGGAAACACCTTTCTATCATTCTTTTCCTTGGTCTATTCTTGTCTTTTTCCAGTAGCTATGCGCAGGAAATCTCCCAGCCTTTGACCTTAGAGCAGGCTCTTGATCGAGCTTTGCAGCAAAATCTATCTATTCAGGCAGCTAGAAAGAGTTTGGATGTTGCTGATGCGCAAAGCAAAGCAGGTTGGACCATAGATAAAACAGAGGTCTACTACGGTTTTGACAAAAATGATATTGCAGAGAACGGGGACTATAACCGAAAAATAGGAGTCCGTCAAAGATTCGATTTCCCAAGTCTGTATTCCGCCCAAAAGAACACGCTCCAAGCTGCAGCCGAAGCCCAAAAAGCTCAGGTAGATTTGGCTGAAATGAGATTGAAAAAGGAGGTTTCCAAAGCCTTCATTACCGCAGTTTACTGGCAAAATCTCGAAAAAGACTATGGCTATTTGGATAGTTTGTATGGGGAATTTGCTCGGGCTTCGAGAAGAAAGTTTGAAACCGGAGAAAGCAACCTTCTGGAAAAACTCACCGGAGAAAGTAAACAAAGGGAAATCGGACTAAAACGAGCCGAGGCTTCTCAAAATGTGGCTATTGCCTTGAATCAACTCAGACAATTGCTCAATTGGGAAGGTGATCTAAAGCTGGTGGAGGAAGAACTTTCCCCTTTAGAATCGGAAGAAACGCTTCATCCCGGTTTGGCGGTTTATCAGGCTCATTTGAGTCTGGCGGAAAATCGGGTAAAAGTGGAAAGACGAACCTTGCTCCCGGATTTGAATTTGGATTTCTTCAGAGGAACCAACCCGTCTATTAATTCACAAATATATCCAGGCTTTCAGGCTGGTATCGGGATCCCGCTTTTCTTTGGCTCCCAAAGTGCAAAAATCAAGGCTGGAAAATTCTATCAAGAGCAACTTACTCTGGAATCTGAGGCCTTTTCCCAGCAATTGGAAACCCGGAAAGCTACTATTGAAAGAGCTTTAGCCCAGAATAAAACAGTCATCGATTATTATGAAAAGGAAGGCAGGGTTCTTTCCCAACAGTTGCTGGATCAAGCCGGAAGATCCTATAAGGAAGGGGAAATTGACTTTCTCCAATACGTTCAGTTGGTCGAAAACTCAAAAAATCTGGCCTTACAATACCTCCAAAGCAAATTGGATTATCAATTAAATCTACTCGAAATCACATACCTAACTTTGCCATGAAGCGAATTCTTCAAGTACACGTTTTTGTTTTTGCCCTGATTCTTTTGGGAACCGGATGTGGTTCTGGTGAAAGTGGAGGAGATTCTTCCATCGAGGTTGGAGAGGCTGCGGGAAATGACTCGGAAGTCTTTGTGACCTCAGACCAGTTTAATGCCATGAACATGGAATGGGGCAAGCCTGAAAAGGAGACATTTTCGGAAGAAGTAAATCTCCAAGCAATGGTGAAAGTTCCTGTAGAGGGAATGGTTGAGGTTTCTGCTTATTTCGGGGGATTTGTCAGTGATTTCAAATTGGTAGAAGGTCAGCCGGTTAGAAAAGGGGAAGTGCTCTTTAATTTGGAAAACCCTGATTTCATCCGAATTCAGCAGGATTATCTGGAGACCAGCAGTCAATTGGCTTACCTCAAATCAGAATTTGAAAGACAGAAAACTCTTTATGGGGAGCAAATCGCTTCGCAAAAGAACTTCCTAAAAGCTGAGGCAGATTACCAAGCAAGCTTGGCTAAGACCCAAAGTCTTAAAAAACAGCTTTCCTTGATTCAAATCAATGCAGATCAGCTAACTCCACAAACTATCCGCTCAAAGGTTCCAGTGGTTTCGCCGATTACAGGATTTGTGGATCAGTTTTTCGTGGTTCCTGGAGCTTTTTTACCCGCTTCAGGAAAGGCTGTTTCCCTGATCAGTAAGGAGCATTTACATGTGGAGTTGATGGTTTTTGAAAAGGATGTTACTAAAATTCACAAAGGACAAAAGGTGAAATTGAGTTCAATAGATATCCCCGGTGAAATGATGGAAGCCGAAGTCTATATGGTGGGGCAGGTAATCAATGAAAGCCGCCAGACTATGGTCCATTGCCATATTTTGGACGAAAGCAAGGAGGAAAAATTGGTTCCTGGAATGTACTTGGAAGCCAAACTCCAACTCGAGCCTACTGAGAGATGGTCTGTTCCTACCCGAGCTATCATCGAAGTAGAAGGTGAGCAATTCATCTTAGTAAAAATGACTCAGGAAGCAGGAGGAATCAGAATGAAGAAAATTAAGGTTCAGACCTTTGAAACTAATCCCGAGGTGACTGCAATCGAACTCCCAGCAGGAATGGATCCTGAAGTTGAGGTTTTGGTGAGGGGCGCTTTTTACCTGATGTAATTCGGAGATTGATTTTAAAATTCAATGGATTGAAAAAAGGAATTCGGAAGGTATCTTTTATCTTACCCTAAATTCCTTCCGTCATGTTAAAAATGCGCTTATTCTGGTTTCTGGGTTTATTCTTTTTAGGGTTAAATTCTTTTGCTCAAAAGACCACCCAAACAGAAAATATCATTCTGATCACCTTTGATGGACTTCGTTGGCAGGAGCTTTTTACCGGAGCAGATTCTTTACTGGTGGACGATACAGGATTGATTGAAACTCCGGGTTCGCTTTTGAAGGATTTTTGGCACCCTGATCCCCAAAAAAGAAGGGAAATGTTGTTTCCGTTTTTCTGGAATACAATTGCTCAACATGGACAAATCTATGGCAATCGAGCTTATGGAAATAAGGTAGACAACTCCAACAAAATGTGGTTTTCCTACCCGGGCTATAATGAGATTTTGAGCGGTTTTGCAGATGATGAACGAATTACCTCCAATTCGAAAATCAACAATCCCAATGTGACCTTCCTGGAATACCTCAACCGAATGCCAGAATACCGGGGAAAAGTGATGGCTTTTGGAAGCTGGGATGTTTTCCCTTATATCATCAATAAGCAAAGAAGCGGGATACCTGTCAATGCTGGATTTGATTTGGCAGAGGGAGAAAATCTTACCGAAGTAGAGAAAACCCTCAATCGCTTACAGCAAGAGATCCGAGGTCCTTGGGGAGAGGTTCGATTAGATCCATTTACGCATCATTATGCCTTGGAAGCGATCCGAACCAAAAAGCCAAAAGTGCTTTACATCGCTTATGGAGAGACGGATGATTGGGCCCATGGAGGGAAATATGACCAATACCTTTGGTCTGCGAGACAAACGGGGAAGTATATCCAGGAGATTTGGGAGACGATCCAAAAAGATCCTCATTACAAGGATAAAACCACACTTTTAATCGGAGTAGACCACGGAAGGGGAATTACCAAGACAAGTTGGAAAGGTCATGGGGAATCCATTCCCCAGGCTGGTCAAATTTGGCTGATGGCCATGGGGCCTGACACTCCCGCAACAGGGGAAATGAAAATGGAAGGTCAATGGAATTCTTCCATGGTCGCCAGAACAGTTTTCAAACTGCTTGGATTAGATTATCCCGACCCAAAGGCAGCGCCTTTTGTCAAGGAAATGGTGAAGTAGGAGATTTTTTTCATCCATTTTCTCGAAAGAGATAGGGGTATCTTCAGTTTCAGTTGTCTTTTTTAAAAGAGAACCAAACCCGTAACTTGCAGGAAAGCATCCCACTTTTCATGCAAGGTTCAGATCATTTGGTTTTTTCTGCCATTCGTACCGGAGATATTTCTTCCTTTGAGATGCTATTCAAGACGCATTATTCCCCCTTATGCAGGTTTGCCCAGTCCTATCTTCAGGATTCTGAAGATGCCGAGGAAATCGTTCAGTCTACTTTTATCGGGTTTTGGGAGAAAAGGGAGAGTATCGCAATAGATACTTCATTGAAGGCCTATTTGTATCGAAGCGTACGGAATGCCTGCCTGAATGAATTGAAGCGTCAAAAAGTAAGAAAGCTACATGCAGATGAAATAGTGAAAGACGGGGAGCCTCAATCGGAAGCCTCCGACCAAATTGCCATGAAGCAGGAGTTGGAAGTGAAAATCCAGGAAGCCATCAGCAAACTTCCGGAGCAATGTCAGTTGATTTTTAGGATGAGTCGATTTGAGGAATTGAAATACCAGGAAATCGCGGACCAATTGGGGCTTTCCATCAAGACTGTAGAAAATCAAATGGGAAAAGCTTTGCGAATAATGAGGGAGCAGTTGAAGGAGTATTTACCATTAATTATCGTCCTGATGAGGGGATTTTTGGATCTATGAGCGAGCAAGAGTACATCGAGGACCTGGTGGTGAAATTCCTTCTGGGTGAAGCAAATCCTGAGGAAATCAAGGAGGTGGAAACTTGGTGTGCCCAAAGTTCAGCAAATCAAAAGTACCTCGAGGATACCAAGTTGATCATTGAAAAATCTCAGCTCCCTTCCTCTGCCGAATTCGATCCGGAAAAAGCCTGGTCTAAGGTTGGTCCCAAACTTCGGGATACCAGAAAAGAAGTCCGCTCCATTATCAGTTTGTGGAAAATCGCTGCCAGTTTGATCCTCGTGGCAGTTGTGGCCTACTTGTTTTATTGGTATATGGCGCCGGGAGAGGAATTTGTCTATTTGAGCGAGAATGAAGTTTTGACCCAGACTTTACCTGACCAAACAGAAATCTCCCTCAATCGGGAATCCGAAATAAAGGTAGACTATAACCCAAGAAAGAAGACTGGAACAATTCAGTTGAAGGGAGAGGCTACTATCAGTATTGGAAAAGAAAAAGACATTCAATGGATAGTGGAGGCTGAAAACTTACTGATCAAGGATATTGGGACTGTTTTTAATGTCAAAGCCTATCCCGAGGATCAAATGATTGAAGTCTCAGTTTTGGAAGGTGCCGTTCAGTTTTATGAAAAAGGAGAAGAAGGAATTCTGCTTAAGGCTGGAGAAATGGGAGTTTATGATAAGATTTCCAAGCAATACAGCAAAACTCAAGCTGATACCAATGTAGTTTCCTTCAAGACCCGATCTTTCCAGTTTACAGAAGAAAACCTACAAGAGGTGGTGGATTTGATCAGCGAGGTGTATGACCAGGAAATTATCCTTTCCGGCCCTGTAGGTTCCTGTAAAGTGACCGTTGGATTTGAAAATGAGGATATGGATACCATTTTGGAAATTTTATCCGAAACCATGGGCTTAGAAATTCGAAAAGTTGGGAATCAAATAATTCTCCAAGGAGAAGGCTGTTTTTAACCATGAGGCGAATTCTACCCTTTGTAATTTTTCTTCTGATGGTGATAGGGAATGTCTTTTCCCAAAGTGTTCCTCTTTTGGAAAAAAGGGTAAGCATCCAGGCTCAAAATGAACGAATCGATCTTTTTTTAAAAAGACTTTCCGGAGAGGTTGGCTGCGTTTTTTCCTACAGTTCATCAGCCATTGATGTCAGCAAGAATTTTTCCGGAAGCTTTACTAATCAAAGTACCCGGGAGGTTTTGGAAGGGGTTTTTCAGGGGTCAGTTTTGTACAAAGAGAGGGGAGTGTATCTTATTTTGACACCGGCTCCAGTTTCTGAAAAGGAAGTAACCATCAGCGGCTACGTGGTTAATGAGTCCACAGGGGAGCGTGTCCGAAATGCAACGATTTATAATCCGATTACCTTACGATCTTCCACTACAGATGAGTTTGGATTTTTTGAATTTCAGGTGAAAAACCCTGCTGAAGAGGATTTTCAGCTGATTGTGAAAAAAGAAAACTATGCAGATACCTTGGTTTTTGCGAAAAGTAAACGCTCCTATTTTCAAAATATCTCCTTAAAAATTGATCCTGAAAAGCTTCTGGCTTGGACAAAAGATTCCACAGGCCAAACCAAGGATTTTTGGCTTTGGAATAAGAATTCTGCTGGAGCAAAGAATATCGCTAACATGGGCGATACCATTTACCGTGATTTTCAACTTTCCCTTTTACCCTTTTTAGGAACCAATAGAAAGCTGAGTGGAAGCGTGGTCAATGATTGGTCAGTCAATGTCCTTGGGGGGTATTCAGGAGGAACCAAGAAAGCGGAAATCGGGGGCTTATTTAATATCGATCGGGGAGAGGTTGGGAAATTCCAAGCGGCAGGACTTTTTAACTACAATGGGGGATTAGTTCGAGGTTTTCAGGCAGCAGGTCTTGCAAACGTCAATCTGGATTCTTCCAAGGCCTTTCATGCTGCTGGGCTTGCAAACTTGGTTGCTGGAAATTTGGAAGGGGCTCAAGTGGCTGGGGTGGTGAATATTTCCACAGGAAGTACCACTGGAGCCCAAGTGGCTGGTGTGGCAAATTATACTCATCAGGATGTGACAGGAACACAGGTCTCAGCTGTTCTTAATGTTGGTAGGAAAGTCACCGGAAGTCAAATCGCTTTGCTTAATTATGCGGATAGCATTTCGGATGGGGTTCCTGTCGGATTGATCAGTTTTGTGAGAACTGGCTATCACGTGGTAGAACTCAGCTCCAATGAAGTTTTGCCAATGTCTTTGGCGCTTAGGACGGGTACCCGACCCTTTTATAATTTATTATTTGCAGGAATCAGGCCTGAATCTACAGGTCCTACCACTTGGTCTTTTGGTTATGGGATTGGAACATCTCCCCGTCTTGGGAAAAAACTCTATTTGAATATAGACTTCAGCTCTGAGCAACTGAATCAGGGAACAGTATCAGCACTGAATTTAATCAATCGGGCTAATCTTGCTTTGGAATATCAAGTAGCAAGAAAGGTGGCTGTTTTTGCAGGGCCGACTATAAATTATCGGGTTTACGAGGCTGATTATCTTTTCCACCCGGATTTATTTACGGGTTATTTCCCCAAATTTTTGAAAGAGAGAGTCCAAACCGATAGTCAAATCGGAGAGCAAGTCTGGTGGGGATTCAAGGCTGGAATCCGCTTTTTCTAAGGGCTAAAAAAAAATCAAAAATTTTTCTCCTTCCGAATAGGGGTAAGGCGAAGCTGAATTGTCCTACTACTGAAAACTAAACCAAGTAGTATGAAAACGATTCATAAATTTTTGATGGTGGCTGCATTTGGATTTGCACATCCTTTCCATGCAGCTGCCTTTCAATCCTCCGACAAAAGCGAGGAAAAAGTAGAAAACCAGAGATCCAGCTCCATTCAGTTCAATCCATTCAGCAAGGATTTCTCAGATACGGTAACGGTTCCTTTTCAGTTCTCTTTTGTTCCTTTTGTCGGAACGAATGGGACAAATTCCGGAAATGTGATCAATGAGGTATCCATCAATTTCTTTGGAGGCTATTCTGCGGGTACCACATCTTTTGAGATGGCCAGTTTATTCAATATCAACCGAGGAGAGATGTCAGGAGTCCAATTGGCGGGGCTTTTTAACCAAGTAGGAGGAAAAGTCGATGGGGTGCAGCTGGCAGGACTTTTCAATTCCAATCTTGATTCGGTCAGGGGAGTTCAGCTAGCCGGATTGACCAATTTTACAACCGGTTCAGTGGAGGGGGTTCAGATTTCCGGGCTGGCAAATTTTTCTCCCAAAGCTGTAAAAGGAGTTCAATTGGCAGGATTGCTTAATTTTTCTGCAGCAGATTTAGAAGGTTCCCAAATTGCCGGGCTGGTTAATTTCACCGCTCATGAGGTGAAAGGCTCTCAGGTTGGATTGCTGAATTTCGCTGGGAAAGTGGATGGCTTCCAACTCGGCTTGTTTAACTATGCGGATAGCATGAGTGGAGTGCCAGTCGGCTTGATGAGTTTTGTGCGTGGAGGATACCATACGGTTGAGTTTGGAGCCACGGATATTCTGCCCTTTAATTTGGCTTTGAGAAGTGGGAAGCGGGAATTTTACACCTTTTTTCAGGCTGGAATCCGTCCTGATTTGGACAGAGAAGTAACCTGGTCTTTTGGATATGGCGTGGGTACCTCTCCCAGACTTGGCCAAAAACTCTTTTTGAATATTGAGGTAAGTTCAGAGCAATTGAATAAGGGAAATGTCCAAGCGGTAAACCTGATCAATAGATTTTATGTAGGAGGGGAATGGCAGGCGACCAAGCGGTTTGCGATTTATGCGGGCCCGACCATCAATTTTAGAGTTTATGAAACTGACTTTGAAGGGCATCCCGACCTTTTTACCTATTCCTTTCCGACTATACGAAATGAAAAATTCTATGCTGAAAACATAGGCAGCCAAATGTGGTATGGCTTCAAGGCTGGATTCCGGTTCTTTTAAAATAAAACAATAAAAAAGGGGAGCTAACTCCTCTTTTTTAGGATACCGGCTTTCTGAATGCCTGTCGGGCCAGAAGCTTCCAGCTTCCGTCTTCTTTGATCCAGACCATGAGCAAACCTAAGTCGAGCTTATTGACATTGGTTTGGTTGGCAATTTCTCCATGGACATTGTAGCGGACCATCGCAAGATTTTCTCCATGAAAAGCCACCCAAAGGTCACTGACATCCCAAACCTGATAATCCTGACTTTTGGTCTCAAAGACTTTTAGAAATTCCTCCTGAGTTTCAATTTGTCCACTGGAATGTCCATAGCTGAGATCTTTTGAGGTTAGGGTTCTCAAAGTGACATGATCCTCCGCCAGCATGGCTACCCGGAGTTTTTCCACTGCGGTAATTACTTCCATTTGAGATTGAGAAAAAGCCAATTGACTTATCAGACAAAAACAAGTGATCAAGAAATATTTCATGGGTTTTGGGTTTGCGTTAGAAGGTTGAGAATCGATAGCTTATTTGGTTTTGGGGCTGCTAGTTCGTTTTGCCCCAGCTAGTGAAGCGCCTATAAATGCCATTGGAAAATAAGCTCCCAAAAGGTCTACCACATTAAACCAAAGTGGAGCCGGTAAGCTCATCACATTTATTGTTCCTCCGATAAAGAACATCAAGCCAATAAACATGGCCAAATACCATTTATAGCTAGCAGCAATTTTTGCAGTCAAAAAAGCCCCAACCAAGGTTCCTAAGGCATGTGCTAAAAATGGAAAAAGGAAATGCTTTGGCTCCATAAGTGGCATGGCAGCAGTGAGTCCTTCCATTGTAGTCAGATCTGCTCCTTCCGGTGGGGGAATGATAGATCCACTGATTAGAATAAGTCCCATGTTTACCGTAGCGCCTACCAAAAGGCCTACAAGTACTGCCGCGAAGTTTTTGAGGATTGGATTCATAGGGTTAGGCCTTTTTTTCTTTGACTTTATTCAAAAGATCTTCCAAATAGTCGATTTGGACTTCTTGGATCTCGAGTAATTTTTTGTTTTGGTGAACAAGCAAATGGTCCATTTTTTCGCTGAGGAGTTTGATTTCCAGTTCGGCCTTGAGGTTGATTTGGTAATCATGTTCTGCTCGCTTCCTGTCCTTGGATTCTTGTCTGTTTTGGCTCATCATAATAATCGGAGCCTGGATAGCTGCCAGACAGGACAAGATTAGATTAAGCAAAATGAAAGGATAAGGATCAAATGGTTTGCTGACCAAAATAAAAATATTGATCGCCATCCAGATAAACAGGAAGCTAAAGAAGATCGTGATAAAGGTCCAACTCCCACCAAAGGAAGCAATCTTATCCGCCAATCTATCCCCAAAAGTCAGGGCTTCTTCCTCTTCCTGGATTTTTTCCGAAAGCGTGGAATTGTTCCTGATCGCTTCCATCACATTTCTATCGATCAGGGCAAGTTCTCCTTTTTCCTGCTCAATGAGAGTAGTCAGATAGAGTCTTCTGTAATGGTTTAATTCACTCAGGGAAATATAATCGCTGGCCTGAAACCCGGGATGCTCCAGCTGTATCAGTTCAAAAATTCCTGATCGGATATCACTTCCCAAAACAGCCTCCCCGTTGGGAATGTGCGCCTTACTGAGGTAGCTAAGTTTCACAGGTGCTTATTTCCTTTTTCCTTTGAAAGTTCCTTTTGCCATCCCCGCCAAATCCACGGTGCCGCTGATTTCATCTTGAGTGGCTTTCCCATCGTAAGTGATCTTGTTTCCCTGAATTTCAAATTCCAGGTGAAGGACATCTCCTTTCAAAGTCCCTTTTACCTGGGATTCTCCAAGGCTTCCGTTGTAGGTTCCGGTGATGTTTTCTCCTGTTTGCTTCAGGACAAAACTAGGGGAGCCGCTTCCCATATCGGTTTCCACCTCTACCACCCAGGCTCCGGTAAGGTCAATGTCTTTTTGCGTAAATGATGATAAAACTAGGAGTGAGGCGAGTAAAAAACTCAAACTTAAAGCTTTCATAAGTTCTTGATTTAGTATTAAAAAGGTAAGCAAAAAAATCAAAAAAGAGGTATCTGGCCCTGAGGTTGTGCAGATTTGGCTCCTTCCAGTTTCAAAAGTTTTTTCTTCGCATCCAGTCCACCGGCATAACCGACCAGACTTCCATCCGAACCTATAATTCGATGACAGGGGATCAGGATAGAAATTGCATTGGCTCCATTGGCAGAAGCAACGGCTCGAATGGCATCAGGATTTCCAAGGTCTTGGGAAAGCTGGAGGTAACTTCTGGTTTCTCCAAAAGGAATTGCTAGCAGGCTATCCCAAACACTTTTCTGAAAATCTGTCCCCACAGTTAACAAGGGAATTGAAAAGTCTTTTCTTTTTCCGGTGAAAAATTCATCCAATTGAGAAATGGTTTGTTCTAAAACCGGGTGGGAACCTTCCTCCATTTCAGCATTTAGACCCTTTTTGAGACGCTCATCCACAGCCTGTCTCATCTTGCGAAATTTCCAGTCGCAGAGGCAAAGCCGATCTTGAAACACCCCTAAAACCAATTCCCCCAAGGGACTTTTGTAGGATTGGGTTAGGATTTTTTCCATGAGTTTTAATGGGTTGAATGGATCGAAAGGTACCTAAAAGAAAGTCGGGACCTCGTTTGACTTTAATTTTCTACGACAGCTTCTGCCTCGATTTCTACCAGATAATCATCTCCGATCAGGTCAGCTCTAACCATGGTATTTGCGGGTTGAATTCCGGCAAAACGCTGTCCATGTGCTCGGGAGATAGGTTCCCACTGATCTACATTTCGGATAAAGATGCGTGTTCTGATGACCTGATCCATTTTTCCACCCAAGGAAAGAATGGCTCCTTCAATTTTATCCAAGATAAAATGAGTTTGAGCTCCTGGATCCGATCCGCCCATTGCCCTTGAGCCATGTGTGGCGGTAGTTCCGGAGACCAGGATTCGATTCCCTTTTCGAACTGCTCTGCTAAACCCCGCGATGTCCTCCCAAATCGTACCACTCAAAGCCTTGGTTCTTCCATCTCCCCCAGCTTGGGTAGGGTAGGGAGCGGGAAAGCTTTCTACATGATGGCTTAAATCTCCTGAGGCAGTAAGGAATGGAGGTTTTCTATATTCATCTCCACAATCTCCGGGGATTTTATGCAGGGTTTCCAATTGTTCTTTGATCATTTTTTGATCTTCCTGATTCAGGGAAATTGAGAAAAGTTTTTCCTGATCGGTAATGTGCTCACTTTGCCCCAGTCTTGCCCCGATAATTACTCCTCCAACTGATGGCTGATTTAAAATGTAATGACTTGCCAAGGTGGCAATGCTTACCTGATGCTTTTGAGCTAATTGATGTAGGGTTCTTAGCAAACTTTGAAATGAAGCCCATCCGCCCGCCTGATCGATAAATCGTTTGTACTTCATCTGAGACCAAGTCAAAGATTCGTCAAGCTTCGGCTCAGCTTTATCCAGCCACTTTTCAGATAAAAATCCTCCGGCAACTGTCCCGAAAGCTAAAATTTTCACTCCATGCTTGAGGCATAATTGGGTCATTTCCCCAGCAGCTCTTTGGTCGAGAAGGGAGTAGCAAATCTGATTTGAAACCACCTCGATCCCTGAATTCAAGACAATGCTCAAGTGTGCAGTATCAAAATTGGTCAGACCCAAATGCTTGATTTTTCCTTCCTTTTTCAATTCCTGAAGCCAAAACAGACAATCCACCCAACTGGGATGAGCATATTGCCAGGCGTGAAATTGCATCAAATCGATTTGATCGGTTTTCATCCGGATAAGCGCAGTTTCCACTGCCTTTTTCACCTGATCTTGGGTGATTCGATCTGGAGAAGGCACCCATTTGGTGAAGAATTGGGCTGAGTTTTTCCCATAGGTCTGGCGATAGACTCCGGCGATTTCTTCAGACGATCCATAGTGATCGGCCATGTCAAAGGTGGTGAAGCCAGCTTCAACATAGGCGTGCATGGCCTTAGCTGCCAGATTTGGGTCCACTTTTGTCCCATCACGCTCCATATCGGCGATCTGCCAAAGTCCATTGAGCACTCTGCTGATTTTAAGTCCAGGGGCTAATTCTGTATATCGATTTGCTGTCATGTTAATTTTCCGGTAGTTCTTTGAAGCTTTTTTCCAGCTCAGGATTTTCTTGTTTTAACTTTTTCCATCGGTAAAAAAAGTAAAGGGAAGCCGTTCCCATCACGAGCAGCCAAACCCAAGTGGAATGAAAATACCACTCAGACACATCCGCTTTGAGGTCTTTACTCACGTGAATGATTAAGAAGGAAGTCAAGAAAAGAATTCCTCCGATTCCAATCAGCAGCTGAAGAGAGTCGCTTTTGAATACTGAAACTCGGGCATGAAGGGAGGGATTTCTTTTTTTGAAAAAAACCAAAGCCAAACACATGAGCAGAAAGTTGACCAGCATGGAAGTGACCATGATGTCGATTCCCAGAAAAAAGTCTCCGGCAAAATGACTTCCCAAAACTCCAATTGTTGAGACCGAACCGCTGACTACAATGGCTCTGGCTGGAGTTTGGTTTTTGGAGGAAATTTTGGCCAAGGATCTCGGGAAAATTCCATCCTCAGCCCAAGAAAATACCAGCCTGGAAACGGATAAAATCATTGCAGGTAGATCGTTCAATAAAGCAATAGCTGCTCCCAAAAGAATTACAACTCCAAGAGACGAAGGTAGCAAGTAGGCCAAAAGACCCGCGGCACTCAGGTCTTTTTCCAAAGCTTCCGAGGCTACAAATTCCCAAGGAATGGCATGGTACACTGCACTGGTAAAACTGAAATAAAATATCCCAACTCCGAAAATGGCCAATCCAATGGCTCTAGGGAGATTTTTACTAGGATTTTTTGCCTCTCCTCCTGCCTGTGCAATGGCATCAAAACCGATGAAACTTGAAAAAAGCAAGGCTGAAGCTGACAGGAAAGTACCCCAATCGAAAACAGCAGGAAGGGAAATGACCTCCCGGTTTTCCTTGGTTTTTAAGACTTCTATAAAATCATTCTGATTAAAAAAGAAACCGGAAATGATCACCAACCCTCCCAAAACAAACATCAGAATCATCAGGGGAATCAGGGTTTTTTCGTAGGATTTGATTCCTTTTAGGTTGATCCCCACAAAAGTCCAAAGCAAAAGGAGTGAGAGCGTCACTCGAATTGTTCCTATTTCCAGCCAATCACCAATCTCTGCCCAGCCTAAAGCCAAGGCCACATCCCTGAAAAAGGGAACGACCACGTAGGCGATTACGCCAATGACTATGGATAATCCGAACCATTGGGAAAAGCTGGCCACAAATCCCCAAAATGGATGCAAGGCCCGACTGGCATAGAGGTAGGAGCCACCGGCTCTTGGCATGGCCGAGGATAAAACCGTGTAGGCAAAAGCCGCAAAAACCGCAGGAATAGCTGCAAAAAGAAAAGCCGGTAAAACGTAGGGGCCAATCCCGGGAACATTTCTCTGGATCATAAATGGCACCACATAGATGGATGCCCCAATCATGGAGCAGATTCCGGTGGCGGTTAATCCAAGAAGTCCGAGTTGTCGGGAAAGGGTAGGAGAAGCTTGACTCATAGTTCGGAGGGGAAAATAAAAGATTTGTCAGGCAAAACATAACGATACCTGATTTGCCGAGAGTAAATTCTTTCGCAAGGAGGATTTGATCATTATTTTTTCCTGAACTGACCTTTGTCAGCTTTTTTTTACCCTTCTTTCCTGTACTTTGGGCACTGAAGTTTTACGTTTAAATCTTCAAAAAATGACCAATGCTATTTATTTAACTACCACCGAACCCTACTCAGGAAAATCAATTTTTGCCTTGGGTTTGATGAATTTTCTAGCTTCCAAAACCGATCGCTTAGCCTATTTCAAGCCGATAATTTCCGGAAATAAGACGGAAAAAGACCGAAGATTGGAATTGATCGGGAAGCATTTCAACCTGCCTCAAGGCTATGAGGAAATGTATGCCTTCACCAGGAAAAAGGCGATCAAAGAAATCAACAAAGGCAATGAGTCTTTTTTGATCGATACCATCATCGATAAGTTTAAAAACCTTCAGGATCAGGCTGATTTTGTGGTAGTCGAGGGCACAGACTTTACCGATGTGAATACCAATGTGGAGTTTGACGGAAATGTGGCTATCGCAAAAAATCTGGGAATACCTGCTGCCATTATCTTGAATTGTGCAGGAAGAACTCCTTCAGAAATCTTGGATTTGGCTATGGCAACCACCAATAGCTTTATGGTCAAGGGAGTTCAGGTGTTGACAGTGGTCGCGAATAAGGTCGAAAAAACAAAACTGGAAGAAGTGCTGAGAAGATTGAATCATGTCTTGCCTTCCAGTATTTTGGTTACCGCTATTCCAACCCATGAATCCTTGAGTAATCCCACCTTGGAAGAGATTCGGGAATCCTTGGGTGCAAAATTGCTTTTTGGAGAAAAGCTGCTGACGAACCGTGTGGATCACTCCATTGTTGGGGCCATGCAGTTGCATAATTTTTTGGAAAGGCTGAAAAACAATACCTTGGTTGTGACTCCCGGAGACCGTGGAGATATCATTATTGGGGCACTTCAGGCCAATGTTTCCAGGAATTTTGGAAAGGTGGCGGGTATCATTGTTTCCGGAGGGATGTATCCTGAGCCTTCCATTGTGAAGTTGATCGAGGGGCTGGAAACCATCGTTCCGATTCTTCAGGTGGAAGATGGGACCTTCATGGTAGTCACTCAGGTGAATCAAATCAGGGCAAGGATTTCAGCTTCGGACAAGGAAAAAATTGCTTTGGCTATCCGTCTTTTCGAAGAAAATGTAGACGAAAAAGCCCTTTCTGATCGGATAGTGAATTTCAATTCTGAAATCATGACTCCGAGAATGTTCCAATACCAAATAGTCAAAAGGGCTAAAGAACAAAAGAAACATATTGTATTGCCGGAGGGGACAGATGAGAGAATCCTGATCGCAGCTGATATGCTAATTCGGCAAAAGGTGGTAGATCTGACGATTTTGGGAGATCGGGAAGAAATAGAAGTAGCCGTCAAGAAACTCAACCTTTCCCTTGATTTGGATCAGGTGAATATTGAAAATCCTACCGATTCTCCAAGATTTGAAGCCTATGCACAGACGCTTTACGAACTCCGAAAAAGCAAGGGAGTCACCTTGGAAATGGCCAAAGACCTGATGCAGGATGTATCCTATTTTGGGACCATGATGGTTTACAAAGGTGAAGCAGATGGGATGGTTTCTGGAGCGGTTCACACAACCCAGCACACCATTCGACCCGCCCTTCAGTTTGTCAAGACAAAACCCGGGGTAAATACGGTTTCTTCCGTGTTTTTCATGTGCCTGCCAAATCGTGTTTCGGTATTCGGAGATTGCGCCGTGGTTCCGAATCCTACTTCAGAGCAATTGGCGGATATAGCGATTTCTTCTGCGGAATCTGCAATGATGTTTGGGATTGAACCGAAAATCGCCATGCTTTCCTACTCATCAGGTACCTCGGGAGAAGGGGAGGAAGTGGAAAAAGTTCGAAAAGCCACCCTTTTGGTAAAAGAAAGAAGACCTGATCTAAAAGTAGAGGGGCCAATTCAATACGATGCCGCGGTGGATCCAGGAGTGGGAAGGCAAAAGCTCCCCAATTCAGAAGTGGCTGGTCAGGCTAGCGTGCTTATTTTCCCGGATTTAAATACAGGAAATAATACTTACAAAGCTGTTCAGCGGGAGACAGGGGCCATTGCCATTGGTCCAATGCTTCAGGGACTCAATAAACCCGTAAATGACCTGAGCCGAGGCTGTACTGTGATTGACGTTTTCAATACGGTGGTGATTACGGCGATTCAAGCGCAAGAGTCAAGTGTGAAATGATTTTGAAGAAGAAATTCATTTACGAGTTACGATTTACGAATTACGAGGCTTTCTTTATGATTTAAGGTTAATCTTTATTCAAACCATCTCTTTGACAAGAAATCTCGATATCGACTATTTGAGAACATTCAAAACCAAAAATCCCACATCCAACACTGGTCATCGGTCATCCGACTTCGATTTCGAGACTCTCGTCTCTCAAGTGCTCAGTCTTACAAATTACTTCCGTCCTCCGTCTCCTATCTTCCGTCATCCGTCTCCCGTCTCCTATCTTCCGTCTTCCCTCTTCAAACTCAATCCCCATGAACATCTTCGTCATCAATTCAGGTAGCAGCTCGATCAAGTACCAACTGATTTCCATGCCGGAAGCTCGGGTGATCTGTTCGGGAATGGTAGATCGAATCGGTCAGGAAAGTTCAAGGCTGGACTATCATGCATTTTTGCCTTCAGGCGAGGTGAATCAAAGCAGGGAAATCCCAATTCCAGATCATGCAGCGGGTTTAAAGGCCGTTGCAGAATTATTGACAGATGCGCAAATAGGGGTGATTGCTGATCCGGATCAGGTGGAAGTGGTGGGGCATCGGGTAGTTCATGGAGGAGAAAAATTCGCCTCTACCCAATTGATTACTCCGGCTGTAAAGGCAAAAATCCGGGAGCTCTTTCCTCTTGCTCCCCTGCACAATCCGCCCAATTATTTGGGAATAGAAGTGGCTGAGGAGATTTTTTCCAAGGCCAAGCAGGTGGCGGTTTTTGATACGGCCTTTCATCAGACCATGCCTCCGGTCGCTTTTCGAATGGCGATTCCCAATGAATTGTATGAAAAAGAGGGGATCCGATCTTATGGATTTCATGGCACCAGCCACAAATATGTTTCCGAGCAGGCAGTAGCCTATTTGGGAAAAGAAAACTCAAAAATCATAACCATTCACCTAGGAAATGGCTGTAGCATGGCTGCGATTCAGGATGGGAAATGCGTGGATACCAGCATGGGTTTGGGTCCGATGAATGGGTTGATCATGGGAACCCGGGCGGGAGATATAGACCAGTCGGTTATTTTTCATTTGGTGAAGGAACTGGGATATTCCCTTGAGGAAGTCAATATTCTCTTGAATAAAAAGAGCGGGATGCTGGGGCTCACCGGCTACAGCGATATGCGGGACATCGGAAAGTTGGTTCGGGAAGGAGATCCCAATGCCAAACTTGCTTACGAACTCTATGCCTACCGAATCAAAAAATATATCGGCTCTTTTGCTGCGATTCTGAATGGCTTGGATGGGATTGTTTTCACAGCGGGAGTCGGGGAAAATGATCCCCTAACCCGAAAACTGGTCTGCGAAAACCTGGACTATCTGGGAATCCAACTGGATAAAAAGGCCAATGAAACTCGAGGTTCCGGAATCAGAGAAATCCAGTCTGCGCACTCCAAAGTCAAAATCCTGATTATCCCAACCAATGAGGAATTGGAGATTGCCAGACAGAGTTTTGGGGTGGTGGGGAAGGATTAATTTCAAAAACGCCTAGTCTGGGTCTGGGTGAAGTTTGCAACTTCACCCTTATATCCTTCCCAATTTGCAATTGGCTTAGAAACTTTTATTACCAATAATCAACTTCTATCAAACCCTTCAAGCCAGAATAATTCCTAGCACTCGAGTATAAATATTCTTCCTCCTTTTCGACAATTCCTGCCCTAACTGGATTCTCATGAATATACTTCATCCTACTTTCAATCATTTCGGGCTGATACAATTCAATCGCATGGTTGTCATGAGTCCAAAACTGCAAATCGCCTGATCGCTTATTAAACTCAGCATGGTACTCAAAAATCATTTTCATCCATTCTCGCCTGCTTTCTTGTGGATTTTCTAGAACCAATTTCAATAATTTTTTACTTGTAAACTTTTTGAAATCCCGTACCCAATCCGAAAGCTTACCGTCTTTTTGCTGAACGACCAAATGGATATGATTGCTCATGATCACATACCCATATAAGTACAAACCTTTTTCTAACCGGCAAAAAGAAAGGTTCTCCAAAATCAAATCCCGATATACTTTTCGGGTAAAAACATCTGCCCAACCCACCACCTGAAAAGTAAGGAAATAGGGCATTTCTTGATCCCGAATCTGATAGGCCTCCCCCATAAAACAATTTTATCGATAGAAGCAAATTACAAATTTGTTTGTATAGAAAGGTGTAGTTGCAAACTACACCTAGTCCTAATCAAGTTATTCTACTCCCAGAGGGGACAGCCTAAATTGAATAAGGTTTCAAAGTTCTCCCGGCCTAGAGAAACCAAATTACAAATTTGGAAAAAATAGAAAGGCGTAGTTTCAAACTACGCCTAGTCCTAATTCTATTTTGACTACACTCAGAGGGGTCAAGGCCTCAAGATTGATAGGTAGTGTATCAAGGTTTATACAAATAGTATCAAGCTTGAGGAAAAAAGACTCAACGTTTATACAAAAAGAGTCAAGCTTGAGGAAAAAAGCCTCATCGTTGATACAAAAAGACTCAAAGTTCATACTCCGGGTATCAAGCTTAATATAAAAAGACTCAAGCCTGAGGAAAAAAGACTCAACGGTTATACAAAAAGAATCAAGGTTGATAGTTCAAGTATCAAGCTTAATACTAAAAGACTCAACATATAGGAAAAAAGAATCAACCTTGAGGTAAAAAGGCTCTCTTGTAGACCTAGGAAGTGGGGTGAAGGGGAATTTGACCATTACAAATTCCTGAAAAATAAAAGGGTGTAGTTAGAAACTACACCCAGTCCTAAATCTATTTTGACTACGCTCAAAGGGGACAACTTAAATTGAATAAGGTTTCAAAGTTCTCCCGGCCTATAGAAACCAAATTACAAATTAGGAAAAAATAGAAAGGCGTAGTTTCAAACTACGCCTAGTCCTAATCAAGTTATTCTACTCCCAGAGGGGGGGCTTTCGAAGCACCATCTGTCAAGCTACCACTAATGTTTATTCGGAGCCGAAAAGTTTCTGTAACCACGTCCGCCCCGCTTTTGGCAAGGTGCTGTTAGGCACAGTAGTTTCTTCTCCATATAGTTCTGGATATTTTGTCTGTGAAATACAACAAACACTATTCTCCAATGATTTGTCAATGATTTTTTGCCAACCTAAATTGTCAAATTGTTTTTCTAATTCAATACAAACTTTCAGGTCGTCTTCTGTTACATCATAACGGTTGTCGTCACGTGTCCCTGAAATAGCTATTTGAAATGAATTGTCGTGAACCCAAATAAACGCTTTGTGTCCCAAAATTACTGAATGTCCAGGTTGTTCCAAGTCAGTGAATTGTTTTATGTCACTTTTAAATTTATTGAATTCGTCTGCTGGGTATGATTGTCCTATTACTGGTCTTGGAAAGTCGTCTGGTATTGTGTGTAAAGTCAAACCAAGTTGTTCAATCTTATTTATTAGGTCTTGTCGATCTGTAAATGAAAAGGCAACTTGAAATTCGTCACCGTCTCCTGCATGTCCGCCCCAAGCTCGTTTAAAATAAAAATACCGCAATTGTCGTAACCACTCTCTAATTGTCTGTTTAGAGTGTCGTTCAAAAAGCCAATTGTCTGATAGTTTTTCTATTTGCATTGTGTCGTCTTACTATTGTGCCTAACGGTTTGGCTATGGCAAGTGCGGGATTTTGAAACCGAATCTTTGTCCGCCAGACCGAATATTATTTAGTTGTAATATCTTCATATTTAAGCAGTCAACCCGCATTTGCTATAGCCGATGTTGGCGTGTCGTGTTTTTTTCTTTTAATAGTGTGCCCAAATCAATTTTATGTCTTGTCCAAGTATTTCCTTTAGATTTTTAGTCAAGTCAATATTCTGATCGTCATTTATGTCAGGGTCAATTAACTCAATTACATACTTTGAAAACCCCATAGGCAGGTCGTATTCTAAGTCGTTAAGGCTCGTCATTTTATGGCAGCAAGGTGTTAAAAAAGTCAAGTCTGAAAACGAAGTCTGATAGGCTTTGTCCATCACTTCTTGCCAATTTTCGATTTCTATTGTCTGTCCACAAAGGTTACAATTGACTGATTCAAAATTTTCACCTGAGTCTATGAATTCAACATTTTTCGTTAGAACTGAACTTATCTCATTTTTCGAAAATATAGTCGCCAAATATTTTATTGCTCCTTTCTGTTGTTCAGTTGACGGTTCGTAATTGGGATTTGTCGGGATAATCTTTAATTGATTTCCTGAAAATGTCGATGATTCAGGTTTATAGATTAACTCGGATTTGTCGTCCGTCTGATTTTCAATTATGTCCATAGACTTTGTGTTTTGTCCACAAGCAAAAAGTAATTGCGTAATTGTCAATATGAGTATGATTCTAGTCATTTTACATGCACGCCAACGTTTGTATATGCGAAACCCGTTTCGCAAAGCATTCCAATAGGCACGCTATACGAAACTGGTTTCGGGTATTTCTCAATTAAATCCGTATTCAGATTTTCTAGGTCTTTTGTATAAGGAATGAGACCCTTCCAAAAATGCCTATTTGGCTTTCCCCTAAAAATCTATCTTCAAGATAAATGCTGTTCCCATTTCTTCCAAACTAATCCTGTAAAAGAGGAGGAATTATTTTTATCTGATTCCAATTTTAGCTTGGCTCAATATGAATCAGTACATGTCCCAGCTGTGGGATTTCTCTGCGCAGCGTATCCTTGAGCACATGGGCTATATGGTGGCCTTCCTTGACGGAGAGTTTCCCGTCTACATTGGCGTGGAGGTCCACATGGTATTTCATCCCGGCTTTTCGGATAAAGCATTTTTCGGTTCCGCTGATTCCCGGGACAGTAAGGGCTACCGTTCTGATTTCTTCAATCAGGTCTTCATGGTTGTTTTCATCCATGACTTCTCCAAGGGCCGGACGAAAGATCCCATAGCAGTTGTAAAGGATAAATCCGCAAGCCACCAAAGCCGCGTAATCATCTGCTACCTCGTATCCCTTGCCACCAAATAAGGCGATGGAAATCCCGATCAAAGCAGCCACTGAAGTGATGGCATCGGACCGGTGATGCCAGGCTTCGGCTTTTAGGGCAGAGCTTTTCAATTTTTTGCTTCTCCGTAACACGATATGGTAGGATAATTCCTTCCAAAGAATAATGGCTCCCAAAACGATCAAAGTCCAGGATTTGGGTAGTTCGTGGGGAGTCTGGATATTTTCGATAGCTTGAGTGGCAATCGTTCCAGCTGAAAAAATCAAAAATCCAACCACCAAAAAAGTAATCAGAGGTTCGGCTTTTCCATGTCCATAGGGGTGATTGTCGTCAGCAGGTCTGGCAGAATACCTCAAGCCCACCAAGACTAAAATCGAGGAAAAAATATCCACCGTAGACTCAATGGCATCCGCAATCAATGCGTAGGAATTCCCGAAAACGCCTGCGAGGAATTTGATACCGGCTAAGAACACATTCCCAACCAGACTGAAAATCACAGTTCGGATGGCGAGATTGGGGGAGGACATTGTTAAAAATAGAAATTATTGAGTTACGATTTAAGAATTACGATTTACGAGGGGCTGAGGGACCTCAAGGGCATTATTCAAGAGGAGGACATTTAAGGGGAAATCTGGAGTTTAAAGAATTACGAGTTACCAGTTACGATTTACGAGGGGGTGAGGAACCTCATGGGCTTTTTCAGAAGGATACCTTTAGCTAACGTGGGATATTCAATGTCGAATTTTTAGATTCCGGCGATCAACGCTCAGCTTTTTTTCCAATCCAATACAGCGCGGTTCCGATTCCTAATAAAACCGCAGTGAGCCATACTGAGGTGAAACTTACCTGAAGCATCAACCACAAGCAGGCTAAAATCCCAAGAATTGGAACAATGTATCCGCCTTTCAGGATAAAACGGCCAGCTCCTTTGAATCTCGGACGAAGTTTGGGAATGGAAGCGCAGGTCATGATAAAGAGCAAAAGTCTGGAAAGCACGGTCATGGCTGCCAAGAATCGAAATGAACCCATGGCCGCTAATGAAAATGCCGCCAAACCAAAGAATAAAACGGAATTTGCCGGAGTCAAAAAGCGTGAATGGACTTCACCAAACCATTTTGGGAGAGACTTTTCCAAAGAAAGTGCGTAGGTAATTCTGGTGGCGGAAAACATGGAACTTACCAAGTTGGCCAATACAGATGTAGCCACCCCAACCATCAAAATCACAGCTCCTGTTTGTCCAAATAAGTTGGAGGAGGCATCCAAAAGAGGGGCCTTGGAATCGGCCAAGTTCGGAACCGCCGCCTGAGCGACCAGCTGTACTAAAATGTAAAGCAAGGCAACGACACCCAGGCCTAGCAATAAACCAAGAGGCATGTCTCGCTCAGGTCTTTTGGCTTCTCCGGCTGGAACTACCGCTCCTTCAAACCCCACAAAGGCATAGATCAGGAGTAGGGCAGCTTTTCCCAAATCAGAACTATCCGGTACAGGACTTTGGAAAGCCGGAATAACCTCCGAACCCAATAAGACAAATCCTCCAAAAACCAGCCCGATCAATACCCCAAATTTGATAATGGTGAAAATGGTCATCGAGCGGATGGACTCCACAGAACCCAAAATATTGATCAGGGAAAGAAATCCGCAGGTCAGGGCCAAAGAAATCAATCGCCCAGTTCCTGAATCTGCTATTGGAAGAAAATAGGCAATGCTGTCTGTGAGCAAAACCGTGTTTGCTGAAAAGGAAATTAATCTTGCGAGGTAATACAGCCAGCCTCCTTGAAAGCCAATGAAGGACCCAAAGGCTTCTTTTCCATATTTGATTGGACCTCCTGTGCCTCTGAAATAACTTCCTACTTCCGCAAAACTTAAAATAACGGGAAGCATGAGAAGTCCGCAAAAGACATAAATCAAAACGCTGTATTCCCCTGCCAAGGCATAAGCCCCGCTAGGTAAACCAAAAATTCCAGCACCGATCAGCCCATTTACCACCAGCATCCAAACTCCCCAAAGGCCGAGGTTGCGGGGTAGTTTTTCTTGGGTATCTTCTGGGTTTTTCAGTTCGGGCATAAAATCAATTTGGGCTAAAATCGGAAGAGTCTTTCAGAGTACCCACGGATTTTCTAAGAATTTTAAAAAAGAAATATCTGTGTTCATCTGCGTTATCTGTGAGCTAAAAAGATTTCTCACAGACCTGCCCGTATCAGGCGGGTGTCACGGATCACCACAGATATAAAAACTGAAAAAATCATCTGTGTACATCTGCGCAATCTGTGAGCTAAAAAGATTTCTCACAGACCTGCCCGTATCAGGCGGGTGTCACGGATTCCCACAGATAAAAAACTCTCACAGACCTGCCCGTATCAGGCGGGTGTCACGGATTCCCACAGATAATTAATAGAAAAGTATCTGTGCTTATCTGAGTTATTTGTGAGAAAACTAATCTCTCACAGACCTGCCCGTATCAGGCGGGTGTCACGGATCACCACAGATAAGAAACTCTCACAGACCTGCCCGTATCAGGCGGGTGTCACGGATTCCCACAGATAATTAATAGAAAAGTATCTGTGCTTATCTGAGTTATTTGTGAGAAAACTAATCTCTCACAGACCTGCCCGTATCAGGCGGGTGTCACGGATCACCACAGATAAAAAACTCTCACAGACCTGCCCGTATCAGGCGGGTGTCACGGATTCCCACAGATAATTAATAGAAAAGTATCTGTGTTCATCTGCGTAATCTGTGAGCTAATAAAGCGTCTCTCACAGACCTGCCCGTATCAGGCGGGTGTCACGGATTCTCTCAGATATAAAAAAATCAATTAATTATTCGAATAATAGTCTCTTTTTCAACTAATCTAATGGAATTGAAATTTATGAGTAACCCAAGTTTCTTATCGGAAAGTCTCAGGTAGGTGAGCAGTTGTTTTTTGTGGACGTCGTGAAGTAGCTCGATAGATTTTATTTCTACGATGACCGAATCCTCCACTAATAAATCAATTCGAAATCCGAGGTCTAGTTTGATTTCCTTGTAAACCACTGGTAGCGGAACTTGGGTTCTTACATTCAGACCTAGGTTTATCAGCTCATACGCCAAAGTGGCTTCATAAACACTTTCAAGTAAACCGGGTCCTAGTTCATTGTGAACAGTAAAAGCAGCCCTTCGTATTTTGAAAGTTAGATCATTTAAATCCATAAAAAAGCAATTGAAAAGTGAATCAGATCAATCTAATAAATGTCGATAGGATTTAAGAAATTTTTCTATAAAAATCATCTGTGTTCATCCGTGTAATCTGTGAGAAAACTAATCTCTCACAGACCTGCCCGTATCAGGCGGGTGGCACAGATTCCCACAGATTAATTAATAAAAAGTATCTGTGCTTATCTGAGTTATCTGTGAGAAAACTAATCTCTCACAGACCTTCCCGTATCAGGCGGGTGTCACGGATCACCACAGATTAATTAATAAAAAGTATCTGTGCTTATCTGAGTTATTTGTGAGAAACTAATTTCCGCACGATTTTTTCCAATTCTACTGCATGAAAGACCACCAAAGCCATCCCAAGAGCAAATCCCAGCTCTTTTAAGTTTAAGGCTTGAGTATGGAAAATCTCATTGAAAAATGGAAGGTAAACAACCGATAGTTGTAGAATAAACGTGAAAATAACAGAAAGGAGTAATGGCTTATTGCTAAAAAATCCCTGACGGAAAAGGAGGGTTCTGTTACTTCTGACAGCCATTACATGGCCAAGTTGGGACATGGAAAGAACTGTAAAAACCATGGTTTGCCAATGCCAACCCTGACGAATCGCCCAGAATTGGGTGAACAAGGTAACTCCTGCCATTAAAACCCCTACCCACAGAATATGATAGCCGACTCCATCTGAAAAGAGACTTTGTTTGGGTGGTCTGGGAGGTCTTTTCATGATGTCTTTTTCAGACCGCTCCCCGGCAAGAGCAAGTGCAGGAAGACCGTCAGTTACTAGATTTATCCAAAGAATGTGGATAGGAAGTAGGGGAATAGGAAGACCTAAAAATGGAGCCAAAGTGATGGTCCAAATTTCAGCTCCATTACAGGTCATGATGTATTTGATGAATTTGACGATGTTGTCAAAAATCCTCCGTCCTTCCTTTACGGCATTGACAATGGTTGAAAAATTATCATCCAGCAAAATCATATGTGCGGCTTCCTTGCTCACGTCCGTGCCGGAGATTCCCATCGCGACACCGATATTGGAGGCCTTAAGTGATGGCGCGTCATTTACCCCATCTCCGGTCATGGATACGAAATGACCTTTTTGTTGAAGTGCTTTGACGATATGCAATTTTTGTTCTGGTGCTACCCGGGCATAGACCGTTACCTTTTCCACTTGATTGGAAAAATCAAGATCGGATAGAGCTGTTAGTTCTTTTCCAGTCAAGACCACATCGCCTGGTTTCCAAATTCCTACTTGTTCAGCGATTGCCTTTGCCGTCTCCGGGTGATCCCCTGTGATCATCACCACCTTAATTCCTGCAGTTTGACATTCCTGAATGGAATCCTTCACTTCATCTCGGGCTGGGTCAATGAGACCGATTATTCCAAAAAGTTCAAGCTTAGACTCTAAATCGCTAAGGGATTCGGGGAGTTTTGAGACAATTTTCCCTGCGAATGCAAGTACTCTTTGCCCTTTTTGGGCGAAATCCTTTGAGGCTTTTTCCAGGGACTGAGCATCATCTTTCTTTTCAAGAATTTCGCTGATTGCTTCCGAAGCTCCCTTGCAAAGAATCAAAAATTTCTCTCCCAAAGGATGAATAGTCGTCATTCTCTTCCGGCTCGAATCGAAAGGGATTTCCTCTTCTCTAGGGAATTGCTCCTGGATTTTTTGGAAGCTTTCTTTTGATTTTTCTTTGATAAAAAACTCCACCAAGGCTAATTCAGTAGATTCCCCTTCTGGATTTCCTTCTTCTCCGAAATGAATGTCATGGTTCAGAGCAAGGCAAAGTTCAAATGGAGAGAAGGCCGGAGCCTCCGCTATATTTTTCCAAAACCCTTCCTTCTCAAATTTCTGAGAAGTGACCACAGACATTTTATTTTGGGTCAGGGTACCTGTCTTATCCGTGCAGATAAAAGTTACTGAACCAAGGCTCTCAACGGCGGGAAGTTTTCGGATAAGCGCATGTTTCTTAGCCAATCTTGCCGCTCCTAAAGAAAGAGAAATGGTAATCAAGGCAGGAAGTGCTTCAGGAATAGCTGCAACTGCCAAGCTCACGGAAAGCAATAAAACCGGAAAAATTTCCTCTCCTCTGAGAATTCCAGTAATAAATAACACCGCACAAATTCCCAGAATCAAGTAGGAAATTACCTTTCCAAAACGCTGCATACGCTGTTGGAGAGGAGTTTTTGGGGTCTCCTCTTGAAGCAGGTCTGCAATTTTCCCGATTTGGGTATCCATTCCCGTGGCTACTGCGATTCCTGTTGCTCTACCGTTGGTGACCAAGGTCCCTTTAAAAGCCATATTCAGTTGATCCCCTGGACTTAAGCTTGGTGATTCAAGGACTTCAGGTGATTTATCAATGGCAACGGACTCCCCAGTCAGGGAGGATTCATCAATTTTTAAGGAAAAGGTGTCAATTAATCGTAAATCCGCAGGCACCATGTTTCCCGCCTCCAAAATGACCAAGTCTCCCGGGACTATTTCCAAAGAGGAAATGGAAAGTGTTTTCCCTGATCGAATAACCTTACTTTGAGTTTCTGTCAGCTTTTTGAGGGATTCCATGGCCTTTTCGGCCCGGTATTCCTGAACAAATCCCAAGACGGCATTGAGTAAAATAATTACGAGAATGATGATCGTATCCGTCAGATCTCCGACTATTCCAGAGATGATCGCTGCTGCGGCCAAAATCAGTATCATGAAATCCTTGAATTGGCCTAAAAACAAAAGCCAAGTCGGTTTTTTCTTTTTTTCCTGAAGTTGGTTGGGGCCGTATTCCTGAAGTTTTTTTTCCGCAAGGTCTTCGGTCAGTCCGGTTTTTCCTGTTTGGAATTCTTTAAAAATGGTTTCAGGAGAAGACTGGTAAAATGACATCTTAGGGATGATTGACTATTCCTAAAAGTACAAATTACTTGCTTACAGTACTAGTGAAAAAGCCCTTGAATGGACCAAAGTTGGAATGAATAATAAGCCAAGCCCAAGAAAAATCTCCATTAGTTAGGAGACATAAAAATCCTCTGTTGGTAGCTGAAATTGAGCAAACTCAAAACCTCTCCAAAAGCATCGGCAGCACTCAACTGTTTTTCTTCTACTTTCTTTCCCAAAAGTCTGCAAAGTAAAAGTCCATAGACTCCATTGAGACAGATTTGAATTTCGGAACCCAGATTTTCTCCATTGGCAGCTGTAATTGCATCCAAAATATGAGGCTTGGCTTTATGGTAAGTTTCGAAGTAGCTACGATCAGTTTTTACCAATTCGTAATGCAGTTGGGTGAGATTTTTTACCAACTCATTCAATTCATTCAAATGTCCTTTTTCAAGAATTCCATGAGCTTTCATTTTCTGAACCAAACCTTCAAACCAGCCTAAGATTTCTTCCTTTTCTTCATCAGAAACAGGATAATGAGAAATCACATATTGCTGAATTTCATCCAAATTGCCCTGGTAGGATCGGATCAAATCCTCCATTTGGTACATGTAAATGAGGTATTCCCCGATGTTTTGAGATTTTTTCTTTTCGGCAACAGATTTCATTGAAATGAGGTTGATTAGGTGGTAAAGTTAGGAAACAATGGAAATACAGTCGAAATACGATAGAAATACTATGGAAATAAACCTCGCTGCGCGAGGTGAAATAAGTTTCGCGAATCGGCTCAAATCTGGAGCTGTTAGGCGAAATTATTTCGCCGAAGGCGTTTTTCTTTTTGCATCGCAAAAAGTATTTCCAATGTATTTCTTAAGTATTGGCGTATAGATTGGTCAATTTCCATATCCGTATCAATCAAACCCTTCTTTTTTCCTACTTTTGCCGCACGAAAAGCTTATGAAAAACATTAGAAACTTCTGTATCATCGCCCATATTGATCATGGGAAGAGTACGTTGGCGGATAGGTTGTTGCAGTTTACCAATACGATCTCCGATCGGGAAATGCAAAACCAAGTGTTGGACGATATGGATCTCGAGCGTGAACGTGGCATCACGATCAAGTCTCATGCGATTCAAATGAAGTACACTTACCAAGGTGAAGAATATACCCTCAACCTGATCGATACCCCTGGTCACGTTGACTTTTCTTATGAAGTTTCCCGATCCATTGCTGCCTGTGAAGGGGCATTGTTGATTGTAGATGCATCTCAGGGAATTGAGGCTCAAACTATTTCCAACTTGTATTTGGCTTTGGGTCATGATCTTGAAATCATCCCTGTTTTAAATAAAATCGATTTACCGGGTGCTGATCCTGAAAGCCGTGCTGATGAGGTTATTGACCTGATCGGTTGCAGCAGAGAGGATATTATTTTGGCCTCAGGAAAAGAAGGAATCGGTATTGAAGATATTCTAAATGCGGTGGTAGAGCGAATTCCAGCTCCAAAGGGAGATCCTGAAGCCCCACTTCAGGCTATGATCTTTGACTCTCAATTCAACTCATTTAGAGGTGTTGAGGTAATTTTCCGCGTTTTCAACGGAACCATCAACAAAGGAGATAAGATCAAATTTGTCAATACAGGAAAAGAATATTTTGCCGACGAAATCGGCATCTTGGGGATCAATCAAATTCCTCAGCAGACAATGGCTGCCGGAAATGTTGGTTACCTGATTTCAGGTATCAAGGTGGCTAAGGAAGTCAAGGTTGGTGATACAATCACTCACGTGAAAAACCCATGCAAAGAGGCGATCAAAGGTTTTGAAAACGTAAAACCAATGGTTTTCGCGGGGATTTATCCCGTTGATACTACCGAGTTTGAGGAGCTTCGAGCCTCCATGGAAAAGCTCCAATTGAATGATGCATCCTTGGTTTGGGAACCTGAAACCTCTGCTGCTTTGGGCTTCGGTTTCCGTTGTGGTTTCTTAGGAATGCTTCATATGGAGATTGTTCAGGAGCGTTTGGAGCGCGAGTTTGATATGACGGTAATCACTACTGTGCCATCGGTTCAGTTCAGAGCGATCATGACCAATGGGTCTGTTCAGCTGATCAATGCGCCAAGTGATATGCCAGATCCAACCAAAATGGATCATATTGAAGAGCCTTTTGTAAAAGCCTCAATTATTACAGCTTCTGACTATGTAGGTCCTGTTATTCAGCTTTGTATGGAAAAAAGAGGCCAGATCAAAAATCAGGTTTACTTGACAGCTGATCGGGTGGAACTCCAGTTTGATATGCCTTTGGCGGAAATCGTATTTGACTTTTTTGACAAACTGAAGACAATTTCCCGAGGATATGCATCCTTGGATTACGAGATGAAAGGCTTTCAGCAGTCTCACATGGTTCGTTTGGATATCATGTTGAACGGAGAGCCTGTCGATGCACTTTCTGCAGTAGTTCACCGCGATAAAGCTTACGAATGGGGTAAGAGACTTTGCGAAAAGCTTCGTGAATTGGTTCCAAGACAGATGTTTGAGATTGCAATCCAAGCGGCTATCGGGCAAAAAATCATTGCCAGGGAAACTATCAAAGCTTTAAGGAAAAACGTTTTGGCGAAGTGTTATGGTGGTGATATTTCCCGAAAGAGAAAGCTTCTCGAAAAGCAGAAAAAAGGTAAAAAGAGAATGAGACAAGTCGGCAACGTCGAGGTCCCTCAGGAGGCGTTTATGGCGGTGCTTAAATTAGACTAGGGATTTACGAGTTACGAATTACGATTTACGAGCTGATTTTGAACTTCAAAACTTATTTCCACTATGAAACAGGATATGAATTTGAGGACAAAACAGTTCGCAATTGATGTTTGGTTACTTTGTTCAAAAATCCCTCATTCTCGAGAATACACTAATTATGTCAATCAGCTTTTGCGGTGTTCAAGTTCGGTTGGTGCAAATTTCCGGGCAGTTGGAAGGGCGAAATCGAAGGCTGATTTCATCAATAAATTGAAAATTGTGGAAGAAGAGGCTGATGAGAGTCAGTTCTTCCTGGAGCTTATTTTAAAAGTAAATTCTAATCCTGAATTGGTTGTTGAAATTGAGCGATTGATCAAGGAAATAAATGAGATTATAGCAATTGTGGTTTCTAGTTTAAAGACAGCAAGGACTTCTTAAAAATTTGAGGTTCAGGTAGACTTCGTAACTCGTAACTCGTAACTCGTAATTAAAATGATATTAATCGACGGTAAAAAAACATCCTCCGAAATAAAAAATGAAATCGCCACCCGTGTAGCTGAAATCAAATCCGAAGGCGGCAAGACTCCACATTTGGCGGCTGTTTTGGTGGGAAATGATGGTGCTAGCCAAACCTATGTTGGAGCCAAGGTGAAAGCCTGCGAAGAAGTTGGGTTTAAGTCTACTCTTGTTCGCTTAGAAGAAACCGTTTCTGAGGCCGAATTACTTCAAGTCGTGGAGGACATCAACAACAATCCGGATATCGATGGATTGATTGTTCAGCTTCCTTTGCCCAAGCATATTTCTGTAGATAAAGTGACCAATAAAATCCGTCCTGAAAAGGATGTGGATGGTTTTACTCCAGCCAACGTGGGAAGAATGACGCTCAATTGGCCAGCCTATGTAGCTGCGACTCCCTATGGAATCGTGGAATTATTGAAGCGATACAATATTGAAACTTCTGGAAAGCATTGTGTGGTCATTGGTCGAAGCCATATCGTGGGAAGTCCAATGAGTATTTTGATGGCTAGAAATGGCTATCCCGGAAATGCAACGGTAACTTTGACACATAGCCGAACCAAAAATCTTTCAGAAATCACCAAAACCGCCGATATTCTTATAGTAGCAATTGGAAAACCTGAATTCGTGACGGGAGATATGGTGAAGCCAGGAGCAGTGGTAATCGATGTGGGAATTCACCGAATTGAGGATTCCAGCAAAAAGTCAGGTTTCCGTTTGATTGGAGATGTGAAGTTTGACGAAGTAGCTCCTTTGGCTTCAGCAATTACCCCTGTTCCGGGTGGAGTCGGTCCAATGACCATTGCAGCTTTGCTCTATAATACCCTTCAATCTGCAGAAAAGAAGGTTTTTGGTTGAAATCAAAAAAAACTGGAGAAAAGCTTTGGCAGCAGTTGCTTCCAATAGGCTGACTTTCTACTTTTGCAGACCCCAAACGCGCATGTGGTGAAACTGGTAGACACGCCACTTTGAGGGGGTGGTGCCCGTTCGGGTGTGGAAGTTCGAATCTTCTCATGCGCACAAAGCCCAATCGATTTTTCGGTTGGGCTTTTTCTTTGAGCGGCCTAGTTCAGGGAGGATTTTTTTTTACCTTTTGGCATCAATTCTATTGCTATGAAAATTTATTCCAAAATCGCTCTGTTGGCATTTGCCCTCTTCCTTTCCATTGACGCCTTTTCTCAAACCCCACAGTATCCAATAGTGAAAGGTTATGGAGGAATCTATGAAATTCCGGAAGCTACTGAGCGTCCTGATCCAACCATAGAATATAAAATCATCGTGGACTTGACCAGTGCTGCGGAAGACAATAAGCAAATTTCTCGATGGGTGGATAATGTGGCAAGAATGATGAATCTTCACGGCCTAGCTGGTGTGCCTAAGGAAAAAATTAAAGTGAAAGTAGTGGTTCATGGAGGTGGAATTTTCACACTTTTGAATGACGAGAATTACAAAGAAAGATTTGAAGTAGATAATCCCAATATTAAAGTTTATGAGGCTTTAAAAGAAGCTGGAGCAGATATTATGGTTTGTGGACAGTCATTGATCGCCAGAAATTTGAAGCAGGATGATCTATGGCCGGGGGTAAGAATCGCCCATTCTGCTTTGACAACTATCACTACCTACGTTCAACAAGGGTACGTTCCTTTGAAGTTTTAACAAAACATATTGATTCTCAGAGGAGTTGTTTTAAAAAATCGAAAGACAAAAAAATCCAAATTTTATGTCTTGCATCCGGGGATTTGGAACTTTTATTCCAAATTTTCTTTTAAAAAGTCATTAAATTTGAACTCCAATATAACTTCCCCTCTCCCAGATGAGTGATGCCATCAAACATGAATGTGGAATCGCAATGATCCGCCTTCGAAAGCCTCTTCAGTATTACATCGACAAATACGGGACGGCTTCCTACGCAGCCAACAGGCTGTATGTCCTGATGCAAAAGCAAATCAACCGTGGTCAAGATGGCGCTGGTGTGGCCAATATCAAAATTGACACCAAGCCTGGAACCCGGTATATCAGCCGATATCGATCTGTGGAGTCCTCAGCTGCCAATGATATTTTTGATAAGATCAACAAGAAATATAGAAAGGCGAAAAAACTGGGAGGAAGTGATGCACTTTATGATGCAGAATGGCTCAAAGAAAATATCGCTTTCTCCGGTGAGGTTTGGTTGGGACACCTGAGGTATGGAACTCATGGGGAAAACAGCATCGAGACCTGCCATCCATTTTTGAAACAAAATAACTGGAGAAGTAGAAATTTGGTCATGGCGGGTAACTTCAACATGACAAACAATGAAGAACTTTTTAGCAAGCTGGTCCAATTAGGTCAGCACCCTAAAGAAAAAACCGACACCGTAACCGTAATGGAAAAAGTCGGACACTTTTTGGATGAAGAAAATCAGCGACTTTTCGACAAATACAAGCATCACTATACCAACGAGCAAATCACTCACCTGATTGAAGATGAGTTGGACGTAGCGAGAATTCTCCGAAGATCATGCAGGGATTTTGATGGTGGATATGCAATGGCTGGAATGATTGGTAACGGTTCGGCCTTCGTAGTAAGAGATCCTTCTGGGATCCGGCCTGCATTTTATTATGCTGATGATGAAGTGGTGGTGATTGCTTCAGAGAAACCGGCTATCAAATCTGCCTTCAACATCGACTTCAAGGCAATCAAAGAAATCAAGCCCGGACATGCGATTGTAATCAATAAAGATGGATCGTACTCCGAGGATGAGATTTTGCCTGCAAGAGAAAAGAAATCCTGCTCATTCGAGCGAATCTATTTCTCCAGAGGAACTGATCCGAATATCTATCAAGAAAGAAAAAATTTAGGAAAAGCGCTGATTCCTCAGATCCTAAAGGCCATTGATTTTGATCTCAAAAACACAGTTTTCTCTTATATCCCAAACACTGCAGAAACAGCCTTTTTGGGAATGATTGAGGGCTTGGATGAGTATTTGGTTTCCAAAAGGAAAGAAGTTTTATTGGACGGAAAACCTCATGTTGGTGACTTGGATGAACTTTTAAGTTTCCGTCCAAGGGTGGAAAAATTGGTTAGCAAGGACGTCAAGCTTCGAACCTTTATCACCAATGATGAAGATCGAGATACCATGGTGGCCAGTGTCTACGATACTACCTATGAAGTGATCCGTCCGGGTGTAGATACCTTGGTGGTGATAGACGATAGTATTGTTCGTGGCACAACCTTGGAGAAAAGCATCTTGACCACTTTAGATAAGTTGAATCCAAAAAGAATTGTCATCGTGTCTTCGGCTCCACAGATTCGATTCCCAGATTGCTATGGAATTGACATGTCCAAAATGAAGGAATTCATCGCCTTCCGTGCTGCGATTGCCTTGATCAAGGAGAGAAAGATGGAAAATGTGCTGGATGCAGTCTATGAGCAATGCGTGGCTCAGCCAAACTCCATGGAGAATTTTGTAAAGGGAGTTTACAGCAATTTTACTGATGAGGAAATTTCAGACAAAGTTGCAGATATTGTGACTACCCCGGAAATCCGAGCTGAGGTAAAAGTGATTTTCCAAACTGTAGAAAACCTACACAAGTGTATTCCAAATCACTTGGGCGACTGGTATTTTACAGGAGATTATCCTACAACAGGCGGCATGCGAGTCGTTAACCGTGCCTTTGTGAATTACATGGAGGGCAAGACGGTGAGGGCTTATTAAAAAATATGAGATGAACATCTTGAAAAGGCGCAAAGATTTTTTCTTTGTGCCTTTTTCCATTTTTGGCCGTGGTACTTGGATTCAAAATTTCTATTTTCAACCAAAATTGAATCATTAATTATTATGGAAATAAACGTCCCCCTTCTTAAACAAATCTGTGAAATCGCCGGTGCTCCTGGTTTTGAAAAACGAGTTCGTGATCTGGTAATTGAGTTAGTCACTCCTCTCGCAGATGAAGTCAAAACCGATAATCTGGGCAATGTCATTGCTATTAAAAAAGGCAAAAGAAACCCAGACGGTAAGCGGGTGATGGTCGCTGCTCACTTGGATGAGATCGGGTTTATGGTCACCCATATCGATGAGCAGGGTTTTTTGAGATTTCATACGCTGGGAGGATTTGACCCAAAGACCTTGACTGCACAGCGGGTGATTGTCCATGGGAAAAAGGACTTGGTTGGCGTGATGGGAAGTAAACCAATCCACGTGATGACTCAAGAAGAAAGAGCCAAACTTCCTAAAACCACTGACTTTTTTATCGATTTGGGAATGTCCAAAGAAGAAGTTGAAAAGTATGTGACCATTGGCGATCCGGTGACTCGGGATCGGGAATTGATTGAGATGGGGGATTGCGTGAATTGCAAGTCTATCGATAACCGAGTGGCTGTATTTATCCTGATTGAGGCCTTGAAAAAGCTTGAAAATCCAGCTTACGATGTTTATGCGACCTTTACTGTACAGGAAGAAGTTGGGATTAGGGGAGCCAATGTGGCAGCTCACGGGATTAATCCCGACTTTGGAATTGCCTTGGATACTACGATTGCTTTTGATGTACCGGGAGCATCTCCACATGAGAAAGTCACCGAACTAGGAAAAGGAACTGCCATTAAAATTATGGATGCGATGACGATCTGTGATTACCGTATGGTGGAGTTTATGAAGCAAACTGCTACCAAGGAAGCCATTACTTGGCAACCGGAAATCCTGACCGCTGGAGGCACAGATACCGCTGGTGTGCAGCGAATGGGTAAGCAAGGAGCAATTGCCGGAGCGATTTCCATCCCGACCCGTCATTTGCATCAGGTAATAGAGATGGCGCATAAAAAAGATATTGCGGATTCAATTTCGCTTTTGGTGGCTTGTTTGGAACAAGTCGACAGCTACGATTGGAGTCATTGATCAAAACCTACTTCAATATTCATCATTTAGCGTTTGGTGTTCGATATTTTAAAGTCTTTAATTTCGAATATCGAATAAAGAATATCGAATATCGAAGTAGTTTAAAAATCTCAGTGGTCTGTGTCCTCACAGACCACTTTACTTCCGACCTATGAAAATCCACATTTCATTTATCGTAATCCTTTTCTTTTTCTCCTGCCAAAAGGCCGAGAAAGAAGCTGCTTCATCCCAAGCTGAGGAACCTGATTGGCAAGAGCTATTCAATGGAAAGGATCTCACAGGCTGGACTCCCAAAATCCATCACCATGATTTAGGGGACAATTACGCTAATACCTTCCGCGTAGAAAATGGAGCAATAGCCGTGAATTATGAGGAGTATGATCAGTTTGAAGATCGCTTTGGACACTTGTTTTATGAGAAGTCCTTTGCAAGTTTTCATTTAGTTTGGGAGTATCGGTTTACGGATCAATTTCTGGAATCAGCCCCTAGCTATACCTATCGGAATTCCGGGGTAATGTTTCATTCCCAGGCTCCAGAGACGATTTTGAAAGAACAGGACTGGCCGATTTCTGTAGAATATCAGATGCTGGCAGAGGAAAAAGAAGGAGAAACAAGACCAACCGGAAATATGTGTAGTCCCGGCACAGATGTGGTTTTTGAAGGAAAAATCGACGAGCGACATTGCATCAATTCCAGTTCTCCAACTTTCAAATGGGACGAATGGGTGAAAGCCGAATTGATCGTCTATGGAGATTCAATTGTTCATCATTTGGTCAATGGGGATACTGTTTTGACCTACAGCTTTCCGCAGATCGGCGGAGGCGTGGCCAATCGGTTTGACCCGGCAATTAAGGTAGATGGCACTCCACTCAAATCAGGCTATATCGGTTTACAAAGCGAGGGTCAGGGAGTACTGTTTAAAAATATCCGAATCCGGGAGCTTTGATTGTCATGCTTCTATTTTCAGTGAGTTTTTCTTGAAAAAAGTCTTTCCGACTCTTTCGATATGCCCTAGCAAATCCTTACTGGAAGATAGGAAATGAAAAAGGGATAAGTCGATCTGGTAGGGAAGCAGCAGTTCGTCTAATTCATTTTCAATCTCAAGCAATTCTGAAAAATTTACGTTTTCACCTTGGATCACCAGATCGATATCTGAATTAGGGAGAAAATTACCCTTTGCTCTGGAGCCATAAATGATTACTCTCTCCACATTGGGATGGAGTTGAAAAACTCTATTTAAGCTTTTGATGACTTTATCTGTAAGACCAAATCTAATCACTTTCCTGACTTTTAATTGCCATAAGCTTGTTTTCCAAATCTTTAAATAAAGAAAAATAAGTGGATTTAATTTTATCAGTTATTTCAGATGCGATTTCTTCATTGTAGGTATGGGAAGATTGGTTTCTACTTTTAATCATTTCCATCCAACCTTCTCCATCCTTAATTAATCCTCTTCTGAAAGCCTCCCTCGAAGCATCTCTAGAACCGGTAATTGTCGGGTTCCCCTGATAAGTAAAATAATCCTTGAGCACATTCCAGGCTAATTCATGCGTGAATTCAAAGGCCTGAATTAATCCTTGTTCTTCCAGTGAACTTAATTTTCGACTTGCCGACAGGGTCACACCTTCCTCTAGTTGAATGAGTGCTTTTGAAAAATGACTAAGCCTCTGGTGCCAGCGAATATCTTCCATCATAAATGAAATTTAAAGGTTTTATTCTTGGCTTTCCAGTTTTGCATCAAAAAGAAATTGATTCAATAACACACAAAATTGGATAACTTAAGACTTGAAAAACTATTTGATTTAGCGAAAAGCCAATTCGAAAACGACCGCTGTAACTGAAACAAACTTATTCTAAAATATGAAAAGAATTCTTCCAATCGCCTTTTTGGCTATAGCAGCTTTATCGGGCTGCGCCAAAGAGGAAACACACTATCAATTTCAGGTTTCTGATCTTGAGCCCAACCTGATCAAACTCGCCTCAGATGAATTTCAGGGGCGTAGACCTTTCACCGAAGGGGAAAAAATCACCACATCTTTTCTGGAAACAGAATTCAAAAATCTGGGACTGGAGCCCGGAAATGGAGATTCTTACTATCAGGATGTGCCAATGGTATCCATCGTCAGCAAGTCTGCTGAGACAATGGAGCTGAAGAATTCAAGTTCTTCCGTATCGCTAAACGGTTTCCAGGACTTTGTGATTTGGACCCAAAAAACCGATTCTTTGGTAGAAATCAAAGATGCGGAAGTAGTATTTGCGGGTTTTGGGATCGTAGCACCAGAGTATGGATGGAATGACTATGCAGGACTGGATGTCAAAGGAAAAATCGTAGTCGTACTCGTCAATGACCCTGGTTTTGGAACCGAGGACGCCACCTTTTTCAAAGGAAATACCATGACTTACTATGGACGCTGGACTTACAAGTATGAGGAAGCCGCCCGTCAAGGAGCTTTGGGTTGCCTGATCGTGCACAATACCATCCCTGCTGGCTATGGTTTCAATGTAGTTCAGGGAAAACATCATCAACCGATTTTATACCTAGATGATCGAGGAAAGGAAAATTACAAGCTTGGATTTGAGGGTTGGTTGACTTTGCCTTCAGCCAAGAAGCTTTTTGAATTGGCCGGAAAAAATGACTCTGAACTTTTAGCAGCAGCCAGAAAGCAAGGTTTTCAAGGTGAGTCTTTGGGAGTGAATTTGACCACTTCCATCCAAGTTGAAGCTGAATATAATGTTTCCCAGAATGTGGTTGCGAAATTGACTGGAAAGACCAAACCGGAGGAATACATCATTTACACCGCGCATTGGGATCATTTCGGAATTGGAAAGCCGGATGAAACAGGAGATAGCATCTACAACGGAGCATTGGATAATGCCTCTGGAACTGCGGCGCTTTTAGCTTTGGCCAAGGCCTATGCAACAGATGAAAAGCCAGATCGTTCAGTCATTTTCTTGGCAGTTACCGCAGAGGAGCAAGGACTTTGGGGTTCGGCCTACTATGCCGAAAACCCGATTTATCCTCTGGAAAAGACCGTAGCCAATATCAACATGGATGGAATCAATCCTTACGGAAAAATGAAGGATGTCTCAATTTTCGGTGTAGGTCAATCCGAAATGGAAGATTTGCTCAATGTGGAATTGGAAAAATTAGGTAGATATAGCGCTCCTGAACCTAATCCGGTGGCAGGTTATTACTTCCGTTCAGATCATTTCAACTTTGCCAAAGTCGGTGTGCCAGCCCTTTATTTTGGAACTGGAATAGACCATTTCGAAAAAGGAAAAGAATACGGCAAGCAGCTTCAGGAGGAGTATGTGGCGGTTTACTACCACAAACCATCCGATCAATACGATACCAGCCGCTGGAATCTGGATGGGGCAGTAGACGATGTGCAGGTGCTTTACAACGTCGGTAAAAGTCTAGCCAATTCGGACAAATGGCCAAATTGGAAAGCTGGCTCCGAATTCAAAGCCATCCGCGATGGATACATGAAGAAATAAGGACTAAAAAACCGGGCTCTGAGGTCCGGTTTTTTTTGCTTCATCCAATCTTAATCCCCCATTTCCCCAACAATCCCGGTAATCCTTCCAGATCAAATCTTGCTCCTTTGACTTTGTTGGTTTCAGGGTCTAGGCGGTAATGGATAGCTTCCCGGAAATCGGCTTTTTCCAGATTGGTGCGGTCAAAGACTGTTCCGCTGAGATCTGAACCCAAAAAACTAGCTCCGCTGAGGTCAGTTTGGGAAAAGTCTACTTCCAAGAGTCGACAGTTTTGGAAGATGGATTTTTTGAGTTGGAGGTTGAAGAAATTGCAGTAGTCCAACTGGCAGTTTTGGAAGTTGAATTCCAACAAAAAAGGATTGGCTGAATTGAAGTGCACACCCAAGACTTTGCATCGCTCCATCTTGACTTGTTGAAAACTTACTCCCGAAACTTTAGCATTGCTTAAGTCACAATCTCTGAAGGTGCAGTTCTCGAAACTGGCTCCATGAAAATTGAAGTTGGAGAAATTGCAGCCCACAAACGAACAGGAATCATACTCCCCGATCTGGAAATCAGCAGCGTTTTGGTTTTGAAATATCTTATCTGAGAAAAACAGCATGAGTATAGTTTGAAGCCTTCAGCGTTGGGAGATAAGCTTTGAATTTGGGTAATGCCTCGTAAATCGTAATTCGTAAATCTTATTTCTACAATCCCGCCAAATCCCACTTCCTAATCGTTTCCTGAATCAGCTTCAGCACTTTTGCATTCACTTTTTCGAAGTATTCCTTGGCTTGTTTTTCGTCAAAGTTGGGATAGCCCTGGCTCTCCTGATACAATCCTATGGAAGAAGGAAAGGGCACGGCCGACCAAGTTCCGGTTTTAGGATAAGCAGTGGCTTGATCTGGGTTATATCTTTCTTTATGAACCAAAGTGGGGTCGATGGCTTGGATATAGGCCGTTTCATTCAATCCGGCATGTCCTCCGTCTTCTTTGAAAACCTCCAAAGTCACATCGGAAGCATAAGACCACCAATTGATTACTAGGGTTCGTACGCCTAGTTCATTAGCCACTTCAGCCGCCACTTTTTGTAGAACTGCTGTTTGTCCGCCCCCATGTCCATTGAGAATAATGATGTTTTTGAATTTGTTTTTTGCCAGGCCTTTTAAAATATCCTTGATAAATGGAGCATAGGCCTCTTCTGTGATTTGAAAAGCACCGGGAAAAGCGGCCATCGAACCGGTAATTCCATAATTAAGCGTTGGAGCAATCAGTGCATTGAGGTCATTGGCCATCGCTTTTGCCATGGCAAAAGGAGCGGTGTTATCGGCTCCATTGTTCACTACTCCATGTGGTTCTAGGGTCCCCGTTGGCAGAAGCACGGTGTTGATTTTTTCCGGGACAAATTCCGCAAACTCCATCCAATTAATTCGATCCATTTCTCGGGTGGATGGACCTTGAGCAAATATTGGAGTAGAAAAAATACAAAGTAGAAGAATGGAGAAAAGTGTTTTCATAGTTGTGGTTTTTTGGAGCAAAATAAGGTTTTATCCTGTTTTCGCCTAGCTATCATTTTACCTATCCAATTCGAGTTTCATTTTTCCCGCAAAATAAAATCTGATTTTTTTCAAGTGGAGGTCAATCCAAGCTTTTACTCCACTTCGTAGATCTTTCCAAATCGGTCAATGATCAGATTTTTCCATGGAATTCTAAACCGGATTTTAACCTAAACATAAGACCAATGAAAAACGAATTATTTATGCCGGAAGGGCTGAAGACAGCCAATCCCCGGAGACAATTTCTCAAAATGAGCGGACTGACCGTAGCGGGAGCTGGCTTGCTGCTAATGGGATGTGATGATGAGGACCGCATGCCAATGATGAGCGGAAAAGTGAGCTTAGGCTCTGGAGACACTGGGATCTTGAATTATGCCTATGCTTTGGAGCAACTGGAAGCTGCATTTTATGCCCAGGTGATGATGGGAAGTTTCTTTGCCAATGCCTCAGCCGAGGAAAAAATCATTTTCGGAGACTTGGAAAAGCATGAGCGTGCCCACAGAGAATTTTTCAAAGTGGCTTTGGGAGCTAGCGCAATTGCGGATTTGGAAGTGGATTTTAGCAGTATTGATTTCAGCAGTAGAAATTCTGTTTTGGCCGCAGCTAAGACTTTTGAAGACTTGGGAGTAGCTGCCTACAACGGAGCAGGTCAATTTTTGGAAAGCGCAGACTTGCTTTTGATTGCCGGAAAAATAGTTTCTGTGGAGGCAAGGCATGCCGCTGCCATCCGTGATTTGATCAATCCTAACTCTGTGGACTTTGCCGGGGATGATCTGATTGATGTAAATGGTTTGGAACGGACTCTGAATTTTCAGCAGGTTTTGACCGCTGCAAGTACCTATGTGAAGACTGAAATCGACTTCAGCCAACTTCCAAGTTAATCTTTTCACCAAAACACTAAAGACATGAATTTGATCAAACTATTGGACAGCATTTGTCCAGATACGAATACCCCAGAAGAGAAAGACCGATTTTATTCCCGGAGGGATGCCTTTCGGCAGTTTGGAGATTTTAGTAAAAAAGTCGCCTTGGGTGCTGTTCCACTTTCGATCCTTACCGCTCTTCCAAAGGTCGCAAAAGCAGATACTGCTTCTCTGATTGGGGTGCTGAATTATGCCTTGACCTTGGAACATTTGGAATACCGCTATTATCAAATGGGATTAGACTCAGGGGTGATTATGGCTTCTGAAAGACCGATTTTCCAGAAAATAAGAGATCATGAATTGGCTCATGTGAAGTTTTTGACTGAGGTGATTGCCAATGTGCTGAATGGCACTCCGGTGACAGAGCCGAAATTCGATTTTACTGTGGGAGGGGCATTTGCACCATTCTCGGATTATCCGACCTTTTTGGCCTTAGCGCAGGCATTTGAAGATACTGGGGTAAGAGCCTATAAAGGACAAGCCGCCAATGTGATGGAAAGCGATGTGGTGTTGACGGCGGCTTTGTCCATTCATTCGGTGGAGGCAAGACATGCTTCCATGGTAAGAAGACTAAGGACTAAAAAGGGATTGGATACCCAAAAGGGTTGGGTGACTAATGCCTCTATTGGAAGTCTTCCAGCAGCTACACAAGCGATCTATGCAGGTGAGGAAAATGTTAGCCATGCAGGGGTGAATGTGGTCAATTTGACCGGAATTGATGCCGGAGCTGTTTCAGAGGCTTGGGATGAGCCTTTGTCCATGAACGAAGTGCTAGGAATAGCAGGATTATTTTTAAGTACCAACTAAGTTGGGTGGTAGTTGGGCTAAAGCCATCTTCGAAAGAGGGTGGCTTTTTTTCGTAATTATGAATGAGGAATAGGAAAATTCGGTTTAGAACTGAATTCGATAAAGACTGCAACGCTGGATATCAGGATGGTTTTTAAGGTCAGGATGGTCAAAATCTTTCCAGTAACTCATGCCGATTTTTTTCATGACTTGAATTGAAGCAAGATTTCCGGTGGAGGCCATAGATAGTACTTCCTGGATTTGTTTCTCCTTTGCAAAATCCAAACAGGCTTTTGCCCCTTCGGAACTTAGTCCCTTATTCCACCACTTTTTCCCGATTCTCCAGCCTATATCCACGCAAGGTGTAAAGTCAGACTCGAACGTTTTCCAACCCAAACCAATAGCTCCGATAAGCTCTTTGGTCTCCAAAAGATCAACAGCAAAATAGCAATACCCCTTTTCTTCAAACATGTTTTGCATGCGTTCCATCATGGCTTGGGTATCCTCTCGAGTGTAGGGTTTTTGAAAAAAGCGCATCACCTCAGGGTCTGCATTGATGGCGGCAAAGTCATCTAAGTCAAATTCTTTCCATGTCCGAAATCCAAGTCTGGGTGTGGTGAAAAGGTAGGCGCTCATCAGGAGTTTGGGGATTTTCAAAAATAGAACCTGAGCGTTCTTTAAACAAGTGCTTATAAAACGTGTTTTGATAATATGAATGCTTTGATTTTCAGTTTGCTACTACATATGAGTGTGTTTTCACCACCTAAGTCACCAGAGGATTTCCGATGGCAAAAGCGGATTATCGTGAATTATTCCTCTGAGGGATTTGATTCAGAATTTCTTTCCAATCACCGGCAGGAAATACGGGACAGGAAATTGTTATTGGTTCATCTGGTTGGGAAAAATTTGATATGGACCAATGCAGAGGAAAGTCTCGACGTATCAGGCTTTATGGAATTAAAGGAAAAAATTCGTCCGACTTCTACCTGGGCATTGGTAGGTTTAGATGGAGGAGTAAAAAGTCAAGGGGGAAGCGAACTTCCAATGGAGGAGCTATTCCGTTTGATTGACTCTATGCCCATGCGACAATCAGAAATGAGAAAGGACAATAAACAAAAATGAGGAGCTTAAACTCCTCATTTTTTATGTAAGACTTTTAATTCTCCACTTCGATCCATTCCAAATTTCCGGAGTACTTGTGGGAAACCTTTCCGGTTTCATCCAGTGCCAGAAGGAAAATCCATTTATTGTCAAAGAGATTTCTGATGTTTTGATGCTTGGCAAGAATTCCGTTGATGGCTTCAAGAGGAGCATTAATGACTACATTTAATCTGGCAGGTTCGTGCTGGAATTTTTCCCCATCGTGGATGGACTGCATGGGTAATCCAACTCTCAAATCTCCTGAGAATCCTTCCAAGACTCCAATTCCTCCGGTGACATTGTGAAGGGTTTTGTTTCCTGCGCCGAGATGTGTATTGTCTACCGTTGAGGCGAAATATTGCAAATTAATCCAGCTGGTAACCACCATCGGAGCGGTCATGATCACTTCCAAAATCTGGAAGCCTGGATCTTTTTCCCAAGTGTAAGAATGTAGGAAGGATTTCCCTTCAAGGTTCAGAGATTTGGTTTTTTCTCTTGGAGCAATAACGAAGGCAGAACATCCAGCCAATCCCCATTCTGGTCTTACCTGCGACCAGTCCACACTTCTGGAAATTAAACCTTGGTCTGAATTTTTGTCTGAATTCAATCGAAGTCCTCTTTCCAATCTGGTAAGTTTCCCTGCCTGCTCCAATGAAGCTTGCAAAGATTGGAATTCCTCTTTCTGATTTGGTGAAACTAATTCCGAATTTAGAATGCTTACCTCATCCGTCACCGTATTGTGAAGTGCAGCTAAGAAAACGGTGTCTTCAGGAATGTGAATACCTAATGATTTCAAGTTTTCCCGAACCTGAGGATTATTCAAAACGGCAGCAGCAACTTGGGAATTTACTTCTCCAGAATGACCACCGCAGGCTCCACAATCCAACCCAGATGCATGCGGGTTGTTTACCGAATGGGATCCATGTCCCACGATCAAGACAAATTTTGCGAGTTGATCAGGCAGAGACATGGCTTTCAAGGCGCTTTGGGCCATTTTCACCTGTTGCTCCAAGGGAATTCCAAGAGCCATTCCGTTTTTGACTTCCTCGTTTAGGCTGATTTTGGTACTCGCAATAGCTGCAGATTTCCCTTTCAAATTGGATACCTGAAGTCCGAACTTTGACATTCTGAGGCTGGCTGCAAAAAGTCTGAACAGGTAGAAAATTCCTAAAGGACTTACAAAGCTAAAGCAGGTAACTGCTCCAGATTTGAAGCTTTTCCAAAGCTTGCCCAATTGGAATTTTCTGATTTTGCTATTTAAGAGGCTTTGCTCTTGTTCAGCTTGAGAGGCAGTTTCTGAAATTTGGATTCCTGCAGGAATAAGAACCGGGCACAAGGACTCGCTATGTTCGTGGCCGAAAGGAATATATTGAATAGGGAAGCCAAAGAAGCCTGCGAAGCCGAAGGTTTCTATTTCTGAGTCTGCTGCTTCTAGGTTTCTTCTATAGACTTCTGATCTCACATCGATACAGAAAACAGCTTGGGCTTTCGGCCTGGAGGCAGGAATTGGGGATAAAAGTGGCGCAGATTTGAATTTGGAAATCAATTTTTGCTGAGTAGCCCGATCAAAGGACTCTTGAAGCTTTAGCCTTTCTGTTAATTGCTGAGGAACCAGTTTCTCCGGTTCGCATTTTTGATGCTGATGCTTCGCTTTTTCCCAAAGTAGAGAAAGAGCAGGAGTATTTAGTGAAAGTTTCATGCTTGCCTCCCAGCACACCAGAATGGTCAAGAATTCGGAAAGTTTTCCTCCTTTTTCCCCATAAAGTTCACTTTCCCAATCCAACTGCGCAATGTATCCTGACCAACCTCCAACTTTCAGTAAAAGTCGGTGGAGATAGGTTGGAAGGCTTTTTTCAGGAATATCCAGTATTTGTAAGGCTTCCTGAAGGGCTTTATTGGGATTATCAGAAAAGGATTTTACCTGTTTTCTGAAATTTTTTAAGCCGGCGATCTCCGGGCTAAGATCTATAGAGGCTTCTGTTTTCCAGGCTTGAAAAATTCCAGTGTTTTGATTTGCCGCAACCCAGTTGGCCTGACCTTGATCAAAATAAGCCGAAGCCCAAGACGTGATTCTTGTAATTAGGTAATGATTCCAGTCATGGCCAGTTTTTAAGGATGCCACATCGCTGAAATTTTGTAATTCTGGCAGTTTTGTATTCTCCTTATTTGTGGGGTCGACAGAAAACCCATTCAGTTGAAGGTCTTCAACTCCGATTTGTCCTTCCTTGATTTTTTGCAAGTAAAAATCCTTAGGCAAGGTTAGGCTAATTCCTCCAACTTGAGCCAAATAATTTGCGGCAGTTTCAAATTTCATCTCGGTAAGTCCCAGAAAAGGATTCACGGCAACGAAATTCTTTAGAGGCCAAAGCGGCGCAATTTTTTTGCAAGTCTTTGCAAGAATTTCTTCCAGCTGAGGCGATAAACTATCCGATGTTTTTGAGAAGTTAGAATTCATGTTTTTTTGTTTAGCTAGGAGAGGAGGATTAGGCTAATGTATCTTCGAAAGACTTCTTTTTGGATTCGTTTTCTGACCATTTGGGCTCGTTTTTCAGGAGGTAGGTAGATTTGGGTACTCTAAGTCCTCCTACCATTCGGTCAAAAAATGCATTTGCATAAAGTCCATTTCTAAAGTGTATGGCCCAAGCTAAACGAAGTGGAGAATTAGGCTTGGAAAGAGTCAGTAACTGAGCAATGACTACGAGTCCAGAGATCAAAATTATTCCAGAAGCTAGGATGATTCTCCCTGTGGTAGGCTCAGCAAAAGCTGGGATTTGAGAAGCTATAAGTTGGTGGGTAAATGATTCCAATATAAAAAAGACACCGACCAAACCAGCACTTAGCAGGGCAACCATAGGGAAGATTGAGGAATTGGCCAAACCTGAGGAAAGGAGTTGGAAAACTCCCAAGATCATGATTCCACCAAGGAATAACAGCCCCCAATCCTGCTTTGGATCTATTCCAAAAACATACCCAATTCCACCCAAAAGCCCCAAACTTAGGATAAATCCAAATGCAAGTTGCCATGGATTTGGAGAATACTTTTTGGATTGCATTTTCCCCTTTTGGATTCCCTGAACCGCACTTCCGGAAGAAAGGAAAGCATGGGCTTTGTAAAAGGAATGAGAAACCAAGTGGACCAAAGCTGCTGAGTAAAGTCCCAATCCACTCATCATCAAACTGAATCCCATGTGACCAACACTGGAATATCCCAAAGCTGTTTTGATGGAAGTTTGGGTGAGGTAAGCAATGGTTGCGATGATGGCTGTCAATCCTCCAATACCCAGCAAAATCAAAGGAGCGTAGGTGCTAACCTCCATGATCTGGGCCATTCGTATGATTAGGAATGGGCCTGAATTCAATAATCCGGCATGAAGCAGGGCAGAAACTGGAGTGGGAGTTTCCATCACCTCTATCAGCCATCCGTGAGTTGGGAATTGAGCCGACTTTAAGATCGCAGCAAGTGCTAGAAGACAAGTTGCTAGCTCCACTAAGCCTGAAGGGTTTTGAGCAAACTCAGTAGTGATTGAGGAAAAAATTGCTCCTAAGTTTCCTGAGCCCGTTAAAAAATATAAGATGCCAAAAGCAATCAGAAGCGTTAGGTCGGACAATCTTGCCACGATGAATTTCTTTCGGGCGGCGATTTTTGCAAGAGGTCTTTCTGGATAAAAGACTAGCAGGCGATGAAGAAAGATACTCGTCAAAATCCAGGTGAATCCAAGTAAGGCAAGGTTTCCTGAGATGACCAAAATCTGAACAGTAGCAAGAGTTGCAGCCAATCTTCCAAGGAATACGCCTTGTCGTGAGTCTCCATCCAAATAGTTGATGCTGAAGTTCAGGATGACATACCCCAGCAGAGAAATCATGCTGTAAATAATCACACTGAGCACATCAAGTCGTAGACTAAATCCCAGTTCCTCAAATCCCCAGAGCGGAGATTCCATGCTTCCCGTAGTAGCTAAAAGCGTAGCGATTCCCAGTGAAACTAATATCCCCCAGACAGCGCTTAATTTGCTGGCCATGAGTGTTGCTTTGGGTCTAATCCCTGGATAAAACCATGAAATTACTGCCGTAAGCGCGTAGCCGGCTGGGGCAAGGAGCATCAGAAATGCCAGTGGATTGCTTGGTAGATTCATTAATTGGATTTTGAGTGGTTAGAGAGGATTAAATTTTTTTCTAAATAAGTACGCTGCAAATTTGGGAGTTTGGGATAATAAATTTTTATTTATATTTACTATTTAAAGCATAAATAAAGTTTATGAATTATACCCTGCATCAACTGAAGATATTTCTCAAGGTGGTTCAAACTCAAAGTGTCACCCGGGCTGCTGAGGAGTTATTCATGACTCAGCCAGCTGTTTCTATTCAATTGAAAAATTTTCAGGATCAGTTTGATTTGCCTTTAACAGAAGTGGTGGGCAGGCAACTTTATATTACTGAATTTGGAAAGGAAGTGGCCTTGATTGCAGATCGGGTTATCGAGGAACTGGAAAATATCAACTATAAATCTCAGGCCTTTAAGGGACTTTTAACCGGGAAGCTTAGCATATCCGCTGCTTCTACAGGTAAATATGTGATTCCCTATTTTTTGACCGGATTTTTAGAAAAATACAGAGGTGTTGATCTGATTCTGGATGTGACCAATAAGAGCTTGGTTATTGAAAGTTTGAAAAAAAATGAAATTGATTTTGCCCTGGTTTCGGTCTTGCCTGATAAAATCGAGGTGGAGCAGGAAATATTGCTGGAGAATAAATTGTATCTCATGGGAAATCGTCCTGTCCGGGATGAGAAAAAGCCTCTAATTTTTCGTGAGGAGGGATCTGCTACCCGAATCGCCATGGAGCAGTACCTTCAATCTCAGGAAAAAGTCCACAGAAAAAGAATAGAGTTGACCTCCAATGAGGCGGTCAAACAGGCAGTAATTGCTGGTATTGGTGATTCTATTATGCCTTTGATAGGGGTAAGAAATGAATTACTTAATCATGAATTGCATATCATTCCAGCTCCAGGATTACCGGTCAAGTCTGATTGGAGATTGGTTTGGCTGAAAGGAAAAAAGCTATCTGTTGTGAGTCAGGCTTTTTTGGAATACCTCCGAAATGAGAAACAAAGTCTCACCCAAAAGTATTTTGATTGGTATTTGAGTTATTAAAATCGGGATTTAAGATTGCTAATCAGCTTTTTCTCAAATCTCCATCCCATTAAAGGGATTAAACCTGCGCCTTCCTACACTCATTGCTACGGCTCTGCAGACGGTTTTATCCCCGTATTTCACATTCAGTTTATCTAGGGCCTGATAGAGATTGATCTGCTCTTGGGTGTCTTCGAAGAGTTTGATCTGGTAATTCCCATAGACCAGGCTGCTAAAGCGAACCCCAATCAGACGAATCAGTAAGCGGCGGCTATATAGTTTTTTGAAAAGCTCCTTGACAATGGGAAGCAGCGTATGATCCGCAGAAGTATAGGGAATGCGCTGCTGCATAGTGTGCGTCTCAAAGTCCGAATAGCGGATCTTCACGCTTACGCATGCGGTAAGTTGGCCTTTTTGGCGAAGTTTGGATGCGAGTTGTTCAGTCATCGCCACCAGCGTAGCTTCCAATAAACGAACGTCTATGGTGTCTTGCTCGAAGGTATTTTCGGAGGAAATAGACTTTGCCTCGGAGTAGGGGATAACCGGATTCTTGTCAATCCCGTTAGCTTTTTCCCAGATCATCTTCCCGTTTTTTCCAAAAGTTGCTTCCAGAAGTTGGGAGGGCATTTGCTGTAGCGTTTGGACTTTTTTCACTCCCATATTATAGAGCATCTGAGAAGTCTTTTCTCCGATCATGGGGATTTTTCGTACAGAAAGGGGAGCGAGAAAAGGCTTTTCTTCACCAAAAGGAACCTGCTTTTCATTATTGGGTTTAGCTTCTCCGGTGGCGACTTTGGAGACGGTTTTATTTTCAGAAAGTCCCAGAGAAATGGGTAGACCAGTCTCTTTAATGATGCGTTGGCGGAGTTCATGTGCGAGTTTGAAGCAGCCAAAAAACCGATCCATTCCGGTCAGATCCATATAAAACTCATCGATAGAAGACTTTTCGAAAAGAGGCACTGACTCTTTGACGATCTCGGTGACTTCATGGGATTTTTGGCTGTACTTTTCAAAATCCCCTCTCACGATGATGGCTTCCGGACAAAGTTGTCGCGCGGTCCGCATGGGCATAGCCGAGTGTACGCCGAATTTCCTTGCCTCATAGCTACAGGAAGCTACAACTCCCCGGTCGCTTGATCCTCCGATAAGAATAGGTTTGCCAAGTAGTCGACTATCAAAAAGCCGCTCCACCGACACAAAAAATGAATCAAGATCCATGTGCGCAATATTCCTTCTCCCCTCCATAATCTTTTTGTTAATTATTTTAACATTTATATGTTTATAATTTAGACAAAAATCTTAAATTTGAATATTGAAGTGGCGGAGGTTGTCAGGACAGGAGAAGAAATACGATTGAAATAAAGTGGAAATACACCTCCCTTTGGTCGGTGAAATAGGGATTGGAGAATTGGGGTAGATACACTTGTGAAATAAAATATACTTCGATACGCGAGTTGAAAAATTGATATCGAAATGATTTTTAATGATAGACCTATGGAATCAAAAAGAAAGTTTTATCCACTTCAGGATTTAGAAGTTTATCGTTTGGCTAGGAAGCTATCATCCATGGCTTGGGAAATATATCAGAGGCTGAATTTTCAGCAGCGAAAAGTTTGGGGCGATCAGATGCTAGAGGCCGTTGATTCCGTTGGGGCAAATGTTGCAGAGGGATATGGGCGCTTTCATTATTTAGAAAAGATCCGATTTTACTATATATCCAGAGCTTCTTTATCCGAAGGTGTTGAGCATTGGATTGATTTGGGCTTTGAAAGAGGAATCGTCTCAGACCCAGAATTCGAATTATTTCATAAAATCAGAAATGATGTTCAAATCAAATTGAATAATATGATTAAGGCTACATATTCTGCAAAAAATCAATCTAAAGGTGATGATTAGCTCTGTATTTCGCCCCGCCTGCGGGGCTTATTTCCATCATATTTCTACTGTGTTTCTATGACATTAAATTCTAATATCAAATTCCTCCGAAAGAAAAAAGGCTTAACTCAGGAGTCCTTGGCTGAGGCTCTGGGGATTTCCCGCTCCAAACTCGCAGGATATGAGCTGAATATTACTCCTCCGCTGGATACATTGGTAAGAATAGCTGAGTATTTCAGCATTTCTTTGGATATCCTGATAAAGGAAAATCTGGGAAGCTATACTGAATATAAGCTTCGTGAACTCTTAGAGACAGATCAATTTTTGAGGGGCCGAAAGCTCCGAATTCTTGCTACGACTGTAGATGAGCAGGGTAGGGAACTAATTGAAGTGGTATCACAACGAGCTAAAGCCAGTTATTTGGCAGGATTTTCTGATCCAGAGTTTATTTCTGAATTGCCCAAGTTTTCCTTGCCGTTCCTTCCTATGGATAAAAAGCATCGGGTTTTTCAGGTGGATGGGGATTCTATGTTGCCTATTCTGGACGGGGCTTGGATTGTTTGTGAATATGTGGAGGATTGGACTGCTATAAAGGATGGAGAACGCTATGTTATTGTCACGGAGCAAGACGGGGTGACTTTTAAAATTGCCTATAACAGAATCAAGACCGAGCAGAAATTGCTGCTTTGCTCAGCCAACCCTATCTATCCTCCTTTCGAAGTAGAAGCAAGTCAGATTCGTGAAGTTTGGAAATATCGGTTGGCGATGAGTTAATGGTTTAAGATAGCTTCGCAGATATTTTTAAGATAGCCCTGCGGGCAAATACCCTATTTAGCTGAACGAAGTGAAGCATATTTTGCCGAAGGCATATATTACTTAAGTTATCTTTTATTCATCCTCCAGCTCCACGATCACCTCAATCTCTACAGCAATGTTGTTTGGTAAGGCCGCAACTCCGACTGCAGATCGGGCATGCTTTCCTTTTTCTCCAAATACTTCCACCATCAAATCAGAAAATCCATTGATGACACGGGGATGTCCGGTAAAATCAGGGGCAGAGTTAACCATCCCTAAGACTTTGACAAACTGTTTGATTTTGCTGAGATCTCCGGTAGCTGCTTTCAATACGGCTATGATTTCCAGTCCAGTCAATCTTGCCGCTTCATAGCCCTGCTCCGGAGTCAGGTCTTCCCCGACTTTTCCAAACACATCCGGTCCATTCCCTGCTAAAAACAGCAAATTGCCAACCTGCTTCCATTTGACATAATTGGCCATAGGCTGGCTCACTTCAGGTAGTTCAAGGCCAAGTTCCTTCAGTTTCTCCTCAGGACTTTGGGCAAAAGCCTGATTGAGGCCTGCAAAAACCATTACGCAAAAGAATAAAGAGAGGAGTTTTTTCATAGCTAAGTGAAGTTTTACCTATCCAAGCTAATTCATTCTGTGTATTTTTCAGCCAGAAATTTCTGATTTATGTCCTCGATTGCCATAGTACCTTTTCATCCCTCATTAAAAAACCATTTCGAATCCATCAATAAGCAATGGGTAATGAAGTATTTTTCCTTAGAGCCTTTTGATCTAGCTCAGCTGGAAAATCCTGAACAAACCATACTCGAAAAAGGTGGGGAAATCATTTTTGCTCAAGTTGGAGATGAGATTTTGGGAACAGTAGCCCTGATTCCTGAAGGTGAGAATACTTGTGAAATGATCAAAATGGGGGTCTTGCCATCCGCACAGGGAAAAGGAATTGGGCTGGCACTGGGTAAGGCTATTATTCTAAAGGCGAAGGAAAGAGGCTTTTCCAAAATGGAATTGTACTCCAGTACCAAACTTGATTCAGCACTTAGGCTTTATAAAAAGTTAGGATTTCAGGAGATTGAGGTAGGTTGTAATCCCTATGGAAGATGTGATGTCAAAATGGAACTTGCCCTTTGAATTGGTGCAAAAACCTAATTTATGTCACTTTTTAGGCTGATTTTAGGCAAGGGTTTTTGATGAAAGAATGGCCAACTTTAGGTTCAAACTAAACCCGGAAAGCCATGAAAACTATTGTCGTCCCATTTGATTTTTCAGGGTATTCATTGGAAGCACTGAAGACTGCCCAAAAAATAAGCTCCAAAACAGGAGCCAGAATTATTTGTGTAACCGTTATCCCATCTGAGATTGATTGGGATTTATTACCGGAGGAGGCTCAGCAAAAGCATCCTGAATTGATTGAGGAAAAAGAGGAGGCCATGGATATTTTACCTAATTATATCCGCATGGTAGCTCCTGCCAAGGCACCCATTGAACCCGTGGTCAAAATAGGTGTTCCTTACGAACAGATTCTTCGTATAGCGGAACATAATAAAGCAGATCTTCTAGTTGTTGGAGCTTATGGAAAGGGTTATGAGGAGGGGAAATTTGTAGGTTCAAATCTCCAGAGAGTTCTAAGAAATGCGACTTGTCCGGTTTTGGCTGTCAAGAAAGCATTGGATGGAAATTCATTTCGAAAACTTGCTTTTGCAACTGTATTTGATCAAGCTGGGAAAAAGGCTTTCGAAAAAATTCTTCCTTTGGCAAAAGCATTTAAGACTTCGATCCATTTGCTCTACATCAATACTCCTGAGCACTTTACCAATTCCTCAGAATCGGATGCTATGATGGCAGAGTTTGCTAAGGGACATGAGCAATTTGTAATTCACAGACATGTCTACAATCATTCTGATCCGGATCATGGAATATTGGAGTTTTGCCATGCCAACGGAATCAATTTGGTTTCCCTTGTTTCCAGAGTCAAGTCTGCAAGTTCATCTTACCTGGTCGGGACTACTGAAACCTTGATATTTAAATCTGATTTTGGGGTGTTGAGTTTGAGAGTTCATGATTAAATGGGCCGAAAATAAAAAAGGGCTGTTGAATAAGTTCAACAGCCCTTTTTTATTTGCTTTTACCAGAATCTGAATCGTTTCTCATAGATTCTGTCTCGGAAAATCCAGTTGTCAAAGATGTCTCGGGATAAGTAAATTTCCACCCCGGCACTAAAAGTTAGGTATCCATCATACCGATGTGTAAGACCGGATCCTCTTCGGATTCTACCTCTGTTTTGCAGTATTTTTTGCACATCCGGTTCTCCATTATCTAAGACAAAATTTGGGTTTCGGATCGCCAGTCTCAATCGGTCCGGGTTATTTCCACTTACATAATCTTCCACTAAGTCCAAATAGAACTCGCTGACATTGTAAGCAGAAATATCATCCATGTAGTCTGTTAGGGTATACCTATAATTTCCCTCAAACTTGAAATCCATATATACATTCAACTTGTATTTGAAGCCAAGTCCCATGGGAAATACTATGATGTATTTTTCGTACGGGTTGTTTTCAAGTTGAAAGGGGCGAAGATCTACCCACTCCCCACGCAATTGGGTTTGGGGATTATTGGTTGACATTCCTAATCCAAAAAAGATATAAGGATTCCAGAGATGTCTGGTGATGTTATTTAGCTTGACTGGATGCCAGTAATATTCAATGATACCGGCAATTTCCATGTTTTTGGCCCGGAAAGTTAAATTTCTTGGTGTTCTATAGGCTCTAGGATCCGAGGGTAAATCCTGACCAGACATCTTGTAATAGGTGAACTCTCCCCTGGCTTTTAGGTGGGTTCCAAATATATAATTAAAGGAAAAATTAGCATGCCAATCTGGTTGAATCCCTTCATTGTATTTCCAAAAAGAATACAATTCTCCAAAATATTGAGTAGGCCCAATTCCTGCAGAGATAGACCAGGGTTCCTCAAATCTATATCTATAAAAGCTTTGGGCATTGACTTCCCAAACACAAAAGAAAAAAAGAATAAGTAGTAATCTTTTCATTATCAGTCTGGTATAATTAACCAGAATACTCAAAACTAATAGAAATTTGCCTAATTTTTCAAGTTTTCGAAGCCTGATTTCAGATGGAGGTCTCTTTGTGGGAATGGGATTTCGATATTTTCCTCACCGAATCGCTTAAAAATCTCGTAGTAAAGTTGACTTTTTAACACCTTTGGTTTATTAACATATTCCGTTGTCCAGACCCGTAAATTGAAGTTTATACTATTGTCTCCATAGCTATCGAAGAGCACATCGGTTTCTGGTTTTTTTAATACCCCTGGGTTGTCTGCTGCCACTTCAAGTAAAATCTTCTGGACCTTTTCAGGATTCTCTTTGTAAGATACTCCGACAGGAAAGTTGAACCGTACCCGGTGTTCATTATGCGACCAATTAATTACCTGGCTATCTATGAATTGACTGTTTGGTACGATTATACTGATATTATCATTGGTCAAAATCGTGGTGGACCGCCCCGAGATTTTGATTACATCTCCGTTTACATCTCCAACTTCGATTCTATCGCCTATTTTTATAGGCTGTTCCAAAAGGATAATTAATCCTGAAATAAAATTGTTGGTTATGTTCTGTAAACCAAAACCTATACCGACACCTATTGCACCGGCTAAAACTCCAAATGCACTTAAGTCAATTCCGTTGGTTTGCAGAATGGAAAATATCCCACCTAGGATAAGAAGATATTTGACTATGGTACCGATAGATTCCTTCGTTCCAACGTCAATTTGACTTTTGTTAAGGATTTTCTTTACCAGAAGTTTCCTAATCCATTCGGAAACCACGAAGAGTAGAGTAAATGAAATAACAAGAGTCAGAATCAATCCAACAGTTAATTTCGAATCGCCAAGTGTAACTAGATTTTGGTTGAGCAATTTGTCAAACCACTCCCAGAAATCGCTTTGTTTGTTCATTTTCTGAAGCCAGAATTTGGGTTAATTAGAATTTTCAATTTGAGAATTTATTCGCAAATCTTCCTCTTTACAGCCTATTTAATTGATTTTAATTGAAGACAGCGTCTTATTCAAAATTTTATTCCGATTTGTCGGCTTAGATTTTTTGTTTTTAAAATAATTGACTGAATATCTTTAATTTTGAACCATGAGTAAGTATAGAGATGAATTAGAGCACCGTCTTCGGCTCAGAAATATAAAGCTTTCAGATTACGAGGATATTCGAGAAATCATGGTTTCCATCTACCGCAATGAAGGCGGAGCCTGGACCAAAGAAGAACTTAAAAACCAGCTAAAGGCTTTTCCAGAAGGACAGATTTGTATCGAAGACAATGGAAAAGTTATCGCCGCAGCTTTGAGTATTATCGTGGATTATGCAAAGTTTGGGGATAACCATACCTATCATGAAATCACTGGTTACGGAAAATTCAATACGCATGATCAGGAAGGTGATACACTCTATGGAACGGACATTTTTGTCCATTCGGATTACAGAGGAATGCGATTGGGAAGACGTTTGTACGACGCCCGAAAGGAACTTTGTGAAAACCTGAACCTCCGATCCATTATTGCAGGCGGAAGGATTCCTGGCTATTCCAAGTATGCGGATGAAATGACGCCAAGGAAGTACATTGATTTGGTCAAGAACAGAGAAATTTTTGATCCCGTACTTTCCTTCCAATTGGCAAATGAATTTCACGTCAGAAAGGTAATTACCAAATATTTACCGGAAGATATTGATTCAAGAGCTTATGCAACGCTTTTGGAATGGATCAATATCTATTATGAAAAAGATGAAAAACTCATCGGTAACAAGAAGTCCATTGTGCGCTTGGGTTTGGTGCAGTGGAAAATGAGAAGATTTTCCAACGTGGATGATTTGATGCAGCAGGTGGAGTTTTTCGTAGATACCGTATCAGGATATAAATCTGATTTTTGCTTGCTTCCTGAATTTTTCAATGCTCCTATGCTTGCTGAATTTAACGACATGGATGCGTCTGAAGCGATTCGGAATTTGGCAGACTATACGGATGAAATTATCAGCCGAATGAGTGAGTTGGCGGTTTCTTACAATGTGAACATTATCGCGGGCTCCATGCCAGAATACGATGGGAAAAAGTTAAGAAACGTAAGCTATCTCTGCCGAAGAGACGGAACCCAGGATAAACAATACAAGCTTCATATTACTCCAGACGAGCAGGCTTATTGGGGTTTGCAAGGAGGAAATGGAATCAATGTTTTCGAAACAGACGCAGGTCGGATTGGGATTTTGATTTGCTATGATGTGGAATTCCCTGAGTTGGGAAGAATTCTTGCCGAGCAGGAGATGGATATTTTGTTTGTTCCTTTCTGGACTGATACCAAAAATGCCTTCCTTCGGGTAAATACCTGTGCAAAAGCCAGGGCCATAGAAAACGAATGCTATGTGGCAATCACTGGGTCAGTAGGAAACCTTCCCAAGGTGGAAAACATGGACATTCAATTCTCTCAGTCTGCCATTTTCTCACCTTCTGACTTCTCTTTCCCTCACGATGCGATTGTAGCTCAGGCTTCAGAAAATGCAGAGACAACAATTGTAGCGGACGTAGACCTAGACCTTTTAACCAAGCAGAGAAAAGCAGGAAGTGTCCGAAACCTAGAGCAGAGACGTTTGGATTTATATTCAATTCAATGGAAACAGAAAAAGTAATTCAGGCATATTTAGCTCATGTTCCTGAGCTGGTTTGGGAAAAAGCCAGAATGATCAAAGTTTTAATTACCGACGTCGATGGAGTCTTGACTGACGGGGGGATTATTTACGATGACTTTGGGACGGAATATAAAAAGTACAATGTCAAAGATGGATTGATTGTCCAGCATTTGAGAAAGTCAAAAATTCTTGTTGGAGCTATTACGGGAAGAGATTCCAAAGTGGTAGAAAATCGATGCGAAGAACTCAAGTTCGATTTTCATTACCATGGCATAAAGGACAAGGCCAAAAAACTTCAAGAAATTCTGGAGACCATGGAAATTGGATTAGAAGAAGTGGCGTATATCGGAGATGATATAATTGATCTTCCCATTTTAGTTCAGGTAGGCTTAGCTGTTTCCCCTTCGGATGCACTTCCTTATGTCAAATCTGCCGTACATTATGTTTCTCCTTTTGCAGGGGGCAAAGGTGTCTTTCGAGAGCTGGGAGATATTTTACTTCATTCCAGAGGCAATCTGATTCCTTTGATCCAAAACTTATCCGAGAAAAATCATGAAACGAAATAATCAGCCGATGCACATCCGTGAGGGTGTAGTTTTAGGTTCAGAAAAACCAGTGCTTTTTGCCGGGCCATGTGCTGTCGAAAGCTTTGATATCTGCATGGAAATCGGGACAAAAGTCAAAGAATGGGCAAGTCAGAATGGATTTTCCTATGTCTTTAAGGCTTCATTTGATAAAGCAAACCGAACCTCTTCAGGATCCTTCCGAAGTATCGGAATGGACAAGTCTCTCGAGGTCTTGCAGCGAGTAGGAAAAGAATTGGAAATTCCTTTGGTGACGGATATTCACGAAAGCTATCAAGCAGCAGAAGTAGCGGAAGTGGTTGATGTCCTTCAGATTCCAGCATTTTTGTGTCGTCAAACCGATTTGTTATTGGCAGCTGGAAATACGGGAAAAGCCGTCAAAATCAAGAGAGGACAATTCATGGCTCCTGAGGACATGCAATATGCCGTCAAAAAAGTAAGGTCCACAGGTAATGAAAATGTATGCCTTACCGAAAGAGGCTTTTCTTTGGGTTATCATAATTTGGTTGTGGACATGAGAGGACTTCCGATCATGAGGCAATTTGCTCCGGTCGTTTTTGACATTACCCATTCTGTGCAGCAGCCGGGTGGCCATGGGGGAAGTAGTGGAGGACAGCGGGAATTTGCGCCAATTTTGGCAAGGGCAGCGGCAGCCACTGGAATCGACGGGTTTTTTATTGAAACTCATCCAGAGCCTTCCAAAGCCTTGAGTGATGGTCCCAATTTAATTCCACTCCATAGAATGGGGGATTTTTTAACCATGCTAAAAGAAGCCTGGGTTTTGGGTAGAAAGTATCAAGATTTCTCTGTTGAATAGCCATTAAATTAGTATGAAAAACCTCCTTTTTGGATTGATTTACCTTTTTTCTAGTTCAGTTCTCCTTGGCTTCCAGGGGAGTTCTGTTTCCGATCAATTAAGGTTGAAATTGGAGTCTGAAAATCCCCAAGAAAACATTTTGGTTGCGGGAAAAGAGCTCCAATCAGGAGTAGATATCCACAGGTTTTATGCGGATAGAAATTTTCAGGAGGTTTGGTCCAAAGACGGGATACTTTTGGAATTTGCGTATGAAATGAGATTTGAGATTAAACAATCTCGTTTTGATGGCTTAAATCCTGAAGATTATGGACTGGCTTTAATTGAAGCTTTTTTTCAATCCTTTGAAAAAAACAAGGAAGCTAAAAAAGCCAATGAACCAGGAGATTTGGCCAATTTGGAACTGCTTCTGACAGATGCTTTTTTTGAGTTGGCCGAGGATTTAGAAAGGGGAAAAGTGGATCCAAGTCAGCTCAAGGGGGATTGGGATATTGATCGGAAGCCTCAGCGCGCCAACTATTCAGAACTTTTTAAAAAAGCAATTTCTGAGAAAGATATCCGAAGAAATTTGGAAAGTCTTTATCCCAAATTCACGATTTACAAAAGAGGAAGAGAAGTTTTAAGGGCCTTAGACGAAAGGTTGAAAACTGATACCCTGGATTGGAAGGCTGTTAGAGTAGATAAGTCCATCAAAGTCGGAGATAGTAACAACGCTATTCCAGCCTTGAGAGAAAGGTTGCAATATTGGGATTACCTGAGTAAGTATCAGGTAAATGACCCTAAACTCTATGATTCTACGATGTATCAGGGAGTGATGGCTTTCCAGAAAAAAAATGGAATGGAACCAGATGGGGTAATCGGTAAAAATACTGCTACAGGCTTGAATGCCTCTCCTTCAATTCTAATTGACAAAGCTGCGGTAAATCTAGAGAGATTGAGATGGCTTCCTGATACAGTTCAAAATCTGGAGCTGATCGTCGTAAATATTGCCAACTTCCAATTAGACTACATCAACAAGCTGGATACCTTGTTTTCCTCTAAGGTGATTGTAGGAAAACTCTATCATGAGTCTCCAATTTTTACAGCTCCTATGAGTTACATTGTTTTCAGCCCTTACTGGAATATACCCAACTCTATTACCAGAAAAGAGATTATTCCCGCCATTCGAAAAAATCCAAATTACCTGAAGCAAAAGAACATGGAGGTAATCACCACCTCAGGAAAATATGTTGACCCATCCTCAGTAAATTGGTCTTCTAAATCATTTCCTTATTTGATTAGGCAAAAACCCGGAGGAAGTAATTCCTTAGGCTTGGTCAAGTTTATGTTTCCAAATTCCCACAGCGTTTACATTCATGATACACCTGCTCGATCTCTTTTTGAAAAAGAGGATAGGGCACTGAGCCATGGCTGCATTCGGCTTCAAAACCCAGCGAAATTCGCTGAAATCCTACTTAGCGGAGATGGCTCTTGGACTCCAGAAAAGATAGATCAGGCTATGCACCGTGATTCCGAGATGATAGTAAATCTCCCCAGAAAAATACCAGTAGTCTTATTGTACCTGACTTTTTGGGCTGATTCAAAAGGTCAAGCAAATTTTAGACAGGATATTTACAATCGGGATGCTGAGGTTTTGGCCTTGTTAAAAAAGTAAATTAAGGCTTTGCCAATTCCGAATTTGCCAGATATTCTTCATAATTCCCGAAGATAAACAGCAAAGATCCATCCTTGATAAGGTCAATCACATCGTCAGAAATGTCAGTTGGGAGTGCTGGGCAACCCAGACTTCTTCCCAGTCTTCCTGTCATTTTTGCAAATGCTTCGGAGGCGTATTCCGCTCCATGAATAACAATAGCTCTTGCCCTGGCTTGGTCGTTAAATCCCTTTTCCAATCCATCCAAGCGGAGTGAATATCCATGCTTCCCTTGATAAGTTTCGGCAGTTTTATAAAAACCGAGACTGCTCTGATAGGATTCTGGGCGATTGGAGAATTTGACGGCCATTAGTTCTCCTGAATTTCTTCCGTGAGCTACAACCGAGTTGAGGAGGATTTCTCCTTTTTCCGGATCAATTACCCAAAGGCGTTTTTCTGTGGAGGGAAGTGAAAAATCAATTACAGTCAAAAGAGGATTTTTTAATTCCTCATCTAATTTTTCATATCCGTCCAATGCAGCCTTGAGTGCTTGCTCCGAAGGTAATTCGGTGTTTGAAGTGCTCAATTTCTCAATCAACTCTTCGTAGGAGTCTTCAGGAAGCTGGGTGGAATTTGTGTTTGTTGTGCTGCTTGGGTCAGTTGCATTTAAGACCCAAAGAATTGAAAGGTATAGTCCAAAGTTCATTTGGTGAATAATAGTTGGTTGCGGTGATAAGTCAAAGGTAAGCTGAATCCCTGATTGTCAAAAACTTTGCCAGTTAAGGACTTGGTGATTTTTGTCAGAGATTTTTCCAAGATTGTCAGCTATACTTGAGTGAATGACTGATTTCTTGCCTGACATTGTATGTGTAATTCCTTGGAAGTAGGAATGGTTCATTTATTCCCTACATTTATAAATAAAAATAAATAGCTGATTTGTAGCTGATTAGTAATTGCCTTTTGAGAAATAATCCTGAAAATAAACAATAAAAGAAAAAACCCTGTTTCTAAGGCAATGAAAGTATCTGTCTACCGCAAGGAACATTTTAATGCAGCTCACAGGTTATACAATGCGAGCTGGTCAGACGAGCAGAATGAAGCAGTCTTTGGAAAATGTAATAATCCCAATTTCCACGGCCATAATTACGAATTAATCGTTCAGCTAAAAGGAGAAATAGATCCTGATACTGGATACGTATATGACATGAAGGTGCTTAGTGACCTCATTAAAGCACATGTCCTAAATAAATTTGATCACAAAAACTTAAACTTGGATACCGATGAATTCAAAAATCTCAATCCATCTGCTGAAAACATTGCAGTGGTTATTTGGAATATTTTGAGGGAAAAAATTGATCGGAAATTCGAATTAACGGTTCGACTTTATGAAACAGAAAGAAACTTTGTTGAATACGATGGGAATTAATCTTGTCAGAGCTTCGATTGAGGAAATCGGAGAAGAACATGTAGGCACTTCCCTGGAGACTCCTCTCCGAGAGGACGCATTTGTAATGGATGATAATCTGAAAGTCGAGCTAATCGAAAAACATTTTCGGGAAATCATGCATATCCTTGGGCTAGATCTTACAGACGATAGCCTAAAAGGCACACCTCATCGTGTTGCCAAAATGTATGTGAAAGAAGTATTTGCCGGGTTGAATCCTAAAAACAAACCAGCAGCTAAACTTTTTGAAAATAAATATAAGTATGCTGAAATGTTGGTAGAAAAGGACATTACTTTCCATTCGCATTGCGAGCATCACTTCGTTCCGATTTATGGTAAAGCCCACGTAGCTTACATTTCCAATGGCAATGTGATTGGACTTTCCAAAATCAACAGAATTGTTCAGTATTACGCCAAGAGACCTCAAGTGCAGGAGCGCTTGACCATGCAAGTTGGAAACGAGCTCAAAGAGGTTTTAGGAACTGAAGATGTTGCTGTTATTATGGACGCTTACCACATGTGTGTGAGCTCCCGAGGAGTAAATGACACGAATAGTTCTACAGTTACTTCATTTTATTCAGGGAAATTTGAATCAGATGAGCAGAGTAGAAATGAGTTTCTGAAATATATCAGCTTGAAGAAATAAGCTCTTGAAACCAATTAAATCCAACCCTGCCAAAAGCAGGGTTTTTTTATTTTCTGGAAAACAAAATCCTGTTTTTTTGATTCTAGAGTAAAAGCAAAAGTTAATGAAAGACAAGAATATCGTCCTGATCGGAGGTAACTCAGGAATTGGAAAAGCAACGGCAAAATTGCTCAGAGAAGCTGAAGCTAATATTTTTCTTTACTCCAAAAGTGGGGATGGAACTACTTCGCTGGATATTTCTCAAGATTTTGAAACTTTAACCGGATTACCTGAAGTAATCGACGGAGTGGTGTATTGCCCAGGAACAATCAATCTCAAGCCTTTCCACAGGATTTCTATGGAAGAATTCAAACAGGAAATGGATGTGAATTTTTTTGGCGCTGTTAGAGTGCTGCAAGCTTGTCTAAAAGGAATGAAAAAATCCTCAGGAGCATCTGTTGTGATGTACAGTACTGTAGCGGTGCAAACAGGAATGGGTTTTCATGCTGGAATTGCTTCTGCAAAAGGAGCAATTGAAGGCTTGGTAAGGTCTTTGGCGGCTGAATGGGCACCGAATGGTATCCGAGTAAATGCCATCGCGCCTTCATTGACAGACACTCCGCTTGCTTCAAAACTTTTATCCTCTGACGAAAAAAAGGAAGCTTCAGATAAGCGTCATCCTCTCGGAAGAATCGGAACTCCGGAGGATTTGGCAGAGGCTACGGTGTTTTTGCTTTCTCAAAAATCATCTTGGATGACCGGACAGATTCTTCATATCGATGGGGGAATGTCTGTTCTGAAATAATCCTAAAACAATTTTGTAGTATTATTTGTCTTTATCCTGGGTAAGGTCCCGGAATGAAAGAATTGTGCATATGAAGACACTACCTGAATCATATCTTCTTTTTAGGGAAGAATTAAAAAAGGCTCAGCTAGAAAAAGAGAAGCTCAAACAGGAGTATGAGGAGAAACTGCAAGAAGTCAATCGCGAACTCAGCAGACTGAAAGAGCAGATTCAATCCCAGCAGGACATGATGAGAACCACATTGGACTATGCTTCCAATTTGGAGAAAATGCTTTGTGAGTACCAAGGCCAAATCAAGCAAGCCCAAGAACTTTCCAAAAAATCCTTTTTCTAATTCCAAATTCTACTACTATGAATTCGACCCTAAATCCATCCCTCATACAAGAATTTGAAGTTGCATTTGAGGAGCACTACATGCAGGTTTTGGTGAATCCAGACCGAAAAATCATCATATGTAAATTGATGGCAGATTATATACCCATTGATGATTTTAAACTTTCCTTCGAAAAGATCGGAGAATTGGTCAAGGAAGGGAATTTTGAAAAATTCATCTTCGATAAGCGATCTCTAAGAGCCTTCCACCAGCCCACCATGGAATGGTACTTTATCTATTGGAAAAAGGAAATGCTGGACTACGGATTGAGCGTACACCGCAAAATTCTACCAGCAGAAAAATGGTTTGAAAAAATGGTGCAGATCGCGAAGGATCAAATTCTTCAGAATTATCCGGAAAATGTGATTTCCAAACTGGACATCAAATATTGCGATACCATTGACGAGGCAATTGTAAGCTAATGCAGTACTTCAGTTCAGAACAAATCAATGCTTTGGATTCTGGATTTAGAAGGAATCTGATTAATTCACTTTCTGGCTACAAGAGCTTGAATCTTGTAGGAACCAAAAGTGAATCAGGCATAACCAACCTGGCCCCATTTTCCCAGATTATTCACCTCGGAGCTTATCCGGCCTTCGTTGGAATTCTTTTCCGACCACATACTGTAAAAAGAGATACTCTCGAGAATATCCTGGAAACAGGATTTTTCACCCTAAATCATGTTACTCCTGAGTTTTTCAAAGAAGCTCATTGGGCTGCTGCCAATTGGGAGCAATCAGAGTTTGAGGCAACAGGTCTAACAGAAGAATACAAAAAGGATTTTTTTGCTCCCTTTGTCAAAGGAAGCCCAGTTCAATTGGGATGTAAATTTGTGGAATCCCAGACCCTTCAGGTCAACCAGACAGTTTTTCTAGTTGGAAGCATCGAGCATGTTTTCGTTCATGAAAAAGGATTGGTTGAAGATGGTTCTTTGGACTTGAATGAAATGGAAACTGTGACGGTTTCTGGTTTGGATGATTATCATACCGGGAAAAGACTGGCCCGTCTTGCCTATCCCAAGCCGAATAAATTTCCAGAGTTGATCTGATAATTTTCAAAAGCTTCGATCCTAGAATTTTCTAAATCCTCTGATTTAGCGAGTTTTTTTCAGGTAAATTACTCTTCTAAAACCTGAGGATTTGATGAAAAAATTATTGCTACTTTTTTTGATTCCAGCACTTTTATTCTCCTGCAAGGATAAAGAATCAAACGAAAATCCATCCTATTTCAATGCTGTCACGGGCGAATTCCCAATGGACTCTTTGGGACTGAGTTTGATTCACGAACATATTTTGGTGGATTTTATTGGTGCCGATTCTGTTTCTAGGGAGCGATATAATCGAGATTCTGTGATCCAAAAAGTATTGCCCTATCTTCTTGAAGTAAAAGAAATGGGGGTAAAGACAATTTTTGATTGCACTCCTTCCTATTTGGGAAAAGACCCAGAATTGCTTTTGGAACTTAGTCGTTTGACAGGGATTCGGTTTTTAACTAATACAGGATACTACGGAGCTGTGGGTGGGAAATATCTTCCTCCTCATGCGTTCACGGAATCTGCTGAGGAATTAGCCAAAAGATGGATTGCTGAATTTGAAAATGGAATTGAGGGAACCTCCATCAAACCAAGTTTTATCAAAATCTCCGTCAATGAAGCAGATACCTTATCAGCCATTGATCAAAAACTAGTTCAGGCCGCTGCCATTACTCATCTAACTACCGGGCTGACCATTGCCTCTCATACCGGAACATGGAAAACTGCCGCTCAGGAAGTCAGGATTCTTCAGAAAATGGGAGTGGAGCCTTCAGAATTTGTTTGGGTTCATGCTCAGGCCGAACAGGACTTTTCAAACTATGAAAAAGCAGCAGGTTTAGGCGTCTGGATTTCTCTGGATGGGATCGGCTGGGCAATTGAACCCTACGTGGAACGATTAGTTTTTGCCAAGGAAAAAGGAATTCTGGGAAATATCCTGGTCTCCCACGATGCAGGCTGGTATGACCCCGAAAAACCCAATGGAGGAGATTTTCAACCTTTCACCAATATCTTCGAAAAGCTTATTCCAATTCTTAAGGAAAGGGGTTTTTCAGAAGAAGATTGGAAAACCTTATTAATTGAAAATCCCAAAAAAGCCTTTGAATTGAATTAATTATCTGTAAATCAAAGGCTTTTGGAAAAGAGAAATTCTAATCTCTAAATCTCTTTCCAAATTTTCTTTGCCGCATTTCTGCAAGCGGCTTGAGCTTCTTACCTTTGCGCATGGCAGAACAAATCCTTATCCTAGATTTTGGTTCTCAGTATACCCAACTCATCGCCCGAAGAGTCCGAGAACTGAACGTTTACTGTGAAATTCACCCTTACAACAAAGTTCCCGAAATCACTTCTGATATCAAGGGAATCATCCTTTCCGGATCGCCTTGCTCAGTTAGAGACGAGGGTGCGCCAGATGTAGACATTGATGCTTTCCGTGGAAAATTACCTGTATTAGGGGTTTGTTACGGGGCACAACTTTTAGCTAGTAAATATGGAGGTGAAGTTTTGCCATCCACCATCAGGGAATATGGCCGTGCAAATTTGGATCATATCGATCTTCACCATGATTTGCTTAAGGAAATGACCCATGGATCTCAGGTTTGGATGTCTCATGGAGATACAATCAAAGAACTTCCAACCGGTTTTGAAGTGATCGCTAGCACTTCTTCCGTTCGAGTGGCAGCATTCAAAGTGGAAGGGGAGAAAACCTATGGGATCCAGTTTCACCCAGAAGTTACCCATTCTTTGGAAGGGAAAAACTTGCTGAGAAACTTCGTAGTGGGAATCTGCGAATGCAATCAGGACTGGACTTCTGACACCTTCATCGATGCCACCGTAGCTGAATTAAAAGCGAAAATTGGCAGTGATAAAGTGGTTATGGGCCTTTCAGGAGGAGTTGACTCTTCTGTGGCAGCTACCTTGATTCATCGGGCAATTGGAGATCAATTGACTTGTGTGTTTGTGGATAATGGCTTGCTGAGAAAAAATGAATTTGAGGAGGTTTTGGATTCCTACCAGCACATGGGTTTAAATGTGATCGGAGTAGACTCAAAGCAAAGATTTTATGATGCTTTGGCAGGTCTAACCGACCCAGAAGCAAAAAGAAAGGCAATCGGAAGAGTATTCATTGAGGTATTTGACGACGAAGCCCATAAAATTGAAGGTGTAAAATGGCTAGGTCAGGGGACAATTTATCCGGATGTTATCGAGTCAGTTTCTGTTAAAGGCCCATCTGCTACCATCAAGTCTCACCATAATGTGGGAGGGTTGCCTGATTTCATGAAGCTTTCCGTTGTGGAGCCTTTGAATACCTTATTCAAAGACGAAGTTCGGGAAGTGGGTAGAGCTTTGGGAATTCCTGAAAATATCATCGGAAGACATCCTTTCCCAGGACCTGGATTGGCTATTCGAATTTTGGGAGATATCACCGCAGAAAAAGTAAAAACCCTTCAGGAGGTAGATTATATTTTCATTCAGGGCTTAAAAAATCATGGTCTTTATGATCAGGTTTGGCAGGCTGGTGCAATTTTACTTCCGATTCAATCGGTTGGAGTAATGGGAGATGAGCGAACTTATGAGAAGGTGGTTGCACTCCGTGCGGTAGGTTCAGTGGATGGAATGACAGCAGATTGGATTCATTTGCCTTATGATTTCTTGGGTAAAATGTCCAATGAAATCATTAACCGTGTGAAGGGAGTGAATCGCGTGGTTTATGACATTTCGTCCAAGCCACCGGCAACTATCGAGTGGGAATAATCCTTTGGACATACTCCGAAGATGAAAATATGTTAAACCCGGAGCCTATTCTTCGGGTTTTTCCTTTACCAGCCCATTTCGGCTTAGTCTTTGGGTTTGGAAATAATGCCTTAAATTTGAATTCAAAGAAATCAACCGACTTACCCTTAGGTCCAATGCAAAGAATTCTTCTTTTCCTTTCTGTATTTTTTATCCTGAATAGCAGCATTGCTCAGTCCATTCCGGAGAATTTTCAAAAAGCTAAAAATGAGCTTTCTTCAAAGGATTACTGGACGGCGATCAACTCCTTCAAGCCCTTTTTGGATTTTGAAAAATATGGTAATCTTGCCAACTATGCAGCTTTTCATACTGCAGAGGCCTATTTGCTGGTCAATCAACCCGGGCAGGCTATTGAAGTTTTAAGACCTGCGTATAGCCGAAATTGGAATAAATCAGATGAATTAAAATACCTCTTGGCTTTAGGCTATTTCCAAAATGGACAGACTGTCGATGCACTGAGAATAGTTCAGCAGATCAAAAATCAGGAGGTTTTGGAAAAGGCTTATAATGCGAGTTATGAATTTGCCAGTAAGACTTCTCCAAGCTTTTTGGTGACGAATCTCGAAGAGTTTAAGACCAACGAGGGGTATACCGCAGCTTTGGCATTTGTTCTTCAAAGCAAAAGTATCATGACGGCCGGAGAAAGAGAGGCTTTAAAAATGATTTCTGAATCCGGTAAAAATCCTGTAATCGCCAAGGATGAGATTTTGGATATCGTGGTGATTTTTCCTTTTACCTCAGGATCTAGTGCCGTTTCAGGTATGGCTAGCAATGATTTCCTGTTTGAATTGTATCAGGGGATTGAAATGGGGGTAGAGGATTTGAAAAGACAAGGAGTGAAAGTTACCCTACAATCCTTCGATTCCAAAAGAGATTTGAAGGTCTTGTCTTCCTTGCTTCAGGATCCAGCCGTGAATAATGCTGATGTGATTATTGGACCGATTTATCCAGATGAGTCGGTTATGGTCAGTGAATTCGCAGAAGCTGAAAAAATTCCATTTATCCACCCACTTTCCAATTTGGGAGAAAGATTTGAGCAACTCAAATACAGCTACCTTTTTAGACCTTCAGCTGTCACCTTGACCAAAAACACGGTTTCTTCGCTCAAAAAGCAAGGCTGGGGCAGGGAAGTAGCCATTGGGTATTCTGGCACATCCAGAGATGAAAAAATGGCTCAAGATCTTGCAGCAGAATTTGCAAAAGAAGGATTTACCGTAGTCAAGAATGAACGAATCGATCAAAGATCAGTTAATTCTTTTTTGCAAGGTCTGGGAATAAGCCGTGGAGGAAGTGCCAAGGTCGATCAGGTAATTCTCCTTACAGATGATCCAGCCATTGCGCAGCCTACCTTTGCCTTGATGGAAAGTATTACGGCTTCCGTGCCGGTCGTGGTGATGGACTCTTGGCTCACCTTCAATTTTGCAAATTTTGAAATGTTGGAGTTTCCTAACTTCTATTTCATTTCAAACAACACCCTCAATTTTGGAACTGAGGAAATGAAGCAGTTTAAGAATAGATTCTACGAAAAATATTTAGCCTATCCTAGCTTGAATACACTCCTTGGTTCTGAGTTGGTTTATTGGGTTAGCTCCAATACAGACCTGAAAAATGGGTTAAGTTTCCGAAACTCATTGGACCAAAACTCCTTTCAAAATGGAAGATTTACCTTCGGGTTTAACTTCCGAAATTCAAACAATAACCTTTATTCCCCGATCCTAAAATTGGAAAATGGAGAATTGATTCCTTTAAACTAAACCATGCAAATTTCAGAAAGCAAGCGGCTTTTTGCCCATGCCAAGAATTTTATACCCGGAGGTGTAAACTCTCCAGTTCGTGCCTTTCGAGCAGTAGGCGGCGAGCCATTATTCATCAAAAAAGCCGATGGGGCCTTTCTTTATGATGAAGATGGGAATGCCTTTATCGAATTGATTAACAGTTGGGGCCCGATGATTTTGGGACATAATCATCCCATGATTCGAGAGGCTGTCATCAAAGCGATGGAAAATGGAACCTCTTTTGGAGCACCTACAGCTAAGGAGGTTGAAATTGCCGAACTGATTACCAAAATGGTTCCTTCAGTAGAAAAAGTCCGAATGGTCAATTCCGGAACGGAAGCCACCATGTCTGCGATCAGGGTAGCTAGAGGATTCACCGGCAGGGACAAGTTCATCAAAATGGAAGGTCATTATCATGGTCATGGAGATTCCTTTTTGATTTCCGCTGGTTCAGGCGCAATTACCATGGGAAATCCAGATTCTCCTGGGGTAACCGTCGGTACAGCAAAGGATACCCTTTTGGCTCCATACAATTCTTTGGAGGCTATTGAGAAATTGGTTGAGGCGAATAAGGGAGAAATTGCAGCATTAATCTTGGAGCCAGTTCCGGGAAATATGGGCTTGGCCTTGCCAAACCCTGGATATTTGGAAGGTTTGAGAGAAATCTGTACCCGAGAGGGCATCGTGTTGATTTTTGATGAAGTGATGACAGGATTTCGTTTGGCTCCGGGTGGGGCGCAGGAATTATTTGGAGTGACTCCGGATATGACCACTTTAGGAAAAATCATTGGAGGAGGAATGCCTGTAGGAGCGTATGGCGGTAAAAAAGAAATTATGGAATTTGTTTCTCCAGCAGGGCCAGTTTATCAGGCAGGAACGCTTTCCGGTAATCCAATTGCAATGGCTGCAGGGTTGACTATGCTACGTTTCTTGAATGAAAATCCTCAGACCTATGCCGAACTTAATTTGATCGGTAGAAAGATTTCCGAGGGAATTGCAAAGATTAACCATGACCTCAATCTGAATTATACTGTCAATCATTTGGGAAGTATGTATTCTTTATTTTTCACCTCCAATCCTGTGATCGATTTTGAATCAGCTAAAACTTCGAACACTGTTTTATTTGGAAAATACTTCCAAGCGATGTTGAAAAGAGGAATTTATTTAGCTCCTAGCCAGTTTGAAAGTCTTTTCCTTTCTACTGCTTTGACCGAAGATTTGATTCAAAAAATCCTGGGAGCCCATAAAGAAAGTATGGTGGAAATCCACTCTTGACAGAAAGGCCGATTCAATCGGCCTTTTCTTTTTTAAAATAAGTAAAAAGGGTTTTGTGTAAAATTCTCATGGCTTTTTCCTGATTAGCCTTAACTTCTAAATTGAATTTCAACCACCAACCAAAAATTCTATGCAATTCAAACGAATAGGGGCTTTAGCCTTTCTTTTGGGGTTTGGTTTATATGCCCAAGCTCAGACGATTGACGAGGCCTACAATCAAAAAATCAAGGAATACACCACAGATACCAGATTTTTGCCAGCTTCTGTTTTGAATCTGGTAGATCACCCAAGCATTCCTTCACCTTCGAAGCATTTTGGACAAATCATCGGTGCCCCGGGAGTCATGCATCATACGCAGGATATTTATGGATACTACCAAACTTTGGCCAAAGCTTCTCCTTATTTACAAATCAAACAAGTAGAAACCACTGAAGAAGGTAGGCCGATCTACATGATTGTTATTGGGAATGAGGAGAGTATTTCCAATTTGGATAAGTATAAAGGGTATATGGACCGTTTAGCTGATCCTAGGAAAACCGATTCTCAGGCAGCTGAAGAGATTTTTGAGCAAGCCAAGCCAGTTTATTACCTCAATGGGGGACTGCACTCGACCGAAATGGGTTCTCCTGAAATGCTTATGGAATTGGCTTATCGCTTGATTACCAGCGAGGAAAAATCCATCAAACAGATCAGAGATAAGGTCATTATTTTGATTAATCCTGTTTCTGAACCAGATGGTCGTGACAAAGTGGTAGACTGGTATCATAGGTATTCTAAGCATCGAACTGAATGGGAAGACGGATTTCCGAGATCTGCGCCTTATTGGGGAAAGTATGTTTACCATGACAATAACCGGGACGGACTTCAGGTTTCACAGGCCTTGACCAAAGCCATTTTTAACATCTTCTACGAATGGCATCCTACCGTGATGCTCGATCTGCACGAGTCTGTTCCTTTGCTTTACATTTCTACGGGAACAGGTCCTTATAATGAACAGGTAGATCCTGTCACCATCGGTGAATGGCAGATCATGGCCAATCATGACATTACCACCTTGGCAGCGCAAGGTATGCCGGGGGCATTTACATGGGCTTTTTATGATGGCTGGTGGCCGGGTTATGGGATTTGGGTTGCGAATAATCACAACTCGAATGGTCGGTTTTATGAGACTTTCGGGAATGCTGGTGCCAATACCTATTTGAGGGATTTGTCCAATGCCCGTTATGCTGGTGATCCCGCAACAACAAGAGAATGGTATCGTCCCGATCCTCCAACCGAAAAAGTGTATTGGTCAGCCCGGAATAATGTGAACTATATGCAGGCAGGTGTCTTGGCTTCTTTGACCTATGCTGCGCAGAATGGGGAACAGTTACTCCGTAATTTTTATCAAAAAGGGGTAAACTCCATCAGAAAGGGAACCTCAGAAGGTCCAAGAGCTTATATGATTCCCGCGGACCAAAGGGATCCTGCCATGGCAGCTTATTTGGTGAATCAATTAAGAGCACAGGCTATTGAAGTTCACGGAGACAAGGATGGGAACTATTATGTCTTGTTGGATCAGCCTTACCGCAACTTGGCAGTTTCTCTGCTTTCCGAACAGAATTATCCAAAAGATGCCAAATTCCCTCCTTACGATGACATTGCCTGGACTTTGAGTTATTTATATGGAGTGGATGTGAAGGCTAAGGATTCAATTGATTTTGACAGAAGTCAATTGACATTAATTGCTGAGGATGCCAAATACGCAGGAAAAGTAAATGGAAGCGGCTCGAATTATTTCATTTCATACAGTGCACAAAACACGGTTTTACCTGCTTTGTATTGGATTAAGGATCAGAATAAATCTGCAGAAATGCAGGTTCTGGAAAATGAATTTGTATCAGGTTCGGATACCCTAAAGGCTGGCTCAATTTGGATCAAAGATTTGTCTTCCTCCCAAGCAGATGAGCTTACCAAAAAGTTTGAATTGGATTTGCTAAGAGGTGGAAAAGCTCCATCGAACGAGGAGACTCACCCTGTTACCTTGCCTCGTGTGGCAATTTATCACAATTGGTTTTATACCCAAGATGAAGGTTGGTCCCGCTACACTTTCGATCAAAGAGGAATTCCTTACACCTCAATTGATAAGGATGACCTAAAAGCAGGTAATCTGAATTCCAGGTTTGATGTGATTCTTGTTCCTCGCTCAAGGGGTGAGGCCTCGGATTTTATTCATGGAGTGGATAGCCGATTTGGTCCAATGCCTTACACTAAAACAGCCGAATTTCCACACCATGGATTTCCGGATTCTACTCCTGACATGACGGGAGGCCCTGGTTTCACAGGGATTGAAAACCTAAAGAAATTCATCGAAGCAGGTGGCTTGGTGATCACTTTGGATAATTCCACAAAAATGGTTGCTGAAACAGGAATTACTCGGGATTTGGAACCTTATACCGCATCTGGCCTATTCCATCCTGGTTCTGTGGTGACGGTGAAAGCTAAAGATTCTTCTAGCCCTTTGCTTTATGGCTATCCTGAGGTTTTCTCTATTTTCCGAGGAAATGGTCCTTTATACCGAGTTGATTTAGCCAAACGAGATGAAATGGTGCTCATGTATGGAACCAAAGTCTTGAAAGATGAAGAGCCTTACACAGGTCCGATCATGGGCATGGAAAACCCGAATAAAAAGCTGGATAAAAAAGATTCAGAGGGCAAGCCAGTTCCTTATGTCCGCTCAGGCATGGTTAGAAATGAGCAAACGATCATTGGCCAAGGTGGAATTTTCAATATTCCAGTCGGCAAGGGAAGAGTTGTAGCATTTACTTTCGATCCTTTGCACAGGTATTTGAATCATCACGATGCTCCTTTGGTTTGGAATGCCTTGATCAATTGGAATCATTTGGGAGATTAGGCAAACAATTCCTTCTACTCGGTCTTTTATAAAGAAAAAACAGAAAAACTATGTCAGTGAAAGTATATGGTATCAAGAATTGCAATACCATGAAAAAAGCCTTCGATTTCTTGGATGAAAAAGGAGTGTCTTACGAGTTTATCGATTACAAAAAGCAAAAACCAAGTCCTGATTTACTAGGAAGTTTTCTGAAGAAAACCACTCTGGAATCTCTGGTAAATAAGCAGGGTACAACCTACCGAAAGATGGATGATTCCCAGAAAGTTGCCTTGGAGAAAAAAGATACGGCTATTCCTATTTTGGTAGAAAACTCCAGCATGATCAAAAGACCGGTGATTACCTATCCGGACGGAAGTTTGACTTTGGGTTTTGTTCCCGATCAGATCGCTGAAAAGCTTTAATAAACTATAGTATCACTTGGGATCGGAGGCAGGGTATATCCTCCGATTTCGAGTGAAAATTTGAATTTTTTCCGGTCTTGGGCCTCTGTAATTGGAGTATTAAATGCATAGACTTTTTCCAGACTTTTCAATTCATTCAAAACCTCCAATTGAATTGCACTTACTTGGGTTCCATTTAGATACAGGTGTTTCAGGTAAGTATTTGCCTTTAACTTAGCCAAGTTTTCCCCACTGATTTTGGTTTCATTTAGCTTCAAAACCGTGAGATTTGGGAATAAAGAAAGATCATTCAATACTTCATCGCTGATTTGAGTGCCACTCAGATCCAGATAGGCCAGATTGTCTTTTACCCCATTTAAGCTTTTCAAATCTTCATCACTAAATGTCTTAAAATTGATACAAGTGACTTTTAGAAATGGAGATCCTTGGAAAACCGGTTCACTGTAAAACCCTATTGCTTTTAGATTTTGAAGGGTGTCAGGAGAAACTTCTTTCAAGGTAATCTCAGGATAAAAAGCCTTTTCTTCTTTAATGAAAAAAGGTTCTAAAAGCTTTTGCTCCACCTTGGCCTCTCCAAGGGTTTGTGTTGTTGAGGCTCCATTTACAATCCACAGGCGAATCAATTCTACTTCTTCTTTTTTGGGTTGCCTTTTTTCTTGTGGAGGCATGTGGTCCTCATGATCCAAAGGCAAATTCAAACGAGCATAGAGTTCACTTTTTTCAAAATCAGAAGAATGAATTGCAGGTCCATTTTCTCCTCCAGCCAAAAGAGATTCATAAGAACTCAAATCCAAATCACCCTTGCTATTCCTTGGGTTATGACATGATTTGCAATTTGAATTGAGAATAGGCTGAACCACCCCTTCGTAATATCTGAGTTGTTCCCAATTCTGCGGAGAAATACTCAGACCTTTGTCAGGTTCTTCTACTCCCAGTAAATTTTGAATTCCTTCAGGGAGGACTTCGGTGAGGTATTCTTCCCCATGTGTGATATTTCCTCCCAAATGCCCGGTGATTAGCAATAAAACAGTCAATCCTGAGGATTTGAGTTTGAAATTAAAAGGGAGTACTTGCTTGTTCTTCAATTCGAAGAAAAGCCAAAAAGAAGTTACCGTAGTGACCAATCCAAAGTAGAAGTGGAATTGGACTGAGTCCCAGGCAAAACCTTCATTTTGGTATTGTAAAAAACCAGAAGCCGAAGAAGCCAAGGCAGAAATTCCACCCAAAAGGAAAGCTAAGCGAATGGAGTCGAAATAGGCGGTTTTATCGCTTTTGGAAAGAAAAACCAGAATGATCCCAAAGAGTAGAATTCCAATGGGAAGATGAACCAAAAGAGGGTGGAACCTGCCGAAAAGCTGGAAAATGAAGTCAAACATTTAGGCCAGTATTTTTCGGATTAATTCCCCTTCCACATCTGTGAGCCTAAAAGGTCTGCCTTGAAATTCGTAGGTGAATTTTTCATGATCAAATCCCATCAAATGGAGAATCGTGGCGTGGAGATCATGAACAGAGGTTCTTTCGTCAATTCCAGAAAATCCAAAATCATCTGTAATTCCATAGCTGGCACCTTTTTTTACTCCTCCTCCCGCTACCCACATGGTAAAGGCGTCCACGTGGTGATCTCTCCCCTTGAATCCCTGAACTTTCCCTTCCCGGTTTTCCTGCATGGGGGTTCTTCCAAATTCGCCTCCCCATACGACTAGGGTTTCTTCCAATAGTCCCCTTTGCTTCAAATCCATCAATAGAGCAGTTATTGGTCGATCAATTTCCCGGCATTTATTTCGAAGCCCCAAATCAATAGATCCATCCCGATCAGTTCCATGGGTATCCCATCCCCAGTCGTAAAGCTGAACCACCCGAACGCCCTTTTCCACCAATTTTCTGGCTAAAAGGCAATTGTTGGCAAAGGACTCTTCTCCCGGCTTTGTCCCGTATAATTCGTGAATGTATGCTGGTTCATCGTTGATGTTCATCACTTCAGGAACCTCAATCTGCATTCGGTAAGCCATTTCAAATTGATTGATCCGGGCTAAAATCTCCGGGTCTCCGAAGTTTTCAAAGTCTTCCTGGTTAGCTTGATTGATGGCTGAAATGACATTTTTCTTCAAATCCCGAGTCATTCCTTTGGGGTCTTCGAGATAAAGTACTGGATCACCTTTTGATCTGCATTGTACTCCCTGATAGACTGAAGGTAAAAATCCCGAGCCCCACACACTTTTTCCAGCATCTGGAGTTTTTCCTCCTGAAGTCAAGACCACAAAACCCGGCAAATTCTGATTCTCTGTTCCCAAACCATAAGTAACCCAACTTCCCAAACTTGGCCTTCCCAATCTGGGTGATCCTGTTTGCATAAATAACTGCGCAGGCCCATGATTAAATTGGTCTGTATGCATGGCTTTTAAAAAGGCCACTTCATCCACCATTTGTGAAAAATGGGGTAGATAATCCGAAACCCATGCCCCTGATTCTCCATGCTGTTTGAAGTTTGCCTGAGGGCCAAGCATTTTTGGAACTCCTCGGATAAAGGCAAATTTTCTCCCTTCCAAAAGGCTTTCCGGGCAATCCTGATCGTTGAGCTTTGCTAGCTCAGGCTTGTAATCAAATAACTCTAACTGAGAAGGTGCCCCAGCCATGTGCAAGTAAATGATCGATTTTGCTTTTGCTAAAAAGGGCGGAGGAATAGATGCCAAAGGATTAAGGTCACGCTCGCTAAGATTTAAGCCAGATTTGACCTGGCCATTTTTTCCTAAATCACATCCAAAAAGCAAGGGAGCCATTGCCAGACCTCCCAACTTGCTAACACAATCCACCAAAAAGTGTCTTCTAGTTTGTGCTTGAAGCTTTTGGCTGGCCAGTTCTCCGAGTAATTTATCCAGATTCTTCATGTTAAGGCTTGGTTAGGAATTCGTCTAAATTCATCATCGCATTCGCAACTACCGCCATTGCCGCTAAGTCTGAACTTGCATCAGGAAAGAAATCTTCCCTTTGTTCAGGATTGGCTTCGAATTCGGATTTGGCAGAATTGAAAAGATCCAACATGGCTTGTTTTTTTGAATTGGAAATAGCTTGGAACAAAAGCGAATGATAGATTCCTTCGATTGTCTTTTCAGGGTTATTCCCGCTCTTTTTCATTTCTTTTTCTGCCAATTTCTTGGCTGCTTCCAGAAAAACCGGATCATTTAAAGTGACCAAGGCTTGAAGTGGCGTATTGGTTACCAATCGCTTGCCAAGACAAACTTCCCTGCTTCCCGCATCAAAGGAAACAAAAGAAGGGTAGGGGCTAGTCCGTTTCAAAAAGGTATAAATACCTCTTCTGTAGCGATCTTCTCCTTCACTTTCTACCCAGAATTCCCCATTGTAAACGGTTTGCCAAATTCCTTCGGGTTGTGGAGGCATGACCGGCTTCCCATACATTTTCGAGCTTAAAAGCCCACTCACGGCCAAGGCTTGATCTCTGACTTGCTCTGCTGAGAGTCTGAATCTTGGGCCTCTGGAGTACCATTGGTTGGAAGGATCTAGTTTATAGGCCTCTGGAGAAATTTCAGATGATTGTCGGTAGGTTGATGAATTAACAATTTCCCGGATTAGACTTTTCATGCTCCAACCATAGTCGTTCATGGTTTTCCATGCCAAATAATCCAGAAGTTCTGGATGGCTTGGAGGATCGGCTTGGGTTCCCATATTTTCCAGTGAACTCACCAATCCCCTTCCGAAAAGTTGATCCCAAATTCGATTCACCAAAGTTCTGGCAGTCAGAGGGTTTTCAGGAGAAGTGAGCCAATAGGCAAATCCAAGACGATTTTTTGGCCAGGATTCCTGCCAATTCCCAAGCTCTTTGGGCGTCTGAGGTGGAGCCTCCTCTCCATGGATCATCCAGTTTCCCCGTTCGAAAACATAGGAAGTCCGGCGCATGTAACTTGGATTTTCTATCAGGATGGGAAGCTTGGTTCCTTTCCATTGAAGCAGTTCCTCCCAATTCTTTTTGATAGTAGCAAAGCCAAGGTATTCTTGTCCCTTGAGGGTTGGGACAAATGCAAACCAGACAATTGCTGAGGTGTTTTGTTGAGGGGAGGCTTTAGGATTTTTAGCTTCAAAATAAAGATCCACCGACTCCTGAATTGGTTTGAAAGGGATGGAAAGGACAAAATCACCTTGGGTTTTACCCAAAACAAATTGTGCCATGATTTCTCCATCAGGTCCATCTTTGCGGATTTTCATTTGCGTGCCATCCAATCCTGAGCGGTAATTGAGCAGCAATTGGTCAGAGCCAAGCGTGTTTATTTTTAAATAGGTTGCCGAACCACCTGATTGGAGACCGAGCCACTTGGTGTCTATCAATTCGGCTTTTTGAAAATTGGTTGCCAAATGGGCGGCATATTTGGGTTCAAGAAATTTGAGGAAATCAGCTCGATGTTGAGCCGCCTGTTTTCCTTCATGTTTTTCTACCCAGTAAACAATGGAAGAAATCTTTTTCTCGTCTTCCTCTTCATAAAACCGAAGTTTGGGTTCCTCATCATGGGTGTCTTCATCCCGGGTATTATTGAAAAACGCCATGGATTGATAATACTCCTCATGACGAATGGGGTCATAGGGATGACTGTGGCATTGCACACAGGCCATGGTGGTACTTTGCCAGACTTCATAAGTCGTATTAATTCGATCTAATACTGCGGCCACCCTGAATTCCTCATCTTCGGTTCCACCCTCGTCATTGTTCATGGTATTTCTGTGGAAAGCCGTCGCGGTCAATTGCTCTTGTGTTGGGTTAGGCAAAAGGTCTCCGGCCAATTGTTCGATGGTGAATTGATCGAAGGGCTTGTCGGCATTAAAGGACCGAATGACATAATCCCGGTATGGCCAAAAGGTCCGGGAAACATCCCGCTCGTATCCTTTGGTATCGGCATACCGAGCCAGATCCAGCCACCAGGTAGCCCATTTTTCCCCATAGGCATCAGCGCTTAGCAACTGATCAACGGCTTGCTCATAGCTGATTTTTCCAGAGGAAAAGTCCCGAACCAAGGAGTCTGAAGGAGGTAAACCCGTAAGATCCATCGCCAACCTTCGGATTAATCTGGAAGAATTTTCTTCAGGTGAAGGAGTGAGTCCAACTGATTTTAGTTTTTCCTGAATGAAAAAATCTATCGATGAAGAGTAATTTTCCTCTCCTGAGTTAAGCCCCGCAGTTTTGGGTTTTCTGGAAATTTCAGGTTCTTTCACAGGTTCATACGCCCAATGTTTTCCCCATTTAGCCCCTTGTTTGATCCATTTTTTGAGGATATCTATTTCATCCTCGCTTAGAGGTTCGCCTTGATAGGGCATTCGGAGTTCAGGATCTGATTCGGTCAATCTTCGAATCAATTCACTTCCATTCGGATCGCCTGGGATAATTGCGGGATGTCCTGATTTGGTAGGAGCGAAGGCCTCCTCTTCAAAAAGAAGGGAAAAGTCTCCGTTTTTCTTGACCCCTCCATGACAAGAGATACAGTGGGTATTTAGAATGGGTTTGACTTGGGAACTGAAATCCACTTCATCCTCTTGATTCCAAAAGAAGAAAAGTAGGAGAACTCCAATGAAGAAAGTAAAAAGTAAGGCTAATCTCTGGCGATTCATGGAAAACGATCAATTCCACTCAAAATAGCCAAATTGATTGAAATTAGAAACCTGAAGTGAAAGGGGTAAAAATGAAAAAAGCCCGAAGATCTCGGGCCTTGTAATTTTATTTTCCAGTTGGGAAGTAATCCGGCAGGTTTTTCAAAATATCTGCCGTCATCGCATCCAAATCATAGTCTGGCTTCCATCCCCAGTCTACCTGAGCTCTGGAATCATCGATGCTGTCGGGCCAGGAATCTGCGATCGCCTGTCTGAAATCAGGTTTGTAGCTGATTTCAAAATCAGGAAGGTGCTTTTTGATGCTTTCGTAAATCTCTTTCGGAGAAAAACTCATTCCGGATAAATTATAGCTAGATCTGATTTTTACAGACTCTCTTGGAGCATTCATCAGGTCAAGCGTAGCCTTGATTGCATCCGGCATATACATCATAGGCAGGTAGGTATCCTCGCTGAGGAAGCATTCGAATTTTTCTCCTGCCAAGGCCTTGTGATAAATATCTACTGCATAATCAGTGGTGCCGCCTCCAGGAAGAGATTTGTAACCGATCAAACCTGGATATCTCAAGCTTCGGACGTCTACTCCGTACTTTTCAAAATAATATTCACACCATCTTTCCCCTGCCTGCTTGCTGATACCGTAGACTGTGTTTGGTTCTTTTACACAAAATTGAGGGGTGTTGACCTTAGGAGTATTTGGGCCAAAAACAGCAATGGAAGATGGCCAGTATATTTTATCCAACTTGAGTTCCTTGGCTAATTCCAGAACAGAAAGCAAGCTGTCCATATTCAAATGCCAGGCGAAGTGGGGGTTTTTCTCTCCAGTTGCCGAAAGAACAGCAGCCAAATGATAAATCTGAGTAACTTTTTCTTCTTTTATTAAGTCTCGAACTCCTTCTTTATTGAGGACATCCAATACTTCGAATCGGCAATAGTCGAATTCTGCTTTTGCAGAGTCCCTCAAGTCTGTGGCAATGACTTGGTCTCCACCAAATTGATCTGAGAGTGCTCGGGTGAGTTCTGAGCCTAGCTGACCGGCAGCACCTATGACTAAGATTTTTTCCATGAGATAAAGGGTCAAAAACCTCCAATTTGCCTTGAGGGTTTTTGTTTATATTTGGGTTTGCTTGCGCAAAAGTAGTAAAAATCACCTCTCCACTCTTGTTTTTTGACCAGTGGAGTAATCAAACTTTAAAACAATTTAATTCTATAAGAATGTACGATCAGATTAAACCCAAATTAGAGCAAGAACTTAAATCGATTGAAGAAGCCGGACTTTTCAAAAGAGAGCGTATTATCACTTCTCCTCAGTCAGCAGAGATTACAATAGCTGGGGGAAAGCAAGTGCTTAACTTTTGCGCCAATAATTATCTGGGACTTTCTTCCCATCCTAAAGTAATCGAAGCAGCAAAAGCTGCCATAGATTCCCATGGTTTTGGGATGTCTTCCGTACGATTCATTTGCGGTACACAGGATATTCACAAAGAGCTGGAGAAGAAAATTTCTGAGTTTTTGGGAACAGAGGACACTATTTTATATGCCGCTGCTTTTGATGCAAATGGAGGGGTTTTCGAGCCAATTTTGGGTCCTGAAGATGCCATTATTTCCGATGCATTAAATCATGCCTCCATCATTGATGGGGTTCGTCTTTGCAAGGCTATGCGCTACCGCTATGAGCATAACAACATGGAAGACCTCGAGAAGCAACTTCAAGATGCAGATGCTGCTGGAGCCAAACAAAAGATCATCGTGACCGATGGGGTGTTTTCAATGGATGGCACCATTGCTCAATTGGATAAAATCGTAGCGTTAGCTGAAAAATATCAGGCTTTGGTGATGTCTGACGAATGTCATTCCACCGGATTTATGGGTAAAACTGGTCGTGGTGTTCACGAATTCCGCGGTGTGATGGGAAAAATTGACATTATCACCGGAACTCTGGGTAAAGCTTTGGGTGGGGCTTCAGGTGGGTTTACTTCCGGAAGAAAAGAAATCATTGAATTGCTTCGCCAGCGTTCCAGACCTTACTTGTTTTCAAATACTTTGGCGCCTTCCATCACTGGGGCTTCCATAGCTGTATTTGATTTGCTTTCTGAGACGACTGAGTTGAGAGATAAGCTGGAAGAGAATACGAAATATTTCCGGGAGAAAATGACCGCAGCAGGATTTGATATCAAGCCAGGTGAGCATGCCATTGTTCCGATTATGTTGTACGATGCGGTTCTTTCTCAGAGAATGGCAGAGAAGCTTTTGGAAAAGGGGATTTATGTAATCGGTTTCTATTATCCGGTGGTTCCAAAGGGACAAGCTAGAATTAGAGTTCAGATTTCAGCGGGACATGACAAACACCATTTGGATCAGGCAATTGAAGCCTTCACAGAAGTAGGAAAAGAATTGGGTGTGATCCAATAAAAATTAAAAAGGGGCTTATTCTTTACGGAATTGGCCCCTTTTACTTTGTGGTTAAATTCAGCTTATTCTTTTTTGCCAGTTCGTATTCAGACAGATTTTCAAATCGATCTTCTAAATCTTCATTGTTCAGGTAATCATTGATGATTTCCCGAACTTCTTGGAAGGAGAGGTTGTGTAATACCTTTCCATTTTTCATCATAGAAACTTGACCTGTCTCTTCGGAGATCACCAAAATCAATGCGTCTGTCGCTTCAGACATACCGATTCCTGCCCGATGTCTTAGTCCAAATTGAGCAGGAACTTCTCGCTCAGTCACTGGTAGGATACATCTAGCTGCTTTGATTCGGCCATTGTGAATGATCACTGCACCGTCGTGCAAAGGACTGTACTTATTGAAAATAGAAATCAGCAGTCGCTTGGAAAGTTCTGCATCCAAAAGGTCCCCACTTTCAGCATAGAATTTCAACTCTGTGCTACTGGAAATCACCATCAAGGCGCCTGTATTAGTTCCTGCTAGAGTTTTTGAAGCGTCAATTATGGGGGAAATATTAAACGCGGAATTTTCTCTTTTTCTCCAAAAGAAGAGAATGTCTTTCCACAAGTTGTCATTGGAAAGGAGTGAAGACCTACCAATTAATAAGAGGAATTTCCTTATTTCTGGTGCGAAAATGATGATCGCTGCGATCACACCCACACCCATAAACTGGCCTAAAATAGCTGAAAGCAATTCCATTCTCAAGGCCCTTACCAATAGGTAGATCAGGTAGATGGATAAGAAACCCAAGAAGATTTTAATAGCGACGCTTCCCTTTAGCAGCTTATAAATTTGGTACAATAGTGCAGCAACCAACGCAATATCGATCATATTGACGATGGAGATATCTAAAAATCCAATTTTAAAAAGTAGGGTCAAGGGTATAATTGTTCGTATAGTTTAACTGTTTCTTTTGCTTCCTTAACGTCATGTACTCTTAGGATGTTTGCTCCCTGAGTAAGGGCAAACATATTGAGAGCGGTAGTTCCATTTAGGGCTTCTTGGGGAGAGTTTCCAAGAAACTTATAAATCATGGATTTTCTGGAAAGTCCTGCTAAAAGTGGAAGTCCAAAAGTCCGAAAAGAGTTCAGGTTTTTGAGCAATTCGAAATTTTGATCCAAACTTTTCGCGAATCCAAAACCGGGATCAATAATTACATCTTTGATGCCAAGTTTTTTGAAAATTTCTACTTTTTCAGAGAAATAATACAAAATATCCTCGATTAAACTGGAATAATCAGTCAATTGCTGCATATTTTTTGGATTTCCACGCATATGCATGGCGATATATGGCAAACCTGCTTTTGCAACCACTTCCAATAGTTGAGGGTCTAAATTCCCCGCCGATACATCATTGACCAAATCTGCTCCAACAGAAATAGCATTTTTTGCTACTTTACTTCTGAAAGTATCTACAGAGATTAAAACATCCGGGAAGGCTTCCTTAATCCAAGAAATAGCCGGAATGACTCGTTCAATTTCCTCCTCAATGGTGATTTCCTCAGCTCCTGGTCTGGTGCTATATCCGCCCAAATCCAAAAAATCTGCTCCCTCACCAATCATTTTTTCAGCCTGAGTCAAAATAGTCTCTTTTGAAATCTGAACTCTGCTTTTGGCGTAAAATGAATCAGGAGTAAGGTTAATTATTCCCATTATTTTGGGCTTATCCAAGCAAATAAGCCTTCCCTTGATTTGAAGTGTATATTTTTGGGGAAATAATTTATCTTCGGACAAAGAAGTCGGATAGGATCCGTGAAGCATTAACCTTAAAGATTTTGGAGACAAAAACCAGTAACGAATATAAGCAAGTAATCGCCCGATGTAAAGAACTCTTTCGAAAGAAGACCCTGGATTATGGGACTGCCTGGAGAATTTTAAGACTTCCTTCTATTACGGATCAGATTTTTATCAAAGCTCAACGAATTCGTTCTATTCAGGAAAAAGGCAATCAAAAAGTGAATGATCCTATTGTGGATGAATTTGTAGGGATCATCAATTATTGTCTGATCGCCTTGATGCAAATTTCCCTTCAGGAAGACGAACGACTAGAGATCCCTTTTTCGGAATTAGAGCCACTTTATGATCATTGGACAGCAGCGACTAAAGGGCTCCTAGAAAATAAAAATCACGACTACGGAGAAGCTTGGAGAGATATGCGAGTGGCTTCCATGACTGATATCATCTTGATGAAATTATTTAGAGTAAAACAAATAGAAGATAATCAAGGCAAGACCATAGTTTCAGAAGGTATTGAAGCCAATTATCAGGATATGATCAATTATGCAGTGTTTTGTCTAATCAAATTAGGGTATCATGAATAAGCAAGGTGTACTTTGGCTTCTCCGGATTTTGGTGGGAGGGCTATTTATTTTCTCTGGTCTGATCAAGGTCAATGATCCGGTTGGTACTGCGATTAAGTTGGAAGAGTACTTCGATGTGTTCTCTAATGACATTGCTGGGTTCTTCTACTATTTCAAACCATTGGCTCTTTACATAGGAGTGGTGCTTGTAGTTGCTGAAGTTGTCCTTGGGGTGATGTTGATTTTGGGAGTAAAACTTAAGCAAACCGTTTGGGCCTTGGGTTTGATGATCTTGTTTTTCACCTTTTTGACTTTTTATTCGGCCTATTTTAATAAGGTGACGGATTGCGGTTGCTTTGGAGATGCGATCAAACTTACCCCTTGGGAGTCTTTTTACAAGGATATTATCCTTTTGGTGATGATATCTTTCCTCTTTTATTTTAGAGAGGATTTACCTGAAAACACCCCACGCTGGGCTTCAGTGACCGCAGTACTCACTATGATTCTTTCTTTTGGATTAGCCTATTATGCTATTCAAAACCTTCCCTTTATTGATTTCAGAGCCTATAAAGTTGGGGTAAATATTCCGGTGAATATGCAGCCCTCCTCGCCTTTACTTTATACCTATGTCATGAAAAGAGGAGAGGAGATTGTCAACTTTGATCAATATCCAAGTGAGGAGGGATTAGAATTTGTAGAAATGGTTTTGAAAAATCCTGAAGCACTTCCCAAGATTTCGGACTTCGCTACATGGAATACCGAAGGAGATCAAACAGAATTCCTTTTCGCAGGAAATAAAGTCATCATCCTAAGTAGCAATCTATCAAAAATGAGTACTGCCAACTTGGATAAATTGTCCAATTTGGTCAAGTCTCTAGAGGGAGCTCCAGTAGATGTGGTATTTATGGCTGCTGCGACTCAGGAAGAAATTGATGCGTTCCTGAATCAGCAAAACTGGAGTATCGTAGGCTTGCAAGCTGACGCAACTGTGGTAAAAACCATCATGCGCTCCAATCCGGGAGTTTGGATTCTAAAGGATGGAGTGGTATTGGATAAGTTTCACCACAACAATACCCCAGAAGCGACTGATGTTTTAGACTTGTTCCTATGAGTAAGAATCTGAAGGTTGTTTTGGTAGGGCTGCCAGGCTCTGGAAAAAGCACCTTTGGAAGGCAGCTTGCGGAGCATTTGGGTTTTCCTTTTTTGGATTTAGATACCCTGATTGAGGTTAAAGCTCAAAGTAAGATTTCTGAGATTTTTGCAATCCATGGAGAGGGGAAATTCCGTGAGTTGGAAACTCAGGTATTGAATGATGTACTTTCGAAGGAAGATTCCTATGTTTTGGCTACAGGTGGAGGTGCTCCCTGCTTCAACGATAACATGGATCTCATCAATTCCAAATCCATTTCTGTTTACCTAGATGTCCCCTTGACGTCCATTTCAGATCGGATTAGACAATCCAAAGTCCAGAATAGGCCTATGTTTTCAGGATTGGACCAGGGTGAAATCACCCTGAAATTAAAAAGCTTGCTTACTCAGAGAGAATACTTTTACAACCAGGCAAAAATAAAGCTCAGCGGAGAGGATTTCTCGGCTGAGCTTTTATTGTATGAGTTGATTAATCAGTTTAAAAATTAAACCCTAGGGAAAGAACCCCTGAAGTGATGTTATTTTTCACCTCGGTAATAGGTCCATAATTGAATCCTGCTTCATCCAAAACCTGATAGCTTCTGTAAAGGGAATTGTAGGTTTGATTAGCTATGGACAAATCAATGGTGAAGGAATTTATTTTTAATCCAAGACCGCCACTGATTATCTGGGAACTTTGATCAAATCCGGCTGGATCACTATAAGGGTCCCCCAGGAAAGAATATCCCCCTCGAATTCTAAGTTTATTGATCCAAGCTTCTCCACCTACTCGATAATTAATGGTGCTAGTATAAATATCACGAATGACATCATTGTCTGGACTAGCATTGAAGTCATTTGAGCGGAGTCGAGCCTGACTATAATCTACCCAATCTACATCTGCGGAAATAAATCCATTTTTTCCAAAGAAAAATGTGGCACCTCCTCCTATTTTCAATGGAGTATTTAGTCCGTAGTTACTGATGACTAGGTCTGAAAATGCTTCTTCATTGCCTAATGTAATGTCTTCTGGTTCAAAATAGTAATTGTCATAATTTGCAAATGAAGAGGCTTCATATTCTTCACTCATAGTAAACCAGGTAGGGGTTTGGAAGACAAATCCAAGATTTAAGTTATCTGTTGGTTTGAAGATCGCACCAAGGTTTAGATTGACGCCAATTCCATTAATGAACAAATTTTCTCGCAAGGAAGAATTAATTAAAGGCTCCTCGAAGAATTCCTCATTGTATACCTTGAAAGACGAATAGTTGATTGATCTTATCCCCAAGCTTCCTCCAAGGAATAGCTTGTGATTAAAGTTTGCTCCATAGCCAAACGTGACTTGACTTGCACTTCCTTCAGTTCGAATATTTTCATCCTGAAAAGGAAATCCAAGTACAAATGAGTCGTAGGTGTCCGGGTTTGTTATTGGATTCCCATTTTCATCGACCGTAATTGGATTGATTAGATAGGTTTGATAGGCCAGACCGGTCAAACCATAATTTTCAATTTGGTTTTCTGGAATTCCAAATGAGTCCTGCAAGTAAAAATCAATGATTGAACTTTCCCCTTGGATATCAGAGAAATAGCCGAATTCAGTATTGAAGTTGGCAATCCTTTGAACACTTATCCCCCAAGCTCCTCCTTTGAAAGCTCCAGTTTCCATTACTCCTTTTGGATTTGCACCAATGTAGGAGATGTTTGGAAGTGAGAAATTGGTTGTATTGTAAGAGCGGGATTGGCCCAAGAAGTCAGTATCTACTCCCCAATCTGTGAAACTCAAACTGACATTGACTTCCGATGTTCTAAAGAATCCAAGGCCAGCAGGGTTCCCTGTAAGGTTGGATACGTCTCCTCCCAATGAGAACTGGGTTCCACCTATTCCTATAATTCTGGCAGAACCAGTAGGCACTGTTCGTCCAAATCTATATGCATCTTCAAAATAGCCGCTTTGAGCATTTACTAGGGAAGTTGAAGAAGTAATGATTAGAATAAGAGATAATAAAAACCTCATTTGTGTTGTATTAAAGCTTAGTAACACTAACGAATGAATGATTGAATCGGGGATAATTTTTGAAAAAAAAAAGGGGAATTAATTCCCCCTTCCTGATCTGGATCCACCAGAGCTAACTCCACTGGACCCACCTGAACTTCTGCTTGGCGCACTGAAACCACTGCTTCCTGAAGAGCTTCTGCTCGGTGCACTGAATCCACCCGTATCGTTTGATCTGGTAGGTGTTGTTGATCTATTATAAGATGGTGTTGTTGATCTGTTGTTATAAGATGGGCTGGTAGATCTGTTATTATAAGTTGGACTAACAGATCTGTTGTAAGAAGGACTGTTTGATCTATAGTTGTTATAGGTATTGTTTCCTCTAGTCGGGGTTCCAGTTGATCTATTATAAGTTCCTGGATTCGCGCTGGATGGTCTTGCTGAAGGAATACTTGTTCTAGATCTGGTATTTACTGTACGATCCGTAGCCGGAGAGCTAATATTTCTAGGAGTAGAAGAACTTGTTACTCGGCTTCTGCTTGAATTATAATAATCATTTTGAGAGCTTCCAAATTCTCTACTAGCAACTCTGGAGTTTTCAGATGCAGCAATTCTTCTCGCAGAAGGATTAGAACCTGAAGCAGTAGCTCTATTTTGAGCCCTTGCAGTAGATGGCATTACAGATGCCTGTCTGTTTGATACACCTGCGTTAGCCAATGAAGAACCTCTGGTCGGTCTTACTCCACTAACTACTCTTCTTCCATTATATTCTCCACCGGGTAGACCATAGTAAGGATAACCAGGGTAAATAGGATGTACAGGATAGCCCCAAGTCGGATACATTGGATAGCCCCAACCGAAGCTTGGACCCCATCCCCAGCTTGGACCAAACCCCATTCCTAATGTAGGGTAGCCCCAGCCAAATCCGATACTCATGCTAAAGCCAGGTCTCCAACCCCAACTTGGCCCCCAGAATGGATCATAAAATCCCATTGACCATGGGCTCATTCCATATCCCCAAGGACTCATACCATATCCGAAGCCTAAACCAAAGTTGAAATTGATGTTCGGAGAGGAGAAGTTAGAGCCGTTTGAATAGGATCTGTAATTATCGTATGCATTAATGTTTGCTGAAGTTTCTTCAGCTTGACCTTCGTCAAAATATACGGTTCCATTATCAGCCTCGGCTGTGGTGGCTTGATATCTGGAAATATATTCTGGGTTTACATTTCTAGAACTGAAATTTTCCTGAACCAAAGCTGGAGACTGGTTTAGGGATTCAAATGTCTTAGGATTGTTGTTCTCTACTGCGTATTGCGTAGCGACTTGCACATCAGAGGCTCTGAAGTAAAGATTGTCATTTGCTCCACTCATAGCCATTTTATTGGTGCTACAAGATGAAAGCAATGCCGCACCAAGTAATAGAGAAACAGATAATTGGGGGATATTCTTCATAATTGAAGTTGATTGTTACTTTGTTATACGGACTGATAAGCCTGAGGTTATACTTTTTGACTTATATTTGCCAGCCCTAATTAAGCAAAATTAACCACATTATACTATACCTCAAAACCTAATGAGTAAAGGACTACCAAAGCGCAGCGAAGATTATTCTCAATGGTACAACGAATTGGTGAAAAGAGCCGATCTAGCAGAAAACTCTGCTGTTCGTGGCTGTATGGTCATTAAACCTTACGGCTATTCCATTTGGGAAAAGATGCAGGCTGAACTTGATCGGATGTTTAAAGAAACAGGCCATACCAATGCCTACTTTCCTCTTTTTATCCCAAAATCTTTCTTAAGTAAAGAAGCTTCACACGTTGAAGGATTTGCCAAGGAATGTGCTGTTGTGACGCATTACCGCCTTAAAAATGCCGAAGATGGATCAGGAGTGATTGTCGATCCTGAGGCAAAGTTGGAGGAGGAATTAATCGTCCGTCCTACTTCAGAAACTGTTATTTGGAGCACGTATAAAAACTGGATTCAATCTTACCGAGACTTACCTCTTTTAGTTAATCAGTGGGCCAATGTGGTTCGTTGGGAGATGAGAACCCGTCTATTTCTGCGGACAGCGGAATTCCTATGGCAAGAAGGTCATACCGCACATGCAACTGCCAAGGAAGCAATGGACGAAACCATGCAAATGATGAACGTTTATGCTCAATTTGCTGAGGAATTCATGGCTTTGCCAGTGGTCAGGGGAAGAAAAACCGCAAATGAACGATTCGCAGGTGCAGATGATACGCTTTGCATCGAGGCAATGATGCAAGACGGAAAAGCACTTCAGGCAGGAACTTCGCATTTCTTGGGACAAAACTTTGCAAAGGCATTTGATGTGAAATTTGCGACCAAAGAAGGAGGCCTGGACTTTGTTTGGGGGACTTCTTGGGGAGTTAGTACCAGACTAATGGGAGCTTTGATTATGGCTCATTCAGACGATAATGGATTGGTCTTGCCTCCAAAATTGGCACCTACCCAAGTGGTGATTGTTCCTATTTATCGAGGTGAAGGGGAGCTTGAGTCAATTTCAGTTAAGGCCAAAGAAATTATGACTGAATTGAGAAAGAAAGGAATCTCAGTCAAATTTGATGACCGCGATACACATAAGCCGGGTTGGAAATTTGCCGAATATGAGCTTAAAGGGGTTCCTGTGCGAATTGCCATGGGGCCAAGAGATCTTGAAAATGGTACTATTGAAATTGCCAGAAGAGATACCTTGACCAAAGAAACATTCAGCTTGAGTGAAATGTCCATTGGTGAAAAAATCTCATCCCTTTTGGAAGAAATCCAAAACAGTATTTACAGCAAAGCTTTCCAATTCAGAACAGAAATGACCACTGAAGTCAATTCTTGGGATGAGTTTAAAAAAGTATTGGAGGAAAAAGGAGGGTTTTTATCTGCCCATTGGGACGGAACTTCCGAAACCGAGGAGAAAATCAAAGAACTGACCAAAGCGACAATCCGATGCATTCCTTTGGATAGAAAAGAAGAAGCAGGAAAATGTATCCTGACGGGAAATCCTTCTGTAGGTAGAGTGTATTTCGCAAAAGCTTATTAAAACTTAAACCCGGATTTTTCCGGGTTTTGTTTTTAGATAGCTTTAGTTTTTCATTCCTTGTCGTAATTTTAGTTCTCTCACCTGATCTGTCATGGAAATTCTTATTCTTTCTAGCCTTTTGATCATCGGACTTATTCTGCTGATGATAGAGATGCTTTTTATCCCTGGAACTACAATCGTTGGGATAATGGGGTTTTTGGTCAGTCTTGCTGGTGTAGTTTATGCCTTTTTGACTTTTGAGTCCAATACAGCAATGTGGATCACAGGTCTGGCTGCAGTGATTAATTTGGCCGCTGTTTGGTATGGGTTTAGTTCTGGGGTTTGGACAAAATTCTCCTTGAAATCCTCTATGGAAGGTGGGGCGTTCGATGGAAGGACAACTGGATTAGAAGTTGGAATGACCGGGAAAGCGATTTCTGATATCAAACCTTTTGGAAAAGTATCGTTGAATGAAAGTATTTATGAAGTAAAGTCTGAAGAAGGCTTTATTGAAGTAGGTCAGGTAGTCGAAATAATAAAAATTGAAAACAATAAAATTTTAGTAAAACAACATGGATCCATCTAGTTCAATTTTCGTTTTGGTGGCTGCTTTTGCAGGCATTATTCTATTATTCATCTTTTTATACTTTGTTCCTGTTAATCTTTGGATTACTGCTCAGTTTGCAAATGTGCGAGTTGGTCTTTTGGAGTTAGTGGGAATGCGAATCCGAAAAGTTCCTCCAAGTGTTATAGTAAACTCCTTGATTACAGCTACCAAAGCTGGTCTTCAGTTGACAACTAATGATCTGGAAACCCACTATATGGCAGGAGGAAATGTGCCTACCGTAATCCGTGCTTTGATTTCAGCCGATAAGGCGAACATCAATTTAAGTTTCAAGCAGGCTACTGCCATTGACTTGGCAGGACGAGATGTATTCGAAGCAGTGCAGATTTCCGTAAATCCCAAAGTAATCAATACGCCAAGTGTGGCAGCAGTAGCAGCTGATGGGATTCAGCTTATTGCAAAAGCAAGAGTAACGGTTAGAGCGAATATTGCTCAACTTGTCGGTGGTGCCGGTGAAGAAACCATTTTGGCGAGAGTAGGTGAGGGTATTGTAACTTCAATTGGTTCGGCCTCAACTCACAAATCAGTTTTAGAAAATCCGGATAAAATATCCAAGTTGGTGCTTCAGAGAGGTTTGGATGCCGGAACTGCTTTTGAAATTCTTTCCATTGATATTGCAGATATCGACGTAGGAACCAACATCGGCGCGAAACTCCAAATCGATCAGGCATCTGCAGATTTAAAAGTTGCAGAAGCAAAGGCTGAAGAAAGAAGAGCGATGGCCGTTGCTTTGGAGCAAGAAAACAGAGCCAAGACCGTTGAGATGAGAGCCAAAGTAATTGAAGCTGAGGCTGAAGTTCCAAAGGCTTTAGCAGAGGCTTTTAGAACAGGAAACCTTGGAGTGATGGATTACTATAAAATGGAAAATATCAAGTCGGACACCTCGATGAGGGATTCGATAGCGAATTCCGATAAGGATTCGAAAGAACCTGGAAGCGGAAAAGGAGATAAAAAATAAGTGAAAAGGGAGCAATTAAGCTCCCTTTTTTCGTTTTCCGTTGCTTGGTTCTTCTACAGGAATCACCACAGGAGTATACATTTCTTTAACCAGGATTTGATTATTTGTCCAGTCGGGAATAATCTCCTCATAATCCATCGGAAAGACCATATCTCCATTTTCCTTGATTACTCCTACTTTTCCGGAATTAGCAAGAAGGATGAAATCTTGATTTTCGAATTGGATAAAATCAAATTCAGGAGCGATTATTTGTTTCCCTTCTGGATTGAGTAATCCGCGTTTTCCTGATTTTTCTACCAAAAAATATCCATCCTTAATTCTACAAATCTGATCAAATGGCTCTTGAGTAATTAGATCTCCTGATTTCCCAATCAAGAATAAGCCTCCTGAGTTTTTGGCGATTCCTTTGCCTGAAGAAAAAGGTTTAATCTCTTCCCAGTTTGGACTTGAAATGGTTTGGCCAGAAGGACTAAGAAGTCCCCAGGAATAACCCGATTTAAATTCTCCAACTTGTTCTGAGAAATTTTGGACCTCTGTAAAAGTAGGTTGAATCACCCATCTGCCATCTGAATTAAGAAATCCACTTTTACCCGCTTTTCTCGCAGGGAAAAGCCCTTCCGAACCTGGGCCTATCCATTCTGCATCAGATTCAGGCCTAACTAACCAGCCTGATTTTCCCAACAATCCTGTTTTCTGCTCTCTAAATCGAATGAAGTAATGATCTTTCCCAACCAGCTGTACTTCTTCCATTCCTACTATATCCAACAGGATTCCATCCTCCTTCATTACCCTTCTCAATTTTCCGTGGATATATTCCAGCATCAAGTCGCCCTCTTTGGTGATCTTATGATAGGAATTGTAGCTCACATCGGCTTTTATTTCATCACCTTTGATCAAAACATATTGGCTTTGATTGAATCCATAGAAATGATTATTTCTTGAATATTCGAGTTGGGTGATGTTTGGATCCAGTACATAATCTCCTTCCAAGTTGATAATCCCATACCCGGAAGATTCCTTAGCTAATAGGTAGTTTCCATCATTTTCCTCCAAAAGATCATAAGGTTTTCCAGGGTCTTTGGAAAGTGGGAGGTAATATTTGCCTTGCTTTTGGGCTATAACCATTCCCAATTTGGTCAATTTGGCATTTTCTAATGTTCCAAGTGAAGTGATCTTTCCAGTTCCTCGTTCAAAAATCCAATAAGAATTGCCCTTTTTTGCCAAAAGCCTTGTGATGTAAGTTTGAATTTCCTCGTATTCAGGAGCCAAAGCTTGTTGTCCATACTCATGATAAGCCCCGATTCCTTTTGGTCCCTTTACCAAAATCCATGGCGATAGGTATTGGTAAATCTCATTTCCCTGAAGGTTGACAATAGGTTTGAGATCTCTGGAAAGTAAGGAAAGGGAGGAGTCCTTTTTCCCGATCAATACAGTCTCTCCTAATACCTTAATCTCATCGTATACGGCCCTTACTTTTAGATTTCCCTGAAGATCATAGGATTCCCAGGTTTGGGAATAAGCCTTCAAAGATATTAGGCAAATGCCAAGCAGAAGGGTGAAAATTCTGGTGAAATTTAGATTCATGAAAGACTGCATTTTCAAATGGAGCACAATATAAAAAGGCCAAAGGAACTTGAGATGTCCTTTGGCCAAATATGATTTTAATGGATAGATTATTTTTCGACTTTGATTTTCTCCAGATCAAAAAGATCATGGATGATTTCAATCATTTCTTCTGCCTGATCCCGCTGACAAGCTGCTCGTAACTGTACCACAGGTACTTTCAGGATCTTTTGCATCATGCTTTTGGTAATCTTGTCAATCAGCACATATTCCTTTTCATCGGCGTTTTTTAAATACCGGCTCAATTCTTCTTGTCTGATTTGCTCCAAAGCCTGCTTCAATCTATTGATGGTCGGAGATACCATCATTTCCTTCTTCCAATTGGCAAATTCTTCGATGCTTTCTTCGATGATTTTTTCAACCATCGGCACTGCAGCGAGACGCTTTTCTAATGCTTCCGAAGTTTTGCTACGGATATTGTCTACATTATACAATACCACTCCAGGTACATCTTCTACTGTGGTCTCTATACTTCTTGGGACAGAAAGATCAACCAACAATTTGTAGCTCTGGATTTCAAACTCCTTTACCATCTTCTTGGTGATAAAAGGCTCATTTTTCATGATTGAGCAAACGATCACGTCCGCTTCTTTCATCGCTTCCAGATGATTTTCAAAAGGAACCACTTCAAAACCCAATTCCGCTGCTAGAGCTTCAGCTTTTGAAAGCGTTCTATTGGTGATTTTTACTTTAGCCTGTGGAAGATGAATCATGTTCTTCGCTACATCTTCTCCGATTTCACCTACTCCGATAAGGAGAACTCTCGGTTCAAACAAATTGACAGTAAGGCTTTCAATCAACTCAATAGTGGCATACGAAAGAGAAGCTGCTCCATCTCTGAAAGCAGTTTCTTGCACCACACGTTTATTGGTGAAAAATATGGTGTGCATCAGCCGATGAAGGAATGGGCCAGCCATTTCCATGTCAGCTGCTGTTTGGTAGGCTCGCTTTACTTGATTGGAAATTTGAATATCTCCCACTACCTGAGCCTCAAGTCCCATACTTACCTTAAATAAATGGGAAATTGCCTCCTGATCATCTTGAAAAATTTCAAAATAATTAAGGTAGTTCACCACATCATTGAGACCTTTCTCAAGTCCAATCAACTTGATGATTTCTGTACTTAAGTCAAGTTCATGGCCATAATAAACCTCAGTTCTATTACAGGTAGAAATGATCAAAGCATCGCTCAGGCTAAAAAACTCCTTGAATTTCAAGAGTATTCGACGAACTTCCTCCTCATCTAAAGAGATCAATTCGCGAATCTGAACCGGGGCTGTTTTATGGGATAAACTGACTGCTCTGAACTTAGAGTGCATGGTATCAAGTCTTGCGGTGCAAATTTAACGGAGAACTTTCCTCGAACGACTGAAATGGATAACTCAATGAATAATTTGGAATTATTCTAAATAAATTTCCTGCTTTTACAAAGGTACAGGCAGTTGAAAAGATAGACCAATATTTTTAAATTTTGGCGAATTGTCTTTTTCAATCTTTTTGGCATGAGCAAGTTTTATTTTTTCCTCAAAACTTACCTTGGATTCACTTCGAAAGAGTCCCGTGGCTTCCTGTTATTAATCCCCTTTTTGGTTATCCTTAGTCTCGCACCACCTTTTATCCGTTACCTTAAAAATCAGGAAGCAGAAGTCCTCTATCAGGAATATCAAGCTGTTTTGGATAGTTTGGACCAAGCTGGATTTACCTTGGTTTCTTCTCCTTTACCAACTTTTAACCCAGCCGACACAGCCAAAGTTTCCAAGCCAAATGCCGTTTCCGAACGTATCCAAAAAATCCCTTTTTCAGAGGCTGATTCAATTGTTTTACAAATTGTGCCTGGAATTGGGCCGACCTTGGCAGGAAGGATTGTTAAAACTAGAGAAGCTATGGGCGGCTTTTATTCCCAATCCCAATTATTGGAAATCTATGGTTTGACGGAGGAAACTGCTTTGAAAGTTTGGGATTACTTTGATTTTGACCCCAAGGTTTTTATTAAAATTCCAATAAATCAAGTTGGGGTAGAGGACTTAGCCAAGCATCCTTACATTTCTTATTCAGAAGCTAAAGTGATAATTGCTTTCAGAAACCAACACGGTCCTTTTCAGACTTCCGAGGATTTACTGAAAATAAAAATATTCAAGAAAGAATGGGTAGACAAAATCAGCCCATACCTACAATTTGATTGAATTAAGGTCCGGTGATTTGAATTATTTGCGGCATATTTGACCTATGATTACCTCCTCTCCCAAAGATTTTCAGCTCCCCGTTTTGTCCTTGCCGGCAATTGAACCTCAGCTGAAATGGGAGGAAGATAAAGCTTGGATTTTTGACTCTCTCCGAAAAAAATATCTGGTTCTGACTCCCGAGGAATGGGTTAGGCAGCATTGGGTATCTTTTCTAATTCACCACAAAGGGTATCCTAAAGGCTTATTTTCTTTAGAAAAGGGCATGAAATACAATCAATTGGCTAAAAGGACAGACTTGGTGATTTTTGACCGAGATGCGAGACCATTTTTGCTGGTAGAATGTAAAGCACCGGAGGTAAAGATTGATGAAAAAACCTTGGCGCAAGCCATGGCATACAACAAGCAGTTAAATTGCCAAAATATAGTTTTGTCTAATGGAATGAGGCATTTCTGTTTTAGCCAATCTAAGGAGGACAAGAGCTTTTTTCAAATAGAATCTTTTCCCGAGGCGCCTTAATTCCAAGAAAAATTTATGATTCTTGTCACCTTTTCTCTAAATTCAAGAAAGAATTAATTATCCAATTGCACTATGAATGTCCATGCACATAACACTCCCTGTGAGCTCTGCGCAAGCCGAAAGCATTCTTTATTATCTGACTTGCCAGAATCTCAGTTATGTCACCTTTCTGAGTATAAAAACTTGATTTCTCACAGAAAAGGCCAAATACTATTTTATGAAGGAACGAAGCCTTTAGGGATTTTTTGCATAAATGCCGGAGTAGTAAAAGTTTATAAAACAGCTTCCAACGGAAAAGAGCAAATCATCCATTTGGCTAAAAAGGGAGATTTTTTAGGGTATTCAGCTTTGTTAGGAGAGGAGAATTATACCAGCTCCGCGATGATTATTGAAGACGCTAAAATCTGCTTTATCCCTCGTGAAGCATTCTTGAATACACTCACCAAAAACACGGAATTTTTCAAAAGAGTGACCAAAGCCATCAGTCATGAATTGGGAGTAATGGAAGCTAAACTGACCGATGCCACTCAAAAAAGTATTCGTGAAAGATTGGCTTTTGTGCTTCTTCAGTTAGCCGACACCTATGGAATAGAGGGGGGTGATTCTATGAAAATAGATTTGATTTTAAGTAGAGAGGAGATTGCGGGAATCGTAGGAACCGCAACGGAATCTGTTATCAGACTACTTTCGGAATTCAAGAAAGACGATTTGATTGACCTGGATGGCAAGAGAATCATCATTAAGGATAAGCGAGGTCTTGCCCGTTTGTCCGATTTTTATGCCTAATGAGGAACAAGGCCTCGGAAAATTTGGTTTTGGCCTTGTGAAAGATCTACTTCAAAAACAACTTCTAGTAATTTTCCTAATTGCATTAGAAACAGGTTTCTTTGTTTCTCAAGCTCAGGCTCAATCGCCTGCCTACAAAACTTTGCTTTCCACGCTTTACGACGAATCCTTTCCGGTCGTAAAACCCAATCAAATTAAGGATTTGAGCAATTACCAAATTTTGGATACCCGTGAAAAACCTGAATTTGAAGTAAGCCACCTGTCGGGTTCACAGTGGGTTGGTTATGATACTTTTTCCCTGGAATCAATCAAAAATCTGGATAAAAACAAACCTGTGTTGGTGTATTGTACCGTAGGGGCAAGATCAGAAGCCATTGGCAAAAAACTGAAGGAAGCCGGCTTCACCAGAGTTTACAATTTGTACGGTGGTATTATCAACTGGGTAAATGAAGGTCAGGAGGTTGAATGTAAGGGTTTGCCCACCCAGAAAGTCCATACCTATTCTCAGGCTTGGGGAATTTGGCTTGAAAAGGGAGAAAAAGTCTATGAATAGATTCATTGTCGGTCCTCTGACAAATCATTATTCCATAAATCTTCATCTTCCATGCTCCCGTTGATCAGGGTAAAAATCACACAAATGAAAATCATTTCCATCCTATCAATTGTTTCTTTTGTTCTTTTCTCCACAGCTTGCCAAGGTTCCACTTTAGGCATGGAAGCTACTACGCCGCCAAGTCATCAGCTTTGGGATGAACTGGTCAAGGCAAATGTTAGCCCTGATGGAAGAGTGAATTACAAAGGTTTTATTCAAAGCAAAGCAAAGCTTGAGCAATATTTGACTTTACTTTCTAACAATGCTCCCGATCGAAAAACTTGGTCAAAAAACGAGCAGTTAGCGTATTGGATCAATGCTTACAATGCCTTTACAGTGAAATTGATCGTGGATAATTATCCCACAAAAAGCATCCGGGATTTAGGCCCAAAGTTGAAAATCCCTATGGTCAGTGATGTGTGGCATTACAAGTTTTTCAAAATAGGTGGAGTCGAATCCAGTTTGGATGAGATCGAGCACTCGATTTTAAGAAAGGAGTTTGACGAGCCCAGAATTCATTTTGCCATCAATTGTGCCTCTGTTTCTTGTCCACCACTTTTGAATGAAGCATTCCTTGCTGATAAATTAGAAGCACAACTACAAAAAGTCGCTACCACCTTCATCAATGATTCCAGCAGAAATAAGATATCCAAAGATGCTATTCAAGTTTCTCAGATTTTCTCCTGGTTTAATGGGGATTTTACAAAAAAGGGAACCCTAATCGATTTTTTAAATCGGTACTCTAAGGTGAAAATTAGTCCAAATGCCAAAGTTTCTCATTTGGATTACAACTGGAACCTAAACGAATAAGTCGGTTTTCGGTAACTTGACCAAAAATCTAGCAGCATGCCTACTCGACACATTGTGATTCTCGGAAATGGAATCTCTGGGATTACTTGCGCAAGACAATTGAGGAAATTGGAGGACCAAGTCCGAATCACCGTGATTTCTGGAGAGTCTAAATATTTTTTTTCCAGAACAGCCCTGATGTATGTGTCCATGGGACATATGAAATTTGAGCATACCCAACCCTATGAAAATTGGTTTTGGGAGAAAAATCGAATTGAATTGATTCATCAATGGGTTAAGGAGGTAAAGTTCAAAGAGAAAACTTTGATTTTTTCCTCAGGAGAAAAACTTCCCTATGATCAATTGGTGATTGCCACTGGTTCCAAACCCAATAAATTTGGCTGGCCTGGGCAGGATTTGAATGGGGTACAAGGACTTTATTCCAAGCAGGATTTGGAGCTTTTTGAGGAGAATACTTCTGTCAATGTTTCCCATGCAGTTATCGTTGGAGGTGGATTGATTGGGATAGAAATGGCTGAGATGCTAGCCTACAAAAAGATCCCGGTAACTTTTTTGGTTAGAGAAAAAGGCTTCTGGGACAATGTATTGCCAAGAGAAGAATCCGAATTGGTCGGTCGACACATTCGGGAGCATCATATCCATTTGATGATGGAAACCGAGTTGAAAGAAATTATTTCTGACGAAAAGGGTCGGGTAAAAGCAGTAATCACATCCAAAAACGAGGAAATTTCCTGTCAGTTTGTTGGGCTCACTGCTGGTGTAAGTCCAAATGTCGATTTCCTTAGAGGGACAGAATTAGCAGTGGGTAGAGGAGTGAAAGTGAATGAGTTTTTCCAAACCAACCTTCCGGATGTTTTTGCGATTGGAGATTGTGCAGAATTTGAGAAAGCCCCTGCTCCTGATCGAAGACCAATCGAGCAGGTTTGGTATACCGGAAGAATGCATGGGGAAACTTTGGCATACACTCTTTGCGGAAAGCAAACTGCCTACAATCCTGGGATTTGGTTCAACTCCGCAAAATTCCTGGATATAGAATATCAAACTTATGGAACTGTCCCTCCGATTTGGGATGAGGAAAAGGTTCAGAATTTCTATTGGGAGCATTCTGGTGGAAAAGTCTCTTTTCGGATGCTGATGGATGCTCAGGGAAAAATTCTAGGGGTAAATAATTTCGGATTTAGGCTCAGACATGAGTTCTTTGATCAAGCTATTCAGGAAAAATGGACCGTAGAAAGAGTAATTGCTGGGTTGAAAAAGGCGAATTTTGATCCGGAGTTTTTCGCTCCGTATTACCTTGAAATTCAGCAAGCCTTTAAAAAGAAATTCGGAGGTGACTTTCAACCAGAAAAGAAATCATGGATTCAAAAAATTTTGGGAGCTAAGGTATGAGACTACTTGAAAAAATTGGCTTGGTTTTATTCTTGCTTGGAATGGGCGTTTTTATCGCTATTCCATTTCTAGGTTCTTATACCTTGGATAGGGATTTGGTGGTATCTAATACCAAGGAAATCCACCAAGAAAAAATGGGAGAAATTCTGTCCCCCATGTATGGAAAAGAATATACCTCCAACTTTTCCTTCCTTTCAGATTTTAGAAGCAATTTCAATAGCTATAACGACCAGCTGAAATCCCAGCAACTTTGGGATCAGGTGATTTGGGACGATTATGGATTTGCTTTAGCAAAAGCTGCAGCATCCACTCCCGTTCGTGAAAATCCATGGCTTTGGCTCGGGCTATCCATTGGATTAGCTGTTATAGGTGGCTTTTTGTACAACTTTAAAAAGTATGAAGGAGAGCCAGCCGGAATCAAAAACAATGGAATTTTCCATTCCAAATTGAAGAATCGGGGTTGGCTTGGAATGGTGACAGGAGGGTTTTTGATTTTGTTTTATATTCTCCTGTATTGGTTTCCTGCCTATTTGGTAAATCTGGTTTGGATGGTCGAACCCATATCCAAAATGCTATCCGGAGGTTCTGCAAGCCAATGGTTTTTATATGGCTTGGTCTATACTATGGCCATTTTGGTTATGGGAATCCGGATGTTTAGAAAATATCGCGGGAATAAATATCAGCAACTTCGTACTGCTTCGGTGATGTTTTTCCAAACTGCCTTTGCCTTTTTGATTCCAGAAATTTTGGTTTTGCTCAATCAGCCCTATTTCGATTTCAAGAATATTTGGCCGCTGGATTATGATTTCTTTTACGATTACCAGATCGATACTTTTCTTTCCGGTGGAGGAGTAGGCATGTTTATGCTCATCTGGGGGATTTTGTTGATTATCGTAGGAGTTCCGGTTTTCACTTATTTCTTTGGAAAAAGATGGTATTGCTCCTGGGTTTGTGGATGTGGAGGTCTGGCCGAGACGGTCGGGGATCCATTTCGACAGCTTTCTGATAAGTCCTTAAAAGCATGGAAATACGAGCGATGGATTATCCATAGTGTGTTAGTTTTGGCAGTTGTTATGACTGCACTTACCATTGCCAATTACTTTTCCGGGTTTTCACTTCTTGGAAATGTGACGAACCAACTCCATTCCTTTTATGGTTTTGCGATAGGTTCAGCCTTTGCTGGGGTAGTGGGAACAGGCTTTTATCCATTTATGGGTAACCGGGTATGGTGTAGATTTGGCTGTCCTTTAGCAGCCTATCTGGGGATTGTGCAGCGATTTAAATCCCGTTTTAGAATCACTACTAATGGGGGGCAGTGCATTTCTTGCGGGAATTGCTCCACGTATTGCGAAATGGGGATTGATGTGAGAGCATATGCCCAGCGTGGTCAAAATATCGTTCGATCCTCTTGTGTGGGTTGTGGTGTATGTTCAGCAGTTTGTCCTCGAGGAGTATTAAAGTTAGAAAATGGACCTGAAGAAAACCGAATTCAGGAATTGCCAATTATTATTGGGAATAATTCCATCAAGATCAATGCGTAAATGATTTTCCTCTATATCCTTTGTGGATTGTATTTTCTGGGCATGTTGTTTATCCTGGTCTATAGCTTAGCACAGGGACACTTGCTCCTACATTTTTTCAAAGCAAGAAAAGAATGGAATGCCACACCTCGAAAAACACCCGAGAATTGGCCAAAGGTGACTGTCCAGCTTCCTGTTTTTAATGAATTGTATGTCGTTGAGCGATTGATTGAATCGGCAGCGAGATTGAATTATTCTAAGGAATTGCTGGAAATCCAGATTTTGGATGACAGTACCGACCAGACGGTGGAGTTGATTCAGGAGAAAATCAAGGAATTTCCAGAGGTGAATTTTTCGTATGTCCATAGGACAAATAGGCAAGGATTTAAGGCTGGTGCCTTGAGAGAAGGACTTGAAACAGCTTCCGGGGAATTTATAGCGATTTTTGATGCGGATTTTGTCCCTGATCCAGACTTTCTGATCAAAACGATTCCTTTTTTCTCCAATGAAAAAATAGGGATGGTCCAAACCCGTTGGACTCATTTGAATCGGGATTACTCGATTTTAACCCGTCTTCAGGCCTTTGCTTTGGATGCTCATTTTTTTATCGAGCAAATGGGAAGAAATCAACAGGGAGCCTTTATCAATTTTAATGGGACTGGAGGTATTTGGAGAAAATCCTGTATTCAGGATGCGGGAAATTGGCATGATGACACCTTAACGGAGGATTTGGACCTGAGCTATAGAGCCCAAAGAAAAGGCTGGAAGTTTGTCTATCGACCAGAAATTGAGTCTCCTGCAGAGCTACCTCCGGTAATGTCTGCCATAAAAAGTCAGCAGTTTCGCTGGACAAAAGGTGGGGCGGAATGCGCAGTCAAACATGCTAATGCCGTGAGCCATGAAAAGCACCCATTTCAGGTGAAGTTTCATGCCTTTGCTCACCTTTTTAATTCAACTATTTTCATTGCCGTTCTGCTGACTAGCTTAAGTAGTTTGGGCGTTTGGTGGGCTGGTGAATTGGGCTTGATTCCCGATTTCTTTGTAAAACTATCCGGGCTTTTCCTGATAGGTTTTGTATTGATAGCAGGAGTCTATTTGGTTTCATTTTTTTATGCAAAAAAAGGTTCTTCCAAAGCGGTTTTCGGAGTCATTTGGCAATTGCCATTATTCCTCTCTGTTTCCATGGGATTGGCCCTTCACAACGCTCAGGCAGTTTGGGAGGGCCTAACAGGTAAAAAATCCCCATTTATTCGAACTCCCAAGTTTAATTTGGAGTCTGGAAAAGTGGGATTAGCCAGAAACAAATACCTGCTGCATAAAATGCCTTTGACCACTTGGTTTGAGGCTATTCTGGCGGTGGTATTTTGGGGGATGGTTTATCTGGCTTTTAGAGAAAGTAATTTTCTCTTTCTACCATTTCATTTTCTCCTGGCATTTGGATACACCCTGGTCTTTGCCACTTCCTTTAAATCTTACGGCCTGGGCCGATAAAATCCATGAAATCCATTCCAATTGTAGATGTAATTATTCCTGCATTCAATGAGGAAAAGTCCATTTCCAAGGTCATCCATGATATTCCTGATTGGGTTAGAAATATTGTAGTTGCCAACAACAACTCCACAGATCAAACCGCAAAAGTTGCCGAAGCTGCCGGGGCAAAAGTTGTCTTCGAAGGACAAAAAGGCTACGGCAAAGCCTGTTTGACTGCGATGGCTTGGATTAAGAGCCAAGAGGTACAACCCGAAATCGTGGTCTTTTTGGATGGAGATTATAGCGACTACCCGGAGGAAATGACTGACTTGATCGCACCAATTTTGGAGGATAAAGCAGATATGGTCATTGGATCAAGAGCATTGGGTGAAAGAGAACGTGGTTCTATGACATTGCCTCAGGTCTTTGGAAATTGGCTGGCGACAACGATGATGAAGTATATTCAGGGAGCAAAATTTTCTGATTTGGGCCCTTTTCGGGCGATTGTCTGGAATAAATTATTAAACTTAAATATGGTCGATCAAAATTATGGCTGGACCATAGAGATGCAGATCAAAGCCCATAAAGCCGGTTTGAGATATATGGAAGTTCCGGTGAATTATCGAAAACGCATTGGAGTCTCCAAAGTGAGTGGAACGGTCAAGGGTGTTTTTGGTGCAGGGTATAAAATAATTTTGACGATCTTTAAGTATTGGTGAAAAACCTGAAAAAGCTATGCGAATCGATAAGAAATTGCTTTCAGTCTTCCTTCTTCTAGGCATTGGAATAGCCTTGTTTTCTTGCTCTTCGTCAGGAAGAGAAGGAGTTGAAGAGGAGCAATTCGCCAAGTATTGGTATCAGGGAAAAGCCGAAATCAATGTGTTTGATTTGCAGCAAAGCCGATATGGAGAGGTGAGACCTGGAAAGGCGGTCATGATTTTTGTAACGGAGGACTTTTCTAAAAAGAAGCAAGTCAAGCTGGATAATCCTCAGGATAATCCCAATGATGCCCAGAAAGTCCTCAAGCTAAATATGACCCGGGAGTTTTTGACGGGAGTCTACCCTTATCATACTATGCTATCCGTTTTTACTCCAGTTTATGAGGAGGCATCCTCTCCCAAGCTTTCTGCCTCGGTTACGGAATGGTGTGGCCAATCCTATACCCAGATGAATTTCAAAAATGGGAATTACAGTTTTCAGCAGTTTTCCTATTTCGAATCGGAGGGTGATCAGTCAGGTAAGACTGCTGGAGTTGCTGAGGAAGAGATTTTTAACCTCATTCGACTTAATCCAGAGTTGGTTCCAATGGGAAATGTGAAAATGATTCCAAGCTTGATCTTTCAGCGATTTGCCCATATTCCTTTGAAAGGTGAACAGGCGACGATTTCTAAAAAGGACTTGGGGCAAAATCAATCAGAAATCGAGGTGGTATATAATGAAATCGGTAGAAAAATTTCCATTCGATACCAGCAGTTTTTCCCGTTTGAAATTTTAGGATTTACTGAAACATGGACCAAAGCAAACGGACAACAAGAGGTAACCACTGCCACCCGATCCAACATGCAAATGATGGATTATTGGAACAAAAATGAGAAGCTTTTTGAGCCGCTCAGAAAGGATTTGGGGCTTTGAGTCCAAGGATTAGGCAAGGGCTCCAAGTGGGGATTTGGGCTCTGATGACTATCGGGATTGCTTTTTTGTCTGGGATTCCTAGGACTAGTTTTGGAATAACTTTTCTGCTTTATTCAGCGATTTTCGGTGGTTTGGTTGCGCTTTATCTTTTAAGCCCAAAAGTCATTTCTTGGAGAAATCTTTTTTTGGCTGGCCTGACTATGAGAGTTGCAGTTTTCTTTTTTTCTCCTCAATGGTCTGATGATTATTTCCGATTTCTCTGGGATGGGGAATTGCTAGAAATGGGAGAAAATCCCTATCTGGAAATACCCAGAGACTTTCTTGAAAAATCTGCGAATGACTCTTCTGCTTACCTGAATCAGCTTTTCGAAGGATTAAATTCCCGGGATTACTATTCGGTTTATCCTCCTATAAATCAGTTGATTTTTTGGATTGGTGCTAAGGCTTCCATGGGCTTTGTCTGGAATGGTTACATGATGCTTAGGCTGATTTTGATTTTGGCGGAAAGCGCTGTTTTCATTCTTCTTTGGAAGCTTTTGAGGGTTTTTGAGCTTCCCCAAAAGCAGATCTTATGGTATTGGCTAAATCCCTTGGTGGTCCTAGAGATTGTTGGAAATCTACATTTCGAGGGGTTTGTTTTACTTTTCCTGCTCGCCTCTTTATGGTTTTTTCAAAAGGGTAGGTTGGGATTTTCTGGAGGATTTTGGGCTTTGGCAATTGGGGTGAAGTTACTTCCATTGATTTTGGCTCCGGCCTTTTTGGCAAATGAAAAAGTCAGGAAGTCAAGGTTGTTCTGGTTGGGAACTATTCTAATTCTGGTTCTGTGTTTTTCTCCACTTTTCATTGAGAATTCCTGGATGAATTTTTTCCAAAGTCTCAAGTTATACCAAGGGAAATTTGAATTCAACGCTTCTATGTATTACTTACTTCGGGAAATTGGATTTTGGATTAAAGGCTACAATATCATTGCAGATCTGACCAAGGGCCTTAGTATTTTGACCTTGGTTTTGATTTTATTTTTCTCCTTTAAAAGAAAATCCAAGACTCTACAAGACATGCTGGATTTGTGGGTTTTGATCTATTTGATTTACCTAATCCTTCAACCTGTGGTCCATCCTTGGTATATTTTACCGGGTCTTGGGCTCAGCATTTTTTCGAGAAAAGTAACCTTCCTGCTTTGGTCCTTTGCGGCAATTTTTTCCTATCAGGCTTATGGAAATCCAGACTTTATGGAAAATTCGGTCTTTCTCTTTTTGGCGTATGGGGTGGTTTTCTTTGGAGTGTATGTGGATTATTTTAAAAAGGAAAGAAGTCCTAATTTCATGGCATGAAAAATTGGTTTATTCTGGCAGCAATTGGTCTTCTACTCTTTGGATGTAATCCCACAAATGAGGAGAAAGCGCATGATCTCTTAAAAAAATCCATTGAGGCCCATGGAGGAGAGGATGCGTGGGATCAACTAGCAGTCATTCAATTTACCAAATGGACGAAGCTTTTGGATGAAAATGGAAATGTTGAATCCGAATTAAATCAATGGCATGAATTCAGGTTCAAACCCTATTTCGAGGGAAAAATATCCTGGGCCAAGGACAGCATTGATCATGTAGTATCCTTTGATGGGGCGGAGATTTCCTATTTTTTGGGAGGAAATGAGGTGAAGAACCGTGATTTTTTAGCAGCAAAAAAGAAGGATTTTGATGCTGCTTTCTATACCCTTGCTCAGCCTTGGAAGCTTTTGGATGGGGGAGGAAAGCTGAGCTATGAAGGAAGAAAAACTTTGGAGAACAATCAGGAAGTTGAATCTATTCGAGTAGATTATGGTCCGGACAAAGACATTTGGTGGTATCATTTCGATAGTCAATCTCACCTTATGGTTGCAAGTGAAGTTCAGCTGAAAGACCATCGAAGTTTGGTTTATGACCTAGAAGAAGAAAATATCGAAGGATTGAAACTTCATGGTCGAAGAGAAAGTTGGAGAATTAATGAAAAGGGAGAAAGGCTTTTTTTAAGAGCTGAGTACCTCTACAGCGATTACAAAATCACCTTTAAAAATTGAATTGATCGTAATGGATAATAGAATTAGTAGTAAACTTCTTGGATTGATCGTATTGGTTTTTGGAATAGCATCCTGTGACCAAAGAACTGAGGCTGAGAAAATCGTGGATGCAGCAATTGAGGCTCATGGAGGAGAAGCTTATCTGGATGCCAAAATCGATTTTGATTTCAGAAACTTCCATTACAGCATTTACAAATCTCCCAATGGATTTGAATATTCCCGTGAGTTCACCGACTCTACAGGAAATGTCAAAGATGTCCTGAATAATTCTGGTTTTCTAAGGACAGTTAATGGAGTTAAAATCGACACCCTTCCGGAGGAGCGGATTGGGGCTTTTTCCAGATCAGTAAATTCAGTTGCCTACTTTGCGTTTCTTCCTTACGGATTGAATGATGCGGCCGCTATCAAAACCTTGCTAGGTGAGTCGGAAATTAAAGGGAAAAAATACGATGTCATTAAGGTGACTTTCCAACAAGAGGGCGGAGGTGATCATTTTGAAGATCAGTTCCTTTATTGGTTTGGAAAGGAGGATCATTTGATGGATTATATGGCGTACTTGTATTACACCGACGGGGGAGGAGTACGCTGGAGAGAGGTAAGTGGAATTCAGGAAGTTGGGGGGATTCGTTTTCAAAACTATCTGAATCTCAAGCCCGAAGATAAAAATACTCCATTGGATATGATGGAAGAACTCTATGTTTCTGGTAAATTGGAAAAACTTTCCGAAATCAATCTGGAAAATATTCAAGTAGTTCCTATCCCTAAAGACTAAATCACCGAAATGCCCTCAACAAAAACATATCTATTTAGTTCCGTGGGCATGATTTTTTTGATGTTCTTTTTCTGGTGGTTTTTGCCTGAGGAACCCCTTTTGTCAGTTAATGAAAAATGGAAAGGGGTATGTTGGGTGGGTAGCCGACAGCCGCTCCAGGGTGGTGAAATTTCTGCTCTGAAGTCTACAGGTGCAAATGCCATTTCTCAAACCCCTTTTGGCTGGCAAGCCGATAAAAATTCCCCTGAAATCCGATGGGACATGAGCAATGAAAGGCGTTGGTGGGGTGAAACCCCTATGGGCATTCAAGTTACTCTGGATTCATCCTCCCAGCAGGGTATCATGAATATGCTTAAACCTCATCTTTGGGTAAGGGAAGGCTGGGTTGGAGAGATAGAAATGAAAAATGAGTCGGATTGGAATACCTGGTTTTCCAATTATCAGGCTTTCATCCTTGACTATGCAAAACTTGCCGAGGAGTTAAAGATGCCGATGTTATGCATTGGAACTGAATTGGAGAAGACTTCTTCAAAGGAGAAGGAATGGAGAAAAATTATTGCAGAGGTTAGGAAAGTTTATTCAGGGAAAATAACCTACGCGGCCAACTTCACCGAGTTTGAGCAAGTGAAATTTTGGGATGCCCTAGATTATATCGGAGTGCAGGCCTATTTCCCATTGGCTAAGGATCACAATCCTAAACTCGAAGAATTGATCTCCTCTTGGAATTCTCATATTCCTCAAGTTGAAAAAGTGGTTAGAAAATACAAGAAGCCGGTTTTGTTTACAGAAATAGGTTATTGCAATACGGTGGATGCAGCTATTCAGCCTTGGGTTTGGCCAAACGAAAGAAGAGAAATGGAATTTTCTGAGGATGTGCAGGCCATTTGCTATGAAGCATTTTTTCAGACAGCCTGGAAAAAAGATTGGTTGGCAGGAGTGTTCTTTTGGAAGTGGTATCCGGAAAGACACACTAGGGAGCCAGACTTTACTCCTCAGGGAAAAAGAGCTGAAAAGGTAATGGCTAGCTATTTTCTTTTGGATTGAAAATCACCTCCTTATGTGACTTTTGTCATGGATATTTTTTGATGGATAGGGTAGGTTTACTTCAGTTAATCTAAGTAGCAAACGATCCTTTTAACCCTAAACCCTTCAACAATGAAAAAAAATATGGGAAGTGCAGACCGGGCAGTTAGACTCTTGGTTGCAGCAGTTTTGGTAGTCCTTTATTTCTCTGGAACCATTACAGGTACATTGGGAATAGTTGGTTTGGTAGTGGCTGCAGTTTTTGCAGTAACGAGTTTGGTAAGTTTTTGTCCTTTGTACACGCTAATTGGGTTAAACACCTGTTCAAGAGCGTAATAGATTATAGATAATTGATAGTGCTTTCAAATTGAGGGAAATACCGGAGGCCTTTGCTTCCGGTTTTTTTGTGACTTTATTATAATCGGGAAGGACTTCTTTGAATTTTTTGATTAATTAGATTTTCTAAAGCAGAAAAATTCCCACACATGAATAATAGGAGAGACTTTCTTAAATCTGCAGGGATTGCAGGATTAGGTTTTTTAGGAGCCACAAAAGGCTTGGCAAAAGAGCTTGAGACATTGCCTTTGGAGGCCAAATATGGGGCTTCAAGAATATCCAATTTTAACATGAGTGGCTATTCTGCTCCTAAAATCCAAACAGTCCGGGTGGGAATTGTTGGCTTGGGAATGAGGGGTCCAGGAGCCGTGGATCGACTTAGTAAAATTGAAGGAGTAGAAATCAAGGCTCTTTGCGATTTACTTCCTGAACGAGCTGAAAAGGCTAAGAAATCTCTGGAGGGCACCATTCACCAACCTGAGCTTTATTCGGGAAGTGCCTTTGCCTGGAAAAAAATGTGTGAGCGTCCAGACTTGGATTTGATCTATATCGCTACTCCTTGGGAATGGCATACTCCAATGGCGGTCTATGCCATGGAAGCCGGTAAACACGCCGCTGTGGAAGTTCCTGCAGCCCGCACCCTTGATGAATGCTGGCAATTGGTAGAGACTTCTGAGCGGACTAAAAAGCATTGCATGCAATTGGAGAACTGCTGTTATGACTTTTTTGAATTGATGACTTTGAAAATGGCCAGAGAAGGCTTCTTTGGGGAAGTTCTCCATGTAGAAGGGGCTTATATCCATGACTTGCTTTGGTTGAATTTTGACAAGGAAAAAGGCTATCAGGGAATGTGGAGATTGGAAGAAAACTTCCGAAATGGAAATCTTTATCCTACGCATGGCTTGGGTCCGATTTGTCAGATTTTGAATATCAACAGAGGGGATCAAATGGATTATTTGACCTCACTTTCTTCCAATGATTTTCAGATGAAGAAAAAAGCCCAGGAACTAGCCGAGCAGGACGCGTTTTGGAATTCGTATGCGGCTAAAAATTACCGTGGAAATATGAATACCACGGTCGTTAAAACCAAGCATGGTAAGTCAATTATGATCCAGCATGACGTGACTTCTCCTAGACCATATTCCAGACTTCATGTCGTGAGTGGTACAGAAGGATATGCCCAGAAATACCCTGAACAAAAAGTGGCTAAAGGCCATAGCTGGATGAAGGAAGAGGAAATGAAAGACCTACAATCCAAATACACTCCTGAGATTGTTCAAAAGGTTGGAGAACTTGCCAAGCAAATTGGTGGACATGGAGGTATGGATTTCATGATGGATTGGAGATTGATTGATTGTCTTAGAAATGGACTTCCTTTAGACCAAGATGTCTATGATGCCGCACTATGGAGCTGTATTACTCCACTTAGCGAATGGTCTGTGGCTAATCGATCCAATTCTATCGATGTGCCTGATTTTACAGGAGGAAATTGGAAGACAAATAAACCTGTTCCGATTACTTTGGAAGGCGGAGGGACGACTAAGGTTAGGGTATAAAAAATGAAAAGGAGGTTTTTACCTCCTTTTTTATTTTAAAGCTTGATGGATGAGTTCTTCCAGTTTTTTCTTATCGTCCTTATAGGCAGATAAATCCAATAAAGCGACTTTTCGGAAGTCTATGGGATGACTTTCGCTTTGCAGACTGATGTACCCGAACTCTAAAAGTTTGCCGTCAATTTTTACCCCTGGATTAACTGGAGCCACATTTCCGCCTCCAATCTGAGGCTGGTAATAGCTAATCACGGTATCAGTTCCTACAAGGTGGTGAACTTCCCGATCTCCCAAAACAATAAAGTTTGCTTTGACCCATTGATCTCCGTGATAAGTTTCTGATTTCGAATTGATGCAATGAGGTGTGAATAAGGTGTCTCCCATGACCACATTTGTCCCAGGAGTACAAAGGTTGCAGGTGGATCGCTTGTCCTTTCCATTTCCGCCTAAAAACTGAGCTTCAATAGAAATCGGAAAATCCTGATCCTTTAGCATGGTCTTAGGATCCTGGGAATGAAGCATGGCTCCACTATTTCTTAAGGCCCAGCCTTCTCCTCCCGGACACTGCTCGCCAACAAATCGATATTCTACTGTCAGCAAGTAATAGGAGAAAGGTTTTTTGTAAAAAATATGTCCGTATTGTTGACTGAATGAAGTATAGCCATCGTATCGGACTTTCATCAGTCCATCTTCCGCACGAAATGTATTTCCGAAATTTTCGCCTAACTCGTGGGTTCTGATTTTTACAGTCCAGTCCTTTAGATCTTTCCCATTGAAAAGTTCAATCCATTTTGGGTTGGCTTGATTTGAATGTTGGTGAATTGAAAAAGAGACAAGACCTAAAAGGCAAATTCCAAAGAGTAGCTTTTTCATTCTTCAGGTTTTTTCATTCTCAAAATCGCCCAAACCGGGAAATGATCTGAAAAGGTAATTTCAGTCATGACTCTATATTCCACCAATTCGAATTTTCTGGAATCGTACCAGATGTAGTCGATTCGAGCACCTTCTTCCGCAGTACCGTAGGTGTTTTGGGAATTGCCGGCTACAGCTCCGGCTTCTTTCCAATGGGATGGAATTTTGGAATATTCCAGGGAATCAGGGGAAAAGTTAAAATCCCCCGCAATGACTACCGGCTTATCCAAAGTCTCTGCGTAGGAGAAAATAGAATCTACCTGAGCAATTCTGTTTTCTGTGAATTCATGGCAAAGATGAGTCCCGCCAAAATAGAATTCTTGTAAAGTTTTCAATTCAGCCTTGACCCAAGCGATGGATCTAGGTTCGCCACCAGCAGGATTGGGAAGCTGAAGTGTGTGATAGGCAGATCCTTTTTTAGCTAAAAGACCTTCTCCGTATCCTCCTTCGTCAAAGGCCATAGCTTTGCCGAAATAGTTCTTGTAGCCTGTCTCCCGGCCTATTTTGGACATGAAGTTTAACTTTTTACCATAGATTTTTTCTGATCTAAGGGTCATGCTATCTACTTCTTGAAGAGCTACGACTTCCGGTTGATTTAAAATCAGGAAATCAGCAAGAAGGTGTAAAGTACTATCCCCAAGCTTTGCCGGGTTTTCTCCATGGTAGATGTTGAAAGTGATGATTTTGATTTCCTGAGCATTGGCAAGGCCAAAAAATAAACAGAACAAGCAGGAAAGGAAGAATTTATCCATATGAATTGAATGCCGGATTCTTTTTTTTCAAGAGGTAAGTTAGGAAATCGAATTGAGGATATTGAACTTATATTGATTTCGTAATGAAATTTCGGAAATTCTATGATTATCCTAATTTCCATTTAAGTAAATCTTTTTTCTAAAATGGACTTTCCCAATGAAGAAGCTTTTTAAATTTTTGATTGTCTTGAGTATAGGTTTGGTTTTACTCGGAGGGGCCTTAGCTTATTTTGGTGAGCGTTGGTTTAATAATCATCTGGAAGATATTTTTAATCAAAACCCAGAGAGAAAGTATGATTTTCATTTAAAGGAAGTTAGGCTAAATTTATTGGGAAGATCAATTTCACTTGATGACTTAGAGATTAACTCCAGAAATTTAGATTCTACCAATCGGGTCAACGGGAAAATCCGAAAGGCTATTTTTAGGAAGGTCCAATTAATCGATTTGATTTTCAAAAAACACTTGGTTTTGGATGATCTTGAATTTTTAGATCCTTTTTTTGAAGTTCAGCTTTTTTCAAGCCAGAAGGAAAAAGATAGCCCTGGTGATGCGCTTCAAAATTTTTTCGGAGAAATCCTTTACAGAGGGAAGATAAAAAACTTCATCCTGTACCGGGGCAATGCGGAAATTCGTCTTGACTCTATTCAAAAAGGAGGATTTTATAACTTAGGAATTTTGGCTACTGAATTAGAAACGGATTCAATTAAGGTTCAATACCCGATCCCTTTCGATTACAAGCGTTTGGTTTTTTCCTTTGATAGCCTCTCTTACCAGCTTGACAAGGACCAAAATTTAAAGCTTGGGAAAATGCAGTTTGATACCGACTTGCATGAATTTACCCTAAAATCAATTTCACTTACCTATGCCGAAGGCTTGATGAAGTATGCAAAATCTCAATCTGTTCAAAAGGATTTTGTGGAAATTCAAATTGATTCACTAAAGCTTACCGGTTTTGCACACGACATTCGATTGTACTCAGGCTTGGATGTTCGAGGAGAAAAAATGGAATTGTTTGGATTTATACTAGACGATTTTCGTGATAAAGCCCACCCGCGGCCAAAAGACGAAGACAAACCAATGTTCCAAGGATTGATTTCAAGGATAGACTTTCCAATAAGTTTAGATACACTGAAATTTACTAATACCACTCTTTCCTATGGGGAGTCAGTTCCTGAAAAGGGAGAAAACTGGAGAATCCATTTTGATGATTTAAATGGAGTTATCCTAAACCTAACGACACTACCAGAAAATCAAGCCAAAAAGGGAACCTTTGACATAGGATTTTCTAGTAAACTAAATGGTCTTGGAAAAATGCAAACAAAAATAACTGTGCCATACGAAAAAGATGAATTTGAATTGGAGGTGGATTTAAGAGATTTTCCCATTGCAAAACTAAATGATATTTTAAAACCAATTATGAACGGAGAAATTACCAATGGTCACCTAGATCGAATGAGATTGAAGATGAAAGCCAATGAATCTCAAGCTCAGGTAAACTTTATTTTTGACTACACAGAATTGAAAGTTGTATTGTTTAAAAAGTCTGGTAAAAAGGCGAATAAATTGGTTTCTATCTTAGCAAATTTAGCTATCAACAATTCCAACCTTCCAGGAGAAAAAAGATACTTGAGTCCATCTTTTATCCAGCCCAGAAATAAATTCCGAGGTCCATTTAATTTGATTTGGCAAAGTACAAAAACCGGAATGCTGGAAGTAATTCCCGGAGGAGCTGCAAAGGAGATTTTAAATTCTAATGAAAAGTAGAAAGCTCCTATCCAGGATAAAAAGTGTCATTCAATTTTGGATAAGGAATTGAAAACTCTTAATCAAAATGCAAATTTTTAACTGCCAGTATTGTTTTATTTGATGTCAAAAAATATTTTTTAGTTGTTGGAGAAATCTATTGTAAATGATTTGGCGAAATCATACATTTCACAAAATATTTTCCACCAACAATTCTTTATGAAAAAACTTTATTCTGTTCTGTCCTTTTCAGCCCTAATGGGTTTGGCAGCATCATGTGGCGAAATCATTGAAAATGAAGTCGCAGTTTCAGAAGTTTCTGAGCAGCTCTCACGGGAGAATTTTGTTCCCGGTCAATTACTGATTAAGTATAAGACTGCGAGTCAAGGTTCTAGACTTTCTCAAGACGTTTTAGCTTTGATTCAGGCTAATGTTGTTGAAGAAATTAGCACCTCAGCTATGGTTGAAGCAAATGCTAGAAAAAGCGTTCCTACAGGTGACCTTCTTTTAGTAGAAAGTAAGTTGGGTACTTTTGAAGCTATCGAAAGATTAAGAGCGATGCCTGAAATAGAATATGCCGAACCTAACTGGATTTATCAGCATTTCGCTACCTCCAATGATACTTACGTTTCAAGTGGTCAACTTTGGGGTATGACAGGTACTTTTGGATCTCAAGCTTCAGTTGCTTGGGCTGCTAATAAATTAGGCTCCAACACAGTATATGTAGGAATCATCGATGAGGGCTACATGTACACACACGAGGACCTTGCAGCTAATGCAGGGGTAAATCCTGGAGAAATTGCCGGTAACGGGGCAGATGACGATGGAAATGGTCTGGTAGATGACGTTTATGGATGGGACTTTGACGGAAATAACAGTACGCTTTTCGACGGAACTGGAGATGATCATGGCACTCACGTAGCAGGAACTATCGGCGGTGTAGGAGGAAATGGAATTGGAGTTGCCGGAGTGAATTGGAATGTAAAAATGCTTGGAGCAAAATTCTTGGGTTCCAGAGGGGGTACTACAGCAAATGCTATTAAGGCTGTAGATTATTTCACTGATCTTAAGACTAGCCAAGGTTTAAATATCGTAGCTACCAATAATTCTTGGGGAGGAGGAGGATATTCTCAGGCCTTGAAAGATGCTATTGATAGAGCAAATGCAGCTGGGATTCTTTTCATTGCTGCAGCCGGAAATTCCGGAACCAACAACGATGCTTCTGCTAGTTACCCATCCAACTACGATAGCCCTAATGTGATTGCTGTAGCGTCCATTACAAGTACTGGTGCGCTTTCTTCCTTCTCACAGTATGGAGCAACAACCGTAGATTTGGGAGCTCCAGGATCAGGTATTTGGTCAACTGTACCAGTAGCTGTAGGCAAAGGAAAAAATGCAACTATCGGATCTGGCTATGCTAGCTATAATGGAACCTCAATGGCTACTCCGCACGTAACTGGTGCTGCTGCTTTATATGCTTCGCTTAATCCAAATGCTTCTGCAGCACAGATTAAGGCGGCCATATTGGGAAGTACCACTGCAACTTCTTCTCTTGCTGGTAAAACTGTAACAGGCGGAAGATTGAATGTTTCTGGATTCTAATCCTTATTGTTTTAAAAAGTGAAAGAGGCTTCCTCAATTTTGGGGAAGCCTCTTTTTATTTAATTATTTTTTCTCTTTTTCATTTCAGAAGCTACTTCCTGATCTAGAGCAAAAGGACTTTTTTCCAGCTGGCTGACGATGTTTTTGTAATTAACCTCATCCCGGTTTTGAGATAGTTTAGCGCTTGCTTTTACCTCCTCGATTTTTATTTCTATTCCAACCAAAGCCTTAACCTGCCCGGCTACATAGCTTGGAGACATGGTTTCTACCCGCACTCGATTTGGTCTTCCTTCTTCATAGTTGTCTACCAGAGTTTTAAGATGATGCATCAATTCCTCACCCTCAATGATTCTGATTTTTCCATAAATATGAACTGCCAGATAATTCCAAGTCGGGACATTTTCATGATTATACCAAGAGGAGGAAATGTAGGCATGGGGACCTTGAAAAATCACCAAGACTTCTTCTTGGTCTTCGAATGATTTCCATTGGGGATTGGCTTTGGCTAAATGTCCATGCAATATTGCTTCCCCATCCGAATTTTTATCCAGAAAGAAAGGTAAATGTGTAGCCCAAGGTTTTCCATCGACCTGAGAAATCAGCGTAGCAAAGGCATTCTTCTGAATAAAATCAACGATTTCAGATTCGTTTTCCCAGGAATTAAGTGGATGGATATACATAGTTTGGTAGATAAAAAGGCGTTTCAAAAATGGATTTTTTACTTTCTAATTCCGAGAATGAGCTTAAAAAATTAAATTCGAACAATGGATAATTTTTCAACCGACAAATTGGAGTTGGCAGCCCTGTTTGTCAACACAACAGGAGTACCGATTTTTTTAACAGGGAAAGCTGGGACAGGAAAAACAACTTTCCTCAGGGAGTTGGCACGTCGAACTCACAAGAAGTTTGTTGTTTTAGCTCCTACAGGAATTGCGGCATTGAATGCAAAAGGAGTTACTATCCATTCGCAATTTTTGCTTCCTTTCGGTACTTTTCTTCCCGTAAGAGACGCTGAAGGTAATTATACCGATCGCCATGGATTTTTCACTCAGCAGACTTTGGCCAGAAGGCATCCTCTAAATCAACACCGCAGAAGTGTCTTAAAATCCATTGACTTGATGGTAATTGACGAAGTGAGCATGCTTCGGGCGGATATTTTAGATGCCATTGATTACCGGATGCGAAGCGCAAAAAGGAATTACAAGGTGCCTTTTGGAGGGGTTCAGGTATTGTTTATAGGGGATTTGTATCAACTTCCTCCCGTAGTAAAGGATGAGGAATGGGGAGTCTTAAGTAGGTTTTATTCCTCCATGCATTTCTTTGAGGCCAAAGCTTTGCAGAATTCGGGTTTGATTTATCTCGAGCTTGATAAGATTTTCAGACAGCAGGATGAGACTTTTATTCGAATTCTTAACAACCTGAGGGACAACAAGCCAAGTGCTGAAGACATTCGGATTTTAAATTCATACTACAAAACCTTAGACGAAATTGAACGGTTGCCGCCTTGTATTACCCTTACTACGCATAATTACAAGGCAGATGAACTGAACCTAAGAGAGCTAAGAAGCCTTGACTCGAAATCTTTCTTTTATGATGCAGAGATTGAGAGGGAATTCCCAGAATCTCTTTATCCGCTTCCAGAATCCATTGAGCTGAAAGTTGGGGCCAGGATCATGTTTATAAAAAATGACACCTCTGGTCTTTCTTCCTATTTCAATGGCAAATTAGCTACGGTCATAGAATTGGAGTCTGACCAGATTAAGGTAAAAATGGATGATTCCTTAGAAGAATATTACCTTAAAAAAGAAGTCTGGGAAAATAAAAAGTACACCATCAATCCTGAATCAAAGGAACTGGAGGAAGAGGTAATCGGGACATTTTCTCAATATCCAATCAAGCTAGCTTGGGCAGTGACCGTTCATAAAAGTCAGGGATTAACATTCGATCGAGCTATAGTAGATGTAGGTCAGGCCTTTGCTCCGGGTCAGGTTTATGTTGCCTTGAGCCGACTTAGATCTTTAGATGGATTAGTTCTTCGGACAAAAATCCGAGAAGATGTGCTCTATTCTGATCCTAAAGTTGTGGACTATACTTCTTCAAAAGGTAAGGTTCAGAATCTTACTGGGGATTTGATTCAGGCTCAAAACGACTACTTGCTCCAATTGGTTGAAGCTACTTTTGAGTTTGATTCCTTGACTCAATCGCTCACCCAATTTGCAAAGGAACATGAAAGCAGCTTTGAGTTTGAGGATGAAGAAATTCGAAAAGACCTCCCGAAACTCTATCAAATTTTCCAGTCCGAAGTGGAAAATTCCGAAAAATTCCGTGTGCAATTAAGGGCTTTGATTCATTCTAAAAATAAGGAAAGGCTTTTCGATCGGGTGGAAAAAGGAACGAGGTACTACTTGGACTTACTTGAAAGGACCATTGAGATCTTGCTAAGGCACCAGCGAAAAGTGGAGAATTTTTCAAGAATAAAATCTTACTACAATGGATTGGAAGAATTGGAGCTTGAACTTTTTAGAAAATATGCCTCAATCGCCAAAAGCGGGAAATTGATAGAAAGTATCCTCTTGAATAAGCCGGTAACCAAACTTGACGAAATTGACCGAGTCATGGAAGTCATGCGGAAGGAATTGCTGAGGACTATTGAAAAGGAAATTCCTTTAGGAGAAGGGTCTGGCAAGAAAACTGGGAAAAGGAAGACTAAAGGAAAGACGGGTAAGGAGAAAAAGGAGGATACGAAAGAGCATAGCATTAGGCTTTTTTCCGAAGGAAAGTCACCTGAAAAAATTGCCCAAGAGAGGGGATATACTGTTGGTACTATTATGCGCCACCTTGCCTTTGGGGTCAAAATCGGGAAAATCCCTTTGGAGAATTTGGTCGATCAGGAAATCATTTCGGAAATAACTGGAGTTGAAAAAAGACTGACCTCCATGAAGGCCTACTTTGAGTTTTTTGAAGGGAAGTATGACTACGAAACCCTCCGGCTGGTACTGTATTCCCAAAACCGGGAGGATTTCGATTAGATTTTAGTACATGGGTTCTGTGAGGACACTTAGGATGGTAAGGATTCCTTCCTTATAGTTACCCAAGCGGAGATTCTCATTCGGGCTATGTTGGTTATTATCTGCGTTAACGGTAGGGATCGTAACAGCAGGAATTCCCAAGGCGTCCACAAATGGAGAAATTGGAATAGAGCCCCCAGAAATTCGGATTTGTACCGGCTCTTCCCCAAAAGCTCTGCTCATTGCCTTTCTCAGCCAAGCCCCTGTTGGAGAATCCATGGGAGTTCTAAAGGCTTGATAGGAAATGGAAGTTTTCACTTTGACAATTTTAGGATACTTCATTCTTTCCTCATCGGTTGGATCATTTTCTACGATATGGAAACCTTGCTTTTTAATGTGTTCTTTGATCAATCCAAAAAGCCGGTTGGGGTCGGATTCTGGTACCAATCGCATATCCAATTCTGCTACAGCCACGTCTGGCACAATAGTTCTGGCTTCAGGACCAACCCAAGCAGAGCGCATTCCTCGAATATTTAATGAAGGATATTGAATACTTTCCTGATAGGTTTGGCCTACCTGATCTGTTCTTCCTAATCCAAGTCTTTTTTTAATAGCTACCTCATCATCTGGAACTGCCGACAAAATTTCTTTTTCCTGGGAGGAAAGATTGATTCCATCATAAAATCCGGGAATTACTACCACACCATTTTCATCCTTCATTGAAGCCAATAACTGACTCATCATCAAGGCTGGGTTAGGCGCATAATTTCCATAATGCCCGCTGTGCTGTGGAAGCTTCGGACCATAAGTAGTCAAGAATAACTCCGAAATTCCACGAGCTCCATAGCTAAGCGTAGGAAGGTTGGAGGTATGTCTTGGACCATCCATGATCAGCATAAGATCTGATGCAAGCTTTTCTTTGTATTGAGTCACAGCACCCGGTAGATTAGGTGATCCTTGTTCTTCTTCAAAATCAAGAATGATTTTAATGGAGTAATCAGGATTCATCCCTGCTTGAGTTAGGGCGTCCCAGCCAGTAAGAAACATGGCAAAGGGACCTTTATCATCTGAGGTAGATCTCCCAAAAATTCTCCATTCTGCATCGTATTCCTTTTGAAGTTTTTGGATGGGAAGTTCCTCCCAGGATCCATCTGATTTTTGGGCTTTTAGGACGGGTTCGTAGGGATCTTTCTGAAACCATTTACTTCGATCTACTGCTTGACCATCAATATGAAAGTAAAATAGAGCTGTTTTTTTGGCTCCAGCTTGTTTCTTTTCAGCCAAAAGAAGGGGAATTCCACCTGTTTCCAAGCGTTCGGAAGTCCATCCTCTTTTTGCAAATTGATCTTCGCACCATTTGATATTTACAGCGATCTGCTCTGGGTAGTAGGCGTCATTTGGCATGGATACAATTTCCTGAAGCAATTGAAGGCCGTTTTGCCAGCTTGATTCAGTCATACTTTCCAGTTTCGATTTTTCCAAAGTTTGGGCTTCGACAATCAAGGATAGGATCAGCAAGGGAAGAAAAAGCAACTTTTTCATGGGTGAAGTTTTTTGGGAAAATAGGGAAAAGCCAATCCAGTGGCAAAGTTTATTCTACCAAATGGTGAGTAAGCCCATAAAAAAAGCCGCAAAAGCGGCCTTTGATTAATAAGTATATTTAATGTAAACCCTTCGACTTATCGTCTGATCATCGGGTTGAACTAGCATATCGGCCGCTTCAGCCAACATTGGCCTTGCATTCATCATATACTTGGGTTGAGGAATGTAGCTTTGGTCCATTCCGACATAAAATACTTTTAAATTGCTAAGAGCTAAGGTGGTTCCGATCAATCGGGCTTTCGCTTCTGCATTTTTCAAGGCTTCAGTCAGTAATGTGTTTTCTAGAGATTTTCTGGTTTCCTCGGAAACTCCGAAGTGAAGATTATAACTCATGTCCCCAATACCCTGAATGGCATCAGCAATTTTTTGAAGGTCTTCGTTGGTTGGAGTAGTAACGATTCGAAGAGTTTGTCTGGCTACAAAACCACTGTCCTTTGCGGTTCCACTTCTATAAATTCTGTTGATATCTACAGAATAATTGTCGGCGATCAACTTGTAGTCTTTAATTCTGGCCTTTTTTAGGGCATCTGCCAAGGTCTGAGTTTTTTTATTCAGAGCGTTTACTGCACCATTTACCTGTAATGCCTTTTCCTCCAAATTGATCAGATAGACTGCCTCATCAGGAGCTAATTTCCTTTCTGCATAGCCTTCAACTTCTATAAGGGGAACCTGCTGGACCTGCTGAGCAACAAGCACATTCGCTATCCCGAAGGTTATTAGTAAAATCAAAATTCTTTTCATGGCTTCTGTATTTAGTAGGTTATGTTTTCAGTCAAAAGACGAACCATTGATAGATTCCGCAACTGAATTTTAGAGAAATTAAGAATTGATTTTATTTCAACTTCCATTCTATGACTTCCATGGAACTGACTTCTGGCCCTCCTCCACGATTGGCAGAGCCTGCCTGAACGTATATTTTTCCGTCCAAAAACGCATTTCCAGTTCCGTGTCTACCTTGGTTTAAATTGGGTAGTTTAGTCCAGGTTAAATTTTTGGTATCCAAAACTTCCACCTCTGCATGGGCGGGTACTTGGTTGCCACTTTCACCATTCATCACCACCAAAAATCTCCCGATTCCCAAATTGGAATTTCCTGCTCTTTCCGTGGGAAGTTGGGTTGATAGCGTTTCCCAGCTTCCTTTTTCAAAATCAAATAAGTCGACCTCCTTGATAGTGGTGTCAATTACCCGGTTGTTTTTGGCATTTGAAGTTCGGCCGCCGGCCAGATATAGATTGCCTTCCACAAGTGCTGCACTCACATGATCTCTTGCTCTGGGGGCATCTGGCAAAGCTTTCCATTTTCCGGTCTTCGGATCCAATTCATCAAACCAAGACACAAAACCGTCCCAGTGTCCATCCTGAATTCCGCAAACCATGTAGATTTTATCATTTTTCACAAAAACTCCTGCCGAACCACGAACCCGGTTTTCTGGAAGCTTGGGACCATCTCTCCAAGTTTTTGTCTTTGGATTGAATATGAGGATGTTGGGAATTGGGGTCTCATGAGGATAGCCTCCAGTCAAAGCTCCCACCACCCAGATTTCGTTTTGGTAGGAGATAGCCTGAAAATGATGAATTTCCATCGGTGCGTCTGATACCTTGGCCCAAGTATTCATGGCAGGATCATATTCTTCTACAGGTCTTTGACCTCTTCCCCCTAAGGAATACAATTTTCCATCGCAAGCCACAAAGGAATTTTCATGCCGGGGAGTGGCTTCTGTTTTAGGTTGAATGACAGTCCAGGATTCTTGAGCCAAACAATCAAACCCAAAGAATATTAGAAATAGGATAGATAATTTTCTCATTGAAGTGAATTAAGCGGATAATACAAGTTAACTATTCTGTAGGTTTAATCTTTTAAACCTGGTTTTGATTTTATTCAAGCTTTATAAATCCTCATATATAAAACAAAAGCCATGAACTTTATCATGGCTTTTGTTTTTCTTATTTTCCCAAATCCAGAATATCCCGGATTTTATTGATTTCGGCCATTTCCTGATACATTCCTTCGCTATCTTCCTTGGCAATTTTATCTCTGAAATTGCTCAGATTGGAGATGTATCCATCCAAGGCGCTAAGGATATTTTCTTTGTTTTCAGTGAAAATCGGAGCCCACATAGCAGGGCTGGATTTTGCAAGTCGCACAGTGGACGCGAAGCCAGATCCAGCCATGTCAAAGATATTTTTCTCATCAGCCATCTTTTGTAAAACAGTCTCTCCCAACATAAATGAAGAAATATGGGATAAATGCGATACAAAAGCCAAATGACGATCATGCTCCTCAGGGTCCATAAATCTGAGTTTCAGATTCAGGGCATCAAAAAGTTGGTAAGCCTTTTCCTTCAAATGGAGGTCAGTTTTTTCCAATTCGCAGATGATCATCACTTTTCTATCCAGCAATTCTGCAAAGGCAGCTTTAGGACCAGAATACTCCGTTCCTGCTATTGGGTGACCAGCCAAGTACTGTTTTCTTTTGGGATGATTTGCCATCAAGGCACAAAGCTTTGCTTTGGTTGAACCCAAATCAAAAACCAAGGTTTTTTCGCCCACCTGATCCAAAGTTTTCACCAACAATTCTCCTAATGTATCTGCTGGAGTTGCCAAAATCACCAAATCGGTATCTGGATCGGGATTTTCTTTTGCCTCGGTGATGATTCCAAGAGTCAAGGCATCTTTTAGATTTTGAGGATTAGAGTCGTGCCCTGAGATGCTTATTTCTGGAAACTTTTGTCTTGCGCCCAAGCCAAATGAGCCTCCCAAAAGTCCTAGCCCGACGATATGAATTTTTTTCATAGGTTAATTAGGATTTGATTCTATTGATTGCTTCGAGAATTTTGAATTCAGGCATGCAAAGGGAAAATCGAACATACTGATTTCCTTCGCTACCGAAGATTTTACCCGGAGTGATGAAGATGTTTTTTTCGTACAAAAGCCAATCGACCAGCTCTTCAGGCGATTTCCCCTCAGGAGTTTTGCACCAGACAAAAAGCCCTGTTGAATTTTTATCATAGGATAAATTCAATTGATCAGCCAGTTTCCAAATCAGATTTCTTCGATTGCTGTACTCTTGGTTTTGATCCTTAAACCAGCTTTTTCCCAGATTCAACGCAGCTATCGCTCCTTTTTGTAGGCCGAGAAACATGCCCGAATCCATATTGGATTTTATTTTAAGCACAGCTTCTACCCAATCTGCGCGACCGCATAGCATGCCGATCCTCCAGCCAGGCATGTTGAAAGTTTTACTTAGGGAATTTAATTCTAGGGCTACATCCTTTCCTCCTTCGACTTTAAAAATGCTTAAAGGTTCCGGGTTCAGGATATGGCTGTAAGGGTTGTCATTCACCAAAATGATTTGGTGTCTTTTGGCAAAGTCAATGAGTTCTTTCAAAATTTGGGTTGATCCAGAGGCACCTGTAGGCATGTGGGGGTAATTAATCCACATCAGTTTTACCTTGGATAAATCCCAGGTTTCCAATTCCTCGAAGTTGGGTCTTCCTTTTTTCTCAAGATCCAAATGATAAAAAACAGGTTCCGCTTCTAGGAGTTTGGTGACGGAGGAATAGGTAGGATAGCCTGGGTTTGGGATCAAAACCTGATCTCCTGGATTCAGGAATGCCATGCTGATATGTAAAATTCCTTCCTTTGAACCGATCAGAGGAAGAATTTCATTTTGGGGATTGAGAGAGACTCCATATTCCCGGCTGTAAAACTCAGCCATGGCAACCCTCAATTCAGGGATTCCTTGATAGCTCTGGTATCCATGGGCTTTTGGGTTTTCAGCGGTGTTTTTTAATGCATCGATAACAGCTCTGTCTGGAGCAAGGTCGGGAGAACCTATTCCTAAATTGATTACCGGTTTTCCTTCAGCCATCATTTGATTGACTTCCCGGAGCTTTGCAGAAAAATAATATTCCTCTACCGAATTGATTCTATTCGCAAATCCTTTCATCCTTTTCTGCTTCTATATTCTCCGAAAATTTTTAACTCACCAAAGTCCTTGGTTACCAAATGCATGGCTTCTCTAAATAGGTTGTAATCCTGGAATTCTGCATCTATGAAAAACGCATATTCCCAAGGTTTTTCAATTACTGGTATGGACTGAATTTTACTAAGATTCAGTTTCTTCTCCGCCAGGAGAGTCAGCAATTTGGCCAAACCTCCTGCTTCATTTCGAATGGTAATTTTGAAAGAGGCTTTATTTGGGAGGATTTTGGTTTGAATGTTCTCTTTTTGAAGGATGATAAATCTGGTAAAATTATCCTTGACAGTTTGGATGTCTTTTGCAAGAATCTCCAATCCATAGATTTCTGCCGCAATTTCACTGGCAATTGCTGCAGTTCCTTTTAAGTTTTCCTCAGCAATTCTTTTAGCCACAGAGGCTGTATCGACATCATCGAATTGTTGGATGTGAGGATAATTTGCTAAAAAGGTCTTGCATTGAAGCAGGGCCATTGGGTGGGATCTTACCTCAGTTATTTCTTGGATTTTTTGGCCGGGTAAAGCCATCAATTGATGGGCAATGGGAAGGTAATATTCATCCCGAATAAAAAGTCCATAGCGATCAATCAAATCATAGTTGGGTAAAATGGCTCCGGCAATGGAGTTTTCTATAGCCATTACTCCAAAATCCGCTTCCCCATTGGCTACTGATTTGGCTACAGGTTCAAAAGTATTGAAAGCCAGAATGGTACTGGTTTCTCCAAAATTTTTTAAAGCTACTTGATGGTGAAATGAGCCGGGAACTCCCTGTATGGCAATCTTGAGGCTCATAGCGTTTCCTGGATTTCAGAGTTTATTCCTGCAATTCCGCAATGCTTCCAAAAGCTAGGATAGGATTTGTTAACCACTTCAGGGTCTTCAATAATCACTTCAGTTTTGGTTAAAAGTGGCATAAAGGCCATGGCCATCCGGTGATCTTCATAGGTGTGAATTTGTACCGAATTCGGCATAGTAACAGATGGAATTACCTGAAAAACTTCAGGTTCGATTTCTCTAAGCTCCGCATTAAACTTGGCCAATTCCTGTTGAAGGGCATAAATTCTATCGGTTTCCTTAATTCTAAGACTTTCCAGTCCAATGAAGGTTGCATTTTGTCCAAGAATTGCACAGGTTACTGCTACAGTTTGTGCCAGGTCTGGGCAATGGGTAAAATCCCATTTTTTTAGCCCTTTTACCTCCTGTTTTTGCAGAAGAACTCCTCCCTTTTTGAAAGTGGATTTTACTCCCAATAAGTCCATGATGTCCACAATCGCTGAGTCTCCCTGAAGGCTGTTTTCTTTTAAACCTTCCAGAAACAACTCCCCTGAATCCGCACAAGCCAGCAAGCTAAACCAATAACTGGCTCCAGACCAATCGCTTTCTACAGCAAATTGAGTGGGCTGATAACTTTGATGAGGAACGTGGATATTATTGTTTTTCCAGGTGTATTCAATGCCAAATTGAGCCATCAACTCCAAAGTCATTTCAATGTAGGTCTGGCTGCCAACCTTTCCTTCCAATTCAATTTCCAATCCCAAAGGAAGAACTGGAGCAATCATCAACATAGCTGAAATGTATTGGCTGGAAACATCCCCTCGGATTTTTACTTTTCCGGAAGTTTGTTGAGGTAGGCCATGAATTGCCAAAGGCGGATAACCCTCTTTGTTCAGATAATGAATTTCAGCACCTATAGATCGAAGAGCATCAACCAAAATCCCAATCGGTCTTTCGCACATCCTTGCTGTGCCGGTCATGACTTTCTTTTGATTAGTGACAGTCACATAGGCCGTCAAAAAACGCATCGTGGTTCCCGCGTCCAAAACATCAAAAACCGGAGGGTTTTTCTCCAAAAGCCTGATCATAGTCTGCGTGTCTCGAGCTTCGGCAAGGTTGCTGATCTCATTTTTTCCTTCAGTCAGGGCATCGATGACCAAGGCACGATTGGACTCGCTTTTGGAAGAGGGCAGGGGTATTCTTATGGAATCAAACTCGCTTTTTTGAGGAAGGCGAAGCGTTTGCATGGTCGATAGGTTCAAGTCGTTAATCAATTAGAGTTTTTGGTAAAAAAGAATAGCTTCCCGGATTTCGTCCCGATTAACAGGAATATTGAAGGTGCAGGAGCCAATCTTTTCAAGAAGGGAAAACATCAGGGTGGAACCTTCATTCTTTTTGTCCTGAAGGCAAAGGTCCAAAATTGGATCTAGGTCGGTTTCGTTGAAATTAACCTTCCCGTAGATATCAAGGAGTTTTTGAGTCATTTCTTGGAATTCGGATTGACTCAAGCCGGTCTTTTTGATGGAAAGATATCCTTCGCAAATCATACCCAAAGCAATGGCTTCCCCATGCAACAGATGATTTGCTGAATCAAGAAAATGGGATTCAAAAGCATGCCCAATGGTATGACCAAAGTTTAGGATTTTTCTTAAACCCTGCTCTTTTGGGTCTTGCTCCACTACATTTTTCTTGATTTGGACTGAATGCTTGATCAGGCTTTCCCAGTCTTGATTTTCCCAATTTTCAGATTGGAGAGAAGTAAAATACTTGGCGTCCTGAATCAGCCCATGCTTGAGTATTTCCGCATAGCCTGAGCGAAGCTCTTGGATAGGTAAGGTTTTTAGAAATTCAGGAGCAATCAAGACAGTTTCAGGTTCATTGAAAACCCCGAGATGATTTTTCAATCCTTGGAAATCAACCCCCAATTTTCCACCAACACTTGCATCAACCTGTGAAAGTAGGGTAGTGGGCATATTGATAAACCGAATTCCCCTTTTGTAAATACTCGCGCAAAAACCTCCCATGTCTCCGATTACTCCCCCTCCCAAGTTTACCATCAAAGCTTTTCTATCCAATGCTGCCTCGGTCATCCGAGACCAAATCGAAGAACAAGTCTCAAGATTTTTATTGATTTCCCCTGCCGGGACAGTAATAAATAATGCATCAGATGGTAAAATCGCCTGAATTAAAGGAAGGCAATGCAATTGGGTATTGCTATCTGTGAGAATTACCAGCCTGGAAAAAGTCAGCTGATTGAGCACCTCCAAAAGAGATTTTTGGGCTTCCGATGCGAAAATTACGGTTTCCAAGAAATTGGTTTTTAAGTAAGACTACAAAAGAATGGAAAGCTGCCCTAAATAAGACAGCTTTCCGGATTGATCTTCAAATTATTTTTTGATTGGCTCTGCTTCTCGAAGCTGTTTTTCCTGTCTTTTTACAGATTCTTCATGGATGCAATAAAGCAATTCCTTCATGAATTTTTCACTCAGATGCTTGGCAACGCCCTTTTGAGTTCTGCTTTCCATCACTTCCTTCCATCTATTGGATTGAAAAACAGTGAGGTGATGCTCTCGTTTATGAGCACCTATTTGGTCAATTACTGCAAATCTTTCCTGAAGAATATCCAACAATTGGTCATCTAAGTGATCCACGGCACGTCTTAAATCCTGAAGTTTTTCGTCTGGTCCCATTGTTTCCAAAGGTTCTTTGAAATCAATGGAATCAATCATTTCCTTCAGGCGCTGAGGAGTAATTTGCTGCTTCGCATCAGACCAAGCCTTATCTGGATCATGGTGAGTCTCGATCATCAAGCCATCCAATCCGAAATTCATAGCTCTCTGAGCCACTTCCTGCAAGCCATCTCTTCGGCCTACGATGTGGGAAGGGTCATTGATCACTTCCATTCCTGTCCACACCCGCTTTAGGTGGATCGGCATAGACCAGTTTGGTTTATTTCTGAATCGCTTGTCGTATGCGTCTGAGAAGCCTCTATGAATAGCAGCAAGCTTGTCAATTCCGACTGCGTACATTCTTTCCAATGCCCCAACCCAAAGCTCTAAGTCTGGATTCATCGGGTTTTTGATCATGACGGGAATATCTACACCTCTTAGTGCTTCTGCAATTTCTTGCACCGCAAAAGGATTGACGGTAGTTCTGGCCCCAATCCAAAGTACATCTACTTTATGTTTTAGGGCTAATTCTACGTGAGCAGCATTACCCACTTCAGTAGTAATCGGGATATTCAAATTATGACGGACAATTTCCATCCATTTCAAGCCTTCTTCTCCAACACCCTCAAATGATCCTGGTCTAGTTCTTGGCTTCCAAATTCCAGCTCTGAAAAGTTGAGGAATCATATTTTCCTCTTTCATCTCTTTGCAAATCTGCTCGATTTGTTCCGGTGTTTCTGCAGAGCAAGGTCCTGCGATAATTAGAGGGGTGGTGAGACCAAGTCCCCAATCTTTGATTTGTTTGTGTGGCTTCATACGACTGAGCATTTAAATGAAAAAAGCCCGACTCTTTCGAATCGGGCTTTTGTGTTTTTATGTTCTTTTTAGTTTTTGGCTAGACAATACACAGCTCCGATTCGACTTTGGCTTCGAAAGTAAAAGTAAAAGAAGGTAAAATAGATCGCTGCTGTGATTAACATGTTCCAAATGTAAAGGACTCGAGTTTAAAAACAAAAATAAATTTTCTTCATTTTTTTAATCATTCCTTAATTAGGAGTGTGTTTTGTTGATTTTTCGGCAAAATTCATAAAAAATCAATTCTTAACAGAATTATGTTCTGATTTTAAATCATTATTTATTATAAAATTTTGATAAAATTTTTTCAGCCATATTAATTTGGTATAGATTGTTTTTGGAAGAAATAAAGAGAATGGAAGTTTTTAACCTTGAGTTTTTTCTTTTTTGAAACTTTGAGGCGATTTGCCATTTCTCAGAACAATCTCCCGAATCAAGCTGTTTTTTTGATATCTTTGCAGCCTTAAAATAGCCCTATGACGGTCAAACCCACTATTTCTTTCGAGAATCTTGAAGTGGCCTTTGCTTCCAAAAGTGATGCGGAACTGAGGAAAATGTACTTGATTTTCGCGACCCTGAATAATAACCTGATTTCTGACCTGGGAATTGGCTTGGCCAATCTTGCTTTCAAATTGAAGCTGCCTGTCAAAGGAATCATGAAAAAAACCATGTTTGGTCATTTCTGTGGAGGTGAAACCATCGCGGAAAGTATTTATGCTTGCAAGCATTTGGCTGATTTCGGGGTGAGTTCCATTTTGGATTTATCGGTGGAAGGAAAAGGGGATGAGGAATCCTTTGATCAAACTTGTGAGGAAATCTATCAAACCATGGTTGAGTCTGCAAAGACAACCTATATGCCTTTTGGGGTTTTCAAAGTTACAGGGTTAGGGGATTTCCATATCATGGAAAAGATTCAGGCCAATGAGAAATTGACCAAGGATGAAGAAATTGCTTTTGGAAAACTGAAGTCAAGAGTGGATAAGCTTTGTAAAGCTGCTCATGACCTTGGTCTCAAGATCTTGGTGGATGCCGAAGAAAGCTGGTTTCAGAGCGTGATAGATGACCTGGCCTACGAGGCCATGGAAAAATACAACCGAGAAAGATGTGTGGTGTACAATACTTACCAAATGTACAGACATGATTCTTTGGAGAGATTGAAAAAGGCTCACCAAGAGGCCTTGGAAAAAGGGTATTTGCTAGGAGCAAAACCTGTGAGGGGCGCCTATATGGAGAAGGAAAGAGAGCGTGCCGAGGAATTGGGATATTTGGATCCTATCCAAACCAATAAAGAGGCCACTGATCAAGATTACAATGAAGCGATTCATTATTGTGTGGAAAACAGAATCCATTTAGTCTGCGCGACCCACAATGAAAAAAGTGCCCTGAAGCTTACTGAGCAGATGAATATTCATGGGATAGAGCCAAAATCTGAATTGATTTACTTCTCCCAACTCTATGGAATGAGTGATAATATTTCCTTCAATTTGGCTAAGGCCGGATACCATGTGGTAAAGTATGTTCCCTACGGACCGGTTGAAAAAGTAATGCCTTACTTAACCCGAAGAGCTGCTGAAAACACCTCAATTGCAGGACAAAGCAGTAGGGAATTTGAACTCGTGAAAAGGGAAATGAAGCGAAGGAAGAGCAGTAAGCAGTGATCAGTAGGCAGTGGTTTTGCGTATGGGCCGAGTGAAGTCAAAGGCTAGATTAGTAAATAGTAAGTAATAAATAGAAACAAGATTGATGGCCTAATTTGCGGTGTTTTAAAACAACGGAAATCGGTCATCAAACATCGGACAATAATTAATCAACATAATGCAACTTTTGAGCGAACAGGAACTCGAGCGAAGAAAAGACAGAGAAGAGCTGATGGCTTTGGGAATTAATCCCTATCCAGCAGAATCTTTCCCTATCAATGTCACTGCGGAGGATATCCATAGAAACTACGAAAACAGAAAAACTGACTACAAGGATATTTCTATCGCTGGGCGTTTGATGAGCCGCCGAATCATGGGTTCTGCTTCATTTGCTGAAATTCAAGACTCAACGGGTCGTTTGCAGATTTATGTCAGAAGAGACGATATCTGCCCTGGTGAGGACAAGACTTTTTACAATTCAGTTTTCAAAAAGCTTTTGGGAATTGGTGATTTCGTAGGGGTGAAAGGATATATTTTCACCACCCAAACTGGAGAAATATCCCTTCACGTGACTGACTTGAAGATCCTTTCTAAGTCTGTAAAGCCTCTTCCTATTGTAAAGAGAGATGAGGAAGGAAATACTTATGACGGATTCACTGACCCTGAACAGCGGTATCGTCAACGCTATGTGGATCTTACGGTAAATCCAGAGGTCAAGCAGACCTTCATTACCCGTTCCAAAATTATCTCCAACATGCGTCGCTATTTCGACGATCATGGATGGTTAGAAGTGGAGACGCCTATTCTTCAGGCAGTTCATGGAGGTGCCGCTGCACGTCCATTCCAGACTCATCACAATACTTTGGATATGCCGCTTTTCTTAAGAATTGCGAATGAATTGTATCTGAAAAGATTGATCGTAGGTGGTTTTGACGGGGTGTATGAGTTTGGGAAAATGTTCCGAAATGAAGGAATGGACCGGACCCATAATCCTGAGTTTACCTCCATGGAAATCTATGTGGCCTACAAAGACTACATCTGGATGATGGAAATGGTGGAGGAGCTTTTGGAAAAAGTGACGCTATCTATCCATGGAGATGCTAAAGTGAAAGTTGGAGATAAGCAGATCGACTTCGCTGGGCCATACAGACGCTTGACCATGTATGATTCTATCAAGGAATATGCAGGAGTGGATGTCAGTGAAATGGATGAGGAAGGTTTGAGAAAGGTTTGTGCTGAAATAGGAATCGAGGTAGATCCTTCCATGGGAAAAGGCAAATTGATTGATGAGATTTTTGGAGAAAAAGTCGAGGCAAACCTGATCCAGCCTACCTATATCACGGATTATCCTATCGAAATGACTCCTTTAGCGAAAAAGCACAGAAGCAAGCCAGGTTTGGTAGAGCGTTTTGAACTTTTTGTGAATGGAAAAGAAATCGCCAATGCTTATTCTGAGTTGAATGACCCAATCGATCAGCGAGAGCGATTTGAGGATCAGTTGAAATTGGCAGCAAGGGGAGACGATGAAGCCATGGCTATGGATGAGGATTTCCTCCGTGCTTTGGAATATGGCATGCCTCCAACTTCTGGATTAGGAATTGGAATTGATCGTCTGACTATGCTTTTGACCGACAATTCTACTATTCAGGAGGTGCTCTTCTTCCCTCAGATGAGACCGGAGAAAAAGCAGGTGGAAATGACTGAGGAAGAAAAAATCATTTTCTACCTAGTGTCTAAAAATCATCCGGCTGCTTTGGCGGATATCAAATCTCAAGCAGGTTTGAGTGGAAAAAAATGGGACGTATCCATGAAAGGCTTGACTCAAAAGGGAGTGCTTTCCGTGAAGAAAGAAGGCGATACATTGCTAGTAGACCTTATTTAAATGGATAAAGATTAAAAAAGTAATACCCTGAATGAGAATTCAGGTTTTTTTTATTTTATCTTTTGGTTAATGAAGTTGGTAGTTATTGCTTTAATTTTATTATTACTTGGCTGCAAATCAAACAATCTGGCTGGAGAAAATCCTGATGGTTTCGATATTGGAAGAGTTCTAAGTTATATGTTAGAAAATGGAAATATAGATCGAGATGTTCCAATTGTTAACCAGTTAAAAACAATCGATTATTACACCAGAGAGTATTCTGAAGATAGCCTTTTATTTCCTCCTCCAAGTCCATTTGCCATAAATGAAGAGGATATTATTGAATGGGTTGACTCTGAATATTTCCCGAAAGATTCAATCACAAAAGTGTTTGTTCGAGATCAGCTGATTTATCTAAATGAAAATAGAAGTCCAACTCAGCTAGTTAACAGCGATTTGAAGTTGAGAAAATTTGAAAAGTCATGGCCAGGTCGTTGTTATATATTTTATAAGCCAATTTTTAATCAGGATTCTTCAGCTTTCATTCTTCAACATGATGAATACTACGGTTATTTTGGTGGAGGTGGTATCCATCTCCTAGTTAAAGAAAATGATAAATGGCTGGTCGAAAAATATGTTCATAGATGGGAGAATTGATTCAGGAAAAGGCGAAAATTCGGAGTTTATTCCGTGTTTTTATTTTTTCTGACTCTCTGCATAACCAAAGACCTTTTGAAGCAAAGGGGAAGTTCTCGCTCCCAATTGATTTCTGATTTTCAATTCTTCTTTGGCGATTTCAACAAATAATCCATCGATAGCTTTTTGAGTCACATAGGTCGTCAGGTCCGGATTCATCTTTTTCACCATTGGAACTTTATTGTATTGGGTCACCAAATCATCCCAGTATTTTGTAGCATTTACCTTTTCCAAACTTTTCTCGATAACGGGTTTAAATTTTACGGTTAAGGAGTCTGAAGTGGTTTTTTGGAAGTATTGAGTTGCGGCGTTTTGTTCTCCCAAAAGAATTTTCTGGACATCCTGGAAGCTCATCTGCTTGATAGCTGCAGTGAAAATAGGCTTTGCTTGCATAGCTGCATCCTCAGCTGCTCGATTGACACTGGTGATGACCTGATCACAAAGCGAACCCATTCCCAAATTTCTTAAAGTTCGCTCAGCTTGTTTGGCCTCTTCTGGAAATAGGATTTTCACATCCAAGTTTCCCAAGTATCCATTTTCCAAGGAAAGACGATCCACACTGATTCCTGTTCCTTTTTCTAAGGCTTCTTTCAGTCCGGAACTTATTTCAGCCCCGGTAGGGGTAGAGGATAATTGCCCCGCTTTTTCAAGGAGTTTGTTGATTTGGGCAGAAGATTGGCAGGCAAAGAAATAAAAGGAGGAAATTACTAAGGTAAGAATTCTAAAAGAGGATTTTAATTCCGAAAATGACATGGGTGAGTTGTTTGACAATGCTAACGCTTACAAGACTGAATTGGATATGGATTCTATAATTATTACAGGTTTTTAAAATTTAGAGCATTTAGTGATTGATCTTATTTTTGATGAATATTTAAATAATAGGACTTTAAATTTTGATAATAGTAGAAAAATATTCTTTTTGTTATAAAAATGAAAAATAATGAATCTGAGGATAAATTCTGAATTTGGGACTCTTAAGGCTGTTTTGATGCACAGACCTGGAAAGGAAATTGACCGACTGACTCCTTACAACAAGGAGTTCTTGCTTTTCGAAGATGTACCTTATTTAGAAGCTCTTCAGAAGGAGCATGATGCTTTTTCGAATCTGATTAAAGAATCCACCGGAGCGCAGGTTTATCAGTTGAGAGAGTTGTTGATCCGGGTTTTGTATGACCAAGATATTCTTCTTCAGTTAATGCGGGATTCTCTCAAAAGATCTGGGCTTTCCCATATTGCTGAGGATATTTTGGAGAGATATTCCACGGCTGAATGCGCAGGAATTCTAACGGCTGGTTTAAAGATTCATGAGCTCAAGCGAAAGCTGCCTAATTTGAATCCTGGAGAGTTGATGGACTTTGCATTTGCCATTCCACCTTGTCCTAATTTGTATTTTCAACGTGATCCAATGGCTTTGACCCCCGGGGGAATAATTTTCTCTTCCATGAAAATGGAAGGAAGGCAGCGAGAAGCAGATTTATTGAGGACCATTTTTGAAAATCATCCTGAATTCAAAGACCATGTAAAAACCATGTATCCCATCAATGGTCATGACAATCCCCCAAGCATAGAAGGAGGCGATGTGATCATCCTTTCCCATGAGGCTGTTGCCATTGGGAACTCTGAGAGAACAGACGAAAAAGCGATCTATCATGCAGCAAAAGCCTTATTGGCAGAGGGAACGGTACAGCGGGTGTACGAGGTTCATTTGCCTAAAAAGCGCCAATACATGCATTTGGATACTGTTTTTACTGTCTTGGATGAGAATCTGGTGCTGACCTATCCTGATGCAATAAATTCCGTTTTGCAAACTTCCCTTTATACTTTAAAGGAAGTAAACGGGGATAAAGTAACGATCAAAAGAGAGGTGTTAAAAGAATCATTGTTGACGGTTTTGGAACGAGAAATTCCTCACTTGGAAGTGTTAGCAACTGCTGACGGCAATCCGGATTATTCCCAAAGAGAACAGTGGTTTGATGGAGCGAATGTCTTTGCTATTGGTCCGAGAAGGGTGATTTCTTATAACCGAAATATTCACACCAACAGGGCTTTGAGGAATACAGGGGTGGAGGTTTTGGAGATTCCAAGTTCTGAACTCTCCCGTGGCTTGGGAGGCCCAAGGTGTATGACCATGCCGCTCAGTCGATCAAAAGTCTGATTAACGATCGAAAAACGATCTTCTCCTAGAGACCTTCAAATCCTGAAGAATGCTGGACTTGACACGAATGTCAATATTGTAGGAAGTAAATCTTCCGAAAGGAATCCAGTTTACATTCATCTGCCAGCAATGAAGATCCCTAGCAATTCCGATCATGGTCTGGGCGAATTCCTGGGATTGAAAATCGTAACTCGTATTGAAGTTGATTTTCCACTTTTCACTGATAGAAACATCCCCACTCAGGTTGACACCCTGAGTGATGTTAGTGGTGTTATTGATTTGCTTATTGTAGGACAAATTGTAGCCTATCGTCAAATTCCAAGGAATGTCCCAATCGATGTATTGGCTAGGATCAGAAACGATTCTGTTGATTTCCTGCTTGGCAAATTCATCTAAAACTCCTCCTCTTTGCAAGAAATCCTGTGTCAATTCATCTCGAACTTCACCTGGGTCTTGGCCTCCTCTAGGATTCAGGGAAGCATTTAAATTCAAGGAAGCATTTCGAATGGCTCCGATTCCCTGTCCATTTTTCCAAGCAAATTGATTGACACGACGAAAGGTAGATGAGGACTGATTTTCATTCTGAAATTCCAAAACAGAATAGGGGTCAATGGTGGTATTGACGTTCACAGACAGTTTTCTTTCAAAAAAGCTGGTTCTCGCTGAAATCTGGAAAGGGGAAAGATTAAAGGAATCAGCCGCAAAATTGTAAGCACTGTTCAAGTTCAGGGATTCTAGGATTGGGATCTTTTTGGAGGTTTCCTCTGTGCTGTCGTTTTCTGTTCTGATTTTTCCTTCCAAGACATTTCTCAAACCAAAACTTACCGCTCTAGATTCTCCCAATGGTGCTCCCCCAAAAATATACCCTTGATGTCTGGAGAAATATTGTGTCCGTCCTGTTTCGTCAACCTGGACTTCCTGATAGTACCCAAAAGCCGGGTCTGAAAAATCCGGGTTGAAATTAAAGGATAGTGTAGGAGCTGCATGATGTCGGATAGTCTGAAGCTTGCCTTTTCCTTTGAAATTATAGAATCCATAGAAGTTGGTATTCATGGAAAAGGAACTGTTGTAAAATCCAACCCGATTAAAGCCATCCTGAGTGATCTGATCCACCCGCTGAGTAGCTGGATTGTAATAGAAATTAAGCCTTTGGAGATACCAAAGTTCAGTATAGTTAATCGAGGCAGTTCCTGTGAAATACTTGAAAAGGGTGAAATTAGAGCTTAAAGGAATGGTATTTCTCGCTCCATTATTGGCATTTCTCAGCAAGAGGCTAAAGTTGTCTAGGTTGAATGGGATCGTCTGTGGTCCACTTGGCGCCTCGGGATTATTTACCCCAAAATTCTGCTGAATTCTATTCGAGATCGTGTTTTGCATGTTGAAGTTCCATGCAATATTCAAGGTCTTGAGAGGTTCGAATTCCACGTTTTTGAAAGGATTCTGCCGGTTCATGTTCATGGAAACGGTCGGCAAGTCCAATCGTACCTCTCCAGTCTGCACACTTTGGGAATGTCTGAAATTGGCAGACATAGAGAAGGGAGTTCCGGTAAAAGTCTTGGAATAGGAGATGTTTGAATTCAGGTCCGATGTAATATTGTTGGCAAAGTTATTTTGGCTGATTACGTTGTTGAAATAACTCGTAGACCCTGCGTTTACTGAAGCTGAAAATCTACTGCTTCCTCTTGAAACCGGATTGTGGCTCCATTGTACCCGAAACGTATTGTAATTAACCGGATTGAGTTCCGTTTCAGGGCTAACGAACTTTTGGAAATCGAGGTTAAAACCACCACTGAATCGATATCTTTTGGTATATACCGCCTGAGATTTTGCTCCCCAACCTCCTTTGGAATAAATGTCTCCGGTAAATCGTAAATGGATATAATCATTTAGGGCAAAATAGTACCCAAAGTCGCGCAAGTATAATCCTCGAACTTGCTCTTTTCCATAGCTCGGAAAAACAATTCCCGATGCCTTTTCTTCAGGGGTATCAGGGATAATTCCAAAAGGCAACCCAAGCGGCGTAGGGATTCCATTGAAATACAAATTGAATGGACCTGAAACGACTTGTTTTCCCTGGATGGATTTGATTTTAGTGGAAGAAATATGCCAGTGAGGATCAGTTAATTTACACGTCGTATAGTATCCATGGTCCAGATATATACTTCCATCCTCAGTCTTTTTGATAGTCTCCCCGCGTAGTATTCCGTCCTGTTGCTCTGTGACCACATCTTTGATGATGGCTTTTTGGGTTTTGAAATTGTACCGCATCTCTTTGCGGATTTCGTAGGTAGTGCCTTGATCTTTGAAGAATGGGTTACCTGAAATATTTCCCAAACTATCTGTAACGCCTGATGCATAGAGTTCGGAATTTTTCCAGTCAATCACGATGCGGTCCGCATCCAATCTCATCTCCCCATATTCAAACCAAGCGTTTTTATAGAGGTAAACTTTGTTTTCGATAAAATCCGTAACGATACTATCCTCAGCGAAATAAAGAATATCGGTCTGGATATCGCTTCTGGGCATAATTTTTGCCGAATCCAAACTAACCAAAGTGTCTTGTCTGGTTAGGCTGGAATCCAATTGACTAAGCCTCGTTTGAGGAGGAGTCAGGGTGTCAGGAGCAATGAGAACTTTTTCCCGAGGGGGATTAGTAGGTCGCTGTGCCAAGACAGTCATGGGTAAAATGCCCAAAAGGAAGGTCAATAAAAAAAGGATTCTAAAACCCGACACTGTGGCTTGCGCTTTGATTAATTTGGTTGAAATTTCGCGTAAAGTTAATTCGATTGCCCTCATGGAACGGTTTAATAACAAAAAAATTCTCTTAAGTTTTCTTATTGCTATTCCCTTTTTGTTTGGTGGATTTATTCCAGATGAAACGATGATGCCCGCATTTCGGATGAAAAAAATCGTTTTGGATGCTGGTCATGGTGGAAGTGATCCTGGGAATTTAGGTTCAAAATCTCGAGAAAAAGACATTAATCTAGCAGTAACCCTCTTGGTCGGTAAATATATCAAGGAAAATATGCCAGATGTCGAGGTGATTTATACGCGTGATGACGATAGTTTTCCGACCCTAAAGCAACGGCCTCAGATTGCAAACACGAATAAAGCAGATCTTTTTGTTTCCATACATTCCAACTCAGCCCCGAATAAATCGGCTTTTGGAACTGAGACTTTTGTAATGGGTACAAAACACTTCGAAGCAAACTTTGATATCGTTAAAAAGGAAAACTCAGTGATTCTTCTCGAAGAAAATTACGAAGAGGAATACGAAGGATTCGATCCGACTTCTCCTGAATCCTATATGCTTTTTAACTTAACACAGAAGGCTTACATAGGAAATAGTATATCACTTGCAGAGCAAATTGAAACTCAATTTAGAGATCGCGTGGGTAGAAAAAGCCGTGGAGTAAAGCATGGTCCATTTTATGTGCTTTGGACTCCATCTATGCCAAGCGTATTGGTAGAACTTGGCTTCCTTTCTAATTCTGAGGAGGAAAAGTTCCTGATGACTAAGCAAGGTCAGGAATACATGGCCTCTGCAATTTATCGATCCATTAAGGATTACAAAGAGCAAATCGAAGCCAATTGATTTTCAATGGCATAAACTAATTGCAGGCCCCGTTTAGGTTTAAATGGGGCTTTTTTTATAGCTTCAAGGGTAAACTTTCTAATTCAATACCGAGTTTTTACCTCAAACAAACCCAAAATAACTAGACCAACTTTATGGAAAATTACACTTCCGGAATGATGGGATTGATCCAGAACCTCAACAAAAAAGCCGAGACTGTAAAACATGGTGGAGGAAAAAAGCGAATCGATTCTGAACACGCCAAAGGAAAATTAACTGCCAGAGAAAGAATAGATTTTTTGATTGATCCAGGATCAGAATTTTTGGAAGTAGGAGCTTTCGCGGCAGATGGGATGTATGAAGAAGAGGGCGGATGCCCATCAGCAGGGGTGGTTATGGGAATAGGATATGTGAGTGGAAGAATGTGCGTGATCGTGGCTAACGATGCCACCGTAAAAGCTGGAGCTTGGTTTCCGATGACAGCCAAAAAAAATCTCCGAGCTCAGGAAATCGCCATGGAAAACCATCTTCCAATTATTTATTTGGTCGATAGCGCAGGTGTTTTCCTACCCATGCAAAACGAGATTTTTCCAGACAAGGAACACTTTGGCAGGCAATTCAGAAATAATGCAAAGATGTCTTCGATGGGAATTGTACAGGTCGCGGCAATAATGGGGAGCTGCGTAGCAGGTGGGGCTTATTTGCCGATTATGTCCGACGAGGCTCTTATCGTAGACAAGACAGGTTCCATTTTTTTGGCTGGTTCCTATTTGGTAAAAGCTGCGATTGGGGAAAATGTAGACAATGAAACTCTAGGTGGAGCAACGACCCACTGCGAAATCTCGGGCGTGACGGATAATAAATTTGCTAATGATCAAGAATGCTTAGAGGAAATCCGTAAGATCTTTTCCAAGCTTGGACATAATCCAAAGGCTGGTTTTGACCGAATTGAATCAAAAAACGCGGCCATTTCTGGAGAAAAATTATTGGAAATTTTCCCAACCGACCGAGTGAAACCCTACGATATGCTGGAGGTAATCTCAGCTTTAGTCGATGGGGGAGAGCTGGATGAATACAAAAAGGACTATGGCAAAACCCTGATTTGCGGAACCGCCAGAATCGACGGTTGGGCTGTAGGGATTGTGGCTAATCAGCGCAAAATCGTTAAAACCGCCAAAGGAGAAATGCAGATGGGTGGGGTGATTTACTCAGATTCTGCGGATAAGGCGGCTCGATTTATCATGAATTGCAATCAGCGGAAAATCCCTCTGCTTTTTATCCAAGATGTCAGTGGGTTTATGGTCGGATCAAAAGCTGAACATGGAGGAATCATCAAAGACGGCGCAAAAATGGTTAATGCCATGGCTAATTCTGTGGTACCGAAATTCACCCTGATCGTGGGAAATAGCTACGGAGCCGGCAATTATGCCATGTGCGGAAAGGCCTATGATCCACGCTTAATTTATTCCTGGCCAACAGCCCAAATGGCCGTGATGTCTGGAGCTTCAGCTGCCAAAACCCTTCTTCAGATTAAGGTTTCATCCTTGAAAAAATCGGGAAAGGAAATTTCTCCTGAGGAGGAAAATCAGCTTTTGGAAGAAATTACGAATAAATACAATGAGGAACTTAGTCCTTATTATGCTGCGGCAAGACTTTGGGTGGATGGAGTCATTGACCCTAGAGAAACTAGAAAGGTGATCTCTATGGGAATTGAAGCGGCAAATCACTCCCCGATTACAGAAAGATTCAATGTGGGCGTGATTCAAACCTGATCTTTTATTATCTTAAAGTAATTCAAACCTGTCTTAATGGAGGAACTGACCCCTGCCCAGTTAAATGCATTGGTTTCACTTTTGGATGACCCTGATTTGGAAGTGAAAAACCATGTCAGAGGAAAAATAATTTCTTTGGGCGCTGAAGTAATTCCTTTTCTGGAGCAAAAATGGGAAACCAGCTTTAATCCGGAAATTCAAAAGGAGATCGAGGAACTCGTCCATGATCTCCAATTTTCCTTGCTAAAGAGGCGATTGATTGAATGGAGAGATTCTGAGGACAGAGATTTGTTGACTGGACTTTGGATTTTAAACACCTACCAGTATCCTGATCTGGATTTTGAAAAGTTGAATGCAGAGATGCATCAGATCTATTTTGAGGTTTGGACTTCCTTTAAAAATGACCTCCAACCTTACGATCAGGTTCGGATCATAAACAATGTCTTATTCAATACCCTGAGATTTTCTGCCAATACCAAGAATTTTCATTCTCCTGGAAACAGCATGCTTTCCACCGTATTGGATACTAAAAAAGGAAATCCGATCACGCTTTGCGCCATTTATCTGTTGGTGGCTAAAAAACTAGGCTTGCCGATCTATGGAGTCAATTTGCCCAATCTGTTTATCCTGACTTATAAGTCTGCAGATATCACCTTTTACATCAATGCTTTTAATAAGGGTTTGGTATTCAGTAGACAAGACATTTTCAACTATCTGGAGCACCTGAAAATTACCCCAAAGGAAGAGTTTTTTGAGCCTTGTGCACACTTGGATATTCTCCTAAGATCCCTGAGAAATTTGGCTCATGCCTTTGAGAAATTAGGAGAAGCGCCTAAGGTGGAGGAAATTCAGGAGTTGATTTCCATTTTGGAAAATCAATAGGTTCGGATATTGCAACCTACGGCTCTTACTTGAGCAGCTGCTGGATTTTCCCCTTTTAAAATCTGATTCAGAGCCCGCTCCAGATGCCTTTCTGTTACTGCGGTTTCAGCTTGAGGATTATTGTCAATGGCACCTTTGTACTTTACCTGAAGTCCATTTTCTCCTGGAACTAAGACCAAGACTTCAGGGATTTTGGTGACTTGAAAAAGTTTCGCCCAAGCCTGTCCATTGTCTATCAGATATGACATTTTGAAACCGCTGTCATCAATAAAGCTTCGCAAAGAAATTTGCTCAGCTTCAGAATTTCCTACTTCGGGATTGATTAAGGCAAAAGCAATCCCCTGGGCCTGAAAGGTTTCCTTTATGGCTTTGATTCTGCCTTCATACATTTTTGCAAAAGGGCAGGATAGGGAATGAAAAATCAAAACCATGCCTTTTCCAGAAGTCATTTTTCCCAACTCCATTACTTTACCTGTCACCGCATCAGTGGCGCTTAGCTCAGCATAGTTTTGTGCTTTGGTGTGAATTGAAAGGGACAGAATTAAGAAGAAAAGGAGAAGGAGTTTTTTCATCGGACTGAGGTCAAACTACCAAATGGTATAGGTTAAAATGATATTTTCCAAGTTCTTGACTTGCACGGTATAATGATGATCAGCAAAGTCCGTACCTCTTATTCTACCTTTGATCAGTGAAGTGTTGACATCAAAAGGCTCCAGAAGGATATTTTCCCGAAACGAAACCCCTCTTTTTCCTTGGCATTTGAAAATAGATTCCTTTGCCGACCAGGCCATGGTGTAGTGAACTGGGTCTTTTTCCAAGAAGTCCAACTCAGCAGCATCCAGAAATCGGAAACCAATTCTGAGGATTTTTTCTCGTATCAAATCCATATCTATTCCCACGGGTTGGTCTCGGTGATAAATCGCCCCGGCCAACCCAGGAGTATGACTTAATGATACATAGCCTCGCCCGTTCATGGATTGGGACTTGCCATGCTCATCCTTAAAAAATCCCGGGTAGGGTTCATTAAGTTGATTTAAAGCATCATAGATAGCGATTCTTGCCGTAGCCCATTCCTTTTTCTTTTCGTGGTGAGAGATATTGGCAAAAGACAGCTTTTCCCTAAAGCTCAAAAAATCCAAAGCCTCCATTTCCTGATCTTCGATAATCTTCAGCGCAATGGCTGAGGAAGAATCAATTTTTTCTATTTTTGTTTGCATACGCCTCTCTGGAAACATAGAGATTCCGTCCAATATATGGTAAAAATCCAAGTAAATAAATTACACACATTGACCGGGCACAATGACTGCATTTATGCCCTGAGTGAGGGGAGCGATCCCCGATTTTTTTATACTGGGGCTGGTGATGGTATGGTCGTGGAGTGGGATTTAGACAATCCCAAGGATGGAAAATTAATCGCCAAGCTCCCCAATTCGGTTTATGCTTTGGAGGTAGATCGGGAAAGAAATCTCTTGATCATCGGCCATAATTTTGAAGGGATTCATGTCATTGACTTGAACGAAAACAAGGAAATCTGGAGTTTGCAATTGACCAATCAGGCCATATTTGACATCAAAATCTTCGGAAATGAGATACTAGTAGGAACTGGAGATGGAATTTTGGTGGTGGTTGGAATTCCGGAGCGAGCAGTTAAGAAACATGTCAAGTTAAGCTCAAAAAGTATCCGGGTGATGAGCATTGCACCTGAGAAAAGGCATTTGGCTTTGGGACTCAGTGACCACTCTATAAAAATTCTGGACCTGGCTAATAATTTTGAGCCATTGGCAAATCTTCAAGGGCATACCAATTCAGTTTTCGCTCTGGGTTTTTCACCTGATGAAAAAATCCTGTGTAGTGGAGGAAGAGACGCTCAATTGAAATTTTGGAACTCGGGAGATTATTCCCTTTCAGAGAATATCGTGGCACATATGTTTGCCATTAATTATTTATCTTTCAAAGAGGACGGGAATTACTTGGTTACCTGCTCCATGGATAAGTCAATGAAAGTTTGGGACGTGGAAAACCGCAAATTGCTCAAGGTCATTGACAAAGCCAGAAATGCAGGTCATGGCACCTCCATCAATAAAGTTCTCTGGAGTACCTATTCCGGTCAGGTAGTCTCCATCTCAGACGACCGGACCATTTCTATCTGGCAAATCGAAGAAAAAAATCTATGAAGATATCCCCAACCGCAATTCGGCAAAAAGCATTTGAAACTGCCTTTAGAGGCTATGAAAAGAAAGAAGTATCAGCTTTCCTTGAGGAAATGAGCGTGGCAATGGAGCAAATCAACCAGGAAAACCTGGAGCTCCGAAGTAGGCTGCAACAAGTGGAAGCTGAAGCCAAGCGATTGAAGGATGTGGAGGATTCTTTATTTAGAACCTTAAAGACTGCAGAAGATACCGGGGCAAGCATTATTACTGAAGCGACAGAGGCAGCAGACCAGATTATAGCCGAGGCGAATCAAATCGCCGAAGAAAGTACCAGAAATGCGCATCATTATGCCGATCAGGTAAAGAAACAAGCGGATGAAAATGCTAGAATTATCACTTCAGCAGCTGAGGTGAAAGCCAAAGAGACAATCAAAGAAATCCGGGAAAGTATGCAAAGTCTCGTGAGGAGCTATGATGGTCTTTTGGAACAAAGAGAAGCATTAGTAAAAAGTCTGAAGCGCCTTTCTCAGGACGCACTGAATCAAATCGAACTTTCGGATGCTCATTTTTTCAGAATTGATGCCAAAGCTTACCAAAGAGCTATAGAAGAACTAAGTAGATCCTCTCACTTTACCATTGCCAACGTTTCGACTTTGGCAGCAACAGTTCCAGCCTCAATCCCTCATAAAGAGGATGAGCCAGAGGAGCAGTTCGAGGAAGATATGGCTGATGCGCATTTGGATGATGAAACCCAAGAAACAGTCGAGGCATTGGAGCACGAGTTGGAAGAAATGGGAGAAATACCTGCTGAAGAAGAAGTAATGGAGGAGGAAGAGGAACCTGTAAAAATGGTTGTGGAAGAAGAAATGGAAGAAATTCAGAAAGAGGAGGAAGAGATTCAGGAGGAAATTGTAGCTGAAAAAGAGCCAGAACAGCCTAATGAAGAACCTCAGCCTGAAGATCCCAAGAAGTCCTCAGGATCATTTTTTGACCAATTTGACTAATGGGAAAAGTAGCCCTTGAGGGAATTGAATTTCACGCGTACCATGGAGCCTATCCAGAGGAGTCTGTCCTAGGAAACCGCTTCACTTTGGATCTGGAATTAGAGACAGATTTCAGGGAAGCCATGCTCCACGATAGTCTCAAGGATACGGTTGATTATGCGAAACTTTATCAATTGATAAAAGCCAGAATGGATGTCAAAGTCAAGTTGCTGGAACATCTTGGCCATCGCATCATTTCAGATATTCTGGAAGTTTATCCCAAGGTGAAAACTGTTAAACTGACCCTTAAAAAACATCATCCGGCTTTAGGTGGAATCGTGCAATATTCTGCGGTGACAGTTTGCTATCCGGAGGATTTTTCCTGAAAAAGGATGTATACCCGGTCCGAAACATCCAAAATCAAAACTGAATTCTGGATTGCCTTTGGGCAATACATGAAGCCAGTTCCTAATGCCCAGGGTAGAAAGATCAACTGGCCCAATTACCGAACAGGGATTAAAGACATTTACTTCCGAATGCGTGCTGAGCGTGAATTTGCCTCTATTGGCATAGAACTAGGACATCATGATCCAGAGCTTCAGGAGTTATTTTTTGATCAATTCAAAGAATTGAAAAACCTGCTGAAATCCAGTTTAAAAGAAGATTGGGATTGGAAGCTCCATAGCCAAAATGAATTGGGACAGACCGTTTCAAAAATTGAGAAAATTTTACCTTCAGTAAATGTGTTGGAAAAGGAAGATTGGTCAAAAATCATTTCCTTTCTCAAGCCTAGAATCATCGCGCTGGATGAGTTTTGGGATAATGTGAAGCCGGGGTTTGAGGATTTTTGAAAAAGTACTAATAGCCCCAAGGGGGCAAAATAGCCAAGCAAATGGCATAGCCATTTGAAAAAATGCCAAGGTCGTATTAGGAGATAGCCCCAAAGGGGCGAAACGAATACCAGTTAATCCCAAATATATCTCTCATCATATTCAACATGGTATTTTTTCAAAAAAGCGAGGTATTCCTTCTGAAAAGAATTTTTCTGATGATGCAGTTCTTGATTAAGGATGTAATCCCGAACGATGCTTACCTGACTTGGATTGACTGAAAAAGCTCCATACCCATCCTGCCAATAAAAATCTTTCAATTCAGAAGAAAGGGTCTTCATGTATTTTGAGGAATGGGTTTTCAAGTCCTCCATAAATTTTATTAAAGTGATTTTTTTAGACAGTAAACAAAGGATATGAACGTGATCTCGATGTCCTCCAATTTGAATCGGTTGACAATCCTGATTCTTACAAATCCCTCCTAGGTAGGCATAGAGTTTTTCATCAAAGGGTGGATAAATAAAGGGTCTTCTGAGCTTTGTGCTAAAAATAATGTGGAGGTAATTCTTGACAAATGACTGTGGCATAAAAGTTTCGCCCCTTTGGGGCTTTAGGATAATTATTCCAAATTAAATCAGCGAAGGGTTTTACCCTTCGCTGGTAAATTTTGCCCCTTTGGGGCTGAATTTTTAGAATTTTCCAAAAAAATCAAGGAACTCAAGACAATGAAAAGAAAACCTCAAGCCTATTTCAATCCCGCAATCAATTGATTCAAAGCGAATTTGATTTCCTTGGAATTTAGTACTTCGTTTGCAGTTAAAAGTCCTGTTCCGGTTCCCATCCAAAGCACCTCGTTAGTTTTTGCATCTTGAATTAGGAAAATTACTTTTCCATATTGTCCGTACTCGGTTCGAGGTGGAGAGTAAGAATTGCTGTCAGTCAATCCTACTGTGCTTGAAAAACCCAAGACTTCTTTTTCAAAATCTACCGAAGTAATCACACTCTGAATCAAAAGTTCGGGGTTTTCATCTACCGGTGCGAAGCCGTTTTCAATCAGTTTCTTTTCAAAAATCCGGTTTACTTGAGCGGTATTTTTCGTAACATCTTTTGTCTCGATTACTTTGAAAGTTTTCTTATCAGCCAAATCTGAGGATTTGGTGATTTGATCTACGGTTAATTTTTCAGAGTATTTGGTTCTTTGATCTGCAGTGACTGAGTCGGAGACTTTGCAGGAGCATAGCGCAAAAATTGTGAGGAGGACTGCTAAAATAGTTTTCATGGTTTTTTGGTTTAGGGAAGAATAATTAATGAGACGTAAACTAAAAAATAAAGTTCAATAATTTTCACGATCAGAGCTTTAGAGTGACTTTTTGCTGTAGGTAAATGTCTCGATTTTCGGTTCTCCACTTTCTGAAATGTTCACTTGAAAAATCAGCTGACCACCTTTGCGCTCGATTGTCAAGCCGTCAAACCATGCCTTGTTCTCAGTCATTTCGATCAACTTAAAGGTGGTCCATTCCTCTTTTTCTTCCCATCCTGTAAGGTCTGCACTGAAATGTTTCAATTTCATGGATATGCTTTCTCCCTCCTGGACAAGATTCATGAATTCGGAAAAAACCAATTTTCCATCCTGCCAAAATCGGAAAGTACCCACCATATGTCCATCTACAGCGGGCATCCAGACTTCCTCACATTCTCCTCCCAAACCAGGCCCGGCCCAATAGCCAACCATCCAGTGTAAGTCATCGACCTTCCCTTTTCCAGGTGTATCTTCAGGACTTAGCTGCTTGACTTGGGATAAGGTAGTGTGACTGATTGTCAGGAAAAGGAAAAATGAAAATAAAGCCTTCATCGGGATATTGTTTCCCTGAAGATATTCAAAAAATCAAAGATCATGACGTTTGGGGAGGTCGGGATTCACAAAGGTAAATCCTCTAGCCTCATCTCCCTCGAAGAAATCTATCTGCATCCCCATTAAAAACATGAAGTGTCTTTTTTCGATCAAAACGGGAATTCCTGCTATTTCAAACTCTTGATCCTCAGGCTTTGATTTGTCAAAACCCAATGCATAAGACATTCCTCCGCATCCTCCTCCTTTGACCCCAACCCGCAGAAAATAATTTTCCGGGATATTTTTATTGGCCATGATATGTTTGATTTCGGCCTCTGCTTTTGGGGTGATTTGTATAGGAACTAGCATGGGAGAAAAATCAAAAATTGAGGGCTTTGGTTCAGAAATTTCTTCAAAATTATAGAATCGGCCGGTTTTTTGACCAATCAGAATTACGATATTCGAAAACAAAATCAATTTCATGGAATACTTCTTAGAGCTTTTGAAACTCATTCTTCCGGCAGGTGCAGTTCTTTATGGGATGTATTTGGTTGTGATGTCTTTTCTTTCCAAAGAGCGGGAAAAGATGCTGGTGGATTTAAAAACACAAAACACACAGACTATACTTCCGATTCGTCTTCAGGCTGCTGAGAGGCTTTGCTTGTTGTTGGAGCGAATCACTCCAAATAACTTGGTGAGAAGATCCAATCCAAGCCAGTTTTTGGCGGCTGAGCTACACCCCATGCTATTGAATGAGGTTAGGGAAGAATTCAATCACAACTTGAGTCAGCAGGTTTATTTCTCCGATAAAACTTGGGAAGCAGTGAGAAGAGCTGTGGAGGAAGTTGTCACCATCATTAACTTAAGCAGGCAATCTCTTGAGTCTGAGGCTTCCGGGATGGATTTGGCAAAGGCTATTTTTGCCCTGTCTCTGGAAAGAAAAAATGATGCAATTTCCTATGCTTTGAAAGAGGTCAAATCCGAAGTTCAATTGTATTTCTAAAGACTATGGAGCCATTTACCGAAAAATCTCAAGGAATAATCGACCGTGCAAAAGCCATGTTTGGTAAGCAGGTGGAAGTGATTGTCCGTCAGGAGCAGAAATTGATTGAATTGGTTCAAAATGTAGTAGCAAAAATTTCCAGAGTTGGTCAAAATCCAAAAGTTCAGAAGTTTTTAAAGCCCATCCAGATTTTCATTCGAATGATCAAAGCCCATTTTCGAGGAGAACACAAAATTGCATTTAGCACCTTGGGTCTGATAGTTTTGGCTTTGGTTTACTTCCTTTCTCCTATCGACTTGATTCCTGATTTTCTTGGTTTTTTGGGTTTTGCTGATGATCTATCTGTCGTCATGGCGATATATGCCAAAGTAAGAGACGAAGTGGAAAGTTTCTTGGAATGGGAGCGAACCCAAGAAGTATAAATCCTGTTTCCTTTCCTAAACATTGCGGAATGGAATCTTTAAGTCACCCAGTCACACATTTGATTTTTGAAAAAGGGTTTACCTACCCGGAGTTTGTGAAATTTACTGAATTGCTAGTTCAGGAAAATAGAACCACCGGTGCCAATCAAAGCCCTGCTTATCTGGATTATACCCGAATGTCCTTGCAACGGATGAATCGCTGGAATAAAACTGCTAAGGTTTCCCCGGAAATGGAGAAATTGATTCAGTATATCATTGAGCCACAAAAGTGGCTGATTATCAATGAAGCCTGGTGTGGAGATGGGGCTCAATCCATTCCTTACATTGCCAAATTAGCCGAGCTAAATCCTTTAATTGAGCTACGTATCATCATGCGGGATGAATACCCTGAAATCATGGATGAATATTTGACCAACGGGGCTCGTTCAATTCCTAAAATGGTCGCCTTTACCGGAGATTTGAAATGCGAATTATTTACTTGGGGACCAAAGCCAAAGTATCTTTTGGACAGATACAAAGAATATAAGCATGATTCCAAGGGCCTTCCCTACAAGGAATTTCAGGAAGAGGTGCATCTTTGGTATGCAAGAAATAAGAATAAGGATTTGGAGGAAGAGCTTTATCCCTTAATTAAATCTACTTTGATCTCATGAAAATCGCCTTGATATCCGGAACCTCTGGAATGGTGGGAATGCAGCTGCTCCATCAACTTTTGAAAAGTCCAGAATACAGTTTTGTACTTAGTGTAGGACGGAGAAAGTTGGCGCTTAAGCATGATAAACTGATCCAAATAGAAGGGGACATGTCCAAGATTTTGGAATGGGATTGGGAAGACAAAGTAAAGTCTCAAACTTTGGGAGGAGAATACCATTCGTTTGTAGAAGCAATTCATGCTAAATCGGCGGAAATTCATGCTTTTTCCAGCATTGGAACCACTATCAAAGTCGCCGGTTCTCAGGAAAAATTCTATGCCATCGACCATGATCTAGTCATTTCCTTTGCGGCTTGGGTGAAAAAATTAGGAGCCAGAAAATTCCTTTATGTTTCTGCAATGGGTTCTGATTCTACTTCTTCGATTTTTTATAACCGGGTTAAAGGCGAAACAGAAGAGGATCTCAAAGCTTTTAAATTTGACTATGTCGGACTTTTCCGTCCTTCCCTTTTATTGGGAAATAGACATGAATTCCGTCTTGGCGAGCAGGTAGCTTCAATTGTGATGAAGCCCATGGTTTGGCTGAAATTATTTAAAAACATTCGACCGATTTATGATCACCAGGTGGCCAAGGCGATGGTGAAAACTGCACTTGACTCCAAAGATCAGCAAGCAGATATCATCACTTCCGGACAAATGCAAGATTTAAGTAAATGATAGCAGTAATTCAGCGTGTTTCAGAATCTTCCGTTAAAATCGAAGGGAAAGTCAAATCAGAAATCGGTATCGGATTGATGATTCTTCTAGGGATTGAGGATGCTGATAACCAAGAAGATATTAATTGGCTTTCTAAGAAAATTGTCAACCTAAGAATTTTCCCAGATGAAAACGGAGTGATGAATCGGAGTGTATTGGAAGTAGGAGGAGAGATTCTTTTGATTTCTCAATTTACACTTCATGCCAGCACCAAAAAAGGAAATCGCCCTTCCTACATCAAGGCGGCTAAGCCGGATTTTGCCATTCCCATGTATGAAAAGATGATATCTGCTTTGGAAAATGAGTTGGGAAAATCGATAGGAACGGGGGAGTTTGGGGCGGATATGAAAGTTAGCCTGATCAATGACGGGCCAGTCACGATCGTTATCGACTCGAAAAATAAGGTATAAAAAAGGCCAGCATATCAATCTTGCTGGCCTTTTCAATTTAGGAGTTTCGCTTCCAACTCCTTAGCGACTATTCGTTGTCGACGATAAAACCAATTGGTTCAAGCAGCGTTTCCATTTCTGCGATATTAATGCCTTCAGATGTTCTGTTCATTAATGCAGCAGGGTTAATGCCAGGGGCCCCTTTAGGAAGTTCATACCGTTCCCCGACGATGGCAGTGCCATAGCCCAAATCTCTCATTGATCCGGCTGTGATTCGGCTTAGTGGGTTATCTCCAAGGTTGATAAATCCAGTCATGAGTTCATTCACAAGAATTCCTTCTCTCCAATGAGAATTTCTGGTGCCTTGACCTCCAAGATTTTCAATTGGTAAAAATCCTTCTCCTCCTTCAGCTGCCCAATGTTTATTTGCAGTTTCACCTGAAAAATAAACATCCGCAGTGTTTGTGCCTTTTCTAAGTTCCCTACCGAAACTATTCCAGGCGGTTCCTACACCGAGAACATGTCCCATTTCGTGGACGATCACATCATCAAAAAGATCCAATTGATCTAGAAAATCAAGATCTGCCAAGTCAAAAAACATTACGCCTGTCAACGGAAGAAAATTGGATGTTCTATAGAATCTAGGACCAGCCTGTCCCAGGATTCTTCCAGGGCCATCAATCGGAGCGATTGCCACCTCGATAATCAAGTCGTCTAGCACCTCTCCCGCGCCAATTACGGGAGGAAAACCAACAAAAGCAGAAGGAATTCCTGTCTGAGGTCCAGTTATGGAGTTAACATCTTTAATAATGATTCTTTCCCATCTTGCTGCTGCTTCATCAAAAATTTCTCGCTGACGATCTGTCACCGGGGTTATAAATTTTAATGAAATATTGAATCTTCCCCTGTCATCTCCAGGTGCAGTTGTTGCTCTTGAGTTTAACCCTTGTCCCAATTTTTCTCCGTTCTCAAGGTAAATTGGAGAATCGGGTGTAAGTAGGGTCAAATTACTTTTTTGGAGTTCATTGTTCAAACTGGTTGGGTCTGTTTGGCCAGTTTCTGTTTCCGAACAAGAGAATAATAATGTGGATAAGGCAATACTTGAAGCGATTAGTCCACCTTTTCGAGTAAAATAAGCTAAAGTCATTTAAAATTAGGTTAAAATAATTGAATGAAATTGGCTGAAGCGAAAGCCTTATATATAATTGATTTCTTTTGCCAAATGTTTGAAGGGAGGGGCGTTTAATTTCGAAATATTCTATGCCTTGATAAAAAAACACTGAGTTTCTGTAAACAAATAATTCCAACCACCAAGCAGGGGAAGTGCAGGATGCACTCATTGGGATTAGTTTTTAATTTTAAAAAAATCAATTAGCCATGAATCTACTTTTCCAATGGTTTTTTCCTGTGTATTGCTTGGTAATGTCTTTCCCATTTCACAAAGAACCGAGCTTTCAAAGTATCAAACCTAATCTGGTTTTTATCCTAGCTGATCAATGGCGGGCTCAGGAAATGGGGTACATGGGGAATACCCAGATTTTGACTCCCAATTTGGATCAATTCGCCTCTGAAAGTCTGATTTTTGAAAATTCTATCGCGACTCTACCTGTTTGTGCACCTTGGCGGGCCAGTTTTCTCACAGGGCAATATCCTCTTACTCACGGAATTTTTTACAATGACAAACCCCTTCCAAATAAAGCTTTGACTTTGGGTGAGATTTATAAAGAGGCAGGATACCAAACAGGATATATAGGAAAATGGCATCTTAATGGGCACAAAAGAGGGGAAGAACCCTTCAGTGGTCGGGATAAACCCGTTCCTGCAGATCGCAGACAGGGATTTGATTATTGGAAAGTCAGGGAGGTTACCCATGACTACAACAATAGCTTTTACTTCGATGAAAAGGATGAAAAGCAAACCTGGCCGGGTTATGATGTATTTCCTCAGACCGATAGTGCTATCAGTTTTATGACAAAAAATAAGACCAAGCCATTTGCCCTTGTTTTATCTTATGGACCGCCACATGATCCCTATTTTTCAGCTCCTGCCGAATTCAAAAAGCTCTACGACGCTTCTAATTTAACTCTGAGACCCAATGTCCCGGAAGAATTTCAGGATAGTGCCAGAAGAGTTTTGGCTGGATATTATGCCCATGCAACGGCAATAGACCATGCATTTGGGAAGTTGATCCGTGCTCTGGATAGTCTGGGTATTTCGGATAATACCTTGGTGGTTTTTACCTCGGAGCATGGAGATATGCTGATGTCAAAAGGAGTATTAAAGAAGCAAAGGCCTTGGGATGAGTCTATTCAGGTTCCCTTGCTTATAAGATATCCAGATAGATTGGGCAAAATCTCCAGAAGGATAAAAAATCCAATTGGTACACCAGACCTGCTTCCTACACTTTTGGGCTTAAGTCAATTGGAGAAACCATCTACTATTGAGGGAAGGGATTTTTCGGATGAATTAATTTCTGGGAAAGATATTTCCAATGAGGCATCGTTAATTATGCTTCCTGTCCCCTTTCATGAATGGAGATTTGCGAATGGAGGGCGAGAATACCGAGGAATTAGGACTTCGAGATATACTTACGTAAAAGATTTGAGGGGTCCATGGTTATTGTATGACAACCAATCCGATCCTTATCAACTTACAAACCTGGTGGATAATCCTAAGTATGCATCCCTTCAAAAAGAACTTGAAAATCTGCTTCAAACCAAACTTAAAGAGAGAAAAGATGAGTTTCTGCCGGCGGATGAGTACATGACGCGATGGAATTATCTATATGATCGTCAGGATAGCCTGAGGGCTAGTAATTATCTACAAATCAATAGATAAGAATTCTGTCTTTAGGGAAGGAATAAACAAAGAAGCCGAATAGAAATATTCGGCTTTTGTCTTGTTTTTTGCTTCTAAAAACTCGCTTCTCAAAAATGCTTCCAGCCTTGAGCTTTCAGTTGAACTGCCGTCCCGCTTTTTGTAACTAGGTATTTACCCTCTTCAGCCTTGGTCATGTGGCCGATAAAGTGGATATCTGGATGCTTTTCAAGTTTTGAAAAATCCTTTTGGTCAATGGTAAATAAAAGCTCGTAGTCTTCGCCTCCATTAAGTACACAGGTAATTGGATCCAGATTCAATTCAACTGCGGTGTCGAATGTCTGTTTGTCGATTGGTAATTTATCTTCATAGATCGTTGCACCAACTCCAGAGGCTTTGCAGATGTGAAAAATCTCGGATGCCAAGCCGTCAGAAATATCCATCATAGACGTAGGAACGACTCCCATTTCTTTTAATTCATGGATGATATCCATTCGTGCATCAGGTTTTAACTGTCTGGCTGTAACGATAGTATATTTTTCCAAATCCGGTTTCATATCGGGATTGGCCAAGAATACTTGCTTTTCCCTTTCTAAAATTTGAAGACCTACCAAAGCACCACCCAAATCTCCTGTGACGCAAAGAATATCATTAGCCTTTGCTCCGGAGCGATAGGCTAGTTCTTCTTTTTTGGCTTCGCCAATGGCAGTGATCGAAATAACCAATCCGCTTCGTGAAGCAGTGGTATCGCCTCCTACCAAATCCACTCCATAATGCTCACAGGCGGCATGAATTCCCGAGTAAAGCGCATCAACTGCCTCAACAGAAAACCGGTTGGAAAGCGCAATACTCACCGTGATTTGTTTGGGGATAGCATTCATCGCAGCAATATCAGAGACATTGACAGCAACCGCCTTAAACCCTAAATGCGGCAGGGGTGCATAAGAAAGATCAAAGTGAACTCCTTCCAAAAGTAAATCGGTGGAAACTACCTTTACATGATCTCCAGCATCAATCACTGCAGCATCATCCCCAATTCCTTTAAGAGATGAAGAGTTTTTAAGTTTTACTTTTTCATTCAAATGGTCAATGAGACCAAATTCACCCAATTCACTGATTTCTGTTCGTTTATCCGACATTATAGAATTACGATTTTTGATTTACGATTTTTCTGGACTGGTTCAGGTTTTAGCATTCTGGTCTGAGCCTTACAAACTCCTTCCTGCCTACTGGAAACTGCCTACTTTTTTTCCTGACAAAGTTCAACCAGCACTCCATTGGTACTTCGAGGATGCAAAAATACCACTAATTTATTGTCTGCCCCCTCTTTTGGCGTTTCATTCAAGATTTCAAAGCCAGCATCCTTCAGTCGCTTTACCTCAGCTTGGATATCGGCAACATCAAAAGCGATATGGTGAACTCCTTCTGATTTTTTCTCCAAATACTTGGCAATCGGACTATCTGATCGGGTCGCCTGAAGTAATTCTACCTTGGTTTCTCCCACCTGAAAAAAGCTGGTTTCCACTCCTTCCCCTTCTACCACTTCTGTTTTAAAGTGCTCTTTTCCAAGAAGTCGTTTGAAAAGTTCATTGGATTTTTGAAGGTCAGCAACTGCAATTCCGATATGTTCAATTTTCCTCATGCGCTAAATTTGTATCTTTGTGGCTGAATCTTTTTTTCGAGTAGGGTGTTTTACCCACATTCGAAAGAACTATCAAAGGTAAAGTAAATAAGCTATGATCATCGTCTCAGATAAGGCAAAAGACCGGATTCTTGAATTGAAAAAAGAAGAAGGACGAACAGAAAATGAAAATATCCGAGTGTCAGTCAAAGGGGGCGGATGCTCCGGACTGATGTATGATTTGGGCTTTGATGCCAAAATTGTTGATACAGACCATGTCTTTGAAGACAAAGGAGTAAAGATTATCGTAGATCGTAAAAGTCTACTTTATCTAGCCGGAACTACCTTGGAATTTTCTGATGGATTGAATGGAAAAGGTTTCCAGTTTGTCAATCCAAATGCCAGCCGAACCTGCGGATGCGGGGAAAGCTTCTCCGTCTAAACGTCTTCTTACTAAAAGAAATCAAGAGGCATTCTGAAAAGGATGCCTTTTTTATTTGTGTGTTTATCCCCTCAAAAATCTCATTTCAATTCTCCTAAATTCACTTCATTCCTTACCTTTGCCCACGATAAAAAACGACCCAAATATGGAAGACCAGATCAAAAAGATTGCCTTAAATGACCTACACGTATCCCTTGGAGGGAAAATGGTTCCTTTCGCAGGTTTTAATATGCCAGTTCGCTACAGCTCAGATAATGAAGAGCATCTTTGCGTTCGAAATGGAGTAGGGGTATTTGATGTGTCCCATATGGGTGAATTTTTTGTAGAAGGACCGCATGCCTTGGAGCTGATTCAAAAAGTGACTTCGAATGATGCTTCCAAGTTGGTGGTTGGTCAAGCTCAATATTCTTGCTTCCCGAATGAAACAGGAGGAATTGTGGATGATTTGATCGTTTACAAGTTTTCTGATGAAAAATACATGCTTGTTGTCAATGCTTCGAATATCGATAAGGACTGGGCCTGGGTAAACAAGTACAATACCATGGGTGCTAAGTTGACCAATGCTTCTGACGAGTATTCACTTTTTGCGGTGCAGGGGCCAAAGGCAATCGAGGCTGTTCAATCTTTGACTCCGGTCAATCTTACTGAAGTTAAATTTTACCATTTTACCGTCGGAGAATTTGCAGGAGTGAAAGATGTCATCATCTCCGGAACAGGCTACACCGGCGCTGGAGGATTTGAGATATATGTGAAAAATGAGGATGCAGAGAAGGTGTGGAAAGCCATCTTTGAAGCTGGAAAAGACTTTGACATCAAACCTATTGGCCTTGGAGCCCGAGATACCTTGCGTTTGGAAATGGGATATTGCCTTTATGGAAATGACATCACCGACACCACTTCTCCAATTGAAGCGGGTTTGGGTTGGATTACCAAATTCACTAAGGATTTCACTAATTCTGAAGCCATCAAAAAGCACAAGGAAGAAGGTGTTTCCCGAAAGTTGGTTGGATTTGTAATGCAGGAAAGAGGGATTCCAAGAGGACACTACCCAATTGTTGACGCTGCAGGAGAAATCATCGGAGAGGTGACTTCCGGTACCCAATCTCCAAGTATGGGTGTGGGGATTGGTTTGGGTTATGTGAAAACAGAATTCAGCAAGCCCGGAACAGAGATTTTCATCCAGGTAAGAAATAAAAATCTCAAAGCTCAAGTTGAAAAACTTCCTTTATTGAAAGGATAATGAATCATATAGAAGTTTGCTTTAGTCCGGATCTGATTCATTTGCATGAATTGGAAGGAAAAATCGTGGTAGTGGTGGATATTTTTCGAGCCACCTCTACCATGGTTGCAGCTTTGGCAAATGGAGTAAAGGAAATTCTTCCTTTTGCAGACTTGGAGTCTTGCAGAGCTATGGAGAGCAAGGGCTTTAAGATTGCTGGTGAGCGCAATGGCCATACTGCTCCCGGATTTGAATTGGGAAATTCCCCAGTTGCCTTTTTATCCGGAAACTATTCGGGAATTCGATTGGCGATGACTACCACGAATGGAACTCAAGCCATTGATAAATCCCAGGGAGCAGCTGAGATTTTGATTGGAGCCTTTCCAAATCTTGAAGCTACTGTCGCTTTTATCCAAGCTAAAGGGAAAGACGTCTTGGTGCATTGTGCAGGGTGGAAGGGTAGATTCAATTTAGAAGATTCTCTTTATGCTGGTGCTTTGGTTAAATCTTTGGAATCAACCCATTTGGCAGATGAGGATGGAGCCTTGGCTATGAAATCACTTTTTGAACGGGAAGGCCATCAGTTGAAAACCTATTTATCTCAAGCTTCCCATGCGAAAAGGCTTCAGAATCATGGCATCGATGCAGATATAGATTTCTGTCTTACATTGGATTTATATGATTTGGTTGTAAAGGTTAATGAAGAAGGTTTTTTAGTTCAGGTATAGGAAATGTTTTTTGGATGAAATAGATTTATAGTTTATAGATTAAATCTTTTCAAAATGATTCTTATCCTTTGGGGTTTATTAAACCTTTTTTTGATGTTGGCTTTCCTGTTTTTTGCCTTAGGCTTGATCCTACGAGGAAGGAAATTTTTTGAAGGCTATAATTTAAAGCACGTTTTTCTGGTTTTGTTTATCGGGATTTCCGGGTTTTTGTTAATGCCAAAATCGAAGAAAACTGAAGCCCGGATTATTTATGGGAAGATGGAGGTAATTCGGATTGAAGAGAATTTGACCAATTCTATTTTTTTGAATTTAGTTCGGGATAAAGATACCGGTGAGATTCTACAGGAAGAGACCAACTCAACCATGAGTGGTTTTGTGGCAGGAATAGATTGGCATCACTTGGGAGTCTCAGAAAAGGACGAGAAACTTATCCTTGAAGGATTTATTACTTGGAGATTATTGGGTTGGAGAGTCCTTGATTCATTCCATTCCTATGAGGTTCCCGATTTTAATCTTCCCATTGAGTGACCTTTGTCATGGTTTTTTAGCTGAGGAAGGGGTAGACTTGTCTTAAGATAAAATCCCTAAAAGCTATGATCAGAAAACATCCCCTAACCGAAGAATTTCCAGAGTTTGAAGAGAAAATCCTTGAGCTTAAAGTAGACAATGAGTATTTCAAAAATCTATTTGATTCCTATGACGAACTCGACCACGAGATTTACCGGATTGAATCAGATTCTGAACCCGCTTCCGATGAAACCATAAATCAACTTCGAATTAAGCGCCTGCACTTGAAGGATGAGATTTATCAATTTTTAAAAGATAACTAAGTCAAAGCCCTGAATTTCCAGGGCTTTTTTAGTGTCTTTCAAGGTCAAAACTCAGCTTTTTCAGTTTTTTGATTTAGGACCAACTGAGTTTTTTATCTTCAGGGCTGGTTTATCTCCTTCCTTATGAAAAACACCCTTCTTTTTGTCCTCGGAATTATCTTCCTTTTTTCCTGCAAAAGTCAGGAAGAATCAAAACCTCTACCTCGGATTGCTATTGCAGGATTGGCCATAGAGTCCAGCACCTTTTCTCCGGCAAGGTCCACTGCAGAGTCCTTTCGGGTCAGAGTGGGAGAGGAAGTTTTTTCATATTACCCTTTTATGGAGCCTGATTCTACCATTCGGACAAGGGCAATTTGGTTTCCAACGCTTCGGGGGCATGCTATTCCGGGAGGGATGGTTACGCGTTCCGCCTATGATTCTTTAGTGGGTGTGACTTTGGAAATGCTCAAGAAGAATTTGCCCTATGATGGGGTGTTTTTTGATATCCATGGAGCCATGAGTGTGGAGGGCCTGGATGATCCTGAGGGCGATTTTATTATCAAAGTTAGGGAAGTAGTGGGGCCCGATGCGCTTATTTCTACTTCGATGGATTTGCATGGAAATGTTTCGATGCGACTTGCCGAGCACTCAGACCTGATCACCTGCTACAGAATGGCTCCGCATGAGGATGCTTTAGATACTAAGAAAAGAGCGGTAGAAAATCTGTTGGAAAGATTGGAAACTGGAAAAGGAAAACCCAAATACAAGGCATGGATCCCTGTCCCGATTCTTTTGCCAGGAGAAAAAACCAGTACCCGAATCGACCCTGGAAAATCTCTGTATGCCAAGGTAGACCCAGAAACCAAGAAGGAAGGAGTCATCGATGCAGCCATTTGGATCGGATATGCCTGGGCGGACGAACCCAGAAACCACGCTGTCGTGATGGTGACTGGGGATGATGAAGCTCAGGTGAAAGCCAGCGCTGAATATTTAGCTGAGAGTTTCTGGGAGGTTAGAAATGAATTTGAATTTGTAGCACCGGTAGCCTATCTCGATGAAAGTCTGGAAATGGCCCTGAAGAGCGAGAAAAAGCCTTTTGTGATTTCTGATATGGGAGATAATCCTACTGCTGGAGGAGCAGGGGATGTGACTTGGACTTTGAATGAGATTTTGAAAAGGTCAGAGTTTAAATCCGAAAATGGCCCCGAATTGATTTATGCTTCGATACCCGGGCCTGAATTGATTGAAAATGCGCTGAAGGCTGGAGTGGGAAATCAGGTAGAAGGCAAGGTCGGAGCGATGGTAGATGATCGATTTGCCCAGCCGATTTTGCTCAAAGGAACCGTGATGCATATCAAGGAGGGAGACAAGGATGCTGAAGTGGAAGTGGTCGTCAAAGTGGGTTCGGTAAAAGTGATTGTGACCAAGAAAAGAAAGCCATATCATTACGAAAAGGACTTTACTGATTTGGGTTTAAATCCACGGAAAACAGACGTTTTGGTGGTTAAGATTGGGTATTTGGTCCCAGAACTTTATGATTTGAGAGGGGATTGGGTGATGGCTTTGACTCCTGGTGGGGTAGATCAGGATTTGGAGAGATTGGGTTACCAGCGAATTAATCGCCCAATGTTTCCTCTCGATATGGATATGTCTGAGCCGGATTTGAGTGTGAGGTGGATGAAAAGCTCGAATGAGGTTTTTGGGAAATAAAAAAGAAACCCGAGGCTTAGAGTCTCGGGTTTTTACTTATTTGAGCTTTTCATTATTCCGATGTCTATCCAGATCCCTGATATTTTTTTTATCAAAATTCTTTTTCAAAGCCTGCGTTAGATCCACACCGGTTTGGTTTGCCAAACAAATTAATACCCAAAGCACATCAGCTAGTTCATCGCTCAGATCCTTGCCTTTATCGGACTCCTTGAAGGATTGTTCCCCGTAGGTTCTTGCCATAATCCTAGCCAATTCACCCACTTCCTCCATCAAGATGGTCATATTGGTCAGCTCATTGAAATAGCGTACGCCAACAGTTTTGATCCACTGATCGACAAGTTCCTGAGCTTGGGAGAGGGTGATTTCTTGAGATTCCATAATGATTCTTGTTTGTGGTTGATTAGTTTTTGTGCTTGACAGGTAGTCTCATGAAAATCTGCTTGATGGCTCGCTGAAGGTCTTCTTCTAGGTTGGTTTCAAAAGATAGTTGCTCTTCTGCCCATCCTCTCCATAGGACTCTTCCGGTTTGGGTTTCGAGCATTTCTATGGTCAAAACACCCTCCTCGTACTGGTTGGCGATTACTTGTCCGCCAGATACCGGAACTGCTCCACCTACATAATAACCCGGTCCTCCAAAACCAATGCCCACGCTTACGGAAGGGGTTCGGTTGTAGCTTACCCGTTTTTCGATTTTAGTATCAAATTGAAAAACTACCTGAGGACTGATTGTGTCCAGCTTAAAACCTTTTGCTCTAATTTCGGCATCGGCATGCTCCAAAATGAATCTGGCATAGCGCTTTTCGTTTTCCTGATCTTCGCTGATAAAGTGCTTGAGATTGACCCATGCATAGGTTTTATACTCATCAAACTTTTGCCCTTTAGGCTGATAAGAATAGGTTTTCATGACCGATCCACAGCCGGAAAACATTAGGAAAAATAGGATGGCGCAGAAAGATAAAAGGAGATTTCGCATGGTTTTAAAGATAAAAAAACTCAGGAGATTAAATTTCCCCTGAGTTTCATTTGAGGTGTAAAAGGAATTAATTACCCATAAAAAGGTAACCGATGTTGATGGACAAGTAGTTTTGTCCGGCATCGAAATCACCTGCTTTGGTCACCACATTATACTTAGCTGCGACAGAAAGCGCTGCAAAAGTTTTGATTTTGTAATAAAATCCGATCTGTGGGGTAACTCCAAAGCTAAAAGCGTCCTGCTCCCAACGATACAAGCCCATATCTGTGGCTCTTTGTGTATAGACTCCACCTACGGCTGCGCCGATAAATGGATTAAAATCACCTCCTGGTTTGAGGTAATAATCTGTGGCAAACATGAATGGAGCACTATTGGTATAGCGGTATTGCTTTCCACTGATAGATTGATTGTTCAAAGTATAGGTATCGTAAGGTTTTTCAGCATAGAAAACATTCCATCCCACATAGAAGCCCACACCGATATTAGGTTGGACAAGTTTTCGATAGTCAAAGGTGATCCCTCTACCACTCACATTGGAGATATAATCCCCGAGATTTCCGGTTGGAATCCCAATGGAGTAGGAGGTAGTGGTGAGACTTTGGGCCGAAAGGGTTCCCAACGACAAGGTCAATGCTATTACGGTAAGTATGAGATATTTTTTCATGGCCTCGATTATTTGGTGTTTAGATAAGGAGATTGAACAAAGGCCTGGTCGATAGCTTTGGTCACTCGTGTGACATCATTGCTATTGGACATCAGTCCATTGCCGACCATCAACCAAGCGGTGGGAGATTCTCCTACGATATTGGTATCATCTGGGTCACTGAAATTCAAAATTACCGTACCTGTCGTATAAGCAGAGACGTTGTAGTAAGGTGGATAATACCAACCCCATCCCGGATACCAGCCTCCATACCACCAATCATACCACCAAGAATAAAATACCGTAGTAGATTTGGTCGCAGATGGCGTCATGACCATATCGGGTTTTTGATTGATCCCTACACGGTTCCAACCGTAGTTTTGGAGATTGGAAGCGATGTTTTGGAGGATAGGTTGGGCGAATTGATCCTTCATGTAGATGTAGGTCGTGTCTCCATCTTTGATCTCTACATCAATGACGATCTTGTCAGGCATGGCATAGGTAGATCTGGAGTTGAAGTCAAATTCTTCTTTTGAGGTAGTATAGACAATGTCTGTATCCTCATAGAACTGGATACCTCCAGGATAGCAACCGCCGAAAAAAGCCAGCAGGGCTACCCAAATGATTTGGCTTAGTTTTTTCATTTATGATTTGGTTTAAATTTTCTCAATCAAAAGTAGCCAAACTATGCTTCACTACAGCAAGTTTAAAAATTAAAAAACAAGTCTATTTCGTTGAATCTTGGCAAATTACAGCCCTATTCTTTCCGCTTGGGATAATGATACACTCATCAGAAAAGAGGTCTTTAGAATCTGTTAATCAGGATTCCTGAATGACCTCAAGGAATCTATCGATTTCATCTTCCTGATTGTAAATATGAGTTGAAATCCGAATGGCATTTAACTTGGCTTCATGAATCAGTCTTACTCGAAAGCCTTCCCTGTTAATTGCATCAGCAAGTTCTTTGGAGTCCATATTTTTGGAGCGAAAGGTCACCATAGAAATCCTTGATTCGGACTCTTCAGGCGTCAGTAAATCATAAGTTTTGGATAGTTCTTTGATCCCTTCATAAAGTCGGTCGCTTAACTCTTGAATTCTATTTTGGATTTTTTGTCTTCCGATTTCCTCATGAAATTTCGTGGCAGCCACCACTCCTGCAAATAAGGCCTTGCTCTGGGTTCCATAGTCGTATCGATGGGCTGTTTCTACATACCCATTTAAAGTTGGAGGGTTGATTGTCATGTCCCATCCGGAATCTGAATAACCCCCGATTTGGATTGCTTGAAGTTGGTCAAGCATATCCTTTCTGACATACAAAAAACCTGTTCCACTCGGTCCAAGGACCCATTTATGAAAACATCCAGCATAAAAATCGCATCCCAATTCTTCCAGATTCAAATCGAATGTTCCAGCACCATGAGCTCCATCAATAGCCGTGAAGATTCCTTTTTGTCGGGCAAACTCTGAAATTTCTTGAATTGGAAAGACCAAACCTGTGGTGCAGGTGACATGAGGAATGGCAATTACCTTGGTTTTCGCAGTACAAAGGGATTTGATTAAATCGAAATTTTCAGCTTGGGTATTTTTGGGTTCAAAAGTTTTCAAAGTGATCCCATGCAATTTGGCTCGGTTGAGCCAAGGTAAAGCGTTGCCGGCATGGTCATGGGAGGTGAGGATTACTTCATCCCCGGCTTTCAAAGGTAGGCCCCAAGCCATGATATTAATGCCTTCTGTGGTATTATGGGTTAGGGAAAGTTCCTCTGAGGATATTCTTAAAAAATTGGCTAGCTCCTTTCTTTCCTGATCTGAATTCCCGTATTCTCCCGTGGTACTTACGTTCAGATTTACTTCTTCTAGTTTTTGTAAAACTGGAAAAGGGGCTGGACCAAATGTGCCATTATTGAAATAAACACGGTTTTTGGACAGTGGAAAAGAGGATCTGACTAGCTGCCAGAATTCATTTTCTAGTAGGCTGTGATCTATTCGAAATTTTTGGTGGCTCTTAAAGTCCATACCCAAAATTCCAGGGAGAGCTATTCCGAATCCGAGTTTTTGAAGAAAGGTGCGTCTTGCATTCATATTCATCACTTTTCAATTCAAAAAGCTAAGGAATCCTAACTTTCTTTTTATTCCGCCCATCCAAAATTTTGAATTTTCTGGAATTCTCAAGGCAAACTTGGGTCAAATTCGGATATTGGATAAGTAAATCTCTTGCCCTATGATGAACCCCAAAGCAGAATCTGTTGAAGAATATTTGAGCTGGTACAAAAGCCCCATTCGGGAAAAGCTGGATCAAATGCGTGAAATTCTTCGAAAAGCACTTCCAGAAGCTAAAGAGGTGATTAGTTACCATATGCCAGCTTATCGGACTACTGAGGTTTTGGTCTATTTCGCAGGAGCAAAAAATCACTTGGGATTTTACCCAACCAATTCAGGTGTTGAAGAATTTAAGAAAGAATTGGCAGGTTATGTGACTTCTAAAGGAGCAATTCAGTTTCCTTATGATCAGCCCTTGCCAGAGGAATTGATCATTCATATTGCGCTTTTTAGAAAAGAGGAGGCTCAAAGAAGAGCTGAACAAAAGAAGAAGAAATAATCCTCAGCTCAATTCAAAGGTTTTTGTCACTGCCTTTGGAATGTCTTCTTGGTAGTGACTGACATAAATAAGGGTGATCGGGATCTTTTCCAGAATTGCCTGGATGGTATCTCTGAAAATAATCCGCTGCATTTCATCCATTCCCTGGGACGCCTCATCCAAAATCAACAATTCTGGCCCCTTAACCAAGGCTCTTGCCAAAATGGCCCAACGTTGCTTTTCCAGCGGAACTCGATGAATTGATAAATCCGAGAAGGTTTGAAGATTAAATAGGGTTAGCCATTGATTGACTTTTGACTCTTGTTCAGGATTTAATTTTTTAAACAATCCCATGGTATCAAAGAGGCCTGAAGCGATTACTTTTTTGACTGTTTGATTGGATGGGAAAAATCGAACTAACTCAGGGGCCACAAATCCTGTAGGCCTTTTTACATCCCAGATGCTTTCTCCAGTACCCCTTTTTCTCCCGAAAAGGGAGAAGTTTTGGGAATAGGCTTGTGGGTTTTCCCCAATCAACAAACTGATCAAAGTGGATTTTCCGGAGCCATTTTTCCCTTTTAATTGCCAGCGTTCTCCAGGTTTAACTACCCAGTTTACAGAATTCAATATTTTCCTTTCCCCATAACCTATGCTGACATTTTCCAATTTCACCACAGATTCCGCATCAAATTCCGGGCTTTTCAAAAGGTACCCCAATAAGTTCATATCCCATGGCAAAGCATAGGCTTGAACTTGATTCAAATTGTAGTTTTTCCTTTCCAATGAAGCAGTAATTCCATCATTTGAAAGATTTGCGATATGCGTGATTCCATCAGGTATTTCATGGGAGGAGGTGGTAAGTAAAACCTGAATTCCCGAAGAAATAATTACTTTCAAAAAGTCCCCAAAAGCTTCCCTGCTTTCGGCATCAAGCCCGGTCATGGGTTGGTCCATCAGGTAGAGTAGTGGCTGTCTCATCAATCCCAAGGCCAAGGCAAGTCTCCGGGTTTCTCCGTTGGACAACTTCAAAATTGACGAATCCAGAAGATGATCTAGACGTAAAAGTTTCGATACATTTTCCAGATTCCAAGGACCTGGAACAGCCGGTGAATTTTCTAAAATATACTCTTTGACCGAGGCCGCTTCATCTGCTTCTGAACTGTTAAAACGCTGTTGAAAATAGAAGTTCTGGAGGTTGGATTTGTTTCGAAATTTGTATTGCTGGGAGACATAAGAAATCAAATCCCGGAAGCTATGAACACTTCCTTCTGAAGTTTTTTTTGCTACATAGTCCTCAGCAAAATACCGGGAAATCTTTCCTTGTGATAGATGAGTGGTATCTCGAATAGTCTCCAAAAATGCGGTTAGCTCCTGACCTGAATTTCCTATTATCGCCCAATGTTGTCCAGATTCCCAAGTGAAATTCAGATTTCGAAAAGTGGTTTTTCCAAGAAAGTTGACCTGGGCTTGTGAGATTTGAAGGAGTACTTTGGGATTCAAGAACTTGTGGATTTTATAATATTCTCAAATTAGGTCTTTTGGCCTGAAATAGAAAAGTCTATAATTTTTACTTCAAATTAATTTCTAGATAGATATTTATATAATATTGATAATCAAATTAAAAAAGGTCTTTATCGAAACTATCAATAAAGACCTTTTTTTAATCAATCATTCGGATAAGGGATGTACACAAAACTGGTGAACGCCCCATCGATAACGAAGAGGCAACAAAATTCATCCGGATCTTTGTATGCTTTTTTGAAATCCTCCAAGGCCTCCTCAGCGATCAATTTCCTTTGCACAAATTCATCTACGTAGGTGATGAAGTAATTCCAGTCCAAATCCTTTTCGGCCTTGCCGATAAAGATTTTTCCAATGGGTTGCATATCCTTGGAAATCGGGAAAATCGGATAGTCCGAAAAACCTCTAGATCGAACCTGATAGGAGGCTTCCTTTAACACATCTGAAATCTTGACAAAGTCGCTAGTAATGGTGCCGAGATACTTTCCGCTGAGTTCGGGATCGTTGAAATCTGAGATCATGATTTGAGGGTTAAGCGTACGACATTTTCTACGTGGTAGGTCTGTGGAAACATGTCCACAGGCTGGACTTTTTCCACCTGATATTTTTCTCCCAAAAGAGCCAGATCTCTTGCCTGTGTTGCAGGATTACAAGAGACATATACGATTGTAGGAGCCTCCAATCTAAGGAGCATCTGGACTACTTTTTCATCCATACCAGCTCGAGGAGGATCGGTGATGATCACATCGGGTTTAGCATGATTGGCTATGAATTCATCATTCAGGATATCCTTCATATCTCCCGCATAGAAGAGCGTATTTCCAATCCCGTTGATTTGAGAGTTAAGCTTTGCATCTTCGATGGCTGCTTCGACATATTCCACGCCGATTACCTGCTTGGCTTGTTTCGCAACAAAGTTGGCGATAGTGCCTGTTCCTGTATACAAGTCATAAACTACTTCGTCTCCTTTAAGCTGAGCAAAATCTCTTGCCACCTTGTAAAGTTCGTATGCCTGTTCGGAATTAGTTTGGTAAAAGGATTTAGGTCCAATCCGGAATTTTAGACCTTCCATTTCTTCCTCGATATAGGGTAGACCTGAGAAAGTGACTAATTCCAAATCGTGGAAAGTCTCATTTCCTTTGGTATTGATCACATAAAGGAGTGAGGTAATGGCTGGAAATTTAGCTTTCAAAAAATCCATTACCAAGGTTATTGACTCAGGGTCATTTTCTCCGAACTGAACAATTACCATCGTCTGATTCGTGCTGGTGGTACGGATGATTAGGTTCCGAAGGAGTCCTTCTTGCTTTCTGATGTCGTAGAAACTCAAGTTTTTTTCTCGGGCAAATTCCTTCAAGGTGTTTCTTACCTCATTGGAAAGGCCACCCTGCAGGTAGCAATGTTCGATATCGATGATTTTGTCAAACATCTTGGGAATGTGGAAGCCCAAGGCATTTCTCTCGAATTCTTCCCCGGAATTGATTTCTTCTCGGGTCAGCCAGCGTGAGTTTGAAAAAGTAAAGTCGAGTTTATTTCTATAGTATTGAGTTTTGGCAGAGCCCAAAATCGGCATGACTTCAGGAATCGGAACTTTCGCAATTCGCTGAAATTGGTCGAGAACCTGCTGCCTTTTGTAGGTTTTCTGAAGGTCGTAATTGATGTGTTGCCACTTGCAGCCTCCGCAAGTTCCAAAATGGGAGCAGAAGGGCTCGATCCGATCTTTGGAATACTCGTGGAAGTGAATAGCTTCCCCTTCCATAAAAGAACTCTTCCCCTTGGTAATCCGCACATCCACCACGTCTCCCGGCGCCACATTGGAGACAAACACCACCTTTCCCTCATGATGTCCGACACATTTGCCTTCAGAGGCAATGCGTTCGATCGCAAGGTTAGTGATGACCTTATTTTTCATTTTTCTCGACATGGGCGCAAAATTAGGGAAAAAGGGGGAGAAGACCTTTTGGCGATTAAAAACTCTGATTGCCTATCTTTACCCATCAATTAATTAGCATGAGATTCAAAAACCAAGTAGTCATCATCACCGGTGCCACCTCTGGAATCGGGGAAGCCTGCGCAGAAGTCTTTGGACGGGAAGGCGCGAAAATCGCCATCACCGGCCGAAATCCTGAAAAGCTCCAAAAATCCTTAGCTAACCTTCAGTCAAAAGGAATCGAAGCGATCGCGATTCTCGCAGATGCAGCTTCGGAAAAGGATAACCAAAAAATCGCCGAGGATACGCTCAAGCATTTTGGTAAAATCGACATTTTGATCAATAATGCCGGGATTGGGATGAGAGCCTTATTTCAGGATATGGACTTGGAGGTTTTTCACAAAGTGATGGATACCAATTTCTGGGGGACTGTCTATGCTACCAAATATTGCCTGCCCGAAATCCTAAAGTCTAAGGGTTCGATCATCGGTATTTCCTCGATCAATGGCTATCGGGGTACCCCAGCCCGAACAGCCTATACAGCCAGTAAATTTGCGATGAATGGATTTTTTGAATCCCTTCGGACTGAGGTGATGAAAAAAGGAGTTCACGTTTTAGTTGTCGCTCCGGGCTTTACAGCTTCCAACATTCGAAATATTGCCTTGACCGCTGATGGGTCTTCTCAAGGGGAATCTCCTCGCGATGAAGGAAAAATGATGACTTCTGAGGAGGTTGCGGAGCATATTTTGAAAGCTACCCTGAAACGCAAGCGGGATATTGTGTTGACTTCTCAAGGGAAATTAGCCGTGTTTCTAAATAAGTGGATGCCGGGAATTCTCGACGGAATTGTCTATAATCAGATGGCAAAAGAAAAAGACTCGCCATTCAAGTAAATGCCCGAATCCATCTTTCAAACCTACCTCAATCGGCTGACTGATCTGTCTACCAAAAACAGATCCTTGTATCTGCCTAAGTTGGATGGTTTTGGTATGCTGGATTTGAGGGAGTTTGATTTTTTGATGAACGAACCCTCTTTTGAGCTGATTAGAAAATTGCTCGAAGGGAAAAAGAAAATTACACTCGCTCCTGAACTAGATCCCCGATCGGGAGATTCCAATCAGGTTTCCAAATTACTTTCCCGAATGGCTTTTCGGGATCAGTTGACTCAGGAAGAAACAGGGGAGCAAAGCCTTTATATAGCCTGGCTCTTTGCAGAGGGGAAATTGATCAATGGGCAGCTGATTCGATCTCCCTTACTTTTGAAGCCGATTCAATTGAAAAAAGAAAACGGTTTTTGGAACCTGATTTCGGAAGAAGGATGGCAATGGAATCCCGCTTTTGCTTTGGCTTGGAGACATGCCCATGGAAAAAGTTTGGATGAGTCATTTTCGGACGAACTTTTGGAAAATCTTCCAAAAGATGCGCTTGAGTTCCGAACAGCCTTGGCAAAATTGATTCCGGAGCACTTTTCCATTCAGGTTCAATCAAATCTCTTTGAAGACCAAATTCTTCCTTTTCCTTTATCCCAAATCTCTTTAGATCAGGAAAAATTTTCCGAAGGAAAAGTGGTTCTAAAACCCTATGCTGTTTTAGGGCAAATTGCCCAAAAGGGAAGTTTCCTTTTTTCGGATTATGAGGACTTGATTCAAAATCATGGAGAAGCTTCCTTGGAGGATTTGTTCCAAAACTTTTTTCTTCCTCAGCAGAATGAATTGGCAATTCGGGAGGAAAATCTTTTCCCCGTATTTCCTCTTGATGCTTCCCAAGAAAGCGCTTTGATCAAGGTCAGGCAAGGGAAAAGTTTGGTTATCCAAGGTCCTCCAGGTACAGGCAAATCTCAATTGATAGCCAATTTGGTTTCCGACTACATTGCTCGAGGCAAAAAAGTCCTAGTAGTTTCTCAAAAAAGGGCCGCCTTGGATGTGGTATTTGCTCGATTGGAAAAAGCGGGTTTTGGTGCATTTCTGGCATTGGTTCATGATTTTAGGGCGGATCAAAAGATCCTTTTTGAAAAAGTCAAAAATCAGATCGAGGCCATAGAGGATTACCAAAGTCAAAATCGGGGAATTAATTCCATTCAACTTGAGCGGGAACTCAGTCAATTGTCCAAGACTATTTCACGACTTTCTGGAAAATTTGAAGAACTCAGAACTGCTATTTTTGACGATAAGCCTGCGGGAATTCCCATAAAGAAATTGTATTTGGATGCTGCCATTCACGAGCAGGCTTTTTCTTCACCAGATTTAATTCAGTTAAATTTTGAAGAGGCAAAAACCTTTAAACAGCAGTTTCGGGTTTTCACAGATTATCAAACCAAATTTGAAGGAGGATTTTGGGAAAAGAGGAGGCCTTTTTCTTCGGTTCAGGCAAAGGATTTCCCGCAGATTTCAAGTGCACTGAAGAGTCTTGATGAACAAAGAAGACTTCTTCCCGAAATGCTTCAAGGAATAAATGGCAGGGATTTTTTACAATCCGCTTGGTCTGATTCGGGATTATTGGAGAGGGTTCAACTGCTCATTTTAGCTTTGAATCAGTTGTCCAAACCTGAGAATGACTTTTCCTTAATTTTTAAAGCGGGGGAGAAAAAGGCATTGGAGAAAATCCAAAAAGTCTTGATCCAGTCAGTTCAAATTTCGGAAGGGTGGAAGTTTGAATTGGGTGATTCCCTAGACCAGCTTCAAGGTGAATTGGAAGGTGCAATTGTTCTTTCGAAATCTTTCTTGGGAAACCTCAGGGCAAAATTTTCCAAGTCCAAATTCCCCCTCGTTTTTCAGGTCCTTTCCGACAATGACCTGTCTTTTCAATTAGATATTCTTCTTGATCTACAGGAAGAATGCAAGTCAAAACTTGAGGTTCAGTCCAAGATTTCCCAATTGCCCTCATCCTCATTTTTCAACCATTCTGGGGATTTCAGGAATGATATTATTCTACTTGAAAAGCTATTGAATTGGGCGGAAAAGTGGGGGCAGATTCCTGAAATCCATAGGCTGATGGATTGGAAAAATTTGTCTCATGTTGATTTCAGATCTTCATTAGACAAACTCAAAATATGGTTGGAAGGCTTTACTCCTGACCACCTGTCTTATCAGCTTTGTTTTACTGAGGAGCAGTTTTTAGAGCTTTTGGAAAAAGGGCTTGAGCAAGTATTTCCTGAAAATCCATTTCAATGGCCAACTGTTTTTTCTGAATTGATTGCCTTTGATCAGTTTTTGAACTCTTGGAAATTCAGGGATTTGGGTGCGGCTCTATTTCAAGATGTTGGTCATTTAGCTTTAGAGGAAAAGCTAGACGCGTTTTGGAATGGATGGAGGCTGGCTTGGATTGGAGAGATTGAGCGACAGCATCCTATTTTGGCAGAAATGGGTTCTTTAACCTTGGGTAATGAAATGAACCAACTCAAGACAGCTATTCTTGAGAAGCGGAAAAATGCCCGGCATTTAGCTTTGCTTCGGCTTCGGGAACAGTTGGCTGAGCACTTGGAATTCAATCGTCTTGGAAATAGAGTCACTTATCGGGATCTGCTGTATCAAGTGAGTAAAAAGCGGCAACGATGGCCCATCCGGAAATTGGTTGAGGAATTGGGAGAAGATCTTTTCCGATTGATGCCCTGCTGGTTGGGTAGTCCGGAAACTGTTTCTGCCGTTTTTCCTTCCCAACAATTATTTGACTTGGTGATTTTTGATGAAGCATCGCAATGTCCGGTTGAGCGAGGCTTGCCTGCCATGCTTCGTGGAAAGCAGATAGTAATCGCTGGAGATTCCAAGCAATTACGTCCTTCGGATTTTTATCAGGTGAAATGGGAAAGCGAGGAGGAAGGTATGGAATATGAGGCTGAATCACTTTTGGAATTGGCTTCACATTTCTTTGAAAACAATCCTTTAAGGGGACATTATCGCTCGGCAGATCCTGCCTTGATTCATTTTTCAAACGAACATTTTTATGGAAATCGCTTAGAGACACTTCCGGATTATACCACGATTCAAGCTGGAAAAACTCCTTTTTCTTGGGAAAAAGTAGAAGGAATTTGGGAGAATCAAATCAATAAAATCGAGGCTGAGGCTGTCTTGGATCGAGTTCGGGAGATTTTTGAAAAAGCTTCCAAGGACTCAATTGGGATAGTGACCGGAAATTATTTTCAGATGGAATTGATTCGGGAATTGCTTTGGAAAGCTGGATTTCAGGGTGAAGGGATAAAAGTTAGAAATATTGAAAATGTGCAGGGCGATGAGTTTGATCAGGTGATTCTTTCTTTGGGTTATGCTCCAAATCGGGAGGGAAAACTGGTTACCAATTTTGGTCTTTTGGGAAAATCTGGAGCAGAGAATCGACTTAATGTAGCCATTACCCGGGCAAGAAAAATGCTTCATGTGATCAGTTCCATTGAACCTGAAGACTTTCGCTCCCGTCAGCTGACTAATCCAGGTCTTGCCTTACTTCGAGAGTTTTTAACTTTTGTAAAAGTCCAAAGTCATAATCGATCCATCCCTGCCCCAGAAGCTAGAGTGGCTGGTTTTGAAATTGACTGGAGTTTGAAAAATCAACTGATCGATCAGGATAAAGGATACTCCAAGAATATCCCCTCTGCAGTGATGGATTTAATCTGGACAGACGCTGAAGGAAATCAAAAGGCTATTTTGACGGATGACCAGCGATTTTTTCAGGCTCCGTCTGCTAAAGCAGCTTTGGCATATCATCCCATTTTGCTGGAAGAAAAAGGCTGGAATTGGGAATGGAAGTGGAGCAGGAGGTTTTAGTATTAAGATGCGATAAGCCAGAGGTGACTTGAAAAAGGAGTATCTAGGATTAAGAAGTGAGAGATTAGAATCAAGTGGATGGCCGGGTGAAGGGGCTTGGATTTTTAGAAAATAAATCTAAATCCAAATGGTAGAATCCTCTATCAATTAATTTATTTAAATATGAATGAAAAAACATTCATTAAGTTGATTTTATCGACATAATAAATGAGATATAATTCATTATGTTTCAGGTATTATTCCTCTGCCTTACTTTTTGTCTCGGATTCTTTTTTCTATTTATGATTGATAAATCATTCATTAAGTTGTATATTTGGGTATAATAAATGATTAATCATACATGAATATTTCTCAATTATCGGATTTAGCTATTCTTCAATTGATAGGTGACTTTATCAAGAAAAAAAGAATGGACGCCAATAAGACTCAGGATACTTTGGCGTCAGAGGCTGGGATTAGCCGCTCTACCTTGAGTTTACTTGAGCGTGGGGAAAAGGTAAATCTGATCACTTTGATTCAGGTCTTGCGTGTATTGGATCAGTTGCAGCTTTTGGAGATTTTTGAGGTAAAGCATCAAATCAGCCCCATCGAATACATCAAGCTCCAAAAAAAGCAGGAGCGGCAGCGTGTCCGTAATTCCGATTTAGCTGCCGATAATCCTCCTTTGGAATGGTAATCGCAGCAGAAATCTGGCTTTGGGATCAGTTGGTCGGAGCTATCCTATGGGATGAAAGTCAGCAAGTTGGTAGCTTTGAATTTGATCGAAGTTTTTTAAAATCGGGTTGGGATATTGCTCCGGTTAAGATGCCATTGTCCCAAGGACAGCGGTTGTATTCCTTTCCCGAACTCAGAAAAAATCGAAAAGAACCCTTTGATACCTTCAAAGGCTTGCCAGGGCTTTTGGCTGATATGCTGCCGGATAAGTATGGGAACCAATTGATTAATGCTTGGCTGGTCCAGAATGGGCGTCCTACCGATAGTCTGAATCCGGTAGAATTACTTTGTTTCATTGGCAAAAGAGGGGTGGGGGCTTTGGAGATCAAGCCTTCGCTACGTCAGGATACTGCAAGAGCAAGCAATTTGGAGTTGGAGAGTTTGGTGGGGATAGCCAATAAAATCCTGAATGCCAAGGCGGATTTTGAAACAGATTTTTCCAAAGAGGAGGAGTTAGCGTTAGCTGATATCCTGAAAATTGGTACCTCTGCTGGCGGAGCAAGAGCCAAAGCAGTCATTGCTTATAATCCAAAAACCGGAGAAGTGAAAAGTGGTCAAGTTCCGGCGCCGAAAGGCTTTTCCTACTGGATCATCAAGTTTGATGGAGTGCATGATTCCCAATTTGGAGCTACGGTAGGATACGGTCGGGTAGAAATGGCCTACTATCTTATGGCTAAGGAAGCAGGAATAGAAATGAATGAATGCAGGCTGTTAGAAGAAAACGGTCGTGCTCATTTTATGACTAAGCGTTTTGACCGAACTGATGAAGGCGAGAAAATCCACATGCAAAGTCTTTGCGGAATTCGGCATTTTGATTTCAATCAAGTGGGTGTTTTCAGTTATGAGCAAGTCTTCGAGACCATGCGCATGCTGCGTTTGACTTATCCTGAGGCGGAGCAGATGTTTTCTAGAATGGTATTCAACGTTCTCGCTAGAAACTGCGACGATCATACCAAAAACTTTGCTTTTTTGATGGATCAAAGTGGAAAATGGACCTTATCTCCGGCTTATGATATTTGCCATGCTTATAGGCCTGGTAGTCTTTGGGTGAGCAGTCAATCCTTACAAGTCAATGGCAAAAGAGAAGGCATCAATGAAATGGATTTTTTGGAAGTAGCCCGTAAGATGAATATAAAAAAGCCAGATGAAAAGATTGAGCGGGTCAGAAATGCTGTGAAGCGATGGAATGAATTTACGGAGGAGGTAAATTTGGAGCCAAAACTAAGGGAGTCGATAAAAGCTACGCTTTTGGTTTAAATATACCCAGTCATTTTGTAAACGATGATGCCAATCCATTCCTTGAATAATTTGGTCCAATACTCCAGAGAAAAAGGGTCGGGGAAAAGTAGGGCTGGAATATCGTATTTCACATCATGGGAATAGTAATCCACTGGAAAAGTTTCTGTCTTCAATCCTACCTTATCAAAGCAGCCCTTAGCCCGATACATATGAAAAGCTGAGGTGATCAAAAGAAATTCCTGATCTGTGGCAATTCCATTTTCCTCCAAAAACTCCTTGGTAAACAAGGCATTTTCCCTTGTGTTTTTACTTTGATCTTCAATCAAAATATCCGATTCAGGCATCCCCGTCATGATCAGAAATCTTTTTAATATCTCTGCTTCAGTTTGAGGATTGGAAGGATTTAGCCCTTGACCTCCGGTAATCAGGATTTTTTTGATTTTCCCCATTCGGTAGAGCTGAAGGGCATGGGTGATTCGGTCAGCGCCTTTGTTGAAAAAAGTGCGGTCGTAGGCGGTTTTGCTCAGGTTAGTAACTCCCGTAAGAACAATGCCGATTTCATGAGTTTCTATTTCTTCGAAAGATTTGAGTTCGGGTTCCCAAGCCAATAAAGCCAGATTTGATAAAAATGGATTGGTGAAAAACAGTAAAAGCACAATTCCTGCCCAAAGCAACTTTTTACCCCATGTTCTCCGAATAAAAACTGCTCCACCGATCAATAACAGGAGTATCACAGTCAGTGGCATCGCCAAAAAACTCAAAAACTTGGAGAGGTAGAAGAACATGCTGGATTTTATTTGGAACAAAGAAAAGCGGGATGGATGGAATTTTCAAACTCAATGATCAAGGTATAATTTTCAAGTAGATAAGATTCCTTTGGCTATGGATACTTAGATCATTTTATTTCTTTCCACATCATTTCTTTAATCTAGGCAGAAAGCTATTTTTGATCATGCTTTCAGACCAGCCTAACCTATTGCCTTTATTGGAAAAACTTGCCACCCAGTTGGAGGGAAGTTTACAAGTAGACCAACTTAGCCGAACACTTTATGCTACCGATGCTTCCGTGTATCGAGAAATGCCCTTGGCGGTCGCTTTTCCAAAGACCGAATCCGATATCCAAAAATTGATTCACTTTGCCTCAGAAAATGGAACTTCCCTGATTCCTCGAACAGCCGGAACTTCTTTGGCTGGGCAATGCGTAGGAAATGGGATTGTGGTGGATGTTTCTAAGCATTTTACTCAAATTCTGGAATTTAATAAAGAAGAAAGATGGGTTCGTGTGCAGCCAGGGGTGGTACGGGATGAGTTAAACCGATTCCTCAAGCCGCATGGGCTCTTTTTCAGTCCGATCACTTCCACTGCTAACCGTGCTATGATTGGCGGCATGGTGGGGAATAATTCCTCCGGGACTACTTCCATCGTCTACGGGGTAACACGGGATAAGGTGATTTCTTTAAATACCATTCTCAGCGACGGGGAAAAGGTCGTTTTTGGAGAAATTTCACAGGATGATTTTGACCGGAAGTGTGGACAGAAAAACCTGGAGGGAGAAATTTATCGACAGATTTTTGACGAACTCAACAACCCTGAAATCCGGGAAGAAATCCATGCCCAATTTCCCAAAAAGTCCATCCATAGACGTAATACTGGCTATGCCGTAGATGAATTGCTAAAAGCAGAACTTTTTGAAGGAAAGGAAAAATTCAGCTTCTGTAAACTTCTGGCTGGTTCGGAGGGTACTTTGGCGTTTACTACTGAAATCAAAATCAGCCTCGATCCGCTTCCCGATCCTGTTGAAATCGTGGTTGCAGCGCACTTTGAGAGTATCCATCAAAGTATGAAGTCTGCTCAAGTTGCCATGAAGCACCCGGCAACAGCGGTGGAATTGATGGATAAAATCATCCTGGATTGTACAAAAGAAAGCATCGAATACTCCAAAAACCGCTACTTCGTGGAGGGTGACCCGGCGGCGATTTTAATGATAGAATTTCGAGGTCAAACCCTTGAAGAGGCCATGGCAAAGGGTGAAGCCTTAGTTGATGACTTAAAATCAGCAGGCTATGGCTATGCCTATCCGATCATAGAACCTGCAAAAGTGGCTTCTGCCTGGGCTCTGCGCGCGGCAGGCTTGGGTTTGTTGGGGAATATTCCGGGAGATCCTAAGGCCGTAGCTTGTATAGAAGATACGGCAGTCGATATTGAAGACTTGGCGGACTACATTTATGAAGTGGATGCGATGATGGAAGGCTTTAATCAAAAGCCTGTGCATTACGCACATGCAGGAGCGGGGGAGATCCATTTGCGACCAATTTTGGATTTGAAAAAAGCTGAGGATGTCGAGGAGTTTTACAAGATTTCCTTGGCCTCAGCTCAATTGGTTAAAAAATATCAGGGATCGCTCTCAGGTGAACATGGAGACGGACGGGTTCGTGCAGCCTTTATCCCATTGATGGTTGGCGAAAAGAATTACGAGCTTTTTCGAAGGATCAAATACACCTGGGATCCCAAGAATATTTTTAATCCGGGAAAAATCGTGGATGCCGCTCCGATGAATAAATTCCTTCGCTATGAACCGGGAATGCAAACTCCAGAGCATGAAACGGTCATAGATTTTTCGAATGTCGGAGGTATACTGCGTCTTGCTGAAAAATGCAACGGTTCTGGAGATTGTAGAAAACTTCCGGGTTCTGGAGGGACGATGTGCCCATCTTATATGGCAACCCGAAACGAGCGGGATACGGTTAGAGGACGAGCTAATACGCTTCGGGAATTTCTGACTTTAGATAAAAAGGAAAATGCCTTTGATCATCCTGAAATCAAGGAAGCATTAGACTTATGTCTCAGCTGCAAAGGTTGTACGGCAGAATGTCCATCAAATGTGGACATGGCCAGCATGAAGGCGGAATTTCTCTTTCAATACCAAAAAACCAATGGGATTCCTCTTCGTTCTAGAGCTTTTGCCTACATCAATGAGTTGAATGAATTGGGTTCAAAAATCCCGGGTATAGCTAATTTTCTCTTGAGTCACTCGTTTACTGGCGGTTTGATGAAATCCTTTTTGGGTGTAGCTCCAGATCGAAATCTGCCAGAAATCAGCCCAATAAGCCTGAGAAAGTGGTATGCCAAAAACTATGAGCTTTTACCGGGTTCGAGTCAGCCGATCAAGACAGTTTACTTCTTTGTGGATGAGTTTACCAATCATAATGATACTTCAATAGGGATTAAGGCAATTTCCCTTTTGAAAAAATTGGGCTACGATATTAAAATTGTTCAGCATGAAGAAAGTGGGCGATCGGCCCTTTCAAAAGGACTTTTGCCAAAGGCAAAAAAGCATGCGGAAGCCAATGTGAAAATCTTTGAAAAGCTAATCGATGGCAATACTCCTTTGATTGGAATCGAGCCTTCGGCCATCTTGAGTTTCCGGGATGAATATCCAAGGATTGTAAGTCCGGACTTAGTTCCAGCGGCCAAAAAGCTGAAGTTTCATGTACAATTGATCGATGAGTTTTTGGGGAAAGAAATAGCTGCCGGAAACATAAAGGCAGAGTCTTTTACTACCAAAACCCAGAAGATTAAGCTTCATGGGCATTGTCATCAAAAGGCACTTTCTTCCCTCAGCTGGACTCAGAAACTACTCACTCTTCCGGTGAATTATACCGTAGAAACCATCCCAAGCGGATGCTGTGGAATGGCTGGTTCTTTTGGCTATGAGGCAGAGCATTATGAGGTTTCCCAGCAAGTGGGGGAGTTGGTTCTTTTCCCAGCCGTTAGAAAAGCAGATTCGGAGACCTTGATCTCTGCTCCAGGAACTTCCTGTCGGCATCAGATTGCAGACGGTACAGGTAGAAAGGCCAAGCATCCCGTGGAGATACTTTGGGAAGCGCTTAATAAATGAAGAATTAAGAATGTAGAATTGAAAATTTAAAAGCTCGATTAATTTCGAGCTTTTCGTTTTTTAGAGGTTTACCCTTTTGGGTCTTTTGATCTTCCATATTTTTTTCCAACTTATTGACATAAAGTCTTCATAGACTTTCAAACCCAAAATACCTCAAAGATGCTTACTCCTTCACAGCAGGAATCCTACCATCAGGATGGATTTCTTATAGTTCGAGAGCTTTTCAGTCCAGAAGAAATAGCGCTCTTGTATTCAGTTGCCACGGATGATACAGTTACTGGCAACTCTTTCGATCTTAATGACCAAGATGGTAAAAAGACCAAATTGACGCTTTGGTTTACAGCTGGAGATGATTCTTTCGGCTTGATGTCAAGATGCGAGCGAATGATCCAGTCAGTGCAAAGTCTGCTAGGGCCTGGGGAAGTTTGCCATTTTCACTCCAAGATTATGCAAAAACAACCTCGGGTTGGGGGAGCTTGGGAATGGCATCAGGATTATGGGTATTGGTACAAAAACGGATTCCTTTATCCAGAAGCAATGATTTCTGTCATGCTTGCCCTAACAGACGCGACCAAGGAAAATGGTTGTCTGCAGGTATTGAAAGGAACACACAAGATGCAGCGGTTTGAGCATACTTTTGTTGGAGAGCAACAAGGGGCAGATTTGGATTTTGTAGCTGAGGCTGAGAAAATTTCGGAACTGATTTATTGCGAATTGAAGGCTGGGGATGTGCTCTTTTTTCATCCAAATCTACTTCATCGCTCAGAAGCCAACCTCAGCGATAAGGCTCGATGGTCAGTAATTTCAGCTTATAATCTTTCTTACAATAAGCCATTTAGGGAAAAGAATACCTCCTGTATTACTCCTGTAGAAATGGTGCAAGATGAGGCCATTTTGGCAAGCGGACAGCGAAAGGTCAGTGGAGCAGATTTTTTAGTAAAGGAAAAAGAGATAACCCTAAACGTGAAATAACCATGCTAAACTTATGTATTCTTGGAGGAGGTTTTATCGGAAGATTTTATGCGGAATCCCTGATTGGAAGAAGGGGGAAAGATCAGGTTTCCGTAGTCTATGCTCGAAGAGAAGAAACAGCTAAGCGCTTTTCCAAAGATTATGATGTTCCTGTCTGGACCACAAATATGGAAGAGGCAATCGCTCATCCCAAAACAGATGTAGTCATCATTGCCTTACCCAATCATGTCCATGAGGATGCAGTGATGCTTTGCGTGAAGCATAAAAAGCCTGTTTTGTGTACCAAGCCATTGGGAAGAAATGCGGAGGAAGCCTTGAGAATGACCAAAGCAGTCGAGGAAGCAGGGGTATTCGCAGGCTATTTGGAGGATCTTTGCTACACTCCAAAATTCCTTAAATCAATTAAAAGCGTGGAGGCTGGAGCGATTGGTCGGGTACTTTGGGCCAAATCCCGTGAAACTCACCCCGGACCACATTCGGATTGGTTTTGGGATATGGAGAAAGCGGGGGGTGGAGCCATTGTTGATCTGGGCTGCCATTGTGTTGAAATCTCCAGGAATTTTATTGGCAAAGATGTCCTTCCTGTAGAGGTCATGTGTTGGGCGGATACGCAGGTCAAACCCATCGAAGCAGAAGATCATGCCATCGGATTGGTCAAATACGAAAATGGAGCGATAGGGCAGTTTGAGGTTTCCTGGACTTTCAGGGGAGGAATGGATTTGCGGGATGAGGTAATGGGAACCGAGGGGACAATTTGGATCAATTCCTTTTTGAGAACAGGTTTTGAAATGTTCAGCAGTGGAGAAGGTCAAGGCTACGTGGCTGAAAAAGCGGAAACTTCCTCGGGATGGCTCTTTCCAGTGGGAGATGAGGCCCATGAATTAGGCTACCCAAACATGTTTATCGATATGTTTGAATCCTTGGAAAAAGGCACTCAACCTAGGGAAACTTTCTACGATGGCTATGTGGTAAATGCCATCTTGGATGCAGCCTATAAGTCTGCAAAAACGAAACTTTGGGAACCGGTAGATTTGCCACTTTGGAGAGGAAAAAGAGGATTAACCAAGCCTTCCGTATATAATTCCTATGACGAAGACCATTGGTTGATCAAAGAAGAAGTGCTCCCGAATGGGGATAAGAAGGTGATTTTGAAAGAAAAGAAGACGGGGAAAATCTTTTCTAGAGACCACCTTGTTCAATAAGCTCCATTGAAGGGCAATTAGTATAAATGCTTTATCAGGGTTCCTTTGTGACCCTGTTTTTGTTTTTTCTTAAAGGTTTTTTAAAACTTGTTTTGGCGTCAATATTGGAAGATGAGGACGGGAGTGGCCCAAAAACTTTTTATCATTTGTCAAAATACAATCTGTCCCGTGAGTGATACAGATAAAGTAGTGGATCGCATCCTCCAAATCTGTAAACTGTGAATCCAATGCACTTAAAATCTCATTTTTCGAGCCTTCTAAAAATTCAAACCTGGAACAAATAATGCTGGCTATGCTTTTGGTTACTTCGGTTCCTTTGGCCAGTTGGAGAAAATAACAAGCCGTTTGAAGAATTGAAATGGAAATGAATCCCTTTATTTCTCCCTCGTCTAATTTTTGAAATATTTCATTGACAAGGGTTTGTTCTTGACTTCTTTCTAAGAAAAAATCAAGAATCACATTGACATCAAAAAAAACCTTCATAGTCTATCCTTCTGCTCCTCTACTTTTTCTGTATTCTTCTTTCCAGTTTATTTCTTCTGGAAATTCAACTTGAGACTTAGGTAAAGATTTCATGAATTCGATTAAGGTCATCCCTTTGGGAAAGAGTGGACGAGGCTTAAGTAAGGATTCAAAATGTTCCTGAACCAAGTCAGAAACTGATCTTTCTTGGCTCTCGGCATAAGCTTTTATTTTATCTAAAAGCTTTTCCTCAATAGTAATATTCAGTTTCTTTTTCATTAGGTATACGTATAATTTAACAAATATACGCATAAGTAATTTTTAACTGATTACAGCCTTAAGAAAAAATTAGATCGTGTTTAGTTATGAAATTAAAATGGGCTTTTTTACCCTAACACTAAATGCAAAAACCATCAGGAAGCAGAGAAAAGGGAGGAAAAAGGAGAAGTTTACCTCCGGAACTCCGAGTATCAACGTATCGGTATACCCCTTGCCACCCCAGTCTAAAATCATTCCTTGAAGGGTGGGCATGATTGCTCCGCCTACAATAGCCATTACCAAATAAGCAGCTGCAAACTTCGAGTCCTCACCCAGTCCTTCCAATGCAATTCCATAGATGGTTGGGAACATCAAAGACATAGCGAAACTGATCCCAACCAAGGAATACAGGCCTAAAATTCCTTGGATAAAAATAGCGCCGACAGTAAATGCCATGGCAAGAATTGCAAAGCCTGCTAATAATTTGGTTGGGGAAATTACTCGTAGAAGTACCGTGCAAATCCATCTTCCAATCAAAAAAACTCCCAAAGAAGCATAGGCATAATTTACTGCATCATAGGTAGAGATACCAATCGACTCTGCATATTGGTAGATGTAGGTCCAAACCATAATCTGAGCTCCCACATAAAACATTTGAGCCAAAGTTCCCTCTACGAAATTCCTGTTTTTCAGGAGTCGTTTCATGGTAGCTCCAAAATCAATTTTCCCATGTGAATCCTTATTCTCCGGCATTTTTGCCAAGGCAATCACAACCAAAATAACCAGTACCACCAAGCCCAAAATCACGTATGGATTTCGAATGACCATCAAATCATTAGTTCGAATGGCTGCTTTTGAAACCTCATCCAAGGAGTCAAAAATGATGTTTCCATTTTCGTCGGTATTGTTTGATTCGAGGGCATTTAAAATGAATGTTTTGGCTACAAAAAGCCCAGCCAAAGCTCCCATAGGATTGAAAGCTTGAGCCAAATTTAGTCTTTGAGTCGCTGTGGACTCGGGGCCCATTGAAAGGATGTATGGATTTGCAGTAGTTTCCAAAAATGCCAATCCAAAGGTCAGGATGTACAAAGCCGCTAAAAAGAATCCATAGCTTTCCCATGCTGCAGCAGGGTAGAAAAGGACAGCCCCAAAGGCGTAAAGGCCTAATCCTAATAATACTCCGATTTTATAGCTGTACTTTTTAATAAAAAAAGCAGCAGGCAAGGCCATGGTAAAATACCCACCGTAAAATGCCAGTTGGACCCAAGAGGCCTGGGTGTTATTCAGTTCTAAAACCCGCTTAAAAGCCGCTACCATCGGGTTGGTGATATCATTCGCAAATCCCCACAAAGCAAAAAGTGATGTGATCAGGATGAAGGGGACGATTAGGTTTTTGGGTACTAGAGCGTGCTTTTGGGTCATAAAGATCGGTCGAGATGAGTGTAGCCACCGTCTACATAGAGATGCTGTCCGGTGATATGGGAGGCTTTATCTGAAAGTAGGAAAATTGCCATGGAAGCAATTTCTTCTGGAGTGGTCATTCTTTTTCCCAAGGGAATTTTTCGGTTGATTTCCTGAAGTTTTTCTTCAGGATTTGGGAAAGAGTTTATCCAGGATTCATACATGGGAGTGTAAACTTCTGCAGGCAATATCGCATTGACCCGGATTTGGTAGGGAAGGAGTTCTACTGCCCATTCTCTTGTCAATGCAAGTTGAGCCCCTTTGGCTGCTACATAGCCGGAAGTCCCGCCTTGGCCGGTCACGGCAGTTTTGGAAGAAATATTGACTAAAGCCCCCTTACTTTTTTTGAGAAAAGGAAGGGCGTAGTGAACCAAATGATAATAATGGAACAGATTGTTGGCAATAGATTGGGCAAATTTCTCGGGAGTTCCATGTTCTAATCCAACACCGTCATTTGCCCCAGCATTGTTTACGACTCCATCGATTTTGCCAAACTTCTTTATGGTTGTTTGAACAACTTCTTGAGCCTGTTCCGGTGAAAAAAGTCGAATAGGGATTTGCAATGCCTTTCCTCCAGCAAGAGCTACAAGTTCTTTCCCCTCCTTTTCAGAGGGATCAATGAGTACTGGAATAGCCCCTTCTTCAATCAACCCTCTGGAAATCGCACCTCCGATTCCTTTTGCCCCACCAGAGACTAAAATTACTTTGTCTTTTAAGTTCAGGTCCATGAAGTTCTTCGGATTTAATTGATCTGATAAAATTCAGCTGCTGTTTCTCCCATAATCCTGTCCCTTTCTCCTGCCGAAAGAGCATTACTAAAATCCTCCACCACTTGAAAAACCTGTTCGTACTCTCCAGCTACCAAACAAACTGGCCAGTCGCTTCCAAACATTAACCTTTCAGGTCCAAAAAGTTCCAAGGCAATTTCTAAGTAGGGGAAAAGTTCGGAGGGATTCCATTTTTTCCAATCCGCTTCAGTAATCATTCCGGAAAGCTTACAATGAATGAGCTCTCTTTCAGCTAGTGGAATCATAGCCTTTTTCCATTCTTTCCATTCCCCATCTTTGATATAGGGTTTCGACAAATGGTCAATTACAAATCGCTGATTTGGACAATTTTTCACCAGATCCAAAGCAGCCGATAATTGATGGGGAAAAGTCAAAATATCATAAGTGTAACCTCTTTTCTCCAATTTGTGGATTCCACGGATAAAATCTTTTCGCAGCATATACCCTGGATCCTTGGATTGAAGAACTTCCCTGAATCCCACCAAATGAGGATTTTGCGAATAGTTATCCAAGATTTCATCCAAGTCATCTTTTGCTAAATCAGCCCATCCTACCACACCAAGTATCCATTCATGCTGATCGGCTAAATCCAAAAGGAAGTCGGTTTCTCTTAAACTCTCATCAGCCTGAACAGCAATGCACCCATCGATTTTGGCATCTTGCAAAAGTGGATAAAGGTCACCCGGTGCGAAATTTCTTCGTATCCGATTCATTTCAGGAGTGATCCAGTCCTGCTTTTGGGGATCATAATTCCAAAAATGCTGATGGGAGTCTACTCTCATGCTTCAGGATCTTTGAGAGCTACCTGTCTTGAAATTCCTAAGCCTTCAATACCCAACTCCACAATATCCCCATACTCCAAATAGCGAGGATTAGGCTTGAGACCCATGCCTACTCCGGCTGGTGTTCCTGTGGAAATGACGTCTCCTGGTAGCAAGGTCATGTATTGGCTTAGGTGCTCTATAAGAGTAGGGATATCAAAAATAAGATCTGAGGTATTGCTGTCCTGAAGGATTTTGCCATTCAGTTTCAACCAAAGTCTCAAGTTGTGTGGGTCAGGGATTTCATCCTTTGTAACTAAAGTTGGTCCGAGCGGAGCGAAATGATCCGCGCTTTTTCCTTTTACCCATTGTCCTCCATGGTGCAACTGGAAATCCCGCTCGCTGACATCATTGTGAAGGCAATAGCCAGCGATATATTCATAGGCATTTTCTTTTTTCACATACTTTGCTCGCTTGCCGATGACCACAGCGAGTTCTACTTCCCAATCTGTTTTTACAGAATTTCTGGGAATAAAAATGGGATCGTAAGGGCCGCAAAGTGAAGAAGTGGCCTTCATGAAAATAATCGGAACTTCAGGAACCGCCATTCCAGCTTCCTCTGCATGCTTTCTATAGTTCAAGCCAATGCAGATGATTTTAGAAGGCCGGGAAATAGGCGATCCGATCCTCGAACCAGCGGGAATCTCCTTCAATTGGTTCTGATTAGTTTTAAGCCAAGCAGACAATCTTGCCAATCCGTCTTTTGCAAAAAATGCTTCGTTCCAGTCCTCACCAAAACTGCTGCAGTCGAGATTTACTCCCTCGGAAGTTTGAATTCCGGGTTTTTCTGAGCCAAATTCTCCAAATCGTATAAGTTTCATAGGGTAATGGTTTTAAAGTTTGGTGAAAAAGGAGGACTTGGATTTACATCTTTAAGCCCATAAATCCTCCATCAATGGTGTAATTGGCTCCAGTAATAAAACTGCCAGCATCGGAACTTATAAAGTACGCCAATTCAGCAATTTCTTCCGGTGTTCCCATTCTTCCTAGCGGTTGGGTAGCAGCGAGTTTGGCGAACATTTCCTTTTCCTGTCCGGGATAATTTTTAGCTAAAAAACCATCCACAAATGGGGTATGTACTCTACCCGGAGAAATACAGTTGCAACGTATGCCTTGATCTACATAATCTCTGGCGATGCTTAAGGTCATGGATAAAACAGCTCCTTTGGTCATGCTGTAGGCAAAGCGATCCGGAATCCCGATGGTGGCCGCAACCGAGCAGAGATTCAAAATAGAACCTCCGCCTTTTTCCAGGAGTTTGGGTAAAGCCGCTTTGATTGCATGAAATACTCCTTTGATGTTTACCGAATAAAGGCGATCAAAGTCCTCTCCAGTGGTGTTCTCAACTTTCCCGATATGGGAGATTCCAGCATTGTTGATAAGGACGTCTAATTTACTCGGAATAGAATGGACCAAATGGCGCACATTTTCTTCATCACTTAGATTCCCTTCCAGAAATTTTACGGAGAGACCTTTCTCATGCTCTTCCATTTGGACCTTGGTACCTTCTATGTGATTGGTGTCGATAAAATAGACCTGAGATCCTTCCGCTGCGAATTTTTTCACCATTGCGAGCCCGATACCGCTGGCTCCTCCCGTGATCAAAACTGTTTTATGTTTCATAGCTGAGTTTTTATGGGATTAAAGTCGAACCACCTCTCCAGTTTTCACAGATTCGTCACAGGCAAAAGCAATCTTGAGGCTGTTTAAAGCATCATCCAAATGATCTGTTAAATCCCAATTTTCCTGAATTGCCTTCAAGAAATAGGCTTGTTCTCGATGACAAAGTTCCTGGTGCCCAGGTTCATCGGTCATGTCTATCCATTCATCGGGTTTTATAAAGTGGTTTTTCTCATCCAAATCTGCATGATGTACCCGAATTGATTCGGTTTTGGTATGGGAATCCACATCGTCTGATTTCCCTGCTTTTCCAGCTTCTTTGGCGACTATGGATACTGCTCCTTTTGGTCCAAATACGTCTTTGACAAAAAAAGCAGTCTCACTGATCATCGGACCCCAACCCGCCTCATACCAACCCACAGATCCATCCTCAAATCGAATTTGTAGTTGGCCGTAGTTGTAGTTGTCTTTAGAAATATCTTCTGTCAATCTTGCTCCAATGGCTGATACCCAAACTGGCTTGGATCTGGTCATTTGACACATCACATCAATATAGTGAACTCCACAATCCACAATTGGACTGAGGGATTTCATTAGGTTGCGGTGAACATCCCACATGAAACCATGGCTTTGCTGGTTTAGATTCATGCGCATCACCAAAGGTTTTCCCAGCTTTTGGGCTTCTTCAATAAAGCGAATCCAAGAAGGATGATGCCTTAATATGTAGCCCACCACCACTTTTTTCTGCTTCTCTTTCGCTTTGGCTATGATTTTCTCACATCCCAAAATAGAATCAGCCAGGGGTTTTTCTATAAAAATATGGCAATCTGCTTCCAGTGCCTTTAGAGCAAATTCCTCGTGGGTATCTGGATAAGTTGAGATACAAACGGCTTGGGGTTGCGTGGCATTTAGCGCCTCTTCAAAATCTTCAAATAGGTCGTACTTCCCACCTAATTTTTGGTTTAATCTGACTTTACTTTCCCCTCGGGCCACTAGTCCGCAGATTTCAAATTCAGGCATATGATGATAGGCAGTTGCATGAGAAGCTCCCATATTTCCACAGCCAACCACCAAAATTTTAATTTTATCACTCATTTGTTAGAATAGGTTTGATTGGGTTTATTGTTCAATAAGCTTAATTAATTCATCTTTTGAAAGATAAATTATATCGATGTCAAGCGTAATAGGATTGAGCGGTTGGTCAGTTTCGTCCCGTTTGACACTTACAATCTGATCCACTATTTCCATACCCTTGATGACTTTTCCAAAGACCGTGTATTTCCCGTCAAGCCGATGTAAGCCTTCCTTATTTTGGACGATATAGAATTGGCACCTGGCAGAAAGCATGCCTGGATTATCATCCCTTCCAGCTCCAACCGCTCCATAAACATGCGTTAGCTCTGGATCAAATTCAGGTTCCAGTAAATATTCGGGATCCTTAAATCCTTCAGGAGTATCCGGACATCCACCTTGAGCTACAAAATTGGGAATGACCCGATTGAACGAAAGCGAATCCCAATACCCTAATTCTGCGAGCTGGATAAAGCTTTTTTGGTGATTTGGAGTGCGGTCATCCAAAGAAATAAGAATTTCTCCCAAAGGGGTGCTGATTTTTCCGACGGGAAGCGTTTCTTGCGCAAAACATAGATTACCGAGGAATAAAAGAAAAAAGAAGAGGGAGGTCAGTGTTTTTTTCATGCCTAGCTTTTGGGGCTTTTCTTAGGAAATCAAGTTACAAAACCCTTTGAACTTAGGCGCGCTCTCCATTTACTTTTCCGGAATTTTTAACTGGTTTTGATTGACTACCGGATTTGCATACATGGCCAGGAAGTTTTTTACCAAAAATTCATTCTTGGCATCGACTTTATCATTCAGCCTTTTGGTGAAGGAGTTTTTTTCTTCTTCTGTGTAGAAGTTTGAAAAGGTTGAGCAATCATTTAGTAGGTCATAAGCAATGTAATTGCTAGGCCAAAGCTTATATCCCGACCAGATTTTGGAATCTATCACTTCCGCTAATTGGGATAGCTTTTCTCCCAAATTAGCCTCGGACCGATTGATTTCCCGAATTTCATGATTTAGTGTGCCATTTACCTGAATGTGAATCCTTTTCTTGGTGCCCATGATTCCCCTCAGGAGATTTAGAAAGTCTTCATTTTCGGATTTCACATATTTTTCATCCCTTGCCTTTGCAATTAATTCAGGCATTTTTAAGGCATCAGTTGGGTCATATTCATAAGAAATAGACACCGGAACCAAATTGATTTTCTCGAAGAAATCGAATGGATTTGCACTTTCCTCAGCCAAGGTTAGCATTTTCAAAACTCCCTTGTGCGTGGAGTCATTGCCATCCTTGGTTCTGCCTTCTTTTTGAGCGGTCCACACTGAGCGGTTTTCTTTCAGTAGGGATTTATGGATGAATTCTGAAACCAATTTAGAACTTTCGAATAAAGCCCTTCCCGACAATCCTCTTCTAATGGCAAAGTTTCTATTGAGCTTAGAAAGGATATGCAAAAAAGGCTGCCTGATCAAATTATCCCCAATTGCAGAGGTAGTCATTACCAAGCCTTTCTCATATAAGCAGGAATTTAGCAATGAGGTGTCCAGAATAATGTCCCGGTGATTGGAAATGAATAGGTAGGCGGTATTTGGTTTTAATACTTCAAATCCTCCGGTGAAAAGGCCATCTGAACTTTTTTCTAAAACTTTCTGCAGGGCAGGATAAATAAAATTGATCTGAAAATCACGAAGGGAATGAGTATGTAGCATTTGCTTTTTCCAATGGTTTTCAGTGTCATTGGGAAAAGTGAAATTCATCATTGCTTCTAGCATTGGTTCATCAATGATCTGCTTGATAGCAGCATTGGCTTCCGCATCGTAAAAGGGTCTGATAGGGTCAAATTTGGACATAATGTTGGGTGTCTCGCTGCAAAAAGCAAAATTAACCTGGAAATTGTAAGACTTTTTTAGATAGACGGGCAGTCAACCGAAAGAATTAATTTCTTTTAAGATACTTATTTAGAAAATGGAAGTGGACCGGAAGAGCATCTGTCCAATACTGCCAAGTATGGGCACCGGGTCGTTCGGTATATTCATGGGGAGTTCCATTTTCCAAAAGTAATTGGTGCATCTGTCGATTGGTATCAATCAGGAAATCATCAACTCCACAATCAATGATCAAAGCCAATCCATTTGCTTTCATTTGATTCACCAATCCCACGACTGTAAAAGGGTTGAAGGCAGGGCCATCATAATTCAGATTCTCACCAAGCATTTCCTTTTGTCCATCCGCTCTCAACTTTCGGAAGTCTTCGGGAACTTCCCACATTCTAGTATCAATATTCATCACTCCACTCATACTACCAGCTGCTGAAAATAATTCTGGATGTTTGGCAGAAAGCATGAGTGAACCATGTCCACCCATGGAAAGTCCGGTGATGGCTCGGGATTCTTTTTGAGCTAGAGTTCGGTAATTTCTATCAATATGAGGAATCAATTCATTGATGAAATAGGTCTCGTATTTCACAGAATCCATTTTTGGACTGTCATAATAATAACTGGCAGGACCAACACTAGGAGTAACTATAATTAAGTCATATTGCTCTGCCAATTGATTGACCAGGCCTTTTTGAGTGACTTTTTGATGCCAATCACTGAAAGAACCAGATCCACCGTGGAGGAGATAGATGACTGCAAACTTTTTATCAGAGTTGGAATAGGAAGATGGAAGGGTCACAGCTGCTCGAAGATTTTTCTTCATGGTAGGACTATACACTTCTATGCTATCCACCTTTGCCTGTCCAATGGATAGCAAAGGAATAGACAGAAATAGAAGAAGAATAATAGTCTTTACTATTCGGCTTCTGCGCATAGATAAATAGTTTTCTATCAGTTTCTTGGATAAAATATTGGCGCTCATTTCAAGGGATTTTGTGCTTTTTTGGGTCATTAAAGTTAGTATTAAAAGTCAGGATTGAACCAGATTTGTACTGCTTATCATTGAGAATCCTAAATTGAAAATGTATCTTCCAGTAATCTATCCGATACTAGATGAGCAATCTCCAAAAAACGGCCTATTTTCTAATGGTAATTGTTTTTGGCGCAATAGTGCTTAAAGAGGGCGCTTTTATATTGGTTCCTCTGGTCTGGGGAGTGTTTTTTGCCTTTGCGCTTTATCCTATATCAAGGTGGTTTGAAAACAAAAGAATCCCAAGAGGAATGGCAATTATCCTATCCATCCTTTTGATTACGATTTTCGCTTTTTCAATTTTTTATCTTCTGCTAAATCAAATGGTAGGGCTGATCCGAGAAATCCCTGAAATAGGGGAAAACCTTGAAATGAAGCTTCATAGGTACTCGGATGAGTTGTCGTTGATTTTGGGTAAAGAATGGCTAAATCCGAATCACAATCAAGATATTCTAGCTGTCATTACGCCTGAAAATTTCCAAAGCACCTTATTTGAAACTGGAAAATCTTTGGCCCTTGCCGGAGTAATTCCACTTTATAGTTTCCTTTTTCTCTATTACAAAGATTTCTTTACTGAGTTTCTTTTCAGGCTTTCAAAGGATAATAAGGATGAGCTCATTTTGTGGGTGGAGAATTCTGGTCAGGTAATTCAATCATATTTGGCTGGAATTATTCGTGTTACTGGAATAGTTGCCGTTCTGTGTGGTTTGTTTTTTTTAGCAATAGGAGTCAAATACTTTCTTCTATTCGCAGTTTTCTTGGCAATAATGAATCTGATTCCTTATGTCGGCGTCGTGATTTCTTCCTTTTTTGTAATTCTTTACGTGTTTTTGACAACGGATAGTTTGTTCTATCCTTTGGTAACCGGTTTTACGCTTTGGGGAATCCAGCTTTTGGAAAATAATATTATTACTCCACTTGTGGTTGGGTCTAAAGTAAAAGTGAATGCCTTGGCGGTGATTTTGGCTATTTTATTGGGAGGATGGCTTTGGGGGATTTCAGGAATGGTTCTTTTCATACCCCTAGTTGGCGTATTAAAAATTACTCTGAGTAGAAATGAGAGTCTTCATCCCTTTGCATATTTATTGGGAGATGAAGTTCCTGTCACTGAATTGAATGAGAATTTTTTGAAGATTTTGGGAAGGAAGATGAAAAAGAAAAATCCAAATCCACACAATTGATAGGATGAATTTGGAGATTTATTTATTTGATTTTCAGGGTTAATTGAAAAATTTTAAGCTTTATTTTCTAAATTTTGAAAGGATTAAGGAAATATTGATAAGGTTTGAATTTTAGAATCAATTTTTTCCTTTTCCCTTGAATTAGGGTGTACTAGACCTGTTTTTTATCCATTTAATTTTTAGAACTATGAAAATTCCAATTAATCCCGATGGAACAATAGATTCAGATTCCATCAAAAAAATAATCCGTGAAATCTTGGAGGAGATGGGGCTAGCTCCTAATTCCAAATTTTCCAGTTCGGAAGAAAAAAAGGAAAGTCTTGTGGAAAATGAGGTAATAAAGCCTGCAGTAGCTGCCTCTGTGGCCTCTAACCAAATTGAAAACTTTGATGAGCTCTTTTCTTCAGGGGAGGAAATTATTCGTCTTCCGGAATCATGGTATGGAAAAGAAATCTCTATTCGATCAAATGGGATGATCAAGCCTGGAAAAGTAAAGGCAATTATCGGGAATGAGACGCGATTGACCTTTGCAGAATGGAATAGTTCACCCACCCAGCTTTTTGATTTGGAAAACTGCCAAGAGCTGGGAATTCGTGGATGTACTTTTCTTTGTCCCCCCAATAGGCCAATGAGGACAGGTTTTCCCGACAAAGAATTGTTTGGATGGAAAAGAGATTCAGTATTTAAAGGGAAGTTTGCCTACATCGATGGACAAGAAATCAAGGACAAAGAAAGGGTCACCTATGGACTTTCAAGATTTTGCTATTCTTCAGATTCTCCCGATAGGATTTATTTAATAGCAGAAAACATTCATCATAATGGATTTAATTTCACCCAAATAAAAAATCCCGAGAAAGGAAACCTATGGTTAATTCTGAGGAATGTAAGTATTTATAATCCGGTCATTGAACAGCCCAGAAGTCATTATTATTCTCCAACCCGATTTAAAGTAAGGGTAAGTGTGAAAGATGGAATTGCTACAATCATATCAGACAATACTTTTGATCAGATCTTAACCCATTGGGGATATAACATAGGTTCTCAAAGGTCAATACTCCATTTTGATCGCTTTGTTTTTGATATCTCTGAAGTTCAGTTAATTGATCAGAAAACCCTTAAACTCTGGGATCAACGCGGAAATCTTGAACGAATTTCTCCTCAATCAATCCGGACTAATTTTGAACTTCAGCCTTTAGACCAAACTAATTTGGGAATTGTGGTCTCTAAACAAATTGATGAAACTAGAAGGTTTAACTGGGTTTATGAGATGGATAGACCTTCATTTGAGACTGAAATTAAACTTTCCTATAGACAAAGTACAGATGGAGAATTTGATGCCTTTATTGTTTCTAAAGGCAATGCCCTATTTTCTGTGCCAGTGACTAAGGAAACTAAATTTGGTGATGATTATTGGGAAAGCGGAGTCATAACAATTTCTCATGGCTACGGATGGACCTGGTACAACGAAGAGTTTTCAGGATTTATCGAAAATTATCATGGGTTAGGCTATCACCGAAATTCTGGTGGGTCGGGAATTACCCAAGGTTTGACGATAAAAGACTCCACATTTGAATTTAACCCTCCTTTACCAACTGGTAACCTAGAGAAAGTGCCGGACGAAGTGAGCGATTATTTAAAATGGCTGAGGTCCATTTGAAAAAAATATAGCGACAAAAAAGCCCAATAGACTGATCTATTGGGCTTTTTTGTGCGGACGAAAAGATTCGAACTTTCACACCCGGAGGCGCTGCCGCCTGAAGACAGTGCGTCTACCAATTTCGCCACGTCCGCAAACTGACAAGAAAACTAAAGTCGGGGTGGCAGGATTCGAACCTACGACCTCCACATCCCAAATGTGGCGCGATACCGGGCTACGCTACACCCCGAACTAAATACTGCAGAGAGTGGGGGATTCGAACCCCCGGTACAGTTTAACCCGTACGACAGTTTAGCAAACTGTTGGTTTCAGCCACTCACCCAACTCTCTGTTTCCTTTTAGCCTTTAGCTAAAGTGTTGCAAATATAAACCAATTGGCAATATTTAAACAAATAGAAGCCTAATAAGATGTGTGCTAAAGAAAGATTAGAATTAATCCCTTGATTATCAATTTGAATATTTATGAATTAAAAATATCCGCAATTCCATTAGTAAGAGAATTTAGGATTTCGAATGAAGCGGATATTAGTCCACAGACCGCAGACGACAGCACGTAAAATCTATCCTCAAACCCTTTTCAGTTAGTAAGTGGCAACAAATCAATTATATCAAGTTTAATTTTTTTAAGCCCAAAAAATACCCACTACTTGGTATTTTTTACGATGACTTCTTTTTTACTTTTGAATAAGAATACATTTTTATGGTAATCCGCACTACGTCCTCCGAATTTTTAATTGAAGCCTGTGAATCAGGGGTGGGCTGCGTCTACATTTATTGTAATGAATCTGAAGAGTTGGAGCGTTTTTTTGGCTCTAAAATCATTGAATTGCCTGTAGGTTCTGGATGGAAATTCAGAACTAAAACGTGCAAGCAGGACTTTGCTCATGCTTTAATCCAATTGGTTAAGGAGATTGATTACAAGCATTTTCCAGGATTTAAATCCTTGCTCGTCTAACCTTTCTAAAAAATTATTATTTCGAGAGATTTTTTTTATTTCCCGCAATTTGGGATGAAAAACATTTTTGTTGAAAACAGATACCTTTTTTTCTAGATCAAAATAAAATACTGATTTAATTTAAAAATTGGTATAAAATTCTACAAAAAAATGTTTTTTCTAATTAAAATTTTTTATCCATCTTTCGGACCGTCACCCGATTTAAACTTAACACTTGATCTGTACTGAAAACATTGAAAACCTTATTCCAAAGTCCGTTATGGATTTTGGCCATTTCCATATTGTTATTTTGGATGTTGAGGGTCGTGTTTTAAAGTCAAATAAAAGTTTTGAGAAAATTAGCCCAAGTCCTTTGGGTAAGGAGTTTTGGAAATCTCTTTCCTTAGAAACTGCCGAGGAATTTTGCTACTCATTTGAGTTGATGCTTAGCAGTCCAAAAATCCGAAGACACCTTTTATTGGAGCATCCAGGTTGGGATGAGAACAGATTCTCTCAGATTTGGTGGGAGTTTTCTGTAATTACCACCCCGGAAATGGATATTTCCGCCGTGATTGGTATCGGTATCGGTGTTCATCTGCTTGAGCAGGAAATGCCTTGGACTAATCTGGTAGATGTATTGGGCTTTGGTAAAATTTCTTTGGATAGGAATTTCAGAATTATTGACTGGGATGATCGAATTGAAAATTGGTTTGGAGAAAATGTCCAAGAGTGGAAGAAGAAAGCCTTAACTCAAACCAAAGATTTTGGGGAGGAAACGGTGATTTTTGAAGGGCTTCATGCTGTTTTGGATAATCCTAAGCCATTTTGCTTTTTGCTGAAGAATAAAGGAGAGAATAAATCCGATTTTGCTGCCCTTTTGGCCAGTGGAAATAATGGATACCAATTCTTTCTAGTTCCAAAGGAAAATTCGAAAAGTAAATCTCAAGAAGCTAAAGTTTTCTCAGACAGAGATATTAATCTGATAAAAGGTCCCATGTTTGTCTTGAACCACGAGGGTATTTTGGTTCAACAGAACTTGGAGGCTAAAAAATTTGGAGCGGATTGTTTAGGTAGAGCCAATACAATTGGATATCACTTGAATTTTTCAGCTGCTCCAGAAAAGTTTTTAAAGTTTTTTAGTGCGATTGATTCAGCTAAAAAAGGTATTTCCTCCCAGTTTGAGCAAAGCATATTTATTTCCAAGGATGAGATTAGATTTTGGGAGGTGAGTATTCGTCCTGTTCAAAATTTTAAAGGAGAAATGAAAGGTATCATCATTCACCTTTTGGAAACTACCTCCTATAAGAAGCAAATTTTTGAATTGTATCAGGAGAATGACAAACTAAAGGAAATGGCGATCCAACCATCTCATATCCTTAGAGGCCCCTTATCCAGTATGTTGGGGATTTTGGAATTAATAGATCCAAAGGATTTATCGGAAGAAAACAAGAAGCTTTTCGGGTATCTCAAACCCCTGGCGATGGAGATGGATGATAAAATCCGAGAATACGCTAAAACGATTAGCAGTTGGAAGTAAAAGAATCGGTCTTTTTACTTTTTTAATATTTTAATTCCGATCGCTTCAATACCCTCGACCTCCTCTTTTCTCATGTATTGAAGGATAGTTATGCTTCTTCCTTTTTCATTCAGAGGAAATCTTAAGGTGTCAAATTTTGTAAATGTATCTCCGAACCCTTTTCCAATGGGTTTTCCTGATTTTGAATCGAAAAGGGGAATATTCAATAGCTTGGTCTCAAGTACATTCCCCGAAGAATCGTTGACCCAAAAGTTGACATAAAGATTAGAAAAGGGGTAATTCTCATTAAATCTTACTCCAATTAATGTCTCTCCAAGTTCATTTGGCTCTTTATTTAATTCGAATTTAACTGTGTCGGTTAAAGTCCAAGTTTCTCCAGGAAAGGCATGAAACTCCTCAAAGGCCCGGTTTCCGTCGCAGGAAACCAAAGCCCCGAAACTCAATAAAAGACCCCAGATAACTAGTTTATTCCTTGTTTTCATTTCCAGGGCCTTGGTTACGTCTTGGAGGGAATCTTCTTTTTGATTCAGGCTTTTCATTTCCGGAATCAGTGCTCTTATTTTCAGCTTTCGGTGGATTAGGTACCTGACCATTTTTAGGGTTTGGTCGGTTACGGTTTTTCTTTCTTCTTCTGTTTTCTCCACCTGTTTTTTTCTCCTGATTCCCGCTAGCCTCCAGTTTTGGTTGGTTAGAAGGTTTGGATTCATTAGAGGTAGTTTTGCCTTCAGGTCTTGGATTTGATGGGCTAGGCTTAGGTGAATTTTCTTCTCTTCCATTCCTTGGTGGGAAAGGTGAATTGCCATTTGAAGGAGATTTTTTCTTCTTTTTCTTCTTCTTGTTTTTGGCAAACTTTTGATCCAAAAGCTCCAGTTCCCTAGTAGATTGAGCAACTAGGTCTTCCACATCAGTAGATTTATCCACTTGAAGATTAAAGACTTTTATGCCTTGCTCGTTCAGCTCCTGAATTTCTTTAACCCGATCACAGGTGATACTGATCCAGTCATTGTCATTGTTGTAGCTGAACCACATCAACTTTCTGAAAATGTCTGTTTTCTGAAGTTTAGCTGGACCTTGTTCGGTTTGAAGTGGCTTCTCGACCTGAGGAATGTCCTTGATGGCATCCATGTACGTGTCTAATTCATAGTTCAGACAGCACTTTAGTCTTCCACATTGCCCACTAAGTTTGGTTGGATTCAGAGAAAGGTTTTGATATCGTGCAGCTGAGGTGGTGACATTTTTGAAATCTACCAGCCAGGTAGAACAGCAAAGCTCTCGTCCACATACACCAATTCCCCCTAATCTTCCAGCTTCTTGCCTCAAACTAATCTGACGCATTTCTACCCGGATTTTAAACTCCCCTGCCAATACTTTGATCAATTCTCTGAAGTCAACCCGGTCTTCGGCAGAGTAGTAAAAAGTCGCCTTGGAATTGTCAGCCTGGTATTCCACATCAGACATTTTCATTTGAAGCCCGAGTTCATCTACGATTTGCTTACATCGATATAGCGTAGGCATCTCCCTATTACGGGCTTCTTCCCACTTTTCCATATCCTTTTGATTAGCAATGCGATAGATTCGAGTGATATTGTCATCATCCCGTATTTTACGCTTTTGCATCTGCAATCTTACCAATTCGCCTTGAAGGGAAACATATCCTATATGGTGTCCATTTGGAACATCTACCACTACAGGATCACCTGTATTCAGGCTTAGGTAATCTACATTTCTGAAATATTCCTTTCTTCCTCCCTTAAACTTGATTTCGACAATATCAAAGTTATCCACCTGAGGTATTCCCATGTGGGCAAGCCAATCGAAGGAATTCATTTTATTGCAATCGCTCGTGCCGCAGGTGCCATTGTTTTGGCATCCACCGGTACCACCTGAGGTGGTAGAGCAGGTACTACATCCAGCCATAATCTATATTCAGGGCTTTCGCCTCGTTTAGTCCTTTGGGTTTATTTGATAAGCTTCAAAATATCTTGGCCTATATCTCTTCTAAAGTAGGCTTTTTCCCAAGAAATTTTTTCTACCGTTGAAAAGGCATTTGCTAGGGCCTGTTCCAGTTTTTCTCCAAAACCGGTTACTGCAATTACTCTTCCGCCTTGGTTTACTAATTCTCCTTTTGCATTTCTGCTCGTTCCGGCATGAAAAATCACGCTGTTTTCAGTTTGTGAAGGGACAGAAATCGGAAATCCTTTTTCATAATTTCCGGGATATCCTCCGCTAACCATCACCACGGTTGTGGCATAATTTGGAGAAATTTCTATTTGGTAATTGTCCAAAGTTCCATTCGCGATTCCAGAAAGTAAGTCCACAAAATCGCTTTTTATTCTCGGTAAAACAGCTTCGGTTTCTGGATCTCCCATTCGGACATTGTACTCAATGACATAGGGTTCTCCATCCTGATTCATCAAACCGATAAAAAGGAATCCTTTGTAGTCAATTTTTTCTTTTGCTAGTCCAGATATTGAAGGCTTTACAATCCGGTCTTCTACCTTTTGCATAAATTCTGCATCTGCAAAAATCACCGGACTTACCGCACCCATCCCTCCGGTGTTTAAGCCGGTATCTCCTTCACCAATTCGCTTGTAGTCTTTAGCCTCCGGAAGAATTTTATAGCTTTTGCCATCAGTTGCTACAAAAACAGAAAGCTCGATTCCTGTTAGAAACTCCTCGACCACCACCTTCGAAGATGCATCGCCAAATTTTGCGTCAAGCAACATCTCTTTGAGGGATTCTTTAGCTTCCTCCAAAGTTTGACAAATCAAAACACCCTTGCCAGCAGCAAGTCCATCAGCTTTTAGTACGATGGGAAGTTTCTGCTTTTCTAAATAGGCAAGTCCTTCATTGATTTGATCAGCTATGAAGGTCTCGTAGGCAGCAGTTGGGATTCCATTTCTCTGCATAAATCGCTTGGAGAAATCCTTGCTTCCTTCCAAAGTCGCTCCTAACTGAGATGGACCAACGATGGGCAAATTTTCAGTTTTTGGCTGGGTGTGCAGGTAATCTACCAAACCCTTAACCAATGGTTCTTCAGGACCAACCACCACCATTTCAATGGAATTGTCCAAAATAAATTGATGAATTGCTGGAAAATCTGTGGCAGAAAGTGCCACATTCTGGGCTATTTGGGCCGTTCCTGCATTACCAGGAGCGACAAAAAGACGCGAGCATTTGGGACTTTGTACAATCTTCCAAGCAAAAGCATGCTCTCTGCCTCCGCTTCCCAATAAGGGTATATTCATTGACTCGGTTCTAGTTTAGTTGGCATGTTCGGAGATAAACTTGATTCGGTAGACGCGAAGTTCATCTTCTGCGAAATCCTCATCAGCAAGTTCTTCCAATGCCGCTTTTATATGATCGGTTTCTGCATTCATAAAATAATCATGGAGAATATCTTCTCGCTCTTCGTCCATAATGTGCTGAATGTAGTAATCGATATTTAGTTTAGTTCCGCTATAGATAATCTGCTCAATTTCTTGAAGCAATTCACCCATACTGATATTGAGATTTTCGGCAATCTCATCCAGGTCGATTTTGCGGTCAATCTGCTGGATAATTGAAATCTTTACTTTGGAGCGAGTTCCGGAAGTTTTGACAACTACTTCAGAAGCAGTTTCGATTTCATTTTCTTCCACATAAGTGGCTATTAACTTTAGGAAAGGTGCACCAAATTTGGCGACTTTTCCCATTCCAACCCCATTGATTTGGGCTAATTCTTCCCGAGTTGTAGGATAAACCGTTGCCATTTCCTCCAAGGAAGGATCTTGGAAAATCACGTATGGAGGAAGGTTCTTGGTTTTTGCGATCCGCTTTCGTTCTGCTTTTAGCAGTTCAAAAAGCTTTTCGTCGTAAGCAGGCCCTGAACTGATCTGTACCTCTGGAGTTTCTGAAATCGCAAGTTTTTCAAAGTCATGGTCTTTTACCAAATCGACTGAATAAGGCGCTTCCAAGAATTCTTCGCCTTTTTTAGTCAACTTCAAAACCCCATAATTCTCAATATCCTTTTCTAGGAAAGCAAGGATCATGGCCTGACGGATTATTGAAATCCAAAGCTTTTCATCCTCTTCTTTTCCCTTTCCAAATACATCAAGGGTGTCATGGTTGTAACTCTGAACATATTCATCCATTTCCCCTCTGATCACTTTGACCAAATGATTTAATGCAAATCTCTGGTTGGTTTGTTTGACGGTTTCAAGTGCGTTAATCAGTAAATCCATTCCTTCGAATGTCTCCCGATCACGTTTGCAATTGTCACAGAAACCGCAATCATCATTTAAAGTTTCGCCAAAATAATTGAGGATAAATTTTCTTCGACAAACTCCAGTTTCAGCATAGGCAGACATTTCCTGAAGGAGAATTTTTGCATTTTCCCGTTCAGTTACCGCCTTGTCTTTGTTGAATTTATCCAGTTTGATGATGTCTTCATATCTGTAAAACATCAAGCAATGACCTTCCAAACCATCACGGCCAGCTCTACCAGTTTCCTGATAATAGCCTTCCAATGATTTAGGAACATCGTAATGGATCACATAGCGGACGTCCGGCTTGTCAATTCCCATCCCAAATGCAATGGTCGCCACGATCACATCCAATTCCTCATTCAAAAAGTCATCTTGAGTTTTAATTCGTACCGAAGAATCCAAACCTGCATGGTAAGGAGCGGCATTGATTTGATTGACTTTAAGCAACTCGGCTATTTCCTCGACTTTCTTTCTGCTGAGGCAGTAAATAATTCCTGATTTTCCTTTGTGTTGCTTGATAAATTTGATCAAAGCCTTTTTGGATTCATTCTTAACCTTTGGTCTCACTTCATAAAACAGGTTTGTTCTGTTGAATGAGGATTTGAAAAGGTCAGCTTCTTCCATTTGAAGGTTTCGCTGAATATCCTGCTGCACCTTGGGGGTTGCCGTAGCAGTCAAAGCGATAATCGGAAGATTTGGCGCAATCTGGGCGACGATAGTTTTGATTTTTCGGTATTCTGGACGGAAATCATGTCCCCATTCCGAAATACAATGGGCCTCGTCAATTGCCACGAAACTCAGCTTTGCTGACTTTAAGAAAGCAATATTTTCTTCTTTGGTCAGGGATTCCGGAGCGACATAAAGCAGCTTTGTTTTTCCCTTAATTACCTCATTTTTTACTTTAGTCGCTTCTGATTTAGTCAAAGTCGAGTTCAAGAAATGGGCATTTACTCCAACCGCATTCAATTGATCGACCTGATTTTTCATCAAGGCAATCAGGGGGGAAATGACAATGGCAGTTCCTTCACTGACTACAGCCGGAAGTTGATAGCATAGAGATTTGCCAGCCCCGGTTGGCATGATGACAAACGTATTTCTTTGATTGAGCAAATTGTCCACAATGGGTTCTTGATTCCCACGGAACTGGCTGAATCCAAAGATTTTCTTAAGGTCTTCTTTTACTTTTTCCTCCACGAGAAGAAAGGGCTTTAAGGGTGAACAAAACCTGTGAACAGGAATGAACGATTAGTTTTTTACCTTTGTACAAAATTAGTGATTAACGAAGGTAAAATTGAATTTAGCTAAAAATATTAGAAATACAGCCGCTCGGGTTTTGGAAAATGAAGCAAATGCAATCCTTAAACTTGTGGATTACATTGATGGCGATTTTGAAGCTTGTGTTGAGAAGATTTTATCTTCAAAAGGAAGGGTAGTTTTAACAGGTGTGGGTAAGAGTGCGATTATCGCCAATAAAATAGTTGCCACCCTAAATTCTACAGGCACACCTGCTCTTTTCATGCATGCTGCCGATGCTATTCATGGAGATTTGGGAATGGTGCAGGAGGATGATGTCGTGATTTGTATTTCCAAATCTGGCAATACCCCAGAAATTAAAGTCCTTGTCCCTTTGCTGAAAAAGCTAGGCTCAGTCTTAGTGGCTTTAGTTTCAAATACCCAATCTTACTTGGCAGAACATGCAGATTTTGTGCTCAATGCAACCATTGGGGAAGAAGCTTGTCCTCATAATTTAGCCCCAACTACCAGCACAACAGTTCACTTGGCAATGGGTGATGCTTTGGCAGTATGTCTTTTGGAAGCAAGGGGATTTACTTCAGATGACTTTGCAAAGTACCATCCAGGGGGATCTTTGGGGAAACAATTGTATCTCAAAGTTGGAGATGTGCTTTCAAAAAGTCAATTGCCAGTGGTATCTGAAAATGCCTCACTAGCTGAAGTCATCGTAGAAATTTCTGGGAAAAGACTTGGAGCCACCGCCGTCATTGATGATTCAGAAAATCTGAAAGGAATTATCACGGACGGAGACTTAAGAAGAATGCTCCAAAAATCGCTGGATATTCAAAATTTAAAAGCAAAGGATATCATGACAATACACCCCAAAACCATCTCTGCTGATGAGTTTGCCATTCGAGCTTTAAATTTGATGCGTAATCATAATATAACTCAGCTGGTAGCAATGAATGGGGAAAAAATTGCCGGATTTGTTCATATTCACGATCTGATGAAAGAAGGCATCGTATAATTTAATCATGCAAGAAAAACCCTATATCGTCATTATGGCAGGGGGAATTGGATCCCGTTTTTGGCCATACAGCAGGAATCATAAACCGAAACAATTTTTAGATGTATTGGGCACAGGAAGAACCCTTCTTCAGAGCACTTACGATAGGTTTAGAATAATTGCAGATCCTGAGCAGTTTTTGGTTGTAACCAGCCAAGGTTATTTTGATTTGGTTTCTGAGCAATTACCGGATTTGAAACCTGAGCAGATTTTGACCGAACCACTTCGAAAAAATACTGCTGCTTGCATTGCTTATGCTGTTTTTAGAATTCATCAACTAGATCCTGATGCAAGCTTAGTAGTGACTCCAGCGGATCATTTGATTCTTCAGGAGCAAAAATTTATTGACACCATCCAAAAGGCCGTCAAAGCTTCCAAATCTGATAAAAAACTGATTACTATAGGAATTCAACCGAATCGCCCTGAAACTGGCTATGGATACATTCAATTCCATGAAAAAGAAGAGGCTGATGGCACAAAAAAGGTCAAAACTTTTACAGAAAAGCCCAATTTAAAGCTGGCAAAAACCTTTTTGGAAAGCGGAGACTTCGTGTGGAATTCTGGGATGTTCGTCTGGAAGGCAAAAAGCCTGTTGCATGCTTTTCATAAATACTTGCCTGATGTAGCCGAGGTTTTTGAAGAAGGAAAAAACCATTTTGGGAAGGAAAGCGAAGGTGATTTTATCAATCGAGCTTATACCCAGGTCAAAAATATTTCCATCGATTATGGGATCATGGAAAAATCAGACAAAGTCTATGTGATTTTGGGAGATTTTGGCTGGTCTGATTTGGGTTCATGGCTTAGCCTTCATGAACTCAAGGAAAAGGATGAATATAACAATGCCGTGGAAGCAAATGCTCTTTTATTCGAGACCACTAATTCCTATATCAAAACAGATTCTGACAAATTGGTTGTGGTGCAAGGACTTGACAACTACCTAGTCAATGAATCAGAAAACGTCCTTTTGATCTGCAAATTAGACGGGGAGGAGAAGTTTAGGGAATTCGTAGCCGGAGCTAAGAAAAAAGGAGAGGACTTTGTTTGATTTCCAAATCAAACAAAGTCTGAATTTATTTTCGCTGTCTGATTACTTCGTAAATCGCCACACCTGCCGAGACAGAAACGTTCAAGCTTTCAATTTTCCCGATCATCGGGATTTTAACTTTCGCGTCAGCAATTCCCATGATTTCCTGAGAAATTCCATCTTCCTCAGAACCTAAAACAAGGGCAGTAGGAGAAGAGAAATCCGCCTCATACATCAGACTTTCGGTTTTTTCTGTAACTGCAATTAAGCTTAAGCCCATTTTTTGAAGATCTCGGCAAGCATAAAAAAGATTTTTAACGCGAGCAACAGGCATGAAATTCAAGGCTCCAGCAGAGGTTTTCACCGCATCAGAATTGATCTGGGCACTGCCTCTTTCCGGGATTACAATGGCATCAACTCCGGCGCATTCAGCTGTTCGGGCAATAGCTCCAAAGTTTCTCACATCGGTGATATGGTCCAAAACCAAAATAAACGGAGCCTTTCCAATCGCGTAGCAATTGTCAATTACATTATCCAGGGAAGCGTATTCTATCGCCGACATTTGAGCGACGACTCCCTGATGGTTTTTTCTGGTGATTCTGTTCAGTTTGGCATCCGGAACTCTGACCACAGGGATATTAGAGCTTTTGCAAAGCTGAAGTAATTCTTTGATCAGGTCATTGTTGAGTTCTTTCTGGACTAAAACTTTGTCAATTTCTTTGCTGGCATGAATAGCCTCCATGATCGCTCTTGTGCCAAAAATATAATCCTTTTCGTGGGCTCCTTTGTCTATCAGAAAGCCATCCTTCCGCTTCTCCATTGGGAAATGTTTTTGAACCAAATCGGCTGGTAGGCTCTTGATCGGTTCAAGGTGTAGAAATGTGGGGTCAAAATTGTTTTTGCCCGGACAAAAGTAAACTTAATTTTCGAGCTGGCATCCATCCCGGCATAAGACCACACTTCACGATCTTCGAAAAAGTTGACTTCTTGAGGAGGTCCCATCACAATATAGACCATGCCACGATCGGTTTTCCATCCTTCTTTAAAGTCCGTGAAAAGGATATTGGCAAATTCAACCATCTTGAAATAGTTCCGGATCAGCTGCTGAGCTAGCTCTGGACTTCGGGTCAGATTGATCCAATACTGATCTAAAGCCCTCTTTTTATCTTCAGCTAAAAGCAAGGTTTCGTGCTCTTTTCTAGTAGAAATGTAAGTCACCATTTGAACCATTTCATCCCAATCCTTCACTTTCGGGAAGGCTTCATGGCTTGATTTTAGGAGTAATCCTGAGGCGGCTGTCGTATCAGTTTGAAAGAAATAATACCCTTCCTTCTCAAATTTTTTGGGAAGGTTGGATAAAAAGTCTCCTTCATTAACCACTGAAAGTTCTTTTGGAACATCAGCCGGACGGGTTTCCATAGGAGGGAATGGCACATCAAATACCATGGGATAGAAAAAGCTCTGGATAGAAGGCCCTCCGGAAGATTTGAAAAGAAGGGACTCATTGGTATTGATAAAGGTTTGATCAAATGCTACCTCGTTGGCAAAGTAGGCTCCAAAGTTCGGCACCTCCTCTACAAATTTGCTTTTCAAATCTATATGGTATACATATTCATCGCCCTGTCGGGTATCCAAAGCTGATAAATAGGCTATAGCTGTGGTTTGAGAAGAAGGGATATCTACAGTTTTTTCAAAATACCAATGCCTTTCGGTGTCTGCTTTCAGATCGGCGCTGGTCAGTAAATTGATTTTATCGGAAGTAATCTGTTCATCATAGGAATTAAGCACTGCAAAGGAAAAACTGTAGGCATTGAACTCTGGCTTTTCTTCAATTTTTTCGACAACTAATTGAAGTTTGTATTGAGAATCAGAAACTTTCACCGGAATGATTTTCAGCCCCAACCTCGAGTACAAGGAATACCTAAGTGCTTGATCTGTTTCGCTGAGCGACTTTTGTCCAAAAGTGGAAATGGAAAGCAAAGAGAAAAAAGATAGTATAATTATTCTTAAGGGTGATTTGTGATTCATTGGGAAGCGATTCAGGTTTTAAAAATTAGCCTTACTTTTGCCAAAATACTAAAATTTCAAATGGCTACCTATACCACGGAAATCGCTTCTGACAAGTTGCAAAGTGACAATCCGATCCATCAACGCTTATTGAAAGCCTACATTGCTGCGAAGCCCTGGGTTTCAGGGGATTTGCTGGAAGTGGGTTGTGGAGAAGGAAGAGGAGTGGAAGAACTTTTACCTTTGGCAGATAGCTATATTGGCTTGGATAAAATCGGTGAGGTGATCTCTATGCTTCAGGGAAAATTTCCAGGAGTGGATTTCCGACAGGCTGTAATACCCCCATTTGAAGGATTTGCTGATAATTCTTTCGATACCATTGTGAGTTTTCAGGTCATCGAGCATATCGAAAATGACCGACTTTTTCTTCAGGAAATCTACCGAATGCTAAAGCCGGGTGGAAAAGCAATCATTTCAACTCCAAACAATACCCATACGCTTTCCAGAAATCCTTGGCATGTAAGAGAATATATTCCAAAGGAATTGATTGACTTATCAGCTGGAATTTTTGACCGAGTGGAGGCAAAAGGAATCGGAGGAAATGAGAAAGTTTGGGCTTACCATGAGGCAAATCGAGCTTCAGTTCAGAAGATTATGCGCTTCGATATTTTTGATTTGCAGCACAAACTGCCTGCATCGATTCTTAGAATGCCTTATGAAATTCTAAATAGACTAAACCGAAACAAGCTTCATAAGCAGCAAGGAAATTCGGTTTTGGATATTACCCACGAAGATTATCCTGTGGTGGAAGATCCTTCTAGAGGCTTGGATCTTTTCTATATCCTTTGGAAAAAATAGTCTATTGAACCCCTTGGGACGAATCCCACCAGCCTTTCATCTTTCGGATGTAAATAATCTGTCCGGTGTGGTAGGCGTTATGCGCTGAAATATTGGCAATAGTAGTAGTCCAATCAGCCAATTGTTTGTCTTCTGCACTTGCAACCTCAGCTTCCCAATCGATCATAACTTGGTCTAGCTCTTTTAGGGTAGTTGACCAAGTTAAGCTGTCAAGTTGAGCAAAAGTTTCCCTATTGTCTCCTTCGAATTCTTCCACATTTTGTCCCTGATAGGAGTAAAGAAGTCTTTTATTCCAAAATAGCAGATGGGAAGCAAGCTGAGCTATGGAATGATTTTCTGAAGAATCTTTCCAATTCGCTTGCTCTAAAGACAACCCTTTTAAAGCATCATTCATCGGGACAAACCATTCCGCTTTTGAATGTGAGTTTAAGAGTTGTCCTTCGAGAAATAAGTGAAGATTATTCTCATTTTCAGTCTTTTGGCAGGAAACCAAAAGCATGATTGCTAGGAAGTAGAATAGATTTTTCATGGCTGGGTAGAATTCTATTTCCTATAATTTCCATAAAAAAAGTCAGGAAACCCTGACTTTTCTTGTTTAATCTACCCTTTTCAAAATCCCTGGTGACTGACTTTCTTGTCCGATTAGGGATTCGAGTCGGAGTTTTAAAGCCTGAGCTTCTTCCTGATAACCTCTTTCCTCCAGTAATGGGATAAAGTATTTGACCATTTCGATAGAGATCATCATGTCTCGGTCATAGCCCCGATCTTCTTTGGTATAAAACTCAATCATGTCCAAAGACCGTTTGGAGATTTTGTCGATGATATCCAGTGCTTTTTCATCTTCACCCACTTCAAAGAATAAAGGAACAGACTGTCCACTGCTCAAATCGTATGGGACTGACTCATGTGGAATGGCTTCCAAGCCTCTGTTTAGAAGGTTTGCAGCTTCTTCCATTTTGTCCTCATCCAAAAGTGCCATAGCGATGCTATTGAGCGCACTTCGGTGATTGGAGGTGAATCTTCTGTATTCCTCGTCATAGTAAGCATCAGGATTATCCATGCCCCGGAAGGCAAAATTCTCCATGTAGTTTTTATAGGCTATGTCAGTATTGACCAATTCGTCTCGTACATAATCAGGCTTTCTAACAGGAAGAAGTCTGTATGTCATCCCCTCCATCACCACGTGATCTTCGATATTGATTCCAATGGTAGAAAGGGAAGTGTTGTTGAAGTAAATCGGTCTTTCCCAATTGTTGCTCACGATCAAGTCAATCAACATCAAATTGCCTTTGGTTAGGTAATTTCCTTTGACCTGAAGGTTCATTTGAGGAGCGAACAAAGATTTGAATTGTGGAGGAACGATTTCATCATTGTTGATAAAGGTGCTGTCCACTTCCAAAATCAAATTTCTGGCTGGAACCATGTTCACTACGCTTTTTCCTCCGGTTTGCATTTTAAGAAGATCAGAACCAGTGTTTAAAAGTCTAAGATATTCCTTTGCAGAAATGGCATTGAGGTTTTCACGCTCCATTACATAAAGGACATCATTGGTTCCTTTTTGATAGCGTTCACTAACCAAGGAGAAAGGTAGTGGAGCAGATTCATCAGCCTGCTTGGTCATTTGCTCTACATACCAATCGGTATCGAAGTAGCTGAGAACAATTACCCGAACATCAGTTCGGAAGTTTTCAACTTCCTGAACATACCAAAGAGGGAAGGTGTCATTATCTCCTCCGGTAAACAAAATGGCATTTGGAGCGCAGGAGGCAAGGAAATTTCTGGCAGAATCTACTGAGAAATATCTTCCCTGGCGGTTGTGATCATTCCAGTTTTGAGCTCCCATCAAGCCAGCCACAGGCAAGGTCAAAAGAGTGGCAATTATGCCGCCTGTTCCCAGATTTTTGGTTGCTTTTCCTAAAGCATGGGCGATTGCCAAAGTTCCTAGGCCAATCCAAATGGCAAAAGCATAAAAGCTACCCACATAGATATAATCACGCTCTCTAGGTTCTACAGGAGGTGAGTTGAGGTAAAGAACCAATACCACGCCCATCATCAGGAAGAGCATGAGATTTACATAAAAATATTTGGGATCCTTTTTAGCCTGGAAAAACAAGCCAATCAGACCCAAAATCAAAGGAAGCATGAAATAGGTGTTATGCCCCTTATTGTCCTTGATGTAATCCGGGTATTTATCTCCAAATGAATCCAATAAGCTTACCCATGGTGCATCCATGAAATCACTTTCTCGGCCTGAAAAATTCCACATGAAATATCTCCAATACATGTGACCCAACTGATGGCTGAGCATGAAGTAGATATTGTCACCAAAGGTCGGATCTTGTCCTTCTCTAAGTCCAAGCTTTTGGCGATAGATTCGCTTGTGATTTTCCTGAGTAGAGTAAATTCTTGGAAGAATTGTGGTTTTTGAAGGGTCGTAGGTGTTTTTGAGTTCGTAATCTACGACTTCGTATTTGTCTTTTCCCTTCATATAAATCGGAGCTCCTTCTTCTTGATCTACCAATTGGGCAGTGAAATACTGCCCATGAAGAAGTGGTCTGTACCCATATTGCTCACGCTTCAGATAGGAAACATAACTTATGATGTCCTTTGGAGCATTTTCATTGATAATGGGGTCTTGGTTGGCTCGGATAATAATCAAGGTGTAACTGGAATACCCGATCAAGATGAAAGTCAATGAAAGGAGAATGGTATTGAGCAGAGCTTTTTCTTTTTGGAGAGAATAACGAATTCCAAAAATCAAGGCTCCTAAGAAAAGGATAATAAACACCACGATTCCTGCCCCGAAAGGAAGTCCAAGACTGTTCACAAAGAAAATCTCCATAGAACCCGCCAAACTTGGGAGTCCCGGAATGATCAAATTGTTGATGATAATCAAGGCAACCCCTCCCAGAAACATGGCATAAATTGCTCCTTTGAAGCTTGGGTCAGGATACTTTTTGAAATAATAAATCAAAGCCAAAGCCGGCAAAGTCACCAAGTTCAGCAAGTGAACTCCAATAGAAAGACCCACCAAATAGGCAATAAAAATCATCCATCTGTTTTCCTCTTTTGGATCTTTGATAACCTCCCACTTCAGGAATGCCCAAATCACGATAGCCGTGAAAAAAGAAGACATGGCATAAACTTCTGCTTCCACAGCAGAAAACCAGAAACTGTCAGAAAAAGTGTAAACCATAGATCCAACCAAGCCAGCACCCATCAACGCAATGGTTTGGGCTTTGGATTCCTTGCCTTCCTCGATAGAGAAAATCCTTTTTCCGAAAAGTGTAATCGACCAAAACAAGAAAAGAATGGTGAATCCTGAGAATAAAGCACTTCCGATATTCATCCAATATGCCACTTGCAAGCCATCCCCCATGGCCAGAAATCCAAACATCTTGTACACCAAAAGCATGAATGGTGCCCCAGGAGGGTGAGGAACTTGAAGCTTGTATGAAACTGCGATGAATTCTCCCGGATCCCAAAAACTAGCTGTTTGTTCTACAGTAAGGATATATACCAAAGTGGCGACTGCAAAAACTACCCATCCGGTTAGGTTATTGATCTGCTTATAATTGAGCATTAAATCGGTAAATTTAGAGGGACGAAAATATAAAATTTTACTCCAAGTCAGGGGTTTTTAGCACTTTTTAAAACTTCGGGTTTACTGGACTGATTTCCCGGTGTGACAAAAATTACTGTATTATGGGTTTTGGGTATGCTAAATTTGTACTCATATTAAAATCTTTAACCATGAGTGCACAACCTAAAACCTTTCAGGAACTAATCGACGGAGACACACCGGTATTGGTGGATTTCTTTGCGGTTTGGTGCGGACCTTGTAAAATGATGCAACCGATTTTGGAAGATACTGCGCAAAAACTTGGGGATAAAGTCAAAATCATCAAAGTCGATGTAGACAGAAATCCATTGGCAGCCAGTAAATTTCAAGTGAGGGGAGTCCCAACCTTGATCTTATTTCACAAAGGAAATGTGGTCTGGAGACAATCGGGAGTAGTTCCGTCGCACCAGCTGATCCAAATCATTGAATCAAATCTTCTGGCGAAAGCTTGATTTGATTGTGACAAAAGTCATTTTATTGCCTTTTCTTGAAAGGTAATTTTACAAGAATATATTAAAGACCTTAAAAAAATATAGATATGAAAATAGAACAAATTTATACCGGATGCTTGGCTCAGGGAGCTTACTATCTAGAATCTGATGGAGAAGCGGCAATCATTGATCCGCTAAGAGAGGTTCAGCCTTATATCGAAAAAGCTGAGCGCAGAAATGCTAAAATCAAATATGTTTTTGAAACGCATTTCCATGCGGATTTTGTGTCTGGACATAAGGATTTGGCTGCCAAAACTGGAGCTAAGATTGTTTATGGACCTACCGGTATGAAAATGGGCTTTGATGCGATAGTCGCTGAAGACAACCAAGAGTTTCAATTGGGAAAAGCCAAAATCAGAGTTGTCCATACTCCAGGCCACACCATGGAGTCAGTTTGTTATCTTTTGATCAATGAGGAAGGTAAAGAAGAGGCGATTTTCACAGGAGATACTTTGTTTATCGGAGACGTAGGCCGACCAGATCTAGCTCAAAAAGTCGTGAAGGACTTGACTCAGGAAAAATTGGCAGCTCATCTGTACGATTCCTTGAGAAATAAGCTGATGCCATTGTCTGATGATTTGATTGTATATCCTGCGCACGGAGCTGGTTCTGCTTGTGGTAAAAATATGAGCAAAGAAACTTCAGACACCTTAGGAAATCAAAAGAAAACCAATTACGCCCTTCAGCCGATGAGCAAAGAAGAGTTTATTAAAGAAGTTTTGACTGGATTGACTCCTCCTCCTGCTTATTTCCCACAGAACGTTCTGATGAACATTCAGGGGTATGATAGCATAGATGAGGTTTTGGAAAGAGGTGTTAAACCTTTAACTCCAGCCGAATTTGAAGCTGCTGCAAATGAGACTGGTGCTTTGATTTTGGATACAAGAGATGCTCAGACTTTTGCCAAAGGATTTATTCCAAATTCAATCAATATCGGAATCGACGGAAGTTTTGCAGTATGGGTAGGAGCAATGATTCCTGACTTGAAGCAAGAAATCTTGGTTGTGGCAGAAGAAGGAAGAGAAGAAGAAGTAATTACCAGATTGGCCAGAGTTGGATATGACTATTCTATCGGCTATTTGAAAGGAAGCTTCAAAGCTTGGAAAGAATCAGGCCATGAGGTGGATTCAATTACTTCAATTTCGGTTGATGAATTAGCCAAAATCAAGGAATCTGATCCGAACATCCACATTTTGGATGTGAGAAAGAATTCAGAATACCTTTCTGAGCATGTAATGGATGCAGAAAACGCACCTTTGGATTACATCAATGACAGCATGCTAAAAGTAAATAAGGATAAAACGTATTATGTACATTGTGCTGGTGGATATAGATCCATGGTCTTCAATTCCATCCTTAGAGCAAGAGGCTATGACAATTTGATCGACGTTGCAGGTGGATTTAAGGCCATCAAAGAATCAGGGAAATTCAAAGTGTCCGACTACGTTTGTCCTACTACTTTGCTTTAATAATCCAGTAGAAAAGTCGCTTAGAAAATGGCAGGTCGAAAGACTTGCCATTTTTAGTTTATGGAAATCCGATGTGATTAAAGTCACCAGATTAAAAATCTTTCCTAATGAAATTTGTACCTAAAGTCATCTGGCTAATTGTCGGATTAGTCTGGTTGAATACCAATTCCTCAGTAGTACTGGCGCAACACCATGCTGAACACGATCCAGATACTCTTTCGAACAAAAAGATGTTCGGTAAAATCTTGAATTCAGGGCATTTTGAATTTCATCTGAGATCATTCTTCATGTACACCGGAAATGAGCCTGGTCTTTTAGACTATTCTACTTGGGGTACAGGGGCTGGTTTGGGTTACTTCAGTCCGAGATGGAAAGGTTTGGGGATAGGGTTTAGTGGGTTCTTTGTTTTTAGACATTTTGAAAACAATATTACTATTCTAGATCCTGAGACAGGCCTTAGAAATCGGTATGAATTAACTCTGTATGATGTCCATCATCCGGAAAATAACCACGATATGGACCGACTGGAAGAATTTTTCCTCTCCTATGAAAAGGAGAAATTCTTCGCTTGGATTGGGCGTCATCACATCGAAAGTCCTTTGTTGAATGCATCAGACAATAGAATGAGACCCAATCTATTCAGCGGCGTATCGGGGAGTTATCGTCCAGGTAATTGGAAATTGACAGGGACTTGGATCACTCATTTGATCTCTCGTGGGTCTTTGGAATGGGTGCCCGTAGAAGAATCTGTTGGTTTTTATTCCACAGGTAGAAACCCGACTGGTTCGGATGAAATCTATACCCATCATCTCCATTCCAAAGGGATTGGAATTCTTGGGGTAGAATATCAGGATGAAAGATTGAATTTGAAATCTTGGAATTACCTAGCCGAAGGGATGTTCGCCATCAGTTTTGCAGAAGCTACGACAAAGATTCCTCTGGGAGTCAACCACAAAGCAATATTTGGGGTTCAGGGCTTTTATCAAAGTGCAGTAGGAGATGGAGGAAATCCAGAACCGGAAAAAGCGTATATTTTACCTGGGGAGAAAACCTTTGGTGTGGGTTTGAGATCGGGAATTCTTTGGGATAATAATCAGTTAACTGTTAATTATCTGGGGATTTCAGATCAGGGACGATTTCTTTTCCCCAGAGAGTGGGGTAGAGAACAATTCTTTGTGAGTATGCAAAGAGAAAGGTTTGAAGGATTGGGAGGAGTTCATGCTTTCAACTTGATGTATGAAAAAACGATTCATGATCAATTGAAAGTCGCAATAGGAGCGGGGCATGCCTCAACTCCAAAATTGGAAAATGTGAAACTGAATAAATATGGCTTGCCCCATTATTATCATTTCACAGGATTGATTGATTATAAATTTGACGGGTTTTTCAAAGGTTTGGATCTTCAGCTTTTGGTAGCTCACAAAGGGGAAAATACCGATCAGGACCTTCCTCGGGAATATGTAATCAATCGGGTAAACATGACTAACGTCAGTTTGATTTTAGACTACAGATTTTAATAGCAACTAATTAAGTTAAGTATATATGGAGCAATTCATTGAATGGATTAAACAACCTTGGCCCTGGTATGTAGCAGGTCCCATGATTGGACTTACCGTCCCAGCACTATTGATTTTAGGAAACAAAACCTTCGGGATTTCATCCTCGCTCAGACATATCTGTGCGGCTTGCGTTCCTGCAGGGATTCCTTTCTTTACCTACAATTGGAAAAAGGAAATCTGGAATTTACTATTTGTGCTTGGGGTAGCCATTGGCGGTTTCATTGCCACAAATTTTCTCGCCAACCCAGAAACAATCGTTGTTTCTGAGGCAACACAAGCTGATCTTGCCGCTTTGGGAATTACCGATTTCTCGGATTTGATGCCGGCGGATATTTTCTCCTGGGAAAATATGACAAACGCAAAAGGCCTTCTATTCTTCGTTTTTGGAGGATTTTTGGTAGGATTTGGTACCCGATATGCAGGAGGATGTACTTCCGGACATGCCATTATGGGTATTAGCTCCTTGCAGTGGCAATCAGTAGTAGCTACCACGTTTTTCATGATCGGTGGCTTCTTAATGACCCACGTTTTGATGGAGCCTTTAATGAAAATGGTTGGATTCTAAACTTTTGATAAAATGACTAAAGTAGCAGAAAAGAAAATAGAGGTGCAGGATCCACATTGTGCAGCACCTAATCTGAGAGAAGATCACGATAAAGGCCTTGAGCTGTTAAAGTATCTTGTTATTGGCCTAATCTTCGGGATCGTATTTGTTAAGGCAGAAATTATTTCTTGGTTTAGAATACAGGAAATGTTCCGTCTTCAATCTTTCCACATGTATGGAGTAATTGGGTCGGCAGTTGTCACCGGAATTATTTCAGTGCAATTGATCAAAAGACTTAATGTTAAGACTATCCACGGTGAGACCATCGAAATTCCTGATAAAGTATTCAAAAAAGGTCAGGTGATCGGAGGATTTATTTTCGGATTGGGTTGGGCACTTACCGGAGCATGTCCAGGTCCTTTGTTTGCCCAAATTGGCAGTGGATATACGGTAGTTTTAGTGACCTTAATATCAGCTTTGGCGGGAACATGGGTTTATGGGAAATATGCCCATAAGCTTCCGAACTAAGTTCTGATATAAAATTGAAAGCCACTTTCGTAAGAAGGTGGCTTTTTTTAATTAAAGACCTTTTTGACTATAAATCTGATCAAAAGGATAATGGAGGCTATAATGACTCCAACGATAATAAATTCCATGTGAAGTGTTTGGGGTTTAACTAGGAGCAATGGGGAATAGTTTCTCCTTTTTTATTCTTTCTCCAATTCCGGATCAAACTTCCTAAATTCGCCTGATTTTCCAGCCTATTAAACCAATGAATTACCTTTCCAAAAGGAGAGTTGCTCTCGGCGCGATGTTTTTCTTTATGGGGCTTTGCTTCTCAAGTTGGGCGGCAAGGATTCCTGACATCCAAGCAAAATTTCAGCTTTCTGAAGGCCAATTGGGGACTATTTTACTTTGCCTCCCCATAGGTTCTATGCTCGGATTACCCATTGCCGGTTGGTCAGTGCATCAATATGGAAGTAGGGTGGTGATCTTAATTATCAGTTTCGCTTATGCCTGTACCTTGCCTTTGATTGGCTTGGCCACGACCACCTGGATGCTAGTTCCAATCCTTATCCTTTTTGGCATGTTCGGGAATATTATGAACATCTCGCTCAATACCCAAGCCTTGGGATTGGAGGATCAAATGGGGAAAAGCATTTTGGCTTCTTTCCATGGATTATGGAGTATGGCTGGATTTACTGGAGCTGGATTTGGGGCAGGAATGATTTTGTTGAATATCTCACCTGCAGGGCATTATGGCCTAATTATGCTGATCTCTTTCGTGATCGTTCTTCTTTCTCAAAAATTTGTACTAAACGACAAAAATCAATCGGATGAAGGAGGATTGGTCTTGAAAAGACCGGATGATTTGCTGCTGCGAATTGGACTGATAGCTTTCCTCGGAATGATGACAGAAGGCTGCATGTTTGATTGGAGTGGGGTTTATTTCAAAAAGATAGTCTTGGCAGAACCTGGCTTAGTGGCTCTTGGCTATGTGTGTTTTATGGGAGCTATGGCCTCCGGTCGATTTATGACGGATAAATCCACTCATCGATTTGGAAGAGTTCCTGTTTTACGGGTAAGTGGAGTGTTGATTTTCTTGGGGCTTTTGATTTCTGTGATTTGGCCGGGTATTTATTCAGCAGCACTTGGGTTTTTACTGGTCGGTTTTGGAGTTGCTTCCATCATTCCCGTTTCTTATAGCATTGCTGGCCGTTCCAAACTTTACCCTCCAAGTGTAGCACTAGCCTTGGTCTCTACCATTTCGTTTTTCGGATTTTTGCTGGGTCCTCCTTTGATTGGATTTGTGGCAGATTTGTTTGATTTGAAAGTTTCCTTTGCGCTTATTGCAATCAATGGTTTGGGGATTTTCCTTTTGACTAGCATTAGGAAAAAGGTATTTGAACCCCAGCCGATTAATTCTGTAGAATGATTTTACCGGAGGAGTTTCAGTTTACCAAAGAGTTTGAGGTGGGATCTTTCCAGGTTCATCCCAATGGAAATATCTGCCTGACTTCCCTTGCTGATTTGCTTCAGGAAATTGCCTGGAGACATGCGGATTCTGGGGATTTTGGAAGAAACCTGATGGAAACCCAGCAAATGTGGGTGCTTTCCAGACTGGAAATAAAGGTCCAAAAATTCCCAAAATGGGGAGATAAGATCAGGATTTTTACGGGTGGACGAGGAACTGAAAAGTTGTTTGCTTTTCGGGAGTTTTTGATTTGGAATGAAAAAGAGGAGGTTTTGGCTAGAGCCATGTCCTCTTGGTTATTGCTTCATTCTGAAACGAAAAAAATTCTCAGACCAGAAATTGTTTTGCCAGCCGAACTTTTTGATCCTAGCAAAAAGCCGGATTGGCAGCCGGGCAAAATTTCACTTTCAGGTGAACTCATTTCTGAGGAAAAAATTCAAGTCAGAAATTCGGATTTGGACTTGTACCACCATGTCAATAATACCAGCTACATCCGATGGGTTGAAAATGCATTGGCAGCCCAAGATTGGTTTCCTCAAGAAATTTCAATCAACTATTTGGCGGAATGCTTGTCGGGAGATCAGGTAGAATTAAAGCTTTTTAAAGATGAGGAATTTGGCTTTTTGGAAGGGAAGGTTGGTGACAGAATGGTCTTTTCTGCTAAGGTGAAATTAGATAATTCCTGATTTTCCTGTGATTCTAGTCACAGCTTTAGGCCTTAATTTTAATGCACTTTTGTACATTGCTATACGACTATGAATCAAATGATGCAGCCTTTTGTCAAATTGATCACGCTCATGGTAGCCCTTTTGGGTCTTTCCGTGGCCTTGATAGGAGTGATCGGATTGGTTTTATTTTTATCCTATTCGGGAGTTCAACTGCCAAGTTTAAGCGAAGAGGAAGTTACAGCCCCTCAGGCCGTCGCAGCCGTTCCTGTGGTAAAAGCTCTTGCTGATCCTTCGGGTATGTGGAAGGCTCCAGATTTGGCAAGTTTGGATTCTGATCCAAACGGAGATGAGATCAAATATGGCCGGGAATTAATTGCAAACACCTCAGAATATCTTGGTCCAAATGGGAAAGTCAAGGCGATTTCAAATGGAATGAACTGTCAGAATTGCCATTTGCAAGCTGGAAGAGCTCCTTTGGGAAACAACTATAGCGCCGTTGCATCAACCTACCCTAAAGTCAGAGCACGATCCGGCCAATCTGAAGATGTTCAAAAGCGGATCAACGATTGTTTTGAAAGAAGCTTGAATGGACAAGCCTTGTCCAGAGATTCCAGAGAAATGAAAGCTATGGTGGCCTACATTAATTGGTTGGGAAAAGATGTACCAAAGGGAGAATCTCCTCAAGGTGTGGGGCTTTACGAGGTGCCATTACTAGACCGTGCAGCAGATCCTTCCAAGGGAAAATTGGTGTATGACAGTCAGTGCGCAGTTTGCCATCAGCCAAATGGAGAAGGAATAGCTAAGCCAGATGGAACAGGCTATACTTATCCCCCACTTTGGGGTAAGAATAGCTACAATTCCGGGGCAGGTCTCTTTAGACTTTCGAGATTTGCAGGATATGTGAGAGCAAACATGCCTCTAGGCGCAACTTTTGAAAACCCAATGCTTACGGACGAAGAAGCATGGGATGTAGCAGCTTATGTAAATAGCATGGAAAGGCCTTCCAAGGACTTGTCAAAGGACTGGCCGGATATTTCCAAAAAGCCAATGGACCATCCTTTTGGTCCCTATTCGGATGAGTTTTCAGAAGAGCAACACAAATTCGGTCCTTTCAAACCGATCAAAGAAGCCAAAGCTCAAACCAAGTGATCAGGAAATCTGCGGTTTACTTACTTCTTTTCTTAGGTATTTCTAATTTTTCAAAAGCTCAAGAAGAGAAAAAAGACCTTGTTGTTTCGCCCGATATCCATTTCAGATCCTTTTGGATGAATACGGCATATCCCGGACTGGACTTTAAAAAAGACTATGCCTTGGGTATGTCCCTGAATCTAGGAGCAAAGCTGGAATTCAAGGAAAATTTGAAAATGCACGTTGGCTATCGTGGATTTACCAATGTGGCCAGTTCGGAATTTTGGAATCCCGACCCAATTTCTGGTCAATCTAATCGATATGAAGCTGGGCTTTTTGATTTATTAAATCCTAAGGATAAGGTTTTTGGAAAATTAGAAACACTCTCTTTAGAATATTCTACTCAAAATTTTGGAGCGAAGGTAGGCCGGATGGGAATCAATTCGGATTGGATCAATGCTCAGGATGGAAGATTGTCACCTACGGCTTTGGAGGGGATTAATCTTTGGTTTAACCCAGATAAAAATTGGAAATTTTCCCTTTGGGGAATTAGCAGATTGAGTATTCGGGGAAGTAGTGAATGGTTTAATCCGGGAGAAACCTTGGGTATTTATCCTCAAGGAAGAACTGAAACCGGGAAGCCAGGCAATTATTTTGGAAATACCCAAAGCGAGTGGATTGGAATTGCTGAAATAGACCGGAAAATAGGAAGTCGAAGCAAGATTCACTTTTCCCAGACTTTGGTTCAAAATATTTCCTCAACCTACTGGATGGCCTGGGAATCCAACTTGGTTAAGAAAGATGGCCTGATCAATTTGGGTGTAATGGGAGGTTTTCAACATGGCATTGGAAATGGAGGGAATCTCAATTTAGAATTGCGATACAAAAATCCTGAGGATAAGAATTTTGCCATTTCAGGAAGAGTTGGATGGAAAAGCGCACGATGGGTTACCCATTTGAATGTAACTCAGGTATTCGGAAAGGGTAGGTGGCTGAGTCCACGGGAATGGGGAAAAGATGCCTGGTATACATTTATTCCAAGGGAAAGAAATGAAGGGTTTGAGTCAGTAACTGCAGTTGTTGGGTATGCTGAATACCGCTTTGAAAAATTCCCAATCCAACTTTACAGTCATATGGGAGTACATTTTCTTCCTGATACCCAAAGTCCTCTTGAAAACAAATACAATTTCCCGAGCTATTTCCAGTCCAACTTGGGATTGAAATACCAACCTAAAAAGATCAAGAATCTGGACTTCCATTTCATTTTGGTTTCTAAGGAAGCATTAAGACCGAATGGTCTGACTTCCAATCAGATCTATAATAAAGTGGAAATGCTGCATTTCAATGCGATTTTGAACTGGAGGCTAAATTGAGACAAGGCCTGATTTTCTAAAAAATTAGGAATTGTGAAATCCTATACCCAAATTTGTCGCGTCGGAGAAAGGTTTCCGTGACTTGTAATCAAGTGTTATTTGGCTGAGTCCTGCCTAGTAGTAAAGTAATAGAGTTCCCCTTCATCAGGTTTCAATTCTTAATGCCCCTACTTTTCAAATCGAACTTGCCTCAAATGCTTTTTCGAGTTGAAGCCTGCAGTAATCCCATTTCCTAAATTTCAATTCAAGGTCTTTCAGGCCAATTTGGATTTTTTATTCAGGGAAAATCAACCATAAAATCTTCTACATGTCAAAAAATCAAAACACGTTCATCAAAAAGCAAAAAGCTGAACTGAAAAGAAGAAAACAAAAAGAAAAATTTGAAAAAAAACTAGAGCGTAAAGCTCAATCCAAAGACGGGAGTCTTGAAAATATGATCGCTTATGTGGATCACCTCGGAAATATCACCGATACTCCTCCTGAGCCAATTGTAGAAAAAAAGAGACCCGATAATACCAATTCAAAAAAACCGAGTAAACAATAACAAACATTTCAGAAATCATGAATGAAGGAACAGTAAAATTCTTTAACACAACCAAAGGGTTTGGATTTATCACTCCTGCGGACCAATCAGAAGACGTTTTCGTACACCATAGCGGTTTGGTACACGAAATCAGAGAAAATGACAAAGTTACTTATGACAAAGTTCAGGGTAAAAAAGGCATTAACGCTGTAAATGTAAAGGTGGTTAAATAATCCCCCGTGTATCAGCTAATAAAAATCCCCGGATTGAAAGATCTGGGGATTTTTTGTTTTTAAATACTTTAGGAAATTACAACCTCGTTTATAAGGGGTTTTCCTTCTTCAAAGTCTGTGATATTTTTTAGCGTAGTCAAAGCAATTTGCTCCAGAGCTTCTTTGGTCAAAAATGCCTGATGTCCTGTGATCAAGACATTCGGAAAAGTCATCAAGCGGGAAATCTGTTCATCCTGTAAAATTTCCTCGGATAGGTTTTGAAAAAAAATATGTTCCTCCTGTTCGTACACATCGATTCCTAGAAATCCGATCTTTTTTGTTTTTAGGGACTTGATGACAGCTTTTGTATCAATTAATCCTCCTCGGCTGGTGTTGATAAGCGCCACGCCCTTTTGCATAAAAGAGAGGGTTTCGGCATTGATGAGGTGTTTGGTTTCTGGGGTTAGCGGGCAGTGAAGAGAGATGATTTGGCTTTGTGCGAATACTTCCTTAAGCGGCAAATAGGTAACACCGATTCTCTTCATTTCCTCATTTTCTACCACGTCATGGGCTAAAATTTTACACCCGAAGCCCTTAGCTATTCTGCAAAATGCCCTGCCAATGGCTCCGGTTCCAATTACCCCGACCGTCTTTCCATGAATATTCACTCCTGTCAGTCCTTCCAAAGAGAAGTTATTTTCCCTGACCCGGTTGTAGGCTTTATGGGTTTTTCTGGAAAGGGTAAGAATCAAAGCAAACGCGTGTTCGGCGACTGCTTCAGGGCTGTAGGCAGGAACTCGAACCACTTTAATTCCCAATTCTTTCGCGGCTTTAATATCAACTTGGTTATATCCAGCGCATCTCAAAGCAATTAATTTGATTCCAAGTTTTGCCATTTTATCTAAAATGCCTTTTTGGATATGATCATTAACGAATGAGCAGATCACCTCATGTCCTTCGGCCAAAGAGACCGTTCTTGAGTCAAGTTGCACATCTAAAAAGCTAATCTGATGACCAAAATCCTGTAGGTGATTTTGAAAGCTTTCACGATCGTAGGATTTGGTACTAAAAAAAGCAACTTTCATGGTATACGAGGTTTTAAGCAAAATTGAAATCTAGATTTCCCTTTTGCTAAGTTCTATTTTAAATGCTTATTTAAGTTAAGTTTTATCCTAAAAACCAAAACCATCAGCCTTATGAAAAAAGTCTTCTATTTATTGCCTTTAGTATTTACAATGGCTTGTTCCCAGCCAGATTCAAACACTGAAGCCCAAACTGAAACTCAGACCGAAACCATAATTCAAGAAGTTCCTATGCCAGATTCTGTACTTAGACACGTTGTCCTTTTTGGTTTTAAAGAAACCTCATCCCCCGAAGATGTTCAAATGATTGTCGATGCTTTCAAAGCTTTACCATCCAAGATTTCTGAAATCAAGGGCTTTGAATGGGGAGTAAATTCAAGTCCAGAAGGTTTGAATCAAGGCTTGACTCATGCTTTCACGCTCACCTTTCATTCGGATGCAGATCGTGATGCATATTTACCTCATCCCGCACACAAAGAATTTGGACAAATTCTAGGACCGCACTTGGATAAGGTGACAGTTTTAGATTATTGGACTAAAGAATAATCACCTGTCGACAGGCAGGGTGCTTCCATCCGATCCAGCACTTTCCTGAATATTGATGACTTCTGTCACCACAAATTCGCTAGTACCTCTCCAAGGAAGTATGCCGTTGAATTCTTGATAGCGAAGCTCCAGGTGTTTGCCGGAGTTTCGCTCCAAAACAGCAGCAACCTCTGGGTCCACTACACTGAATCTAAATTCATTGCTTTGTAAAGCTCCAGAAGTAGGGCTTTGGAAACCTTCTTGGACCATTCTTCCTTCCCAAGTTTTAAAAATCACTCCTTTTTTCACGAAGTAATTCAAGCTGCCGGCTTTGACACCTTCGCCGAAAACAAAATAGAATTTCCACCAAAAGAAAATTCCCAATACCAAGACCAAAATTAATCCAGAGGTCCAAAGAAACTTTTTCATAAGTATGAGTTTAAGCTTACTAAATATAAAAGCCTTTTGACCAAAATAATAAATAGGAAGAAAAATAAACCCTGAGCACAACAACCTGTTTTAAAGGAATGCAAGCTTCTCTTTTTCATAGTTCTGGCGAAAATCTCCTTCCTTTTCAAGGGGAAACTATATTTTATCCTGAGTTTCTAGCTAAGCAATCAGCAGATCACTATTTCCTAAAGCTCAAAGAAAGTTTGTCTTGGAAACAGGAACCCATCAAGCTATTTGGGAAAACAGTGATGCAGCCTAGGCTGACTGCTTTGTATGGAAATCCGGATATTCCTTACGGCTATTCAGGGATTGTAATGCGGGCATTTCCTTGGACTCAAGAATTGGAGGATTTGAAAAATCTGGTTGAAGAAAAAGCGGGTCAGGAATTTACCCATGTGCTTTGCAATTTTTATCGGGATGGTCAGGATAGTATGGGGTGGCATCGAGATAATGAACCAGCTTTAGGAAAAAATCCTTGTATTGCTTCCCTGACTTTTGGAGCTACGCGAAATTTCCAGCTTAGGCATTACGAGACTAAAGGACATAAACTGGATATTCCACTTTCTCATGGGAGTTTGCTTTTGATGATAGGGGAAAGTCAACATTACTGGGAGCATCAATTGCCAAAAACCAAAAAAGTATTGGGGGCCAGGATTAATCTTACTTTCAGAAAAATAAAAAGATAAAAAAAGGGCTGTCACATTGAGCGAAGTCGAAATGTTTTCCAAAATGCTGGAATCGGCCTTCGACTCCGCTCAGGCTGACTAAGAAACAATTTTTGAGACAGCCTCTTTTCTATTAATCCACTAACCAAAGATAATCTCCATATCCTTGGGCTTCCATTTCCGATTTTGGAATAAACTTCATTGCAGCGGAATTCATGCAATACCTGAGATTCGTAGGAGCAGGTCCGTCATAGAATACATGGCCTAAATGACTGTTTCCAAATTTACTTCTAACCTCTACTCGAGTCATTCCCAAGGTGCTATCGATAGGTTTATCGATAGCTCTTGCATCAATTGGTTTGACAAAGCTCGGCCATCCTGAACCACTTTCATACTTGTCTTTGCTGCTGAAGAGCGGTGCGCCAGAAACAATACATACATAGATTCCCTCTTCCTTATTGCCATTGTATTCATTTTGGAAGGCATATTCCGTGGCATCCTCCATGGTCACCTCATATTGAAGAGGAGTAAGGGTCTTTTTCAGTTCAGGTTTGGCGGGAGCAGTATATTTCTTTTCACTCAATTCCGGCCAGTGGGCTTTGATGAAAGCATCTCTTCCAGATCCAGTTCTATAAGCATAATATTCCTTTGGATTCTTTTTGTAATAATCCTGGTGGTAATCCTCGGCTGGATAGAAGTTGGTGTATTTGATAATTGGAGTAGCCACTGGCTTGTTAAATCTTTTGGATTGGTCCAATCTCTTTTTAGACTCCTCTGCTACCTGCTTTTGTTCAGCATCATGGTAGAAAATTGCCGATTCGTATTGACTTCCTCGATCATAAAAAGAACCTCCAACATCGGTTGGATCATAGGTTTGCCAGAAAATATCCACCAATTCAGAATAGCTGATTACTTCCGGATCGAAGGTGATCTGAACAGACTCTCTGTGGGAAGTTTTTCCTGAGGACACTTCTCCATAGGTTGGATTTTTTTCTTTTCCGCCTGCATAACCGGACACGACTGAGATCACTCCATCAATTCCTTCAAATGGAGCCTCTACGCACCAAAAACAACCTCCTGCAAAAGTGGCTAGTTGTGTTTTGGCTGAAAAGGTTTCCACTTTTTCATCCGTAGAAATTACTTCTGATTCGACTGCTTTTTCTGTGGAGGGACTGCTGCAGGCCATCAAAAGGCCTAAAATAAAACTCATCATGGGTAGGTGATATTTATAGATTTTCATTTTGTGTGTATTCAAATGCGAGGTGAGTATAATAATTGGTCGGTTTTTTGAAAGAAACAAAAACATTCCGCTTTCTGTTTGTTTTCGATTCTAAAATCATCTTAAATCTAATTTAGAGTTAAGTACGGGTTGAAGTCAAAACTGGATTGTCGGATAGCTTACCATTTTCAGTATTTATCTAAAAACCGCTGATATGAAATTGAAACTTGTCTTTCTTTCTCTCCTTTTTTTTGGGTCTTTTTCATTCCTGACTCAAGCTCAGCAAGGTTCCGGTTTTGGGATAAAAGGTGGTTTGAATTACAATACCAGCGGGAAATATTTCAAGGATGCTGAAAATATTTTCACCAAACCTGGGGAAAATATGGGCTATCATTTTGGTGTATTTTACCAACTCACAAGTTTTGATTTAGCACTTCGACCTGAGTTGATTTTCACCAATACTGAATTTGAAACCACCTTGGGAAAAGTCAATTACCAAAAGTTTGATCTCCCCATTTTGGTAAAAATGAATTTTTTCAAAATCATCAGCTTTCAAGCCGGACCATCCTTTCATTATACGGTAAAAGAAAAGTTTTCAATTCCTGAAAATTTCCAGCCTACTGATCCATTTGGATTAGGATTTCAATTGGGATTGGGGGTAAACATTGGTCCGGTTGGATTGGATTTGCGGTTTGAGCGAGAGCTGAATGATCGGAAATTTACTTTTGATAATGTTCTAGGAAAGGAAGATTTCAAAAGTCAGCAATTGATCTTGGGAGCGTCCTTTAAAATTCCAGGAAAGAAAAAATAAGACCACCCAGGCAAAAACAATTTCCAACTCCAATCATTTTTCTATCTTGATCGGGTCAAAATCCTGGACAAGAGATTTATGAAAAAAAATTGGGCATTTGGGTTAATTCTACTTTTATCGATTTGGGGCTGTGCTAAGGATGAGGTTGATCCTTTTGCTACCATTAAGCCTGAAGAAAGCCGCTTCAACAAAATCACTTTGGTAGAAAAACTCAATGAACCCATGGAGTTGGAGGTTCTGGATAATTTTGACGTCCTTTTTATCGAGCGAGGAGGAAAGCTCAGAAAATTTGTATCGGAATCTGGTGAAATTGAGGAAATCGGCTTTTTAGATGTTTATGCCCAGAGTGAAGATGGCTTGTTGGGTTTGGCTAAAGACCCAAAATTCAATGAAAACCAGTGGATTTATTTGTACTACGCTCCGGCAGGCCCAGATTCCATCAACCGCTTGTCCAGATTTACGCTGACGGATGGATTATTAGACAAATCCACTGAGAAAATCCTTTTGGAGGTTCCCGTTTTTCGGGGTTGTTGCCATTCCGGTGGTTCTTTGGAATTTGATTCCAAAGGAAATCTCTTTTTGAGTTTGGGAGACGATACCACACCTTTTGAATCGTCTAATTACAATCCAATTGATGAAAGAGCCGGAAGACCAGGAAACGTAGATGCTCAAAAAACATCCGGGAACACCAATGATCTAAGAGGCTCAATTATTCGAATTACCCCAACTGCAGAAGGTGGATATACGATACCTGAAGGAAATCTCTTTCCTCAGGGAACTCCCAATACCCGTCCCGAAATCTATGTAAAAGGAAATCGAAACCCATTCAGAATTGCCGTGGATCAAAGAAATGGCAATCTTTTCTGGGGAGAAGTTGGACCTGATGCCTCTGTGGATAGCATGGGACGAGGACCCAAAGGCCATGACGAGTTTAATCTAGCTACTAAGCCTGGCTATTTTGGATGGCCTTATTTTGTTGGTAACAATAAGCCTTATTGGAAATTCGATTTTGAGAAAGGGGAAAGTCTTTTTGAGTTTGATCCCAAGGCCCCTAAAAATACTTCTCCAAATTCTACAGGATTGGAAATTCTTCCTCCTGCTACCCCTGCTTTGATTTGGTATCCTTACGATGAGTCTGTTGAATTCCCCATGTTGGGAACAGGAGGTAGGAATGCCATGGCTGGACCAGTTTATTATCGGGAAGATTATGAAAAGTCCGATGTCCGATTCCCCGGCTATTTCGATGGCAAGGTGTTTTTCTTTGATTGGATGCGAAACTGGATTTTCACGGTGAAATTGACCGAGGATTTTCTATACGATACCATGGAGCGGTTTATGCCTTCCACGGTTTTTGATAAACCTGTTGATATGCAATTCGCGAAAGACGGTTCTCTGTACATTTTGGAATATGGAACCTTTTGGAGTTCCCAGAATGACGATTCAGGAATTTATCGGATAGAATTTGCTGCTGGAAATAGAAAGCCTCAGGTCAAAGCATCAGCCGATCAATATGCTGGAGCTGCTCCTTTAGCAGTTAATTTCTCTTCCGAAGGAACTGTTGATTTTGACCCTGAAGATCAATTGACCTACTCTTGGGATTTTGGAAATGGGAAAAAGTCAACCGAGCCAAATCCATCTATGACTTTTGAGCAGGCAGGAACTTATCAGGTTAAACTATCTGTAGTAGATTCTTCAGGAGAAAAATCAGAAACCAGCTTGGAAATCAAAGTGGGGAATGAAGCTCCGATCGTTGAGCTTGAATGGCAAGGAAATCGAAGCTTTTACTTTGGAAAGGAAAGCTTGAATTATGCTGTCAAAGTGAGTGATCGGGAGGATGGAGAAATAGATCCCTCCAAAGTGAGTTTCTCCATTGATTATATCGAAGGCGGTTTTGATTTGATTCAAGCAGGCCATCAGCAGGAAGCGCCAATTTCTCCGGGAGAAAATTACATCACCCAAGCCGGTTGCAAAGCTTGCCACGCCATTGAAAAGGAATCTGTGGGACCGATGTACACGGCAGTTTCGGAGAAATATAAAAATCAAGCAGAGGCCAAGGATTATCTGGTAAATAAAATTCTCAAAGGTGGGGGAGGTGTATGGGGAGAGCGAATTATGCCCGGACATCCTCAATTGGAACTAGCTCAAGTGGAGTCAATGGTGGAATATATTCTTTCCCTTGCCAATCCTGATGCTTACAAAACTAAGCTTCCACTGCAGGGAGTTTACACTTTAGATCAGGTTTCCAATCCCGAAGGATATTATCTGGTGCAGGCTAGCTACTCAGACCTAGGATCAAATGGAATTCCTTCCTTAACAGGTAGAACCTCTTTGACTCTGAGAAATAGTCAAGTCAGAGCGGCTTCTGCAAATGAACTCAAGGACGTGGCTAAAGCCAATGGGCCTCAATTTCAATTCGTGAGATTTACTGCCAAAGGAGCGTGGATACGATTTGATCAAATCGATCTTTCAGGAATTAGAGAGATGATTTTGGAAGTGAATCCAGGAAATACGAAGGGGAAAATCTCAATTAGATCAGGAAGTCCAGAAGGTGCAATTTTGGGAGAAACCAAAGTCTTGACTAAAGAGGATAGACCAAAAAATGCCGATCAGTTTTTCGAAGTGAAGATCAATCTAGTTTCCACTTCAGGGTATCAGGATTTGTATTTTGTATTTGAACCTGAATCAGAAGTTTCCATCTGGAATACATTCAACCTAAATACTTTCAAGGTTTTGAGATAACCATTTCCCTGGAAGTTGGTAATTGAAGAAATTTTTTTGGAAGTAATTCAGCATAGGGATTAAATTCCTTATGCTGAATTATTTATGATTTAAATCATATCCTGTTTTGAAATTTTTCGCAGGCTGATCGCGTTCTTACTTCAAATCCAATTTAATCCAGAAAACTATGAAATCTCTTTTTAAAACATGTTTAGGCCTTGCTTTGACATTTTTGCTTGTTTTTGCAATTGGCTGTAACAATGAATCAGATCCCAACTCAAATCAGATTGATGAAATTCAAAATGAAGTGAGTTCCGGACAATGGGTAATCACCAGATTTGAAGACTCAGGGAAGAATGAGACAAGTAATTTCTCAGGCTTCTTTTTCGTATTCTCTCCATCGGGCACTTTGACGGCAACTAAATCTCCAACTGGTTACACTGGAAATTGGTCTATTACAGATAGCAATAGCAATGACGATAGTCCTGATGACCTGGAGTTTAATATTTTCTTCAGCTTGACCAATGACTTTGAGGACTTAAATGACGATTGGGATATTGTTAGTCATTCTTCCTCAAAAATCGAATTGATTGACGTAAGCGGAGGTGGAGGCGGAACTGATTACCTAACTTTTGAAAAAAGATAGAGGCTTTTGACCACAATCAATTCCAACTCTTAATGGATTAAAAAACCGAATTGTAGGGTAATCATTGAAGTTTGAGCCCTGTTTTCTTCAAAAGTTATTTGCCCTGCAGGATTGACCTCAATTGTATTTCTTATCACGTATTTGGTTTTATCTCCATACTGATACATCAGCTTTACAAAAAGTGATCCTCCCAATTCATTCGCTTCCTTGGGTTTTGCCCGATGATAAAATCCAATTCCCACTCCGTAGGTCAACCCTTCATAATTTGTGGAAAGTAAGGACTCCAAATACTCTTGATCTAGCAAGGTGTCTACCAAGTCATTGTCGACCCGGGTTTTGGTGTTCATGATTTTCATCCCGATTAGAGCATCTACAAAAGGAATCATCCCAGTTTGCTTATCAGTCAAAGCTAACCTAAACAAGGGACCTAAAGTGAAGTAATTGAAGGTCGTCTTCAGTTTAGGAAGGAACTGACTTTCTGGAGTTTTTTCAGTACCCAGATTTAAATAGTTAAAATCCAGCCCTAAAAGAAGAGGGGAGTACCCTTCTTTTTTTGGATTTAGGAGAAAGTGAAAACCTCCTCCAAAACCCAAGTCTCCTAAAGAGTTGTCAATTGCATTTTTGAACTCACCAACAGGAATCCCAACCGTCCCTTGCAGACCGATTTGAATCGACTCTCTTTCCTGAGCAGCGCTGTTAAATGCTGTAATTGAAAGCAATCCAATTCCGATAATTGCTTTCCAAACCCTAGAAAAAATTGATTTCAAAGAAGATGATTTTGGAAAAACTCTTTCAGTTTCACGGCTTCCTGATCATCCACCTTTTGATCAGCTAAAACAGATTCTACCAAAGGAATCAGCTCATCAAAAGGGCTTTCTCCTTTAAGATTTGAATTTTTCTCTAGCCACTGCTTTAGTCTGTAGATTTCATAGGTATTGATGTCCCCGCTAGCCAAAATCCCCTCAAAGATTCCGTTAAGGAAATAAAGATTGGGATGCTTGATTTCTTCAGATTCAAAGTCCCCTAAAAATGTTTTGAGGATCTGATTCATATCATGGAGTTCCTCATGATTTACCTTTCCGTCAAGGATAAGAGGTTGAATTTTCTCGTAAAGTGTCTGGAAAGTGCTGTCTTGGCACAGAGATTCATTTTGAAAGCACCAATTTTTAAGTGCTTCATATTCATTCCGGTTCACTGTTCCGTCCAGAGAAATGCCATAAATCATTCCTGCCAGTTCGTAGGCAGCTTTTAGAGTTTCTGAGTTATTTTGGGTTTTCATGGTAAAGTATTCCTTCGGTGATAAAAATATTCCTTCCATTCAATTTACTCTCTATTCAGGATATTTTATAAGTTTTTTTGATTTTATGATTTACTGAAAAGGCTGATTCCAAAAGAATTTCCATTATTTATCAGAATATTAAGGATTCCATTTCTCCCTGATTATGTCTATTTCCTGCCAAAAACATCTCTTTTCCATAAATCCTGAAGTTTCCTATTTGAACAATGCCTACCGAGGGCCTTTATTGAAATCCTCTGAAAAGGCTGCTCAGTTGGATTTAGAGGCTATGCGTAATCCATTTTCGATCCAACCCATTGACTTTTTCACTAAGGTAGAGCGGGTAAAAGACCTTTTTGGAAAGCTTGTTTCCTGTCAAAAAGATCAGGTTGCAATAGTTCCCAGCACTTCTTATGGCTTTGCTGTTGCTCTGAACAATTGGAAACCGATAGGGAAAAGAAAGGCTATTGTGGTAAAAGATGAATTCCCCAGCGGGTATTTTTCAATGCAAAGATGGGCTGATGAAAATAAAGGAATTCTAGAGGTGATCGAACCCTCAGATTCAAGCGAAAATCTTGGTCAATCCTGGAATGAAAAACTCCTAACTGCCATAGATGAAAATACTGCCGTGGTGCTGATTTCCAGTGTGCATTGGATGAATGGGGTTAAGTTTGACTTAAAGGCTATCGGTGAAAAGTGTAGGCAACATGGAGCAATGTTCATTGTGGATGGCACCCAATCTGTGGGGGTTCAGCCCATCGATGTCATGGAATGTAAAATTGATGCTTTGGTTTGCGCTACCTATAAGTGGATGCTGGGTCCATATTCCTTGGCTTTGGCCTATTTCGGGGAAAAGTTGGAAGGTGGAAAGCCTCTGGAAGAGTCCTGGATGAATCGTACAAACTCCAAAAACTTTTCAGGACTCACGAATTATCAAGCCGAATTTCTGCCTCACGCCAATCGATTTGATGTGGGTGAAGTCAGTCATTTTGTGTTAATGCCAATGCTCGAAAAATCCTTAGCGCAAATTCTGGAATGGAATCCTCAAAATATTCAGATCTATGTCAGAAGATTGAAATCCCAACTGGCTTCTTTTCAAAATGAACAAGGATTGAGTTTGGATATGGGTGATTTTTCTTCTAACCATCTTTTTTCCCTTCCACTGAAAAAAGGAATTTTTCCAGCCTCAATTCGGGATCTTCTAGAAAAAAATCAGATTTACGTATCCTTGAGAGGAGATTCCTTACGTGTTTCTCTGAATGTATTTAATGAGGAAAGGGATATTCAAAGATTGTTGGAAGTCTTGAGACTAGCTTAATTCCAAACTATCTGAAGTTAAGGCTGAAAATCGTTTTCCGATCTGGGTCTGAGCTTACAGTCAAGCTACCTCGATGCAAGTTCATAATCTGTCTTGAGATCGCTAATCCAATGCCTGAACCGGTTTTTTTCGTGGTGTAGAAAGGGACAAAGATTCTTTCTAAGGCTTCAGGAACAATACCCGGTCCTTTATCTTCCACCATGATTTGGGTTCCCAAATCTCCCTGGCCTACAGCTTTCAGCCAAATTTGCCGGTCTGCCTGATTTTGAAGTGACTCTGAAGCATTTTTGATCAGATTGATCAGAATCATGGATATTTGATCAGGATCGCAAAGCACCTCCAAATCCTCCGGCATTATTTCAGTTTGAATACTTACTTCTTTGGACTTCAAATCTTCCTTCATCAGTCCAAGGACATTTTCAAAAAGAGATTTGACAGGAACCGATTCTTTTTTCGGAATAGGAATATTGGTGTAATCCCGGTAGGCATTCACAAAATTTACCAGTCCCTTGCTTCGATTCGCAATCGTGTCAAGCCCTTCCTGAATGTCCTGGAATCCATCTTTTTTGATCAGCATACCTTCTTTTTGCACATAGCTGTCCTCATCGAGAATCGTTCTTAAGGATTCTACCAAACTTGAAATCGGAGTAATAGAATTCATGATTTCATGTCTGAGCACCTTGGTCAGGTTTTGCCAGGCTTCCAATTCATTGGATTGGAGTTCCGCATTGATATTTTGAAAGGAGAGTAGCGTCCAACTTTGACCTCCCATTTTCAATGACGTGGATTGGATGATCAGGTGTAATCCTGGATTGACTTTGAAGGAGATTCTTTGCCCCGGCTTCATTTCCATAATCTCCTGAAGCAACTTGACCGATAGCTTCCCCAAATCAGAAATATCCCTGAATTGAGGAATTTGAAGCAGGTGTTTAGCTGCATTGTTAATCACTCCGATTTTTCCTTCGGCGTTGAAGGAAATGATTCCTGTATTGATATGCTGAATGATCACTTGCAGAAAAAGCATTTGCTCTTCCTTTTCTGCCCTGGTTTGTTTGAAGACTTCCATTACTTCATTGAAGGCCTTGTTCACTTCCCGAAAGGATCCTCCCATTTTACTATCTGAGGTAAACGAAGAAGAAAAATCAGTGAATCGAATTGAATCTAAAAAACGTGCAAGTTTGTGGTTTATGGAATTGACATAATACACCATTTCCCCAGCCAAAAGTAAAACCACAAATGTTAGAATTGCAGGAGCAAGGAGTAATCCCTGACTCAGATAAAGCCAGATTGCTAAAAAAATCGCTAAAGAAATACCCAGGATTCTCAGGGTAATTCCTATCGAAAATCTCCTATAGACCATATTTTTCCAGTCTTCTGTAGAGTGAGGATCTTGTTAAGCCTAATTCCTCAGCTGCTCGGGTGATGTGGCCATTGTGTTTTTGAAGGGCTTTCCGGATGAGTATTCTCTCTACATCTTCAATGTTAAGGTGCTCCAAACTCACATTCTCCTCAGATTTTTCAGGTTGTCCCATTTTTTGAAGGAAAAGATCTTCTGGTTGCAGCACATTGTGGTTGCTCATGATAACTGCTCGCTCAATGCTATGCTGAAGCTCACGGATATTTCCAGGCCAATGGTACTTGCTCATCCGTTTGAGGAGAGGTTCGGAAGCTTTGCGGATATCCTTGTTGTACTTTTTGGAATAATAGCTGATAAAATGATCTGCCAGCAAAGGAATATCTTCCACTCGCTCCCGTAAAGGAGGAAGTTGAATTTCTATGGTATTGATTCGGTAAAGCAAATCTTGACGGAAGGAATTGTCATAAACCATATTGTAGATCGGCATATTCGTGGCTGAGATCAGGCGGATATTCACGTCCACGGGTTTATTTGCTCCGACTCGAGTGACTTGACGGTTTTGCAAAGCAGCCAATAATTTCGATTGAAGGGCTAAAGGTAAATTTCCGATTTCATCCAAAAACAAAGTGCCTTTATGGGCTTGCTCGAACCTTCCGGCTCGATCTTCTTTAGCGTCGGTAAAGGATCCCTTTTTATGTCCAAAGAGCTCAGATTCGAATAAGGTGGAGGTAATCGAACCTAAATCCACTCCTACAAAAGCTTCTCGATTTCTTCGGGAATGTCTATGAATCGCCCGGGCAATCAATTCCTTTCCAGTTCCGTTTTCTCCCAAAATCAAAACATTGGCGTCAGTTGCAGCCACCCGCTCAATGGTTTCAAAAACCTTTTGCATGGACGGACTTTGACCGATGATGTCTTTGAATTTATTGTCAATATCCTGCTGCAAAGTCTGCTTTTGGTCTTTGAGAAGGTTGACTTCCAGCTTTTTTTGGCGAAGCTGGAGTGCAGTATTTAAAGTGGCAAGTAAGCGTTCATTTTCCCATGGTTTGAGGACAAAGTCAGTTGCTCCTTCCTTGATGGCTTTTACGGCCAGATTTACATCCCCGTAAGCAGTAATTAATACCACCACAGCCGAAGGATCCAATTCTAAAATTCTATCCAGCCAGTAAAATCCCTCCTGACCCGAACTCACATCCTTGGTGAAATTCATGTCCAAAAGGATGACATCGTAATTTTCGTTGTGAGTAAGAATAGGCAGCAGATCCGGGTTGGTTTCTGTATCCACTTGGGCAAAATGTCTTTTTAGAAAAATCTTGGCTGCTTTGAGCAGATCTTCATTGTCATCTACAATTAAGATTTTTCCGATTCTTTGCTCGTTCATCATGGGTTGTTTTTGATTTTAACCAAAACTGGTGTCGGATATAGTGATTCCAAAAGTCTGCCGAATTTCATTTTGGCTGATAAATTCAAAGAAAGTGTCAAATCCAGACGATTTTGGCCGTTTTTGAGCTTGAAGTTCTATGCTATAAGGTAAAAAATATTTTTCGGCTTTGACTCACTTTTGTTCGCTGGCGGACGAAAATGTTCGAGTAAGGTTTTTAGAGTTTTTTCCAAAAGGCCTCTAGAGATAGTTTCAGGCTGTTTTTTTCATGGCACAGCCTTTGGCATAAAAGGGAAGAGCCATAGATGGCCTTTTTACACATGGACAGAAAAATTGAAAAGAAAACCTGGACTCCCAGAAAAATCGCAGCCATTGTTGGTGGAGCAGTTTTGCTTGGGGGAATTATTTATCAAATCGGATTCGCAGACCATAGATCCACCATGAATGTGGAGAAGGATCGCTTGAGTATTGGCACAGTCAAAACAGGAGAGTTTACCGATTATATTTTAGTTTCCGGGCAGATCGAACCTGCAAGGACAGTTTTTTTGGACGCTATTGAAGGTGGCGTAGTCAATCAAGTGGTTCGTGAATCAGGGGCATTAGTAAAGAGAGGAGATACTATTTTGGTTTTGAACAATTCAAACCTTCAGCTCGATGTCATGCAGCGGGAAACTATGCTTTATGAGCAAATCAATAATCTCAGACAAACCCGACTTCTTTTGGATCAAAACGATTTGAGCCAACAAGGACAATTGGCGGAGATAGATTACCAAATCAGTCTTCTTGAGCCCCAGTACAAGCGATTCAAGGAGCTACATGAAAAGAAATTGGTCTCTGATCGAGAATTTGAAGAAGTCAAAGAGCAATACGAATACAATATCAAAAGGAGAAAATTGACTTATGCCTCCTATAGAAACGATTCCATCGCCAGATCCATTCAATTGAATCAGTTGAGAATGTCTGAGAATCGTATGCAGGCATCTTTGACTGGTGTGGGCAATATTTTGGATAATTTGATCATTACTGCTCCTATCTCCGGGCAGCTTGCCACTCCTGAACAACTTGAAATCGGTCAAGCGATCAATCCAGGACAGCGCTATGGACAAATAGATATTTTGGATGAATTCAAAGTGAGGGTGCCAATTGATGAGCTTTACCTTCCAAGAATCAGCTCAGGTTTGAGAGGGAAGTTTTCCTTAAGTGGGCAAGATTACGAACTAGAGATCTCCAAAATCTATCCAACCATCACCAATGGACGATTTGAAGTGGATATGATTTTCACGGGTGAAAGACCAGAAGGAATCCGAAGAGGTCAAAGTGTGAGAATCAGACTGGAATTGGGACAAAGTGAGCAAAGTCTCCTTTTACCGACAGGTGGATTCTTCAAGGATACAGGCGGGAATTGGGTATTTGTCCTCAATGCGGCTGGAAATGCTGAGAAGAGAAACATTCGACTAGGAAGGAAAAATCCCGAATTCTATGAAGTGCTTGAAGGCCTAGTGGAAGGAGAAAAGGTAATAATCAGTGGGTACGAAAACTTTGGAAATAATGAAATTTTGGAGTTGAAATGAGTTGGGAGAGGGAAGACCGAAGACGGAAGAATGAATTCAGGTTAAGAGGGGATGAATCCAGATTAATTATCATAAGATTTAATTATTCTAGCTAGAGAAAGTAAAAGTATAAAACGATGGGATTCAAGTTTGAAAAGCTTCTGATTTGGCAAAAGGCTATGGACTTAGCTGAAGAAGTTCATACACTTTCTAAAAAGTTTCCAAAAGAAGAACAATATAATTTGACTAGCCAAATAAATAGAGCTGTTGATTCGATAGCGCTAAATATTGCTGAAGGTTCAATTATTCAGACTAATCCGGAGCAACATAGGTTCTTAGGTTATTCAATAAGATCTATTGCAGAGGTGGTAACCTGTCTACATAAAGCAAAAAGAAGAGCATATATCACAGACGAAGAATTTGAAAAAAGTTACAATGACTTTCAAGATTTGATGAATATGACGGTTGGCTTCAAGAATAAAATCAATTAGAGTGTTAATCAGGATATTTATTTCTCCGAGATGCAACCTTCCTATAATTCTAAACATCTGTCAAAATGTGAGCTTGAAAAATTTTGCTTTTATAAATCAGACTATAAATACTTAAAAATTTACTTACCGATGGGTCATTTGACTTTGGTCTTCTGTCTCCCATCTTCAAACTTAAAACTGTAATTAAACGATGGGGTATCGAGGCTTCTGTCTTCGTACTTCCGTCTTCAAACTCAAAACCATGGAAAACGTAATCAAAACCGTAAACCTCCGGAAACTTTATACCACGGAGGAAGTAGAAACTACCGCATTGGATGGAATCCAAATCGAAATCAAAAAGGGGGAATTTGTGGCCATCATGGGGCCATCAGGTTGTGGTAAATCAACCCTTCTGAATATTATTGGTCTCTTGGATAATCCGGATAGTGGTGAATATTATTTTTTGGATAAAGAGGTAGCGGGTTTTTCCGAAAGACAGCGCTCTGCTTTAAGAAAGGGAAATATTGGATTCGTTTTCCAAAGCTTCAATCTGATTGACGAATTGACTGTATTTGAAAATGTTGAATTGCCCCTTCTTTATTTGAAAACTCCAGCTGATGAGCGTAAGAAAAGAGTAGAGGAAGTCCTCACCCGAATGAACATCATGCACAGAAGAAATCACTTTCCTCAGCAGCTATCTGGTGGTCAGCAACAGCGAGTAGCTATTGCCAGAGCGATTGTGGCTAAGCCTTCAGTTATTCTTGCCGATGAGCCTACAGGTAACTTGGATTCTAAAAATGGTGAAGAAGTGATGCGTCTTTTGGAAGAATTGAATAATGAGGGAACTACTATAGTCATGGTAACTCACTCTCCTCATGACGCCAATTATGCTCACCGGGTGATCAATCTATTCGACGGAAAAGTGGTCACAGAGAATATCCGTGAGCAGTTTCACGTATGATGCATGGAAGAAGGGGAGTTTGGAAGCAAGGAAGTCAGTTCCCTTGGGAATTGACACTTCCTCTTTAAGTTGGCTTTTTGGTTTCTAAAGTAGTCCGAAAAGCGCCCATACTATTCATCAATGTATAAGCTTGGGAATAATAGGTAGAGAATTCTGCTTCTAAAATATACTTCCTTCTTTTTGCCTTGTGCAAACAAGTGACCACTTCGGCTGATGACCTCAAGGAATAGCCAATGAATTTTCGAAATTCTTTGGTCGATTGGCCGGTGGAACCTTCGGCAATATTTAAGGCAATAGAATCAGCAGCTCTTCGAATCTGTGAGGTTAAATTGTATTTCTCGTCTGAGGGAAATTTTCCGGAAGTTTCAAAAATTAACTCTCCAAATTCCATGGCCGTATGCCATATTCTCAGTTTTTCAAACTTGAAAGTTTCCATAGGATTTTATGTTTCTAAAAAATTGAAAATCAATTCACTAAAATAAAATATTGATGCAATTACAACACATCAAAATTATAAAAACATAAGCCCCAATCCTCCCAACTCCCTAACTCCCTAACTTCCCAACCCCCAAACCTCCTAACTTCCCAACTCCTTAACTTCCCAACTCCTATACTTCCTCCCCATGCTCCGCCACCACTTAGTATTAGCCTTTAGAAGTTTCAAAAAGCATAAATCAATTTTTGCCATTAATCTTTTTGGATTGACTTTAGGACTCACCACGGTGGTTCTGATAATGCTTTGGGTAAAGGATGAATTGAGTATAAATCGGTATCATTCCAAGATTGATAGAATCTACTCTGTTATGACAAACCATGACAATGCCAATGGATTGGTTTCTTTGGATATGACTCCAGCTAGAATGGCCGAGTCGATGGAGGAGGAATTAAGTCAGGTGGAAAGTGCTACAGCCATTTCTCCATTTATCGAAGGAGTTAGCTTTGAGCAAGGAGAAACAAAAATGACAGGCGATGGCTATTTCGTGGATCAGACCTATCTGGAAATTTTTGACCTAGAATTTTTATCAGGGAATAAGGAAAAAGCCCTGACTGGGATTAATTCAGTTGTCCTTTCTGAAGCCCTAGCTACCAAGCTTTTCGGTTCACCACAACTTGCATTGGGAAAATCTCTGCACTGGAAAGTTTTCAGTTTTGAAAATGAGGTGGAGGTCACTGGGGTATACCAAGATTTAGGAAATCTGGACTTGGTTAAACCTGAATTTCTTCTGGCTTTTCCATTCTTTCTAGAGATGTTGGGAGAAGGAGCACACTGGGATAATTACAATGCATCAACCGTAATTCTGATCAAAGAGGGAACTGATGTCGATTCTTTCAATTCTCAGATTTCAAATTTCATAAAGGAAAAAGAGGCCAAATCCAATGTTTCTGCATGGGTTCAAAACTATGGAGATACTTACCTCTACGGAACGTATGAAGGAGGAAAAGCAGTAGGTGGGAGAATAAGTTACGTGAAGTTGTTTTCTGCAATTGCGCTTTTTATCCTCGCGATAGCCTGCATCAATTTCATGAATCTTACCACTGCAAGGTCCATGAGTAGAGTGAAGGAGATTGGTGTGAAAAAATCCATAGGAGCCAGTCGAGGAAGTTTGATTTCCCAATTTCTTTCCGAATCGCTTTTGCTGAGCATGATGGCTTTAGTCTTGGCCATTCTAGCTTCTTACATTCTGCAACCCATTTTTAATCAAATCACCGGCAAGACTATAGGGATGACTTTCGGCGTAAATGAATTCCTGATGTTGGGCGGAATATGGTTAATCACCGGACTTTTTGCCGGAATATATCCAGCCATTTACCTTTCCAGATACAAGCCGATAGAGGTGATGAAATCCCAGATTAAGGGAAGTTTCGGGGAGCTTTTGGCCAGAAAAGGATTGGTGGTTTTTCAATTTTCCATATCTCTGCTCCTGATCATTGGGATTGCTGTTTTGGGAAAGCAGATGGCCTATATCCAAAATCAAAACCTAGGATACAATCAAGCACACTTGCTTGAGATCAATACTCCAGCAATTGAACCTGCTCGTCTTGAATCTTTTTTAGCACAGTCAAAAAATCTTCCCGGAGTAGAAAATGCCTCTAGTCTTAGTCATCCTTTAGTTGGATTATCCAGCGCAACCATTGGTTTGAATTGGGAAGGAAAAAACCCAGAAGATCAAATCAAATTCGAGAATATCACAGTCAACTTCGGTTTGATAGAAACCATGGGATTTGAAATGAAGGAAGGGAGGGCATTTTCTCCTGATTTCGGTGAAGAACAAACTAAGATTATTCTCAATGAAGCTGCCGTAAAGACAATAGGTTTTCAGGATCCGGTTGGAAAAATCGTCAATCTTTGGGGTGAAGACAAGGAAGTGATTGGGGTGGTGAAGGACTTCAATTTCGAATCCTTAAAGGAAACGGTGAAGCCAGCATTTCTGAAATATGATCCGAGTTTTGCTCAAAAAATCATGATCCGAATCGATCCTGTGAATCAGCCAGAAACTATTGCTGGGATTTCTGAACTCTATGAGAAATTCACCGGGCAAAGCCTGAATTACAAATTTATGGATGAGGATTATCAGACCCTCTATGCTTCTGAGCAAAGAACTTCGGCACTCGCCAAATACTTTGGTGCCTCTGCTATTTTCTTGTCTTGTCTAGGACTATTTGGTCTGGCAGCTTTTACGGCTGAAAAGAGGAAAAAGGAAATAGGAATACGAAAGGTCATGGGAGCTACTACAGCTGGGATTTTGACTTTGATATCCAGAGATTTTGTGAATTTGGTTTTGATTTCCATTCTGATTGCTGTGCCGATAGCCTGGTATTTTGCTGATGCCTGGCTAAAATCCTATGCTTCACAGACATCCTTGAGTTGGTGGATTTTCGCCGGATCTGGATTTGTATTGATTTTCATTTCCTTAATGACCGTTGGCTATCAGGCCTTTAAGGCGGCTACTAGTAATCCGGTGACATCTTTGAAAAGTGAGTAAACCTAAAAATACTTTGACCGAAAGCGAACATTTTTGGTCGCATGGCAAAGAAGAAAAATTTGAAATGCTGCTTAAATTGAGTTTTTAGGCCTTTTTTCTTGGCATAAATACTGAAATTTCTTCAGCATAGCCTAAATCTATTCAACCTATGCTCAAGAACTACTTCAAAATTGCCCTTCGTAGCCTCTTCAAAAGAAGGCTTTTCTCCTTGATCAATATTCTGGGACTCGTTTTGGGATTACTGACTTTTTTGGTTTTGTATGCTTTTGTGATCACTGAGTTTTCCTACAATGATTTTCATGCAAATAAGGACCGAATTTTTCAGGTGGTAATTGAAGAGAAAAATGGCACCTATGAAACCTACCTTCCTCCGGGATATGCAGGCATTATTACCAGTAATTTTTCCTCAGTACAATCTGTAGAAAGAGTTGCGGGGTATATAGGAAGTGGCTTGGTAGCTATTCCGGATACCGATTTGGCTTTTAAGGAAAACGCAGTCGGATTTGTGGAGAGAGATTTTTTCCAAAATTTCTCTTTTCCGATTGAGCGTGGTACGGCTGACCTTTCGAAGCCTTATTCGGCTGTGATTACCAAGCAATTGGCTGAAAAGTATTTTGGAGAGGCTGATGCGATTGGGAAAAGCATTTCTCTGAGTAATCAATTTGGAAAGGCTGATTTTACCATCACAGGTGTATTGCAGCCAATCCCTGAGCTTTCAGATCTTCAATCGGATATTTTTCTTTCTATCCACACTTTGGAAAGGCCGGAATATCGAAAAGAAAACGGATGGGCTGATCCCAATGGATTGGAGTCTGGCTTTGTGAATCTGTTTTTGGTCGCCAAAGAAGGAGAGGATGTGAGTGAGCTTCCCGGTTTGCTGACCGATTTTGCCTCAAAAGTCCCTGATTCTAAAGTTGCGAATGTATTGCTTCAGCCCTTGGACGAAATTCATCTGGGCAGTTCCATTGCAGACCCTATGCCCAAGGTGAGTTCAATGGGAAGCATTTTGGTGTTTTTGGCCATGGCCGTATTAATTCTATTTATTGCCTTTGTCAATTACATCAATCTTTCCTCTGCAAACCTTTTGACCCGAATTAAGGAAATCCGAATGAGGAAGGTGTTGGGAGCTTATTCCTGGCAGTTGGCTCAGCAATTTATGGTGGAGACTTTCTTGCTGATGGGACTTGCATTGATTTTAGCTTTGGGCTTATTCAATTTATTGGATCCTCTATTTTTTGAGATTTTAGGGAAGCCAGTTTGGACAGGTGTATTGCTGGAACTCATTACTATTTTGGTGATTTGTGGAATTTTGGGATTTGCTGCTTTATTCTCTGGGCTTTATGTGGTTTTCCTTTCCGGTCAATTTGAGAAAAAATCCAAGCTTAGATTTATCGCTTCTGAGGGACAATGGGGAAGAAAAGCCCTGGTTGTTTTTCAATTTGTGATTTCTATCGGAATCATCGTTTGTACTTTGGTTATTCGGGATCAGCTCTCTTTTATGCAGCAGCAGCCTTTGGGGATGAATCTGAATCAGCGCGTAGTGGTAGAAGGGCCTGAAGATTTCAAAGGAGACAGAAAGGGGAAAATGAATGCCTTTAAAGAGAAGCTTTCCTCCCAAAGCTTTATTCAAGGAATAGCAGGTTCGAATTCTTTGCCTGGGTATAGTTATAATTTTTCCGCAGGAGGAATTACTCCTTTGGTTCCAAGGCCTGAGGATAAGGATTACAGCTATTCCATGTTTATCATCGACAATGAGTTTATTCCAACTTATGGAATAGAGGTGGTGGCCGGAAGAAATTTTACCTTTGAGGAGGCGGATGCCAATTGGAATAATCTTCCCAAAGTCATGCTCAATGCAAAAGCAGCTCGGCAATTGGGCTTTGAAAATCCCGAATCGGCTGTAGGGCAATCTATTCTTTGGGGGAAGCCTTATGAAGTGGTTGGGGTAATAGCTGATTACCATCACATGTCTCTCAGGGAGGAAATCAGCCCCATGATACTTCTGGCAGCACAAGCTTCCGGTTATTTTACTTTGATCATGGATACTCAGGAGATGCAAGGCAATCTTGCTCAGGTTCAATCCATTTATCAGGAGATTTTCCCGGGAAATCCATTCACGTATTCCTTCCTAGATGAAATCTACGGAAGGCAATACCAAGCTGAACAGCAACTCAGTAGGGCGTTTAGCATTGCAGGAGCATTAGCGATTTTGATTTCCTGTCTGGGTTTATTTGGATTGGCGGCCTATTCTGTTCAGCAGAGAACAAAGGAAATAGGCATCCGAAAAGTGCTTGGTGCCAGTACCCAAAGTTTACTCAACCTGATCAGTAAGGATTTTCTGATCCTAGTTGGGATTGCGATGGTGCTTGCATTCCCACTCGCTTGGTATGCCATGCAAAGCTGGCAAGCGGATTTTCCATATAGGGCTGGGCTTTCTTGGATAACTTTTGTATGGGCGGGAATGGGCTCAATGGGAATTGCCTTGTTGACAGTGGGATTTCAAGCTTTAAAAGCAGCCTGGTCCAATCCGGTTGAGTCCATCCGAAATGAATGAGTTTGCCCGAGAGCGGACGAATTGGACACTCCACGAACAGTTTTATTCCAAAAAAGGCCTTTCTGATCATCAGAAAGGCCTTTTTCTTTTTGGAATATTTCATGAACTCTCTTTGCAACCTTTAACTCAAAAGCTGCATCTGATTAATTGAAAGCTAAACCAACACTTTTTCTGAAAACTAAACCAACTAGTATAACCAGCCATGTGGAAAAATTACCTAACCGTTGCCCTGCGTAATTTAAAACGCAACAAAATCTATTCAGCCATCAATATCATAGGTCTTGGACTTGGAATGGCTGCCAGTATTCTGATCGCTCTTTTTGTCCTAGATGAACTCAGTTACGACCAATTCATCCCAAATGGAAAACGAATCTACCGAGCTAATGTCAGTGGAAAAATGAACGGGAATGAGTTTACCACTTCTACTTCAGCCACGCCAATGGCTCCTACGATGCTCAATGAACTTCCCCAAGTGGAAGATGCTGTCCGTTTTGGATTGATGCGTACTTTCCTTTTTAGACTGGAGGAAAAGGCCTTTACCGAACCCATTGTATTGGCGGCTGATCCAAATTTCATTGACTTTTTTGGTCTGCAAATGCTCAAGGGAGATCCCAAAACAGCCTTGGTAGGTCCGGATCGGGTTGTTTTGACTCAGTCTGTGGCTGAAAAGTACTTTGGTACCGAAGACCCGGTTGGGCAATCCATTTTCAGTGGTTCGGAAAATAAACCCCTAGAGGTAACAGGAGTTGTTGCCGATTTTCCTTCCAATTCCCATCTGGATTTTGATGCGATTATTTCAGGGGAAAACTTCTGGTACTTTGAGCAGGAAAACTGGACTAGTAATAACATCTACACTTATTACAGACTGGCTGAAGGCACAGATCCTCAACAAATCCAGCAAGCTATCAATGGCTTTGTCGAAAAGTATGTTGCTGAGGAAATTTTGGCCTTTTTGGGAATTCCGCTAAAAACTTTCCAGGAGCAAGGCAATGATTATGGGATTCAAACCATGCCTCTTCATGATATTTATTTGAATTCAAATACCAATGATGAGATCAAAGCTCCTGGGAATGCCCAGTATCTGATTCTATTCACTGGGATTGCAGTATTTATCCTCTTGATAGCCTGTATCAATTTTATGAATTTGGCTACGGCCCGCTCTGCTAATCGGGCTAAAGAAGTGGGTGTCCGTAAATCTATCGGTGCCGACAAAGGCCGCTTGATTGGGCAATTTTTAGCAGAATCCTTACTGTATTGTGTTTTTGCAGGAGTTTTAGCATTAGTAATTATCCTGGTTTTGTTAAAACCATTTAATGTCTTAGCTGGAAAAGAATTGGGCTTTGGGTTTTTGATTCAACCTCAATTCTTACTGGCTTTTGTCCTTTTTCTCCTGTTGGTTGGCTTGATGGCAGGATCTTATCCAGCGTTTTATCTGACCTCTTTTTCTCCTGTTACGGTTTTGAAAGGAAAGTTGAGAGGTGGGGTAAAGAGATCAGGACTGAGAAGTAGTTTGGTGGTATTCCAGTTCTTTATCTCTACCATTTTGATCATTTCCAGTATGGTGGTCTACAAACAGCTTGGCTACATGCAATCCAAAAATCTGGGATTTGACAAAGAAAATGTGCTTTCTCTACTTCATGTCAGGGCATTGGGAACTAATCAGGAAACCTTTAAACAGGAATTGCTCAGCCAAACAGGATTTTTGGAAGCCAGTTATGCGAATAATCTCCCTCCGAAATTGGACTGGAACTCTGTCATGCGAACCAAAGACAAGCAGCAGGATATCCTTTGCAATATCAATGTGGTCGACGAAGATCATTTGAAGACTTTGGGCTTCAAGTTGGCCTCAGGAAGGTTTTTTTCTAAAGAAATCACTGCTGATACCGGTTCTATTTTGATCAATAAGGCGGCCTTAGCTCAGATGGGTTGGACAGAATTGGATGGTTCGCAGGAAATTGGAGGATTCTGGAGTGAAGACGGTTCCGTGACTTACCGCAAGGTTATCGGGGTTTTGGAGGATTTTAATTACGAGACCCTACGGCAAAATGTCCGTCCATTGGTGATGATGCTGGGTACTCGAAATGATTTCAATGAAATGGCTATCCGCTTGAGTCCGGGAAACTATGCCGAGCAAATCGAGGTCTTGGAACAAATTTGGAAAAAACATTCAGGAGGAGCTCCATTTGAATATTCCTTTTTGGATGCTGACTTCAATCTCCTTTTTCAGAAGGAACAAAAGATGGGTAATATCATCCTCATCTTCACTGTTTTGGCGATTGGAATTGCTTGTTTGGGGCTGTTTGGATTAGCAGCTTATACCACAGAGCAACGATCCAAAGAAATAAGCATCCGAAAAGCTCTAGGAGCTTCCATGCTCAATTTGGTGACTATTTTGAGCAAAGACTTTACCCTTTTGGTGCTGATTGCATTTGTCTTGGGTGGGCCTCTAAGCTATTATTTACTTGAAAAATATTGGCTTCAAAACTTTGCCTACCGAACAGAGATCGGGTTGGGGATGATTTTGATTGCTGGACTGATTTCAATTTTCATTGCCTGGCTGACCGTGAGTTATCAGAGCTTTAAAACAGCGGCTTCCAATCCTGTCGATTACCTAAAAAATGAATAAAAATAATCGTCCGCTCTCGGTCAAAAATGGGCTTGAACGGACATCAAGAAACATTAAAAAATTGAATTGGGGACTGTAACAGCAGTTTTTCCCTTGGCATAATTACTGAAAATAAATGTTTAACCTAAACCAACTGATTAATCAAAAAGCTATGAATTACTCAAAAAAACTAGCCGCTTTGCTCCTCATGTTATTTGTAGGAGTTGCCGCATTTGCCCAAAAATCTGAAACTCGAACTCCCGGCAGTTTCACCAAAATCGAAAACAATGGAAGCTGGGATGTCTATGTAACCAAAGGATCAAAAGATGAAGTAAGATTGGAGTCTTCAAATTTTGACCTAAGCAAGGTCATAACCAAAGTGGAAAACGAAACGCTCAAAATCAAACTGGAAAAGGGTAACTGGAACAATGTCAATTTGAAAGTTTATGTGACGGTCAGAAATCTAGAATCAGTGGGTAATGGAGGTTCAGGAGATATGATTTTAGAGTCTGATTTTGGTTCAAATAATTTTAACATTGGTCTATCAGGATCTGGTACAATCACCGCAAAAAACATTACTGCTGATAGGCTGAATGTCGGAATGAGTGGATCTGGTAAAGTAATTATTGCCGGTGGACAAGCTGACAAGGCTACCATTGGCCAATCAGGATCCGGTGATTTGGAAGCTTTGGATTTCACAGCAGATGTGGTGGATATCGGAAAATCAGGCTCTGGAAATACTTCCATTGGCGTCACAGAATCCTTGACTGTAGGGTCATCGGGATCTGGCAATGTATACTATAGAGGAAATCCTGAAAAGCAAAGTATTGGAGTCTCTGGATCTTCCAGAGTCGTGAAAAAATAATAACCTAAACCTAGCCCTATGAATGAAAAGTGCCGGTGGAGTAAAATTTATCGGCATTTTTTAATCTCTATTTCAAACCCAACCCCATCCCTTGATAATGTTTAAAAACTATTTCAAAATCGTCTTCAGGAATGCCAAAAAGCATCCGATGTATGTTTTTATTAACCTCTTCGGGTTGGCAATTGGTATGACTGTCAGCATCCTAATTTTGCTTTATGTTCAATTCGAATTGAGTTATGACGACTACCATCCGGATAAGGAAAGGATTTTTAGGGTTTCTCGTGCTTGGTTTAATCCTGACGGGGATATAAGTCTTCACCTCGGTCATACAGCACCTCCTTTTGGGCCATTGATCAAGTCTGACTTTCCTGAGGATGTAGAAGTTTCTGCACGGATTTTCAATTTTGATCCACTGATAAAATCCGGAGAAAATGCCTTCGAAGAAACCCGCTTTTTCTTTGCTGACCCTGAGTCCTTTGATGTTTTTTCCTGGGAAATAGTAGAAGGAGAAGGCAAATCAGCTCTCTCCGAAGCCGATGGATTGGTAATCACAGAAAGTACCGCAAAGCGATATTTTGGAGATTCCCCTGCTGTAGGAAAGGATCTGCTGATTCTTTTGAATGGACAGGAGGTAACCTTTCAAGTTCGAGGCGTTATGAAAGACATGCCTGAGAATTCCCATTTCCATGTGGACTTTTTGGCGTCCATGGTCCCGGTGGTTCAATTTTATGGGGGACTGGAGGCTTTCATGGGAAATTTCGGGTCAAATAATTTTTCAACCTTCATCAAGCTAAATGAAGGACTTGATTACAAAGATTTTGAAGCTAAACTACCAAGCCTGATCGATCGGCATATGGGTGAGACTCAATCTGGAATTCCTATGTCTAAAGGAACCCAGTTATTTCTTTGGCCGATCACAGACATTCATTTGTATTCCAACCTGGATTCTGAAATCGAACCCAATGGAAATATTGACTACGTCTATATTTACCTGGCTGTGGCATTTTTTATTCTTCTGATTGCTTGTATCAATTTCATGAATCTTTCAACCGCGAGATCTTCTTTGAGATCCATGGAAGTAGGACTGAGGAAAGTAATGGGAGCGGATAAGGGACTTCTCATCAGGCAGTTTTTAGGGGAATCCTTTGTGATGACTATTTTTTCCATGGTGCTTGCTTTGGTATTGGTTTACTTGTTTCTGCCCACTTTTGGTGATTTTACTGAGCGACCTTTATCTCTGAATTTGATCCAAAGTCCAGAATATCTGCTGTTGATTTTTGGGATCATTGCCTTTGTAGGATTGATTTCAGGAAGTTATCCAGCCTTATTCTTGTCCGGGTTTATGCCTGCCAAAGTTTTAAAAGGAGCCTTTAAAGCTGGAAAAGCCCATGAGAGATTTCGGTCTGTTTTGGTGGTTGGGCAGTTTGCTATTTCTGTGATGTTGATAGTCGCCGTTTTGGTGGTTGTCAATCAACTGAGTTTTATGCAGAGCAAAGATCTCGGTTTCAAAAAGGAGGATATTGTAGTCCTTCCAAGCAGCGGGGCTATCACGGAGAATTATCTGATTTTTAAGGACAGGCTGGAAAATCATCCGGGAGTTAACTCAGTGACTATCTCAAGCAGAGTCCCTTCAGGCCGGCTCTTAGATTCACAAGGAGCAACTGCCGAGGTCAATGGGGAAATGAACCAGCTCAATATCCGAATCGCAGATATTCACGTGGGTCATAATTTTCTGGAAACCTATGGAATTGATTTGGTGGCTGGTAGAAACTTTAATTTTCAGCTTGCAAGTGATTCTACGGAGGCTTTTATCCTGAATGAAACCTCAGTGAGAGAAATCGGCTGGTCAAGTCCTGAAGAGGCAATTGGAAAACAGTTCCTTTATGGAGGAAGAAGGGGTTTTGTCACTGGAGTGATGAAAGATTTTCACTTTGAAAGCCTCCATCAGCCTATTGTTCCTATTGTTTTTATGATTTCTCAGGACCGGAATAATCAGCTTAGCATCAAGATAGATTCTGAGGAGAGGGATCAAGTTTTAGCCTATTTGAAGGAAGAATGGGCTCAAATGAGACCTGACTTTCCATTCGAACCCTTATTTGTAGATGAAGGTTTTAATCGACAATACGAGGCTGAAAATCGGGTAAAAACAATCTTTACTTTCTTCTCTGTTTTGGCCATTTTGATTTCTGTGCTCGGCCTTTTAGGATTGGTTACTTTTGCTACCGAACAAAGAACGCGGGAGATCGGAATACGGAAAGTAATGGGAGCTGAGACGAGCAATATTCTGCTTCTTTTGGGAAGGGATTTTCTCAAATTGGTGGTTCTTGGATTCTTGCTTGCTATTCCAATTTCCTGGTTTGGAATGAATAAATGGCTGGATGACTTTGCTTACCATATCGGTGTTCATTGGACAGTCTTCCTTTGGGCTGGGCTTTTGGCCGGTGCAATCGCAGCGATTACCATCACATCCCAGACTATCAAAGCAGCCTGGGCTAATCCTATAAAAAGTATCAAGAGCGAATAATAAATTTCTAAAACCTTTCGGGTTTAGAATTCAAAAAGGCAGAGGTCAGATATCAAGTTCTGATTTCTGCTTTTTCATTTTAGGGATAGCCATGAAGCTTTCTGGTAAAATTGAAGTAATTACAAAAAGCTTCAAAGATGCAGTTTAAGATGTTTTTTATTAGAGATGCAGGGGTTTAAAAACAGTTTATTATTAAGCACTTGTAACCATTTTTCTCCTTTTTTCATCTAATCGGTATGCTAAGAAATTATTTAAAAATCGCTTGGAGAAATTTACTCCGGAATAGATCCTTCAGCCTTATCAATATTCTTGGGCTGGCAGTCAGCATGTCAGTATGCCTTCTGATCATCATGATAGGAGTCGATCAATACAGTTTCGATTCTTATCATTCCAAAGGTGATAGAGTCTATCGAATCCATACCACTGAATACCAGCAAAACATCGGGGAAGTTGCCAGTTCGGCTTTGCCCTTGGCAGAGAAGCTGAAAAATGATTATCCAATTATTGAAGAGGCAGCTGTACTCAATCGAGAAATCGGCGGTGATTTGATCTATGAGGATAAATTTGCCACAGGTGGGGGATATTTTGCCGATGGAAATATTTTCAAAATCCTTGATTTTTCATTCAAAGAAGGGAACCCTGAGACTTCCTTAAATGAGCCTTTTTCCTTGGTCATCACTTCAGAAATGGCCGATATTCTTTTTAATGGGGAATCTGCTTTAGGAAAAACAGTTGCTTTTCATGACAAAGACGTTCAGCCAACTGGTCTGGAAGAAGGGAATTTTGAAACGGATTTTGGGTATTTTACTATCACGGGAGTTTTGAATCCTAATCCTGGTAAAACCCATTTGCCTTTCAAGATTCTAGCTTCCATGAGCACCAGAAAGTCCCTTCCTATTGAGGCCCTGCGTTCAGAAAAGGAAAATGATTGGGAGAATGTATGGACAAACTACACCTATGTACTTCTAAAGAAGGGACAGCGCAAGGAGAATTTGCAATTGATTTTGGATGAAGTTTCTGAAAGTATTTACGCCCAGAAATATGAAAACAAGCATTCCTTCAAGGCCATGGCCCTAGGAGAAATCACTCCGATGGAAATGATCGGGAATACAACCCATGTTTCTGTTCCTAAAATAGTCTTGATGATTTTAGGGATTCTTTGCCTTATTGTGATGTTTTCAGCCTGCTTGAATTATACCAATATGTCAGTGGCTAGAGCGCTTACTCGAGTTAAGGAAGTAGGAATCCGAAAAGTTTCAGGAGCTAATAGAAGACAGGTTTTTGCTCAGTTTATTACTGAGGCTGTCGTTATTTCCTTATGTTCTTTGGTGTTTGCATTCATCTTCCTTCAATTTTTACAAAAGGGTTTTGAAGGGTTGACATTCAACCAATACTTGCAAATTTCATTTAGACAAAGCCTACCTGCTATGCTTCTTTTCCTTGGATTCAGCTTAGTGGTCGGCGTGGTTGCCGGATTGCTCCCAGCGACTTACGTGGCCAAATTGAATCCAATAAATCTATTCAATAAACTTTCCGGGGTTAAGCTATTTAAAAGCATGGGAATCAGAAATGTCCTGATGGTTCTTCAGTTTACGATTTCCTTGATTTTTATTATTTCGGTTGTTTTGATCCAATCTCAGGCAAAGCATATTCTCAACTTTGATTTTGGATTCAATAAAGACAATGTCGTAACCGTAAAACTTTTCAACACTGAAAATTACCAAAGATTTGCTCAGGCCATATCTTCCAATCCTTCAGTATCTGCCGTGGGGGCAAGTTCCTTGATTCCTGCTGCTGGATGGAATTTTGGTACGGAGGTTGTCAATCCTCAAAACCCCTTGGATAGCATCCAAACCAATTATTTTGACATCAATTCAGGTACAGTTTCAGTGCTTGATTTGGAATTGATTGCCGGTAATAATCTTCCTGAAGGAGGAAGTGAAAATCTTGTGCTGATCAATGAACTAGCAGTCAATAAATTTGATCTGGGATCACCTGCTGATGCTATCGGAAAACAATTGGTGATTATGGATGGGGAAGAATTTAAAAATGTAGAAGTAGCAGGTATTGTTAAAAACTTTCAGTTTTTGTCTCCAGATCAGGCCATGGAAAGCTTGGTTCTAAGAAGTAGGAACTCCACTATGGGTTTTGCCTTGGTAAGGGTCAATGGAGATAATCCATCTGCAACTATCGCTTCCTTGGAATCGGCCTGGAAAGAAGTTAATCCAACCACTAAGTTTTCCTATAAATATCTTGATCAAGAACTCCTATTTATTCACGAGGTATTGGGAGATGTGATATCAGTGATCGGCTTGATTTCGTTTTTGGCGATTTTTGTGTCTTGCCTGGGACTTCTCGGCATGGCGACTTACACCGCCCAGACCCGGGTGAAAGAAATTGGAATTCGAAAAACGCTTGGGTCTAGTATTCCAGAGATTATCGCTTTGCTTTCAAAAGGATTTATTGGCCTATTGTTCATCGCAGTTCTTATTGCTGTTCCTGCGGCTTATTTTATCAATAATTTTTGGTTGGAATTCTTTGCCTCAAGAGTAAGCATAGGTGTAGTCCCGATCGGGATAGGAGTGGGATCCCTTATGCTAATTAGCTTCGGGATCATATTTTCTCAAGCTTATAGAGCGGCGATTATCAATCCTATTGAAAGTTTGAAGAATCAGTGAGTTGCAATTTTTCACTGGTGAAGAAATAAAATCTTTGACCGCATGCGGACATCTTTGTCCGTAGGAATTTGCCCCAAAATCAAAAAATAGGTCTCTATTTGCTGATTTTGGGGTTTTAGTATGGCATAATCCTAGACTAATGATTGGCACACTAAGGATCTTTGTCTATGAAACTTACCACACTTTTATTCTCTTTACTGCTTATCCCAGGCAGCTATTTCCCAAGGCTTCAGGTGGTGATACCTGTTGGCGAGAGCGTTCAACTCACTTGGGATAATTCAGCCACTAGTAAGGTGAAAATTTTTAACACCTCCTCTCAGGGGATTGATGTCAAAGTCGTACATGCCGAGACTAAAGAATTTATCAGAGGATTTGGTCTTAGCAAAAATTCCACCGAGGAGGTCTTAGTAGAAGAATTTGCCAGCCTTCTGCTGAGCAATCCTTCCAAGGAAGCAATCAAGGTTGGCTACTTGGTTAGTTTGAAGGCTGAGGAATCCCAAGTTTTTGGGAAAGAGGTGGGACTTACTTTTTATAACAGCTCCAAGTCAAGTATTCCTTTGATCATTCCTGGAGTCATGAATCCAAACCTCAATCCTATGTCTACTAGCGGAGTGGCTCTCAAAATTGGTCAAGAAGTGTTTTTTAAAGTGAATGGTAAAAAATACCTGCTACTGAAGATAGACAATACTTACCAGGACGGACAAGTTTTGGATATTCCTACTTTGATCAAAGTGAGAAAAAAAGAATTTGGAATCTAAGCCTTAACCTTTAGAAATATGCTTAAAAACTATTTCAAGATCGCAATCCGAAATTTATTCAAGCATAAACTCCATACAGGGATCAATCTGATTGGCTTATCCTTGGGTCTGGGAGTCGGCATTTTGATTTTTTTCTTTGTCCAATTTGAATTGAGTTTTGATTCTTTTCATGAAGACCAAGACCGGATTTTTAGGGTGAAAACTCATGAAAGGATAGATGGAGAAATGCGGGAAACTTATGCTTCTCCTGTAATCCTTGCTGCTGCTTTTCGTGATGAGTTTCCTCAAATCGAGGCAATTTCAGGGGTTACAGGTGCTGATGTACAGGCGATTTTGCCAGATCAAAGTTCTCAAAATCAAAGGCTACGTTTGGTGGATGCGGATTTTTTGAAGATTCTGAATTTCCCGCTTCTTAAGGGAGATATTTCCAATCAGCTTCAGGACAAGTTTAGTGTGGTGATCACCGAAGAAGTGGGTGAAAAATATTTCGGAAATGAAAACCCAATCGGAAAATCCATTCAACTAAAAATGGGTGAAGACTTTGTGGATTATCAGGTAACTGGTGTTTTGCAAAACCCACCCGCTAATTCCTCCATTCCCTTTGAAATCCTCATGCCCATAGCAAACATGGACTTCTTTGCGGATGAGGAAAGTTTGGCTTCCTGGTACAACGTCTGGGGCTTTAATCTGGTCAAATTGCAATCCTCAGAGCAGGTAGAGTCGATCCATCAGAGCATGGAGGCCTTTATGAAAAAGTCTCTTGGAGAGGAATACGAAGAAGGGGGTCTCTATTTTTCGCTTTCTCCCATTTCAGAAATGCATTTTTCCCAAGGAGCAGGCAATGGTGGAATTGAAACCACGCAGGCTTCTTTGTTATGGATTTTAGCCGGAATTGCATTTTTAGTATTGCTGATTGCCTGCATCAATTTCACTACAATGGCGATTGGAAGAGCGACTTCCAGAGCCAAGGAAGTTGGGGTTAGAAAAACCATGGGAGCAAGTTTTGCCCAGCTGATAGGCCAATTTTTGACAGAGGCATTTTTGACTACTTTAATGGCATCCATTATTGGATTGGTCTTGGCAGAATTGCTTTTGCCTACTTTTAATGACCTCTTTCAGAAGGAATTGGATATTGTCTACGGACCGGTGCAATTCTCCATTTTGCTGGGTTTGATATTGATTATTACAGGCCTTGCAGGAGCTTACCCGGCATTTTTCCTTTCTGGTCTTCGACCTATCAAAGTGCTAAAGGGAAATCTCTCTATACATTTTGGAAAACAAGGACTTCGAAAAGGATTAGTGACTTTTCAGTTTTTCATTTCTTTTCTCCTGATAGCAGCAACACTCATCATGGTCAACCAGATGAATGCCATCAGAAATTATGATTTGGGATTTGCTCAGGATCAGATCCTGATTGTGGATATGCCGGATTACCCTTCCAAAAGTTTTCTTACCTCCCTGAAGGAAAGTTATAGAACCGCAGAAACTTTCCGACAGACTTTAGCTGCCAGAGCAGAAGTCGCTTCAACTGCCATTTCTGTTGCTACTTACGGAGATGATGCTTATTGGCAGGTAGGCTATCCCAAAGAGGATGGAACTCTATTCTCTTTCAAAGTCAATTTTGTTGCGGGAGATTACTTGAAAACTCTGGGAATGGAGCTAGTTGAGGGTAGAGATCTCAATCCAACCATCGGCGCAGATAGCAGTTCCTTTTTGATCAACGAGGCATTTGCTCAAGCTTTTGACTGGGATGATCCAACCGGAGAAATGATCCCAGGAACCCGATTTGACCCACATCAAATAGTGGGTGTAGTAAAGGATTTCCACCATGCTTCGCTATACCAGCCTATTGAACCGGTTTTAATCGCCAAGAGTCCTGAGGCAGTTTTTAGTGGTATTTCCAATTTGATGATCAATTCCACCACAAATCCTAAGCTGCTTGTTCAATCTGCCGTTGGGGATTTGAATCAGATAAAAGGTGTGATTGAGGAAGAATGGAATAAGATGTATGCTGGACTACCCCTGAATATCACCTTTATGGACGAGACGGTACAAGAGCAATATCAAGCCGATGAGCGGCTGGGGAAAATGGTCTTTATCGCCTCCTGCATTGCCATATTGATTGCATCTATGGGTTTACTTGCCATGGTTGCTTTGTCCATCGCTGGACGTACCAAGGAAATTGGAATCAGAAAAGTGTTGGGAGCCTCAGGCTGGAGTATTTCCTGGATGTTTGGAAAGGAATATTTGGTAATCACAGCCTTGGGTTTACTGGTTGCACTTCCGTTTAGCTTGTATTTGATGCAAGGCTGGGTTTCACAGTTTGCAATAAAAGCCTGGCCATCATGGCTGAGTTTCGGCTTGCTCAGTTTAGGAGGAATAGCTTTCACTCTTTTGATCGTATATGTTCAATCTCTCAAGGCCAGCCTGAGTAACCCGGTAAATACCTTGAAGGATGAATAGGGCTTAAAGAAAATAGGATTTACGATTTACGAATTACGAGGGCATGGATACAATTTAGGCCTCATATACTTGGATACCTTAATGGCTTAAAACATTACAAACTTTCAACTTTAGAAACCTAAATCTTCCAATTTTAAAATCTTTCAATTTTCAAATTTAGATCATGCTCAAAAACTACCTTAAAATCGCCTGGAGAAATATTCTTCGCAATAAAGTCCGAGCTGGTATTCATGTGCTTGGACTTTCCTTAGGAATATCGATTTGCTTTTTGATTTTCAATGTCGTCTGGCATGCCTATAGTTTTGATACTTTTCATCCGGACTCGGATCAGATTTACAGAATCAACACGCTGACGGATTGGGGAGGAGGGAGAGCGTTTCCAAATTCAGGAACCCCCGGACCACTCGGTGAAGTCATTGACCTTGAGGTGCCTGGAATTCAACACAAAGGTCGTCTTTATACATGTTATCAGACTTTGATTACCGACCCTGAATCCAATCGATCCTTCGGAAGAGAAAATACAGTCACTTATGCAGATCAAGGGTTTTTTCAGATTTTTCCCAGAGAATGGCTAGCAGGCAATTCCACAACTTCCCTTGTGGAGCCAAACTCAGTAGTGATTACAGAGTCTAGTTTGAAAAAATACTTCCCCAATTTTGAACCTATTGAAGTTTTGGGGAAAGAAATGGCTTTCATAGAGTCAGACACCCTTTTGGCAAAAATCACTGGTGTGGTAGCCGATTTCACGGAGAACTCCGATTTTATTTTTAATGAGTTTATCTCTTACAGCTCCATCCAATCTGAGGAACAAAAAGAGTGGTTTGGCTTACATAGCTGGGGAAATGTGAATTCAAGTTCACAGCTTTTTGTCAAAACAATAAAGCCTGGAATGGAGGAGAGTCTTGAGCTTGCTTTGGCGAAACTTGCAGAGAAAAACTATGATAAAAGTGAAGATGCGACGACTAGTTTCACGGCCGAACCGCTTCGAGAAATTCATTTTGGTGAGAACTATGACATGACTTCTGTGTCCAAAGTTTTCTTGTATGGGATGATTTATATCGGCTTGATCATTCTGGCCTTGGCTACTTTGAATTTCATTAATTTGGAAACTGCCCATGCCATGAGTAGGGGCAAAGAAGTAGGAATCCGAAAAACTTTGGGTGGAAGAAAAGGTCAGCTGATTTTTCAATTCTTAACTGAGACATACCTTTTGGTAGGCTTTTCTATGTTAGTAGGATTGGGATTGACTGGTTTGCTGATCAATATTTTCGGCACCTATTTACCAAGTGGGTTTGAATTAGAATATTTCACCAAAATAAACTTTGGGTTTTATCTCCTTTTTCCTCTGGTGCTAAGCTTGGTTTCTGGGATTTATCCAGCTTTGATATTATCGGGATATCAGCCAGCGCGGGCATTAAAAGGAGAAAAAACTAAAACAGGTAAATTCTCGATAGGAGTATTTCTTCGTAAAAACCTTACGGTCCTTCAGTTTTCCTCGTCCATTGCTTTCATCATTTTGGTTTTAGTCCTTCAGGCTCAAATCAAATATGTAACAAGTCAACCATTAGGATTTGAGAAAGAGGAGGTACTTTATTCATCTCTGCCTTTTATGTCAGATCCGGATAAAATGCTTCGCCTTCAAGAGTTAATCAATCAACAATCAGACGTCCTCAGTACAAGTTTAAGTGGAAGCTTGGTTTCCTCTACCAGTCTTTGGACTTCCGATTCCAGAGTGGCTGTGGATACCACCGAGAAGGAAATTTACCAACAAGTAATGAATGTGGATTCGGCTTTTATTGGGGTAAATGGCATACCATTACTTGCTGGAAAGCCGGGATCGAATAGAATGGATGAAATCCTTATCAATGAAAATTACCTAAAGGAGATGGGAGCTTCTATCCCTGAAGAGGCAATCAATCGAGTTGTTAGCTTTGGAGGAGAGGAAAAAAAGATCGTAGGTGTTGTGGGGAATTTTCATTCTAGGTCATTGAGAGAGGAAATCAAACCGCTTATTCTTACCTATAATCCAAAGTTTTTTCAGACAATCAGTGTGAAGCTTCAGGCAGGAAGAAACCTCTCCGAGGCAAAATCGGCTTTGGAAGCTATTTATAAGCAAGTGTATCCCTATGAAAATGCTGAATTCAACTTCCTAGATGAGGAAATCAATAGATTCTATGAGGAGGATACCCGAATCAAAAATGTGTTGAGCGGGGCGAGTATTTTGGCAATTTTGATTTCTGCAATGGGCCTTTTTGGGCTTTCATCCTTTACCATTGCCCAGCGAACTAAAGAGATTAGCATCAGAAAGGTGCTTGGAGCCACGATGGGACAGATTTTAGCGCTTATCTCAAAGGATTATGTTGTTCTTATTCTGATTTCCTTCTTTATCGCTGTTTTTCCCGCCTATTATTTTCTAAAGGATTGGTTAAGTGATTTTACCTACCGAATTGATATGCCTTTTGGTCTATATGGGTTGGCGGGTTTAGGCGTCATGGTTCTTTGCCTGATGATAGTAGGGCTTCATTCCTACATCGCTGCACAAACCAATCCAGCCCAAGTTCTCAAAGACGAGTAAAAAAGTACCGAGAAATCTAATTTAAAAGCTGAAGCTAGAAATCTGAGAAATCAGGTTTTTAGCTTCTCCTTTTTTCTCCCCAACCCCCTAACTTCCCAACCACCCAACTCCCTGCTCCCCAACCTCCCGACTTCCTAACTCCCTAACTTCCCAACCTCCAATTGACAAACGGCATTTGAAAAACCATTAACTCTTTTAGATTTGTACTAGACCATTTCCACCACCTACTATGACAAATCGATTTCGCTTTCTAAGGATTTTCACTTTAGCTTTTTCCCTTTCTGTTTTATCAAGTTCTCAGATTTTTGCTCAGGAAGCCGGTTTCACTTCACTTTTCAATGGAAAAAATTTGGATGGATGGGTAGGGAATAAGGATTCCTATCAGGTTAAGGATGGTATGATCGTCATTGAACCTAAAGGTGGAGGAGGAGGGAACCTCTATACCGAAAAAGAATACGGAAATTTTATCCTTCGATTTGAGTTCAAATTGACCCCTGGAGCTAACAATGGCTTGGGTATTCATGCCCCCCTTGAAGGTGATGCTGCGTATGTGGGTAAAGAAATTCAGATTCTGGAAAATACTGCTGATAAATATAAAGGCTTAAAAGAGTACCAATTTCACGGTTCTGTCTATGGAGTAATTGCTGCCAAGAAGGGATTTTTGAAACCTGTAGGGGAATGGAATGTGGAGGAAGTAATTGTCGAGCATCCCAAAATCAAGGTCGTTTTAAATGGAGAAACCATTCTGGAAGGAGACTATTTAGAAGAAAGTAAAGAGGGTACTTTGGATAAAAGAGATCATCCTGGTCTTCAGCGATCCACTGGCCATATCGGATTTTTAGGGCATGGAGATGTGGTCTTTTTCAGAAATATTCGAATCAAAGAATTGTAATCACTAGTCAAAACATTACCCAAAAATGAATAAGAAATTTCAAGTTATTGATCGCCGGGACTTCTTAAAAAGAACCGGATTGGGGATTTTGGGACTTTCCCTCGCTCCCTCTCTTTTAGCCAAAGCTCAGGCTAATGGAAAATTACGAACAGCCCATATTGGATTGGGCGGCATGGGAATGGCTGATTTGGATGCTATTTCATCTCATGAGCTAGTCAAGGTCGTGGGACTTTGTGATGTAGATAGCAAAGCACTGGCAGGGGCCAAGACCCTTCATCCCAATGCCAAAACCTATGCAGACTATCGCACCATGCTTAAAGAGCTGGAAGATCAAATAGATGCGGTCATTGTCTCCACCCCTGACCATACTCATGCTCCAGCATCCTTGATGGCGATGAAAATGGATAAGCCTGTGTATTGTCAAAAACCCCTGACTCACCATGTGACCGAGGCCAGAGCGATGAAAAAACTGGCAGCCAAGAAAAACCTGGTGACCCAAATGGGGATTCAGGTTCATTCTTTTTATGACTATAAGCTGGCAACTCTTCTGATCCAATCCGGGATAATTGGAAAGGTAAATACGGTTAGGGCCTGGTCTCCTAAAAACTGGGGCTTTGATGGGCCTGAGCCAAGTGGAAGTGATCCCGTGCCAGCTAATTTGGATTGGAATCTATGGCTTGGAACAGCTCCGGAAAGACCTTTCAAAGAAGGTTACTATCATCCCGGCAATTGGAGGAAAATCATGGATTTTGGTTGCGGAACTTTGGGAGATATGGGTGTTCACATTTTTGATACTCCATACAACGCGCTCCAATTAGATGTGCCCAGAACTATCATCAATGAATGTAGACAGCCGACGGGTTTTGGTTTCCCAGAGCATAACACCGTTACCTATGAATTTCCTGGCACTCCATACACCACGGATTCTCTAAAATGGGTATGGTATGACGGCATGGGAGCCCCAGATGAGCATCCTGATTTGGTTTTACCGAATGGAGATAAGCTTCCAGATCAGGGAGCCATGTTTATGGGAGAAAAGGGAAGATTGCTCCTTCCGCATTTCCAGCAATTGCCTCGCTTGATCGTGGATGGGAAATATCAGGAAATGGATATTGAAAAATTTAATCTTGGTAAGCCTGTAAAAGACTATGATTCAGAAAGTAAAAAGCACTACCATCAATTTGTAGATGCTTGTTTGGGAAAAGGGGAATGCAGTGCGCCTTTCGAATATTCAGCCAGGCTTACCGAGACAATTCTTTTGGGCGTAATCGCCGGAAGATTCCCGAATCAAATGCTTCACTGGGATAGCAAAAAGGCGAAATTCCAAGAAAAGGAAGCGAATCAGTATTTGGGTGGGAAGTATCGGAAGTTTTAAGCTAGTATCAAGTATTTAGTAGCAAGAGTTTAGAAAGTCTGATCAACTTTCTATTGATCGATGCGGCTGAGTTCTGAAATCTGCGACTGCCGTCTATTAAGTGCTTCTATTTCGAGACTATTGTCTCTCAGGTGCTCAGTCTTAAAGACCTACCAAATGACCAATGAGACTGCTCACTGCCTACTGATTTGTTCGCTGGCGAACAAAAATGTTCGAGAGCTTGTCAGCATACTAATTAAAAAATGGCCTTTGGAGCTTTTCCAGAGGCTTTTTTTATGGCATAATAGTGGAAAAGGGTAGAGGAGAAATTCAGTTAGAATTTTGGCCGACTCTGGAACTAGGAAATTCCATGTTAAAGAATCGCCAAAATTCCTGACTGAAAGGTTGCAATGAGTGAATCTTTCAATCTTCCAATTTTATAATCTTCCAATTGTTATGTGGAAAAATTACCTCAAAATTTCTTTTAGGAACCTCCAAAAGAGGAAGCTGTACACAGGGATCAATCTTCTTGGATTGACGATAGCTTTGGTGAGCTTTATCGCCATTTCCCTTTATATCCATCATGAGTGGAGCTACGACCGAATGTATTCGGATTATGAGCGGATTTATAAACTCAATCAAGAGTTTACTTCTGAAGGTCAAAATCAATTGGTCGGAACTTCTCCCTCTTCTCTGCCTATCACTCTTCGAGAGGAATTTCCGGAAGTTGAAAAAGCAACTTTGGTTTTTGACCTGAGTATTTTTTCCTCAGTCATGATTGACGCTGGAGCAGGGAATCAGGAGGAGAAGAGATATGCCATGGTGGATGAGAATTTTTTGGACGTTTTTGACTTTCAATTATTGGCCGGGCAAAAAGGAAAGCTTTGGGATGAACCCAATAAATTGGTAGTAACTGAAGAAACAGCTGATCGCCTTTTTGGGAATGTTTCCAATGCTGTGGGTAAAGTAATCAAGGTGGATGGACAGGAGTTTGAAATCACAGGGGTGATGCAGAATTTTCCAAGCAACAGCCACATGGATTTTGACTTTTTGGCCTCCTTTCAAACACACCGACATGGAAAAAATCCTCAATGGTCTCCAAGTAATTATTACAATTATGTGAAGCTTAGAGAGGGAACTGATGTGGTAGCTTTCGAATCCAAAATGGCTCAAATGGTTGAAAAATACCTCGGGGCTGATCAGAAAGAATATGGGTTTCAAACTGCCTTTTATACCCAGCCCATTGCCGCTGTTCATACAGGAGATCCGACGCTTAACAGGATCAAACCAGGTACTGATTTAAAGTACCTCTACATTTTCGGGGTGGTGGCGATTTTGTTGATTGCCATAGGAATCATCAACTATGTGAATTTGGCTACTGCCGAAGCCACAGAAAGAAATAAAGAAGTAGGCTTACGTAAGGTTATGGGTGCTGACCGATTCCAACTTTTCGGTCAGTTTGTCTCAGAATCTTTTATTCTTACTCTTGGAGCGTTGTTGGTTAGCCTTTTGGTAATCTATCTTCTTGCGCCGTTTTTAGTGAATTTAGGGCAGGTTCCTCTGAGTTTGGATTTACTGGCTTCTCCCTTGGGAATTGGGTTTTTAATAGCCTTGGCTCTTCTCGTTGGCTTATTGGCGGGATTGTATCCTTCCCTGATTTTATCTGGAATGGAGCCAATCAAAGCTTTGGGAAACAAAATCAAAATGGGGGGTGGAGCATGGGTGAGAAAATCTCTTGTTGTTTTCCAATTCTTTGTCTCAATGGGTTTATTGATTTCCACTTTTGTGGTAAAAGCTCAGTTGGATTTTATGAAAGAAGTCAATTTGGGTTATAGCAAAGAAAGGCTAGTCGCTGTAAGCTACCCCTATGAGAGCAGATCCCAGATGCCCACGATAAAGGCCGAACTAATCCGCTCAGGTGCAGCGATTCAGGTTGCTCAGGCTGGCGACATGCCAATTCACATCAAGGCCGGATACAAAATGTTTCCCGGAGGAGATAATCAGAGTGAATTCATGATTACGGGTTACTCCGTAGATACTGATTTGATTAACACTATCGATCTTGAACTTGTTGCTGGAGAGAATTTTTCCGAATCAGATATCAAAAGAAGTGATTTGGAGGATGGGACTGAAGAGTTTCCTATAATTCTAAATGAGGCGGCCATCAGACAAATGGGATGGAATTCAGAGGAAGCCATCGGAAAGCATGTCAATTTGGGTTACATGCAAAATTCTCTGATTAAAGGGGTGGTGAAAGACTTTTACTTCAATTCCTTGCATCATGAAGTGGGCCCTTTGGCGATTTTTAATGATCCTGCAGATGCCAGTGTTCTTTTGATTAAAATTCCAGAGGGAGACCCTTCCAAACATTTATCCACTTTAGCCGGAATTTGGGCAAAGCTAGTTCCCGGAAGACCTTTCAATCCTGTCTTTGTGGATTCGGCCTACAATAACCTTTACCAATCCGAGCAAAATTCAAGTGCAGTTTTCACCCTGTTTTCAGGAATTGCAATTCTTTTGGCACTGATGGGACTATTTGGATTGGTGAGCTATGTGGCACTTAGACGAACCAGAGAAATCAGCATCCGAAAAGTTTTGGGCGCCACAGGAAGAGATGTTCTTGGAGTGTTGGCCATTGATTTCATGAAATTACTGGGAGTGTCAGCCATTTTAGCGATAGGCTTTGGACTTTGGTTTGCCCAAATGTGGCTAAAGGGCTTTGCCAACCAAACCGAAGTAGGAGTAACTCCATTTCTTATCTCCATAGGACTAGTATTCACACTTGCAATCCTAACCATTGGCTACCGAAGCTGGAAGGTATTCCGCTTAAATCCTGCAAAAACCTTAAAATCTGAATAAGTCAAGTCTTAGCTATATGATTGAATTAAAAAATATTGACAAATACATTGAGTCCAGATTTCAGCGGATTTTCATTCTCAAGGGGGTGAATCTTAGTATCCAGGAAGGTGAGTTTATCACCCTAATGGGGCCCTCTGGAGCCGGAAAATCCACCTTATTAAATATTCTGGGTCTGTTGGATGAGGATTATGCTGGGGAGTACTTCTTTGGAGAAAGAAACATCCTTAATATGAAGGAGAAGGAAAGATCCAATCTTCACAAAAGTGAATTTGGCTACATTTTTCAGGCCTATCACCTAATCGATGAATTGACGGTGTATGAAAACATTGAAACACCTCTTTTGTATCGAAATGTGTCTTCGGCAGAGCGAAAAAGCATCATAGCCGAACTTTTGGATCGCTTTAAAATGGTAGCCAAGAAAGATCTGTTTCCAGCCCAACTATCGGGTGGACAGCAACAATTGGTTGGGATTGCTCGGGCAATTGCAGGGAGACCTCGAGTGTTGTTGGCAGATGAGCCAACGGGTAACCTTCATTCAGGTCAGGCCAAAGAAATTATGGAAGTATTTAAGGAACTGCATGCTGAGGGAACCACAATAATTCAAGCAACTCACGCACGCGAAAACGCCGATTACGGCACAAGATTAATCAATTTGGTAGACGGAAGAATTGAATCAGATGAACGTATTTAAAAAAGGAAGTCTTCTTACCGGATTTTTGGTAATGGGCTTTTTGGTAATAGGGAAGGCTCAAGATACTCTCAGATTGAATTTCAGAGAGGCTGTGGAAATAGCCATGGAAAAAAATCTGGAGTATCAAATTCAAAAAAACAACCTGGAGATTGCACAAAAAGAAAAGCAGGTCGCTCTACTTTCTCACTTGCCATCCGTAGGTGTCAGTTCAAATTTTCTTAAACAGTCTGGTCAGCAATTCCAGCAAATCGAGGGTGAGATTGTAGTAACTAATGTAACCAACGATATCGTCAGCGGAAATTTGAATATGAACATGCCTGTGTTCAATTCGGGTCGAAGAATTCTGGATACTCAATCAGCCAAATTGGCTTTTGAGGCAGGGGAGAAGGGACTTGAGCGAGCCAAGCAGCAGATTACTTTTGACGTGGCTAGGCGGTATTTACAGGTTCTACTTGATCAAGAACTTCTTCGTATTGCTCAGCAAAATCTGGACAATCAAAAGGAGGTTTTGCGACAAATCGAAGGTTTTGTTGATGCTGGATTGAGGACTGTATCGGATTTGTATAATCAACAATCTGAAGTGGCTCGTGTAGAATCGGTGAAAGTGGATGCAGAAATTGCTCTGGAAAACGATCTCTGGTCACTTACCGAATACCTTCAACTGGAACCGGGAATCGTTCCGTTTTTGGAAACGGTGGATCCGGAATCCGGAAGCAGAGAGTTTCAGGGTTTTGGAGTAGATGAACTTTATGAAATGGCAGAACTCAATCGTGCGGACAAGCTTCAGCAATCCCTTTTGAAGGATTCCTACAAAAAAGATATGCAGGCGATCAAGGCCATGTATTATCCCAGAATCAACGCCTTCTACAATTACAATACCTTCTTTACTTCCTTGGATGGCAGGTCCCTTCAAGAGCAATTCCTGAAAATTTATCCCCAAAACACATTGGGTTTGAGCTTAGCCATTCCAATTTTCTCCAATTTCCAAACCCGTCTTGACGTTACTCGATCTAAAGTGATGTATCAAAATCAAATTTTGAGGGAAAAGGCAATTGATCGAAAAGTATATCAGGATGTGAAATTGGCACATCAAAATTACCAAGCCGCCTTGAGAAAAGAGTTTAATACCAAAGTTCAGGTTCAAGCTGCTGAAGAAGCTTATAAAGCAGTTCAGGAAAGATTCCGATTAGGTCTATCCACGTTTGTAGATTTGGCTACCGCAAACCAGCAATTGGTTCGATCTCAGGCTGATCAAGCTCAGGCTGTCTATACGCTCTTTTTCCAGGATGTCCTGATGAAATTTGCCATGGGTACTTTGGAACTTTGATTAGCTGTTTCCTATAAAGCAAAAAGCAGGTTTTTAGGAACCTGCTTTTTTTATGATTTAAGAGAGAATTCTTTATTCCATCATCCTATTCACGATTTTGAATTCGTTCATCACCCGATAGGCTGCGCGGGTAATATCTGAGGCGAATGTTGGGGATTCAAAATCAAAAGTAGCAGCCGTATATCCTTGCCAAATGGTATGCCCTTTCTTGCTGTCAATGACATAGATGACCAACATTCCATTGTTTTCGGCATATTTTACCATGTTGTAGGTCTCATCTTTTTCCTGTTCTCGCTCGATTTCCCCTTCATCATTTCTATAGGTCATCCCCGTTCTGTTTAGCCAATAGTCAAATTCGGGCTGCACATATCCTCTATACCTCACTGAATCGGTGAAAATCTTATAGCTGACCAGCATATCAGGTTTTTGGTCCTGCTCTCTAAAACCCTGTGAACCCAATCTTGCTCCAATTGTAGAATTCAGAACCGGAGTTAAAATAGTGGTGTCTATGTCAGTGGGTTCAATGAATGAGAAGGTTTTATATTTTTTGAAAGAACCCGTGTAATTATAATCGTAGTCTGTGATGTAGTCTTTAGATGTAAAACAAGAAGAGCAGAATACCAAAAGAAGTAAGGGAAGGATGGTAGAATTTTTCATGGCCTTTTCAATTAGAGATCAAAGCTTTTTTTGAGCAACTTAATAGGAAACCTCCTTTCGGGAAGTTTGTTTTCAAATGCCTAATATTCAGTTTACTATCTCTTTATAAGTTAGAAAAACTGAGTCATAAAAATGAAACAAGCCTTGAATTTTCTTTTGATTCCAAGAAAAATTCAAGAATTGCCTGACGGAAGACAGAAAATTGAGGCTTTTGATAAAGTTAATTTTGTGGAGTATGGATATTTCTAATTTTTAAGATATATTAAACTATTAATCTTCTAACTATTTACATTATGAAAAACTATTCCTTTGGACTTTTAATATTGAGTTTTTGTTTTTTCGCTTGTTCAAGCTCTCAGGAGTCTGAGAATTTCTCATTTTCATTGATTTTGGAAGATTCTGTATTGATTGATTATCTCGAGCCAAGATACCTTGTGGATTATGATAGGTCTACTGGACACTTTCTCCTTTCCAATGAATCTTATTACCGATATATTGAAGTAGACGAGAGTGGAAAAATCTCATGGGAAGATAGCATACCTTGGGATGGCCCTGGTGCTGTTTCTATGATTTTGGGAATGGGTTATGTGAATGGGAAAGTAGGGATAGCCACAGATTTGGAAGGATTTAAATTTTATGAAAAAGGAAATTCTACTGATCAATTAAAGATCCCGTATTCGTATACTTCCTTCACCTTTCTTCCTAAATTATCTTTAATACCATGGAATGGTGGATTTCTTTATCCAAAGTTTATGGCTGAAAGTGATTTGGAAGGTGGTTTTACTGATGATTTTTATAAGCGAACGTATACAGATTCCCTATTTTCCTTTCAATCAAATGAAGAATCAGTACGATTTTTAATTTCACTCCCACAAGAGTCAAAATTCCTAAATGGCGAGTACCATGGTTCCCTGATTCCAGTCCCGTTTCTCGAAGGAAAAGAGTTCTATTTACTGAATTGGATTCGTCCTGAAATTTTACATTATCAGCAACAAGGGAATGAATTTATTTATCAAAAAACGGTGAATTTGGATTTGGAAAATTGGGTGAGCTATGATGAAGTTCCACTCAATCAGGCTAGTAAGTTCTATGATAGTTTTGGAAAAAAAATGCCAGGGACTTTTAGAGATATTTTTTCTATAGGTGATTATTTAGTAGTCCAATATACCCTTGGAATTTCAGAAGATACTTTTTCTCAAGCTAAAGGTGAGTCCGGTCGCTTGGATCCTGAAAAAATCTATCAATTAAATCCACCTTTATTGGCTGTTCTAGATAAAGAGTTAAATGTTTTGGCAAAAGGAATTGTATTGCCAAATGGAGTAAATGGACAGTTAGTAGTGGATAGGAAAGGAAGGTTAGTTGGCCAAAAAAATCCATCCCTATCATCAGTAGAAGAATCTAATTTGGTCCTTTATAGAATGAATTTAAAAGCCTATTAGAGACAGGATTCCAATCCCTCCTCAAAAGGAGTAGGCTTTAATTCAAATGCATTTTCAATTTTTGAAGAATCAAAACAATAGTCTTCCGCGGTCTGATATTTTATCTCACGGATTTCTTTCAGAGGTGGAATAAACCAGCCCAAAAGCCAAACCATAAAATCAGGCATGACCATTAGCTTGGTGTTTTTTCCCAATTTTTCATTGAGAAGTTGGGTGATTTCCCTCGCACTTGGATAGCTGGGATCGGTAGGCAGATTCCAGGTTTGATTCCATGCACTTTGGTGCAATGCTAATTGAACAGTTGCTTTCCCGGCATCTGGGATAAAAGTGAAAGAATGCTTCTTGTCTCCCGAATAGGTCCACTGAGGACTTTTACCAGCTTTGACCCGGTTAATTACCAACTCCTGAAGAAAACTGTTTTTTGCATCTGGACCGTAAAAGTCTGCTGCCCTCACTACCATGGCTGTAAGATCTCCTGAATTGACTTTTTGCCAAAGCATTTCCAGTATCTGCTTTCTTACTTTCCCTTTTCTGCTCTTTGGATTCATTGGAGTTTTTTCTGTCAAGTGTCCTATTTCATCTGGATCCAAAGCGTACATGTTATCAAAAAACACCAGCTTACAATTTTCAGCTATACAGGCCTCAAGAGTATTTTTCATGATTATTGGCCAATCTCTTTCCCAGATTTTAGCCGAGTAGGTGATTCCAGCACATAAATAAACAACCTCAGATCCCTTGACTGCTTCCCTTATCGAAACTGAATCCAATAAGTCGCCTACAAAAACTTCATCTGACTCATGGATTTTTTTGGGATTTCTACTCACTTGTCGTACTTGAATTCCTGCAAGATGTAATTCATGCGAAATAGCAATGCCGATATTCCCGTTAGCGCCAAGAATGGTGTGAAGTTTCATAAGTTCAGTTGTTTTGGAAGAAGTTAAGTCCTTTTGGAATTTTTTAAAAGAAAATCACATTCCCTTAAAAAACTTGAGCATGAAAGAATTTTGGAACTCCCGCTATCAGGAATCGGAATACGCCTACGGAACTGAACCCAATGAATTTTTAAAGGAAAAGTTGGAAGGATTAACACCAGGAATGGCGCTTTTTCCAGCCGAAGGTGAAGGGAGAAATGCTGTTTTTGCAGCTCAGAAAGGTTGGGATGTTACAGCATTTGATTTTTCTGAGTCGGCAAAAGTTAAAGCTCAAAAATTGGCTTCAGAGCGAGGAGTGGAGATAAACTATCAAGTAGCAAGCTTTGAAGAATTTGAAGCAAAGGAAAGTTCCTTTGATCTTTTGGTCTTGATTTTCGCTCATTTTCTCCCTTCAAAGAGAAAAGAATACCACAGAAAACTCAGTCAATTTTTAAAGCCCGGAGGTTTGGTGATTTTGGAAGCTTTTTCAAAAAATCATATCCAGTTCAATTCTGTAAATGAAAAGGCGGGAGGTCCAAAAGATCCTGAATTTTTGTTTAGCGAAGAAAACTTGAAGGCTGATTTTTCAGGTTTTGAAATCCTCCAATTGGAAGTGGTAGAAAAGGAACTAAAGGAAGGAAATTATCATGTAGGAAAGTCTTCAGTCATCCAGATGATTGCCAAAAAACCTGAATGAATTTGGAGAAATAAATTCCAACTAATTTCCTAAATTAGTTTAAACTTTTTGGATATGGATTCTGATAAAAAACTTTGTCTCCACTGCGGAAAGCCAATTCAAGGCCGAATAGATAAGAGATTTTGTGATGACTATTGCCGCAATACTTACAATAATCAGCAAAATTCAGCTTCTACGAATTTCATTCGGAACGTCAATCATACCCTGAAAAAGAATCGAAATATCCTGGAATCGCATATTCCTACCGGGGAAGAGATGGGTAAAACTACCCGTGATAAGCTGGCGCTGGAGGGATTTAATTTCAAATTTTTCACCCATATCTATCAAAACAAAAAGGGAAATCAATACCATTTCTGCTATGATTACGGGTATTTGGAATTGGAAGGAGATTGGTTTTTGATTGTAAAGGGAAAAGAAAAATAAGTCTCAAAGGATTTTATTGACCTCTTACATAATTGGCTGGGATTTGAACCGAGATTTTTCATAGTATTCTCTATCAATTCATCACTCATACCCATAACCTTATGAAAAGACTCTTTTCAATAGCCCTATTGCTTTTCCTTTCTGTCTTTCTTGTTCAGGCCAAGGAAAATCCTTTTGCTGCGCCAGGAAATTACAAATTGATTGTGGAAGGATTTGACTGGGGACCTGCAGTGAGCAAGGTCGTGTTAAGTTTGGACCAGCCGATGGCGGATGCAAATGCCAATGATTTTGAAATCTATGTTTCCCGTTCTTCAAGTCTTGGGGAATTGCCAGAGGCTGTAAGAAATGGTAAGAGAACCGTACTTTTTACCTATCCATCAGATGCTAACGGGACAAGAATGGCTGAAGGAAAATTCCTCACTCTGGTCCTAGCAGTAAGCCCCAATAATCCAATTGCCTCTTCAATGCAATACATGCGAATTGGTAGCAGAGCTGCGAATAACTGGATTGACTACCAAATGACAGTTGTTCATTCCAAATCCGGAAAAATCTGGAATGAGTCTAATGGCATTCTCCAGGCAGATCTCAAGGAATTTGATTTGACGGGCAAGTTTACCCATGGAAAGGTGAGTTTGACCTATGGCTCTTTTGCCCCAAAAAATGTAAGCGGAAAGGCTCCTCTGATCATTTGGCTTCATGGGGGCGGAGAAGGTGGAACAGATCCAAGTATTGCCTTGCTCGGAAATAAAGCCTACAATTATGCCTCTCCCGAAATCCAAGTCCTATTTGGTGGGGCTTATGTTTTGGCTCCCCAGACCCCAACTTTCTGGATGGACGCTGGTGAAGGCATGACCCGAGGTCAGGTAAATGACATCTACAATGAAGCTGTCTTTGCTTTGATTCAGGATTTCGTAGCCAAGAACCCAGGAGTTGATCCAACTCGGATTTATGTGGGTGGTTGCTCCAATGGAGGATATATTTCCTTGAAATTAATTTTCGAGCATCCGGATTACTTTGCAGCCGGATATATCAGTGCCTTGGCTTATAACAATGAGTTTGTTACGGATCAAATGATCCAAAAAATCAAAAATGTTCCTATCTGGTTTGTTCATGCAAAAAATGACCCTACCACCAAGGCCCCTGAAACCGTGATTCCAATCTACGATCGCCTAAAGCAGGCTGGTGCTAAAAATGTCTATTTGAGCTTGTATGATACTGTTCATGACATCACCGGTTTGTTTGGAGGAGAGGACTTTAGATACAATGACCATTGGTCTTGGATTTATTCCCATGCCAATGTCGCGAGATTGGATCGGGATGGCTCGCCGGTCATGCTCAACGGAAAGCCAGTATCCATCATGGAATGGATGGCTGCCCAGAAGAAGAAAAAATAAGAAAAGAGAGCCGGTTGAGTAGCCGGCTCTCATTTTTTAACGATTACCTCCATTGATTTTGGTAAACTTGCTATATGAATTGGAATGAAATTTTTTTTTCTGAAAAGGCTCAAGAAGCTGAGAAATCAGGAAGGTTGCCTGAGGATTGGTTAACCGAAATATATCAAGAGAAATGGTTTAAACTTTTTGTTCCCCAAAGTCTTGAAGGGCTGGGTCTTTCTCTTCCGGAAGCTTTAAACTTGGAAGAAAAGCTGGCTGAATGGGATGGTAGTCTGGGTTGGACAGTCACTCTTTGTGCTGGAGCGGGCTGGTTTGTGGGATTTTTAGAGGAATCTCTCCAAAAGGAAGTGTTCTCAGATCCGAAAGTTTGTCTAGCCGGAAGCGGATTTGTCGGCGGACAAGCTGATCTTATCGGAGATGAATACCTAGTTTCTGGGCATTGGACCTATGCATCTGGGGTTTTACATTCCACACATTTGACAGCTAACTGTGAGATTTTAGAAAATGGGAAACCACTTTTGGATAAAAAGGGAAATCCGGTAATCAAGGCTTTTATTCTAAAAAGAAGCGAAGTCGAAATTTTGGACGGCTGGAGCTATATGGGAATGATCGCTACTGGAAGCCATGCCTTTAAAGCTGAAAAAGTCCGTATTCCTTCCAATCGCTGTTTTGAAATCCTTCCCAAGCATGCAAAACTTACCGATTCTGTTTTTCAATATCCCTTTCTTCAATTTGCCGAGACTACCTTGGCTGTGAATATTCTGGGGATTTCCCAGCACCTTCAGCGTTTAATTTCAATGACATTCTGGAAAAGAAATGAGGCGAAAGGATACGATAAAAAGCATCGGCATTACTTTGAGAAACAGGAGAAAAAGGCAAAATCCAGGTTGGAAAAGGCCAAGGAAAGATTCTACAAAGAGGTGAATTGGTCTTGGGAGGAATTGGAGAAGAAGGGAAAAATCTCCAGAAAGACCCTAAATTCTGTAAGTAGGTCAAGTCGAAAATTGACTCAAACCAGTCGGGAAGTGAACAGTAAACTCTATCCTTTTGCCGGTTTGGAAGCTGCAAAAACCGAAACAGAACTCAATCGTGTCTGGAGAGATTTTAACACGGTAAGCCAACATGCTTTGCTGATTTTTCCTTTTTAGTCGGAAAAAGAGCATCCTAATTTTAAAGTTTAAACAGCCTCCCCGAAAGTGATCAGATTGGTATCTGGATCAAGAATTGAAAATTCCTTTTGTCCCCATGGCTTCAATTGGAGAGGTCCCTTAGGGTGAATGGGGACTTTTCGATCCAGAAAATCTTGGTAGAGCTTTTCTATTCCTTTCACACGGATATAAATCTGCCCATAATTTTCCTTTGGGTCCAAGTCCTTAAACAGGAAAAAATGAATTTCCACCTGATCTTTTTCTACCATCAGGTATTCAGGAAAATTTCCACTTCCCATGGTCCTAAATCCAAGGAGGTTCACATAAAAGTCCCGGGTGATTTTTTTATCCCGCATTGGGAGTTTGGGGTTGACAGCTGTTAGCATAGCACAAATAGTTTGATAAGTTTAGCTTTCAGAATCCTTCCAAAATTCATTTAAAAGTTTTGCAAAAACCTTTGGAGAATCCGGATCAAATCTAAAATACAAGCAAGGTTCAATTAACTCCAATTCCATTAGCGCGAAGGTGTTTTGGGGAGTTCGGACTAAATCTACCCTTGCATAAAAGGGTTGCTGAGGGAGGGCTTGGATGGCTTTTTCAGCAGCTTCGAAAAGGGCCGGCTCAGGTTTTGAAATAGGAATTACCCCACCGCCATGCTCTTCTTGAACTCGAAAATCTCCCTTTCCAACCGTTTTGAGGATGGTATGACTCAGTTTTCCATTGAAATACATCAGTGAAAACTCACCCTCCTCAACCACGCTATTCATAAAAGGCTGAAGCATGCCCACTTTATTTTGGAAGAAAGGCAAGACTTTACCCCAATCGGCTTCTCTGGTTTTGCTTAGCCTAAATGTATCATCTGCATTGGCTCCGATTTGAGGCTTCACAATTAATTCATCCGTTTGGAATTTTTCGAAGGCATTTCTTATATCTGAAAGTTGCAAAATGGATGGCTTGATCGTCGGCACCAATTCCACTCCTTTGGCCTGGAGTTCAAATAGGTAGCTTTTGTTGATGTTCCAATGAACCAATTCTATCGGGTTCAAAAGAAGGGCTTTGGATCGGTTAATCCGGTCTAGAACTCTCAGAAAATCCACCAAATGATTTTGGTAATCCCAAGGGCTCCGGATCACCACCAAATCAAACTTGTCCCAATCAGTTTCTTGATTCCAGGGGATGTTTTGCACTGTCCAACCCAAGTCTTCGAGATAGGGATGAACTAGGTCATCGTCAATAAACCAACCTTCGGTATTGGAGATGGAGAGGAAAGCACATGCTGGCATAAAAGGACATGAGGGGGAAAGGGTTTTGGCTTAATTCGACTGACGCTTAAATATAGTTTTTCCTTCTTTGATTGTTTCCTCGACCTGAATTTCTTTTATAGCGTCCGGCTCCACCTTTAATGGATTTTTGTCCAAAATCACCAAGTCGGCAAGTTTTCCTTCTTTCAAACTTCCCTTCTTATCTTCTTCAAAATGCTGGTAAGCAGACCAAATCGTAATAGCCTGAAGTGCTTCATATGGAGTTAATCTTTCGTTTTCTCCTATGATGGCTCCAGATCTTGAAGTCCTATTCACAGCAGTCCAGACTACTCTCATCAGGTTTGGTAAAGCCACCGGAGCATCGGTATGAATGGTAACTTTTAATCCCTTATTTAAGGCCGTTTTTACTGGACTGATCTTATTTCCCAACTCATCTCCAATGATTTGCTTGTGCCAATCTCCCCAATAAAAAGTGTGGAGAGGAAATAGAGAAGCAATCACATCCAATTCTTTAAAAGCATCCAGTTGATCTTCCCGTACATATTGGCCATGTATCAAGGTGTTTCTGCGATCTCCTTTTCCATATTTTTCAACATTGGGTCTTAGGGTACGGATTAACTGGTCCATCGCAGCATCTCCATTGGCATGGATAAGCGTTTGCCAGTTATTTTTGAAGGCCTTTTCTAAAATTGCCTGAACGGTAGAATCACTGGGAATGGCAGGATATCCCAGATAGTCCTTGTTTTGTCCATCAGGAGGGATCAGGTAAGGTTTTGTTCTCCAGGCAGTTCGCCCCTGAGGAGAACCGTCAAGGGTAACTTTCATCCCTCCAATTCGGTAGTGTGAGTTGTAATCTTTCGAGTTCCAGGGACTACTCATGTATTGATCCACGAACATGTAATCAATGTAACTGACCACATCTATTTTCAACTTTCCACTTTCTGCATTGACAGCCAGAAGTTGGTGATTATCCATTGCCCGACCTTCTTGAGCTGTAGTGTACCCATAGGAAAGAGCCATGTCCTGACCTGCTTGGAAAAATTTATCAGCCGATTCCTGATCCTTGGGCATTAAAGCATTGAGCATATAGGGAATTGCTGCCAATTCTTCCAAAACCCCATTGGGAGTTTTGCCATCTGCTTCTCTTCGAATCACCCCACCTTCCGGATTTGGGGTTTCAGAAGTGATGCCAAGAATTTCTAAACCTTTACTGTTTACCACAGAAAAATGCCCAGAGATATGGGTAATCATGATCGGGAATTCGGTGCTTACCTGATCCAGGTCGTGGCGGTTAGGAAAACGCTTTTCCTCCAAAACCGAATCGTCAAAACCGGTTCCGAAAATCCATCCCGTCAAAGCTCGATTTTCAGGAGTATTCCAGTCTTTTAATATTTGAATCAAGGTTGGAATATCCTTGCAATTTGCATCTGGTGGAGCAAGCAAAAGTGCTCCAATGGCTTGCAATCCGAAATTTCCAAAATGAGCATGCCCATCTATAAATCCTGGAACCAGGGTCTTGCCCTGTAAATCCACCATTTGATGCCCAGCTCCAGCCTGTTTCATGGCCTCATCTCTGGAACCTACAAAAAGGATTTTTCCGTCCTTCTCCACCAAGGCTTCAGCATATTGGGGTAAATTTCCCTCCATCGTAAGGATATCTCCCCCGAAATACATGGTGGCGATGGATTCATTGGATTCCTCGGAGGGAGGTTGACAGGAGAAGATTAGGATACTTCCTAAGACTAGTAAAAAGTTTATAGCTCTCATTTTTAAATGGTTTTCTCTTTAAAAGTTAAGTTATTCCTCAATCAATCAAAAGAAAAAATCAAGGCCTGATAAGGTTTCAGATTCAAGGACATGTCTTGGTCATTCACATTAACATCTGAATAATTATTGATGATCAAATTGGATTCAGTGGGAAGTTGATCCAATTTTATGGAGGATGAATTTTTGGAAAAATTCAATATCACCATCAAGTTTTGTCCTTCTCCCTTTCTGGTAAAAGCATAAATATCCGGATGCTCTTTTTGCACCAATTCGTATTTGCCATAGACAAGGGCAGGGTTTTCCTTTCTCACCTTCGTCATTTTCCGGAAGTGATTTAGGATACTAGTTGGATCCTGATCTTGAGCTGAAACATTGATTTCTGTGTAATTCGGATTCACGCGCATCCAAGGTGTACCTGTGGTAAAGCCAGCTTGGAGAGTAGCATCCCACTGCATGGGAGTACGTCCATTTTCACGGGAATTGTAATTGAGTATCTGCATAAATTCCTCCATATCCTGACCTGAGGATTTTGCCGCTTGGTATTTTCCCAAAGCTTCCACGTCCACATATTCCTCAATCGTTGGCATATCGATATTCGTCATCCCGATTTCGTCTCCATAATAGGTAAAAGGGGTACCTCGCATACTCATCAGGAAGGTATTGATGAGTTGAGTCGAAGGAGTTATAAATTTCGGATCTGGATTGGCAAAGCGATTGACCATCCGGGCATTGTCATGATTGGACAGGAAAATGGAAATCCAGCCTTTTTCTGCAAAGGCACTATCCCATTTGGAAAAGACATTTTTGAAATCTGCCAAATCATATCCTTCTGGAGTTCGGGATAGGTCTACTGTTTCAAAATGGTAGGCCATCTGGAGTTCTTTTCGATCTGCATCGACTAAGTCATGGGCATCCTGAAAGGTGCTTCCTGCGCCTTCAGCCACCGCAAAAACTCCGTAAGGTTCGATGACTTCGGCATACATTTCCTTCAGGTATTCATGCAATTGGGGACGCATGCCATACCATTTAATGAAATCCTTTTCATGCCCTTCGGGGAATTCCGGCCATGTGGTATCCTTGCTGGCAAACTGAAAAGCATCCATTCGGAAGCCGTCCACGCCTTTTTCGGCCCAAAATTTCATGATGTCATAAACCTCTTGACGCACTTTGGGATTCTCCCAGTTCAAGTCTGGCTGCTGTTCCGCGAAAGTGTGGAGATAAAAAGCATTGGTCAGGGAATCGTATTCCCAAGCGCCTTCTGGATCAAACAAACTATGTCGGTAAGGCGGTGTTCCTTTTTCTGCCGGCCACCAGTGATAATAGTCCCGATACGGATTGTCCCTTGAACTTCGGCTCTGCAAAAACCAATCGTGCTGATCGCTGCTGTGATTTACCACCACGTCCAAAACAAACTTGATTCCACGGGCATGCATTCCGTCTAACATGGCCTGAAAATCTTCCATAGTCCCATATCGAGGATTAATCCCTCTATAGTCGCTCACATCGTAGCCATTGTCTACCATGGGAGATTCAAAAAAAGGATTCATCCAAACCATGGTAATTCCCAAACTTTCCAGATAATCCAGTTTTTCGATAACTCCCTTAAAGTCCCCATATCCATCCCCATCCGTGTCCTTGAAGCTTTGCGGGTAGATCTGGTATAAGACCCCTTCCTTCCACCAAGCTTTGCCTTCCAAGTTATCCTTTTCAGGTGCAGGCTTTTTGGGTTCACAGGCAATAAGGTTCAGGAAAAGAAAGGCTAAGAAAATAGGGAGCAGGTTTTTCATAGGGGTAAATAGGGAATTGTGCATGATCAATTGCAACTTAAAAAATACTCCTGAAAAGTATGCAAATGACTTGGATTGGGGTAAAAGAAAAAGGATTAGGATAAGCTGTTTTGAGGAATTTTGGAGAAGGGATAAAAAAATCTGGGAAGTGGATTACTTAACGGGATTCAGCTTGGAGACGGCGGGCATTCGGAGCCGTATTCTTCAAGCCTACTCCTGACATCTTAAAGATACTGAACTTTCCTATTTACTCTGAACCGCCCGCTGTATCCAAGGTGATGTTAGCAGCTGGGCAATTAATCTCTTCTTACAATTTGTTTGATATCAAAGTCATTCTCTTTCATGGTAAATTGTAAAATTCCATTCTCAAATGTGGATAAGAATATTAAGTTGTCTTTTACTACAAAGCTTTCTGGAATAATTTTACTGCTTCGTAGGTCAATTGAAATCAATTCGTTTAGTTTTCTGTCTTTGAGTTCAAAAAAACCTAAATTCTCAGATAAAAAATATATTGAACTATTGTTGGAATATATTGAAGCTATGTCCATATCATCTGGAATATCCTTTATAAGCACTTCTTCAATATTACCTTGTTTAATTTTTAAAACCTTTTTTTCAACGATTTTTCTACCTTCATTAGATTCAAAGAACCCAGTTGCTAGCCATAGTTCATCATTGTGGATTGTAAAATCCCTAACCTTACTATCATTTGGTAAACTATATTTATTACTATCACTATCTAGGTACGAAATCAAAAGTCCTCCATTAAAATAGTCTGCGTATTTTGTTAAAAAGATGAAGTTTTCAAAATAGCCAAATTTATCGGAGATATTGAGCGCAATATTTTTAAATCCATAAACTTTATTCATATCAATAAAGGTTTCTTCTTGAATCTTAAAAGCAATCATTCCATACTCTAATAGTATTTCACATTTTTCATTTGTACGTATAGTGAAATATTTTGATTCAAAACCAGTTTTATTACTTACAAGCCATTCAGAATTGTCAGGTCTTGTGATGATGAATGTTGAATCATTAGGAACTTTTAATATATAGTGTTCATTTTTGCACTTGCTGATGCTTTCAATATTATCAAAATTAAACTTCTCAAGTGATTCTCCTTCTATAGAATGTAAAGTCCCGATGTTGTCTTTTACTAGTATTTTATTCTTCCATTCTATTATTTCGGTTAGTCTGTCAGAGGTAGTTTCAAATTGGAAGGTTGGCCTTTCTTTACATGAAATCACCAAAACTGAGATGATTATAAATATTGGGAGTGTTTTCATTTTTTCTTGCTGCTAACTTGTTTATTAATATACCTTTTTTCCGCCTACTTGCTTAATTTGGTTGCATTTGTGTACCTTTTATACTTTTTACTTCTTCCTTTCCATTACCATCACTACCCTGTTTGGTATATAGAGATGGATTTGTTGATCCTTATCCGTAGGGTAGGCGATTTGTTGATCCAGACGATCAAATCCTCCATACTTCTTTTCATCAGACTGGAGTACCAAGTGGTATGTTCCTGCCTCAGGAACCCGGATTGGGAAGCCGAAAATGGATTCGGTAGGATGGAAGGAGAAGATAAAAATCAGCCCACCTCGCTCATAGGCTAGGATTTTTTTGTCAGGATCCAGATGGAGCTGATTTGCTGGTGGAGCCGAGAGGATATTGTAATTTTTGCAGAGTTGGATCATTGCCTTGTCCCAGGCATCCAGTTGCTGGTAGCGAAGGTGAGGAGTATCTACCAAGGACCATTGACGTCTGGCGTATTGGTAGCTCCAGTCATTTCCCAAGCGAGGGAAATCCACCCATTCTGGATGTCCGAATTCATTCCCGATAAAATTGAGGTAGCCTTCACCACCCAGGGAAATGGTAATCATCCGGATCATTTTGTGTAAAGCAATTCCCCGGTCTACGACCAGGTTTTGCTCCAGCACAGACATGGAAAAGTACATTTCCTTGTCCATCAGCCAAAAGGCAATGCTTTTATCCCCGACTAGCGCCTGATCATGGCTTTCTGCATAGGCGATTGATTTTTCTTTCTTAGGTCTATTAGTCAGCTCATGCCAAAGCTCAAACATATCCCATTGCTCATCCAGTTTGTGCTTGAGGGTTTTGATCCAAAAATCCGGAATCCCCATTGCCAACCTGAAATCAAAACCGATTCCCCCATCAGCCACCGACCTGCAAAGTCCAGGCATTCCGCTGACCTCTTCGGCAATGGAGAGGGCATGAGGCTTTAGGCCATGAATCAGGGTGTTTGCCAATTGGAAATACAACAATGCATCTTCATCTATTCCCGAATCGAAATATTTCTCAGCAGAATCGAAAGAAGTATGCCCATGATGGTGATACAACATGGAAGTGGCCCCGTCAAACCGGAACCCGTCGAAATGAAATTCCTCCAACCAATAGCGAATATTGGAAAGTAGGAATTGTTGGACTTCCCATTTTCCATAATTGAAAAGCTTGGAATCCCATCCCTCATGGTAGCCTCTTTCTCCGGGATGGAAATAGAGGTCGTCCGTCCCGTCAAATTCATTCAGCCCTTCATTGACATTTTTCACTGCATGGGAATGCACAATATCCATGATCACGGCGATGCCCATTTGGTGAGCAGTGTTGATCAGGGACTTTAATTCCTCTGGAGTTCCAAATCGAGAGGAGGGAGCAAAAAAGTTGGACACGTGATAGCCAAAGGAACCGTAATAAGGATGCTCCATCACAGCCATCATCTGAATGGCATTGTAACCACCTGCTTTGATTCTGGGGAGGATTTTTTCCTCGAATTCCTTGTAGGTACCTACTCCTAGTTTTTCCTGAGCCATGCCTACATGACATTCGTAGATCAGGGGCATTTCAGCGGCTTTTTTCAAGGAGAATTCTTGGTCAGTCCATTTGAATTCTTTTTTGGGAAACCAAAGTTGCCCGGCGAAGTCATGGGTTTTTTCGTCTTGCACTACCCGTGTGATGTAGGCTGGGATGCGATCTAGGTCTGTATCATTGGCTCCGATAACCCGAACTTTGATTTTGCTCTCATGGATGAAGGTATTTTGGTATTGCTCGAAAGGAAGAAAAATCTCCCAATCGCCCCGATGGTTTTTACGAAGAGGATGAGAATTTCTATCCCACCAGTTGAAGTCGCCCATCAGGAAAAGAGCCTTGGCATTCGGCGCCCATTCCCGATAGACCCATCCATTTCTTATTTTATCAAAATGGACTCCGTAATATTCGTGCATTCTGGCAAACTCCAGGATACTTCCAGAATAGTCATTGATAGCCCGAATAGCGGATTGGAACTGATCGTAGCGCTTTTGGATGACCGATGCATAAGGCTCTAGCCAGGCTTCATCTAGGAGAATAGGTAATTGATTTTGGCTCACGAAAAAGTAATTTTGAGATTGTTGAAATTAGGAAAAATAAACACTTTTTAACGTGGACCTCTAGGAAGCTTATCAAAAAAGTGAATTTTCTCTAACTTTAGTAAAAAACTACTATGGGCTCCGCTGACCTCAAAGAAGAAATACATGCATTAATTGAAAAAGCTAATCAGGATGTTCTTGAATTGATTTTCAATATTTTGAGTCCTTCGGAGAAAGTTTTGGATATGAATCCTGAACAGGTTGCTGAATTAGAAAGACGATATTCGGTTCATTTAAAAAATCCTGAAGCTGGTTCTAGTTGGATTGAAGTAAAAAATCGGATTTCTAAGAAAAATTAATGAAGTATTCATTGATCATCAAACCCGAAGCAGAAACTGATATTCGGGATATTTTTGAATGGTATGAGTCAAAAGTTCCCGGTTTGGGAGAATATTTTTTAAGTGATCTGGAAGAAAAATTTGAAAAAGTAATTTTAGAGCCCAAGGGGTACCAATTTCATCACCAAAATTTCCGGTTTGCCTTTTTGAAAAAATTCCCAGTTTCCATTCATTTTAAAATAGAAGGAAACCGTGTCTATGTCTTTGGCGTTCTTTCAACTTCTGCGAATCCAGGGAAATGGAGAAATGCATAAAATAGCTCAGGATTCTTGGCTAATGTTTTTCATACACCATCTCCGGCTCCAAAACTTCTACATTCCCTGATTCATTGATTTGATCAAGATGAACGGTTTTTAATTCGTTGATTAGCATCGGGTCATACTTGGCAGCTACCCGAATATAGTTTTCGGTGAAGCCGTGCATTTTTCCATTTTCTACATCTTCTTCAAAAAGGACGCTGAAAGTTTTGCCTAGATTTTCTTCGTAAAACTTTCTTCTTTTTTTCTCAGAAAGAATGCGCAACATTTTGGATCGCTCATTTCGCTTTTTCATGGGAACGACCCCATCCATTTCCATTGCTCTTGTATTAGCTCGTTCGGAATAGGTGAAAACGTGGAGATAGGAAATGTCCAGTTCGTTCAGGAAGTTGTAGGTTTCGAGAAAAAGTTCATCCGTTTCCCCAGGAAAACCCACTATTACATCCACACCGATACATGCATGAGGCATCAAGGTTTTGATTTTGGAAACCCTGTCCTCGTAAAGCTCCCGAAGATATCTACGGCCCATCCTTCTCAAAATGGTATTGGAACCCGATTGAAGAGGGATGTGAAAATGAGGTACAAAACGCTTGGAGGTAGAGACAAATTCAATGATCTCATTAGTCAGCAAGTTCGGCTCGATGGAGGAAATTCTGAATCGATCTATCCCTTCCACTTCGTCGAGAGCAAATACCAAATCTGCAAATCGCTCGTTTCTTTTTCCTTCTACAATTCCAAAGTCACCGATATTTACCCCAGTCAGGACGATTTCTTTTACGTCAGTCGCTGCGATTTCTCTAGCTGAAGCCAAAACTGATTCAATGGTATTGCTTCGGCTTTTTCCTCTAGCTAAAGGGATTGTACAAAAAGCACATCCATAATTACAGCCATCTTGGACTTTCAGAAAAGTCCGGGTTCTGTCATTAATAGAGTAGGCGTTGTTGAAGGATTTAGCTTCGGTGATTTCGCTAGCCAGTACTTTTGCCTCCTGTTCTTTAGCAAAATCTCCCAGGAGCTCATGTAATCTGAATTTTTCAGCTGCGCCTAATACCGCATCTACCCCTTCGATTTCTGAGATTTCGGTTGGTTTTAACTGAGCATAGCAACCAATTATCGCGACGTAAGAGTTGGGGGAAATCTTTTTTGCCTCTTTTACGATCTTTTTACACTTCTTGTCAGCATTCTCGGTTACTGAGCAGGTGTTGATGATGAAAATGTCGGGATTTTCCTGAAAATCGACTTTCTGGTAGCCTTTTTCTTCAAATTGTCTACTGATAGTAGATGTTTCTGAAAAATTCAGCTTGCAACCGAGGGTATAGAAGGCAACTTTTTTCACAAATCTGGAAAGAAGGATGATTTTGCAAAGGTAAGTATTCCCCAGCTTTTTTCAATTTTCCAATTTTAGGGATCAAAACACACTTTTTTTCAGGTTTTGCCTATAAAAAGGACATGTTTTTTTGAAAAAAGTGGAAATTTTTCAAAAAATGAGTTCAAAAAAGGCTGAATATCTTTTTCGAGTACATATTTTTCTATTTTTGTGGGTGTATTCTTAAACCACACATTGTAGATATGGCAACACTAAGACAGCAAGCCCTGGCGATGGTTCAGGCGAGACAGCGAGTGTCAGTTACCGCTCCTTCTTTTAAGATTTCAGATTACTTCGGGACTAACGTTTTTGGTCCAGCTCAAATGAAGCAATCTTTAGCACCTTCCGTTTACAAAAAAGTAATGGAAGCGATCGATAAAGGCTCCAAGATCGATCCGGCAACTGCAGAGGAAATTGCATCTGCTGTAAAAATTTGGGCCATTTCTAAAGGCGTAACGCATTACACCCACTGGTTTCAGCCATTGACAGGGTCTACAGCTGAGAAGCATGACTCATTCTTTGACATGTATGCCGGTATGGAGAAATTCAAGGGTTCTGCACTAGTTCAGCAGGAGCCAGATGCTTCTTCATTCCCAAATGGAGGTATCCGTTCTACTTTTGAGGCTAGAGGATATACTGCTTGGGATCCTTCTTCTCCGATTTTCATCTTCGAAAAGACTCTTTGTATCCCTACCATCTTTGTGTCCTACACTGGTGAGGCTTTGGATTACAAGACTCCATTGTTGAAATCCATGGAAGCAATAAGTAATGCGGCAGTGGAGATTTGCCAATTGTTTGACAGAAATGTCAGAAAGGTGAATCCTTCTTTAGGGGTGGAGCAAGAATATTTCGTGGTAGATAAGGCGCTTTACAATGCAAGGCCTGATTTGGTGATGTCAGGAAGATCAGTTTATGGACATACCCCAGCTAGAGGACAGCAGCTAGAAGACCATTATTTTGGATCAATTCCTACCCGAGTAAAAGATTTCATGATGGACTTCGAAATCGAGGCTCATAAATTAGGTATTCCAGTTTCAACTCGTCACAATGAAGTGGCTCCGGGTCAGTTTGAAGTAGCTCCAATTTTCGAAGAAATTAACAAGGCAATTGACCACAACCAATTGTTGATGGATGTAATGGATAAAGTTGCTGACAAGCATGGCTTGAAAGTTTTGTTCCATGAAAAGCCATTCGCCGGAGTAAACGGTTCAGGTAAGCACAACAACTGGTCTTTGATCACCGATACAGGTGTGAATCTTTTCCAGCCAAGCAATTCAGCTAGAGAAAATCTTCAGTTTTTGGCATTTTTGGTTGGTACAGTTAAAGCAGTACACGATCACGCTGATTTGTTAAGAGCAAGTATAGCTTCAGCTTCTAACGATTTCCGTTTGGGTGCGAATGAAGCCCCTCCAGCAATTATGTCAACTTTCTTGGGAGCTACTTTAACAGAGCTTTTGGATGAGTTGGAAAAGAACGGAAACGTGAAAATCGAGAAGGGTGATAACATGTATATGAAATTGGGTATCTCCAAGATCCCAGAAATCATCCTAGACAATACCGATAGAAACAGAACTTCTCCTTTTGCCTTCACCGGAAACAAGTTCGAATTCCGAGCAGTAGGATCTTCTGCAAACTGTGGAGGACCAATGACCACCCTGAACGTAATCGTTGCTGATGTTTTGAAAACAATGGCAAAGGACATCGAGAAGGAAATGAGTGCTGGCAAGGAAAAGAAAATTGCCATAGTAAACGTTTTGAGAAAGTACATTAAGGAATCTAAGAAAATCAGATTCGAAGGTGATGGCTACTCTGAAGAGTGGGAAAAAGAAGCAGCAAAAAGAGGACTTTCTAACCTGAAGTCTACTCCAGAAGCTTTGGACGTTTATGCGAAGAAAGCTACTAAGGAGCTTTTCGAGCGTCATAATGTACTTAATGCGATTGAAGTTCATGCCAGACATGAAATCATGTTGGAAGAGTTTATTAAGAAGGTTCAGATCGAAAGCCGTGTAATGGGTGATTTGGCTTTGAATCATATCATTCCTACCGCTATCCTTTATCAAAACAAGGTGATTCAAAACGCAAACGGTTTGAAAGGACTTGGCTTGGATCACTCTGCTGCTGTAGATACTATCAAGGAATTGTCTAAGCATATTGAGTCTTTGAAGTCAGATGTAACGGCAATGACCGAGGCAAGAAAGAAACTCAACAAGGAAGATGATGTCGTAAAGCGTGCTAAAGGATATCAGAAAGAAGTGAAGGAAGCTTACTTCGACAAAATCCGATATGCAGTTGACAAACTTGAGCTTTTGGTTGACGACGAAAGCTGGCCTTTGGTGAAGTATCGCGAAATGCTATTTATCCGCTAATCGGAAAAGCTTATAAACACAAGCCACTTGGATTTCCAAGTGGCTTTTTTAATGCATTTTCATTTCAATGGAGAGAATTTATTGCGTTATCGCCCAAAATCAGTTCAGTTTTAACAAAATCTTTGGAGATATAACTTTGGCTTTACCGCTCGGCTTAGCTCTTTTTTTAACTTTGACCAGAATTAAAATCCTATGAAATACTTATTCCCGATCCTGCTTGTAGTTTTATTTTCCTGTGGCCAAAAGAAGTCAGACGATGGCCAAAAAGTCATTGTAGCCTATGTGGCAGGATGGAAAAATATCCGCGAAAAGCATATCCCGGCAGAAAGAATTACCCATGTGAATTATGCTTTTGCCCATGTGGACAGTACGGGAAGAATTGCTCCGATGAATCCAAAGGATGCGGAACGGGATAGCCTGAATTTTATCAAGTTGCAAACCTTGAAAGAGCGAAATCCAGCGATAAAAATTTTGGTTTCTATTGGTGGGTGGACACATTCCAAAGGTTTTTCAGATGCCGTGGCTACTGAAGAAGGTAGGAAAAAACTTACGCAATCTGGGTTGGAATACCTGATTAATCATAATCTGAATGGACTGGATTTTGACTGGGAATATCCTGCCATGCAGGGGGACAATAATCCTTACAGGCCAGAGGATAAAGAAAACTTTGTCCTAATGCTAAAAAGCTTTCGGGAAGCATTGGATTCTTTGGGGATGGTCACCGACACTCATTATTTGACTACGATTGCTTCTGGGGGATTTAGGAGATATTTGGAGGTCAATAATCTTGCGGAAGCCCAGAAGTACCTCGATTTTATCAATATTATGGCCTATGATTTTTATACAGCAGGAGATGAAGAGACTGGTCATCATGCTAACCTTTATCCAAACGGAAATAAGAAAACTTCAGCTGCTACTGCGGTTGAGGAACAAATAGAATTTGGTGTGCCTGCAGAAAAGTTGGTTTTAGGAATTCCTTTTTATGGAAGAATGTGGAAAAAAGTTAATCCAGAGCAGAATGGGCTTTTTCAAAAAGGAGAATACGCAATGGGATTGCCTTATCATCAGATTTATGCTTTGACCATGACTTCCAAATACAAGAGATTTTGGGATGAAAAAGCTCAGGCTCCTTATCTTTTTGCGGCACAGGATTCAACTTGGATTACCTATGAGGACCCAGAATCTGTAAAAAAGAAAACCGATTACATAAGAGAAAAAGGCCTCAAAGGAGGGATGTTTTGGGAAATGAGCGAGGATAATACCCGATTACTTCTGAAAACCTTATTCGAAGGCTTAAATCCAGGGATGGAATACACACCCAGAATAACCGAAAAGGTTCCCGGAGCGTGACTGAAAAAGGATTTGGGATTGGTTTATTTAGAATTTTAAAGAGTTCGAAATCTGCTGAGGTCAGACCTCAATATTAATTTAAGACATCTTCGAAGAGCTTCTCATTCACGACTGCGACACCCCCAAGTAGACCGACGTCTTTTCCTAATTTATACAATGCCAACTGGGTTTTTTCCCTTGATTTGGCCATGCTGTAAATATTGAGTGCCTGCTGAATTGGTGTGATCAAGTATTGATTGGCTTCCGCAACTGAACCTCCGATGATAATTAGTTCAGGATTGAGCAATTGGATGAGCATGGAAATTCCTCTGCCTAGGTCTAGTCCCGCCTCTGAAAGAATTGTTATCGCTCTTTGATCTCCTGCTAGTGCGGCTTCAACCACCAATTCCGGATCTAACTCCCCGCTATGGTCTCTGACCATTCTTGCCAAAATACTGTCTTTATCTAGTTGGATGGCTTCCTCGGCCATTCTTACAATTGCCGTACCTGAGGCTACTGCTTCCAGACAGCCTTTTTTTCCACAGGTGCAGGTTACGTCTCTGGATTCAAAAATTGGAGAATGTGAAAACTCCCCTGCAAATCCCGAGCTTCCTTGGTAGATTTTTCCATCTATGATGATTCCCAATCCGATTCCCCAGCCAATAAAAAGCCCCAATACATTCTTGTGAGTATCCTCAGCACCAAATTTGAATTCTGCTAAAGTCATCGCTCTAGCGTCGTTTTCCAAGAAAATTTTCTTTTTGAATCTTGCTTCGAGATTTTCTAAAAGTGTCTTTTTCCCAAATCTTAAATAGGTATAATTGACCCCACCAATAGAGTCCACCAGACCGGGCATTGAAAATCCTATGGCAATAATTTTTTCTGAAGGAATTCCGGTTTTCGAAAGGTATGCATCAATTTTATCACAGACTTCGTCAAAAGTCTCTTTCTCGTTATTCAAGTTGATTTTATGGCTTTGCTTCTCATAGGCCAATTCATGATTGCAGGAATATAAGGCCAAGTGAATGTTGTACTTAGAAAGATCAACTGAAAGCACGTAAAAAGCGTCCGAGGCCAATCGGTATAAATCCGGCTTTCTTCCTCCTTGAGATTCCGCTCGTCCTTGTTTGATGACCTCTCCAGAACTCATTAAGTCAGAAAGAAGGCTATTAACTGTGGGAAGGGATATCCCAACTTCATTGCAGATTTCGCTGGCGGTATTGGCACCTTTGAGGTAAAGATTCTTAATGATTTTTATTTTGTTGAGGTAGCTTTTGATTTCTACCACGCCATCCATTTTAGAAATTTCCTCTTTAGGGTTAATTAGGTTCATAAAATTCAAGAATTGCCTCAAATAAGCGAAATTTTATCCTTCAAAAAAGTACTTCCTGAAAAAAATCGAATAATAAATTAAAGTTTAGCCCTTGAAAATAAATTTCTTGATTAGATAAATCCTCTTTTAGAAAAGATTTTTTTGGTTTGAATACTTAGGGTAAAAATCAGATCATGTATTAAGTTTGGGGAAAAATTGTTTGAATGAGTATTTTAGTAGATTCTGGTTTTTCAAAAGAAGAAGTTTTTAACGTCGTTGAGGAGTACCTTCAACAGGCAGGTATCGAAATAGTTTCTTTCGATAAGAACAGACCATGGGGCGGCTTTTATGTGATTGATGAAACTCAAATTGGAGCCTTTAGGGAAAAGTTCTTTCCGGAAGTAGAGCTTTCCAAAGAGCAGTTGAGTTTGAAATTAAGTCCTAAAATTCTGATTGTAGGTCCAGGAAAGAGGCTTTCTTGGCAATATCACCACAGAAGGGCCGAAATTTGGAAACTAATCTTTGGCGAGTCTTCGATTGCCATTAGTCCAAATGATGTTGAAACACCAAAACAAGTCATGGAAATAGGGAAGGTAATTCGCCTGGCACAAGGTGAAAGACATCGATTGATTGGTGATAACAACTGGGGGATAGTAGCCGAGATTTGGATGCACATTGACCCTGAAAATCCATCGGATGAAGAGGATATCGTTCGGGTCCAAGATGATTTTGCTAGAAAATAAAAAAACTCGGGGTGTCAAGCCCGAGTTTTCAAAAGTTTAGAATATTGTCCGTAGCTCAATCACCCTTAAAATAAACTTGTTTTGTTTATAAACGTCTGCGGACTAGGTTAAAAAGTGTCATCTAATATACCTTTAAATATCTAAAATCCAAATATTTATATTCAAAAAATGAATTAGATATTTTGAAATACATTTTTGGATTAATTCAAGCTTTCAATTTTCTTGGCTATTTCCTCAGCTTCGGCCATTAATTTGTCCGATTGGGTTCTGTTTACATGTGAAACTTTATGAGCTTCGGAAAGCTTTTTTGCATAAGCTTCTTGAAGCTTTTCTTTTTCGGTTTTCTTTTTGAATAGTCCAAACATGATCTTTTTTTAGGTATAACTGCTCCTGATTTGCATTGTTTGGAATGATGAAAGACCGTTTAGGTTAATTTCTGATCAAGGAAGAGTTAGAATTAGCCACAACCTCGTCTTTCTGATAATTGATCAAATCTTCAAGCCTTCCTGATGTATTGTAATATCTCCAAGGCCCTTCCTTCTTTCCGTCGATCATGGCACCTTCGGAGGCTTTCTTTCCATTTTCATGGTAAAACACCCAAAGTCCATCAGGTTTTCCTGATCTATAATTGCCCTCTGATTCCTTTTGTCCTGTGACGTAATAAGTTATTCTTACTCCATTTCCGTCTTTGAGAGAACCTTTCTCAAGCTGGGTTTTTCCATCATAAGAAAAATAGTCTCCCACATTGGTAAGCCTGCCATTATCCCAAAATTCTTCTTGAGTTAGCTGCTTGTTGTCATAAAAAAGACCCCAGATTCCATCTTCTTCTCCCAATTTGAAAGAACCTACTGATTTGAGTTGGCCTCCATCGTAGTAGTAAACCCACTGCCCGTCTTCCATACCCAAAATGTATTTACCCTCAGCGATTAGGATTCCTATCTTATTGAAGTATTTCCAAAGTCCAGTTTTCAGGTCATTTTTATATTCACCGATCGAGAATAATTGCCCGTCTGGGTAATAACTTTTCCATAGGCCGCTCTTGGCTCCACCCTCATACTGTCCTCGCACAGATAGATCTCCCGAGTCGTGGTATTCTAAATATTCACCTACTGGCACACCTAGCTCAAAAGATTTTCGCTTAGCCAATGCTTTGTTTGGGAAATATTCTTCCCAGGTGCCTACTGCAATATTGTTTTCGTAGGTTTCAATTCTAGCTATTCGACCAGATTGATAATAATATTTCCATTGCCCAGTTCGATTACCATTGTCAGAATAATACTCTTCGGCTTCTACAATTCTGGTACCCGGAAAATATCTTTTCCATTCGCCGACTTTTACTCCATTTTTATAATTACCTACTTCCAATGGGACATTGGGAAGTGAATAAGTCTTGAAAGATCCATTGAATTGACCTTTTGTAGCAAATGCCTCAGTTACAACTGTGCCTTCTGGATCATACTCTAAGTAAGGACCTTCCCTCAAGCCATCGATATAAAATTCATTGATTGCAACTTCTCCAAATTCAAAATAAGTAACCCATTGACCTGTTTTTTGGCCTTTATCATATTGTCCGTCAACTCTTACTTGCTTTGGGGTGACATAGTTGGGAACACCGGTTTTGCCATAATATTCAATGTATTTTCCGACTAAAACACTGTCTTGAAAAATCATTTCCTTTTTCAGGGCTCCGTCTTCGTCATAATATTTTGCTGGTCCGAAGAGTTTTCCATCCCGATATTCAGCTGTTTCTTTTGGCTTTCCTGAAGGATAAAAAGAATTCCACGTCCCGTCCTTTTTTCCATTTCTAAAAATTCCTTCAGAAATCAAGGTATTGGTCTTGGGATTATAAAATTTCCATAAACCTGTGCGTTGGTTTTTTTCTACAACACCGGTACCCATTATGGTTGAGTCAGAATTAAACTGACGAACCAATTGGGATTCTTGGGCGAAAGCTGAATTGAAAAGTAGGAGAAAGGCTACCGGAAGTAGGTATTTCATTGGTCTTCGGTTTCGGATAAGAGTTCCAGGAAAATTTCCAGGGGAAGAATGCTTTGCCCTACGTTTACGAAGGAAACAATCTTCAGTTTAAAATTAAGTTAATTCCTTTTTGTTTGGGATGAAAGTTTTAGAATATCCAAGAGATTTTCAACCTCTCCAGCTACCAAACGAATACTGCTTTCCAAATCGTATACGGGGATAAGCGGTTTGAACCAGAGATTTAAAACTCCCTCCTGAAAAATAATCTGATTTTCATCGGAAGTGTGTCTTTTTTCCAAAATCAACTCTGGATAATCCCAAGGGGAATCGGTCAAAGAAAACTCAAAACCACTTTGGATAAGCTTATTTGAGTCCAGGCTGAATTCCGAGCCATGAATTAGCATCAGAAACATTCCATGACCAAACCAATTAAAAATTCGTATATCACATCCAGAAGTCAGAGTAAAATCCCTGATCATATCCAGAACTTGATAGGGAAATCCTACCAAGTCACTTCCTTTTGAAATCTTCTTTCCTTTTGAATTTTGATGAATTTGAGAAAGTGTTTCGTTTGAGAATGAATTGGCAACCCCCTCCAATACTTGCAGAAAACCTGCTTTAAGCTTGTTTTGTCGCTTGATCAATTCCTGATCCAGCCATAAGTTTAAATCTAGCCGCTGATGGGGATCAGTCATTTTACCATCTCAATAGCGCCGAGGCCCAAGTGAATCCTGATCCAAAAGCCGCGAGGCATAACAAATCACCTTCTTTTATTCTTCCTTGTTCCCAAGCTTGGGATAAGGCGATTGGAATAGTTCCAGCAGTAGTATTTCCCAAATACATGATGTTATTGAACACCTTCTCATCAGGAAGCTGAAGTTTCTGCTGGATGTATTGGCTGATTCTCAGGTTAGCTTGGTGAGGGACAAGAAGATCAATATCCTCTTTTTTCATCCCATTAAAGTCGAGGGCTTCCTTGATTACTTCCATGAATCTAACTACAGCGTGTTTGAACACAGCATTTCCATTCATTTTAAGGAAGAAATCTCCTCGATCAATCATTTCTTGAGAAATTCTAACTTTCCCGCTAGAGCTGGGAGCTATACAATACAATTCCTCAGCATGGGAACCTTCGGAATGTAAATGGGTACTCAAAATTCCGGGTTGATCAGAATCCACTGCTCCTAATACCACAGCACCGGCACCATCTGCGAAAATTACGGCACTTGATCTTCCTTCATCACTTTTATCTAAAGCTGAAGATTGGATTTCGGCTCCGACGACAAGGATTTTTTTATACATCCCGGTTTTGATAAACTGGTCTGCTACTGATAAGGCATAGATAAAACCCGAGCAGGCATTTCTAATATCCAAGGCACCGATGGAAGTTAACCCTAGCTCTCTTTGCAAAAGAACCCCGTTTCCGGGTAAAAAGTAATCAGCCGTAATCGTTGCAAAAACAATGAAATCAATCTCTTTTGGATCCACTTGAGCCCGCTCAAGCGCCATTCGAGAAGCTTTGGCAGACATGTTGGTTACTGTGTCAACTCCCGGTGTAAACCATCTTCTCTCCTGAATTCCAGTTCTTTCTACAATCCATTCATTGTTGGTATTCATCATCTGAGAGAGTTCCTCATTGGTTACTATTCTCTCAGGGACATAATGACCAGCGCCAAGTATTCTGGATTTTTTCATCAGTATTTGGGTTTATCTGAATGCAAAGAAATTTTTGGGACTGCCAATATCGGAACAAGATGGCATTCCTACAAAAAAGAAAAAAGCTTGGAGTCTTACTTAGCCAAAGAGGGTGTAGTTTCCAAATTGGTCCATCGGAGAAGTTTTTCGAATAATTCCAGGAGAATCATTTTGGACGGAATTTACCAATGGAGAAACTGGATAGCTTACCATTAATTCTACAGGGTAGGGCTTTAGCATATTCAGGAGTTCTGCCTCACTGGTGTATTTGTCTAGCCATTTTTTTTCATTTTCTCTGGATAAAATCACCGGCATACGGTCGTGAACCTCTTCCACCAGTTCATTTGGAGTGGTGGTAAGAATCAAAAATGTATGCTGCACCTCCCCAGAAAGCCCTTCGTATTCTTCCCAAATCCCTGCAAAAGAGAAAAGGCTATCATCTCGAAGAGTAAACCGATTTGGGATTTTAGTCTTTTTGCCCAGCCTTTTCCATTCAAAAAAACCATCGGCTGGCACAAGACATCTTCTTCTTTCAAAAGAACTTTTGAAGGAAATTTTTTCATGAACCGTTTCCGCTTTGGCATTGATCAGTTTCTGGGAAACAGGCTTATTTTGACCAAAATCTGGAGTGATTCCCCAATAAAAAAAGGAAAATCCCTTGGGACTATCAGAAGTAATGACAGGGACTAGTTGGGTAGGGGCGATGTTGTATCTGGGTTTGAAGTCAGCCAACATCTCTGCCTGAAAGCGCTCTTCCAGGTCAATTTTACTTTTACTCAGGGAATATCTTCCGCACATGATAAGGGGATCCTAGATTTGTTGGGAAGTTAGAGATCATGAGTTATAAATTCAACTGCCCTACGCTCAGAATAGTAGCTTTTTTCATTGCCTCCTGAAGAAAAGCCCACATGTCCTCCATGTTTTGGGAATTCAAAGAAGACGGTTTCCAACTTTTTTGCCAAAGAATATGGGAAGCAGGTATCACTCAGGAAGGGGTCATTGATGGCATTTAAAACCAGTGCAGGGACTTCTATTTGATCCAAAAATTGCAGAGAGGAATTGACCTCATAGTACTCTTGGGCATCTTGGAAGCCATGCAATGGACCTGTAAAGACGTCGTCGAAATCCCGAAGTGTTTTTACTTTTTCTAATTTTTGAGGGGTGATTTCTTCTGGGAAAAGCATTGATTTCCTGACCACCTTCTCCTTGAGTGTTGAAAGAAAACGCTTTGAATACAAAATATTTTCACCGCTTGAGATTTTGTCGCAGGACTTACCCAAATCCAATGGGACTGAAATTGCAACAGCCTTTTTGATTTGGGGTAGGCTATTTTTCTTTTCTCCAAGATACTTCAAGGTGAGGTTCCCGCCCAGACTAAAACCCACTAAATATATTTCCTCATAGGATTTTAGCGCGTGGCTTATCACCGTGTCCAGATCATAGGTCGCCCCGCTATGGTAGAAAATCGGTTTATTGTTTAATTCATCTCCACAGCCTCTATAGTTCCAGGCTAGGGCATCAAAGCCATTTTGAACAAATTCCCTAACCATCCCCATTATATAAGGTCGGGAGCTATTTCCCTCCAATCCATGACTGATCAGAACAAGTTTGGGCTTATGATTTTTGTACCAATCCAAATCCAAAAAATCTCCGTCCGGAGTACTTATTCGCTCACGTTCAGGTTTTTGAAAATCAACTTTTCGGAATAGAGCGGGATAAATGGTTTCTAAATGCCCGTTAAACAACCATTTTGGGCGTTTGTATGTTGACTGCTGAATGATAGGCATGTTCTACTAGACCTAAAAGGACTTGTCAAATTAGAAGATATAAATTTGAATAAAGCGTTTTTAAAAACTATTTTTGGACACTTTAAAAAAAACGAACAAGCTCGAAAATTACCTATGGCCGAAATTATAAGAATGCCAAAAATGAGCGACACCATGGAAGAAGGTGTAATCGCTGCTTGGTTGAAAAAAGTGGGAGATACTGTCAAACCGGGTGATATCCTGGCTGAAGTGGAAACCGACAAAGCTACCATGGAGCTGGAATCCTACGAAGAGGGTGTGCTTTTATATATCGGAGTACAAGAAAAAGACTCTGTTCCTGTGAATGGAGTGATCGCAATAATCGGTGAAAAAGGAGAAGATTTTCAGCATTTGTTGAATGGATCTTCCTCCGCACCAAAAACTGAGGAGCCTAAAAAAGAAGAACCAAAAGCAGCTGAGCCTGCCAAAGCTTCTGCTCCAGCAGAAAAAATTGATACTTCTTCCATCAATGCTACAGTAGTCACCATGCCTAAGATGAGTGATACGATGCAGGAAGGGACTATCGCTACTTGGTTGAAGAAAGTTGGTGATTCAGTGAAAGCGGGTGAAATCATTGCCGAAGTTGAAACTGATAAAGCTACAATGGAACTCGAATCTTACGAAGATGGAGTTCTATTATATATAGGTGTCGAAGCTGGTAATAGCATCCCAGTGGATGGAGTAATTGCTGTGATCGGTGAAAAAGGCGCCGATTATCAGACGCTGTTGAAAGCTCATGAATCAGGAGGATCCGAATCAGCTCCTGCTGAAACTCCTGCAGTACCGACTCCTGAAGCAAAAACAGAAACTAAGCCTGCAGCAGCTCCTGCTCCAACTGCAGCTTCTGCACCTGCAATTTCCAATGGAGAGAGAGTAAAAGCTTCTCCTTTGGCAAAGAAAATTGCAGAGGAAAAAGGCCTAGACATTCGTCAGGTTGCAGGTTCTGGTGAAGGAGGAAGAATTGTTAAGCGAGACGTTGAGAATTTTGTACCTGCCGCAGCTCCTGCTGCCGCTGTAGCCACTACTGCCGGAGCTACCGCTCCTGCTCTGGGCCAGGAAAGCTTCAGAGAAGAGAAAGTTTCTCAAATGAGAAAAACCATCGCGAAGCGATTGGCTGAAAGTAAATTCGGAGCTCCACACTTCTATTTGACCATGGAAATCAACATGGACAAAGCCATCGAAGCACGTAAGAGCATGAATGAGATTTCTCCGGTGAAAATTTCATTTAATGATATGGTGATCAAGGCGGCCGCTGCTGCTTTGCGCCAGCATCCAAAGGTGAATTCTAGCTGGTTGGGAGATAAAATCAGATACAACGATCATATCCATATCGGAATGGCTGTTGCAGTGGAAGAAGGCCTTTTGGTTCCTGTGATCCGTTTTGCAGACAGCTTGTCTTTATCTCAAATTTCTAATCAAGCCAAAACTTTGGGAGGAAAAGCCAAAAATAAAGAGCTTCAGCCAAAGGATTGGGAAGGAAATACTTTCACCATTTCTAACCTAGGCATGTTTGGAATCGATGAGTTTACCGCTATCATCAATCCACCAGATGCTTGTATTCTTGCTGTAGGAGGGATTAAGGAAACTGTTATCGTGAAGGACGGTCAAATGAAAATTGGCAATATCATGAAAGTGACCTTGTCATGCGACCATAGGGTAGTGGATGGAGCTGTTGGCTCCGCCTTCCTTTTGACCTTGAAAGGTCTTCTTGAAGATCCAGTCAGAATATTGATCTAAAATTTATCTGTCAAAAAGTCCTGTTTCGATAGGACTTTTTGCTTTTGTATGGTTATTGGTAGAAAAGGTGGAATTGGAGTTTTTATTACTTGAAAAACTTCCTTCAGACCAAAATCTAGAACTTATCATTTTTACCTCATGGAAAAAATAAAATCAACAACGGTTGTAGCCATCCGACACAATGGTGAAGTAGTCATCGGAGCGGATGGACAAGCAACCTTAGGAAATACAGTAGCTAAAAGCACAGTCAAGAAAATCAGAGTTTTGCAAGGAGGAAAAATCGTTACTGGTTTTGCAGGATCTACCGCCGATGCCTTTACTCTTCTTGAGAAATTCGAAGAAAAGCTTAACGCTTTTGGAAACAACATGAAGCGTGCAGCAGTGGAACTAGCCAAAGAATGGAGGATGGACCGGATGCTTAGCCGCTTGGAGGCAATGATGATTATCGCTGACAAGGATGATATTTTGATCATTTCAGGAACTGGCGATGTAATCGAACCAGATATGGAAATTGCGACCATTGGTTCAGGAAGTATGTTTGCTCAGTCAGCCGCAAGAGCCTTGAAAAAATATGCTCCTCAACTCAGTGCTGAAGAAATGGTGAGAGAAAGTCTACACATTGCAGCGGATGTTTGCATCTATACTAACCATAACTTGGTGGTCGAAAAGGTGAAAAACTGATCTAATAAACTTGAGATTAATCAAAAGCCGGATTTTTATCCGGCTTTTTTTGTGGTTTTTAAAACCTGAAGCTTCAATACCTTGTTGTGTACTTGAATCTGAATTAGTTTATGGAAACGACAACCTCAAAAAAATCAGTCAAGAAGGATTATAAAAAGCTTATTCTTGAGGGCTATGTGAATTATGTATTGGAGCATGGGAATGAGCCACCTTCTGTTTTCAAGTTTGCCAAAGAATTGAAAATGAAAGAGGAGGACTTTTATACCTACTACACCTCTTTTGATTCAATCAAATCCTCGATATGGGTATCTATTTTAGACGCAACTATTGCCTCTATCGAATCCCAAGAAGTTTATGCCGGATACACAGCAAGAGAAAAATTTCTAAGCTTTTTGTTCACTTGGATTGAGGAGTTAAAGAAAGTCCGCTCATATCTTCTAGTCCTTTATGGAGATAAACTTAAGTCTGCTAGAGCTTTGCATGCCGATTCTGCAGATTTTAAGTCAAAATTCAAGGAGTTTGCCAATGACATCGTTTCAGCAGGAAAGGAATCTGAGGAAATTGCCTCCAGACCTTATGTTTCTGAAAAGTACGACGAGGCTCTTTGGATTCAGGCAGCATTTATCTTCAGATTTTGGCTTGGTGACAAGAGTCCAAGATTTGAAAAAACAGACGCAGCTATCGAAAAGTCAGTCAACCTTGCTTTTGACCTTATGGGAAAAAGTGCGCTTGATACCTTTTTGGACTTCGCAAAATTTCTATACCAAAACAAGTAATTCATGCCATCCCAGATGAAAGAGCAGGATTCTATTCCTGTTTCAAAAGTGCAGAGAGCAGCTAAATTTATTTCTACCGGAGCGAAAGTTGGGGGGAATTACGTGAAGCATTATGCTAAAAAGATTGTCAATCCTTCCTTAGAAAAGGAAGAACTTCATCAGAATAACGCTGAGGATATCTATAAATCATTGAGTCAATTGAAAGGTTCTGCCTTGAAAGTGGCTCAAATGATGTCTATGGATAAGAATATCCTTCCCCGAGCCTATCAGGATAAATTTACTATGGCTCAATATTCTGCGCCACCTTTATCCTTTCCTTTGGTGGTAAAGACTTTCCAGAAATATTTCTTTAAAGGACCTGAGCAGTTGTTTGAAACTTTCACCCGATCTGCAGTGAATGCTGCCTCTATTGGCCAAGTTCATCAAGCTACCCTAAATGGAAAGACCCTTGCCGTAAAAATCCAATATCCTGGAGTCGCTGATTCGGTGAGTTCTGATCTGAAATTGGTTCGTCCATTTGCCCTTCGACTTTTGAATATGAATGAAAGGGAATTGGATCATTATATGGAGGAAGTGGAGGAAAGACTGCTTGAAGAAACCGATTACCTATTAGAGGTTCAGCGCTCCAGAGAAATCTCTCAAGCTTGCTCTTCAATTCCTAATTTGAGTTTCCCGAATTATTATGATGAATTCAGTTCTGAGCGAATCATCACCATGGATTGGATCTATGGGAAGCATATTAAGGAGTGGATGGAAACGAATCCAACGCAAGAGGAGAAAAATAAAATAGGCCAGGCCCTTTGGGATTTTTATCATTTCCAAGTGCATGAATTGATGCAGGTTCACGCGGATCCGCATCCTGGAAATTTCATTGTTCAGGATAATGGAACTTTGGGAATTATTGATTTTGGTTGTGTGAAGGTAATTCCTCAAGACTTCTACCATGGATACTTTTCCCTAATCAAAAAAGACTTGGTGGTTAAAGAAGACGAGCTGAATCAGATTTTCTACGATCTAGAATTTATTTCTGACCGAGATACTGAAGAAGAGAAAAAGTACTTCAAAGGAGTGTTCAAAGAAATGATCAGCCTATTGGGTAAGCCGTTCCATGCCGAATCTTTTGATTTCGCCAATGATGGATATTTTGAGCAAATCTTTCAATTAGGAGATAGAATTTCCAATGAAAAGATGTTCAAAAAATCCCGTCAAGCGAGAGGATCAAAGCATGGCTTATACATCAACAGGACCTATTTTGGGTTATACAATTTGCTAAACCAGCTTCAGGCCAATGTGGTCACAACTAAACCGGAATGGTTAAAATAAGAAAGGGAGGTTTTACCTCCCTTTTTTTATTTCGAATAAGTCACTCGATAGATGCAATTGGCCATGTCGTCAGAGACTAAAAGGCTACCATCTGGTAATTCCTGAACGTCGACTGGTCTTCCCCAAACATCCTGAGTTGCGTCATTTAACCAACCGGAAATCAAAACTTCCTGACCGGTAACTTTTCCTGTTCCATCAATTTTTGCAACCACGACCTGGTAGCCAGCTTTTTTACTTCTGTTCCAGCTGCCATGTTTAGCAATGATTGCGCTGTTTTTGTAGTTTGTTGGAAACATTCCCCCTTCATAAAAACGCATTCCAAGTGGAGCGTTGTGAGGTCCCATTTTCGCTGCAGGAGCTACATAGGCTGAGGCAGCTTTTCCCTTATCTCCAAAATCAGGATCTTTTACAGTTCCGGCATGCCAATAAGGATAGCCGAAATGTTGCCCTTTTGCGGTTGCTCTATTTAATTCACAATCTGGGATATCATCTCCCATCATGTCCCGACCATTGTCTGTAAACCAAAGTTCTGTCGTCCCTGGTCTCCAATCAAACCCCACCGTATTTCTAACTCCCTGAGCATAGATCTCAGGTTTTGCTCCTGGCTTACTTACATCCAAACGGGTGATGCTCGCATAGATTGGATTCTCACTTTCGCAAATATTGCAAGGAGCTCCAACAGGAACATAGAGCATTCCGTCAGGTCCAAAGGAAATGAATTTCCATCCATGATGTCCGTCTGTTGGATAACCATCATAAACCACTTCATACTTTGGATTGGTCAAATTGTTTTTGATATCCTTGAATCGTAGAATTCGATTCACTTCAGCCACATAAAGGTCTCCGTTTTTATAGGCTACTCCATTTGGCATTCGAAGTCCTTCTGCAAGGATAAATTTTGCGTCAGCTTTTCCATCAGCATTTTCATCAACTACTGCATAGACATTCTTCTCCTGACGATTTCCTACAAAGACAATCCCATTGTCGGAGATTGCCATGGATCTTGCATTGGGAATATCTGCCGCCCAAACTGAGATTTTAAAACCAGCTGGAAGTTTGAGTTGGTCTAATTTTACCTCAGCTTTTGCATTTTGGATATTTCTTTTGTTGCTGCTGTTGGGAGTGGAAATCGGGGTGAGTTTTCCCTGTGCAGCCACACCAAGGGAGAATACTCCCAGGGCCAAGCTTAGAATTATGGGTTTGAGTTTATTCATGAGTTTAAAATTTGAATAAATAAGTTAATAATCCTGATAATGTTTTACCAGCTAAGCGGGATAAGCGGGCCATTGGTTATTTTTGGGGCATGTTATCGATTAGCAATCTTTCCTATTACATCGGCGGACGTCCGCTTTACGAAAATGCCAACCTTCATATCAAGCCAAAAGATAAAATTGGATTGGTTGGTCAAAACGGAACCGGTAAATCTACCCTCTTAAAAATCATCAATGGAGATTACCAACCCTCGACCGGTGAGGTTCAAAAAGCGAAGGATTGTACTATTGGTTTTTTGAATCAGGATTTGCTTTCCTACCAGTCCGATGATAGTATTTTGAATGTGGCTTTGGCTGCTTTTAAAGAAACTTTGGCCCTTCAGGAAGAAATCGATCAGGTATTGAAGCAAATGGAAACCGATTATTCAGATGAAATAATCAATAGACTGGCGAAGCTTCAGGATAGATTCGAAAGTAACGAAGGCTATACCATCAAAGCTAAAGCTGAAGAGGTTTTGGAAGGAATTGGCTTTCAAACAGCAGACTTAAATAAACCCTTAAGGCAGTTTTCCGGAGGTTGGAGAATGCGGGTGATGCTTGCCAAACTTCTTTTGGAAAAGCCTTCTTTGCTCATGTTGGATGAACCTACCAACCACTTGGATTTACCTTCTATTCAATGGGTGGAAAATTATCTGAAAAATTATGAAGGTGCAGTGATTGTGGTTTCTCACGATCAGACCTTTTTGGATAATTGTATCAGCACCACAGTTGAAGTCGCAAATCAGACTTTGACTACCTATCCCGGGAATTATACTTTTTATAAAGAGGAGAAAAAGCTCAGGATGGAGCTCCAACAAAATGCCTATGAAAATCAGCAGCAGATGATCAAGCAAACGGAGCGGTTCATCGAGAGATTCCGGGCAAAAGCTACCAAATCCAACCAAGTTCAGTCCAGAATAAAGGCTTTGGAGCGTATGGATCGGGTTCATGAAGTGGTAGACGATGAGGCTTTTGTGAATTTCAAATTCAAATTTTCCCAAAAATCAGGTAGAGATGTCGTGGTTTTGGATCATGTTTCGAAGTCCTATGGGGATTTGGTGATTTTGAAAAATACATCAGCTCGAATAGAAAGGGGAGATAAGATCGCGCTAATAGGTGCCAATGGAAAAGGAAAGTCAACCCTGCTAAGAATAATTGACGGATCGGAAAAAATTCAGGGGAATAGAGCTGAGGGTCATAATGTGATCAAATCCTTTTTTGCCCAGCATCAGCTAGAAGCCCTGACTTTGGATAATGAAATTATCCAGGAAATGTCCCAATCAGGAAGTCCAAAAACCGAAACCGAATTGAGAAACGTATTGGGATGTTTTCTTTTTACCAATGATGATGTTTTTAAGAAGATCAAAGTCCTTTCAGGTGGAGAGAAGTCAAGAGTTGCTTTGGCTAAAACTTTGATTTCGGAAGCAAATTTTCTCTTGCTTGACGAACCGACTAACCACCTTGATTTCCAGTCGGTGAATATTTTGATCCAAGCCCTTCAGCAATATGAGGGGACTTTTGTGACGGTATCTCACGATAGACATTTTATCAAGGGAGTGGCAAATAAGATCTGGTACATCGAGGATCAAGAAATCAAGGAATATCCGGGGACTTACGAAGAGTATGAATTTTGGCGAAGCCAGCAAATCGAAAATACTCCGTCAAAGCAGGAAGTGAAAGCTGCAAAAAAGTCTCCCGTCGAGACTCCAAGGAATACTCCAGAATTCCAGCAAGCCAAAAAGGACCTTAAAAAATTGGAAGAACAGGTTGAGAAAACAGAAAAGGAAATTGAATCCTTGGAGATTTTGAAGTCTGAATTAGAAGAAAAATTGGCTGACCCTGAGGTCTACTCTGATGAAGAAAAGGTCCAAAAAATCCAGGAGAGCTATCAAAATGTACAGAATAGCCTGTATGAATCGACTGCAAAATGGGAAAGTCTGGTAGATCAGGTATCTACGCTTCAGGAAAAACTAGCCTGATCCTTGCATCAAGGATAAATTCTTATTTTTAGCTATGATCAAATCGAGATGGTTTCTGTTTTTCTTCCTTTTGCTTCCAAGTTTGGGTTTTACTCAGGTATTGGAGGATAAGGTTTACTCTGAACATATACAGTCTGTCCGCCTATTTCCCGCAGGATTTCAGGCAGACAGCCCATTGGACGCTCCGGTTGTCTCCTTGACCGATCAAAGGTCTCTTATTTTATTGTTTGATGATTTGGCTTATGATCCAGAATTGTACACCGCAAAACTGATTCACTGTAATGCTGATTGGACAAAGTCATCTTTGAGAGACAATGATTTTTCCATCAATTTCAATCAATTTAATGTCAATGAGTACGAATATTCTGTCAATACAAGGATTCCCTACATCCATTACAAATTTGAGGTCCCCAGAGTTACTAAATCTGGCAATTACATCTTAAAGGTCTTCCGTAATCGAAATGAGGATGAGGTGATCTTGACAAAAAGATTCATGGTCTTTGAGGAATTATTTACGGTTGGAGCTGGGATAGTTCCCCCAACTCAGACGGAAGACAGGCGTGCACTTCAACAAATCAATGCGGTGGTCAATTACTCCAAGGTAGAAGTAGTTGACCCTAGTACTCAGATCAAGATTTTGATCCGTCAAAACCAGCGGTGGGATAATGCGAAATACCTTACCAAACCAACTTTTCTAAATCAAAGCGCAAAAACTATCAGATATGAACCCTTCGACGGATCGAGCACTTTTCGGGCTGGGAATGAATTTAGGTTTGTGGATTTGAGATTTATCCGTGCGACCGGTGTTAATGTTTCATCCGTAACTGTAGAGGAAAATATCGTTTTGGCAGAGTCTAACTTGGATATTTCAAGACCTGGGGGTGCTTATTCCCAATATTTGGATTTGAATGGGCAGTATTTAATCTATACAAATGACAGACCAGGCGGAAATCCGGAAGTTGAAAGTGAGTACATCTATACCACGTTTTACTTGAGAGCTGATCCAGCCAGAGATATCCGAATGATTGGTTCCTTAACGGGATGGGGTAAAAACCCAGAAGCTCAAATGAAATATGATCCTAAAAACAATGTCTATACCACCTCAATTCTTTTGAAGCAGGGATGGTATGATTTTCAATATGGGATCCAAACTCCAGAAGGGATAGATACAGAACCTTTGGAAGGAAGTCATTTCGAGACCGAAAATGAATATGAAGTTTTGGTCTATTTCCGAAACCTTGGTTCCCGCTATGATCAACTAGTCGGATACGTTTACCTTCATCCAAATAGAAGAAGATTATAAACAAAAAACCCTTCGAAATTTCGAAGGGTTCTTTGTTTAGTCGTTGCTTTCTTCTTGTTCCTCAGATTCAGGAGCTACATTTTGCCTTACTCTTTCTGTCGGCTTGTAAGGTACAAATCCTTCTCTTTTGAATTTGTAAGGGCTAGTTCTATTTCCAGCAGGGTGGTTTGCAAGGTCAAGCATACCGAATCCTTTATGGGTAAATGCTCCAAGACCACACTTGAATACAAAGTCATGAACTTCTGGTGCTGCGTACAAAGTAAATGGAAGGGTGTATCCTCTTACCTCATATTTGACGTCCATGTCATAAACCGCATAGATTCTGGCGAATTTTTTCTGCTGTTCTTTAAGCTTATTAATATAAACCATGTCAGGAACAACTTGGAATTTGTAGAAAGATTCCATCTGCTCAGGAGTATACCATCCTGATTTCTCCATTCTGGTCAAGGTTGACTCATAAAGCAAATCAGAAAATTCGTCACTGTCCGGGCTGATAAATCTCTTGCCAGCTTCTTCATTGAAAGCTGGAGTGATCAAAACCAAAGGAGAAATACAAACAAACTTGTTTGCAGTTTCCAACTCTGGTGCAGTTTCTAACTCAGTATATTCAGGAGAAAGAATCAGGTTTCCCAACTCAATTTTTGGGGTTGCAAATACCTGTTCCAATAAGTAATCCATAAAATCTTCATCATGGGAAGATAATACTAGGGTTACCAAACTAGAATAGTAATGCAATCCACTTCTACTCACTTTTGTCTGACCTTTTAGGCCAGAAAAGTTGAAGTAGTTGTAGTTGTAGAATTCTTCTCTACCTCCTTTTACAATCAATCCCTTTAGGAATTGAGCAAGGATATACTGGTGATGAAAGGGTAAATAGGATCCCTTGTTCTTTAAGGAAAATATAAGTCTAACTCTCACGGTGTATTAAAAATAAAATGAGACAAATGTTGTATTAAAGTACTTTTTTGTTTGGGTGATTAAGCGCTTTAAAACTACAAATAAATTTCAAAAAAAGTTAAACATTGAACCTAAAATGCATAATGTCACCATCCTGAACAATATATTCTTTTCCTTCAATTGCAATTTTTCCATTTTCCCTACAACCTGCTTCTGTTTTATACTTTTGATAATCTGAAAGTTTGATGACTTCAGCCTTAATAAATCCTCTTTCAAAGTCGGTGTGAATTACTCCAGCTGCTTGAGGTGCTTTCCAGCCTCTTCTGATAGTCCAAGCCCTCACTTCCTGTACTCCGGCAGTGAAATAGGTAATTAAGTTGAGTAAAGAATAGGCTCCAGAAATCAATTTATTCAAACCGCTTTCTTCCAAACCATACTCTGAAAGAAACATTTCCTTCTCTTCAGGATCCTCAAACTCCGCTATTTGAGATTCAATGGCTGCACAAAGAAGAATGACATCAGCATTTTCTTCTTTGACTTTTTCCTTAAGCTGGTCTACAAATTTGTTTCCTGTATGAATGCTTTTTTCATCAACATTGGCCACATATAATACAGGCTTGATAGTCAATAAATGTAAATCCCGAACCACTTCAAGATCCTCTTTATCAACTTCGACAGCTCTGGCATTTAATCCGGATTCCAGGCCAGACTTGAATAGGTTTAGCGTTTCTAATTCCTTTTTTGCCTTTGCATCACCTGATTTGGCTATTTTTTCAATTCTCTGGATTTTCTTCTCTACGGATTCCAAATCTTTCAACTGGAGTTCTGTGTCGATTACTTCCTTATCAAAAACCGGATCTACTCCACCAGCCACGTGAACAATGTTGTCATCTTCAAAGCAACGGATCACATGGATCACTGCATCTACTTCACGAATGTTGGCAAGAAACTTATTACCCAAACCTTCTCCTTTTGAAGCGCCTTTCACTAAGCCGGCGATATCTACAAATTCAATAATGGTCGGAACTACTCGCTGAGGGCTTACTAACTCTTCCAAGATTTGAAGTCTCTTATCTGGAACTGTTACGACACCCACATTAGGTTCTATGGTACAAAAGGGGAAGTTTGCTGCTTCTGCTTTGGCACTGGAAAGTGCATTAAACAAGGTAGACTTTCCTACGTTAGGAAGTCCAACAATGCCACATTGTAAAGCCATTAATTTGTTGCTTTGATTTTGAAAATTCTATATGATTTGTAACCCGAGTAAAACTCCATCACCGATACTCTGAAGATGGTGTAAACCGGAATGGCAAAGATCATCCCTATGATTCCTCCGATTTTTGCCCCGGCAAAGATAATAACAAAAATTTCAAGCGGGTGAGCTTTCACTGATTTGGAAAAAATCATAGGCTGAAGAACCACATTATCAGTGATTTGTACCACTGCAAATACTGAGAGAATTTTAATCAATAGGTAATTATAATCCTGTTGGGTCTCAAAAATTCCTGTGGAAAGGCCTACCACGATCCCAAAAATTGCACCTAGAATTGGTCCCGCATAAGGAATTAAATTGGCTACAGCAGCAAATAAGGCAATCGTCAAAGCGTACTCAATACCCGCGAGTGAAAGGCCTAAGCTTGCCAGTAAAAAGATAGACAACATCTGGACTAGAAGACCCGATAAATAATTAGAAAGTAGCTTTTCCACTTTGGTAAACGTCGCAACTGAGATCTCAAAGTAGGAGTTGGGCACTAGATTAAGTAAGTTTCTTCGAAGGAGACCATTTTCCAACAGAAGGAAGAAAGTAATAAAGGCCACAGCCATTACTCCGATGAAGATGCTGGAAGTAATTCCAATGAGTCCACTGATAAAGCCCCCAAAATCGATTCCTTTTATGGTCTCGATTACGGCTGATTTAAGCTCGTCTAGAAGAAATCCCGGGCGATTTTCAAATAATTTATTTTTGTAAAGAAAGGTCTCTAAAGAAGTGAGAGGTTCATCTAATTGCTGATAGATGTAATCCAAATCTACCTGAGCCAGAAGTAGAATCTGATTATTGATCAAAGGGAAGAACAAAAGCCCAAATAGAAAAGCCACAAATAGGATAGCGGCATAAGAAATCAAAATAGCGGCCCATCTGGGAATATGCTGGGCAAAGACATGGAAGTCATTGATTTTATTGGTAAGCGGTCTAAGGATCGCTGCAATGATCAGAGAAATGACCAGATATGAGGTCACATTGGAAAAGTACCAACCAAAAACCAGGAAGGCGACTATAGCTGCGAGTAGATATAAAAAAAAGCGTTGCATAGAGGCAAAAGAAAAGGAGGCAAGGCCTCCTCAAATATACTAGTTTAGATTATGCAATGAACCGGCAAGTTATTCCCACTTTAGTTCATCGTTCATTTCGCTTTCTGAATCTTCGTTTTCAAATTGCTCAAAATCGAAATCCGGCATCAATTCAGTCTTGACATGATCTACGGCTTCATTGAGTGCATTGACAAACTTGAAGAAATCCTCCTTGTATAGGAAAATTTTGTGCTTTTCGTAGCTGAAGTTATCTCCATTAACTCTTCGCTTACTTTCAGTAATGGTCAGATAATAGTCATTTGACCTAGTCGACTTGATGTCGAAAAAATAGGTCCGTTTACCTGCCTTTACTTTTTTAGAGAATATCTCATCTCTATCATAACCTCGATGATCTTCCACAGTGCTTTCTTTTTGGGTTGAAACGTACTTTATCGGCAACTAAGATAAATGAAAACCCTTCTAGATATCAAAATAGAAGTTTGTTTTTTTTGAAATACGAAAGAAATGCTTCGATAAATACCTATAAATCAGAACTTAATTGGGATTGGAAATAAAAAAAGTGGCTACTGCCACTTTTTATTCTCCATGTAAGAATGCCTTTCTGGCTAATAATACTTCTTCGCTTTCTTCGTGATCAGGATCATCTACACAGCAATCCACTGGGCAAACAGCTGCGCATTGTGGTTCTTCATGAAATCCGTTACACTCGGTGCATTTTGCAGACACGATATAATAAAACTCATCTGATATAGGCTCTTGCTTTTCAGTTGCGCTGACAACTGTACCGTCTTCAAGAGTTACTTCTTTGAGGCTGGTTCCTCCGCCCCAAGTCCATTCCACTCCACCTTCGTAAATAGCTGTATTTGGACATTCAGGTTCGCATGCACCGCAATTGATGCATTCGTCTGTAATCATTATTGCCATGGTTGATTTCGTTTATAATTCCAAAATTACAACCTTAACCCATACAGACAAAAAAAAGTTGTCACACTAATTAATTTAAAATTATTCCATCCTTCTGTGCCTTTTCGGTAACTTTGACACCATGAATGCTTATTTACCATTTGAAGAAAGATTGAATTCCTTTATTTCTTTAGGCAAAAGACTTAGTTCATTAAGCCCGGATGAAAAAGAGGAAGTAATTAGAAGGACTAATAATCAAAACAATTGGTTTACTTCAAATTCAGTTCTTTCGGCTTTGGAAGGCCTTTCTTATATGCTTGAGGAGCAAAATTTTCGAAAATGGCTCAGTAAGTATGATTTTTCTACAGAAAAGACTCCGAAGGAAATAGGAATAATCATGGCAGGGAATATTCCAGGAGTGGGATTTCATGATTTGATGTGTGTCTTACTTTCAGGGAATAAAGCTGCTGTGAAGTTGAGTTCTGCAGATTCCTATTTCACTACTTGGCTGATCAACCAACTTTTTGAAATTCAACCTAAATGGGCAGAAGCTATTTCTATGGAGGAAATGCTAAAAGGTAAGGAAGCCTATATCGCAACAGGAAGTGATAATTCAGCGAGATATTTCAATTACTACTTTGGAAAATACCCTAACCTAATCAGAGCTAATAGAACTTCTGTTGCCATTCTTTCTGGGAGTGAATCCGATCAGGATCTGGCAGACTTGGGAGAGGATATTTTCACTTATTTTGGTTTGGGCTGCCGAAATGTATCCAAAGTCTATGCAAAAGATGAAGCAATTCTGATTCGCTTATTGGATGCATTGGAGAAATATAAGTATGTGGCTGATAATCATAAGTACCTCAATAATTACGAATACAATAAATCTATTTATCTGGTCAACCGAGAACCGCATTTAGATAATGGATTTTTAATCTTGAAAGAAAGCCCTGAGTTGGTATCCCCGATAGGAGTTTTGTATTATGAGTTTTATGATGATGTTCCTCAGTTGATTCAAACTCTGGAAGCCCAAAGACAGAAAATTCAGGTAATGGTTGGGAAAAAATCCGAATGTCCTGCCTTCATCCCTTTTGGTACTGCACAGAAGCCAGCTCCTTGGGAATACGCAGATAAGGTAGATACTTTGAAATTTTTATTGAGTCTGGACTAAGGAAGAAGCTTCATTTTGAAGGCTTTTTTCCAGTGTGATGCAAAATTTAGATCCTTCCCCTTCTTTGGAGGTGATTTCCAAAGTTCCTCCGTTCTTAAAAATATATTCTCTTACCAAGACCAGTCCTAAACCAGTCCCGCTTTCATTATTTTGTCCTCTGGTGGTGAAGGATACCCCTGAATTTAATTTTTCGAGGTTTTCCTCAGAAATCCCAATACCAAAGTCCTTTACACAGACTTTCACCTGATTTTCGCCTTCATCAATCAGTTCAATGATTACCTTGCTGTTTTGGGGAGAAAATTTAATTGCATTGGAAATTAGATTTCTGAAGATCAATTCGATCATATTTTTGTCCGCCTTAATCTTGGTCGGTTTAGGGTTAATCAGCTCCAACTGAATATTTTTCTCTTTGGCTATGCGTTCCAATAGGCTTTTTTGACTTTTCAAAATTGATTCTAGATCCAATTCTTTTTTGTCGATTTGCTCACCTCGAAGTTGGGAACTAGTCCAGCCTAAAAGGTTTTCCAATAATAGCGCGACATGCTCCATATTTTTGGAGACCTCCGGTAAAATTTCCAAAAACTCCTCCTGTGAAATCAACCCTGTTTGAGTAAGATGAATCAATTCCTTGACGCCTAAAACCGGACCTTTTAGGTCGTGAGAAATCACACTGAAAAGCTTATCCTTTAGGTCATTGAGCTTCTGTAATTCAAGAGCTTGATTTTTCAGCTTTTCATTATTCAAAATTTCCTTGGTGAGATCATCAATCAAGAGAATATAGCCAGTAATTCCACCTTTTTGATCCAAAAGCGCTACTGATTCAATTTTATAATAGGTTTCTTTCTCTGGGATTTTTACGGTGATTTCCTGATTTTCCGAGGAATCTCCTTTCAAGAGATTTAGAATTTCATCTTTGCCACTAAATAAATCTTGGACACTATTTCCGATTTTTAAAAGTCCAGGAGAGCCGCAAAGAAATTTCGCAGCCGGATTGAAGTCCACAATTTTTTGAGATTTATCCAAAACAATAACCCCACGAGTTACCAATTCCAGGATTTTATTTCTGGCGACGGGTTTGAGGTCTAAGAGTTGATAATTGATGATTGCAATTGCCAAAAAGAAATAAGTGAAAAGGAATGCAAATGGAGTTACATCCAGACCTTCAAAAGGTTTTAAGATGGAGGTTTGGTAGAGAATATTTAAGGCAATTGGGAAAATTCCTCCGATTATGAGAATTTTCGTGAGTGAACGATAATGCTGATTTGCATTTCGAAATCCTCTAATCAAAATTACTGTCCCCATTAGAAAGCACCCATATGCAAAAATTGTCTGGATATGGTACCAAGGTCCTTTATCTATTCCTATTAATGGGAATGGACCAGTTTCTATAAGCCAATAATTTGCATAATGCAGGTGAAAAAGACTTTCATTTAATAAAATGATATAAGTTAAAATCGGGATGATAAATAATGTGGGTATTATCCAACGAGATTTTCTCAGTTCAAATCCGGTATATTTTAAGGTAAAAATTACCCAAAAAACCGGAGCGGTTAATAATCCTGCATATTCTATCTTGATCCAAAAAATAATTTCTTCAAGTTTACTGGTAGAAAGTTCAATTCCATAAAAGAATCCCCAGACTGAAACAGCGATCATGGTAAATCCTAACCATTTGATTGAATCAGTTGATTTCCAGGTGATAAATGTGGAAATGATCCCAACTATCAGGCCTGAAAATATCAGGGTAAGTGAATATGGGTTTATAGACAAATCCATTTATGATCCAGAAGTATTTTAAAGGGCAAGGGAATTAAATGTTAATTAAACTATTTTATTTCAAACTAAAAAAAGTTTTGAAGAACCTTAACCAGAATAATTATCTCAATACTATTTTTTCTCCAATCGGATTATTGATAGGACTGACTTTGGTTACTTTCTTAATGGTAATTCAATTAGAATTGGATTCCGGAAAATCAGTATTCGAAGCTATTCCATCTTCCTTGAGTTTCTGGCAATCTGGCTTTTTCAACTTATTGGCCTTTACCCTTCAAATGATGATGGTATTGGCTTTTGGGTATGCCTTGGCCATCTTTCGTCCGATCAATAAAATGCTAAAAAAGGCCGCGGAATTACCCCATGACCTGATAAAAGCCACTTTATTAGTCTCAGGAATAACAATGCTTTCTGGCCTGATTAATTGGGGTTTTGGTTTAGTTATTGGAGCGATTTTTTCCAGGATGGTTCATGAGTCCTTGGTGGAAAGAGGTAGAAAATCCAATCCGGAATTATTAGCCGCCTGTGGATATCTCGGAATGGCAGTCTGGCATGGAGGATTATCAGCTTCTTCCCTTTTGAGCATAGCTGAAAAAGGGCATAGTCTTGAAAATCAAATTGGAGTTATACCTATCGATCAAACTATTTTCTCCTACGAGAATTTGATCTTCACCGGAGGATTGATTTTGGTTTTTATTCTGGTTTCTGGGATCATGGGAAAGTATTCCTCAGGCGATTCATTTATACAAGACAATCTTCCGCTAAAGTCCATTGAAGCAAGTGGTGAGGATAGGCTTGCAAAATGGGTTGGAATATTTATTCTCTTGGTGATTTTATCGGGTTCGATTTTTGGAAAAAACTCTGGTCTTAGTACCATTTCATTGAATTGGGTGATTTTTCTTTTGTTCGGAACCACTTTGGTCTTTTATAAAAGTTGGGGAAGTTTTTTGAAAGCAATGGGAGAGGGCTTGAAGAGTACCCTTGACATTTTCATCCAATTTCCATTTTATGGGGGGATCATGGGATTAATTCTGAGTTCGGGATTGCTGATTTCGCTTTCTGATTTCATTACAGAAATTTCAGGGAAGGAATTTTTTCCTTTGTTCGCTTTTTATTCTTCTGCGCTGGTCAATTTTTTTATTCCTTCAGGAGGAGGTCAATGGGCTGTCCAAGGGCCTTTACTCATGAAAACCGCAGAAATTTTGGAATTGAGTTATGCGAAGATGGCTTTGGTTTTTGCCTATGGTGATCAAATCACAAACCTTTTGCAGCCATTTTGGGCATTACCCCTACTTGCAATCACTGGAGTTTCAGTTCGAAAATTGTTGCCCTATTGTTTGGTGTTTTTCTTGGCAGGTTTCATTTACCTGAGTATGATGATTTGGATTTTGATTTGATCGAATTAAAAATCATAAAAATTGCCTGTCAAGGTGCCAAGGAACCATTGGACAAGATGTTAAGTTATCTTTTTGAGTCCTTTTGCCTATATTCGCAATCGAAAATTTGAACCTTTTATCCACCTTAAAATAATCAAAAAATGGCTTTTGATATCGAAATGATCAAAGAGGTATATGACCGGATTCCAAAAAGAATCGAAGCAGCCCGCAAAGCTGTAGGTCGTCCCCTTACTTTGACAGAAAAAATTCTTTATGCCCACTTGACCGAAGGGCCTGCTTCACAGGCTTATGAAAGAGGAAAATCCTATGTGGATTTCCAGCCAGACAGAGTTGCAATGCAAGATGCGACAGCTCAGATGGCATTGTTGCAGTTCATGCAAGCCGGTCGAGATAAGGTGGCTGTTCCTTCTACTGTTCACTGTGATCACTTGATCCAGGCGGAAGTAGGTGCAGAGAAAGATCTCAACAAGGCTAAAGATAAAAACAGAGAGGTTTATGACTTTTTGGCCTCTGTATCCAATAAGTATGGCATTGGATTCTGGAAGCCAGGTGCCGGTATTATTCACCAAGTAGTATTGGAAAACTATGCTTTCCCAGGTGGAATGATGATCGGAACTGATTCCCACACACCAAATGCAGGTGGACTTGGAATGATCGCAATTGGTGTAGGTGGAGCAGATGCTTGCGACGTAATGGCAGGACTTCCTTGGGAACTTAAGTTTCCAAAGTTGATAGGTGTAAAACTTACCGGAAAAATGTCCGGATGGACTTCAGCAAAAGATGTAATCTTGAAAGTAGCTGGAATTCTTACAGTAAAAGGTGGAACCGGTGCAATCGTTGAATATTTCGGAGAGGGTGCAAGATCTCTTTCTGCGACCGGGAAAGGCACGATCTGTAACATGGGTGCAGAAATCGGCGCTACTACCTCAATTTTCGGATACGATGAAAAATCTGCAGCTTATCTAAAAGGGACTGGTCGAGCTGATATTGCAGCGATGGCTGATGGTATTGCTGCGCATTTGACAGGAGACGACGAGGTATATGCTAATCCTGAAAAATACTTTGATCAGGTAATCGAAATCAACCTTTCTGAACTTGAACCACATGTCAATGGTCCATTTACTCCAGATTTGGCTTGGCCTATTTCAAAATTCGCTGCTGCTGTAAAGGAAAACGGCTGGCCTGCAAAATTAGATGTTGGTTTGATCGGTTCTTGTACCAACTCTTCCTATGAAGATATTTCCAGAGCAGCTTCTTTGGCTCAGCAGGCAGTTGATAAAAAATTAACTGCAAAATCAGAGTATACTATTACTCCAGGTTCTGAGCAGGTAAGATTCACGGTAGAGAGAGACGGTTTCTTGGACACCTTTGGTAAAATGGGTGGAGTTGTTTTGGCAAATGCTTGTGGTCCTTGCATCGGGCAGTGGGCTAGACATGGCGCTGAAAAGCAGGAAAAGAACTCCATCATCACTTCATTCAACAGAAACTTTGCAAAGAGAGCTGACGGAAATCCAAACACGCATGCTTTCGTAGCTTCTCCTGAAATTGTGACTGCATTAGCTATTGCCGGTGATTTAACTTTCAATCCATTGAAGGATACTTTGACCAATTCAGATGGACAGCAAGTAAAACTGGATGAGCCAAGAGGTCTTGAACTTCCAACCAAAGGTTTTGCAGTAGAAGATGCAGGTTACCAAGCTCCTGCTGAAGATGGTTCTAAAGTTGAAGTAAAAGTTGATCCTAAGTCAGATAGACTTCAGCTTTTGGATTCTTTCCCTGCTTGGGAAGGAACTGATCTGAAAGGTTTGAAGCTTTTGATCAAAGCTAAAGGCAAGTGTACCACTGACCATATTTCTATGGCAGGTCCTTGGTTGAAATACCGAGGTCACTTGGATAACATCTCCAATAACATGTTGATTGGTGCAGTAAATGCCTTTAATGATTCCACCAACAAAGTGAAGAATCAACTTACCGGTGAATACGGTGAAGTGCCTGCAACTCAGCGTCAGTACAAAGCTGCAGGCGTAGGTTCAATCGTAGTAGGTGACGAAAACTATGGAGAAGGATCTTCTAGAGAGCATGCCGCGATGGAACCAAGATTCTTGGGAGTTAGAGCAATTTTGGTAAAATCTTTTGCCAGAATTCACGAGACTAACTTGAAGAAGCAAGGGATGCTTGCCTTGACTTTTGCCAATCCAACTGATTATGATTTGGTCAAGGAAGACGATTCTATTGATATCAAAGGTCTTACCACATTTGCTCCTGGGAAGCCATTGGAATTGGTTTTGAATCATGCAGACGGAAGCAGTCATACAATCTTGGCTAACCATACCTACAATGAAGGCCAAATTGAATGGTTTAAAGCTGGTTCTGCTTTGAATCTTATCAAGGCAGCCGCAAATTGATTCGGACTCTTATTCAAGCCGCGGTCTTAAGGCCGCGGCTTTTTTTATTCTTGGACTATGAAAAAAAATGTCCTTTATCTTTTGATTTTTCTCTTTGCTGGGTCTTCTTTTTCGCTCGCTCAAGAAAAAATTGAGCGTGAGGTAAAGGTGAAACCATCTGAGGTTCCAATTTCTGCCCGATCTTGGTTGAAGGATTCTTTTGAAAAGGTGAAAAAGCCTAAATGGTTTTTGGAATTTTCTCAGGAAGGGAAAGCGTATGAAGCTAAATTTTGGTGGGAGGAACACTACCATAGTGTGAAATTTGACTCACTCGGCAACCTAAAAGATGTTGAAATTGAAATTTCTGCCGAAGAAATGCCAATAGAATCTTGGGCTAATGTTCAATCCTATTTCAAAGGAGAGTTTGTGGATTATTCAGTCCAAAAAATCCAAAGACAAATTATTGGAAGTGAGTCTGATGTAGAGGACTTTTTTGATGAGGGAGAAAAGGAGGGAATTACTTTGCGTTATGAAATTGTTTTTGATGGCAAAAAAGACAACTGGCAAGTATGGGAAGCCCTTTTTGATGAAAATGGAAGTTTTATGACCCTTATTCGTGTACAAACTAAGCCGGTGGACCATTTGATTTTTTGATGAAAAGAGGAAATTGGATTTTGCTGTTTTGTTTTCTAATAATTGGTGAGGCATTTTCTCAGTCTAATCAGACTTTTTTTACCGGCCTCTTTCCTGAAGTGTCCATTACCAAGGGTATATCGCCAACCCAAAAAATCAATTTCAAAATTGAAAATCAGGAGATAATTTTTGACAACAGAGATATTGAAAACCCTCAGTATTCTCATTATAGAACAGATATCATGGGCTTTTTTGATCAATCCCTAAGGCCTGGAATTAGTGTTGCTTTGGGTGTTTTTCACCGATTTCAGGAAGGGGAAGATGGAAATCGAATTATCCAGCAGCTTGCTATACTTCAAAAATCTCGAAACCTCAGAATCAATCATCGATTCAGAACGGATCAGACTTTTACACGAAATGAGCCTCTGGAGCTAAGATTTCGATATCGACTTTCTTTGGAAATTCCCCTTCAAGGAGCTGAACTTGATCCGGGAGAATTTTATTTTTTGGGTTCAGCAGAGTCTATTTTTAGCCAAAAAGGCGGGGATTTTGAAATTGAAAACCGGCTGGTTACCTCCCTAGGTAAATTTTTTAGCAGAAAAGAAAGAATGGAGTGGGGAATCGATTATAGAACTGATGGATATATCCAAGACGGATTTCGTACCCGTTTATGGGCAAAAATCAGCTATTTCTATAATTTCTGATGTAAAAATCAATTTTTGAAACGTAAAAAATTTGCTATGAAATACAATTTGCTGTATGTTTACCGCATATTATTTGAAAAATACAATTCATAAGCCAAAATCACTCAGCTAATAAGTTTTTAATGCAGGATAGGGGGATCAATAGCACTTTCAAAAAGATCATTTATGAATCTTCAGAAATGGTATTTCTGGCTGATGATACCTATCCGTATTCTATTTTTTATGGCAATGAGTCTTTTGAAAATCAAATTGGGGATAATCTAAAGGAAAGAACCCTCGTAGGTCTAGGCCTAGATATTACCTCCTACATTTTCAAAGAGGAATTAATCCTAACTCATGAGAATAAGGACTATTCCTTTCAATTGGAACTTCCGCAAGAAAGTGGGTCTAATTATTATCTTTTTTATAAAGGTAAAGAGGTAAAAACTCATGGACTTCCTTCTAAAAAGGAGGCGTATAAGTTTTTCACGTCCGAATTGGATTTAATTGCAATCGGTAAGAATGATTGTTTGACTTATGTAAACCCACTGGTTTCTCCAGTTTTAGGATATTCTCCAGAGGAAATTTTAAACACGAATCTTTGTCCATTTATTTCTGATGAGGATCTTCCTGAAATCCAGCATCTCTGGAAATCTTTAAAGGAGAACCAAAGAAATGTCATCCATACGATTCGATTTAAATCAAAGTCCGGAGAATACAAATCCTTGGAATGTTCCATTCGATTTGAATTAGAAGTCTTTTTTGTGATCGCAAGAGATGTCACTCAAAAACTTAAAGAACAATCAGAATTTGCTAAAAGAGAAAATCTATTAACAAGTTCAAAAAATTCTTCGGCTCCAATAAAATGGAATTTTTACGCTGTTAGAAAAGAATTTGAGCTTGAGAATCCTAACCAGGTTTCTCAGGATTTCTATAATCAATCAGGATTATCTCAAGAGGCATTGACTACTGAGCTTACCAATTCTCTTGAGAATTTACTTAAGAAATCGACGGATTTAGAATCAGGGTTTTCAGAAAAAATTCAATTCAAAGGTGGTTGCACAATTGAAATTTCTGGATTTAAATCTTCCCTGGAACCTAATAAGTACATTGGAATATTTTCGGAGAATTCCAGCTTCATTAAACTTTCCAAAGAAATTAAGCTCCACAAATCACTATGGCTCGAAAGTCCAGAAGCCATGGTGGTTGTCGATGAAGAGGGGAATATCATGTTCTCCAACAAGGAGGCATTAGAGCTTTTTGGCCTTGAAAAATTGGAAAGCTTAGCTCATTTATCAGACTTAAATGTATTTTTTGAAGAGGGGGAAAACTGGACTGATTGGGTAAAAGCATACGGTCAGGAAAAATTTGTTACCCGGTTTTCGACATTGTTAATCAATGAAAAGGGCAAGCAACTTACGCTTGAGGTAGCCACAAAAAAATCCACAGTTGACGGGGATAATTTTGTAGTGATTTCCTTTAGAAATATTTCTGAAAGGATAATTCTTGAGAAAACCCTAGAGGAAAGTGGAGACTTTTTAATGAACCTTACTGAACAAGTTCCTGGGGGACTATACCAATTGGTATTGAATTCAGAGGGACAAATGAATTTCTCCTTCCTTTCAAAGGGGATTAATTCTGTGTTAGGTTTGAGCCAGGAAGAAATCTTGGAGTTTAAGGACATTTCAGTAGCAATTTCCAAAGTTCATCCTCAGGATCTTCCACAGGTGATCATGAGCTCCGTAGCCTCTGCAAGAAAACTTGAACCTTGGCAATGTCAGTTTAGAGTGAAGTCGGGAAATCCTGATCAACCGTATCGTTGGGTATTGGGTGCAGCGAGACCTCAATCATTGGAAAATGGAGATATGGTATGGTATGGTTACCTCACAGACATCACCAAGCAAAAAGAATTTGAAACTAAGCTTGATGAGGCTAGGAAAACTGCGGAGAAGGCCAATCAGATCAAATCGGATTTCTTGTCCATGATTTCTCATGAATTGAGAACGCCTTTGAATGCGATCTCTGGTTCTGTCTATTCTCTTTTCCAGGAAAATCCAACTGAAAACCAAAAGACTGCATTAACCACCATCAACTTTGCAGTGGACAATTTGATCATCATGATCAATGATCTATTGGATTTCCAGAAGATAGAAGCAGGGAAGTTGACCATTGAGAAAAATCCTTTCAACCTTCAAGATCTTCTGGATCAAATTGTAAAAGGACTTTCATTCCATGCGAAGGATAGCCAAAACATACTTGAGCTTCATGTGTCTGAGGGACTAAATACCTTTGTAAAAGGGGATAAAACAAGACTTTCACAAGTCCTAAATAATTTGATTACCAATGCCCTGAAGTTTACAAATAAGGGAAATGTAGATATCAAGGTAGAATTGGTCGCACAGTCTAAAAATAAAATCAAGGTTTATTTCGAGGTAAAAGACACCGGAATCGGAATCGCTCCAGAAAATCAAGAAAAGATCTTTAATGACTTTGACCAGGTAAGACCAACCTTCAGTACCAAATACGGAGGCACTGGATTGGGATTGTCCATTACCCGTAAACTTTTGGGATTGATGGGCGGTAATATCGCTTTGGAATCCGAGGTTGGTAAGGGCAGTAAGTTTTATTTCGAACTTGAATTCGAAGTTGCTCAAGAAGAACAAAAAACTCCTGCTGAAATCTCTAGTTCTTCTCCATCCTATGAAGGATTACATTTATTGATGGCCGAGGATAATGACGTAAATGCCTTGGTACTCGGAAAAATCATCAAAAAGTGGGGCTATACCTTTGATCGGGCTGTTAATGGTTTGGAAGCTGTGGAAGCTGCCAAAAATAGAAACTACGATTGTATACTGATGGATATTCAGATGCCTGAAATGGATGGTTTTGAGGCAACTGTTGCCATTAAGAAATTCTCTGATAGACCCGTAATCGCTTTGACTGCCGCTGCGAAGCTGGAAATCATGGAAAAAATCCAAGAATGTGGTTTTGATGGCTTTGTGGCAAAACCTATCGACGCAGCAGAATTACTGAAGAGAATCAAAGAAGTAATCAGTGAGAAAAATCAAAGGTCTTGAGCCTTTGCTAAATATTCCTGGACCAAGTCCATTTCAGGATAATTTTTTGCCAGTTCAGGTAAGTACTGTAAAGCCGAAACCTTGTCTCCTTTTAAAACATAGTAAATCCCTTTGTTCCGTAATGCAAACGGATTTTTAGGATTCATTTGGATACTTTGGTTGATAAATTCCAATCCCTCGTCCAACTTATTTAGGAATAAAAGATAAAGCCCTTTGTTGTTATAGAAATAGGCTTGGCGATTATCCAAAGTGATGGCTTTTTCAACAGCATCAAGAGCTTTTTGATATTCCTTTTCTTCAAAAAGAATCATTGATCTCAGATTGAATAAATTGGGTTCGGAAGGATTGATAGCTTCTGCCTTTTCCAATTCTGCCTTTGCTTGAGCTAACTCTTTCTGATAAAACAAAATCGTAGCCTTATTGACCAATAGATCTGAGTTTCCAGGCTCTAATTGGATTGCTTTTTCGAATGCCTCCAAAGAAGCATCAAAATTCTCCAACTTTTCTTGAGTCAGCCCCACCAAGAAAAAGGATTGCCAATTAGTATTATCAAGATTTACCAATCGATCCCCATCTTCTCGGGCTTTGTAAAATTCCCCATTATCCAAATAGGTCAAGCCTCTTTGAAAAATGGCGTCAAAATAGGTAGGATTGAATTGGATGGCCTTTGAGAAATCGCCAATTGCTTCCTCCAATTGATTTAATCGAAGATGAGCAAGTGCTTTGTTGTAATAGGCATCAGAAAAAGTAGAATCTAAAGCAATTGCTTCCTGATAAAACTCCAAGGCGGTTTTTGGGTCATTTTCCTCCATTTTTTCATTCCCTTTCAATAGGAATCTTCCCTTTTTATCCTCTAGGCTGTCACAACTCGTGGATATCAGGGCAAAAAGTAAAATGGTTAAAACGCTATTCAGTATTCTCATCTTCGGGCAGGTACTTTATATCCTCTTTTTCTTCACCCAAAAGTAAGGCAAAAGGTTTGGTGTGTTCGGATAAATCGAAAATTTCTCGAAGAATAGCTAATGTTGGGATTACCAAAATCATCCCTGCAATTCCCCAAATTGATCCACCCACCAATAATCCCAAAAAAGTGATGAAGGCATTCAAATTCACATTTCCTCCAACAATTTTTGGAGTAAGGAAATTTCCTTCCAAGAATTGAATTATCTGGTAGGCACCTAAAACCAAAACCGGATACAAAATACTATCCATGGTAAGGAAAGAATAGATGACAGGTAAGGATACCCCGATCAATGGTCCGATATACGGTATAATATTTAGAATCGCTCCAATGATTCCGAAGAAAATGGCATGCTTGATTCCAATTAAGGAATAGGCCGTGATATTCAAAATGGCAAGGATGATCATTACTTTCCCTACTCCTACTATATAGCTTTGAATTAATTTCCTCAAGCTGGAAATTCTCATTTTAACCAATACCGGGTCTTTTTCGCGGTAAATCATGACCATCATTTTTGTCAAATGATCTCTGTAAAGGAGTAAGAAAAACATGAATATCGGAATCAAAACAAGCCCGGATATTGATCCGATTGCATTCAGGGCAAAGGCAGTTATACTTTTACTGTTTTGATTGAGGTATTCGATAAGTGCATTAGAATCTATTTTATCTTCAAGGTTCTCATTGATTCCAAATTTACTTAATGTCCATTGGTCTATTTCTCCTGCCACGCCGACCAACCTATCAGTCACGTTTGTAAAATCTTTTGTAAAACTCACCACATTGCTGATCACAAAACTGATTAGACCAACAACTAAGGCAGTCATTAGCAAAAGTGAAATGAAACAGGCAAGTGTCCGAGGGAACTTATGCTTTTCCAAAAAATTACTTAGGGGTGTAAACAGTATGGCAAAAAAACCACCCATGAAAATAGGGACAAGGAGACCTTTTCCAACTATTAGGAAAAAGACCAAAACAATAATGAACAACATTACTGTCAATGCCTTGAGATAGGGTGGAAGGTAGAAGTTGTGGGCCCGCATGCTTTTTCTTTTGATTCTTGCAGAAGATATAGGTTCTGAAAATGAATTCCAATTATTGACTTACTAGTCCAGATCTTTTCAATAATGCATCTGGTTTTGGATCTCTTCCCCTGAATTTTCTGAATAATTCAATGGGATGTTCTGAGCCTCCCGCGGAAAGGATGTTCTCCTCAAAAGATCTTGCCGTGACCGGATCAAAAATTCCCATTTCCTGAAATAATTCAAATGCATCTGCATCCAAAACTTCAGCCCATTTGTAGCTGTAATAGCCTGAAGAATATCCTCCCTGGAAAATATGGGAAAAACTAGTGCTAACCATAGCTTCGGGAACCTTAGGAAGCAAGTCGGTTTTTTCCATTACCTTGGATTCAAAATCCTTTAAATTTTGAATCCCTGATGGATTTTGACTATGGTAAGCCATATCCAAAAGTCCAAAACTCAGCTGTCTTACAGTTAGATACCCTTGTTGGAAGTTTGCTGCCTTTTTGATTTTCTCAATCAATTCCACCGGAATAGCCTCATTGGTTTGGTAATGTCTGGCAAAGAGGTCCAGGCATTCTTTTTCGTAACACCAGTTTTCAAAGATCTGGGAAGGAAGCTCCACGAAGTCCCAGTACACGCTAGTTCCGGAGAGACTCTCATAGGTTCCTCTTGCAAGCATGCCGTGAAGTGCATGGCCAAATTCGTGGAACAAGGTGGTGACCTCGTTGAAAGTTAAAAGGCTGGGCTTGGTTTTAGTAGGTTTGGTAAAATTGCAGACAATGCTGATTTGAGGTCGGCTGTCGGTTTCATTTTCTTTAAACTGCCCTTTGAATGAGGTCATCCAAGCCCCATTTCTTTTTCCAGCCCTTGGGAAAAAGTCCGCATAAAATACCGCCAAATGCTTTCCATTTCTATCTTTTACTTCATAAGCAGTAACATCTGGGTGATAAACAGGAATGGAGGAGTTTTTTTCAAAAGTCAGTCCGTACAATTTTTCTGAAGTCAGAAATACTCCATCGATGACTTTCTCCAACTGAAAATAGGGGCGAAGGAGCTCGTCATCCAGCTCATACTTTTCCTTTTTCAGTAATTCAGAATAATAGGCAAAATCCCATTTTTCAAGATCGTTAAGCCCATCCATTTTTTGGGCGTAGGCTTTTACTTCCTCCACATCAGCTTTTCCTTTTGGCTTTGCTTTTTCCAGAAGGGATTCCAAAAACTTCATCACCGCCTCAGGACTTTTCGCCATTCTTTCCTCAAGAACAAAGGCAGCGTGGCTTGCGTATCCCAGCAGATTGGCCCGTTGATGTCTTAGGTTTAGGATGGATTTAATGATTTCTTGGTTATCCAATTCGTCACCTTTGGAAGACTTGGTGTTGAAGGCCATGAACAATGACTTCCGCAATTCTCTATTTTTTGCATAAGTCATAGCGGGGATATAACTCGGGTAATCCAAGGTAAAAGCCCATTTGCCAGGCTGTCCTTTTTCTTCTGCTACCAAGGCAGCGGCTTCCTTGGCACCTTCAGGCAGCCCGTCTATATCGGTTTCCTTTTCCACAAAGTGTACAAACTTATTGGTCTCTGCCAGGACATTTTCTCCAAACTTGAGACTTAATTGAGCTAATTCCTGATCAATTTTTCTGAGTTTATTTGCTTGTTCTGGAGATAGATTAGCACCATTTCGGACAAAGGCCTTGTAAGTCTTGTCTAAAAGTGTAACCTGCTCGGGTGAAAGAGATTTTAAATCAATCTCCTGCTTTAATTGAGCTACCCGCTGGAAAAGCTCCTTATCCAATAAGATGTCATTGGAATGCTCAGTCAGAAGAGGAGAAATTTCTCTAGCTAGTTTTTGAATTTCATCGTTGGTTTCCGCTGAATTCAGATTGAAGAAAATAGCTGATATAGCCCCAAGCTTTTTCCCTGATTGATCCAAGGCCTCAATTGTATTTTGGAAAGTGGGGAGGGGCTGGGCTTTGATTTTCTCAATTTCTTTTTTAGCCTCCAATATGGATTCCTTGATGGCTGGAAGGAAATGTTCGGGTTTAATTTCTTGAAAAGGAGGGGTATGAAAAGGTGTAGCAAATTCTGCTAAAAGTGGGTTAATCATAAGGTTTGTAATGCTTGTGGTGATTTATTCTGGGAATTCCCATTTGGGCTCAATCAGATGCCCGATTTTTTTCATTTCGGCCTTCAATTTACCAATTTGTTCAGTAAAGCTTTCCAATTGCCAGAGATGAAACTTTACTTTTTGGGATTCTTCAACACTTAATTGATAGGTGGCAAAATCTCCCAAACCAAATGAGGCTTCAGCACGATTGACTAATATCCAGTACTTCTGGGCATTGTAATATTCTTGCAATTCCTGACCGTCTTTAGTTCCGTCATTGATCAAGTCTTGGTCATTCTTTTCTTTTTCAATGATCAACTTCCAATCTCGATCGCAGAGGTATAAAACTCTTGTCCAGGTTCTTCGTGCGAAAACTAAGTCTGCGATCCTTTCCTGTTCATTTTGAACCAAAGGAGAGGTAGCATGATATACTAATGTTAGCGCCAGGTTGATTCCATTGTACCGGTTATTCAACAAATAGTAACTTCTTTGGTAGTATAGAATGGAATCTTCCAAATGGTTTGCTCCTTCACCGCATTCGTAAAGTTTTTTCTTTACTGCTCCAGCAGAGGAAACGGTTTCCGGGTCATTCGTATGGGCCAGATTGATGGATTCCAATAGAGCCAAAGACTCATAAAGGGAAGTAACCAGATCAGGATGAGCAGCTTTGTAAGTAACAAAAGCCAGGCGGTGAATCAGATAGGTGTCTTTTTGTCCAGATAATAAAAGTGCAGATTGGAATAATCCTTTTGCCTTCAAAAACTCCTTGGTTTCAATCGCATCTTCTGCTTCCTGAATAATTAAGGAAAGAGCTTTTCCGATTTCAGGAGAAGTAGGTTTTTTCTCTTGGCTTTCTACAGCCTTTTCAATCTCAGCCTGAAGTTTTGGCGGGATAAGAGAATTCAAATAAGTATAAACTGGGCTGTCCGGTTCTTTTTTATCCAAAACTGTTTGAATTACATTTCCCAAGGCTGCCCTGAATCTTTCCACTTCCTCATAATCGATAGCATCCCCCAAATGCTGGTAACTGTGGATCACAATATGATTCAGGTCAAAGGGGTACATCAATTTATTTTCAGAGATGACTATGGTGGTGAAAGGTCTCAAAGCATGTCGTATACCTAATTCATACAATGCATTCGCATTCAAAGTAGATAAATCAGCAATCACTAAATCTGCTTGAAGTAATTCCCGATACATCTGTACATCTATGGAACCCGAATGGGTGATTTCGTCGGCTCGGACGCATTCCACTCCTTTGGCTTCAACTACAGGCTTGATCAGGAGTCTGTAAGATTTGTTGAGGTCAAGCTTCCTTCCGTTGATGTAGTCGGTTTTGGTTCCAAAGCCCATCACCACGAAGCATCTTTTTTTGGTATCGGCCATAGTCAAAAAGTTAAAAGTTGAAAATTAGTGTGTTTTATAAATATTATGAAAGGTAGAAATTATAAAATAAAATCATGAAAGCGAATGCTTTAGAGCCAAAATACACAAAGGTTCGATTTTGAATAAGAAGAAATTTTGATAGAAAAAGAAAAACCCAGCCTTAGGCCGGGTTTTTTATGGATTTTAATAGTCGAAATCGCAACTCATGCTTTCCATTCCAATCGGTGCTCCATCAGGCACACTCAATGTAGATTGAGGGGTGAGTTCTTCAGGTAAATTTAGATAGCTATTGATTTTTTTGGCCAAGTATTCTCTATGGGCTTGAAGAGTTGATGAGCCAGATCCTGACATTCCAGCCAATTGGCTTAGATGTTTTCTAGCCAAAGCCCTTACAGTTTGGCTTGCATTTGCATTTTTGGACAAATCAATCAGATGATCCACATACTTGGATTCTGTCATCATTTTGATTTCACTCTGTAGTCCTGAAGGAACAGTATTGGAAAATACCTGATCCTTAACCTTGGTCAAGACAGCTTCAAAGCTTGGAAGGGAATTGTCCTGTAAGTTTTGGAGGTAGATTCTATTTGCTCTTCCGGACTCCAGCAAGAAACTGAAGGTGGTTTCTACCACATTTTCAGCAGGAGCAATCGGGTCGAAGACAGGTCCAGTTCTGGAAGGGAAGGTCTCCCTAGTTTTGCCATACCCATAAGGTCTTGGAGGAATTAAAGCTAAAATATGGGAAGGAACCTCTAACTGAGAAGGAGAAATAGTTGTCAAAAGAGCAGAAAGAGCATCATTCTGATCTTTAGCAGCAATCCATTTTTGGTTAGGCTGGTTGTCTCCTTTTACTTTATAAGTGAAGTCCAAGCCACCAATCAACTTTGAGGTAGCTTCCAACTGATAGCGATGCATCAGGTATAGGGGAACAAAAACTTCTTCTAACAAGGCTTGAGGCTCTCCGGTTTTGATAGCATTTAAACCGAAAGTTTTCATTCGGTTTTCTCTCAGTTTGAGCAATCTCATCAATTCTGCAGAAGCGGAAGCTCCATTGTCCCAAAGATGGGAGCGAGGATGCACTCCACTAGGATTTCTGGAATCTGAATCAGTAATGAATTCAAATCCTGCTGAATAGGTATCCCTCAATGTTTTTTCTAAAAACTCCTGTTCAGATTGTCCAGGTGCTGGAGTTCCGTAGCCATAAGTAATCGCCCATTTATCCCAATCGCCAATTCCTAAGTCATAGGATTGTCCAAAGTCTAAATTCCCATTTGCATCTTCGGTAATCAAATGATGCGGGTAATCCATTACAGAAGATCTTCCAGAAGCAGAAGTTGCATAGCTGTGAGCCAATCCAATGGTATGGCCAATTTCATGGGCTGAAAGCTGCTTTAGTCTAGTAATTGCCAATTCCATCATTCTTGGATCTACTGGTTTTCCCTCTTCAAAAGGTTGAATTAAACCTTGGGCAATGAGGTAATCCTGACGAACTCTCAAGGAGCCTAAAGAAACCTGACCTTTGATAATTTCACCTGTTCTTGGGTCTCTAACGCTAGAACCATAAGACCAGCCACGGGTAGATCTATGAACCCACTGAATCACATTGTAGCGGATATCCATCAAGTCCATTCCTTCTGGAGCTAATTCAACCCGGAAAGCATTTTTGAAACCTGCTGCTTCAAAAGCTTGAGCCCACCAGTTTCCACCTTCAATCAAAGCTGAAGCCACTGGCTCAGGAGTTCCTCGGTCCAAGTAATAAACAATTGGTTCCACTACCTCAGATACAGCAGCATTGGGATCTTTTTTCTCCAATCTATGTCTGGAAATGAATCGCTTCACTAAAGGCTCATCAATTGGGGTGGTATAATCCTGGTAGCTGATGAAGAAGAATCCCGCTCTAGGGTCAAATTCTCTTTTGGCGTAGAGATCAGGAAGTTCAATGAAGGAATGTCTCATCCTTACCGTTACCGCTTCAGGAGTAGGGGTAACCGATCTCAAATAGCCTCCTGCGCCTGTTCCGGTTAGAGTAATAGTTGCTTCAACTTCAGTGTTTTTTGGAAAGTTCTTGGTGGTTTCATAATACAAACCTGATCGGCTAGCGTCCACCCGATAAGTTCCCTGTCTACTTCGAGAAAGAGATTCGCTTACTCCATGAGCATCCTGGAGGAAAAAGTTGGTCCCGTCTACGATTACTTTATCTCCTTCAGTCTTTACAATTTCAAATCCCCAAAGGGCAGATTCTGCAAAAGCATCTTTGATGGATTTGGCTTCATAGGGATTGTCTGTGTAAGCCCTGAAACCATAATTTTTATGCACAAGAAGAATCTTGTTTCCAGTTTTTCTGAATTCTACCACTCGGTCATCGCCCAATTGTCCTCGGTCAAGTCCGATGTCATTTGAGCCAACTCCAGCGGTTAGTGCATTTACATAGAGGAATTCTTTATCTAAAAAGGGGATTTCCAAATAGATTTTGCCTTTCTCTTCATCTAAATAAAAAGGGACAAAACCTTCTTTTTTGCTCATTTTGGTAAAATCCTGGGCTTGAATAAAACCTGAAATCGTCCAAAAAAACAAAAAGCTTAAGATCAAGGATGTTTTTCTCATAAGGTGTTTTGGTTTGACCACAAATTACCAAATTCGATTTGGTCTGGAACACCATTAATGGAAAAATTCATTTCAAAGCATACCTGATCAGAAAAGCAGTATCACTTTGGTGTGGAACATTTATTTCCTGCAGACCCGAACTTACAGTTTCCCTGTCTGTATAGGACGTTCTTGAAAATCTAAAATAAACAGTCATTCTATTCCCAATCTGTCGCTGGGCTAGAAGGTAGTACCGAATTCCTCTGCCTGAGAATGCAGGAATAGAAAAAGTCCAAAGCACATTGTTTTCAAAGGCATAGAGTCTATTGTCATAAGTTTCCGAATCGAAAAGTCCTATTCTTCCAGTCCATCTCCATTTACCTTTCTCAACCTGAACATCTTGGTAAATCATGATTCCAGAAGTTTTTTGATTTTGAATTTCAACTTGACTCCATAGAATTCTAGATCTAATGAAGATTTGTTTGGTCAATTGATTTTCTAAACTGATCAGACCATTTGTTTTTCTAATTGGTAAAATCTGATAAGTGAGTTGCGGCTCTCCTGAATCGGAAAGGTTTCTCGCTTTTTCCTCCTGCCTAAGTTGTACAAAGGCAATGAAATTTCTTCGGGGCTGATAAGTAAGACGTCCTAGCCATTCGAATCCTTTGGATGGGGCATATACGCGGTATTTTAACCAAGGAAAAGAAAAGGCATCGTAGTAAGCATTGACTTTCCATGTGGGATTGGGTTTGATCTGAATTCCCATATAAAGCCCTTTTTCATTGATTGGGCGGGTATTTTCAGCAAATCCTGAAGAGTAGAAGCTATGGAAGTCTTTGGAATAATTTCTCCATAGCATGGAAAAATCAACCTGCTTGCTAAGGCTTGAAACTAATCCCAAAACAGTACCTGTTCCTTTGCTTGCTGATATCGCTGATTCTCCAAAGAAGAAAAAGTTTTTCCAGTTGTAGTTGAAATAGGCACTTCCGACCTGATTCGATTTTCCTGAAAATTCGAATTGATTATAAACACTGGGAGTCCTCACCCAAGGAATGCTAAACGAGGTATGAAGGAAATTTGCTCCGGCCATCCATCTTCCTGAAGGCGAAGAAAATTGAATATTTCCACCCAGATTTGATTCGTTGAGCTGGCCTTTGGTAGATAATTCGCTTGGGGTTCTGTGAAGTCCTGTTTGGGAGATTGAGGTCAAAATATCCTGATTGGATTCCAAAGAATCCAGGCTTGAGCTAATTCTCCCATCTCTAGGGACTCTGGATCCTATCAAGGTAACTTGCCAATTTCTGATTTTTCGGGTCACACCAATTCCTCTGAAAAAGCCATATTCCAAAGCAGCGGTGTAGGGTAAAATCCCAATGCTGCTTCTTCTAACCGTTGGAACTGTTTCAGCACCTTTTCCTACAGTATACCCAGCTCCAAAAACTAATCCCTGCCCAAAACTTGCCTGAAAATCCCCCAAAGCAATGGTTTTCCAATTTCCCAATTGATATTTGGTAAGGTGAAATGAAAGAAAATTGAAGCCATATCTTTTGGTTTTTTGATCCCAAATGAATTGTTCCCCGGGATCTTTTTCCAAGGTCATTCCCAAACTGAAATCCCGGGAATGCTGGATCCGAAACCGGAGATAAATCTCATTAGGGTCGCCCAAATACCTTGTGCTTAATTTTCCAGTCGAACTGGTGTCAGGTGCTGTATAGCCCTTCCTTTGTTCCCAAGTTCTCTTATGCCGAAGAAGTAGGTAGGCATTTTCCTCTTCCTTAATCCTTTGGAGAAATGGTTTGGGTTTATTGGGTATTTCGTCCAAAGTCACGAAAGGGATAAGGTTTTCGATGGTTGTTAGGTCAAAGTCCGGGATTGCCTGTAATTCATAAAGACTCAAAAAATCTCCGAATTCATAACGATACTTAACGAGCTGATTGATTTGATTGGGCGTGAGTAAATAACTCGCTTGAAGTACTTCCAGATCGGCCTTGTTCAAATTTATGGGATTTTGATAAAGTTGGAAAAGCTGCTCATAAATAGCCTCATAATCAATGTCTTCTTCTTGGATTGGAAAAAGTCTCTCAATAAAGGACTCCAGATCCACGGCGGGTTTTTTTGGGGTTTGTGCCCAAGAAGTGAATCCAAAAAGGAGGAAAAAAATAAAGAACCAAGATTTCATTTTTCACTGAAAAAAAGTCCTAGACTCAAATGATGTGAAGTTCCCAGAATGGAATTTTGGCCAAAAGCATAGTCAAATCCGAACCTTTCCTTTCTAAAGCCTAATCCAAAATTCAATCTATTCGGAGCCGAAGAAATTCCAGTTCGCAAGCAAATCCATTCTTTTAATTTGTATTCCAGTCCAACTTTAAAAATGGCCTTGGAATCCACCTCTTTTTCTATTTCGGAATAAAGGGAAATGTTTTCTGAAGGGAGATAGGTAATCCCCATTTCAATAAAAGTTGGGATTCTTTGATCCGTGTTTTTGCTGAATCTGGCTCGATTGATATTGGAAAAATTGGCTCCAAAAAAAGTCTTTGGTCCCAATTCTGCCACTCCGCCAAAGGAAAACAAAAAGGAATTTCCCGTCCCGAATCCTTCAATTTGGGTTTGAAACCATTCGATTTTTGCGCCCAGGCTGACAATTCCCATTGTATTGGAGAAGCCCAATCCCATCAGATGCTGATTAAAAAGCTCTCCACCAAATCGGCTAATTCCAAATCCAAATGTTCCCCAATCTTCTTGAAATGCACCTGCTAGGCTAAAGGTGCTGAGTTCTTTCAGACCGAATCTGCTATCAAAACCCGATGTGATTTGAGCCGATTTTATTCTGTCCAAGGCGCCTACATTATTGAAGATGGTCCAGGCGTCTGGGAGATTGGTTTTTAAATTTCCCATGCCTTGGCTTCTGGCGCCTTGAGCCTGGGTAAGTGGGTCAGTTTGGGAAAAAGAAGAAATAGCCAAAAAGACCCAGAAGCATAAAAATAGAAATGGCTTCATGGGATTCAGAAAAGTCTGAACCTAAGTTAGTTAAAAAATGAAAATCAAGTTTGAAAACTTTTTAGAAAGGAGCTTTAAAATTGAAGAAGATATTACCTTCTCCCTGATTATTTAAAGAGTATTCAAAGCGGAGTACTGCATCGTAAAATCCAACGATATCAATTCCTGCTCCATAGCCAAAAAGGTACTTATTGGTAAGTCTGGCATTTTCAGGGATGTTGTTTCGGTCTGTCACAAATCCATGGTCAAAGTTGGCGCTTAGGTACATTTTGAAAGGAAGGGTGCTGAATTGCTCAACGGGAAGATAACTGGATAAGTCAAAGGCGACATCTAAAAATTTGAACCTCAAACTGTTTTTCTGTACATACAATTGCTGCCCTTCTATTACATTCAATTCATAGCCTCTGATGAAATTTGGGTTATACCCAATTCCTCTAACAAGTGTATAGGGCTGAAGATCACTCAAAAACCAAGCTGCGGTAAGCCCTCCTGCATAATGGAATTTATCACTGATGGGAATATACTTATTGGCCACTATGTTGATTTCTACTTCGTCTAATTCATCGGTAAAAAATAGCCCATACTTGGTCCCCGTAAGTTGGAGCAATTCCCCGTCAGTTGCGTACGCCACATTATCTCTTCGGTCGTGCCGGAAAGAATATTGCAGGTACAGGTATCTTAAATAATTCCCATCATGCTGGAAGTAGATTGGATTTTCCTGAAATACGTCATCACTTACCCAAGTCCTGTTATATCCAAGAGTGACAAAGTGAAAATTGTAAAACGTTCTTCTATAGGTATAGCGAAGTGCAGTTGAAAAAGTCCTCCTTAGGATGCTTTCGGTTTCATTAGTAAAGAATACCTGTTTGTTAAATTCGGATTCAATAGGGATAGTCTTTTGATCTGCATACGAGAGCTGAAAAGCCAATCCATGTTTTTGGTTTTTATCGATATAAGGCTTGGAATAAAGAATATCGAAAGCTTTTGTGAAACCAAATTGTGCTAAAAACCTCAGTTTCTCATTTCTGCCTCCCACATTGGAATGTGTGACTCGCACGCCATAATTTACCCTTGAAAAATCCCGGCCTTGATTTGTCCACCATTCTGCGAAGTTTCGGTCAGCTAACTGGAAAATCACAGAAGGGAGGATATACCATCTTTCTTTTACCGAAATCAGGACTTCAACCTCTTCTGGACCGGTGATCAGTGGAGTAATTTCTACTTCTGTGAAAAGCCTGAGATTATAGATTTTCTGCTGGTCTGCTTTCAGGATTCCCATAAAAGTTTCCCAGTCGTAATAGTAATCGGTAGTGAAATCCAATTCCCTGAGGATGATATTCTTCTGGGTTTTTTGATTTCCTATAATGAAAATGTTGTTAACCTTTATTCGCTCTGGTGTGGAGGATTCTGCAGGTGCATAGCTGGTATCCTGAGCCTGACTTGGGTGAGTAGGCAGGGAAACTCCCAAAAATAGAATACAGAATATGTAAATAAGTAAAGCGCGCAATGGAATTCTCTTTCAATATATTTGGTTAACCAAACAGCCAATAAAAAAGGTTTTGCTTAACGATGGTTAAAACTATCCTCAGAAAGATAGCGATATTTCCCGTTCTGGTCTATCAATATCTCATCTCTCCCTTGTTTCCTTCAAGCTGCAGATATACGCCAACATGCAGCCATTATATGAAGGACGCTATCCTGAAACATGGGGTCTTCCGAGGTGGTTGGATGGGAATGAAAAGAATCGGCCGATGTCATCCTTGGGGAGGACATGGCCATGATCCTGTTCCTTAAATTTTTTCGGGCTTCAATCCGTTTTTCAAAGCCCTGATAATTAGAATTACTCCGATTAGCACCAGTGGTACGCTCAGAATCTGTCCCATGTTGAATTGCATATCTGCTTCAAAATCTACTTGGACCGCCTTGAAGTATTCCCATATAAATCTCATTCCGAATACGGATATCAAGAAAAGTCCCAGCAAAAGGCCATCGGGAAGTCTGGATTTATACTTTGACCAAAGGCCCAATAGGATCAGGAAGATGATGAAGTAAGAAATTGACTCATAGATTTGAGTGGGGTATTTGGTACGGCCAAAAGTTTTAATCGTTACCAGATAACTATTTTGCTGTTCTTTAATTTCAAAATCCAAAGGAGTTTCAACAGGCTCTGCTAGATATTCTTTGGAGGAATTAAATCTCGTAAGGGCGTATTTTACATCTTGGGCAAGGATGTCGCTTAGCGTTTCCTTGGTGAAATTGCCTTTGGTAATTACCAGTTCAAAATTTACCGGGACAATTCCATTACCCTGTAATTCACTAGCTCTATCAACTGGTTTATAGGCATCGATTGATTCAATGGGCACCTTGAGGGATTCCAAAATTTCCTCGGTATCTCTTGCATAGACAAAGCCATAATCGGTTCCAGTGTCCTTTCCTCCAATTTCTGAATTCATTAAGTTTCCAAATCGGATAAGCGCTCCAGTCATGGCAGTCACAATGACGATTCTGTCTACCACCCAAAGGTAGCTTTGACCAGGAGTTCTTTTGGAATAAATCCAAAGTGCAAAAAGGATTGCGATAGCAGCACCATGAGAAGCTAATCCGCCTTCCCATACTTTTAGGATATCGATTGGATTGCTCAGGTATTTTTCGGGCTCGTAAAATAAAACATGACCTAATCTTGCTCCAATGATGGTTGCCAAAACCATGTAGATCGTCAGCTTATCAACCAGCTGTTCATTTTGACCTTCCTTTCTGAAAAAGTAGACCATAATCTGCTGAGAAATGATGAAGCCCAAGGCGAAACATAAACTGTACCACCTGAGTCTTTCAAAACCGGAAAAAACGGCTTGGTTTGGATCCCAGACTACGTAACTAAGTATAGTATCAAGCATAATTTTCAATTGATTTGATCTAATTGTTTCAATTCCTCCTCAAAACCACCCGAAAGAATCGGGAATCTATACCAGGTTTTTGGGTCTACGTTAAATTCATCCAAGTGGAAAGAAGGGGCCAGCCTTTCTCTTTTCCATTGGTTTCGGGACCAAAGTCGGAAGAATTTTTTAATGTATTCTTTCAAAACGGATTCTTCCAGTTCAATTTCTTCTTTCAAGAGAAGGAAAATATCCATTGGTGATCTTCTATCCCGGATTGCCAATCGTTCAATTTCAACAATCACTGAATAAGGCATTAAGTCTTTTTCGTCTGTTTGCGTTCTTTCCAAAGGGCGAAGCTCTGCTGTTGGAGTAAGGGAATTGACGTAAGAAAGTCCCGGTCGGTTTAGATTTTTTTCAGCCCACTGTAGCCAATGCAAAATGAAATATTTGTCAACGGCCGCAATAGGAGAGATGCTTCCACTGGTATCCCCATCCATGGTGGCATAGCCAACATCACCCTCACTTCTATTGGAAGTACTCAATAAAAGGGCATTATTCAAATTGGCTAGCATCCAAATGATCGGGGATCTACTTCTCGCTTGGATATTCTGCAAGGTAATGTCATCCTGCTCCCAAGTCAGTTTTCTTCCAATTGCCTTTTCAATTTTTTGGGTGTAGGAATTTACTTCCTCGTCTATGGTCCAAGAATAGAATTTCGCTCCCAAGCTTTCTGCTAATTTTTTGGCAGATTGAAAGGTGTCTTCAGAAGAATTCTTGGTACCCTGATAGGCAGTAGTCAGAAGTTCTCCAACAATCTCTTTTTCAGGATAGGAAGTTTTTGGAATAAACTTGAGATTCAATTTTTCAAGAAAAGTATCCAAGCCCAATTCTTCAATTCCTTTTTTGACCATTTCAGCAACCAAAACAGCTATGGTAGAAGAGTCCGCTCCTCCAGAAAGAGAAAGAACAAAGCCTTTGCTTTTACTTTTTCTCAGGTAATCAAAAAGTCCTAAAGCAGAAGCTTGGACAAATTCCCATTCTTTAGGTTGAATGGGGGCAGATTCCTGAATCTTATTTTCAAGATCAAAAGTCACAACCTGAAAATCCTTGAAAGAAAGTAGCTGATTTCTACCAAGGGTTTTTCCTTCTTTTGCCAAAAGAATTTCCCCGTCAAAAATCATCCTGCCGGATTCATTGCCCAATAAATTGACATAAGCATAATAGCAGTCAAAAGTCCTGGAACTGAATTCAATTAATTCTTTTCGCTCCAATGTTTTTTTCATCGCAAAATGTGAGGCACTTGGATTAAAAATCAAGTCGACTTTTCTATCCTTGAGGCCATAGCCAGGTCGAACAGGCCCTCTCCAGGCATCTTCGCAGATCTCAAACCCATAATGGACTCCATTTTTATGGAAAGTCAAATCTCCAAAAGGCACTAGTGTGTTTTCAAATTCAAAATCAATTACCTCGTGGGCATTCCATGGAGTAAACCATCTGAATTCATAATGAACTCCATCTATCGCCATGAATTGCTTGGCTACAAAGCCGATTAATTTTTGATTTTCAATGATGGCAACCGTATTGAAAACCTTCTCTTTTATCCTGACGGGAAGACCAACGGCCACCGTAATGTCTTGGCAAAAAGGAATTAGCTTGGCTAATTGGGCTACTGCTTTTTGTGGATACCAGTAGCTTAAAAAAAGATCTTCAGAACCATAGCCGGTGATTGCCAATTCAGGAAAGCAAACCAATTCAGCCTTTTTCTTTTTGGCCTCAGCAATTGCATTAGTTATTCTTTTGAAATTCCCTTCCCAATCTAAAGGAGTTTGATTGACTGTGACGCAGGCAATTTTTAAGGCAGCCATAGCTAGTTGTAGTTTCCGAAGTTAAAGGTAATCAATTGAGCAATCCGAGTTTTTCACAGGCGTATTTTGATGCATCTTGCTCCGCCTTCTTTTTGGTAGGACCTTTTCCGGAGGAAATTGATTCCTCGTCCACATGAAGTTCTACCACAAATTCCTTGAATCGCTGATTCCCATTTATTTGGATGACTTTGTATTCAACCGTTTTGTTTTCCTTTTGTGCCCATTCGATGATTTTACTTTTGTAATTGGACACGGTGGTAATCATCCCTTCCAGATCCATGTGAATGAGTATTCGGCTCAAGATGAGTTTTTTCGAAAACTGATATCCTCGATCGAGATAGATTGCTCCAAGAAAAGCCTCCAAAATATCTCCATAAAGAGATTTGTTCCCGGTAAACTGTCTACTGTCAATGACAAGTTCTAGGGTATCCTTCAATCCGATTTTTATACCAATTGAATTGAGGGTTTCCCGATTCACCAGTTTAGATCGGGTTTCAGTCAAAAAACCTTCATCCCGGAAGGGGAATTTTTTAAAAAGATGTTCAGCGATCACGGCTCCAAGAATTGCGTCGCCAAGGAACTCAAGCCGCTCATTTGAAATTCTGAATCCCTGATGGCTTTCTTCGCTCAATCCTGCCGGTGTAAGGGCGAGCCGGTAAAGAGATAAATTTAAAGGCTTGCGTCCCGTGATCATTTTGATCGAGGAGGCAAGCCTTTTGTCTTTTGAGCTAAAGAAGAGAGTGTGGATTCCTAGTTTATGGAAAAGTTTCACTCTAATCAGTTGTATTTTTTGAAAATGACAGAACAGTTATGTCCTCCAAATCCAAAGGTATTGCTCAGCGCATAGTTGATTTCTCTAGCTTGCGCTTTGTTAAATGTAAGATTAAGTCTAGGATCAAAAGCCTCATCATCTGTGAAGTGATTGATCGTAGGAGGAACTAGGCTATTTTGGATAGCAAGAATCGAAGCAATTGCTTCAATGGCGCCTGCTGCTCCAAGCAAATGACCTGTCATTGATTTGGTACTGCTGATATTGAGTTTGTAGGCATGTTCACCAAAAACTTTTTGAATAGCTTTGGTCTCACTCACATCTCCTAGTGGAGTGGAAGTGCCATGTACATTGATGTAGTCAATATCCTCAGGCTTCAATCCAGCATCTTCCAATGCAATTTCCATTACGCTACTAGCTCCCAGACCCTCAGGGTGTGGAGCGGTAATGTGATTTGCATCAGCTGTCATTCCGCCACCTACCAATTCGGCATAAATTTTTGCCCCTCTGGCTTTAGCATGCTCTAACTCTTCAAGAATCAATGCGCCCGCACCTTCTCCCAACACGAATCCATCTCTATCCTTATCAAAAGGTCTGGAGGCTGTTTCAGGAGAATCATTTCTTTGGGAAAGTGCTTTCATGGCATTGAATCCACCAATACCCGCTTCAGTAACTGCTGCTTCAGAACCACCGCTAATGAAAATATCAGCTTTGCCCAATCGAATGTAATTGAATGCATCGATTAGGGCATTGGTAGCAGAAGCACAGGCAGAAACGGTAACGAAATTTGGACCTCTAAATCCGTATTTAATGGAAATAAATCCCGCAGAAATATCTGCGATCATTTTAGGGATAAAGAAAGGGTTGAATCTAGGAGTTCCGTCACCTTTTGCAAATTCGGTAACTTCTTCCTGGAAAGTCCGAAGACCTCCAATCCCTGAACCCCAAATAACACCTGCTCTGGATTTATCGATGCTTTCTAAGTCTAAACCCGAATCGAGGATCGCTTCATCAGCGGTGATCATCGCATATTGGGTGAAAGCATCCATTTTTCTAGCCTCTTTCTTGTCAATAAAATCCTCGACATTGAGGTTTTTGACTTCACAGGCAAACTGGGTCTTGAAAAGTGAAGCGTCGAAGCGAGTAATAGGCGCAGCGCCGCTCACACCAGAAGTCAACCCTTTCCAGAATTCATCTTTGGTATTGCCTATTGGTGTGAGAGCACCTATTCCCGTTACAACAACTCGTTTTAAATTCATGTGCTGAATTTAATTGGAAATTATTTTACGTTGGCCTCAAGGTACGTGATCGCCTGTCCCACAGTACCGATTTGCTCAGCCTGATCGTCAGGAATAGAGATGTTGAATTCTTTTTCGAATTCCATGATCAACTCTACCGTGTCAAGTGAATCAGCGCCCAAATCATTGGTGAAGCTAGCTTCCATAGTCACTTCAGACTCTTCTACGCCAAGTTTGTCAACAATGATGGCCTTTACTTTTTGTGCAATTTCAGACATTTTTGATCAGTTTAGTTAATAACACTCCGCAAAGAAATATATTTAATGCCTAATTGACAAAGAAAAGATTCAAGTAAATTTTTAAGTGTGCAGAGGCCTCTTGCCTCTAAATTTTAATCCCTAACTTTGTTTTGATCTCCATCCTTCATCCATGAAGAAGGCCAAATTACTCATAGAACCCACTTTTGATTTTGAATTACTGGGACTTGTGTCCCCGGTAAAAGACTATAAAATGGCTTGGTTGATCAACCAAATTCTTGGATTAAACCTAGTTCGTACAGAAGAAATATTTATTGAGTTTTTGAATACCCCCAATCTTGAAATTTCTCAATATTTCCTTTCTTTACCGCACGGTTATATTCAACTTTTGAAAAATAAATCACTCAATTCTTCCCAGCAATTGGCATATTTGGTGCCTGAACTGAGGAATATGGATTATTTTCTTTTGGTACAGGATGAAACAGGGCAGACTGATCTTTCCTATTTCGCCAATCTTCTGGCCAAAAACTCAATGATTCAAAGTGCAGTTCGACTGGATGTTTCAAAAATAAAATCGAAAGAAAACCTATTAACTTATTAAAAACCCGATGAGCCATCTCCCTTTTAAAAAGACAAAAATCCTAGCAACAATAGGCCCTGCTTCCAATAATTATGAAATGATTAAAAATCTGGCGATGTCAGGGGCCAACGTTTTCCGTTTGAATTTCTCTCACGGAACCCATGAAGTACACAAAGAAGTAATCAAAATTATCAGACAAGTTAACAAAGAACTTGACTGTCACTTGGGAATCCTTCAGGACTTGCAAGGTCCAAAAATCCGGGTTGGTGAAGTTGAAAATAATGGAGTGGAAATTAAGCCAGGTGAGGCGATTACTATTACCAATGACCCTGTTGTGGGTACCGCTTCTTTGGTCTCTACCGTATATCAAAATCTTCCTCAGGATGTAGTTCCTGGTGATAGAATTTTGATTGATGACGGGAATTTGGAAGTGGTGGTAAATAGCACCGATGGCAAAAATGTGAATTGCACAGTAATCCATGGAGGTATTTTAAAATCCAGAAAAGGGATCAACCTACCTAATACCAAAGTTTCGGCTCCTTCTCTTACAGAAAAAGATATTGAAGACCTAGAATTTGGTTTGGATCAGGATGTGGACTGGATTGCTTTGTCTTTCGTTCGCTCAGCTGAGGATATTTTGGATTTGAGAGAGCGAATCAAAGCCGCTGGTAAATACTGTAAAATCGTAGCTAAAATTGAGAAGCCTGAGGCTTTGGAAAATATTGATGCAATCATAGAAGCAACAGATGCTATCATGGTGGCAAGAGGTGACCTCGGGGTAGAGGTTCCGATGGAAATTGTACCACTTTGGCAGAAAAAAATGGTACAAAAGTGCAAGGAAGCTTGCAAGCCGGTGATCATTGCTACCCAGATGATGGAGAGTATGATCCAAAATCCTAGACCAACCAGAGCTGAAACCAATGACGTGGCAACGGCTGTGTTGGATGGTGCAGATGCGGTGATGCTTTCTGCGGAGACAGCTTCAGGAAAGTATCCCGTCAATGCTGTTAAGGCTATGACAAGTATCATTACCTACCTGGAGAAAAACGCAGACATTTATCATCACTTATATAAAATCCCGGAAAACGACCCTACTTTCCAAAGCAGCAATTTAGTTTTAATGGCTGCTCGACTTTCCCGAAATGTGAAAGCCAAAGCCATTGTAGGAATTACCTCTTCCGGTTTTACTGGGTTTAAAATCGCTTCTCACAGACCTTTCGCTAATATTTTTGTTTTCACCAGAAATGAAAAATTATTGACTCAAATGTCTTTGGTTTGGGGTGTAAGGGCTTATTATTACACTAATCAGATTTCTACAGATGCCACTTTCGAGGATATTGAAAATACCTTGAAAACAGATGGTCATGTAAATGCCGGAGATTTGATTATCAATACTGCGAGTATGCCTTTAAAGAAAAAGGGAAAAACCAATATGCTAAAGATTCACGTGGTGGATTAATAGCTGAAAAATTACAATTCAAGGGATGAATTACTCAATTCATCCCTTTTTTTATACAGTTCATGGGAAGTAGAAGGATTTTTGTTTAATAATAGTGTTTAAAGATTAAACAACCTGATCTTTTAATTATGAAAACAACTTCCAGATTCCTTCTCCTATTGTCCCTTTTCTTTGCAGCAGTGTCCTGCAGTGAGGACTATCAGGGGCCTGTACCTTATCCAACATTGATGGAGGCAGCTAATGAGGCTGGTCTTACTACCCTTGTTTCTGCCGTTAGAGCTATTCCGGGGCTTGAAGCTACTCTTCAAGATCAAGAAGCAATTACTGTGTTTGCACCAACAAATGAGGCATTCGCAAATGCTTTGAGAGACTTTAAGGCAACTGACTTAAATGACCTGGTGACTAAAATCGGTGGAGCTCAAAATCTTCAAACCGTTCTAGGATTCCACGTTGTACCTGCAGTGGCTTTCTCAAGAAATCTTTTCGAAGACAATATTTTCACCACAGTCTCAGGACAGCAACTCCGAGTATTCAATAACAATGGAGTAGTTACTGTAGCTGATCGAGCTGGAAACGTAGCTCGAGTGGTACAAGCTGACGTACGCATTGAGAATGGTGTAGTACACGTGATCGACAGAGTTCTTATTCCTTCTATTGAATTGCCAAAGCCAAATTTGGTGGAAGCTGCAACAGCAAGAGGTTTGACTACTTTATTGAGTGCAGTTACTGCTGTACCTACTTTGCCAAATAGATTACTAAGCGCTCAAGCAATCACTGTTTTTGCGCCATCAAATGAAGCATTTGCAGCGGCATTGGCAATCTTCAAAGCTAAAGATCTTAATGACTTGGTGTTGAAAATTGGAGGTCCTGCCAACTTGGAAAAAGTATTGGGATTCCATGTAGTTCCAGCTGTTGCGTTGTCATCTAATTTGGCTGCAACTAATACGTTTACCACACTTTCTGGTCAGAATATTATTGTTGAAAAGTCAGGAAATACAGTTTCTGTGAAAGATCAATTGGGTAGAGTTGCACAAGTGGTTACTCCAGATATTCAGATTTCCAATGGTGTCATTCACGTAATCAATGGAATGATGCTTCCTGATTTAATGCTTCCAACTGTTGTTCAAGCGGCTCAATCTGCTGGTTTGACTACTTTGTTGGATGCGGTAACTGCAGCTGGTTTAGGAAATACCTTGCTAAATGCACAAGCGATGACTGTATTCGCTCCAAATAATGGCGCCTTCGCAGCTGCTCTTCAAGCTTACAAAGTTTCCAACTTGGATCAATTGGTAGCTAAAATCGGTGGAATTAAGAACCTTCAAACTGTTCTAGGTTTCCATGTGGTTCCTGCTGTTGCATTTTCTTCTGATTTAGCACCAACAAATACCTTCACTACTCTTGCTGGTCAGCAACTTACAGTAACCAAAACGGCTTCTGGTGTAACTGTTCGCGATGCTTTAGGAAATACCTCTAATGTGGTTGCGGCTGATGTGGCTATCAAAAATGGTGTAGTGCATGTAATCGATAAAGTATTATTACCAACTATTACTCTACCTAATGTAGTAGAAGCTGCAACTGCGGCAAACCTTACTACCCTTTTACAGGCGGTTACTGCTGCTGGATTAGGAAACACCTTGTTGAATCAGCAAGCAATGACCGTATTTGCACCTACCAATGCGGCATTCACCAAGTTATTAAGTGATTTGAAATTGAATTCTCTTCAGGAATTGATCAATACGCTTGGTGTTTCTGCAGTGACGAAAGTTTTGGGATTCCACGTGGTACCTGCTACAGCTTTCTCATTTGATTTGGCACAAGGATCTCAAATGGTTCCTACGCTTGCTGGAGAAATGTTGACAGTGACCAGAAATGGAAATAATGTAACTGTTACTGATAAAGCAGGAAACACATTTAATGTGGTGACTGCAGATGTAGCAATCAAGAATGGCGTAGTCCATGTGATCAACGGGGTATTATTGCCTACGTTGTAATCAGGTTGAAAAAGCGGGGGGATCATTCCCCCTGCTTTTATTCCTGAATTGATTTAAACAAAATTTTTCTTTTGGGGTTAAATGAATGATTCTCTAATCAATTGGAGAATCCTTGGTTTTTAAACTGACTCCCAAATGCACTTTAGAACTCTTATTGTTGAGAATGATGATGTATCTTTTTCAAAGATAGCTGACCTAATACAGGAAAATAGACCCAATTGGGAAATCACACAAAGACTTCAGAGCGTAAAAGAAATAGAGGATTGGATTCCTGAATTCAATCAGTTTGACTTAATCTTTTGCCAAGTTGAACTTCCTGATGGAAATTGCTTTGAAATTAGCGGATGGGAGGAAATCAATACGCCTGTTATTTTTATAGCAAAAGACGGACTTCATGCCTTAAAAGCCTTCGATTCCAATGGATTGGATTTTCTGATATTTCCATTTGAAAAGTCAAGATTCATAAGAGCTTTGGAAAAAGTGGAGCACTTCAATTTGGGAATTTCTTTTATGAAAGAAAGTTCTTACAAAGCTTCAAATAGAACCTTCGTTCCCAAAGATTATCAAAAGAGATTTTTGACCAAAATCGGCAACAAGTTTACTTTTATCCCGGTGAAACGAATCGCTTGTTTCTATTCTGAAGACGGGATGACATTTTTGGTGGAGTCTGAGACCTCCCAAAAATATGTTGTTGACTACTCGCTAAATGAGTTAGAATCAGAACTTCTGAATCCCGAGAAATTCTACAGAATCAATCGTTCTGTGATTATTAATCTGGATAATCTCGTTGAAATGAAACCTTTTCAAAATGGACGCTTGGCTTTATCCCTGAAAGCAAAAACGGAAAGTGGATTCATTGTAGCCCGGGAGAAGGTAAATGAATTCAAGTCCTGGATAAATCAATAAAGTATTTTCGGATTAGTCATTTTGAAAAAGAACAGCCTCTGGTCCTTTCGGAGGAACCATGATTACTTTTTCCCGATCTACCATTACTGAACCGGGAGCAGAACCCTTGACTTTTCTTACAAATTTTGCCTCGGTGTAGATCACAGGGGCTAAACTATCTGACTTTAATTTGGAGTAAAAAGCGGCTAAGCCTGCCGCTCGTTCAAGGACTTGGCTTGGGACCTTTGGCATTCCCTTGGTTTTGATGACTACATGGGAGCCAGGTACCTGCCTCGCGTGAAGCCAGAGGTCATCTTTGTGTACATAGCCTCGAAGCATCTCGTCATTGTCTTTTGCGGATTTTCCAACCCAAATGGTAAATCCTTCGAATTCAAATACTTTAAAAGGCAATCCAGAAGTATTGGGTTTGCTTTTGTCCTCTTTGGCTATGGTTTTTTGAAATGCTTTGAGACTTTTAAAATTCTCCAATGCGCTTACCCGCTCAATTTCTTCAAGGATTTCCTTTTGTTTCAGTCTTTTTGCCTCAAGCGTTTTTTCGATTTGATCAATTTCAACCTGTCGGTTTTTGGATTTCCGATAGAGGTTTTCTGCAATTTCCTGAGGCTTTTGATTGGGTTTCAATTTGACTTTTACAGGACTCTGAGTGTAAAAATCAAAGAGCTCAACTTCAGAATCACCTGGATTAAACATATGGAGATTAGCCATTATGACGTCGGCCAAGCGGGAGGGAGGAGCAGAGGTTTTGAGTTCCTGAAGTTTTTGACCCGACTTTTCCAAATAGCTGTTGGTACGCTTAAGGCTTTCCTGTAAGTTTTTCAGAAGGCTGTTTTTCTCTCTTTCAAAACTCCCCTTGACCAGAGCAAGATAAAAAACCTCATTGCAAGCCTCAATGGGATTGGAGAAGGTTTTTAAGGGATTAGATTCTGGCAAAAGGCTTAAATGAACCTGTCCATCGAGTTCAACTAAAGCGTACAAAGGAGAATCCAAGATGTCCAGCAAGCTTTCCATTAATTCCCATTTGGTATCCAAATCAGCTTCAGGATAGCCTCTTTCTTTCAGCCAATTTCTTGGTATTTGCCCCAAAGTCGGGAGAAATTTGGAAGCATTTCCTTCCAATTCATCAAACTTTTCACGAGTTAAATCAAGCAGCCTAAACAGGCTTTTGAATTCCAATTCCTTATCCTCTTTTACTCCATTTCTGAAAAGGATCTTTGGAAATGGATTTTCTTCCTCAAAAAGCAAAACATTACTTCGATTGCCATGCAGCTTTAAAACCAAGTGCTTTCCTGATTGGAGTTGGAAATAGAAACCCCGCTCAAAGTCAAAAACATTGCAAGCCAGAATTTTATCTCCGATTAGTTCGGGAAATAAGTCTATGCTATTTCTTTTGGCTCTGTGAAATTGGGTTGGAAAGCTGAGATAAATATCCGGAGGCAGGAGGTGGGCCCTGATCCATCTGGTTTCATTTTCATCCGAAGTCTCAAGGATCAATTCATCCTTGCTTTGAGAAAAGCAGGAAAGAATGGTTTTCCCGGCAAATTCATTGGAAAGTTCCGGGCAAAGAAATTTCAGAAAATGATAATTGAGATGCATCAGGACAAAGTTAACTCCAAGCCGTCATAGGCAAGTTGAATTCCCTCTGGCAATTCTTTAGTCACTTGATCATGAAGACCAAGTTTGTGAGAAATATGGGTGAAATATGTTCGGGTTGCTCCGATTTTTTGAGCCTCAAAAATCGCCTCATCCATGGTGAAATGAGAGATATGATGCTCCTTTTGCAAGGCATTCAAAACTAAAATTTCACTTCCCTCCAATAATTTATAAGATTCATCTGGAATGAAGTTAGCGTCTGTGATATAGGAAAAATCACCGATTCTAAATCCCAAAACGGGGAGCTTGTAATGATAAACTGGAATAGGAATAATGGAAACCCCGTTGATGTGAAAAGGATTCTCATCGATTTCTACACAGGAGATTTGAGGGACTCCGGGGTATTTTTTATCGCTGAAAACATAAGAAAATTCCTTCTGGATTTGTTGGATCACAGGTTTTCTAGCAAAAATCGGCATGTCCTTTTGCTGACGAAAATTGAAAGGCCGAATGTCATCCAGACCTGCCGTATGGTCTTTGTGCTCGTGGGTGAAAAGAATTCCATCCAGTGTTTTTACTCCCGAACGAAGCATTTGCATGCGGAAGTCTGGCCCGGTATCCACCACCAGAGAAACCCCGTCTACTTCAATATGAATGGATGTCCGGAATCTTTTGTCTCTGAAATCCAAGGAAAGACAAACTTCACAATCGCATCCGATTACCGGGACACCCTGGGAGGTTCCTGTGCCTAGAAATGTGACTTTCAAAATTTTAAATTGGTTTGTCTGAGCTCAGTTAGAAAATCTTGGTTGGATTTGTCCTTAAACTCCTGTGGATCAAGATTCAATTCGCTAAGAATGTCAATTAATGCATTGATTTTTCCTTCTAAAGGAAAGTATTTATTGACTATGACGATTTTGGTGTCTTTGAGTACACAATAGCCAGACTTGAAATTTCCTTTTTCGTAGCGCAAGATGTATTCCGAAGCTGCGAAGAGGTTTTCGAGTTTGTCCAAAAAATGCTTGGTGTACTTGACGGCCATATTAACTCAAATGCTTTTTTACAGTCGCCAACACTTTGTCATAGTCCAGAGGCTTTTGGATGAAATCATCAAAGCCGAACTTTCTGAATTCTTCAGGAGAAAAATTATTCAGGTTTCCGCTGATGGCAATGATGGGAAGCTTGCTCTTTACGGGGTCTGCGAGCGCTCTGATTTGCTTGGTACATTCCAATCCGTCCATGACCGGCATGGTGATGTCCATCAGGATCAGGTCAAAATCTTCCTTTTCCAATAGGTCCAAAACCAGTTTGCCATTTCGGGCTGCTTTCATTTCAAAATTGTCAAAAGCTAGGACGTTTTTCGTCAAATTAATGATGATGGAACTGTCTTCTCCGACCAAAATTTTCTTGTTGCTCATGGTTCAAAAATAGTTTCTAGATTCAAAAATCCTTTAAATTCTTTGATTTCATTTTTCAGGGTAGAGATTAGTTCTTCCCAGTTTTCCATTTGATTAGTTCTCAGAGCTTCCTCAACTTTTTGAGAGGCCTGATAAATCCGTTGAGCTCCCAGGGTGCCTGAATTACCTTTCAAACTGTGGATATTTTCCAAAAGCGCAAGGTCAAATTGCTCATTTTCTAAGAACTTTTCTGTTATGGAACATTCATTCAGAAATTCTTCAAACACACTTTTTATAGTCGCTTGGGAATTATACTTAAAGAGTTGCTGCAAGATGTTTTTATCCAAAATGGCAGAAGGATTTTCTCCTGTTTCTTCGATCACATTCTCTTTTTTGATCTGAAGGACACTTTGGATGGTATTAAGAAATTCCCTTGGTCGAATAGGCTTGATTATAAATTCATCGAATCCTTCAGAAAGAAAGGCCGATCGTTCGTCTTCTTCTGCAAAGGCAGTTACTGCAATGATAGGACATTGATGGCCCGGATTCATCCTGATTTTTTTCATTGCGGTGATTCCGTCCATCTGCGGCATTTGAATATCCATTAAGATCAGATCAAAGGCTTTGCTTTGTGCCAAAGTCAAGGCTTCCCTTCCGTTTTTTGCAGATTCAAAGGAATAGATTTGCCCCAAGAGATTCTCGAAAAGCTTCCTGTTCAGGTCATTATCATCTACGATCAGTATCTTTTTGCTTTTCATGGCTTAAGTATGGATTTTTGACGGGAGCAAAACAGGATTCAACTTGCCGGACAAAAAATTCCTTATTCTAGTAGTCGGCCCAACCGCAGTGGGAAAAACCGATCTCTGTATAAAACTAGCCAAAAAATTCAATACGGAAATTATTTCCTGTGACAGCCGGCAGTTTTACAGGGAAATGAATTTGGGGACGGCAAAACCTAGCAGCCAAGAACTTGCTGAGGTGAAACATCACTTGGTCAATTCTCTTTCTATTCAGGATGATTATGACGTGAAACGATTTGAGCAGGAGGCTTTGGGAATTCTGGATAAGCTTTTTTCCAAGAAAAATGTAGTCATCATGACTGGTGGTTCAGGGCTTTTTGCTGATGCCGTTACTGAAGGGTTGGATGATATGCCTGATTTAGCTCCTGAAGTCAGAGAACTTGTGATCAAGGAATACCAAGAAAAGGGTTTGGAATGGCTGCAACAAGAAGTTGAAAAAGGTGACCCGGAATATTTTGCTCAAGTTGATCGGCAAAATCCTCAAAGACTTATGAGGGCTTTGGAAATCCTCCGAGGTACAGAAAAGAAGTTTAGTAGCTTTCGAGTAAAAAGGAAGGTAGAAAGACCCTTTACCACATTAAAAATCGGTTTGGATCGAGATAGGGAGGAACTTTATTCACGAATTGATCAGCGAATGGACCAAATGATTGCGCAAGGCCTTTTCGAGGAAGCCGAAAGTCTATTTGAGTATAGAGTGTTCAATGCCCTACAAACTGTCGGATACACTGAAATTTTTGGCTACTTGGAAGGAAATTATGATCGAGATGAAGCCATCAGGCTTTTAAAAAGAAATAGCCGGCGCTATGCAAAACGCCAGCTAACTTGGTTTAGAAGAGATGAGCAAATTCAATGGTTTCATCCGGAACAAACCGAAGAAATCATCCAGTGGGTTGCTACTCAAATCGGCTGATATCCGCTCAGTTTTGCTACCCAGTTGTAAGGAGCTTTTTTGATCAGTTGGTTAAACTGTAGGCGGTTGACCCTGATTTCTCTGATCAATTCAAGACTTTTAGATGAAACCTTTGCAGTTCCGTTTTCTTTTTTCCATTGCTCCATGACCATGTCAGGGTCTGCAATTTGACCCAAGACCAAGCCTAATTCCGGGTGTTCAAGAGCCAGTTTGGAGAAAAGCTCTTTCTGCAAATTCAATTTACGCTGCATGGTGGTTTTTACCGTGAGGAAAAACAACATGCAAGCACCCGCCATGGTCAGGAAAAGTGGAATATATCCCATATCAAATACTCAAAATGTCTATTAGTTTCAAATGATCCTGGATCAGTGGCTTTGGCTTGCCTATACAATCCCCAAATGAAGTGTACACCACTTGTTGATTCATGACTCCAGCCATGCAATTGGTTTTTCCATCCAGAAGTCCCTCAACTGCCGCCATTCCGCATCTACTGGCTAAAACACGATCACGGGCAGTAGGGTTTCCCCCACGCTGAATATGTCCTAAGGTAGTTACTTTAAATTCCTTATTTGGATCCTTGATCTGGGACTTTACCTGTTTCATGATTTCATCGGCATTGCCCAAATCGTCACCTTCTGCAACTACGATGATGCTGGAGGTCTTGGATTTTCTCAGATTTTTCAAGGATTTCACCACCTGCTTCAGGTCTGTTTTGGTTTCCGGAACCATCACAAATTCGGCCCCGCCTCCAATGCCAGATTCCACTGCTATAAATCCTGCATCTCTTCCCATCACTTCGATAAAGAAAATTCGATCATGGGCAGCTGCTGTGTCCCGGATTTTATCGATTGCATCTAAAGCCGTATTTACAGCAGTATCAAACCCAATAGTATAATCAGTCCCGTAGATATCATTGTCGATAGTCCCTGGACAGCCGACTGTTGGGATTCCATATTCCTCGAAAAACAACTTGGCTCCGGTGAATGTACCGTCTCCACCAATTGCCACTAGTCCTTCAATGCCCAGCTCTTTTAGATTTTCATAGGCTTTTTTCCGTCCTTCTGGAGTTCGGAATTCCTCTGAGCGGGCAGACTTTAACATAGTGCCACCCCTCTGGACAATATTACTTACAGAATGGGAATAAAGTCGCTTGATGTCACCTTCAATCATACCTTCGTATCCACGATAGATTCCGTAAACTTCAAGTCCCTTATAAATCCCTGTTCTAACCGCAGCGCGAATACAAGCATTCATTCCCGGGGCATCACCTCCAGAGGTGAAAACCGCAATTTTTTTCATGGTTTAGGTTTTAAGCGCCCCAAAAATAGAGATTATAGCCTGAATACCTCAAGTAAATGCCAATTTGAATTTGAAAATAAATCGCCCATTTTAGAGGGTTGACTATTTACTAATTAAGTTCCTGACAGGCTTTTTGTTTACCAATAGCATGAATTTAAAAACCAACCCTTTCTCGATAGGAAACCTGCCCATAGGATTGGGATGTATGTCTCTTCCTGAAAATTATCTAGAAGCAGAAAAGGTCCTTTCACAGGCTTTAGAATGTGGTTTGACCTATTTCGATACTGCAGATTTATACCAAAAGGGGAAGAATGAAGAGAATTTGGGAAAGTTTCTGAAAGGGAAAAGGGATCGGTTAAAACTTGCAAGTAAAGTAGGTAATCAATTGCTCCCCGGAGGAAATTCCTGGACTTGGAATCCTTCAAAGGCATATATACTACAAGCTATCGATCAAACGCTAAAAAGACTTCAAACTGATTACCTAGACTTGTATCAATTGCATGGAGGGACTCTGGATGATCCTTGGGAAGAAAGTTGGGAGGCTTTTGAGCTTTTAAAAACTCAAGGCAAAATCCTGGAATTTGGCATTTCCTCGATCCGTCCAAATGTGATCCGAAAAGTGATGAGCATGAATCCTCTAGCCACGATTATGATGCAATATTCTCCTTTGGACAGAAGACCTGAGGAAAGCGTTTTTCCTCTTTTGGAAAATACGTCAACCCGAGTGCTGGTTCGTGGAGGCTTGGCAAAAGGAATTTTAATTGATAAGCCAATTCAGGGCTTTTTGGATTTCAATGCAGAAGAGGTAGGAAAAATTAAGCTCGCAATTCAATCCACCGGCTATCCTCCAGAAAGTGTTTTGATTAAGTATGCTTTGACTCCAAAGGCAGTGGGAGGGATGATTATTGGGGCGAGTTCTTCAAAGCAGATTCTGAAAATGGTGAAAGAGTATGAAGAAAGTCTAAACATCCCCGATCAGGTAATCCAAAAACTAAAAGAAGAATTTCCTGCAAACCTCTATCAAGACCATCGATAAGATTTCATTGCAAAGAATTTTAAAAATTGCTTTACTTTCCATCTTCACCCATCGACTGAACCATGTTTTCTAGAATTTTACTTGCATTTCTTGTAGTCGGCTTTTTCTCTTGCAAGCCTTCTGAATCCGATCCGGAAGTTTCCAAGTGGGAAGCTCAGGCTGAAAATGTAGAGATCATCCGTGATGATTTTGGAGTTCCTCATATTTATGGAAAAACCGATGCAGATGCGGTTTTTGGGCTCTTGTATGCGCAATGCGAGGATGACTTTAGAAGAGTGGAGCGCAATTACATCTGGGCAATCGGTCGATTGGCCGAATTGGAAGGGGAGAGCGCCATCTATTCCGACGTGCGAGCAAATCTCTACATGACGGAGGAAGAGGCCAAGCAGGCCTATGAGAAAGCCCCAGATTGGCTGAAAGAACTCTGTGTGGCCTTTGCTGATGGAGTGAATTATTACTTGCATACTCATCCTGAGGTTACTCCCCAGGTGATCACGAAATATGAACCTTGGATGCCGATGTTCTTTTTTGAAGGATCTATTGGCGGAGATATAGAACGGATTTCTACTGAGCGTCTGAAGGCTTTTTATGAGCAGGAAAGCGCAGTGGCTTTTTGGGATCAGGGAAAATTTAATGCTCAGTTTTTGGAAGAGCCTCAAGGCTCCAATGGAATTGCCATCGCTCCCGAACTTTCTGAATCAGGAAATGCCATGTTGCTGATCAACCCGCATACTTCTTTCTATTTTCGTCCGGAAGTTCATGTGGTTTCTGAAGAAGGCTTGAATGCTTACGGGGCAGTGACTTGGGGGCAGTTCTTTGTTTACCAAGGATTCAATGAAAAGACCGGCTGGATTCATACATCCACATTTGTGGATTTTATCGATGAGTTTGAAGAAGAAATTCTGGAAGAAGACGGAATGCTTTTGTACAACTATGGAGGTGAAAAGCGGGAGGTGAAAAGTCAGGAAATCACCTTGAAATATAAGGAAGGAGAGGAGTTGAGAAGTAAATCTTTCACTATTTACCGAACCCATCACGGACCTATCACTCACAAGGGTGAAAACGGTTGGGTAGCTACCAAAATCAACTGGGATCCGGTAAATGCGCTAACTCAAAGCTATACCCGAACCAAGCTGAACAACTACGCGGAGTTTAAAGAAATGATGAATATCCGCACCAATTCCTCCAATAACACGGTTTTTGCAGATGCAGAGGGAAATATTGCCTACTTCCACGGAAACTTTATCCCCAAGCGAAATCCGGAATTTGACTTTTCCAGACCTGTGGATGGAAGTAATCCGGCTACCGATTGGAAAGGATTGCACACCGTAGACGAGAGCATTTTGATCCTAAATCCTCAAAACGGATGGATTCAAAATTGCAATTCTACACCATTTACTGCCGCGGCGGAATTCAGTCCAAAGGCTGAAAATTATCCGAACTACATGGCTCCGGATCAGGAAAATTTCCGGGGAATCCATGCGGTCAAAGTCTTGAGTGAGGTGAAGAAACTTAACTTGGATAGCTTCCTTGCATTGGCCCATGATTCCTATTTGCCAGCATTCCAATACTTGATTCCTGAACTTTCTTCTGCATTTCTACAGGCTGGAAAAGGAAAGGAAAATCTAAAAGAAGCGGTGGATCTTTTGGCTTCTTGGGATTACAGAACGGGTTTGAACTCAGTTCCTATGTCTTTGGCGCATTTCTATGGAGAAAATTACCAGAGAAAATTCAGAAGCCTGAGCAGATTTATCAATCCTTCTGATGCAAAAGCCCCAGAGGCCAAAGCAATCTTAGAGGTATTGGAAGAGACCATCGCGCAGATGGATGCTGACTTTGGAACCTGGAAAACTCCTTGGGGAGAGATCAATAGATTCCAAAGACTCAGCGGAGATATAGACCTGAAATACGATGACAACCAGCCCTACATTCCTGTAGGCTATGCTTCCGGCAACTGGGGAGCTTTGGCGGCTTATGGAGCTAGAACCTTCGAAGGAACCAAAAGACTCTATGGCTACCGAGGAAATAGCTTTGTGGCAGTCGTAGAGTTTGGAGAAAAGGTAAAAGCCAAAACCATTTTAGCCGGTGGGCAAAATTCCGATCCAAATTCCCCTCACTTCTTCGATCAGGCCCAGCGCTATGCAGATACCAACTTCAAAGAAGCTGCTTTTTATAGAGAAGATGTGGAGAAAAGAGCGGAGGAGAGGTATCAGCCTGGGAAGAGGTGAATTGGGAATTTTGAATTAAGAATTAGGAGTTAGATAAAGTCCTTTGAAAAATTTTATTTGTTGTCTATCTGTAATCCTCATAATTATTGGATTGAATTCTTGCAAAAGAGTGTCAGATAATGTGGAATTGGAGATATTAAAAAATGATACAGTTTCAATAAATGAAGATGTATTAGTTAGAATCTATACATCCGAAAAGAATTGGAAGATAGTTAAGGCTTATTTTGATTGCAATATCTCTTTTGATCAAGAAAAAGTTGACGAATCAAAGGAATCAATTGAAGGTTGTCAAAAGGAACTATTTGTTTTAAATGATACAATTTTGATTCAATTTAATCCTACCAAAACAGGGTTAAATAATTTCGGAGAAATCAAGGCTTTGGTTAAGAATACAGAGAATGAATTCAAAATATTGAAATCTGACTTTAGCTATTTTGTTTCTAAGAAAATTGATTAAAAAATTGAGATACTGTGATGATGTTATTCTAAGGTTGAATGTCTAAGAGGATACTTAATATCAAATTGGTACAAATCCCCCTAACCCCCTTTTAAAAAAGGGGGAGTTTGGCACGAATACCATTTGAGTTTCTTTTTGTTTTCCTGCGTTTCCCTTTCTCTGCGGCTCTTCGTCTTTGCGAGAATACATAAAAAAAGCCCAGACTTTCGTCTGAGCTTTGTACACTCGGAAGGATTCGAACCCTCAACCCTCGGAGCCGAAATCCGATATTCTATCCAGTTGAACTACGAGTGCCTGTTTTTATCTTAAGCTTCCAGAGCTGCTTTAACTCTTTCTGCCGCTTCTTTCAAGGTAATTGCGGAGAATACTTTCAATCCTGATTCGTCGATGATCTTAGCACCTTCTTCAGCATTGGTTCCCTGAAGTCTTACGATAATCGGAACTCTGATATCTCCGATAGACTTGTAAGCTTCTACTACTCCGTTTGCAATTCTATCGCAACGTACGATTCCACCGAATACGTTGATCAAGATTGCTTTTACATTTGGATCCTGAAGGATGATACGGAAACCAGCCTCTACAGTAGTGGCATTTGCTCCTCCTCCTACGTCCAGGAAGTTAGCAGGCTCACCACCTGAAAGCTTGATCATATCCATAGTAGCCATTGCCAAACCAGCGCCGTTTACCATACAACCTACGTTTCCGTCCAATTTCACATAGTTCAAGCCAGACTTGCCAGCTTCTACTTCCAAAGGATCTTCCTCAGCCAAATCTCTCAATTCAGCCAATTTAGGCTGTCTGTAAAGTGCATTGTCGTCTAAGTTTACTTTGGCATCTACTGCCAAGATCTTGTCGTCAGAAGTTTTTAATACCGGGTTGATCTCAAACTGGGAAGAGTCAGTAGCTACGTAAGCATTGTAAAGAGAGGTGATGAATTTCACCATTTCCTTATGTGCGGTCCCAGAAAGCCCCAATTTGAAAGCTACTTTTCTAGCCTGGAAACCCTGAAGACCAACCTTAGGATCGATCCATTCTTTGATGATTTTCTCAGGATGCTTTTCAGCTACCTCTTCGATGTCCATACCCCCTTCGGTAGAAGCCATGATCACATTGGATCCGGTAGCTCTGTCCAAAAGGATGGACATGTAATATTCTTTAGGCTCAGAAGCTCCAGGATAGTATACATCCTCAGCCACCAAGATTTTATTTACTTTTTTACCTTCTGCTCCAGTCTGGATAGTTACCAAAGTACCTCCAAGAATAGCAGCAGCTTTTTCTTTTACATCATCAAGCTTTTTCGCCAAAACCACACCTCTTGATCCGGTTTCTTTGATTTCGCCCTTTCCACGACCACCGGCGTGAATTTGCGCCTTGATCACATACCAGGAAGTTCCGGTTTGAGCATTGAGTTTAACTGCGGCCTCATGAGCAGCTTCAGGAGTATCGGCTACAATGCCTTCCTGAATTCTTACACCATAACCTTTTAGTACTTCTTTTGCCTGATATTCGTGAATATTCATGTGTGTTAGATTTTTTTTTCAAAGGCCACATGGAATCTCGCTCTTTTGGCTTTTGCAGTCTTTGCAATCCAAGCTCCGCTCGATTTCATCCTCTGGAAATTTTTGCCCGAAGATAAGCGGATGAGCCCGATAAATCAAACCGGCCTTGTTCAATTTTTGGTAAAAAAGGCTCTTAGCTACTGGATTTGAGGGATTTGTTTTACTTTTAAAATCACAAAAAATACTACCATGCTGATAGCCAAAGGGATCCATAAATCCTACGGAAGTCTAAACGTGCTGAAAGGAGTGGATTTGGAAATTTCCGCTTCTGAAATTGTTTCCATAGTCGGTTCCTCCGGAGCAGGAAAAAGTACCTTGCTTCATATTTTGGGAACTTTGGATCAGCCGGATTCAGGAAGCCTAGTCATGGAAGGAGTAAATCTGATCGGCTTGAAGGGAGATAAACTGGCCAACTTCAGAAACAGTAAAATCGGCTTCATTTTTCAATTTCATAATCTACTTCCTGAGTTTACAGCTTTGGAAAATATTCAGATTCCCGGATTTATTCAGGGAACTGATGACCAAAAGCTGAAGAAAAGGGCTCAGGAGTTGGGGGAAATCCTGGGAGTAAGTCATCGGTTGGATCATAAACCTTCCGAACTTTCCGGAGGAGAGCAGCAGAGAGTGGCCGTGGCAAGAGCTCTAATCAATAATCCCTCGGTAGTATTTGCAGATGAACCCAGTGGAAATCTAGATTCTGTCAATGCCAAAGGCTTGCATGAATTGTTTTTCAAACTTCGGGATGAATTGAAGCAGGCATTTGTCATCGTCACCCATAACCAGGAATTGGCGGGAATGGCAGATCGGAAAGTAGTGATGCAGGACGGCTTGATTATTCCCTCATGAGGATTTTTTCAATGCTTTAAGCATTGCGTCCACGTGGGCGGTGTTTTCAAACATACCCTCGAATACCCCAACTATTATGTGATTTTCATCCAATAGATAGGTGACTCGCTTGGGGATTTTTAAAATTGGAATCAAGGCATCAAATAGCTGACAAACTTTTCCATTAGTATCAGCCAAAAGATCAAAAGGGAGTTTATGAGCCTTTTTGAACTTCTCGTGGGTAGCAATATCGTCTCGGCTAATTCCAAATACAGGAACTTCCAGATTTCTGAATTCTGCAAATTGATCTCTAAACTCACAGGCTTCTTTGGTACATCCCGGGGTAAAATCTTTGGGATAGAAGAAAAGAATCAAGGGTTTTCCCGCATAATCTTTCAAATGAAATTTGAAATCTGAAGTGGAGGGAAGTGTAAAATCCGGTGCTTTTTTGCCTTTTGCTAGAGCCATTGGTCTTCTTTTTTAAATCATAAACCTACCGAATTAGCGAATAGTTTATACCAAATATAATTTTGATGACCAGTTCTTGCCTCGCATAGCGTAGATTTGCCGGAATTAAATTCATGACCAGCCCCAACTTTAAAATCAGTAGCGTACAATCCATGCTTTTGGCAGGAGTGTTCTTCGCCATGATGAATGTATCTGTGAAGTTCATTCCTCATATCCCTGCTATCGAGATTGTCTGGTTTAGGTCTGTATTTAGTCTGGTTTTTACCTTTTTTATCCTCCGCCAAAAGTCAATTCCTGTTTTCGGAAATCGAAAAGGAAGCTTGGTGATCCGTGGAATTGTGGGTTCGATTAGTCTGATCTTGTTTTTCTATACCCTCCAGCGGATTCCTTTAGCCAGTGCGGTGACCATGCAATACTTGTCTCCGATTTTCACCACGATTTTGGGGATTTTCATTCTGAAAGAGCGGGTAAGGCCGATCCAGTTTCTGTATTTCGCTATGGCATTTTCGGGGGTATTGATTATTCAGGGATTTGATCCTCGAGTGGATGGATTGAGTGCGCTGATGGGGGTGACTTCTGGCCTGGCTGCCGGCGTGGCTTATAATATGATTCGGAAATTAAAGACCTCCGAGCATCCCTTAGTCATTGTTTTCTATTTCCCTTTGGTTACGCTTCCCATCGCTTCGATCATCATGTATTTCGATTGGGTAATGCCATCAGGTTGGGATTGGCTGATGTTGCTGTGGATTGGATTTTGTACCCAGAGCGCCCAATATTTTATGACAGTGGCTTATCAAACCGGTAATCTTTCCAGAGTTTCCAGCTTGAGTTACATGAGTGTTTTGTATGCCTTGGCTTTTGGTTATTTCCTCTTTGGGGAAACCTTCCCGATTGAAGCTTATTTGGGAATGGCTTTAGTTTTGGCGGGGATTTTACTAAACCTGAGGGTGAAGCATTAAAAAAGAATTCAATAAAAAAGGGATGCTAGATGGCATCCCTTTTTTTGTGGTTCGAAGCTTACTTCATCTTTATCTCTATTTCTAGAGAACTTTCGATTTTTTCTAAGACCCTATCGTAAATAGACTCATTTGTAGATTCATTTATGAGTAAAACTCCATTGGTAAGTTTGGCATTTTCCAATTCACTTTGACTTATGGAGCTAAACCAAGCTTTGGCATTGATTTGCATCAAGGCTACATGATTATTGATTTCTTCCAGGAAAAACAATTCATCGTCCTCTGCTTCGATTTCCAATTCAAAATCCAAATCTTCATCATCCTCTCCATACACTTCAAATTTGAAAGGTACTGAAGATCCATTGGCCTTTGTAAACGTGCCGTCTAATTGAAGAGATGGCTGATTTTTATAATCAATCACATCCATTTCCAGCTCTATTTCCTCATAATTTCCTGCCGGGATATTGAAATAGAAATCAACAGAGGAGTCCACCGCATCAAAATCTATCCGCTTTGGTTCCGGAAATTTAACTTCGATTTCCCGGTCAAATTCTGCCCCGTTTTCATCTACACCCGCAGTTTCAAGTTCCATTTTCTTGATCAAAACGAAACCTGTTTTTATGTCTAATCCAGTATTTTGTAATCTGGCCCCTGATGCGCTGTTGGAGGATAATTTTATCCCCATTCCGATCTTAACTTCGCCTTCCCCTATTTCTGGAACCTCATTCTCAGAACAAGCTCCCAAGGAAATGATCAACCCTGCGAGAAGAATTTTTGTGATTTTCATATTATGGTAGATTAAATTATTGAGACCACAAATAATCAAAAATGAGTCCAACTTTCTCCTATTTGACAAGCTTTTAAAACCAAACTATCATTGGTAGGTCCATCACTTCGCCTTACCTTTAATCTCCCAAAGCTTTAACTATGAAAATCACCAAGGACCTTTATCAAAGCAGTTTGGTGCTGCTAACGGATTTTTACCAACTCACCATGGCTTATGCCTATTGGAAGTCTGGAAAAGGGGAGCAGGAGGCGGTTTTCAATCTTTTTTTTAGAAAGCATCCATTTCAGGGAGGATTTACTCTGGCAGCGGGGTTGGATTATGTGATTGACTTTTGCAGGAATTTTAAGTTTGAAAAAGGGGAATTAGAGTATTTGGGGGATATGAAAAACAAGGATGGAAGCCCTGTTTTTGAATCCGCCTTTTTGGATTACCTGCAAAATTTGGAGTTTACCTGTGATATCGATGCGGTGGAAGAAGGAACGGTAGTATTTCCCAATGCTCCCATGATCCGGGTAAAAGGCCCCTTGATCCAATGTCAATTGTTGGAAACCCCGCTCTTGAATATCATCAACTTCCAGACTTTGATTGCAACCAAAGCGGCACGAATCAATTTGGCTGCTCAGGGAGAACCAGTTTTGGAATTTGGACTTCGCCGGGCGCAAGGAATTGATGGGGCTTTAGCAGCTAGCCGGGCCGCTTACATTGGGGGTTGTACTTCTACCAGCAATGTGATGGCTGGAAAGCTTTTTGGAATCCCTGTGGCAGGAACCCACGCACACAGCTGGATTATGTCCTTTGAAACTGAGTTGGAAGCTTTTGAGGCCTATGCGGAAGCCTTTCCAGATCAATGCGTTTTCCTTGTGGATACCTATGATACCCTGAATGGGGTGAAGAATGCCATTAAGGTTGGGGATAAATTGAGAGCCAAAGGAAAGGAGATGGTAGGAATTCGTATTGATTCCGGTGATTTGGCTTACTTTTCTACCCAAGCCAGACAAATGCTCGATGAGGCAGGTTTTCCAGATGCAAAAATCGTCGCTTCAAATGATCTAGACGAGCATATCATCACTTCTCTGAAAAGTCAGGACGCAGCAATTAATGTTTGGGGAGTAGGTACCAAACTGGTTACTGCTTACGATCAACCAGCATTGGGAGCCGTTTACAAACTTTCGGCGGTTAAGAATTCAGAAGGTGTTTGGGAGCCCAAAGTGAAAGTCTCTCAGCAATCGCTGAAGATCAATATTCCTGGATTCCATAACGTGAAGCGGTATTATTCCAATGGGAAAGCCGTTTCAGATATGATTTATTTGGAAGATCAGGAAATTGACCCGAGAGGTGTGGTGATCATTGATCCCATTGATGCCACCCGAAGAAAGCGTTTGATGCCAGCATTTTATAAAGAAGAAGTTTTGTTGAAACCTATCTTTAAAAAAGGAGAAAAGGTTTATACCATTCCAAGTCTTCATGAAATACGTGAAAGAGCAGCTACCCAATTGGAATCCTTGGACAAAGCCCATAAGCGTTTGGTGAATCCACACCTGTATCCGGTGGGATTGGAAGAAAATCTTCATCATTTGAGAATGGATTTAGTGTTAAAAGCCAAAAAGTTTGAAAATGAGCAAGAAGCCGAATAATGCTGCATTGATTATTGTGGACGTTCAAAATGATTTTATCCCTGGAGGAGCTTTGGCTGTGGCTGAAGGGGATCAGGTTGTTCCTTTGATTAATGAAATCCAGCCCAAGTTTTCTCATGTCATAGCAACTCAAGATTTCCATCCTAAGGATCATGGGAGTTTTGCTGCCAATCATCCCGGTAAGAAGCCAGGGGAGTTTATTGAATTGGGAGGTTTAACCCAAATCCTTTGGCCAGTCCATTGTGTACAAGGAACGCAAGGAGCGGATTTTCATTCGGAATTGGAAAGAAAGGAATGGGAGGCAATTTTTCAGAAAGGAAAAAATCCAATGGTGGATTCGTATTCCGGTTTTTTCGATAATGCCAGAAGAGGAGATACTGGATTGGGAGATTACCTAAAGAAAGAAGGAATTACTCAGGTTTATGTTTGTGGTTTAGCCTTGGATTATTGCGTAAAATTCACTGCCTTGGATGCGAGGTCATTAGGCTTTGAGACTCACTTGATTGCGGATGCAACCCGAGCTGTCAATCTTTCTCCAGAAGACGGACAGAAAGCCATAGAAGAACTGAGAAGTGCAGGAGTAATCATTTGTGATAGTAAATCAATTTAACCATGTTCCAATACGATCCTGACAAGCATTATCCTAAAGAAACAGAAAGCCGGGTGGTTATCCGCTTCCAGGACTGTGATCCGTTGAGACATCTCAACAATGCGAAGTATTTCGATTATTTTTTCAATGCCAGAGAGGATCAAGTTCCAAAGCTTTATGGTTTGGAAATCATTGACTTGATCAGGGTTTATAAGGCTGCCTGGGTGGTTTATAACCATAATATCAGCTATGTAAAACCGGCAATGGTAGGGGAGTGGGTTAGGATTATGAGCCGAATCCTATGGCATAATCACAATACCATTCTGGTGGAATATTACATGACGGATGATTCCAAGACCCAACTCAAAACAGTATTGTGGTCTACGATGAGATATGTTACCCTCGGGGAAGGAAAGTCTACCGATCATTCAGGAGCGGTGATGGAATTTCTCAAGGCCACTTCTTTGAATTTGGATCTGGCTGATCTAGATCCTAAGAACCGGGTAAAGCAATTGAAATTGGAAATAGAAAAGGGGAAATGATTCCCCTTTTTTTATAACTCAAAACCGTAATCTCGTTCTACCAAGGCAATTCTGGTTTTGAATGCCTTGTACCATTTTTCTCTTCCCAAGGATTGAGCAGCGAGATGCTCTGCATTCATTTTCCATGCCTGGATTGCGTCTAGACTTTCCCAATAACTGATGGTAATTCCCAGTCCATCCCGCACACTTTCATGTCCTAAATACCCGGCTTGTTTGGTGGCTAATTCTTCCATTCTTTCAGCCATCTCCAAATAACCTTCATTTTTTTCTGTTCTTAAGTTGCTGAAAATGACAGCGTAATAGGGCGGTTTAGGAGTTTTTGCAATCATTTTTAGAATTGGAATAGGGGTAGAAAGATTTTGAATTGTCTTAATGGAAAGATAAAAAATCTAAAAATTCAAACTATACCAACTATGAAAAAGAAAAATTTAAACAGGTTTTTTGGACTAGCAGCGATGCTTTTAGGCTCCATGTTGTTTTTGACTTCTTGCTACGAAGAGCTGGAAGTTGTCCAAACTGTCAATGATGAATTTTCTGGAGTCACAAAAATCGAAGTTGAATCTGGGTTCTTGGAAGTGAATTACCAAGGAAATTCTAACCAGACCTTTTTGAGTTTAGACGGACTTTTGGAATCTTCCAGAAGTGGGAATTATAGAATCGAGTATGAAGTGATTGGAAATACACTTCATGTTCAGCTAAAACAAAAAGGTGCTTTTGGTGGAGGAAGAAATAGAGGGTACCTCAATCTTAATGGCCCAGAAGATATGGAAGTGACCATAGAATCAGGTTCAGGAATGACCAGGGTTTCAACTGTCAATTCTGAGATTTTAAAAGTTTTTGCCGGTTCAGGAAGTATAGAGCTAAATGAGGTCAATTCTTATAAAATTCACGTGGAAGTCGGTTCGGGTGTGATCAAGGGGTATGATTTAAATGGAAATGTAATTGCCAAAGCAGGTTCAGGCTCGATGGACTTCAACCGAGTTATTGGAGATCTAGAAGTTTTTGCCTCAAGCGGGAATGTGGAAGTATCTAATCTTCAAGGTCAATTAAATTCTGAAATGAGCTCTGGAAGACTACAGCTTGAAAATATTGACGAAGTCCAAAACTTAAGAATCAGCTCAGGAAATATTACCGGAAACAGAATTGGCTTGGGACCTAAGACTTTGCTTTCCAGCTCTTCCGGTAGAATCGTCCTTCGTACATTTTCCAATCTGAATGATTTCAATTATGACCTTCAGGCTGGAAGCGGAAGAGTAAGTGTGGGAGAAAATTCTTCATCAGGTTCCCTGAAAATAAATAACGGATCTACTTATACCATCCATGGTTCTGTATCTAGTGGTATGATTGAAATTAATAATTAAATGGGCCCCAAAAATCATTTCCTTCTGATTGTGAAGAGTTTGATAAAGGTCAAAATCCTCAGCTAGAATTCATTAATAAAAAAATCATCACTAATTTTGTATGCATGACGAATAAATTTTTCTGCAAATCAGTAGAAAATTTGGAAGTCGAAATGGTTTTAGGTTTAGGTTTACTCTCCATTTGACTTCCAATCGTCTGTTTCTGAATCCATGGGATCATTCCTTTAAAAGTCTTGATTACTAGGAAATTGGAAAAGTTGTTAAATCACCTGATAGCCCCGGAAGCCCGGGGCTATTTTCTTTTTAGTTAATTTTTATAAAATAAATTTCCATTTTGTTAAAATTTTTAATCATTTGTATTGAGAATTTTAATAATACATGTAGATTTCGAGAGTTTTTCGAATATGATTTCTATTCTGTCATTAATCACTTTCCTTCTTCGATTGACTTTGGTTATCCAAAGCCAGTTGGTGGAAATTGTTCCGGCAGATTTTTTTGGTTCTAATTCTTGTTCAACTTCTGAACAAAAAGAACAGGAAATCAAATCTTCTATTTTTGGATTAGGCTTTGATGATAAAGGCTTAATTGAAACCCAAGAAGAGGAAAAAGAAGAATCTGAACAGGAATCCTATTTAAATTTCTTAGAATCCTATACTTTCTTGTCTTCATGGAATTTATCTTTTGGAGACAATGAAAGTCCATTTGGAAGCAAAGGGGCGAAAGTTGGAGTACATTTATATGACCTATTCCATTCCTGGAAGGTCTATGCGAGTTGATTTTTAGCCTTTTGGGCAATTGAAAAAGGGAGTTTTCCCATTTTACATAATGATCCCATCTGAGGGATCAATTCCATCACTCAGCATACATTCTAATGAAACATCATCACAAGCAGGGATACGGCTTGGAAGAAATAGTGCATGAACTCAAGCATTTTCTTCCAGCCCAAGCCCCGCTAAAGGACTTCGTCCATCATAACACCTTGCATGCTTTCCAAAATTTGCCTTTTCATCAGGCAATCAAGCAGGCAAAAACGCAGCTCGGATACAAAGGATATCTTCCTTTGGAAACATACAGAGAACTTTATCATGAAGGAAAAATCAAAGGACAGATACTCAAAAATGTCCTCGAAGATCAATTTGGACCTCAATTGGCTAATGATTGGGCGATCAAAATGTTTGATCAAACCCTAGAGATTGAGACCAATCCTAAAGTGGGAACATTAAGAGCCCATTGGAAAAGTGATTACCACTTCAATCTCGATAAAGTCACCCACCCTTTCTTATTCAGAGTTCTTTCAGCCTATTTAGATCAAGGGATTTCTATTTGGTCATTTCCGGTAGAAGCCAGTGGGTTTTTAGAAGCTATCAAGGCAATCGAAAAAGAAAGTATCGCATCCTTATTTAAATCAGAAAGAGTCAAAACCCTTCTTCACAAGGAAAATCTCAAACTCGAAGAACTTCTTGAAATTCTGGTTGGAAATGAAAAAGCCTATGGCTGGTATCTTTTCGATCAGCAGTTTGCTCATCCGGGATGGTCAGGAATGGTTTCTGTTTTGGAAACTCAGCCGGAATCACTTTTGGATAGAAAAAAGATCAATCTAGAGGATATGATCAAATTCGAATGTCTTCTAGAGATCGATGCTTTGGATAAGAAGTTTGGAGAAAACTGGAGCCCGATTGGGGTTCGTTTTCCAAAAGATACCAGAGAGTTATTCGAGACTGTTCCTTTTGAAGAGATTGATTTAATGCTCCATTGCTGGCAAGAGGCCTATGAATGGAGTTATTACGATGAGGTTTTAGCAGGTATAAAATCGGTGCAGCCTGAAATAAAATCACCCGATTCTCCAAGCTTTCAGGCAATGTTTTGCATTGACGATAGAGAATGCTCCACTAGGAGACATTTGGAATATGTCGATCCTGAATGTGCGACTTATGGAACTCCCGGTTTCTTTAGCGTGGAGTTTTATTTTCAGCCCGAGTTTGGAAAGTTTTATACCAAATCTTGCCCAGCACCAGTAACTCCAAAGTATCTCATCAAGGAAACAGCAAACCATAAGAAACTAGCTAAGGATGCCCATTTCAACCAAAATAGCCACTCCTTGCTAAGAGGTTGGGTAAATGCTCAAACACTTGGTTTTTGGTCGGCTTTAAGATTGGTTGGAAATATCCTTAAACCATCAAGTTCTGCTTTGGAAGTTTCTTCCTTCAAGCATATGGATCCTAAAGGGACACTTTCCATTGAGTTTCAAGGGGAGTTTTTCGATGGTCTACAGGTTGGATTTAAGATTGAAGAAATGGCCGATCGAATAGAAGGATTGCTCAGAAGCATTGGCTTATTGGACAGATTTTCTCCTTTGGTTTATTTGATCGGGCACGGAGCTTCCAGTATCAACAATACCCATTATGCAGGGTATGATTGTGGTGCTTGCTGCGGTCGTCCCGGTTCGGTAAACGCACGTGTTGCCGCAGCCATGGCAAACCATCCACAGGTAAGGGAATTATTGGTAGCAAGAGGAATTGTGATTCCGGAATCAACACAGTTCTTGGGAGGCCTTCATGATACGACCAAGGATGAAATTGAATATTACGATGAGGATCAATTGAGTCCAGAAAACCTGAAACAGCATCAATTGAATAAGCTGAAATTTAGTAAGGCTTTGGATATCAATGCACTTGAAAGATCCAGACGATTTGATACTTTACGAAAAAACAAGTCTATCAACAGATTGCACGAGGCAGTAAAGAAAAGAGCATTTTCTCTATTTGAGCCTCGTCCGGAATACAATCACGCAACCAATGCCTTGTGTATTGTTTCCAGGAAATCCACGATCAAAGGATTGTTTTTCGACCGTAGGGCCTTCTTGAATTCCTATGATTATAGAAAAGATCCTGAAGGAAAGGCTTTAACAAAAATTCTCGGTGCTGCCGCTCCAGTTTGTGGAGGTATCAACTTAGAGTACTATTTCTCCAGGATGGATCCGGATAAATTGGGTGCAGGAACCAAACTGCCTCACAATGTCATGGGACTCATTGGAGTTGCCAATGGAGCAGATGGAGATTTGAGAACAGGCCTTCCTTACCAAATGGTAGAGATTCACGATCCTATTCGCTTGATGCTGATTGTGGAGCAATACCCAGACGTGGTCATGGACGTGATTCGCTCCAACCCTGCTACTTACGAATGGATCAAGAATTACTGGGTTCATTTTGTGGTCATCGATCCACATACCAAGACTTTCCTGAGATTCAAGGATGAGGCTTTTGTACAATATAAGCCAGAATCTACCATCGATCACATCGAGCATCTCCAGGACAAGCTCTTGAGCTCTAAAGAAAATCTTCCAGTGTATTTAATCGACTCGTTGTAATGGAATTGTCAGCTTGGATTCAACTCATGATTGGGATACCACTTGTGGGTTTTTTAATCAGTATTCTTATTCCAGAATCAAAGGAGAACTTGCTCTCTAGAATTGCCTTCTACACTGCAGGATTAAACTTACTGAGCGTTTTGGTTTTCCTCGTTTTCTGGGGAATTGGAGGCTTTCAAAGCTTAAACCTCAAGGAATTTATTCTTCTAAAAACTACCCATTTTGAGTTTTTGGTAGATTTCTTCTTTGATCGGGTAGGAGCTGTATATGTGGTGATTGGGGCGATGCTTACTTTCCTAATCACATTCTACAGCCGGTATTATCTACACAGGGAAAGTGGTTACAAGAGGTTTTTCAATACCGTCTTGTTCTTCTACTTAGGTTTTAATATCACGGTATTGGCAGGAAACTTTGAAACGCTATTCGTGGGATGGGAGATTTTAGGAATTTCCTCTTTCCTACTGGTAGCCTTTTACAGAGAAAATCTTCTTCCAACTCGAAACTCCATCAAGGTCTTCTCGATCTATAGAATCGGGGATGTAGGCTTGATTTTGGCGATGTGGGCAAGTCATCACCTTTGGCATGAGAACATCACCTTCATTAAGTTGAATAATGCCGAATTGGTCTCTGAGCACCTGGCAGGTCATTCAGGTATAGGGATTTTCATTGCCATGATGTTGCTTTTGGCAGCTGCTGCAAAATCAGCTCAGTTTCCATTTTCAAGCTGGTTGCCTAGAGCTATGGAGGGTCCAACTCCTTCCTCTGCCATTTTCTATGGTTCGCTCTCAGTTCACTTGGGTGTGTTTCTATTGCTTAGAACTTTTCCGTTTTGGGAAAATCAAATCACTGTCCGAGTGTTGATTGGGCTTATGGGCCTAACAACAGCCCTTGTTTCTACTATGATCGCGAGGGTGCAGACTTCGGTGAAAACTCAGATCGGTTATGCCTCTTTGACTCAAATCGGAATCATGTTCATTGAAGTGGCGGCTGGACTTGAGGTTTTGGCTTTGATCCATTTTGCCGGAAATGCCTTCCTGAGAACTTACCAATTATTGGTATCACCTTCCGTGGTCAGTTACCTAATTCGTGAACAGTTTTATGGATTTGAGCCAAAGGCAATGAAAACCAGAAACGGTTGGATGGAAAAAATGAGGATTTCCATGTATGTATGGAGCTTGAAAGAATGGAATCTTGACCGATTTATCAATCAATTTGTGTTTTCTCCAATGAAGAAATTGGGACACAAACTGGATTTCCTTTCTTATAAGACCGTATTGTATTACTTTATACCTAGTTATTTGGTAGGGGTAACCTTGCTTTTGATAGGCTACAAAATCCCGGAATACCTTCATTCCATTCTTCCATTAGTATTTGCTTTTGTGGCTTTACTTATGGTAATGAAGTCCTTTACTGAAAGAAAATCTGCTCGATTGAGTTGGACGCTTTTGGTAATGAACCATTTCTGGATGGCTTTGGCGATTGCTGAAAATGAGCTGACCACAAGGCTTGAGTTAGTCATTTACCTGAGCGGTGTGGTTTTCTTCGGACTATCAGGGCTTTTGATTATTTCCTGGATGAATAGGAAACTTCAACAGTCTGGCCTATATGAATATCAAGGTTATGTCAGAGAATATCCTGGATTGGCATTTCTCTTCCTGCTGAGCGTTTTGGGTTTGATGGGATTTCCGATTTCTCCCACTTTCGTAGGAGAGGATTTGTTATTCAGCCACATCCAAGAGGATCAGTATCTTCTGGCATTCTTTGCGGCACTTGCTTTCGTAATGGAAGGAATCGCAGCGGTTAGAATATTTGCAAGACTCTTTTTGGGAACAAAAAGACCTGTTCCGGAAACTTTATTCGGTATTACCAAAGGACTGAGTAATGGAAATTCAAAGTCCAAACGCTCAATTAAATCATCACTTTCCTAAAAAATAACTTGGGCTCGGCCCAAAATAAAATATTAAGCACATGAAAAATTCATCAAAACTTCAGTTGCCAAAAGACGGCTGGGCAGGACTAAAGGAAAACTTCAGTTCCGATGCTATCTCGGGCTTTGTGGTATTTCTATTGGCTATGCCTTTGAGTTTGGGTATTGCAAAAGCATCAGATTTTCCTCCAATTATGGGTTTGGTTACAGCCATTATCGGTGGTATCGTAGTCAGTTTCTTTGCAGGTTCTAAATTAACCATTAAAGGACCTGCTGCAGGTTTGATTGTAGTGGTTGCAGGTTCAGTAGCAGATTTTGGAGGAGGGGAAACGGGTTGGAAACTTGCCTTGGGAGCCATGGTTGTAGCAGGCTTGGTTCAGATTGCCTTTGGATTTCTTAAGCTGGGAAAACTAGCAGATATCTTTCCTCTTTCAGCTATTCACGGAATGTTGGCAGCGATTGGTATTATCATCATTGCGAAGCAAATCCCTGTTCTCTTGGATGTGAATCCAGAACTATACAAGGGCTTGAGCATTGTGGCGATGATTTCATCTATTCCTAAATTTCTTGCCAATTTGGATCCTAAAGCGACGATGATTGGAGTTGTCAGCTTGGCGATTATGTTGGGTTGGCCTTACTTGAAAAAATTCAAATTAGGTAAAGTTCCAGCTCCTTTGGTCGTTTTGTTAATTGCTATTCCTGCTGAATTGGCTATGGATTTTCAAAATACGGAGCCAGCTTATGCTTTGCTTCACATTGGAAACCTTGTCGAAAATGTAAAATTGAATGCTGATTTCTCGGGTATTTCACAAACCGGAATCTTCATAAAATATGTGATTATGTTTGCCTTAGTTGGTACTTTGGAATCCTTACTTACTGTAAAGGCCATTGACCTTACTGATCCATTCAAGAGAAAGTCAAATAACGACAAAGACCTGATTGCAGTAGGTGTAGGAAATACCATCAGTGCTTTAGTGGGTGGCTTGCCTATGATCTCTGAAGTGGCTCGTAGCTCTGCAAACGTAAATAATGGTGCGAAAACCCGTTGGGCAAACTTCTTCCATGGCTTCTTTATTTTGGTGTTCGTTTTGGTTGCCACTCCAGTGATTGAAATGATCCCGAATGCTGCATTAGCTGCAATGTTGATTACAGTGGGTATCAAGCTTGCCCATCCAAAAGAGTTTATCAATACTTTCAAAATCGGAAAAGAGCAACTTGCTATATTCTTGGTAACAATCATTTTCACCCTGGTTGAGGATTTGTTAGTGGGTATTGCTGCAGGTATTGTATTGAAGATGATTCTTCACCTGATCAATGGAACTCCAGTCAGTTCATTCTTCAAAGCTCCAACCGTGGTTTCATTTGTTGGAAATGACTACTTGGTGGAAATTGATAAGGCAGCGATATTCTCCAATTTCTTAGGAATAAAGAGAAAGCTAGAGGAAATCCCTGCAGGTTTCAATGTGACCATTGACCTGAAAAACACTAAGCTGGTAGATCACTCCGTAATGGAAAACCTTCATCATTTTCAGCATGATTATGAAGAAAATGGGGGCCATGTGAAGTTAGTGGGACTTGAGAAACACGAAGCCGTTTCTGATCACCATTTGGCTGCAAGAAAGCTCAAAACTTCTTGAATTTAGCCTTTTAGAAAGGCATTCCTTGATTAGTACAATCACCCTCCGGGCTATCAGAAATGACTAGCCTTGGAGGTTCATTCCCTTAAATTTCAAAAAATTGAAAAAGCTAGCTCAAGTTCTTTTGCTGCTGGGTCTCATGGTAGGATGGAAAACATCCGCTGTCTATGCCCAAGCGGACAAAGAAGTTAAACTATTTCTAAATGAAGAAAAGACCCATTGGGTCAAAGGTACTGGACTGGGTCAAATCTGGGTCAGATATACAGCGCTTAATCCCGGTTCTACCATTTTCGGTACACCAAAAAGCGAGGTTTTTGATGTGGGATTGAGAAGGGTAAGGTATCAGGTTTTAGGTCAGGTAACGGATAAGGTTTTCGTCTACACCCAATTTGGGATCAATAGTTTTGGTTCACTTTCGGGAAGAAAGCCCGGCTTGTTTCTTCATGATGTGACTGCAGATTATGCAGTCGTGCCGGGAAAATTAAGCTTAGGTGCAGGTCTTCATGGCTGGAACGGAACAGTAAGGTATTCCTCTTCTTCTGTGGCGACAATTCTTGGAATGGATCTTCCATTTATCGAAGAGTCTACCAATGATATCACGGATCAATTTGTCAGAAAGCTTGGTGTTTATGCCAAGGGTCAACTTGGGAAATTGGATTACCGAATTTCAGTTTCCAATCCCTTCCCGGTTCAAACGGCTTTAAGTCCTGTTCCTACTTTACCTGAAGGCGTAGCCAATATTGCCTATTACAGCACGATGGCCCCAGCGATCAATTATCAGGGTTATTTCTTTTGGCAATTCCTTGATAAAGAATCCAATCAGATCCCGTATATGACAGGTACCTATTTAGGGAAAAAGAGAGTCTTCAATATCGGAGGAGGATTTTCTACGCAAGATCATGCCGTGGAATACCGGGAATCCGCTTCTGGACCTGTGCTACAACAGGCCAGTAAGCAGTGGGGACTTGATGTCTTTTACGATGCCCCACTCAATGAATCTAAAGGAACAGCCCTAACTGCCTACGCCGCATATATTTCTTATGATTTTGGTCCCAATTACCTACGGACTGGAGGAGCTATAAATCCTGCAAACGGGGTGAATGCTAATGGAACCTTCAATGGTCCGGGCAATTCCTTTCCCTTGATCGGAACAGGGAGTGTTTATTATACCCAAATCGGTTATTTGATGAAAAAGGACCTTTTGGGGAAAATGGGCACTCTTCAGCCGTATGGTCAATTGATTGTCTCGGATTATCAAAGAGTGGAAAAGCCCTTTACTGTAGTTGACTTAGGTGTCAATTGGCTTCAGGCTGGACATCGATCCAAGCTTTCCCTTGATTACCAGCTTCGGCCAATTTTGGTCAAAGGAAATACCGAAAAATTAATTGTAAATGATTCAGAGCCACGCAAAGGAATGTGGGTCTTGCAGTACCAATTTTCATTTTAATTGTGATGGACTGATATTTGGATAGCCTCGGAAGTTTCTTCTGAGGTTATTTGATTTTTTGAAATAAGTATTGTCAATTTTTTTAAAATCCGAACGTTTCCCTTTAAGCGTATCTTAAGAAAAGGCTAAGACTGCCTGAAGACTTCTAACTTAACTTTACCCAATCAAATCAAACACCCTAAACTTAATCGCCATGAATGAGAAAATGAATCGAATGGAATTTCTAAAGTCCTTAGGACTTAAAGGAGCTTCTCTTGTTGCTGTCTATTGTGCTGGTGGGGCTTTGACCAGCTGTATTAATGAAAGTATGGCTCCAGCTGGAAATGACGGCGGATCCACACCAAATCTTGTTTTGGATCTTACGAGTTCTTCCTATTCAACTTTAAATACGGTTGGAAACTATGTGATTGTCAATCGAATCGTAATCGCCAGGGTTTCTCAAACTTCATTTGCAGCAGTCACCCAAGTTTGTTCGCATGAAGGAAAAGCCAAAGTGACTTTTCGAAGTGGAGAATTCTATTGCTCTGAACACGGGGCGAGATTCGATACTTCAGGAAAGGGTTTGAATTCCAATGGATCCAGAGGACTTACGACCTATAGAACCGAATTGTCAGGAACTAACCTAACTGTCTATTATTCATGAGAATCCAAAAAAATCAATTCAGCCTATTCCTGACGGGTTGTTTTTTGTTAGTAGGATCTGTTTTGTTTATCCCAAAGGCAAATGCGCAAGATGACTTGCTGAGTATGCTTGAAGAAGAACAGTCCAAGGACCCGATTTATACCTTGGCTACTTTTAAAGCCACCCGCTTGATCAATGGGCAGACTATAGAAACCATTTCCAAAAACCATTTGAATTTCTGGATTTCGCACAGATTCGGGGCAGTCAATAGTGGGTTTTTGGCCAACTTCTTCGGTTTAGATGAGGCTAGAATTAGGTTGGGATTGGAATATGGTCTGACCGATAAGTGGTTGATAGGAGCAGGAAGAAGTAGTCAGGAAAAGACCTATGATCTCTACACTAAGTATAAACTATTGAGGCAGTCCGACCGTTTCCCAATTACCTTGACTGGAATGGCCGGTTGGGGGATTAATACCATGGAATCCGGATATGTCATGGAATCTGGTTCAGTTATGAAATTTTCCAATAACCTTGAACGGTACACCTATTGGGGCCAGGCCTTTATCGGAAGAAAATTCAATGAAAAACTATCGCTTCAACTTGTCCCTACCTTGGTTCATTACAATAAAGTCGAAGATCCTTCAATTTCAAATGATCAATGGGCTTTGGGAATAGGAGGGAGATATAAACTGACCAAAAGATTTACTCTTTCTGGGGAGTATTATTATGCGGTCACCGATCCTATAGCTTACGAAGTGAGTACTAGAAATCCCTATCCCTACCACAATTCCTTTTCCATTGGAGTGGATATAGAGACGGGAGGACACGTTTTTCAACTTCATTTCACCAATTCAAGGGGGATGATCGAAAAGCAATTTGTAGGTCAGACCGTGGGATCCTGGGAGAATGCAGACATTTTCTACGGATTTAATATTTCAAGAACATTCAGTTTTGAAAAAGGCGCAAAAAACAAAGACAAATGAAAAATCTAATCCGAATACTAGTATTTCTGACGGCATTTCAGGTTAATGAAGCGCTGGGACAAACTTTGTATGGAACGAGCACAGGTGAAGTCAAGATTTATTCTGATACCCCTTTGGAAACCATTGAAGCATTAAATCAAAAAGTGGGTTGCTTGGTTAATCCTGCAACCATGGATTTGGCAGTACAGATGAAGATCACCGATTTCGTTTTCCCCAATAAGTTGATGCAGGAGCATTTCAACGAGAATTACATGGAAAGTGAAAAGTACCCCACCGCTAATTTCAAAGGGAAAATCAAAGAGCAAATAGATTTTAAAGTTCCCGGAACCTATCCTGTTACCGCCGTCGGAAGTATGACAATCCACGGAGTCACCAAGCCCTTTACGGTGAAAGGGAATCTTGTATCATCCGGTAATTCTCTAAAAATCGATTTTAAATTTTTGGTGAAACCAGAGGAGTATAAAGTAGAAATCCCTTCCCTTGTAATCACCAAAATCGCCGAAGAAATAGAGGTTACTGGCAATATTTCCCTACAAGAGAGAAAGACGAACTAATTTGAGTTTTCAGACAAATTAGTTAGCTGAAAATAAATGGCCTAGGAGAAAAGCAAAGTGCGAAAATCAAAATCGCCAACCATCCGATAAGCTTTCTTTTAGTGTCCAAAGGCCTGTTTCCCGAAACCTCCGGATGCTTGAGACCTGCCATTCTTCCGAGAAAGAAGGCAAATAAAAGCCAGCCCTGATATCCTTCCCATTCAGGTTTCAGGAAGGCAATTGCATATTGAACTGCAGCGATGGTAAGAGCCAAGGTCAATTTGGTCTTTTGGCTTAAATCTGTTCGGGAATAACAGATGTAAATAAACCCGATATAAAGCGGGATTCGAATCACCAAATCCTCCAAAGGCATAATCGGACTGATCATGCCTAGTCCAGCATATCCCAAGAACGCAGTGAAAAATACCAGGGAAATTGGATAATGATATTTCGGAAAAAGCCCAAAAATGACATGTCCACCATCTAATTGCCCTATTGGCAAAAGGTTTAAAGCCGTAAAAAATAAAGCCAAATATCCTGCAAATAGAAAAGGGTAATGAATGACCTCACCCATATCTGGCATCCGTTCTGGATCGGCAAATAGTTCGCTTAACAGGTTGAATAAAAGGTTATTTCCCAATTCAAACTCCAAAACATCTTCTCCATATCCTTCAAAATTGGGATCGGCATACTCGGGATGAACCGAATAAATGTAGTCGGAGGTTGGCAGATTAGTGAAACCATAAATCAATACCCCTAAAGCTATGGCAAAACCGGCCAATGGTCCGGCTACACCAATGTCGAAGAATTTTTTTCGACTATTGACAAAGCCCTTCATGCGGATGATAGCTCCAAAAGTTCCGATGGAGGGAATGCCTATAAACCCCAACCACACTGGAATAAAGTAGGGTAAGGAGCTTTTGACTTTGTGGTAAATTGAGGTAAATAAATGCCCCAATTCATGGATTAGGAGAATTCCGATAAATGGAATCGAGAAGGACATGGATTTAAAAAAGTACTCCCAAGTCAAGGCGCTTTCATCAACGCCTATAATTGATTTGCCATAGACCCATTCTCCACCGGCTAGAGTAGCTGTAAGAATTGTCAACAGAAATAATCCTATGTGTTTTAGGTACTCTTTGGTGCTATACATGGGAGAAAAAATCAAATAGAACTTGGGGACCAGTCACATGAACAGCATTTATGCCTACAGAACTTGCACCTTTTACATTCGCTTCCAAATCATCAAAAAATATCACCCGGTCAGGAGCGGTATTCAATTGATTTAGCATGGTAGAATAAATCTCTGTACTAGGTTTGGCAAGGCCCATTTCATGACTATAAAACACATGATCAAAGAGCTCATTAAAATTTCGGACCGAGAAGTCTTCCACTAGCATTTGATTCACCGCATCGATGTGGATTTCATTGGTATTGCTCAATATTCCCAATCGATATTTTTCTTTTAGTTTTTTTACCAAGTCCAATCTTTGAGGTGGGATTTTTCCTAAAAGACTATTCCAAAGTTCATCTACTTTTTGGTCGCTCCAGTTTTGCTCAAAATAATTTCTTACCTGATTCCTAAAATTCTCTGAACTGATTTTACCTTTTTCGTAGGCTTTATGAAAATCGGTCAAATAAAATTGATCCACCCTGTCGTGGAGTTGATTAGAAACCAAGGACTTAATCAGATTAAGGGAGCGGTGGTAGTCAATATCGATGATCACATTGCCCAGATCAAAAATCACAAAATCTGCATCAGGGACATTTTTCATGCACTTTTCAAGTTGTGTAAATGAACTCAAATATGTAACATTGCAGACCCAAAACCAAGGTTAGAAGGCATTCCAAGTCGAAAATCTAAGGTTTTAAATTTTGGGCCTATAGCTCAGTTGGTTAGAGCTTCTGACTCATAATCAGGAGGTCGCTGGTTCGAGCCCAGCTGGGCCCACCAATCCCCTTAATTATCGTTTTTAAGGGGATTTTTTCTTTTTACGGCTGAATTTACGGACACTTTAATTTATTTCCACCTTAATTCATCCATCAATCCATAATAAGATATTCTTGTTTTTTGTCCTTTGCCTCTTTGTTAAACAATTCTCTTACCTGTGGTATTTCCAAGTTAGATTGAATCCCTGCTTTCCAAGCTTCCCAAACATCTGATGGGATGCGGCCTTTTTTCCTCCACAAGTATTCTTCAGCACATAGATTAAAATAATCAAAAATCATTTGGGTTTCTTCTGGCTCTAGATCCCTTTCTGGGTTGGCCCTTAGGTCATTCAAAAGGTCGTTCAGTTGGTTGTCGTACTTGGTATTGAAATCAGTAAAAAGCTCCTTGAAAAGTTTGTCATGTTCCATTCGTGTACGAAGGGTTCCAAGGTACATCGTTGCCATTATTCCTAAAATGCCAAGGAATACTCTTTCATCAAATCTAGTATTGAAGTACCCAATGACTAATAGTGTAGCAAAAACGAAAGCTATTAGGGTGGGGTAATTTGATTTAATCCAATTCATTGTTGTTAAAATATAAATTAAAAATCCAATCAAGTTCTATTGATGGATGTTTGGTTACAGCCTAAAGCAGAATTTTAACGAAATTATGATTAGTCACCTATGAATTTGCAAGTCCTAACTACTCATTTATTTGCATTCTGATCGCAAATTCAGGGATTTTTAATTTAAAATTCCTGAATGAAAATTCGTTTTCTAAAATTTTGAAAGGTTTGAATTATTATCTTTAATAAGACCAAAGGCACTTTTAAAGGTTAATAAATATTCCAAACATGAAATTCATTCTAATTCCAATTTTTTTATCTTTCTTTATTTCAGGAAGTTACGCTCAAAATAAGGAAGAACTTAGAAAAAAATTAGATGAATTAGATAATGGATTATTAAGAATTCAGGCTTTGGAAAAATTTAAAGACAAGGATTACTCTGGTGCAATTCTAGATTTTTCTTATTTGATCTCACTGTTTCCATCAGAATGGGAACATTACTATTTCAGGGGGAAGTCGAAGGGATATTTAGGAGATTATAGCGGTGCTTTGACAGATATTAGCAAAGCAGAAGGCTTTGGAGTACCAGCTGAGCACTTAGCTGAAATTTTTTCAAGCAAGGGTTATTATAAATCAGTTTTAGGGGATTATAGAGGAGCAATTTTAGAGTATACAAAAGTTATTGAAAAAGACCCAAGAAACTCCAATGCTTTCCAAAATAGGGGGCTGTCTAAGGCAAACCTTAAGGATTATCGAGGAGCAATTTTAGACTACAATAAAGCAATTGAACTTTCCCCAAATGACCCACAAAATTACCGTTCAAGAGGTATTTGTAAGATTAGGTTTAACCAAAAAGAGAGTGGGTGCTTGGATTTATCTAAAGCAGGTGAATTAGGATTGTCCTCTGTCTACGAGGAAATTAGGGTAATGTGCAAATGATTGGTCAAATAGCGTTTTAGGAACTCGAAATTTATCTTGGATTAATTTATGTTTTTGATGCGGATCGAATGAAAAAGTTCCATTTGAATTTTATTGTGTTAGGATTTCGGTCTTTTAGATTTTATGAATTAAGATACTAGTTGCACTTGGCTCTAATGGCTGTGTAGGCTTTTGATAGTCCCAATTCACCTGCTTTCGAAAGGTCAAGGCACCCAAGTTCCTTTTGATTCATTTCTATTCTTGTTAGACCCCTGTTATAATAAGCACTGCCTGAATCTTCACCTAACTCAATTGCTTTATTTAGGTCTAATATGGCGCCTGAGGAGTCTTTTAGAAGTGATTTGGCACTCCCTCTTGCATTATAAGCTTCAGCTAGTAAATCTTCTTTCCATGGATCTACAAGTTGAATTGCCTTACTATAATCTGAAATTGCACCCCTATAGTCTTCTAATTCAGCTTTACAATAACCTCGGTACATGAAAGCGAAAGACTCTTTAGGGTTTAGTTGAATTGCCTTAGAAAAATCAAGAATTGCTCCGTGATAATCCATGAGGTCCATTTTTCTTGATCCATTTTTTACATAATCCCAGGAACTTTGGCTGTAACTTTCAATAGACCAAATTAAAACTATCGTTATTAGAATTATTTTTTTCATTCCATTTAAGTTCTTTGGTTTCTTATGCATCCAATTTAAAGCATTTTTCAATCTCGATCTATGACCTGTTTGTTCACCCCACAAATTTTTTAATGATTCAATCACTGGTTTCTTTTCTTCCCAAGAATTAGTGGGTAGATGCCTTTTAATTCTAAAGGTATTCTATTGCTAACGGTTTAAAGAAATTAAAAATATACTGTTATTCTTCAAAGGTTTGACAAATGTTTTTGTCGGTTTTCCCGAAGCTCTTAAAAAAGATTATTTAACTTACTCTCATATTTTGAATTAAAATTTGTATGAAGATCCTTGAATATTCTTGCGGAATTTGGGTTTCTATTTAAAATATTTTTTACCTAATACTAAGGCTAGTGTACCCAGAAATTTTGGATCAATGTGTTTTTCATATTGATCAATAAGCCCACTTCTTTCTACAGTTCTTGCTACTGAATCTAACTCGAAGACTTCTATAGTTTTTTTACCTTTCCTGGAATAAGGCATTTTTTGGATCAAGACTTGGTGTCCACTACCAAAAAATTTTAAATGCCTATTAAAGTCATCTATATATGGATGAATAATACTAAATGTGTTTTTCCGGTACTTTATCCTTTCCTTTGACCCGAAATCCTTAGTGCGTTTTAAGTCCATATTGCAAACTCTACAAGCTAAGACCAGATTTCGAGGTTCAAACATGAAATTAGGGTAATTTCTGCTGGACTTACTTAGGATGTGTTCACGTTGCAGATGTCCTCTATAATCACTATGGATTCCACAGTATATGCAATATGAACCTTGAATAGTCTCAAGTTTTGTTTTAATGTCTGTAACTAATTTATCTCGTTCAGCTTTAGTAACAGAACAACCAGATTTTATATTTCCATCCCATTCTGAGCCATCCAATGGTTTTAATCTATTAATGATGGCTTGTTCAACAAGATTAAAGGTAATTGTTATTCTTAAGCTTTGGTATAGAAAAGGTTGATTCATTTTGAAATTGAATCTAGGTAATAATTTGCTTCATCAAGGATTGTTTTCATAGGGTCACCTTGAGGGAGCTTGAATTCTTCTAACTTTTCTATAAGATTCTTAATTTTTGTTTTATTCTTGGAGTTATTTGATATTAATTCAAGAAGTGTTCTCACATCATATTCAAAGTAGTGATTTCTTAAACCTTTGATCCCAAATACATTGTAAAGTATTGCTTCTGGTGACCAGGAATAGGGAGTATATTCTAGTACCTCGCCATTAAGACCATCTTTTTGCGCTTCAATTGTTACTACTGATGACCAATCAGGATTAAGGTCTGATAATAAAAAGTGTGAGTGTGTGGCTATTAAAATATGGCACCCAGAAAACCCTGACAAGTAATTCTGTAAAAGCTCAATGTATTGCATTTGCCAGGTCGGATGAAGACTAATTTCTGGTTCATCTATTAAAATTATTGAATTGTCCTTTAGGTGTGGTAAAGCACGGAGCAACGTAGTTAGAAGACCAATTTGGCCTGTACTGGATTCAAGGATATCAAATTCCTGGTTTCCTTTCCTGACGGTAATAGAATAATAGGAGAGTAGGTTTAATCTTCGTAGGATTGAAAAATATTCATAATCTTGGGTAAAATGGTCTGATTTTGTGGTACTGTTAAAATCAATTGTATAATCTATTGTTTCAGTATAATTCGATCTTGCGAAAAAGAGTAGATTCTTTTGAATATATTCCTTAAGGCCATTGATAAAGTCATTATCGTTTGCTTTTTTTTCAAGAAAGTAAGACTGATTTTGGAAGAATCTTTGTTGAGAAAGTTCAAGCAGGAATTTCCTTAAATCACTGCTTGGATCTATAAAATGTTTATCGTTTTTTTCAATACTTTTATAGTTAGTTCCGAGACGCAACTTGATTCGGATGAAAGGTTCAATTCCAATAAAATTGAATAATTTTAAGGCTTTTGTTTGATACTCTTTCGTGTTTATATTGTCGTTTAAAACATCTAAAACATCATTTATAATTGCTCTTCTGTGTGTTGATAATCCTATCATTCTCTGGCCTATATAGGTATAGTTTTTATCAGACTTGGTGGAAAACGGGAACTTATCAAAAAGACTATTTGAAATGGATAGTAAATTAATTTCTTTAAAATCATCAGGATTATATGATTTTCCAGAAATCATGTATTCTTCATTATTTAACCAAAGTCTCAGATATCCTGAATCTTCTAAAGGTTTCAATCTATGATTTTTGGCTATCCGGATTTTATTTAGGATAGAGGCTAGAATTCGACTTTTTCCCGATGCGTTCTTGCCTATTATTACAGTAAAATGATTGTTATTTAAATCGCCCTTTTTATCCATTATCAAGGGGATATTTTGTCCTTGGAATTGTAAACTTATAACTCTAACACCATTCATGATTTTTAATTTTTTTTCTTGTATCCTTACATTTTCCCCAACTACTAGGTACTTATAAATATCCACTAAATTAATTATGATTCTGTCGAATTATTTGATTTAGGATCTCCTCTGATACACACTCTTCCCTCCACCATAGTAATTGGTGTAGATGTGCTGATAAACGCTGACTGTTTTTAGGCTGACTTCCTCGTCACTGTATGCTTCCTGGGGAAGCCACAGGAGGTTGTCGTAAATTATACCTTTGACCTGTGCTGTGATTTGGCGGCTTTCACGCCACCTGTCGATTTTCAGTTTTTCCGCTTTAAGCTTTTCAAGGGTTTGTTGGGCTACCTTTTTGACCTCCTTCATATCCTGAGGGCCAAGTTCTTTTCCCTCCTTTAGCAGGTCGAATATTGCCAATGCTTCTTGATCTACAAGGTTTTCACGAACAGCTCTTTGCTCTTCATCCGAGAGCGTAGCCAAAAAGTCTGTGAGCTTATTGAATGCTCTTACTGTGTTTTCTAGCGACTTACCATTGTTATATTCGTCAATGATCTCTTTGTATCGGTCGTAAAATTCAAGCCGCAATGGATTTTCCTTCAGCATTTGCTCAAGCTTCTTTTCTATCGCCTGCTGGAGATCATAGGTAATCGTATTCTTCCGTGGTGCTTTTTGGAATGCAGCTTTAAGCTTGTCGAAATCCAACTTGCTCAGATCCACATAAACTTCTTCATTAGGTTCTGCAACCTCATCCACCAATAGTACGCTTCCGCTAACTACCTCCTGAAGTTGCTTGATGATTTCAATCACGTCCGCACTTTTTGTCTTTTGGTTTAAAAGGCCATAAATGGCTTCAATAGCATTATGTTGCTTGACGTGGGGTTTTACTTGTTCCTCGGGATAAAGGGCTTTAAACTTCCTGAAAACGTTTCTTGCCATCATCTCGAAGGTGGTTCGAGTTGTTTCATTAAGGTTGACACAGTCTCCGGCTTCTCGGATCTTACCCAGCTTTTGCATTGGTTGGGCATTGATCAATTCGGAAAGCTTGAAGTTCAATGTCAATAGATAGTTCTCTGCTTTCTTGATTGCCTCCTTTAGTTCTTCCTCTAGTGCAATTAATTCCTCTACTGGTTTATTCTGACCTTTTCCACCATCATTGCCGTTTGGACCGTTTCCTTTGCTTCCTTCTCCATAGATAGAGTACGCCTTTTCAAGTTGTTCATAGACATTCCCATAGTCAACTATAAGCCCATTCTCCTTCATATCATCATACACCCTGTTAGCTCTTGCGATGGTTTGCATGAGCGTATGTCCTTTGATGGGTTTGTCAAGGTAAACCGTCGATACGCATTGAGCATCAAAGCCAGTAATCCACATTGCACATACAATGGCTAGGCGAAATGGGTTTTCTGGGTCTTTGAATTCCTTCTCAAGGTTACGCTCAACCATTTTCCGTCTGTGGGTTTCAATATCAAGACCCATCTTTCGGAATTTATCAACCTCATTCTGTTCGCTGCTGACGACAACACAAACTTCGGTCGATTGAACTTTTTCATATTTCCTTTTTAGTTCCTGCGCTTCCTGTGGATCGTTTGATTCATTGATCTGTTTGTCCAGTTCTGCTAGATATTCGGGCCAATATTTCAGCACTAACTGATGCATTCTTACCGCAGTAGGCTTGTCCAAAGCAACGAACATTGCTTTCCCTTGATATCCCCTTTCATTGAAGTGCCAAACCAAATCCCTTGCAATAGCATCCAATCTTGGCTCTGCTGTAAGGATTGGATAGTTCTTTTGGAACATGTAGGCGAGCTTTCTTTTTTGGTCATCATCCAGACTCTCATCCTCTAGGATTTCTGCCATTTGCTCATCTAGCTCCGGGTTATCGATATTTAATTTTTCTCCTCGGTTAATGTATTTCAGTGGGAGGGTGGCTTCATCATCTATAGCTCGCTTGAAATCATAAACAGAGACATATTCACCGAAAATATTTTTGGTTAACTCTTCTTCATCCTTAATGATTGGTGTTCCTGTAAAGCCAAGAAAAGAAGCATTTGGAAGTCCATGAAAACGCATGTTTCGTGCATAGGTGCCTCCTTGGGTTCTGTGAGCTTCATCAGAAATAACAATGATGTTTTTTCTATCAGTGATCAGAGGATATTCGCTTTCCTTTTCTGGGTCGATAGAAAACTTATGGATTAGGCTAAATACATACTTGTGGTTCTGGGCAAGTAACTCCCTTAAATGGTCCCGTCCTGTAATTCCAGATTTATTACCCGCTACAATTGACTTATCGTTCACTACACCAACCCCAGAGAAGGTGTCATATAATTGATTCTCCAATTCCTGCCTGTCGACCGCAATCAGAAACGTGTAAGAACCTCCCAGCTTTCTATGGATCTTTTCACAGAGAAAAACCATGGAATAGGATTTTCCACTGCCTTGCGTATGCCAAAACACCCCAAGTTTACCCCTTAGGCTTTCTATGTTTCTGACATTCTCAATAACCTTATTGACACCGATGTATTGGTGGTTTTTAGCCATTAATTTCATTACATCTCCTCTTGATTCATCGAAGAGTAAAAAGTTTTCAACTATATCCAAGAGGCGATGAGGGGCGCAGGTACCCCGTAATACAGTATCAAGACTGACTACCCCTTCTTCATCTTCTTCAATTCTTTTCCAGTCAAGGAAGTACTTGAAGGGGCTAGTGATAGTCCCCACCTTAGCGTCTGTTCCATTACTCAAGATGATAAAGCCATTGCAATTAAAAATATGGGCTATAGTATCCTTATAATCCCTTAAGTTGTCATTGAATGCATTTTGAAGATCGGTATGGTGTGCCTTCAATTCCATAAATACCAATGGAATTCCGTTGACGAAGCAGACAACATCAGGCCTTCTCAGGTAAAGTTCACCTAATACCTCAAATTGTCTTACAGCCAAGAAATCATTTGATCCGTAATCCTTGAAATCAAAGACCTTTAGCTTCTTCTTGACCAATTCTCCCTTATCATTGGTGTAGCTTACCGGAACGCCATTTTTTAAAAGCTCAGACTTTTCCTTGTTGATCCTCCCCAGAGATTGGTCTGCAACTTTCTGTGAAATTTGTTCAATAGCCTGATCATAGGCCGTAGGGGGGAGGTCAGGGTTTAGTTTGGTCAGGGCTTTTCTAAGGTGTCTGGAAAGGATAACTTCAGACTTATTATCCCTTCCCAGCAAACCATCTTCACCAAAGTTCTCCTTCTTCCAAGCTGTGACAACCTTCCAGCCCAGCTCTTCAAGAACTTGTTGGGTTGCTTCTTCAATCAATCCGTCTTCTGAGTATTCGTAGCTCATTGTTAAAAAATTATTTTGCCCAAGTATTTACCATTTCCCTGATGCTATTTTGCCAATTCTTTACTGAGGTTTCGGCCTTACTGAACAAAAGTCCGCATTCCACCACTTTGTCCTTTTCTTCCTCCTTATCAAGTGGGACAAATGTTCCCTTGAAATAAGGGTTTTTACCAGGATATAAAAGCGCAACTTTATCTGCCCCAAAGTAATGATGGTAGGCATACATCTGCCTTAAATCATCCATGGATGGCTCTGTCGAAACCAACTTCCATTTGGTGTCGATGACATATTTTTCTTCCCCGATTTCAATAGTGATATCAGGCCTGATGTTTCTTTTATATCCCGTATCAGGTTGCCAAAAAGATTTGCTGTCCTGTCCTCTGGCTTTTAGGCCAGAGTCTTTTTTAAGGCTTGCCAAGACAAATTTCTCCCAAAGTAAATTCATGTCGAACATCAAAGCGAGAACATCCTCCCGACCTTTAGTCAAATCTGGGTGGTAGTGGAGGAGAATAAGCCGTGCGATTTCCAAAGCTTTTTGATAATCCTGCGTCTTCCGGTTAAGTACTATTTTGTCAAAATCAGCCTCCGTTATCTTTCGATCAGGCATTTCAGGGAAGTTTAATGTCAGTGCATTAATCCGTCCGATAAGTGCTGTATTGGTATTGATTCGCTTTAGAAGCAGCAGGGTCCGATACAGAATGATATGGAGCAGGTGCTCTACATCATAGGTGGTATGTCGGGTGTAAAATCGCTCCTTATGGATGGAGTTTTTACTTATCTGTTTACTAAACTGAATGCTTCCCTTAAGTGCATTTAAATTCCCTTCTGTTTGTCTATACTTCTTAGCTAGTCCCCTGTGCAGGAGTGCCTCCACCTCTGATACAAAAATCTCAAAGTATAGATCCAAAACAGTGTTATTCTTTACCTTCATATGGGAAGTACTAGGGGCTTTAACTTCAAATCCATGCACTACTCTGAGCATATCTACCAAAATGGAATTCCATTTATCCTTCTCATCCGTGGATTCTTGTTGGTATTTATCAGCTTTGGGAAGAACACTGATTAGAAGATTTCCTACCTGGAGCGCTCCAACGAATTCATTGAAACGGATTCCATTTCGAATCAGAGAATAATAGGGTACACCTTTCCCGAAAAATTTAACCAGACTGTCAAATTTGTCAGAATCGAACACAACATCATCTTCAAATTTCTGATTCAGAAAAATGGACTGATGCTCAAATACTTTGATATGTTGTCTCCCAGTTGCCAAAGGTCTATGCTATAGGTAGATTCATTAATTTGAGTATGGCCTTCTCAAAGGTCATATCGGGTTGTTTGTATTGGTTTCCTGGGTAGCCTTCTCTGTAATCGATGATTTGATAAATGACTCGTTCATTGTCGATTTCAGCCTCAAATCCGGATGCAAACTCGATTAGGTTATCATCTTGTTTTCTGACAAATCCTTCACCCAGAATAGCCCCAATTTTGGCATAGTCCCCATAAAAGTATTCTTGAAGTAAAGGGATGATGTTTTCGTAAAAGGATTTCTCCAATTCGGCCCAAGAATAAGCTTGGATCAGATAACTATGACCGATAAGGTGATCTCGGTCTAGGAGCTTTTCAATCCTTCGGTTTATAGTTTTTAATAGAATTTCCAAGTTAATGCCTTCAAACTGGATCAACTCTTTGAATCGGATAGGCAAAAGATTCAAATCATTTTCCTGTTCCAATAATTCATAAGCCTTTCGATTGGTGATTTTTGCCTTATGCAACTCAAGGAAGTCTTTTTCTACTGAAATCCATTTTGGGTCATCCCATTGTAAGTCCTCATATTTCAACCAAAGCCGCTGAAGCATCAAGGTCGGTTCTAGGAGTTCGGGTATCGGTGGCATTTCCCTAAAGCTAAATCTTCGCCTTAGTGCAGTGTCTAAAGCCTCCACGCTTCGGTCAGCCGTATTCATTGTTCCAATGATGTAAAGGTTATCTGGAACACCGAATTTATCATGGCTGTAGGGTAGTGTCACTTTCAGTTCTTCTTCCTTTCCCAATCGTTTATCCTTTTCAATCAGGGTGATCAGTTCCCCAAAAATCTGAGATACATTACCTCTATTTATTTCATCGATGATTAAAACATAGTTCTGCTTCTTTGAATTAAGCTTGCCTTTTGATGAAACGAAGTCGTAAAAGGATTTATATACAGCATAATACGTCGTTGCTCTTCCTCCTCCAACAATAGCTCTGATTTCTTGTCTCGCATTGGATTCTGTCGCATCGATCTGATTGTCAAAAAGCTTTTTTATGATGTTTTTGCTTACAGGAAAAACTTTTTTTCCTTCAGCTGCATCAGGGTCGTAGGATTTCTTAAATCGGACCCCAAGCCTTTCTATTTTAGATTCAGATGGTTCTAGTTTTAATTCACTTGAAACAGATGTGAATTCAACAGCTCCTTTACTAATCAAATTATTGTAGTACTCATTCCATAGGTCGTCAAATGAATACTGACTGTTTATACTATTTCTAGCTCTCTCAGAAATGCGCTTGAATATTCCAGGCTTTATGACGTATTCGATTTCAGTGTTGATTTCTTCATCAATATCCCCATTATCCAAGTTTGGTTTGATCCCTTCAATGAACTCCTCATAGTTCATGCTTTGATGGAATGTGGTAAAGACAATTTGACCAGCTGCAACCCTTTTATCAAACTCTTCCTTGAGTTGTTCTCTTTGAGTGTCTTGGGCATCTACTCCTAAAATCCGAAGTGCTTCATTGATGGTGCGGTAGGTCTTTCCGGTGCCGGGTGGACCAAAAAAGATTTGATTGAGAGGAGAATTCACTTGCTTTTCTTTATCATTTGGAATTTCTAATTCAATTGATTTTTCGCCGTCTGGAATCCATTTAATTGGTGCTAAATTATGGTGAACTGGTTTTTGGAAATTTTTGTAAAATTTAAAATTTGAAACAGGAATAGGTTCCAATTTGGTTATTGATTCTGCAAGGAATACGATTTTGGCTTTTTTCTTCCCATCGGAGTCCTTGTATTCAGAGAAGTTATTGTGGTAGTATTTGATTTTTGAAATATCCCAATTTACTAGTTCAAGTTCCTTTTGATTTACTACAAAGTCACTGATTTCTATTTTATATCTAACAAGATTTCCACTTGAAACATACAATGGGAAGGTGTTTCCTTCATTGTTTATTTTATGTAGGAAATTTAATGTTTCGTTTCCTCCAACTGGTTTACTACTGTTCCAAACAATCAGTCCTGAATATTTACTCTCCAAATAGAGTTCCTCTTCGTGCCATCCTGTCCCATCAGATGCCATTAAGCCAATAACTTGCTCACCCCATTCGCTGTAAAATTTGTATAGAAAGCTTGATGCCAATAGGGTGTAGTTTTCTGGATTTTCCACCTTTAGATCAAACTTCTCAAAGTACTCTTTTAGATCTAAAACAAAATTCTTTGGGTTATAGGGGCGCTTGAAAAGGTTTTTTGTAACTGCTTCCCTCATTGATTCACTTAAAAGTGGAGAGTTTTCCTCTGGTAAAAGGATGTAATAGAAAGCATTAATAATTGACGGTCCAGTGATTTCAGCATTTTTAAATTTCAATTTGACCAAGCCATCCACCCAATATCCCATGCGAACACTTGCTCTTGCAACTGTTCTCTTGTCAGGATATTTGTTGTATTTGATTTTGTCTTTAGCGTGGCTATCCAAATATGAAATAATCTCAAAGAGCAAGTCCTTGATTTTGGCTATTTCGGGATCAAGCTCAGCGATTTCCTGAAATTGAGTATAATCACCAGAAAGGCGAATAAGATCCTCTTTTAACTGATCGGATACCTTTAGGTCTAGCCATCTTTGCAATGCTTCTCGACCTTTTGAAAAATAGAACTCCTTTTCATGAATGATTTTCTGGAATTCTTCCTCAGGGATTAACCTATCAATATCTTCTTTTTTCATAAGCTCAGTCTTTTTTATAGCCCCCTTTCGATTCCGCTGCCATCAACATCTCCTCCTGATCTCCTTTCTCAAAAGCCGAAAGATCCAAAGAATCTACATCAATCATCCCTGTCATCAAGCGGGGGAGAAGGATATCTCGGGCTTCTTTAAGTAGTTGGTTTTGATATTCTAGGTTTGATTTTTGATTAAATAGTATTTCAACCTTTTCATAAAAATCCCGAAGAATTTCAGCTTTTGGGACATTCACTTTAATAGTTCGCAAATCACCAATATTTAACATCGTCATATTGGTCCCACCTTTTTTCAAAGAGTTTAAAATTCCTTGACCTTGCTCAGATGCTAATAAATGATAGATAAATAATGAAATTTCAGGAGATTTCCCTCTAAAGATTGTCATGTGTTGATCAACTGGGTAAACATCACTCTCCCATTTATAGTAATGACATCTTCCAATTGTACCTTCTCCTAATGAATTAAGTAAAACGTCCCCATTCTTGGCAAATCTTTCTGATGGGACCCAGTCACCTTTTTTATATTCTTTAAAATGTGATTTTTCAAGGTTGGACCCCTTATTTGCTTTTTGATTGATCCCCCAAAATCCGCTACCTTCTTCATATTGAGGTGTTACTCCTCTACCAAAATAGAGTGCAAGATCATTTAGATTTACCTCTTCAAACACCATGGATTCATACCCAGGGAATTTCATTCGGACAAACCACTCCTCATAGGTGAGTTGGGCTTTTTCTTCCAGTAGCTTGATGCGCTTGAGGTTGTTTTCGATCAGGTCATCATAGGCCGAAAGGATGGCTGCTATTTTGCGCTGGGTGGGTAGAGGGGGGAGATTGATTTTAACCCTACTTAGTATTCCTTGATTTAGGTTTTGGATATTGGCTCCACCAGCTCCCGCAGAAATTAGGGATCTAAAATCACTTGTTCGGGTGAAATATGCTATAAATAATGGTATTGCTTTTTCAGATTCAATTCGAGCTCTAATGCAAAATCCGGAAAAAACTGCCTTGATAGATTTGTCAATAAATAAACTTCTACCTACTAGGTCTTTATTGCCATTTGACCGGACAAATAAAATATCACCTTTTTCAAGATAATCTTGGTCTTTTACAATGCCAAGCGGGTTAATCTGCCCTAAAGTTGAGTATTCAGGTCTGAAATGATTTTGAAAATCAGGGATACCAATAATATAACAACCATCTCCATGGCTGTCATTTTTGAAATTGAGACCGTTTCTAAAAGTAGCTAGATCGCCAAATGGTATTTCTTTCCAACCTTTCATTATAATTCTATCGATTGGATTTGCGACATAAGCTTATTGGATTCCTGATTTAAATCTGCAAGCTCAGCATGAATTTCCCTGATTCTTCTTTGGTAGTCAAAGTCCATATCCAGCTCTATACTTACTCCCACATAGCGTCCGGGTGTAAGGCTATAATCCTGCTCGATCACTTCTTCTAAGTCCACCACCTTGCAGAGCCCTTCCACATCTTGGTATTTGCCTTCAGGGAAGTGTTCATTGAACCAGGTGTTGTCAGGGCTTACACCCAGCTCATCGCCTCTGAAGGCATTGATTAAGGCGGTCAGGCCTTCCAGATGCTCCTCGGTGAAGTCGTTGATCGTCGTACTTACCTTGCGGTACACATTCCGGGCATCGATCATCAGGATCTTGTTCTTATTTTCAGGCTTTTTGCCCTTGTTGTAAAACCACAGATGACAAGGTAGGCTTCGGGTGTAGAAGAAGTTGTTGCCCACAGACACGATGCATTCGACAGCGCCTGTTTCGATCAACTTTTGACGGATCAGCTTTTCGGCATTGCCTGCATCCGTAGCGGAGGATGCCATGACAAAGCCTGCTCTGCCTGTTGGATTAAGGTACGAGTAGAAATACTGCATCCACAGGTAGTTTCCATTGCCAATGGTACCCTTACCTGTCAGGGGAGCTCCAAAAGGAAGTCGGTCATCTTCGGTTAGGAACTTGTTTTTGGCATCCACCTTATCTACGTTGAATGGCGGGTTAGCCATCACGAAGTCACACTTTCCTGTCAGGTTGAAAGGGTTGGTATAGAAGCTATTGCTTTCCTGAATCTTTCCCTCAATCCCATGTATTGCCAAGTTCATCTTCGCCAGTTTGGCGTTGTTGCTTTTCAGTTCGGTGCCATAAATGGTGATCGCCTCATTTACCGATTGATTGCCACCATGACTTTTGATAAAATGGGCCGTTTGGACAAACATACCGCCAGAGCCACAAGCCGGATCATGGATGATCCCATGGTTGGGCTGGATAAAGTTGATAATCAGATTCACCAAAGAAGGGGGCGTGAAGAACTCTCCACCTTCCTGAGCGCCTGCACCCTGCATGGAAAACTTCATTAGGAAGAATTCATAGATTCTACCGAATACGTCACCCTTAGCATGCTTGACGGCATCCGAATTGAATACCCGTACTAAGTCTCGCAAAAGCTTGGCGTCAAACTCCTGATAGCTTTTAGGAAGAATGCCTGCAAGATCAGGGTACTCCGCTTCAATCAGCTTCATGGCATTGTTGATAGCCTCAGCGATGTCCTCGCTTTCAGGCAATGCCACCAAGTAATCATATTTGGCCTTATCAGGAAGCATGATTGCTCCTGCGGCTGCAAAGTCATCCTTGGTAGGTTCCCGTTTTTCACCTGTTCGTGGATTGATTGGGAGCTTCTTTTCCACTTCGATTTTGGCATCCTCATAGCGGTTCTGTGCAAAGCGTAGCAGCACTAATCCAAGTAGAGGGTCTTTGTATTCAGCAGCGGTTAGTTTGGAGTTACCTCTAAGTTCATCGGCAGCATCCCAGAGTTCTTTCTCCAGGTTTTTGATGTCGGATTGGGTCATGTGTTAAAAATCAGATAAAAATATTAGATGCAAAATTTAGTTTGAAATCACCAATTAACCAATAAAAATAGGATAGGAGGCAGCCTAAAAATTGATGGAATTTGGTAGGACTATCAATTATCCTTGATTCTTAGGTTTTTGACCAAACCATGCCCAGACCTCATTTTGGTTCTGTATTGCTATGGCATATCGGTGGAGGGCTTGGGTAGCCCTTACGGCCAGTTTGGTAGAATATCCAGCGTAGGTGGGCTTATAGTAGGGTTTCTCCTGTTGGCTCAGCAGTTCCAAATACTTACCATACTTCCTAATCCATTTTTTGGAAGTTCTTTCAGGCAGACTTTGGGTCTGTTGTCTATAAAACACATGATCAATAGATGATTGATGAACGAATTTTCCTTTCCAAAGAACCAACTTCCTGCATCTCCTTCCAGAAGCAGGACAGGAAAAATACCATACATCCCCGATCCCCAAATTTGAAGGTTCAAATAGAATTTCAATGAACTGTTCGGATTGAGATCCATTCAGGTAATAATTCAGGATCAATCCCTCACTTGATAGCTCATAAGTGACCCAATAAGGAAGAAGGGAATTATCCCTGCCGGATAAATATTGATTTGAAACAGTCTCCCAATATTTCAAATCAGAAGTCCTAAGTGCAGGTAGAGATTCGATTATTTGGGTAGTACTCTTCCTCATTTGCCTAAATTGTTAGAGAAGGTTAACCTTGAAATATCTGTTTTTAAGAGTATAATATACCAAAATCACTAAAATCAACGTTGATTAATTCTGATTAAATTATCAGAAAAAGAAGTTTTGCTTATATTAGTCATTAGGCATCTTTTTATGCTGATATCCTTTTTTTAACAAACTGATTTTTCAATGTGTGTTCAAGGAAAAGACTTTAAATGTTGTAGTTGCCCCGAAGCTGGAGTAGTTCCCAAATCCTTCTGGAAGTACCTGTCATCAAGGACCAATAATCCAGTCTTTGTGGTTGGAGAAGCAATAGTTCCATACGTTGTCGAAGAATCAAGCATTGAGTTATTAGCGGCAAAAATTGAGCGTGATTTGAATAGTTCAGAGGCGTTTGATTTTGATTTAATTCCTCATTCTGGAGATTGCATTCAATTGGGAATTCCCTTTGAAGAAAAGCGATACAGCCTTGTGTTCAAGTATAGCAATGAAAGTAATTGGAGTTTATTCCATGTAGAGTCTGATGATAAACCACTAAAGCAATGAAGAAGAATAGGGTACAAAAAAATAATGGGGAGCAGGAAGTTACATCAGATAAACTGACCACAAAAAAAATCACAGCAGAAGAAGCGAAGTTGATTGATGCATTTTTGGAAAATACTGATTTGTCAAAATACAGGCTAACTCGAAGCCCGGTTGTGCAAGGCTAGGATTTATTGAAAAAAGGAATAGGATGAGGTTAGATTCAATAACAAGCTGGAAGTGTTCTTAATCCTGCAAAAAGTTGCTTTACCAACAGCTTCATCACTTGTGAAAAAACTAGAGCTTTCCGTGCACTATTACGACTTGAATTTGGAAGACACCAAATCGAAGGAGTTGATTGATTGGTTTAAGGAGAAGGAGCTTTTGACTGAGGAGTACAACGGAGAGCTGGCAAACTTCAAAAATGCTTATAAAGTAGAGAAATAACAATAAGGCTAAAAAATACAAATCAAAATGACACTTGAAGAATTGATTAATCAATACAAGACAGAAGGCTATAAGTTTTGGAAGTACCGTGACAAAGATGGTAACAACATCACAACACATTTTTTCTTTGAAACTCATTCTGACTATTTGGACAGGTATCTAAGCTTCTATAAAGAATTACCCAACCTGACAGAAGTAATAGTTCACGCAGCAGACGGGATTTTCAAGCTGACAAACAACGGGATAGAATATTTCATAAGACACAATCATCAAGAAGTTTTTCTTGACAAGGAAGGCAACCAAAGAGGGGTTCCCTATGAGGTTTCAAGACAAGTCAGAAACAACATGATTAAGAGAATGAATGACATCCTTAAAGCCAGAACTTTTGACGAAATTTACCAAATAGTGACTGAGTGTAAGGTAAAAGGATTTGGCGAACTTTCCATTTATGACACATCAATGAGAATAGCATCACACCTAAACATTGAACCTGACAAGATTTATTTGCATGCTGGAGCAAGAAAAGGAATGGAAATCCTTGAAGAGAAAGGATATGTGGAACAAGGTGCTTCCAGAAAAAAATATATTGAAATCAAAGAAATGCCGAAACCTATGCAACAACTAAAAGCCGCAGAGTCAGAGCATATGCTTTGTTCAATGAAAGATGATATGAAAGAACTTGACCAACAAAACTAATGGCCAACAACGATTGGATAAAAGTAATAGCCTTTGCCGATAACAGCCGTTTTTCAAAATAGGTGCTATCCTCTATCAATCTAAGCAAAGTGCTAAATTCAAGTATAGAGAATCTAATTAAATTTAGTCCCGAAAATATTTTCCTTCCCGAAGCGGTAAACGATAAAGAAGCTTTTTAGCTTAGAAGGTTATTGTAACTGATTTACAGTACATACTAGGTGTAAATCAGTTACAATTCCCTGTATTTATCTAAGATCGCTTGGGAGATTTTTTCCTTAGTGTCAAACCCATTTAAAAGCCTAAATTCATCATATTCTTTCCTTTGATAGCATCGGGTATAATTTTCAGATTCTAGCCAATAAATCGGATTTACCCATTTACTTATCCTCTTTGGCACTTGTTTGTTTAAGTGGCAGTAATGAATTAAGCTAGGCTCGATTAGAAGCAAATCCCCCCATCCACCATAGAGAAGGGAATTTTGAAGGTTGACTCTAATGTCTTGGTGTTTAAGATCATTAGGGGTAGTTATTCCCAAGTTATTGATGTACACGGATCTATTAGCTGCCATTTCAATACGCATGATATTTTCAGCTAGACGGTTTTGCGATCCTTTGTCATAGATTTTAATACTGACTTGGCTATGGGTGCAGACATAGTGCGTCCCCGGACTAACATACATTTTTTCAAATCGCTTCTTTTTGTGCATCACTAAGCCAGTAAGAATTTCCTTTGGAGGGATTTCGGTTTTAATATTTACGCCCCATTCCAAATTGATAAGCTTCAAGTGTCGAACATTCAGGCCAAGAGTTTCAGATAAATCATCCATAGCCTGAAATACTTGGCACCACCGGAAATCATCATAGTTGTGCCTTCCACCATTTTTAAATTTGTGTAGGCTTCCCTTGATAATTCCGTAACCAGGGCTTTTAATCAAAATTGTCATACCTCGATCAGTCCAAATTCTAGTTCTATCAACTTCAGAAGTTTCCAGATTCACCAATGATTTGAACTCAATGTTTTGGTTTTTCAATAATTGATTGATCGCAGAGTAATCCAAATTGAACTTAACTCCACAAAGCATTATTTCTGACCCTTTGGTTTTAAATACGTGGAGGACTCTGTTTCTAAGCCTCGGGAGAACTTCTTCTTGTTCTTCTTTCCAAAAATTCCTATGAATTTAATTCCCCTGGAAATGCATTTTGGCCTATCAACCTTGTTCCAGAACTGATGTAATTCTGACAATGTCCAGCCAATTATTATTTGTTGGATTTGTTTATTCATTGCCAGTCAGTAGCTAATTGAAGCCTTTTTTTTAGCTCCATTCGTTTTTCCACTACCCAAATTAAAATCTCAATGATTTTGTCATTGTCGCAATTACCATTCAGAACTGCATATACAAGTTGTCTGCTTGGAGCAGGTTCCTTTTTATGCCGAATTCCCCACTCGCCTTTAAATTGTTTGTAATAGTGCTTCGGAAGCTGATTTTTAAGATGTCTGAGCAGTGGGATTGTGAAGAATTTCTCTGGGTTTTCGTTATTTTCTTCCATAAATTTAATTCTGAAATCATTAATACATAAAGAGAAAAACGCTAATCGTTAAAATAATTACTATAAAAGTAAAATAATATCATTAATCGTAAGATGTGAATGAAAAAAAATGTCAAAAATTTTTTTTAAATCATTGTAAATCAGATTTTAAATATGGATTCAGAAAATCAGGAAAATCGTAAATTTCAAATCACACAAAACTTCATCGATGCGCTGGATTATCTCCTTGATTCTGGAAGACTTAAAACGGTGGTGGAGTTTGAAAGCGTCACAGGGTTTCGGGCGCAACGGATCACGGGAATGCGGAAATTCCTATCTGGGGATGAAAATGCCAAACCGTATTATGCCAATGCGGAGCATTTAGCAGCATTGAATGAGTCTTTCGGCATTAGTTTAAAATACCTTTTGTTTGGTGTTAAGCCAATTTTGGAGGAGAAAGAGGAAAGAAAGTCCGAAGTGGTTGCGGGGGTTTCACCTAGGGAATTCCAGATCGTTCAAGAACAAATGGAATTACTTCAGCAGCGAGTCAAATTACTCGATGATAAAGTGGAATTCTACAAATCGTTAATTTCTAAAAGTTAATTACCAAAAACCTTCTGGAATTCAGTCACTACTTCCTGTGGCTGGTAGCCAAGATATTTCATAGTGGTTTCAGTAGATTTTTGTCCGAAAATTTTGCAAAGGATCACCAAGGAACCTCCCTTGTCCAAATATCTTCTACCAAAGGTTCTCCTTCCTGTGTGGCTAGAAAAGAATTTATGCTTGGGTATTTTTTCAGATACCCTTTTTCTAGCAAAAAACTTGACTTTTGAAGCCTGACCATTTACGACTGTTTGTGCTACCTTTTTGATTTCCCGATTAAATTCTTGTTGGCTATATGTCGGGATTTGGTAGTTGTATCGGACCAGTATTTCCAATACTTGTGGTTGTAAAGGAATAGCATAATCAAACCCGGTCTTTTGGACTTGTACCCTGAGCATTTTTTGCCCAGCCTGTTCAAATAGGTTGTCTTTGTTGATTTGGTTCCAATCTGAAATCCTTAATCCAGTATAGCAAGATAGGATAAACAGATCTCGTATTTTCTGCTGGATAGGCCGCACAAAATCCTGTATTGCGGAAATTGCTTCCACTTCCTCCCAGGTTGCGTAAAAGGGTTGTTTTTCGTTGATCTTCCAAGTGAAGTTCTCCACCTGAACAGATACGGGGATTCCATTTCTTAGGGCTTCACGGCAAGCAAATTTGATTTCCTTTAGATGCCTTGATTTGATTGTGGAATCCTGAATACCTGACTGAATCAGAAATTTGCAGTACCCAACCAACCACTGATGATCAATCGTTTCTAAGCAAATGGTTTGATCGTATTCCTGAATCCTTCCCTGAACCTGCTTGATTGCTCGCAGGGTGCTTTCCTTTTTTACTCCTGTGTATTTGGTTCTACAATAATCCAAGTAGTCAATTAGTCGGGTTTTTCCCGGTTCGGATTCATGCTGCTTTTTTTCCAACCGTTGTAGAAACAATTCCTTGATTTCTTCTGGCTCCAAAACCTTTGCTTGGATCTTGAGCTCAGTAATCAATTTATTTAGCGCCGAAAATTTTGCCTGAAGCAAAGCATTGCTTAAGTCGTGGTATGGTTCTCGGGACGAGATTAGTCCATTTTTCCAGTTGTCAGGATTTACCTTTATTCCAGAGTATAGTTTTGACCTTTTTCCTGATCCAATAATGTAAAAAAACAGCTGGCCCTTTCCTTCTTTATCCAGCTTGGAATCTAGGTAGATTTTTGTTTTCATTTTTACGGACAGTTTACGGCCTGTTTTACGGACAGTTTGTACGCAAAAGTGTAAAAATAACGTCTATAAATAAACATTAGAGTAAAAAAAAAGAACAAAAAAAGCGTGTTTTTGTAGCGTATAGGCTGTTTTTGTTGAATTAGTAGTTATTTGTATTAGCCCAGCTGGGCCCACATTAGTCATCCGAGAAATCGGATGACTTTTTTTATGCCTTCAAAAAGTAATTTTGGATAGGTAGCAATAAAAAAATCCCGAATTTTTTCGATTCGGGATTTGAATTATAATGCTCTGTAGGCTAAGATGCCACCTAATACATTCCTGACTTTGGTAAAGCCCTTTCCTTCCAGGAATTTTTTTGCGTTTCCGCTTCTGGCTCCAGATCTGCAATGGATGATTAGTTCCTCATCTTTTAGCTCTTCCAGTTCCTGAAGACGGTGGGGTAGTTCTCCGAGTGGAATATTGTCTGCTCCCAAATTATCCTCCTCATATTCCCACTCCTCTCTCACATCCAGAAAATGAAATTTCTCTCCATTTTCAATCCGATGCTTTAACTCATTTACGGTGATATCTTCCATGCTATTTGCTGACTTGAATTCTAAAAGATTGAATTCCCGTGCTTGAAATTACATTGATGATGTAAATTCCGGGCTTTTGATTTTCAAAGTTAACAATTTCCCCTTGAAGACGGCTTTCGCGTGGTAACAAAATCTGTCTACCGTAAGAATCATAAATTACAAGATCTTCGAATTCCCCATCTATGGTCAGGAGGTTTTGAACAGGATTGGGATAAATTCTAAATCCAGATTCAGGAATTATAGCTTCCTCAAATGGCTGATTGATAGATACATGTGGTCTAATCATCAGAGATCCCTTCACCTCCTCATTTTGCACCCAGCCACCTCCAATATTGTAGTAAATTTTATCCCCTAAGTCATTTGTTTTGTCCAAACCCACATGGATAAAGTCATTGGTGAATTGGGTGAATCCTATAAAAAATTCGTCCGAAACCCTAAGATTGGTATCTAAAGAAAAGTAAAGGAAGTCTTCACCGGGGCTTTTTACTGGAATGACATTTTCCTTTACAAAAATCGGTTTTCTTGAAAGGTCTTCGTAAACCACAAGATCTATAGCTTGATTGGCTTGGCTTGGATTAGTGAAATTGATGGATATTCCTTTTAAAAAAACTGGTTCAGGAGTAAAATAGCTCACCACCAACTGTCCTGATTTTTGATTTATTCCCGCGGAATAATCAGCTGATCCATTGTCATAGGCAAAAAAATCCCGAAGGGGAAATTGAGTTCGAACAGTGTCATTATCAGCAAAATTCACCTGAGCATATCGGGTAGTATCTCCATTGGCTATTGTAAATAGTAGGCCATCTCCGGAGGTAAGTGAGCTTAAAAAGAAAAGATCAGATTCCTCGCTTGGAATGGTGATTTCCTCAAAAGTTCGGCTTACGAAAGTCCTTCTTTCCAGGGCATTTGGGACCGGATTGAATGGGGTGTTTTGATTAATACTGGTTTGAAGTCTGCCAGATGAATCAATAACGGAAATGGAATATTCCATAGCCCGAAATCTGTTTTCAAGATTTAGAAATTCATTTTTGACGGTACTCCATTCTCCTTTCTGGTACTTTCCAATTAATTCCAAAGGATAGGCTCCATAATCTCCGATTCTAAACTGATTGGTTTGAGTTAAAGCCCGGTCAGGAAAAGTAGGTTTTGCTGAAGTAGCCAAAGTGTTGAGATACACGTAGTCGATCAGCCAGCTATCAAAAGGACCACTTTTTCTTCCTTGAGAGATGAATCTAAACTGAAAATCGGCGTGTTGCCATTCCGGTAAAATTTGGAGGTTTTCCTGGAAAAATTTAGTTCTGTCAACTTGATTTCCGCCTGATTGAGACCATATGGTTTGCCAGGTTTCATCAGGTTTAAAGACTTGTAAAGTCAATTCATCATTGATATCCGGTGCTTCTGCTTTTCCTCCGGCCTGCCAATAAAAACTCAAATAGAGTTTGTCTTTTTCAGCTGAAGTAAGGAGACTTAGGTCAAATGGTTTGCTGGTAAGAAAATCGCTTTCTCCAATATCTCTAATCTGGTTGGAGTAAGGTCGTCCATTTTCATCTACCCCATTAAAAAGGATCATTCCGATCGATGGGGCCTGATTTCCTATAGTTTCAGTGTAAGAAACTCCGCCAAGTACCCATTTTAAGGTATCAATTCCTTTGGAAAAGTCATCCCAAAATGGGACGAGATTTCCTGCCTGAGTTCGAAAGTTTGAATAAGAATCTTGAGGTCTGAATTTTATTTTTTCGATCGGTGCAATTTCCTTGAACTGGGAAAAAACGGGAAACTGATTCCCGAATAGGAGTCCCAAGAACACGGCACAAATGAAAAGTAGTTTACCTCGTTTCAAAATTTCAATCCTTAGAGATCCAAATATCGATAGGCTCTCCGGTTTTTACTTCCTGACCTGCTGCTGGAGTTTGTAGAAAAACTTTACCGGCAGGAATGGTATCATTGGAGGAAAAATTCTTATTTCCAACCCGTAAGCCTGAACCTAAAATAACAAATTCTGCCTCATCTTCACCCATTCCTATCAAGTTTGGGACTTGTAGGTATTGATTTCCAAGTCCATCGCCTACAACCAAATCTATACGAGCACCTTTGGGAACCTCAAAGCCTTCAGGAATGCTGACTCCTCGGTATCGCTGTTCTAAGACAACATTGATCCCGATATCTGGAACATAAATTATGTCTCCTCGCTGTAGACCCATATTCGCCAAAGTTTCTTGCACATTCTTCAAAAGTGAATTGACCAAGTTTGGCATTTTGAGCATGGGTGCATTTTGTGCATTAAGCGTCAGATAGATTTTTCTACCACTCTTAACTTGCGCATTGGCTTCCGGGATCTGCTTTAGAATAGCATGGGTAGGTAATTCAGCGTTGAAACCTGAATCTATTGACACTTCGTACTGAAGTCCAGTTGACTCAAGTAAGCTGCTTGCTTCCTCGAAAGTGTAACCTGAAAGATCCGGTACGGACACAGTTTCACCATGATTGGTGTAAAGGGGTAAGTAGATTTTTAAAAACAAAAAGCCTAACAGTACCGATAGCCCGAAGATGATCAGGATGGTGACAATAATTTTCTTGAAGGAACTTATGCTTGAACTCATGGGTAAAATTTGTACCTGAAAGATAAGGTGAATATTAAAAATCCGTGGAATTTTTAATTCTTATTTCAAAACCAGTAAGTACAAAAAACAAGCCGAAGGGTTTGCTTCGGCTTGTTTTAAGTTAATTTATGATCAATCGTTTTAATTCCTGAAGGGTCTCGGAATTGATTTTTAGGATATATAGCCCCGGAGCAAAAAGCTCTCTGGAAAAAGTATAAGTCTGGTTTAGCGTTCCATCGTAAAGGACGTCCTGCATGATGGCCCCTGTGGAAGAAATAATCTGAATTCTCACATTTTCCCTTCTTGGAAGATTAAAGGCCAGATTGAAATTGCCACTAGTCGGGTTAGGGAATAATACGGTACTTCCTTCACCAGGAATGACGGGATCTGGGTTTGCACTTAAAAACAGCTCCAGATTATCCAAATAAACAGGACTGTTGCCAGAACCTTTAACTTCAAGGACAAAGGCCAGTCGGATGTTATTTTTACCTGAGCCCGCAAATTCTGTCAGGTTCACATACTTTCTTCTATAATCACCCGGAGCGGATGGATTGGCTTCTCCTACAGTGACTGTGGAAAGTTCTGCACCAGTCGCTGACCAAATTTGGGTATAGGTAGTACCACCATTTGTACTTGCCAATACTCTTAATTTGGTTTGAGGGTTAACTTGACCTGCCGCAATATCAAAGAAAATACTGGCTTGACTACTTAGCGACAAATCAAAAATTGGTGTACCTAACCAGTAGGAGTTTCCGTCTACTCCAGTACTCAATCTTGCCACGTTATTTGGACCGCTTCCTGTAGAAACAGGATTTATAGTCCAGCTTACTCCATTTGATTCTGTGTTTACAGTGGTCCATGGGGTAAGGTCAGTGCTACTATTGAAATTTTGTCTCCACGGAACCTCTGTTCTTCGATTACTTTCCACAATGTATCTGGTGAAAGTAGGGTAGGAGTCAGCATTTTGATCAAAATTTGGTTCGCTCAATCGATAGGCAAGACGATTATTTCCATCAGCCGTGGAGTTGTTTAACCCAACTGTGATTTCATCTCCTGGATTTAGTGTTGTTCCACTAGCTACGAAAGTTTGAGCTGCCCCCGAATTCGTAGTTCTTGTAAAGAAGAATCCAGTTACAGGAAGGTTCCCGGTGTTTTTTAAAGCTATTTCTTCTTCTTGGTGATCTCCGCTGTTGATTGGTTCTGGTGCTACAAGTCGGGTAATACCCACTTCATATTTAAATTCCTCAGTTGGAAGAATTCTGATATTTCGGATATAAATATTGTTCCCGTAGGCATTGTTGTTAATGAAGGCCACCCTGATTTTTCCTAAATCCTTGTATTTGGATAGGTTGACTAATTCAAGTCGGAATTGATTTGAATTCACAGGGATAAATTCATCCAATGTAGGATTGGAAGTTTGGAGTCTTGTTCCTGATTTGTTGTATTTGGCTCCTGCAATATCAAAGTTTTGTCCACAATCCTGAGAAACAGCAACAATCAACTGATCTTGAAAACCAGATTGGTCATATGGGGCATGAGCTACCTCAAACACCAATTGTGCATTCGGATACTTTGTCAAATCAATAGCCGGAGAATAAAATAAGTCTAAGGCCCCAGGTCCGTTGTATTCGTAGTTTCTCACGAAAATAGCTTCTTGTGCCTGACCTGAAACGGTAATATTTGTTTTTTCCCATGTGAAGCTCTGGTCCGAATTCTGGACTATCCAATCACCCGGAAATGCTGAAAGGTTGTAGGTGTAAGGTAATTGGATCTCTCCCTGAATAATTGGTCTGGAGGTACGGGTATTGTTTTCTCCATTTTGATCTGGGAGGCCATTTACCTGAGTGATGGTGAAAGTAAATTCATTTGATCCAGTAGCTGGCACAGTGATCGGCTGGAAAACTACTGTTGCGGCCTCACCTGTTTTGAGATTGGTGGAAACCAGTTTGCTTTCTACTAATGATCCATTTCTGATTAACTCTATCCTTGCAGAAGTGATATTTAATTTACCAGCATTTCCTACTTCGATGGAAGGGGAGAAAGTTAAGTCACAAATTGCGGTTGAAGGTTCGATAATTCTGACTATCGCCAAGTCTCTGTCCTGAAGTTGGGGCTCTTGGGTAGCACGGTTATTTACTAAAGTGACCCTTCTTGGACTATTGGCTAATACCACATTGAATCGATCTACCTGACCTTTGGTAAATATGTTCATACAGGCATCCGGCGTATAATCCATATAGTTTTGGATCATATCCTGAGAACCGCAGGAGAATCTTGAAGGATTTGCGTTACAGATGGTATTTGAGTTGTCTTGCTCAGGAGTATCAGCTACAAAATCATCCACTCCGCAGCCTCCGTCACCCCAGATATGTCTCAGGCCAAAATAATGTCCAACTTCATGAGTTGCTGTTCTACCTTTTGATGCAGCAATTGCATTTCCTATTGAACCAAAAAATCTGTAGTCAATGGTCACACCGTCAGTAATGGCAGGTACTGGTGAAAAATTTAATCCTGGTAAATCTGAAACTGGAAATGAGGCATATCCAATGTATGGAGAAACCAAAGGCACTACCCAAATATTCATGTACTCACTAGGATTCCATTGGGAGACTTGACCAATTAAGGTAGCATCCTCAGGTGCATAAGTCAATTTGGGGCCTTGAATTCTTACGATACCCGTGGTAGGTAGCCCATTTGGATCTTGCTTAGCTAAAACAAATTCAATTTTGGAATCTGCTGCAACCGGTAAAAATTCCGCAGGTGTTCTGTTTGCGTCCGCATTCAGCCTTCTAAAATCCTCATTGAGGATTCTAATCTGATCAAGAATTTGAGAATCTGGAATATTGGTTCCCGACCCAATTGGAGTTCCATTATGAATTACATGAACTACAACAGGAATTTTCCTCACCTCTTCCTCAAGAGTTCTTAAGAATTGAGGAGCGTTTCTTTTTTCCTCAATTTTCTTGTCAATCCAGTTTTCAAAAAAATCCTTGCTTCCGAAAAAGCCCATTTCCTTTTCCAACATGGATTCCAAAACGGTATGTCCGCATTTTTCAGAATGAGAATGTGATTTGGATGAGGAGGACACAAAAGAAGAATCAAATGCCTTTAGCTCTATTTTTTGGCTAAAGGCAATTGGGGTCATCAAAAAACCAAAAAGGAAAAATGACGAAATAAGGAGGGATCGGAAGCCTGTTTTCATTCAGGGAATACTAATCAGGCTAAAGTGAGGTTTACTGCTTCTACTCGGGTGATTTCAGGAATTGCTCTTTTGATCGCTTCTTCCACACCCGCTTTCAAAGTCATTGAGGACATGGGGCAAGAGCCGCAGTTTCCGGTCATTTCAATTTTAAGGACAAAATCATCGGTCAGCTCTACAATTCGGACATTTCCACCATCAGCTTCCAAATAAGGTCTGATTGTATCCAATGCAAATTCTATTTTTTCTCGTAGTCCAGTTTCCATGTATACTTATGCTTTTACTTCTACAATAGTTGTTTTATCGGCTGAGGCATTTCTGATGGCAATCTGTCTTGCAACAGATTCTGCAAGTTCAAGATAGGCGTCTTGGGTAGGTCCAACTTTCAAAACTGCAGGATATCCAGTGTCTCCACTTTCCCGAATACTTTGAACGATTGGAACTTCTCCTAAAAACGGGACCTGATACTTTTCGGCCAGTTTTTTACCCCCTTCTTTTCCAAATAAATAATATTTGTTTTCAGGTAATTCCTCCGGCGTAAAATAAGCCATATTTTCAATAACACCTAAGACAGGAACGTTAATTTGTGGCTGTCTGAACATAGAAAGACCCTTATTTGCATCTGCTAGGGCAACTTTTTGAGGTGTTGTCACAATTACCGCACCTGTAACCGGAACAGTTTGTACCATGGTCAAGTGAATATCAGAAGTACCAGGAGGCAAATCGATGAGTAAATAATCCAATTCACCCCATTCTACATCTGATATAAACTGCCTAAGTGCAGAACTCGCCATTGGACCTCTCCAAACCACAGCGCTTTCTGTTGGAGTAAGAAAACCAATAGACATGAGCTTTACTCCATATTGAGTGACTGGAATAATTACATTTTTATCCCCCACTTTTTTCACTGCAGGTTGCTCTCCCTCCACATTAAACATGGTAGGAATGGAAGGTCCAGAAATGTCTGCGTCGATTAGTCCAACTTTTGCTCCGGATTTAGCAAGGGCCACTGCAAGATTGACTGAGGTTGTAGATTTCCCTACTCCTCCTTTCCCTGATGCTATGGCTATGATGTTTTTTACTTCTGGCAAAATAGGAGCAGCATCTCTCACGGTGGTGACCTGTGAAGTCATAAAAATGTCCCATTCCCATTCCTTTCCAAAGTCCTCTTCCAATGCTTCCATGCAATTGTTTTTAATTACCTCTTTAAGCGGACAGGCTGGAGTAGTAAGGACTACTTTAAAGCTTACTTTTTTGCCTTCAATATGAATGGACTGGATCATTCCCAAGGTCACCAAATCTTTTTTCAGATCTGGATCCTGAACTCTTGAAAGTGTCTTTTTGATATCTTCTGCTGTCAAAAGCATGTAGTTCTTTAATTTTTGCGCAAGGTAACCTAAGATTGTCGCTTAGAAAAACCCTATTTTTCTTAGTTGTCAAACTCAAAAAGGAATTGAATAGTTCTAAAGATTCTTCTTCCTTTTCCGATCTCAGCGTATAAATTTGCTCTCTCCCCATCTTATGATCAGCAAGCATACCTCCGATTTAGTTAAAGAACGCGCCGATATTACGGAAGTAGTGGGAGACTATGTCCAATTGAAGAAAAAGGGACAGAACCTCTGGGCTTGTTGCCCTTTTCATGGGGAAAAAACTCCATCATTTTCCATTTCTCCTGCCAAGCAAATCTACAAGTGCTTTGGATGTGGGAAAGCCGGTGACCCTATTCAATTCATCATGGATATTGAAGGGATTGGCTTCCAGGAAGCAATTCGGCATTTGGCAGGGAAGTATGGGATCGAGGTAGAGGAGGATGAAAAGCTTACCCCTGAGCAAAACCAAGAGCAAAACGAAAGGGAGAGTTTGTTTATAGCCCTGAATTTCGCCAAGGATTTTTTCGTCAAAAACCTAAATACCGAAGAAGGTAAATCCATTGGCTTGAGCTATTTCAAGGAAAGGGGATTTACTCCCCAGATCATCCAAAAATTCGATTTGGGATATGCTCTTGATGGATGGGATAATTTACTCAAAGAGGCTAAGTCTTCTGGTTTTCAGGAAGATATTTTGTTAAAAGCTGGATTAGTCCTTCAAAAAGAAGGAGATCCAAGCCGATTGTATGATCGCTTTAGGAATCGGGTAACGTTCACGATACACAATATCAGTGGCAAACCCATAGCTTTTGGCGCGAGGATTCTTACCAAGGATAAAAATCAGCCTAAATACATCAATTCGCCTGAAACCCCAGTTTACCACAAGAGCGATGTGCTTTATGGGATCTTTCAGGCAAAAAAGGCGATCAGAGATCAGGATAATTGCTACTTGGTAGAGGGGTACACGGACGTAGTTTCTATGCACCTTTCGGGAATCGAGAATGTGGTGGCATCTTCCGGTACATCTTTGACGGAAGGGCAAATCAAGTTGATCAAGCGATTTACCAATCATGTCACTGTGCTTTATGATGGTGACTCGGCAGGGATCAAAGCTTCTTTGAGAGGGATAGACTTATTGCTTGAAGGAGGATTGAATGTCAAGGCTGTTGTTTTTCCAGATGGAGAGGATCCTGATAGTTATTCCAGAAAAGTTGGCTCGCAGGCCTTTCAAGATTATTTAGAAGCCAATAGCCGGGATTTTATTGGATTTAAGATTGGGCTTTATCAGGATGAAATAGCAAAAGATCCGATTCGACGCGCTGAGATTATCCGTGAAGTAGTTCAAAGCATAGGCAAAATTCCAGATCCGATTATTCGCTCGGTATACACCAAAGAGGCTTCAGGCTTATTGCAGATTGAGGAAGAGATTCTTTTCGCTGAGCTCAATAAGTCTTTGTTAAAAGGCCAAAAGGACAGATTTCAGAAAGCTCAAGAAGAAAAAGAGGCAGAGGAGAGAATTGAAGAACTAATTCCGATTCAGCCCCAAGCGATTTCCTTGGATGAAGTTTTGGAAATCCAGGAAAAGGAATTGGTAAGGCTTTTAATCAATTATGGATTGGAAAAGCTGGGTGAGGAAGATTTCTTGTTATCCCAATATCTATTGGAAGAGACTCAGGAGGTTGATTTTAAAACTCCGATTTTCAAGAAAATTCTATTTGAATACCGCTCTAAGCTTGCCAAGGGAGAAATCCCAAGTATTGAATATTTTATTGGTCACTCAGATCCGGAGGTTAAGAAAGTCATCATCGATCTGGTCACCCCAAGACACGAGGTCAGCACCCATTGGCATGAGCGCTTTCAAATTTTTATCAACAGGGAATCAGATGATTTGTCTGCAACAGCTTTTAAGAGCATATTAAGACTGAAGCGCAGGTTAATCCATAAGATGCTGGAGGAAGCGAAGAATAAAATCAAATTGGGGGAGGAAGCAGGAGAGGATTCGGATAAGATATTTGAATTGCAACAAGTATTTTTTGAGTTAAAAAAGGTGCAGCTTGAAATTGACAAAGAACTGGGAATAGTGATTGGCTAATCCAAACTTTCTTTGGTTTACTCCTGTTTTAAGTTGGAAAGCATTTACCTTTGTTCCCTAAATCATTACCAGAAAATCCTGTGGAAAACTATCAGTTAGACACCATCGAGGAAGCTATTGAAGCCATAAAAAACGGTGAAGTCATCATTGTTGTAGATGATGAGGACCGTGAAAATGAAGGGGATTTCATTTGCGCCGCCGACAAAGTAACCCCTGAGATCATCAACTTTATGGCAACTCATGGCCGGGGGCTGATTTGCGCTCCGCTAATTGAGGACCGTTGTGATCAATTGGGGTTGGAGCTGATGGTAGGCACGAATACAGCCGCCTATGAAACTCCATTTACGGTTTCTGTAGATTTGATAGGGCATGGGTGTACCACTGGAATTTCGACCTCAGATCGAGCCAAAACCATCAAAGCCTTAATTGACGATTCAATCCATCCCAGTGAATTAGGTAAGCCAGGACACATTTTCCCGCTTAAAGCGAAAAGAGGAGGAGTGATCCGTAGAGCAGGTCATACTGAGGCCGCTATTGACTTTGCAAGATTGGCAGGATTAGCTCCAGCAGGAGTTTTGGTAGAAATCATGAATGAAGACGGAACTATGGCCCGACTTCCAGATCTTTTCAAAGTAAGAGAGCGGTTTAAGTTAAAATTGGTTTCGATTAAAGATTTGATTGCTTTCCGATTGAAGAATGAATCTCTTATCAAAAGAGAAATCGGAGTGGAAATGCCGACTAGCTGGGGAGATTTTGATCTGATTGCATACAAACAAACCAATACCCAAGAAATTCATTTAGCCCTAATCAAAGGCACTTGGGAAGAAAATGAACCGGTTTTAGTCAGAGTACATTCCTCATGTGCTACGGGAGATATTTTTGGATCCTGCCGTTGCGATTGTGGGCCTCAGCTTCATTCTGCCATGCAAATGGTGGAAAAAGAAGGAAAAGGAGTGGTCTTGTACATGAATCAGGAGGGGAGAGGAATCGGTTTGATCAATAAGTTGAAGGCTTATAAACTTCAAGAGCAAGGTATGGATACGGTTCAAGCAAATTTGGCGCTGGGACTGCCTATGGATAGCAGAGATTATGGAGTGGGAGCTCAAATCCTTCGTGATTTGGGAATCAGAAAAATCCGATTGATCTCCAATAATCCTCAAAAGAGAGTGGGGCTGCTTGGCTATGGGTTAGAGATCGTAGAGCAGGTTCCTATAGAAATCACTCCCAACCCTCACAATGAGAAATATCTAAAAACCAAAAGAGATAAGATGGGCCATAACATCCTAAAATAAGTAGGATTTATTATCTTAAAGGAAAGAGAGTCTTTCTTAAACAAAACCTCTTCGAGTTGGAAGCGTTTACTTTGAAAAAGATGTGTATCATGAAAAAGGCAATATTCAGCATCCTATTTGTCATTTTCGCTTTCTACACTGTAGAGGCCCAAAATCAATTCCCTTCTCAAATTTGGCATAAGGGAAATATATTTCTGACCGATGGACAGACTATTTCCGGGTTGTTGAAGTACGATTTGGAAAATAATGTAGTCCAACTCCAGAATGAAACGATCATCACCTTCACTGCTTCCAATGTTTCCAACTTTGAAATATTTGATGAGACTTATGGAGGATTAAGGAAGTTCTACAGCCTTCCCTATGCTTTGAATGGAGATTATGAAACGCCCATCTTTTTCGAAGTTTTGACGCAAGGGGATAACATCGCACTTCTTTGCAGAGAATATATCGCAACAGACAACCGAGGCATGAATAACTGGGGGCCTACAACTATGAATCCATTTTGGGGTCCAACTATGGTTGCTGGCTATAGACTCGCATTCAATTACTATTTTTTCAAAAATGGGGGTATAGAAAGATATAGCCTCAAGAAAAAAGATCTGTTCACCATGCTTCCTGGGCATGATGAGGAGATTGATCTTTTTATGCGTAAAAACAGATTAGAACACGACAAAAGAGGTGATTTGCTCAGAATTACCGCTTATTACAACGATTTGCAGAATTAATTTTCCATGTCCAAACCTCTTATTCTCGTCTCCAATGACGACGGAATTACCTCTAAAGGAATTCGTGTCTTAGTATCAGTAATGAAAAAATTGGGAGACGTAGTGGTGGTAGCACCCGATAGTCCCCAGTCAGGAATGGGCCATGCAATTACTATCGGTGAAACCTTGCGATTGTATGAAGAGGAGATTTTTGAGGATGTTTTAGCCTACAAATCCAGCGGTACTCCAGCCGATTGCGTGAAATTGGCTAAGCACTATGTGCTTAAAGACAGGACTCCCGATCTAGTAGTTAGCGGAATCAATCACGGTTCGAATACTTCTATTTCTGTTCTTTACTCAGGAACCATGTCTGCTGCTATAGAAGGCGCTTTGGAGGGGTATCCTTCCATTGGTTTCAGTCTTTGTGATTATTCTTCAAAAGCAGATTTTTCACATGTAGAGGAATGGGTAGAAAAAATCGCAAGACAAGTTCTGGAAAAAGGAATTTCAAAAGGAGTGGCTTTGAACGTTAATTTCCCTCCCAAAAGAAATGAACCTATCAAAGGGATTAAACTTTGCCGGCAGGCAGATGCCAAGTGGCAGGAAGAGTTTTCTGAGCGATTTGATCCCACCGGTAGAAAGTATTTCTGGATGGCAGGGAATTTTGTGAATTTTGATAAAGGAGAGGACAATGACGAATGGGCAATTGCCAATAATTACGTTTCCATTGTCCCATGTCAATATGATTTAACTGCACATCATGCCATTTCCCAAATGAATAAAGAATGGGACTGGGATCAATTGAAATAATTTTTTGGGTTCAGGATACGATAAGAAAATTTCTTTGTTTTTTAGGATAATTCTTATTTTGCGTCCGATTTGCATCTCTGTAAAGTGAATAGGCACAAAATCCTTCTTTTTTCCATATTCTTTTTAATTGGTATTCGAGCTTTTTCCTTCCAAGAAAAAGAGGTGGATTCTATACTCTCCACGCTAAATGGCGAAAAAAGAGTTGAATTTTTAAATCAAATAGCTACCGAATTACGAGAGTCTGAGCAGGATAAAGCCATGACTTATTCTTTTGAAGCAGATTCCATTGCCAAAGAACTTGGTAACAATTCTGCGAGAAGTAGGGCGCTTGAAAACATCGGATGGATTTATTACCGAAAAGGCAATTGGCAAAAGTCATTTGATTATTCAAGTTCAGCCTATGAGTTGGCCATAAAGGAAAATGATAAACTTCAGGCTGCCCGACTGATGAATAATATGGGAGCGCTTTATTATGAGCAGCAAAATCATCCCAAATCCATTGAGCAATTTCGAAAAGGATATCTTCTTGCTACCGAAGTAAATGATCTGGCAACAAGAATCAGAAGCCTCAACAACATGGCGCTGAATTTTACCCAAAGTGGACAGCAAGATTCGGCATTATATTACGCCACTATTTCCATTAACCTCAATAAAGATGCAGGTTCTCCTTATCTGACCTCTTTTGCACATCGAGTGATTGGGGATGTTTATCTGGCAAAAGGAAGGTATGATACAGCCCAAGTCATTTACTCCAAAGCTTTGGATATGGCTAGAACACAAGGTATCAAGTCTTTTGAAGCTGGTATTTTACATAGATTAGGAAATTCCTATCTCCTAGACAATAAACTCACTCAAGCTGAAGAAACTCTTCAATACTCTATTGATTTCTGTAGGGAGAATGGGTATTTAGACGAACTTTCCAAGAGCCATAAATACCTTTCTCAGGTTTATACCAAAAAAGGAAATCTAAAAGACGCATTTTACCATCAATCTGAATTTTTGGTTCTCAATGACTCCTTGGTCAATAAAAATAACAGGGATCGGTTGATCTTATTACAAGGGATGTTTGAGCAGGACCTTGCAAACTCTGAACTGGAACTTCTGAAAGCCCAAAATGAAAATCAATCCTTGCGCTTGCAAGCGACCAATAGGTACGCGTGGATTATTGGAATTACTGCTTTGATCATTGCAGGTTTGGGGATGAGGATGTTTTTCCTGCATAGAAATGTCTCTAAAATCAACCATGACCTGCTAGACCAACAGAGTAAGATTGAGGAGCAAAATCAGGAGCTTGAGCGCCAATCCCTCGAGTTGAAGGCGATTAATGAGACGAAAAATAAGTTGTTCTCCATTCTAGGTCATGACTTGAGAGGGCCCATTGGGCAAATCAAATCTGTTTTTGATCTGGTTCTGAAAAACCAATTGGACAAAGAGGAATTTTTTGAATTGATTGTCTTTTTGAAAAAGGATATTGACTCAGTTTACTTCACATTGAATAATACCTTGAAATGGTCAATGGCTCAGATGGAAGGATTTGAAATCAATCCAGTTGGGTTTAATTTGTTTGAGTCAGTCAAAAACACGTTAGACCTTTTGCAGGCTTCCATCAAGGAGAAAAATCTGGTGATTTTCAATCAGCTTGGAGAAAAAATCAATGTTTTCGGTGACCCGGATTTGATTGAAGTGGTGATCCGAAATGTGATCAACAACTCTATAAAGTTCTCAAATCCTGGTGATGCGATTACAATTTATTCTGAAATCGAAGAAGATTGGTTAAACCTATTTGTTTTGGATCAAGGAGTTGGGATGAAGCAGGAACAAATTGAGGAGATCCTTTCTGAAAGTTATGTAATCACCAAATCAAATCTTGGAACCCAAAAAGAAAAAGGATCCGGACTTGGATTGCAATTGGTGAAGGAGTTTGTGAAAATGAACGATGGCAAAATCGAGATCGAAAGCCATCCGGGACATGGTACTAAGTTTTGTCTAAAACTTCCCCTTTTAAAGAGTCAAATCTCCTGATTAGACGAGAAGATTTTTAGGGTTTATTTTTTTAGAAATAATCTCGAATCCCATCATTTTTAGAATATTTCGGTCAAAATCTTCATAAGAGATCTCAGGGCTTTTTGCCCATTCCGTTTGATTCAGCCATGATTTTACATCTTCGGGATCAAGCTGGTACTCTTTTGCTAAGGTTTGAGAAAGCGTAGTCTCAGTTTTCAAATTTGAGGTGATGGAGTAGATATACTCTCTCAGCTGGAAAATGAATTTCGGAAACTTTTCAATGGTCTCTTTACTGATTGCCATTACAAAACATGGCCAGGGGCTCGGGATTTCACCCACACGTTTCATATGATTGGCTTTTACCTCGGGTGAGGTGGTGTATTTCTCCCAAAGAAAAATACCAGGATTTCCTGCCTGAAATGCTTTTTTTGCTCCATCCAGATTTCCTACGATTTCAAAAGTCAAAGATTCTTTTTCCCAACCCAAGGAATCTGCCAAAACCAAAGCCATTAAATGAGAGCCAGAACCCATCCTGCTGACTAAAAAATGCCGACTTTCAATTTCATTGATTTGATCAGCCTGATGATTTGGGTTGACATGGATGCCCCAGACCAGTGGAGATTCCACGTAAAGCCCCAACATTTTGAACGGACTTCCAGCATCAAACTCTTTCATGAAACTTTCTGTCAGTAGAAGAGCCATATCCACTTCGCCGTTTTTCAGATCCAAAGCCATTTGTCCCGATCCTCGGGATTCTTCTTTCCAGGAAATCAAGATTCCATCTTTTTTAAATGGCTGAGATTCTGCCAAAATTCTGAAGGGATAATTGAAATGCTCAGGCACTCCGATGATTCTAAAAGTCTCCATTTCTAGGTATTTGCGATAAAAATAAAAAAAGCCAGCTCTTTATCGAACTGGCTTATGTATACTGGCCTGAATCAGTCGTGAGTGGCTTTTGGGTCAGTGATGAAGAGATTGGAAAATCCTGCCAATATCAAAAGCGTCCCAGCTAAAAGCATGGTGTTGATTACGGCTTCTCCAAAAATCAATTTGTATAGAAAATTCACTCCTCCCAGAGCTGCCACAATTTGTGGAATCACGATGAACATGTTGAAAATACCCATGTAAACTCCCATTTTCTTGGGTTCCACCGAGCTGGAAAGCATAGCATACGGCATGGATAAAATACTTGCCCAGGCAATTCCTACCAAAGAAAAGCACAAGTGCAGCATCCAAGTCTCAGTAATGAAATAAATTAAAATAAAGCCGAAGCCTCCGGCAATTAAGCTGACAAGGTGAAGGAGCTTACGATTGATTTTAATTTTTGAGGCAACAAAGGAAAGGATCAATGCATAAAACATAGAAACCAAACCATAGGTACCCAGATAGTTACCCACGCTGTCAGCAGCATCGTTGTAGGCGGCTGAACTCGTGTCTGTTGCTCCAAAAACATGCTCGGTAATTGCAGGCGTCGCAAAGCTCCACATGGTGAAAAAGGCAAACCAAGAGAAAAATTGAACTACTCCTAGCTGCTTCATTACCTTGGGCATTCCTGAGATATTCTGGAATATTTCATTTAATCCATGGAATACTCCCTTTTTGGCTTTTTTCTCCTGCTCAAATTCCTCCATGTTTTCCGGAGGATATTCATCAGTAGTTAGGATTGTATAAAGTATAGAACTGAATAGAACCAAGGCTCCGATCCCAAATGCAAATTTCACCGAATCAGGAACAACCCCTTCCGGAGCGGTATTGGAAGCTCCCATTTGAGTCATTAGCCATGGCAAATTCGAAGCAATCCACGTTCCTACGCCAATGATCAGGGTTTGTACCACAAAGCCATAGGACCGTTGGGAATCTGGAAGCTTGTCGGCAACCAAGGCCCTGAATGGTTCCATGGAAATATTGATTGAGGCGTCCAAGATCCAAAGAGCTCCAGCCGCCATCCAAAGAGCGGAGGAGTAGGGGGCCAAGAATAGTGCTATTGTACTTAAAACCGCTCCGATAAAGAAAAATGGCTTTCTCCTCCCAAATTTCGGATGCCAGGTTCTATCGCTGAGGTATCCAACTATAGGCTGAACTAATAAACCGGTCAAGGGTGCGGCAATCCAAAGAAAGGGGATAGCGTCTTTGTCGGCTCCAAGGGTTTGGAAGATCCTTGACATAAATCCGCCCTGAAGGGCAAAGCCAAATTGGATTCCTAAAAATCCAAAGCTCATATTCCAGATTTGCCAGAAACTCAGCCTCTTTTTGTGTTCGGTCATTTGGGTAGGGTTAATTTGGGTGAAGGATTAGCAAAGTCCTGTTATCGTAAAGGCCTCTGAACTATTAGGGATCTCTATATATCTCAGATCCTTGATTTCGAAGTATGGATGATCGTGTTCAGGTAATGGATCAAATTCGGTCAATTTTCCCAAAAATGCATAATCCTCATGTTTCACAAGAATAGGTTTTCCAAGTAGATCTACCTGACTAAGTTCAAAACCATGGAAATAAATCTTCAGCTTAGAAAAGTCCGAGGAATAGCTTCCTTCTGATTTAGAAAACTCCAGCTTACCAGTTTCCGGGCTGTAGGCAATAGTTCTCGAGTAAAATTCTCCTTTTTGGTAGTTTAGACCTTCTCCTGCATCTTCATAATGGTGGAAAACTGAACCATTTTTTCCTTTGTAAAGATGAATCCTTAGTGTGCCATCATGTTTTTCCTCCGTATGATTCACATCGGATTGCATGGTGAAAATCTGCCCTGCCTTCACAAAAACAGGTAAATAGTTAATAGGAGAGTCTTGATAAATCACATGATTTCCAGAGTGATATTGGTCAGAATACAAATAGTACCATTCTCCTTTTGGAAGGTAGACTTTGGTGATTTCCCTAAAACTTTCTACAGGAGCTACTAAAAAGGAATTACAGAAGATGTATTCATTCTGAAAGGCGGATTGGTAGATTTTATCATCTTGTGCATAATCCACAGCCAAACTCGCTGAAAGAGGAAGTCCGGTTAAACAGCTTTGGTAAAAGGAACTATAAATCGTAGGAAGTAGCCTGTATCTCAGCTTCATGTAATTTCGGCTGATTTCTTCCGTTTCTTCTCCGAAAGCCCATGGCTCTGAATCCTTGGTGTTGATCATGGAATGAGCTCGATAGAATGGTGCAAACGCGCCAATACTCATCCATCTGGCAAATAAGGATTTGGAGGCTTCTCCTGCGAAGCCACCCACATCATATCCGGAGAAAGCCACCCCGCTCAATCCCAAGCTGTTTACAAGTCTGATTCCAGCGAGCATATGTTCTTCTGAAGCGACATTATCACCTGTCCAAGCAGCCGCATAACGCTGGATTCCGGCAAAGCCTGATCGGGTTAATACAAAAGGCCTTTTATTGGGCTCTTGGAAAATTGAACCTTCCTGAGCACTTCTGGCCATTTGCATCCCGTAAATATTTCTGGCTTTTCTATGGGAGGCTTTTTCTCCTTCAAATTCAAATTCAATCAAATTAGGAGTAAACTGGCCCCAAGAAGCCGGTTCATTCATGTCAGTCCAAAATCCATCCACTCCAGCTTCGGTATAGAAAGCCATTTTTTCTCCCCACCACTTTCGAGTTTCTTCTTTGGTGAAATCAGGGAATGCACACCATCCTGGCCAAACTTGCGCTTCATAGGTTTTCCCGTCAGGATAATTCACAAAAAGGCCTTTTTCATGTCCTTCTTCAAAAGGGAGATATCCTTTTTCAGTTTTAATTCCCGGATCCATGATGACCACCACCTTGAAGCCCTTTTCTTTTAATCGGGCAATCATGGCTTTTGGATCTTTGAACTTTTCTCCGTCAAAAGTGAAAACCTTGTAAGCTTCCATATGATGGATATCCAGGTAAATCACATCTGCGGGCATTTTTTTATCCCTAAAACCCTGAGCAACTGCATAAACTTCAGAGTCTGGATAGTAGGAATAGCGGCATTGCTGGAAGCCCAAAGCCCATTTTGGAGGCATCTGCATCCGTCCTGTCAAGCGGGTATAGGCTTGAATAATTTCTGCCACAGTCGGATAGTGTATGAAATAATAATCCAAATCACCATCCTCTGCACTGAAATAAATAAAACGGTTGGTAGAGGCGCCAAAATTGAAAACCGACTTGTGGGTATTGTCGAAAAATATTCCGTAAGCACCTCCAGAATGAATTCCCAAATAAAATGGAATACTCATGTAAAGTGGATCATCTCCAGTTCCGTATGCGAAATAATCCGTATTCCAGTTGGTATAGGCTTTTCCTTTGCGATCTAGATTTCCGGTTTTTTCTCCAAGTCCTATAAATTTTTCATCCGGTTGAACTTGCTTATAATTGGTTACTTCCGAGCCTATCCAAGAAACTGAAAGTGGATCATCAGCATTTAGGAGTTTTCCCGAATGATCAAAAAAGGATAGCGCGAAGTTTTCCAGATTCAATTCCAGTTTTACCTGGGAAGTTTCAATTTTGAGATAACCATGATCTTCAACAAAATCAAATTGCTGATTTTCAGGTTGAGCAATTACTGAATAAGGGTTGGATTCAAATTCGTCAAACCGAGATGCCTGAATTCTAAAAATCCCCTCTTCAAGTACCGAGATTCTGAATTTTGCCAGTTCGCTTCTCCCTTCCAAAACATGTTGGTTCAATTCCCAAGAAAGAACCTTTCCAAAGGTTTGGCTTCGATGGGAGTTTTGGGAAATTATTGGAGTTGAAATCTCACTACTCATGGGTAAATCTAGGCTTAAATCGGATAGAAACTCTGCTAAATTAGGAATCAATAACAAGGATAAAAATCAGGAATGAAGCCTCATGAGCCTTAATTAAAGGGTGTTTAAATGAGAAATAGGGCTAATTTTAAAATCAAGCCCTATTCAATCGATTGCAATCCCAGGTTAAAAAAAAATCAATTTTTCTAGCTGAATTTTAAATTTTAACAGAAGATTTCCTCACCAAGAGTTCTGTATCCAATACAAATGTGTTTTGGGTTTCTTTTGTGTTGATTTTTTTCTCGATGATATCCAATAAAATTTCAGTCGCTTTTGCTCCCATTTTAAACCCGGGTTGAGCTACTGAGGATAAGCTTGGATCTAGCATAGTACAAAACTGCCAATTACTAAATCCAACTACACCGATATCTTGAGGGATTTTTAATCCCATTTCTTTGCAGGCCATCATGACTCCCACTGCCGCCATATCATTATGACAAAAGAAGGCATCGGGTTTTTCTGAGTTGGTTTTTAAAATTTCAAGAGTGATTTCCTTTGCCTCGTTTTCATCCCCTCTTGGACATTCAATCACCCAGGAATTTTCAAATTTAATTCCATGGTCTTCCAAAGCAGCTTGGTAGCCACGAAGTCTTTCCTTTGAAATTTTAAGCTGAACAGGACCTGAAATATGATAAATCCTTCGGTACCCTTGGAGGATCAAATGCTTAGAAGCTTCGTAAGACCCTTTGAAATCATCCACTACCACATTGACAGAATCTTCAATTTCGGGAACCCGGTCAAAAAAGACGATTGGAAAACCCTGATCCAAGAGCCTGCTGAAATGATTGAAATCTGTAGTCTCTTTAGAGTAGCTTACCAAAAATCCGTCAATCTGGTTAGATAGCATGGTATCTACACTTGATTTTTCCCTTGCTAGTTTCTCATTGGTTTGAGTCAAAATCACATTGTACCCTCTGGAAAATGCAACTTCTTCAATTCCGCTAATTACTGTAGAAAAGAAAAAATGAACCACTTCTGGAATAATTACCCCTATGGTGAATGACCTGCTTTTTCGAAGAGATAGGGCGATAGCATTGGGGCGATAATTCATTTTTTCCGCCAGTTCCTTCACTTTTCGTTTGGTTTCATCACTGATTCCCGGATAGTCTTTCAGGGCCCTTGAAACGGTAGAGGAGGAAACATTCAATTCCCTGGCAATGTCCTTGATAGTGGCCTGTTCTAGTTTCATAAAAATTGAACTATTCCAAGATGTTGGTTATAAATGGGTCTTTGGTAGTAAAACCAAATTAAATAAACTGTTTTTAATCCACTTATCTAAACCGAAAAAATAAATCTTTCGAATGCTCAAATTTTTTGGTTTTGTGCAATCGATGCCGCAAACGTCTGCATAATTTTTTTCAAAAAAATCTGAATCAAGAGCCTTGACAGAACCATGCCTTCCCTCTATGTTTCGATAGGGTGTAGTTCAGATGGCTAAAAATTGATCTTAACCCAGCAAAAAATAGCCGTCAATAGCCTTATCCAAAATATCACTATTCAAATAACTTAAATTCAAAATTACCTTATGAAAAGAATGCGTTTAATCGGCTGGATGATAGCTTTTATTCCAGCTCTTTGGGCTTGTGAAAATTATGAAATGCCTCCAATCATTCCCCAGACTGGAGCTGTGTTATCCAATCCTGCTGCTGGAGCCTCGATTGTCCTGAAAAAGCAGGATGCGGATAAATCAAAAATTGATTTTACAGTCACAGCTGCTGATTTTGGCACTCCTGGAAGTATTAGATATTTCCTAGAGATGGATCTTCCTGGCGCAGATTTTAAGGCACCAGTCACTTTAGGTGAATCTGATTCCAATATCATTCCAGTCAATGTGGCTAAATTCAACGAAGCATTACTTGCAAAAGGATTGCCTTTTGAAAAAGCTGCTGATGTAGAGTTTAGAGTAAAAGCCACAATCAATCTTCCTTTAAATCCGGTTTATGGTGAGAAGACAGTGTATAAAGTTACTCCTTATGACGCTACAGTTGCTTTTCCTGTGATGTATGTGCCTGGTGATTATCAGGGTTGGGATCCCGCCAATGCCAAAACCGTTTTGTATTCTGTAAAATTTGATAACAAGTTTAAAGGTTATGTGCATATCCTAGGTGGATCCAGAGAATTCAAAATCAATGAAACTCCAAGCTGGGACATCAACTATGGTGACGATGGAGCGAATGGAACTTTGGAGAAGGATGGAGCAAACATCAAAGTAGCTGCTGACGGTACTTATGAAATCAATGTGAATCTACCTGCCAAAACTTATACCATCGGAGCTGTTAAACGTTGGGGAATTGTAGGTAGTGCCACAGCTGGAGGATGGGATGCCGATACTCCTATGAATGTTTTTGATAAGGCAACCAACTCCCTTAAAATTACCACTGACTTGAAAGCAGGAGAAATGAAATTTAGAGCCAATAACAACTGGGATGACAATTTTGGTGGAGCCAATGGAGAACTAACAGCTGGAGGTCCAAATATTGCGGTGGCCTCAGCAGGTAATTACACCATCACCCTCAATTTTGGAGCAGAAAAAGTAACTTACACCTTGACTAAAAACTAAGCGTAATTTCTTGATATTTTATAAAGAAAACCGGACTTGGAATTCCCAGCCCGGTTTTCTTACTTAACCCGATGACCATGCTTATCCATTTTCGCAACCTATTTTTTCTGATTTTAGCTGCCTTCTGGGCAAATTTTTCCTTCGCTCAAGTGACTACAGATCCGGCTGTTCCCAATGCCAGTAATTCTGTAAAAATCATTTACGATGCTTCCTTAGGAACAACTGGTTTGAAAGATTGCAATTGCGATGTGTATATCCACATAGGTGCAGTGACAGAAGGGCCTGCTTCCACGACCTGGTCTATCGTCCCTTTTCAGTGGGGTACAGCAGATCCCAAAGCTAAAATGACTAAAGTGGCCGGAGAGGCCAATAAATACACCTTTGAATTAAAACCGAATGAATTTTTCACCAATCCCAACGGGCTTACGATTTATCGTTTGGGATTAGTTTTTAGAAATGCAGATGGAACCAAAGAGGGAAAAACTTCTTCGAATAGTGACTTTTTTATCAATCTGGCTCAAGGATTCCAAATTACTTTTTCACAACCCCAGACCAATTCTCTTTCTTTGGAAGTAGGGGGTTCCTATGAATTTAAGGCTGCTTCTTCTGAAGCAGCTGACTTAAGTTTTGAATTAGATGGGGTAAAAGTGGCTGAAAAAGCCAATTCTACTTCAATCGATTATGTTTTCACAGCCACGGCAGCAGGGAATTATAATTTTACCGCAAAGGCTACAAAAGGCACTTTATCAGATACTGAAACAGTCAACCTTACTGTTTTTGCCCCCTCTGAAACCGCTGCTTTACCAGCTGGCGCAAGATTAGGCATTAATTACTTGTCTGGAGAAGAAGTGATTTTAGCACTTTTGGCGCCAGGAAAGAATATTGTCCATGTCATCGGAGACTTCAATGACTGGAAAGTGTCTCCAGAATATCAAATGAAAAGGACTCCCGATAAGGAGATATTTTGGTTAAAAATCGGCGGACTGGAACCCAAGAAGGAATACATTTTTCAATATCTGGTAGATGGTGAAATCCGAATCGGAGATCCCTTTGCTGATAAAACTTCGGATCCATTTAATGATCAGGAAATTATTACCCAAAATAGATATCCTGGGTTGAAGCCTTTTCCAACCGGGAAAACCCAATTTCAAGCTACCTATTTGCAAACCTCTCAGGATCCTTACCCTTGGAAAAACTTGAATTATTCAAAACCTAAACCTGAGGAATTGGTGGTTTATGAATTGCTGGTTAGGGATTTTGACGACCGAAGGACTTTCAAGGCTGTTACCGAAAGGCTAGATTATTTAAAAAGTCTGGGAATCAATGCGATCGAGTTAATGCCAGTGGGAGAGTTTGAAGGTAACCTTTCCTGGGGGTATAATCCAAGTTTCTTTTTTGCTCCGGATAAATATTACGGCACCAAAAATGACCTGAAGCAGCTTATCGATGAAGCGCATGGTCGTGGAATGGTGGTTATTATGGACATGGTGTTGAACCATGCTTTTGGCCAAAATCCTATGGTTCGTTTATACAATGACGGAGATTATGGTGCACCAACTTTGGATAACCCTTGGTTTAATCGAGTGGCAAAGCATCCTTTTAACGTGGGCTATGATTTCAATCACGAAAGCAAATACACCCAAGCCTTGGTTGATTCTGTTAATCATTATTGGTTAAAAGAATATAAGGTAGATGGATTTAGATTCGATTTATCTAAGGGATTTACTCAGGTTAACTCGGGAGACAATGTGAATTTTTGGTCACAATACGATCCATCTCGGGTTAAAATCTGGAAGCACTACTACGACAAAATCAAATCTCACCATCCGGATGCTTATGTGATTTTGGAGCATTTGGCAGTTAATGACGAGGAGAAAGAACTCGCGAATTACGGAATGATGCTTTGGGGAAATATGAACGGAGCTTCCCGAAATTTGGCCAAAGGACAAAATGATAACATAGATTGGGCTTATTACAAGAGAAGGGATTGGGGTAAAAATGGCCTAATCGCTTACCAAGAATCCCATGATGAAGAACGGGTGATGTGGGAAACACTCAATTTTGGAGTGACTTCTCCGTTGAATTTGAAGAGTTTGGAAAATGCTGTCAATCGAAACCAGATTATGACTGCATTTTATTTTGCCATCCCTGGCCCAAAAATGATCTGGCAGTTTGGTGAGTTTGGATATGATCAGGAGCTCAATAATGATCGTTTGGGTATCAAGCCAACTAAATGGCAATATTTAGACAATCCTGACCGTCTTAGACTTTTCAAATTGTATCAGGAAATGATCAAGTTGAAAAGTAAATATCCAGCGTTTACTAATCCTACCAATGCTGTCCTTAACCTAAGTGCTGCATTTAAGTCTATTTATTTGGATCACGCAGATTTGGATGTTTTCCTTTTTGGAAACTTTGGATTGACCACTGTCGGAAATATTCAGGTTCAGTTTCCTAAAACAGGAAAATGGTACAATTACTTTACAGGGGAAGAGTTTACTGTAAACTCAGCCCAAGTTTCTTTCGGACTTCGTCCAAATGAATTTTACTTGTTTACAGATAAACCTTTGCCCAAGCCAGAATCAGGGATTTTGCAAGAAGATTTTGTGACTTCCATTCCAGAAACTGGCCCTCAAGGAGTTTTTAAAATTTACCCCAATCCAAGTAGTTCTGCGATTTCGGTACAACTTCCTCAAGAGATGGCAGTGGCTAATTATCGGGTGGTGGATATGACCGGAAGAGTTGTTTTTGATGGGAGGTATTCTCAAGATGACCAGATTTTGAATTTAGACTTAAGTGGAATTCAAGCAGGGATTTATATCTTTGAGGCTTATGACACCAAGCGTTGGATTCAAAAACGCTTCATTAAAAATTAATCTAACCTATCTCAAACTATGAAATTTAAACCTGGAGTAAAGTACGGGAATGAGTTGCGTGACCTTTATGCTTATGCTAAAGAAAACGAATTCGCTTTTCCGGCTGTGAATGTTATTGGTACAAATTCGGTAAATGCCGTTTTGGAAACAGCCAAGAAAGTTAATTCACCCGTAATCATCCAATTCTCCAATGGAGGCGCTCAGTTTTTCGCAGGAAAGAGCCTTCCAAACGATAAGCAACAAGCCAGTATTGCAGGTGGAATCTCAGGAGCACATCACGTACACATGATGGCTGAAGCTTATGGAGTTCCAGTTATTTTACATACTGACCATGCTGCCTTGAAGCTACTTCCTTGGATCGATGGTCTTTTGGAAGCTGGAAAAGCTTACTACGCTACGCACAAAAAGCCTTTATATAGTTCTCACATGCTTGACCTTTCTGAGGAACCACTTCATGAAAACGTGGAGATTTCTTGCAAGTATTTCGAGCAAATGAGTAAGCTTGAAATGGCTATCGAGATCGAATTGGGAGTAACTGGTGGAGAAGAAGACGGAGTGGATAACTCTGATGTGGATTCTTCAAAACTATATACCCAGCCTGAAGAAGTAGCCTATGCCTATGAGCATTTGAAGAAAATCGATGATTTGTTCACTATCGCTGCTGCTTTTGGAAACGTTCACGGTGTTTACAAGCCAGGAAACGTAAGCTTGAAACCAATCATTTTGAAAAACTCTCAGGACTTCATCAACAAGAAATACGGAACTACAGGCAAGCCTTTGAATTTCGTTTTCCACGGAGGTTCAGGTTCTTCAGTTGAGGAAATCCGAGAAGCCAATAGCTACGGTTCAATTAAGATGAATATTGATACCGATATGCAATGGGCAACTTGGGAAGGTATTTTGAATTACTACAAGAAGAATGAAGCCTACCTTCAAGGCCAATTAGGAAACCCTGAAGGACCAGACGCTCCAAACAAGAAATTCTACGATCCTAGAGCTTGGTTGAGAAAAGGAGAAGAGAGTTTTGTGAAAAGACTTGAATTGGCTTTTGACATGCTTAACGCAATCAACAGAAACTAAAGAAACTTGATTTATAACTGGAAAAAGTCACTGTCGAGGTGACTTTTTCTTTTACTTCCTTGATCATGAATTTTCCCAAACTAACTGCATCAATTTTGGCAATTTCTCTACTTTCTTCCTGTGCCAAAAAGGAAACTCCTGAGGTGAAAAATTATTGGCCGCAGGCTGGAGTTACCTATGAAATTTTTGTTCAGTCCTTTTATGATTCCAATGGAGACGGAATAGGGGATTTCAATGGAGTCACTCAGAAACTGGACTACGTGAAAGAATTAGGAGCCAACGCAATTTGGTTTATGCCGATTATGCCTTCTCCTACCTATCACAAATATGATGTCACCGATTACAAGGCTGTTCATCCGGATTATGGTACGCTGGAGGATTTTAAAAAATTACTTGAAGAAGCCCACAAGCGAGATATCAAAATTGTGATCGATATGATCATCAATCACACTTCCAATCAGCATCCCTGGTTTTTAGAAGCAAAGTCTTCCAGAGATAATCCCTATCGAGATTATTATGTATGGGCTCAAAAAGACACCATTGCGGATTTTTTGAATAAAAAGGTGATTACCCTTGATTCGGATAATATCCAACAATGGCATGACCCGGGAATCGGAGAGGATTTCTATTACGGGTTTTTCTGGGGAGGCATGCCCGACCTGAATTTTGACAATCCAAAAGTGAGAGAAGAAATCTTCGAGATTGGCAGGTTTTGGTTAGAAGAAGTTGGAGTAGATGGATTTAGATTGGATGCTGCCAAGCATATTTTTCCGGATGACCGACCATTGGATAATCATGAGTTTTGGAAGGAATTCCGGGCAAAAATGGAAGCAATCAAACCAGATATTTATTTGGTAGGAGAGGTCTATGACAAGAAAGAAGTTGTCGCTCCTTATCTTCCGGGACTTCCGGCATTATTCAATTTTGATTTCCATTATACCTTATTGGAGACCATGAATACTGGAGAGGGAATGCTTTTAGCTAAAAAGCAGAAAGAGATTTTGGACTTTTACCAAGGAATCACCCCGAATTTTATTGATGCGACAATTTCGTCAAATCATGATCAACCAAGACTTCTCAATGAACTTGGATCAGATCCTGAAAAATACAAGCAAGCTATTTCGGTCCTATTAACTATGCCGGGAGCCCCTTATTTGTATTATGGGGAGGAAATTGGAATGCTTGGATTAAAGCCTGATGAAAATATTCGAGAGCCTTTTCTTTGGGACGTAAAGGAAAAGGACACAGGAAGAGCTTCCTGGATTGAATCAAAGTACTCTACAGATGAAACGGTTACTCCTTTGGCTTTGCAAAAAGCTGATCCAAAAAGCTATTTCAACCACTATAAGACTTTGATTGCCTTGAGAAATTCTCATCCCGCTTTAGCTGTGGGAAAATTGGAATTACCTGATCAAGAATACCCAAAGTCAATTATGGCTTATTTTAGAAAGACGGCAGGACAGGAAATTTTCATAGTTCACAATGTCGGAAAAGAAGAGGTGGAACTTGAGCTTCCGGTTGGATTTGAAGAGGTGATTTTTGGATTGGGTGATGGAGTGAATACGAATGGAAAATTAAAGCTCTCCGGAAACTCATCTAGAGTTTATTTAAAAGAATAAAAAGAAAAAGGAGCGGAAAGGCTCCTTTTTTTATGTAGAAAGAATATTCGCAACTCTTAAATCTTCGTCATCAATTTCCTTATCTCCGACAATTGCCTTGACAATAGGGGTGTAGACCACCTTATTATTGATCAAACCTGCCATTACATCGTATTTGCCTTGCATTAAGCCTTCAATAGCGGCGACACCAAGCTTGGAAGCAAGTAAGCGGTCAAATGAAGTTGGAGCTCCACCTCTTTGTAAGTGACCTAAAATAGTCACTTTGATATCATAATACGGGAGGTGTTTTTTCACCTTATCTGCGATTTCTTGTGCCGAACCACTTTTTCCACCTTCTGCAACGATGACAATGTTAGAAGTCTTTTTTGCTTTGGTTCTAGATTTTAGTTTTTCAACCAGACTTTCAATCTGGGTTTTCCTTTCAGGAATCAAAATTGCCGCAGAGGCACTGCCAATTCCAGCATTAATCGCGATAAATCCTGCATCTCTACCCATAACTTCCACAAAAAACAAACGGTCATGGGAAGTAGCCGTATCTCTGATCTTATCAATTGCCTCAATGGCTGTGTTGCAGGCTGTATCGAAGCCAATAGTAGAATCTGTTCCTGAGAGGTCGTTGTCAATTGTGCCCGGTAATCCTACCGCAGGTATTCCATATTCCTGATAGAATAAATGAGCTCCTGTCAAGGAACCATCTCCGCCAATGACTACCAAAGCATCTATTCCATGAGATTTCAAATTTTCATAGGCTTTTTTACGGCCCTCCGGAGTTCTGAATTCTTCACTTCTTGCTGATTTCAAAAATGTCCCCCCTCTTTCCAAGACGTGGGTGATGTTTTTTGAATCCAGCTTTTTGATATCGTTTTGGATCATTCCTTCATATCCTCGGTAGATCCCATACATTTCCAATCCGTAATAAAATCCTGCTCTGACTGCAGCGCGGATGGCCGCATTCATTCCAGGGGCATCTCCACCGGAGGTGAGGACACCGATTTTTTTGATATTCTTAGGTTCCATAGGTTTGTGTTAAGGCTTTAAACATGAGCTCGGCAGATGCGGGATTGGTTGCCAAAGGAATATTGTGAACGTCACAAATTCTCATCAACATCTGTACATCTGGCTCATGAGGGTGTTTGTCTAGTGGGTCTCGGAAGAAAATCACTGCGGCTAGTTTCTTTTCGGCGGCTAACGCAGCAATTTGAGCATCTCCACCTAAAGGTCCGGAGAGTAATTTTTCCACTTCAAATCCTGCTTTTTCTATATGCGATCCGGTGGTGCCGGTAGCAACAAGATCAATATCAGTTCGATGAAGAGCATCACGAAATCCGCTTAAAAAATGAACCATGTCGGCTTTTTTGCCATCATGGGCGATTAGAGCGATTTTCATAATCAGGTTTTAATAGGTTCGGGTCAAAGTTAGGGAAAATTCTTTTTTTCCATTCTGATGAAAAAGATTTAAGCCCTTTTTCATTGGATTCGGAAGAAAATACTTAACCATTTAAGGAACCCAAGGTTTATTCAAACCCATTCTCCCTCCAAAAAACTATAATAAATAGTATCTCTCCTTCTTCCTCTGGTCATCAGGGTATGACTTCTTAAAACTCCTTCTTCTCTGGCTCCTAGTTTTAGTAAGGCTTTTCTGGCAGGAATATTCAAAACATCAGTTTTGATTTCTACGCGTTTTACTTTTAGCTGCTGAAAGCAATAATCCAGCATCAGCTTTTTCATTTCTTGATTGATTCCAGTTCCCTGAAAATCTTTTCCTAGCCAAGTCCAGCCAATTTCTAAGCGTTCATCTCTTGGAGAAAAACTTCCAAATGCGGTCGCGCCAGCTACTTTTCCAGTTGCTTTTTCGATCACCGTAAATTGAAATCTTTCTCCGGAAAAATGCCCAGAGGCCCAGATTTCAAATTCCTCTGGTTTGCTGAGATCTTGAGTGAAATAAATCCATCTTTCGGGATCTTGTGTAAGTTTCTGAAGCAAAGGAAAGTCCTGCCGAGTCATAGGTCTCAGCAGGACTTTTTCATTTTGAAGAATTAAATCTCTTGGAACCATCAACCCAAAACTTCTTTGATTGCCTGGTTGTAAAGGTTGATTTCTTCGATGGTACCCGTAGAAATTCTACACCAGTCATTTAAAGGAGGGAAAGGTCTGCCGATAATAAAGCCTTTATCCGCCATGGTTTTATTCAATTCCTTGATGTCCCTGCCGGAATTGAAAAAGATGAAATTGGCATGAGAATCAAGATATGGCAATTTCAATTCATCCAAAGTTTGGGTTAAAAGCGCCTTGGCTTCTTCTGTTTTTTTCAAGGAAAACTGATAAAACTCTTTGTCCTGAAGTGCGGCTTTTCCTGCTTCAATTGCCATGATATTGGTATTCGCAACTACCCTCTCAGAAAGTTTCTTTGCCAATTCTGGCTTGGCAATAAGGTAGCCCATGCGGATTCCTGCCAATCCATAAACCTTGGATAGGGTACGGGAAACGACCACGTCATGACCTTTTTTTACCAGCTCTACCATGGAAGGATAGTTTGGCTCGGTGATGTAATCGTAGTAGGCCTCATCGCTGAATACTACAGCTCTTTTGCTCACTGTTTCACAGAAATCCATCACGCGGTTAGCGGGAAGTAATTTTCCCGTTGGGTTGTTAGGATTGCAAAGGAAAACCAGCCTAGTCTCGTGGGAAACCCTTTTTTCGATTTCATCCAAGTCGAAATCAAGGTCTTTGGTCAAAGGAACCCAATTGATTTCTGTGCCCCAAAGTTCTGCGTATTCCATCATGGAGAGGAAAGTAGGAGCGCAGGTGATAATCTCCCCACCTTTTCCGAAAGTGATTCCGGCTACTTTTAGTCCTTCTGTAGAACCGGCAACTAAAACAATATGATCTTCTGGAACACCTTCTTTTTCAGCGATCATCTTGACCAAAGAGGCATTGTATGACCAAGGATATCTACAGCCATCATCAAAAGCGGCAGTCATTGCCTTTCTCATTTTTTCAGATGGGCCATAAGGATTTTCATTCGATCCAAGTCGGATTGGGCCAGCTAAAGGGCGGGGATTAAACTTCCTGATTTCTTCTGCGCTAAGAGATGAAGTAATTCCAGTGGCTCCAAGCAGCGCAATTCCACTTCCCAAGGAAGCTGATTTTAACCATTCTCTTCTTGATATTCCTTTCATTATTCGTTCGTTTTGATTGGTAAAATACTAAGGTTTTGCCAAGAGTTTTAGAAAAATTTCATTTTTCGTAATACTTTGTTTACGTTCTGATTTTAGCTCTAAAATTCGAATAAATATATTTTTATTCTGAAAATCCTTTTTTTTCAAAATATATTTTTAAATTATCTGAAGCACATTTAACCCTAAACCCAGAATATTATGAAAAAGCTTCAAATGCTATTGGTTTTTGGGATGCTGTGGGCAGGAGTTCTTCAAGCCCAGCAAACTCAATACATGGTGTTCGATTTTATCAAGGTTGAAAAAGATCAACTGTTTGATTACATCGAGTTCAAGGATTTATTGGAAAAAGTTTACCGTCAGGCGCTTAACGATAAGCAAATCAATGGATGGGATTTTTGGTCTCTTCAGAATGGTGCAGATGGAGGTGATTTTCAGTACATCATGGTTACTTATTACAATGATCCTGTAAAAATGATGAATGGAGTGGATGAGGAGGCCATGATTCAGTATACCAAAATTGCCTATCCTCATCTTTCAGATTCTCAGGTTCGTGAATTATTCAAGCAATCATTGGCTATGAGAGAGCTCCCAATGAGGCTTTACATGAAGGTTTTAGCGGCGACAGAGGATAATTTTCAATTTAAACCAGGAGTCTTGGCCTCTTTTGACTTGATGAAAGCGGTAGAAGGTATGTACAGTGATTATGAAAAATCAGAAATCGAGGTGTTTAAGCCTATCCATCAGAGCAGAATCGAGCATGGATTAATGGGGCACTGGTCCTTTTTAAGAGCTGCTTTACCACAAGGTTCTGAGGCTGGTTCCACTCACTTAACTGTGAATTTGTACAAGGATTACATGCAGTTTTTCAATGCGCAGGCCTATGAAGATATGAACCAAACAGCTGAACAAAGAGCAGCCGTGAATGCTGGATTGAACTCTAGAGATCAAAAATGGATTTACTTAGCAACCTTAGAAAATGTAGTTAGATGATAGTCCGGTTTGACTGTTACTACGGGGGCCTTTCGGGGCCCTTTTTTATGCCTTTTGGTTTTTGAATTTTTTGAAAAGCAAAACACCAAGTAATGGCCCCAAGAAAAGTAATCCTAAATAGATTTTTGGCTCAAGAAAATTACCCAAATATCTGGTGAATTGAATGCTGACCACTGTCAGTGCAAAACCCATACAATTCACCAAGGTTAGTGCAGTGCCTCGATGTTCGGGATTTACACTTTGAGCCACCAGGGTGGAAAATTGGGGAGAATCGGCCGTGACTAAAATCCCCCAGATTAAAAGGAATGGAAGAACAAATATTAAGGGGAAATTAGGAACAAGAAGCAAAATCAATCCGCATAAGCCTGATCCTGTCAAACTCCAAAGAGCTACTTTATCGCTACCCTTTTTCGAGGCGATAAATCCACCCACAGCACAAGAAACTCCCCCAATAGCAATGATGAAAAAAGTCCAAAGCGATTGGGTATTGGGTGTGCTTTCTTTTACCAAAAAGGAAATTAAGGCGGGTAAAAAAGCCCAAAAGGTGTAGAGCTCCCACATGTGCCCAAAGTAACCACTTGCACTTGCCTTTAGAGCTTTGTTTTTGGATAGTTTGGGTAGAAGTCCCAAGTCAAATTTCGGATTGATTTTTCGGAAAGGCCCATCAGGTACAAAAAAACCTACCAATACTCCTCCGATTAAAGCGAGTCCGGAAGTGGTGAAAAGGATAATTTTCCAAGAAAATGCCAGCCCAAGTGCCTTGATAAGAAAAGGAAATGCTGTGCCTAAAACCAAAGCTCCCACTAAAAATCCCAAAGCAGATCCCAATCCTTTTTCAAAATAATCGGCTGCTATTTTCATCCCTACAGGATAAATTCCTGCCAGAAAAAACCCTACCAAAAACCTGAAGGTGAGCAACGATCCATAACTCAATGGCAAAATCAAAATGGCCAGATTGCTTAATGCGGCCAAAATCGCACTGAAAAAAAATACTTCCGAAGGTGAATAACGATCTGGAATAGACCAAAAGGCATAAAGTAAAGTTCCAGAAATAAAGCCCAACTGAACTACAGAAGTCAGCATGGGGATAATCCCTTCCTTTCCGAGTAATTCTTCCCATTCGATGGCTGCTGCATTTCCCGCAAACCAAAGCGAAGTGCCCAGAAATTGAGCGATAACGATCAATATCAGGGCACTTTGAGAAGAAATCTGCTTAGCCATTAAGCCGGAAGAATAGCTTTGATTTGGGATAATTCTTCCGAACTGAAATTCGAATTTTTTACTGCCGCAACATTGTCATCCAATTGTTCTGGTTTGGAAACACCGATCAAAACTGAAGTGATTCGCTGATCTTTCAGTAACCAGGCAATGGCCATTTGAGCCAAAGTCTGTCCTCTTCGAATTGCAATGTCATTTAGCTTGCTGATCATTTCTAGTTTCTCCGGAGCTATTTGTTCTGGTTTTAAGTAGCGACCATCCTTTGCAGCTCGGGAATCAGCAGGGATTCCCTTTAGATATTTATCAGTGAGTAGACCTTGTTCTAATGGAGAAAAAGCAATGCTTCCGATTCCCTTATCTCCCAGAACGTCCATCAATCCATTTTCAACCCAACGATCTAGCATGCTATATCTTGGTTGATGGATTAGAAGAGGTACGCCCATTTCTTTCAAGATCGCATAAGCCTTGGCTGTATCCTCAGCAGAATATTGAGAAATACCTACATAAAGTGCCTTGCCTTGTCTATGCAATTGAGCCAAAGCGCCCATGGTTTCTTCCAAAGGTGTATTTGGATCAGGTCTGTGGTGATAAAAAATATCCACATAATCCAGTCCCATTCGCTTTAGGCTTTGGTCGCAGCTAGCGATCAGATATTTTTTTGAACCGAAATTGCCATAAGGACCCGGCCACATATCCCAGCCTGCCTTGGAGGAAATCAGTAATTCATCTCGGTAAGGGAGAAAATCTTTTTGAAGGATTCTTCCAAAATTTTCCTCAGCAGAGCCAAAAGGAGGCCCATAATTATTTGCTAAATCAAAATGGCAAATTCCGAGGTCAAATGCTCTTCGGAGGATTTTTCTGCCTAAGGTAAGATCTGCATTATGGCCGAAATTATGCCAAAGGCCCAAACTAATTTCAGGCAATTGAAGTCCGGAGTTTCCGCAATAGCGGTATTTCATCTGATCATAGCGATCTGATGCAGGAAAATAAGGTGGTAATGGATTGTGATCGTTGATATGCATGGTTAATTAGGTTTTGAGATGGGTTTAACTGAACCAAAGGATTCCGAGCAGGGTGATTCCTAAAGCGAAAATGGCCAAAACCACCCAACTTTTCCAAATGTAGGAAATCCAATCTTTATAGTTTATTCCACCAGCGGCGATTACAGCCATCATTCCACCATTGGTCGGAGTCAGCATATCCATCAAAGCAGCTGGATATTGATAGCCTAAAACTGCAACCTGTCTTCCAATTCCCAATAAATCCGTCAATGGTGCGGCAAGGGGAATAGTCAAAACCGCCTGTCCTGAAGTACTGGGAACGGGAATGTGGATTAAAGCCTGGCTGATGAACATTCCTGTAACAGCAAGGGAGTTTGGAAGGTCTTCGAGTGGAGAAAAAAGTCCTTGGATAATCGGATCAATGACCGCTCCTTTTTCCAAAACCAGGTATATACTTCTCGCTAAACCGACGATGATTCCCGCAAAAATCATTTCTCCAAATCCCTGAACATAGGTTTTGGAAGTACCATTCAAGCCCATTTTTCCAATTATACCGCATGTCATACCAATTACAAAAAACAGGGCAGACATCTCATTATAGCCCCAGTCCAGAGATGTAATTCCGTAAGACATAAAGCCAATTCCCCCAAATGAAATCGCTAAAATCAGGAGTTGTCTGTTGGAAATTGGACTAGGTTTGAATTCTATATTTTCTTGAGTTGCTTTAGATTTTTTACCTGTGACCATATGAAAAGTAATCCAGCTACCCAGTGCAATTAAGAAAAATATAGATCTATACAAGGCTCCTGAAAAGGGTTCTACTTCTCCTACTTTCTGGGCCAAAAGAGAAACAAATGGATTCATGGGGGAAAATGCACCACCTAAAAGTGCAGATCCCAAAGTGATGGCTACAATGGCTCGTAGATCATAATGGAGCTTTGAAGCCAAAATTACCAAAATCGGTACCATGGGAATGATTTCTTCCTGCATGGACATGGTTGCTCCTCCAAAGGCAAACACGGTTCCTAATAAATAAAAAAGCAAATACCTGGAATTTCTAAATCGATATATCAAGGCTTCAATTCCAGCTTGGAGAGCTCCTGTTTTTTCAACCACATAAAAAGCGCCTCCAATAAACAGGATCAATACAATGATATCTGCTCCAGCTATAATTCCTTCTGGAATGGCCAGTAGGATTTCGTTCAAAGTTGGATTGATATCCTCAATAGATTGGAAACTTCCGGGTACTACCACCTCCCGGCCTGTTTCTTCATTGAGTACCCGCTCAAAACTTCCAGACGGAATCAAATAGGTGGCAATAGCAGCTAAAAAAATAAATCCGAGGAGGATGATTAATGGATGAGGAAATGTGATTTTCATGGTTTGGAAATTAGGGTCGAAAGAATTGCGGATGCGATATTTTTTCTATGGTCATAACTATCTCTCGCATTGGTTAGAATGAAAAAGCCGATTTCTAATTCTTCAGAAAGAAGGAAAATCGAACTATATCCAGCTTGTCCTCCAAAGTGTCCAATAAAATTATGTCCATCGATTTGAATTTTCTGGAAACCAAGGGGATGGTCGGAACCCGATTTAAGCCAATCCATTTCTTTTTGGAAATCACCCATTGGCCCTCTTCCCAAATGAACAAGAGCCATTGCTAAATTTTCCGGAGTGGTAACCAATCCTGAGGATGGGGAGGGGAACCTTTCCAGTTGAATCGGCTTGGGTTCAATCCTTTTCCAAAGGAAGGTTTTAGCATAGCCCAGCATGGAATTATTTTCCTGTGGCCAGGAAGTCACAAATTCTGACGAACTCATGCCAGATTTTTCTAAAACAGTTTCCTTTACCAACTCCTCAAAGGGTTTTTTAGAATGATCCTGAAGCGCAAATCCCAATAAATCATAATTGATGTCTGCATAGTGGAAAGAGTCGGCGGCAAATTTGGGTTTGTCTATCTGCTGTAAAATCCTATCCAGTTTCTTTTGATTTTCCCTTCTCAAAATCAACTCAATTGGACCAGAATCCCTAAGACCGGATTTATGGGAAAGAAGTTGAGCAATCGACAGCGAGTTTAAAGAAGTGGGAAGGTCATTTTTTTTCGAAAAAATTTCTCCAAGACTCGTGCTGGGGGAAATTTCTGTCTCGGAAAAATAATTAGCGGTGCTTAGGGCCGTGAATAATTTGGATACACTGGCAACCGGAATTTGACTTTTTATTGTCATGGAATCCCTTGATGCCAGATTTTGAAAGCCAAACGAATTGAGATAGGTCACCCTTCCATTTTGAACAATCCCGACAGAAATTCCCGGAATTAGAAAATCCGAAAGACTTTGAATCAAAATGGAATCGATTTTTTCAGCTTGGGTTTTTGGAATTGAAATTGGGTCCAAACGAACTTTGGGGTGGCTTTTATACCATTCCCATCCCAGAAAAATCAGGAACCAAAAAATCAGGCCATATAGTCCATAGAGGATTTTTCGGTTCATAAGTTTTAAGAGGAAGTGAGTTCCTTTACTATTCGAGGATTTTTCGACACGTAATTTTTTGGTAGGTGCTTCTTTAAATCCTTGATGAAAAGATGGTAGTCCACAGTGATGGTATGCCTTGGTGTATCAATTTGCTGATAATGAGGTTTTTTTACTTCCATTTCGCAAAGCTTTTCAATATCCTTAGGCCTTTTCCACTCTCCGGTGAGTTCCCTTACCATAAGTTTGCTTTGCAATTCAGCCCCTGGCCAAATACATCCCAAAGGCTGAAACATCCCGATAAAGTAGAGATTGGTGATTTTGGGATGAAACATCTTGAGATAAAGCGGAACAGGGCCTTTGGAGTAATCGATGAACTCCTTATCAAAAAAAGGATGACTCAGCCAATAGCCGGTGCAAGCAATAATGGTGTCGTATTCTTCTTCTTTTCCATCTTCAAAAACAACCTTTTTGCCCTCATATCGCTTAATATCCATTCTGGGTTGAACTTTCCCGTGGCGGATTTTATGCATCAATTCGTCATTGATGGTGGGGTGGGTGGATCCAAAAGGAAGAGTTATCGGTCTCAGTCCATATTTTTTGTAATCTCCCCAATAGGATTTCAAGAGAATTTCATTGAAAAATGATCTGACTTTTACCGGTAGCCATTTGGTGCCTTCGGCGATTACGTCTGAAGGTTTTCCAAAAAAGAATTTTGGCGCAATCCAGTAGCCTCTTCTCCAGGAAATTGAAGTTTTAGCAGAAACTCGACTGGTTTCCACCGCCACATCGCAGGCAGAGTTGCCGCCTCCAATTACCAAAACTCGCTTTCCCTCGAAAGGGGAAGCTTTTTTGAATTGATGAGAATGCAAAAATTCGCCTGAAAATTCTCCGGGATAGTGAGGATAGCGGGGTTTCCAGTGATGACCATTGGCCACGACCAAATGAGTGAAATTTTCGGTTGAGACAATTCCGTCTTTCTCAGTGGTTACTTCCCACGAAGATTCATTGACGTATTGGCAATGCTTCACCATTGTCCCAAAACGAATAGAGGGGTACAAGTTGAATTTTCTGGCATAGGCCTGAAAATATCTTCTCAGGGTATCATGAGAAGGGTAGTCCGGAACATTGTCCTCAAACTCATCAAAGGTGAAATCCTCGTATTGCGAGAGAGTTTTGGAAGAAATAATATGAGTGGTTTCAAAAACACTCGAGTGACTTTCTTCTTCGGTATAAATCCAGTTGCCGCCTACATTCTGATTGCGGTCAAAAGCGATTGCTTCTATTCCTTGGTCGACTAAATTTTTTAAAGCGGTAATGCCTGAAGGACCTGCTCCGATGACTGCTACTTTTAATTTCATTGAAACTAATGAAAGGTTATTTTGGGTGTATTGGTATGCTAATTTTAGCCTATTAATCTAGGATAAATTCCTGAATTGGCGATTGGAATTCCTATTTATCCTTATTTTTCTTCGATTTCGGAAAGCAATAATTCGGTGAAAATCCCCATGCCTTCAGTTGCTTTTTTAGGGATGCAATGGATTTTTCCGCCAAAATGATTTTCGGAGAATCCCGGATCAATAAGAAATTTCTTGCTGGTTTGAGGGACATAATCAATCAATCCCGCCGCTGGATAAACTTGTAAGGAAGTTCCAAGAATCAAAAAGTAATCTGCCTTCTTAGCTAGTTTCATGGCAGGAATCATCATGGGTACAGCTTCCCCAAACCAAACTATAAAAGGCCTCAATTGACTTCCTTTCTCACATTTGTCCCCTTCCTTGATTTCCCAATGATCTAAAGGGTAGATCAACTTTGGGTCTGCAGTACTTTGGGCTTTACTTAGTTCCCCATGAAGATGAAGGACATTGGTGGATCCGGCTCGCTCATGAAGATCATCTACATTTTGTGTGATGATTTGTACTTCAAAATATTTTTCAAGTGCAGCTAAAGCAAGATGGGCTGCATTGGGTTGGCATTCTCTCGCTTGCTTTCTTCTTTGATTATAAAAATCCAGAACCAAAGCTCTATTTCTTCTCCAACCTTCTGGAGAAGCCACTTCCATTACGTCATGATTTTCCCAAAGTCCATTGCTATCTCGAAAGGTACTGATGCCACTTTCAGCCGAAACTCCTGCTCCAGAAAGGACGATTAACTTTTTTATAGTCACTTTAATTATGGTCTAATAGGTTTGAGAGATTACTTGGTAAATCAAAAATAAAACTAATCTATAGATAGGATTTCCGCCTCCAAGTTGAAAGGCTTTAGAAAAATTAATCTTTTAGAATTTTGGATAAAATAGCTTTGTTTAGTTTGAAGGAATAAGTAATTTATTAAAGCAAAATCAATGTTTTGGGTTAGCTTTCTTTCGTATTTTTGATTTTTATGAACAATTATTCTATTGAATGAAAAATATCTACTCTTTAGCAATCCTATTATTTCTGATAGGTTTTTCTAGGCAAGTGGTCGCTCAGGATGATGCGGCAGAATTAGCGAAAAAACTTGCCAATCCAATCGCATCCCTGATTTCGGTACCATTTCAAAATAATACAGACTACGGGATTGGTGAATTGAAAGGAACTCGAAACACCTTGAATTTCCAGCCTGTAATTCCCATCTCAATCAATGAAAACTTAAACATGATTACCCGGGTGGTGCTGCCTATTGTCAGCCAGTACAATATCACGGGTCGTGGAGAACAGCAGGGTGGTTTGGGTGATGCGGTGGTTTCCGCATTTTTTTCACCAACTAATTCTAAAAAATTGACCTGGGGCGTAGGGCCAGCATTACTTGTACCTATTGGAACCAATGATTTTTTAACCACCAAAAAATTTGGAATGGGGCCAACAGCTGTAGCTCTTAAGCAAATGAATGGATGGACAGTAGGAGGATTGATTAATCAAATCTGGTCAGTGGCTGGAGCAGAGGAACGACCGGATATTAGCCAGATGTTTATTCAACCTTTTTTTGCATACAACTGGAAGTCAGGAGCAGGGATTGGTGCCAATATGGAAATCACCCAAAACTGGAAATCTTCGACTACGACCATCTGGCTCAATCCTACAGTGAGCGCAGTCACTTCGCTTGGAAAACAAAAAGCTTCATTTGGCTTGGGACCACGATTAAATTTAGCTGCTCCGGAGGGAGGAAAAGCTGATTGGGGATGGAGGGCGGTATTTGTCCTTCTTTTTCCAAAATAGTATTCCATTTGAGAAAAGAGTTTTATTTAATAATATAAATGCCTAAAAACCTTATCTGCAATCTAAGAAGGAAATCAATTTTTATATTGTTTCAACATTGCATAAACAAAATAGAGGCTCAGAATTCTGAGCCTCTATTTTTATTTCTTTTTACTGGCAAATCTTCCTTTTTTCTTTCCAGCATCCGGTTGGGATTCGATAATTTCTATCGTCTCTGAATAGCTGAGTTTTTCAGCTTCCTTACCTTTTGGAATTTTGAAGTTGTTTTTGCCGAATTTGATATAAGGACCCCATCTTCCATTTAGGATTTGGATTTCAGGATTTTCCTCAAATGTTTTGATATGCTTATTCGCGTCAGCTTCTCTTTTTGCCTGGATTAGCTCAATGGCTTCTATTTCTGAAATTGCCATAGGGTCTTGTCCTTTTTGCAAAGAATAAAAAGCATTGTCATGACGGATATATGGGCCAAATCTTCCGATCGCCGCAGTCATCTTTTTATCCTCAAAAAAGCCGACTTCACGAGGAAGTTTGAAAAGTTCCAAGGCATCATCCATGGTGACATTTTCAATAAACTGGCCTTTTTTCAGCGAAGCAAATTGCTTGTCCTCATCCTCATTTTCTCCTATCTGAACCAGTGGCCCAAATCGTCCAAGGCGAGCATAGACATTTTTTCCATTCTCAGGATGCTTACCAATTAATCGGCTACTATTGACGTCTTGTCTGGAAACTTGCTCTGTTTCCTCCACGCTATGATGGAATTTTCCATAAAATCCATCGATCATATCCTGCCAATCCTGACTTCCTGCAGCGATTTCGTCAAACTCCTTTTCTACTTTGGCTGTAAAATTAAAGTCGATCACATTAGGGAAATGCTCTACCAAGAAGTCGTTGACGACCATGGCAATGTTGGTAGGGAAGAGTTTATTTTTTTCCGCTCCTGTGTTTTCGGTTTTGGTAACTTCTTTGAAATTTCCTCCCGAAATAGTCATTTCCATGTAGTTTCTAGGAGTTCCATCTCTGGATTCCTTAACCACATAATCTCTTTTTTGGATGGTAGAAATGGTGGGAGCGTAAGTGGAAGGTCGGCCAATCCCAAGTTCTTCTAGCTTTTTAACCAAAGAAGCTTCTGTATATCTTGGAGCTGGTCTGCTGAAGGTTTCTCTTCCTTTCATTTCTCTTAAAGAAAGACCTTGACCAATTGTCATCGGAGGTAATAGGGCCTTTCCACCTTCTTCATCCTCCTCTGGTTCATCATCGGTATCTTCGAGATATACCTTCAAAAAACCATCAAACTTTATGATTTCTCCATTGGCTACCAACTTTTGGCTGGAGTTGGAAATATCTATGGTTACTACGGTTCGCTCAAGTTCCGCATCCGCCATTTGTGAGGCGATTGCTCTTTTCCAGATCAATTCATACAAGCGCTGCTCATTTCTGTCTCCGGAAATATGATTTTGAGCAAAATCAGTTGGCCTGATCGCTTCGTGAGCTTCCTGTGCGCTTTCGTTTTTGGTGGAGTATTGTCTGGATTTATGGTAATTGGATCCGAATGAGGAATCAATCGCATTTTTTGCAGCACCCAAAGCCTCCTGAGAGAGGTTAGTACTGTCAGTTCTCATGTAAGTGATCTTTCCCGCTTCGTAAAGCTTTTGAGCCACAGACATGGTTTGGGCCACAGAAAAGTAAAGTTTTCTGGATGCTTCCTGCTGTAAAGTAGAAGTAGTGAAAGGTGGTGCAGGAGATTTTTTAGCTGGTTTCTTTTCCAGATTACCAACAGCGAAGTTGGCATTCAGGCAGTTTTTAAGAAATTCTTCTGCTTCTGCTTTGGTCTCAAACTTTTTGGGCAATTCAGCCTGGAAAGTTTTTCCCTCTACTTCAAACTGGGCAGTTATCCTGAAGCTTGATTTGGAATTGAATGCCTCAATTTCTCTTTCTCGCTCAACAATCAATCTTACCGCAACGGACTGAACACGTCCGGCAGAAAGTCCAGTTTTGATTTTCTTCCATAAAATTGGAGAGAGCTCAAAACCCACCAATCGATCCAAAATCCTTCTGGCTTGCTGGGCATTGACTAAGTCGTAATCAATTCCCCTTGGATTTTCAATAGCCTTGGTAATGGCATTTTTGGTGATTTCCCGGAATACGATTCGTTTGGTTCGATCTTCTTCCAACTTCAAAACTTCCTTCAAATGCCAGGAAATAGCTTCCCCTTCACGGTCATCATCACTTGCCAGATAGACCGTTTCGGCGTCTTTGGCTAATGATTTTAGATTTTTGATGACTTCTCTCTTATCCGGAGTGACTTCGTAAGTAGGTTTGAATCGGTTCTTGATATCTATTGCCTTATCGCCTTTGGGTAGATCCCGGACATGGCCGTAGCTGGAAACTACCTTAAAATCTTTCCCCAGATAGCCTTCAATAGTTTTGGCCTTTGCTGGAGATTCGACGATTACTAGATTTTTTGACATAAAAAACAATATTTACGAGCACAATTGCCGTTAATGAGAAGCTAAAAATAGAGGGCATTGTTTTCTCCTCCAAATCCAACTTTCCCGATACTTTTTTAATTGGTTGGATTTTTGAATGAAATATACCTGAATTTTTGAGCTAAATCGATTACGCAAATGAAACAATTAATTCTTTTAAGACACGGTGAAGCAGGATTTTCGGATGGGATAGACTTCCAGCGCCAATTGACTTTTAGAGGTAAGGAAAATTTGGAAAAATTAGGTCAAACTCTCCAAAATAAAGGGATGGAGATAGACTATATGTGGTGTTCTTCGGCTACCCGAACCCAAGAAACTGCAGAAATCATCAAAAAATATGTACCAATTGCGGAGGAGGTTTTTGAAAAGAAAATCTATTCAGCCAATCTGGAAATCCTCTTGGAGATTTTGGAAGAAACCCCAAGTCATGTCAATTCCTGTATCCTTGTAGGCCATAATCCTACCATAAGTTTGCTTATGGCTCACCTTACTGACGGAAATTATGTTGGGCTTCAGCCCGGAATGATGGGAATTTTGGAACTTGAAATTTCCGATTGGTACCTAATTGGTCACAATACAGCTACACTTAAGGAGGTTCTTCAATAATTACTGGATTTCCCGATGGACATCTGCCTCGGTGTATTTTGGAGTTGCTCCTTTTTGGGTAGCCACATATCCTCCCAATTTGCAGGCAAAGTCCAAAATCTCCTCAGGAGATTTTTCTTCCAAGTAGGTTTTGATAAATCCACTTAAAAATGCGTCACCTGCTCCGATTGAGTCTTGGAATTTGACTTTGTAGCCTGGGTGTTCGGTGATTTTTCCCTTTTGATACAAAATAGCTCCTTTTGACCCTCGGGTAATGCAAATGATTTCCATGGGAAAATGCTGATCGAGAAAATGACAAAGCCCTTCAATGGTAGGCTCTGTTTCAAAGTAATCTGCGAAAATTTCCAGTTCGTCCTCGTTGATTTTTAGAATATCAGCAAAGCCCAGCAAAGTCTCAATCACTTCGAAATCATAGAATGGAGGGCGGAGATTGGCATCGAAGATCCGTAAAGTCGGATGATGTAGAAGTTTGAGCAATGTTTTTAAACTCTGAATATTTCTGACTCCCAAGGTGCCAAAAACAAATGCATCCGCTTCTTCTACGGCATTGTCAAGCTCCTTTGTCCATTCTATAAAATCCCAAGCAACAGGAGAAACTATGGTGTATTTGATGTTTTCTGGATCAGAAGTGTCCACCAAGACTTTGGAAGTTTCGTGTTCTTCGGTTGTCTGAATCAGGTCAAGAGGAAGACCAAAATCACTTAAAAAGGATAATAGTTTTTTCCCATCTTCATCAATCCCTACTGCTGATATTAGTTTTGAGGTTAGACCCAATTGGTGGAGGTTGAGCGCTACATTCATAGGAGCGCCTCCGGCTACAGGTCCGGTTGGCAGGCAATCCCAAAGCATTTCTCCGAAGAGTACTACGTTATTACGCATGGTTTTTTTGTAAGTCTTTTTGAATTTCTTCCAAAGTTCTTCCCTTGGTCTCAGGCATTTTAAATCTTACCCAAATTAACTGAAGAATCATCATTAAGCAGAAAAATGCGAAGATATAGCCCGGGCCGAAGGTATTTGCGAAAAAAGGAAAAACATTCGCAATTACTGCAGCAAGAATCCAATGGGTAAATGAACCCAAGGATTGTCCAGAAGCCCGGAGTTCGTTGGGGAACATTTCTGAAATGAAAACCCAGATCACAGATCCTTGGCCTACAGCATGCGAGGCGATAAATCCAAACACGAAAATCGGAAGCCAAAAAGCAGGGATTCCTGGCCCAAGAAAATTATACGCCATTAAACTCAGAGAAATGATATAGCCAAATGAACCTATATACATTAGCTTTTTCCTTCCTAATCGGTCAATGAGGTATAGTCCAAAAAAGGTCGCGGCCAAATTCACCAAGCCAATTCCAATCGTAGAAATCAGGGCATTTTCGGTTGAGATTCCTGCCATTTCAAAGATCCTAGGAGCGAAATAAATAATGGCATTGATTCCAGAAACTTGGTTGAAAAATGCGATCAAAACAGCCAGAAAAGTGCTGGAGAAAAACCTTGGGCTAAAGAGCACTCCAAATCCGGTCTTCTTTTTCATACTTTTTTCTTCCTCAATGGCTAGTTGTATGGCTTCATCCACCCCTACAGGATCGGTTTTGGTGAGGATTTCCCTTGCCAGGATTTGGTTGTTGAATTTGGCAATTAGCCAGCGTGGACTTTCAGGAATGCTGAAGATCATTACGCTATAGATCAAAGCAGGCACAGCTTCGACACCCAGCATCCATCTCCAATCCTCTGGTAATTCTGCTGTTCCGATCAGATAGTTGGAAACATAGGCGACCACAATCCCAAAGACGATGTTAAATTGATAGAGAGCGACCAGAAGTCCTCTGTTTTTGGCTGGGGCAATTTCAGAAATATACATGGGAGCAACCACCGAAGAGGCACCTACTCCCAAACCTCCCAAGAATCTAAAAAAGGTAAATGAAGTCACATCCCAGGCAATTCCGGATCCTAAAGCTGAAATGAAATAGAAAAGGCCAATCCAAAGCAAGCTTTTCTTTCTTCCAAATCGATCAGCAGGAATTCCTCCAAAAAGAGCTCCGATTACTGTTCCGTAAAGTGCCGATGCAATGGCCAACCCATGTGTCCAATCACTGAGTTGCCAGACTTCTTGTATTGCCCTTTCCGCTCCTGAGATTACTGCAGTGTCAAAACCAAATAAAAAGCCTCCCAGTGCGGCTGTAATGGAGACAAAAAATGCGTAGCTCTTTGTGGACATAGGTTATTCGGGTAGAATGAATCACTAAACTAAAGAGAAGGAATTCATTTCAAAATACCTGCAGGATTATTCCATGATTTAAAGAACTAGATTCTGCCAAAATTAATCCTATCAGAATGTCCTTTTCTGTTTGTCAAAAACCAGAAAACATCTTTCTTATTTGCCAAATAAAATTTTGTCTACTTGGGATGGATCGGCTTCTAGAGCACTATTTTTCTTATATTCGCAGGCACAGAATTGAATAAAATTCGGCTAAAATTTCAAAGTCTGCAGATTACAAACCCAAAGTCATGACTAACCCAACAGAGATTTACAAACCCAAAAACCACATCCGAATCGTAACAGCAGCATCATTGTTTGACGGACATGATGCGGCAATCAATATTATGCGTAGGATCATTCAGGCTACAGGCTGTGAAGTGATTCACTTGGGACATAACCGTTCCGTACAAGAAATCGTGGATTGCGCCATTCAGGAGGATGTTCAGGCTATTGCGATTACTTCCTATCAAGGTGGTCACGTGGAATTTTTTAAATATATGTTTGACTTGTTGAAAGAAAAAGGGGCAGGCCATATCAGAATTTTTGGTGGAGGAGGTGGAACCATCCTTCCGGATGAAATCAAGGAATTGCATGAATATGGAATTTCAAGGATTTATTCTCCAGATGATGGGCGTGCTATGGGCTTGCAGGGGATGATCAATGATTTGGTAGAAAAGTGTGATTTCCCTGTTGGAGATAGTTTTCCTGAAGATTTTGACCTGAATAAAGATAAAAAAGGACATGTAGCCAGAGCTATTTCTGCTTTTGAAAATTTCCCTGAGGAATCCTCTGGTTTATTGAATGAAGTAAGGGCAAAAAGTAAGGCTCAGGTAACTCCAGTACTAGGAATCACAGGAACAGGTGGGGCTGGAAAATCTTCCTTGGTTGATGAATTAGTCAGAAGATTTGTGATAGATTTTTCTGATAAATCCTTGGCAATCATTTCGGTCGACCCTTCAAAAAGAAAAACCGGTGGAGCCTTGCTTGGAGATAGGATTAGAATGAATTCGATCAATCATCCAAGAGTTTTCATGAGATCCTTGGCCACCAGGCAATCCAATTTGGCACTATCTAAATATGTGCAGGATGCGGTGGATACCGTTAAAGCAGCTGGGTTTGACTTGGTGATTTTGGAAACTTCCGGAATTGGGCAGTCTGATACCGAAATCATCGAACACTCTGACCTTTCTCTTTATGTGATGACTCCGGAATATGGAGCTGCCTCTCAATTGGAAAAGATTGACATGCTTGATTTTGCGGATGTCATCGCCTTGAACAAGTTTGACAAAAGAGGCGCGCTGGATGCAATCCGAGATGTCAAAAAGCAATACAAGCGCAACCATAATTTGTGGGATATTTCTGATGAAGATATTCCTGTGTATGGCACTATTGCCTCTCAATTCAATGATCCAGGAATGAATCAATTGTACCGAGCTATCATTGGGAAAGTAAATGAGAAGTTCGGGAATTGGCAAAGCGGATTTGAATTGACTGCAGGGACTTCGGAGAAGATTTATATTATTCCGCCAGCGAGAACAAGATACCTCAGCGAGATTTCTGAAGTCAATAGAAACTATGACAAGTGGGTTGAGGAGCAAAAGGAAATTGCCCAGCAACTATACTCCATCAATAAATCTATCGAAGCCATCCAAAGTACCCAAGTTGCTGATAAGGATAGGCTGATTAAAGAACTTCAGGAGGTTTTTGCTCAGGTAGAATTGAATCTTGATCCCAAAAACAAAAAGTGGTTGGAGGACTGGGCTAGTGAATCGGGAAGGTATTCTGAGGATTTTTATGTTTTTAAAGTTCGGGACAAAGAAATCAAAGTACAGACGTTTACCTCTTCCTTGGCGAATACCCGAATTCCAAAAGTATCCTTGCCGAAGTATGAGGCTTGGGGAGAATTGCTCAAGTGGGGTTTAAGAGAAAATGTTCCAGGACAATTCCCGTATACCTCTGGAGTTTTCCCTTTCAAAAGAGAAGGGGAAGATCCAACTCGAATGTTTGCCGGTGAAGGTGGCCCAGAGCGGACCAACAAGCGGTTTCATTACGTTTCTAAATCCATGCCTGCAAAGCGTCTGTCAACGGCATTTGACTCGGTGACTTTGTATGGGGAAGATCCAGACTATAGACCTGATATCTATGGCAAAATCGGTAACTCAGGGGTGAATGTCTGCTGCTTGGATGATGCCAAGAAGCTTTACTCTGGGTTTAATCTGGTGGATCCGATGACCTCAGTTTCCATGACTATCAATGGTCCGGCGGCGACAATGACTGCGTTTTTCATGAATGCTGCCATTGACCAGCAGTGTGAGGTATACATCAAGGCAAATGGATTGGAAGAGGAAATAAACTCAAAAATCGAGGCGATTTATAAAGAAAAGGGTTTACCAAGACCTAAATACAATGCGCCAATTCCTGAGGGAAACGATGGTTTGGGATTGATGCTTTTGGGAGTAACCGGTGATCAGGTTTTGCCGCAGGAAGTTTATCAAAAAATCAAGGCTGATACGATATCAAAAGTAAGGGGAACAGTTCAAGCTGATATTCTTAAAGAAGATCAGGCTCAAAACACCTGTATTTTCTCCACTGAATTTTCCTTGAGATTGATGGGAGATGTTCAGGACTATTTTATTCAAAATAAAGTCAGGAACTTCTATTCTGTGTCTATTTCTGGATACCACATTGCAGAAGCGGGTGCCAATCCAATTACCCAATTGGCTTTGACACTTTCCAATGGCTTCACTTATGTAGAATATTATGTTTCCAGAGGAATGAAAGTGGATGATTTCGCTCCTAATCTTTCCTTCTTCTTTTCCAATGGGATTGATCCAGAGTACGCAGTGATTGGAAGAGTGGCAAGAAGGATTTGGGCGAAAGCCATGAAATTAAAGTATGGAGCAAATGAGCGTTCTCAAATGCTGAAGTACCATATCCAGACTTCAGGACGATCCCTTCACGCTCAGGAAATTGATTTTAACGATATCCGAACTACGCTACAAGCTTTGTATGCGATTTATGATAACTGTAATTCGCTTCATACCAATGCTTATGACGAAGCCATTACTACCCCGACAGAGGCTTCTGTGAGAAGGGCGATGGCCATCCAGTTGATTATCAATAAGGAGTTGGGATTGGCGAAAAATGAAAATCCGCTTCAGGGTTCCTTCATCATCGAGGAATTGACTGATTTGGTTGAAGAGGCAGTTTATGCTGAATTTGATAGAATTACCGAAAGGGGAGGAGTTTTAGGAGCGATGGAGACGATGTATCAACGCGGAAAGATTCAGGAAGAAAGTCTCCATTACGAAATGCTGAAACACACTGGAGAATATCCTATTATCGGGGTGAATACTTTCCTTTCTTCCGAAGGCTCACCAACGATCATTCCTGGAGAGGTAATCCGGGCGACAGTAGACGAAAAAGAAGATCAAATTCAAACCTTAAGGAACTTACATCAAGCGTATGCTGGTTTGGAGAAAAATCAGTTAATGGCTTTAAAAAAGGCAGCAGTGAAGAATGAGAACGTTTTTGAGCGTTTGATGGAAGCTGCGAAATATTGTTCTTTAGGCCAAATCACCAATGCTTTGTATGAGGTAGGTGGTCAGTATAGAAGAAACATGTAGTATTGAATTCATTAGAAATATGGCAAATAAGCGAAATGTAACTGTCCGAATGAAAGCGGACTTGGAATACGAAGCCCGAAACCCTCAGGGGAATGTGGTGAATATTGACATGTATGATCCTGAGCATAAGCACGCACAGTCTCCCATGGATTTGCTGCTTTCGGCTTTGGGTGGATGCGCTTCGGTAGATGCCGTATTGATGATGAAAAAGAAGCGAAGAGAGATTTTGGATTTTTATGTGGAAGTGGAAGGAAACCGAAATGATGGAGTTCCGGCATTTTACACAGATATAGAATTGAAATTTGTCTTGGTTTCTCCAAATGCAAAAGAGGAGGAATTTGAAAAAGTGGTGGCTCTATCCGTCGATAAATATTGTTCGGTAGCTTCTTCCTTAAAATCGAATATTTCCTACAAGGCAGTAGTCCAAAGGCCATAATGAGAGTAGTCAAAGAATTAGTCCAGGAGGATATTCGAGTCAGTGTATTCTCCTGGAACAATAAATACATCCTCAAATTTGAATTGGGACCTTTAGAGCAAACCTTCAAGCTCAGTGAAATGGATGTCCTGGAAGAGACAGAATTGGATGCTTTTTTGATTGGTGATTTTTTTCAAAAAGTAAAAGATAGGTTTGAAGAAATGGGAATTTCCTTTCGAAGACAACTAGAAAATCTTTAATTTTCTAGGACATCAACTAACCTATGCGCGTAAAATCATTTAGTATTTTTTTATTTCTCTTAATCATTTTCTCCTGCAATGACTCAGAATCAGAGTATGGCAGGGACTTCGAAGAGATTGACCGTTTGATTACCGAAATGGTGAGCCAAGGTCAAGAATTAAGCGATGCATTGGATACCATTGCACACCAATACATTGATCATATCAATCGCTACGATTCGCTGAGGGAAACCGCTGATTTTTCCAAATACACCTTTACTAGAGCCTATTCAACCAATTTGCCAGGTGAAGATTCAGCTTTGAGCTCTGTAATGATTCTGAATACTACGCCAGATCGAGATAGGGCCTTAGAGGAGGCAGCGGCAACCAACTTTCTGGATTCTCTCTTTTCTAGATTTCAAAAGAGCTTCCCACTAGTTGTTCAGGTATATTCTAATTCTGCCAATCAGGTAAGTAGAGTTTATCCAGCTTTTGATCATAAAAATATTGTAGAACCCAATCTTGATGTAAAAGATTTTAATTTTTACTATGCTGCGGATGAGATAAATAATCCTTCCAAAGGGATTGTATGGATACAAGATGCCTATATAGATCCTGCCGGCAAGGGTTGGATACTTTCCTTGATACATCCGGTTTATCAGGGAGAAAAACTTTTTGCAGTATTGGGTGCTGATTTTACAGTCGATGATTTTATCTATGAATATTTTGACAGATATCCAGGAGATTACCTTTTGGTCAATGGAAAAGGAGATATTATAGGAGGGGAAGATGGGGCTATTGAGCTATTGAGTATGCCGGCCTTGAAAAACCATGTATACAGAGAAACTGTCAAGTCTGAGTCATTCAGAATTTCCGACTTTAATCTATTCAATAGCAAAAGCCTTGAGGTAAGAAAAATGGCCCAGGAATTTCTGCTTAATAAAAAAGATAGATTTGAATTTGAAGAAGAGAAAGGGATAAATAAAGCAATTTGTAAGATGGTGCCGGGTATTGATTGGTATCTGATTCAAATTTTTCCAGAGCAATAATGAATTTCAACTATAAAAACCGAAGCAATTTTTGGCTGATTACCTTAGCGGGTTCGGTTTTGTTGATTTTAGTGATTGTGTTGGGTATTGGGTTTTTTAATGCGATTTATAATACTCAAATAGAATCCAGAAAGGATTTTTTAACTCAACAGACAGCATTAGCTGCAAGAGGACTTGAGACTGAGGTAGGGAGATTTCAAACAGAATCTGGTTCGCTAATGAAATACCTTATTGATCCAGATATGGATCCCGAGGATTTTGGAGATGAACTCACAGACTATACCCGAAGATTTTTCAATTCCTATCCACGAATGCTTGAAAAGATCTGGATTGATTTTGGGGATTCGGTTTTGGTTTTTTCACAAAATGAAAGAAATGACTTTCTGAGAAATAGAGATAGGTTTCCTGTTCTTTCCGATGATCTGGATTATATTTTTCTACAAGATGGAAAGTTTAAAATCCTCTATTTATTGAACTTGAGAAGTTTTGCAACAGATTATGTGGCAAACTTTTACCTCAATCCGGGTGGAGGAAAATTCCTTTTGATCAATGATACTTTATCATCCATCTCTCGAGGCGAAAGCCCTTATTCATCCAATATACCCGATGAATTTTTAGTCGAAGTAAGAAGAGAAGTCAATATGGGGCTTAAGGGGCTCCATGAAATCTCATGGCTCAATTATGAAGATGATCCTGTAGCCGGGATTCTTGTCCAATATCCTTTTAATTTTTCTCCTTCAAAGCGTCCCACCTCTTTGGTCTTCATTGTTCCTTCTGAAAGCCTTACTTCAGGGATTTATTCTACTTTCCTTTTCACATTTCTCGTGATTACACTTTTACTGATTGGGATTGTGGAGTTTTTTGTGATATCCCTTCGTAATAATCTCCAATCTGAAAAAATCCGTGAGGAGAATTTAAAGGAAATTTCAGCGCTTTTTGAACAGCAAAGCCTATTGATGAGAGAACTTAAGGGCTTTATTTTTTACCATGATTACAAAGGTCGGATGATCCGGGTAAGTGATGAAGTAGAGCAGATTTTAGGCTATCCAAAAAGTGATTTTATTAAGGCTTTTAATCCAGATAACCTGCATCCCGAGGCTAGTTTTTTGAGAGATCAGGTGATTGATAGTTTGGTTCAAAAAAAGGATTTACTTGATCTCCAGATTGATTTCGTTAGGTCCAATAGCGAAAAGATCAGATTAAGGATCTTTTCTAAACTTATTTATTCCCCGGAAGGAAGGTTTGAAGGAGGGCTTGGTTTATGTACCGATATCACCGAACAGTTTAAAGCACAAGAGGAAATTGTTCAAAGTGAAGAAAGGCTTCGAACCTTGATTGAGAATATTCCTGATACCATTTTCATCTATGACTATGAAGGAAATGTAATTGACTTCCATAGTCAGGAAGGAAAATCCAATTGGTATAAAATTCATAATCCCATAGGAAAGAAAATATCCGATCTGGTTCCTCAAGAACAGGCTGAAGAGCTCAAAAACGCATTTAATTACGCCAAAACGCATAAAAATATTCAGACCATTGAGGTCACAAAAATTAGGGAAAAAGGTGAAAGACATCTAGAAATGAGGATTTTCCCTTTGGATGAAAATCAAGTGATGTCGATTTCAAAGGATATCACTGGACAAAAAATCTGGGAAAAAGGTTTGGTGGAAGCTATGAATGCTGCAGATAAAGCCAGTAGGGCGAAGTCTGAATTTTTGGCCAATATGAGTCACGAGATTCGCACCCCGATGAATGGACTTTTGGGGATCATTGACCTTTTGGAAGGAACCAAACTGGATAAAATCCAAAGGCAGTATGTAGAAATTATTAAAAATTCTGGGAGCTCCTTGCTCAATATTATCCGTGATATTTTGGACTATTCTAAAATTGAAGCCGGAGAAATTGAAATTGAAACAACAGTTTTCAATCCTTTAACCGAATTAAATGCTCAGGTTGAAATTTTATCCGGTCTGGCAAAAAAGAAGAATATTCAGCTAACCCTAGCTCACAATCTTCAAGAAGCTGTTTTTCTGGAAGGAGATAAAAATAAGATCAATCAGGTTTTACTTAACCTGATAAGTAATGCCCTTAAGTTTACTCCTGAAAATGGCTTAGTGGAGGTGAGGTTGGACCTGGATGATCTTGACGAGAACTTGTCATTTTTGTCTTATAAGGTAAAGGATACGGGGATTGGGATTTCACAGGAAAATCTAAAAAACCTTACCAAGCCTTTTTATCAAGTGGACAGTTCTATTTCCAGAAATTTTCAAGGCACGGGTTTGGGTTTGGCCATAGCAAAAAAGATTGTAGAGTTATTGGGCGGTGAACTGATTATCGAAAGTGAACCTGAAAAAGGATCTGAATTTAGCTTTACTATTTTGGTAAGGAAGTCCAATGAAAAAATAGAACATAACGAATCTCATCCGCTTACCTGGAAAGATGTGAAAGAAATGGGGGCGGCATTTCCATTAAAAATTCTTTTGGCTGAGGACAATGACCTGAATTTACAACTGATGACTTTGATGTTTGAGCAGTTAGGTTTCCAATTTGATATTGCAAAAAATGGGTTGGAAGCTTTGGAAAAGGTGAAATCCTCAGATTTTGATGTTGTCCTTATGGATGTTCAAATGCCCGTAATGAATGGATTGGATACCACAAGGAAAATCAGAGAAATACCGGGGAAGGAGGATTTGGTGATCATCGGGCTTTCTGCAAACGTATTTGAGGAAGATCGGAAAAAGGCGCTGCAATCAGGCATGAATGACTACCTGACCAAGCCCATCAGACTGGCTATTTTGGCGGATAAGCTGGAATATTATTTCAGAAAGACAAGAGAAAACAATTCATAAAAAAAGCTCCGATTACTATCGGAGCTTTCTATTTATAAAGCAGAATTTATATCAAAGGATTCTAGGTAATCAGCAACTCTTCTTACAAACATTCCTCCCAAAGATCCATCTACCACTCTGTGATCATAGGAATGGGATAAGAACATCTTATGGCGAATTGCGATTACGTCCCCGGTTGGTGTTTCAACTACGGCAGGCTTCTTAACAATCGCTCCAACAGCTAAAATAGCCACTTGAGGCTGCATAATGATCGGAGTTCCCATGACATTGCCGAAAGAGCCCACATTTGAAACGGTATAAGTTCCTCCAGCCAAATCATCCGCAGTGAGCTTATTATTTCTTGCTCGGTTTGCGAGATCATTTACCTTTTTAGAAATCCCAACCAAATTCAACTGATCAGCATTTTTAATTACTGGAACGATTAGATTTCCTGAAGGTAAGGCAACAGCCATACCTACGTTGATGTCTTTCTTCTTGATTATTCTATCCCCGTCCACGGAAATATTGATCATCGGGAAATCCCGAATGGCCCTAGAAACAGCCTCGATAAAGAAAGGAGTATAGGTGATCGATTCTCCATATTTAGCTCGATAAGCTTCCTTATTTTTCTCTCTCCAAAGCACAATATTGGTCATATCGGCTTCTACGAAGGAAGTCACATGAGGAGAAATTCGCTTGGAGTCCACCATTCGCTGAGCGATCATTTTTCTCATGCGATCCATTTCCATGATTTCGTCGGTTGCCGAAATGCTAACCTGAACCTTAGGTTCGGAAATGGAAGGAGCGCTAACTTGACTTGGAGCAGTTCCTCTGGTTTTAAGATAATCCAGCATGTCTTGCTTGGTTACCCTTCCTTCTTTTCCTGTACCTGGGATTTTAGAAAGTTCAGAAGCAGAAATTCCCTCTTCTTTGGCGATGCTTTTTACCAGCGGAGAATAAAATCTTCCGTCTTCAGCAGTTTCCTGAACAGATTCAGGCTTAGCTAGTATTTCTTGGGTATGGGCAGGAGCAGTGGCTACCAATTCTTCTTTCGAAGACTTTTCTGGTTTTGCCTCAGCTTTTGGAGCTTTTTCAACTTCTCCTGAGGTTTCGATTATTGCAATAGCGGAACCCACGGCTACGACTTCTCCTTCTTTGGCTAAAATCTTTTTCAGTACCCCAGCATGAGTTGCAGGTACCTCGGTATCCACCTTGTCTGTGGCTACTTCCAAAACAGATTCATCTTGCTCGATGGTATCTCCTTCTTTTTTTAGCCAAGTCAGGATGGTTCCTTCAATGATACTTTCGCCCATTTTGGGCATCAGCATTTCTATACTTGCCATAGTTAATCGGTAATTAAATTGGGTTTATATCCAAGATTTAAAATTAAATTTTATTGGAGACCTACCCAAACCTTAACTGTAAAATTTTATTTGTTATTCTGATCGAAGCAAATTCTTAACAAATTCAGAACGGAAACGGCAGTTAATTGAATATTTAGCATCCGGTCCTGAGTCAATTGGAGCTTTTTTGCCTCGACAAATCCCTCACCAGCACAGGCAATCCAAACTGTGCCTACTGGTTTCTCTTCCGTTCCTCCATCTGGCCCTGCTATTCCGCTAGTGGAAATCCCAAAATCGGCACTGAATAAGTTCTTTACACCTTCGGCCATTTCTATTACGGTTTGCTCACTGACCGCACCGAAATTCTCCAGGGTTTCAGCTTTTACTCCCAAAATCTTTTCTTTGAATTGATTGTGATAAGGGATTACCGAGCCTTGAAGATAATTGGAGCTACCAGGAATAGTGGTGACCAAATGGGAGACGTATCCTCCCGAGCAACTTTCGGCTAAAGCTAAAGTTTTCCCTGCTTTCTTCAAAAGTTTGCCTATTGCAGCTTCAAGGGTTTCCTCATCGTAGCCGTAAACGTATTTCTCGATTAACGGCATTACTTTTTGAATTTGCTGGTCGACCTCTTTTTCTAGCTCCGCCTTATTTGTTCCAAAAGCCGTGAGTCTGAGTTTAACATGCCCAAGGGAAGGAAGATAAGCCAAACGAATATGTGAAGGCAAAGCATTTTCCCAGTCTCTTATTAAATCAGCTAGCCAGCTTTCTCCTATTCCAACGGTTTTTACCACTTTGTGGAAAATCACAGGTAATTCAAATAGACTTGGAAGCTTTGGTAGAACAAAATCCTTCATCAGCTTTTTCATCTCATGTGGAACTCCTGGCATAGACATCCAATAGGTGCCATTTTTCTCAAACCACATCCCCGGTGCGGTTCCAACTACATTGGGAACATAAGTGCAACAGGAAGGTAGGTGGCCTTGAAGAATATTTAATGGAGTGATTTCACGTCCTCTTCTTTTGAAAAATTCCGACACAGCCTCCACCGCTTCTGGAAATTCGATGATTTCGCAGCCAAAATATTCTGCCATCAAGGGCTTGGTTAAGTCATCTTGAGTAGGGCCTAAGCCTCCAGTGATAAGGATAATATGGGCTCTTTTCTCAGCATCAGAAAAAGCCTTTAGAATATCTTCCCTGTTATCTCCAACAGTTGTTTTATGGACAACTTTGACGCCAATGAGATCCAGCTCCTGACTGATCCAATGCGAGTTGGTGTCCATAATTTGTCCATAGAGCAGTTCGTCTCCAATGGCAATGATTTCAGCTTTGACTAATTGCATAGCAAGGGGTAATTATCTGACTTTAGCTTTTCTGATGAGTTTGGAAAATAATCCAGGGAAAAATCGCTTGACGTATACAGCCAATGCCTCTTTTCCTCCGATATAAACTTCTTGTTTTTTCTTTTGAATGACTGAGAATAGTTTATCTGCAAATTTTTCAGCAGACATTCCTTTCGCTTGGGCCTCATCCATTGAGCCTAAAGGTGTACCATCGGCTGTCAAAGCATTGATTGAAACTTCTGTTTTAATAAAACCCGGACAAACCAGACTTACATGGATATTTTCTTGGAAAAGCTCGGCTCTAAGCGTATCGAAAAATCCATGAAGAGCATGCTTGGACGCAGCGTAAGAGGATCGGTAAGGCGAGGCAAATTTTCCGACAAGAGAAGTAATCACCACAAAGTGACCGGATTTTCTTTGGATGAAATGAGGAAGAAGAACCTTGGTCAAGGCAATGGTTCCAAAATAATTGACCTCCATTAGTTTTCTGTCGACTTCCAGACTAGTCTCCTTAATTAAAGACCTCTGGCTGATTCCTCCATTATGGAGCATGATGTCAATCTGTCCAAAAAAGCTGATCGCCTCTTTTGCTTTTGTTTCAAAGCTTTCAATTTCTACCAAATCCAATGGAAGGATTTTTACCAAGTTAGGATTGGCGCAGGCGGATTGAACTCGGATAAGTTCAGCTTCTCGTCGGGCTGAGATAATCACTCGAAAACCCTCAGAAGAGAATTTTTTCGCAGCAGCTTCTCCAATTCCTGAGGATGCTCCAGTGATCCAAATAACCGGTTTTGTCATGAAATTATTTTTTCTCGTAAGTCACAAAGGCGTAGTCAAACTCATTCTTTTCATCTGCTGGAAACTCCTCTCGGTAGGTTTCAATCCAGAGTGAATCTTTGATTTCTGGAAAAAAGGTATCTCCCTCGGGTTCGGTATTAACTTCAGTGATTTCCAATTCGTCTGCGAGGTCGATGGTTTGTCTGTAAATCTCTCCGCCTCCGATGATGAAAAGCTTTTCCACTTCGATTTTGTTACAAAAAATTATCGCATCCTCAATCGTCCTGAAGCTATAATGACCTTCCAGTGTTTCAAAATCAGGATTGCGGGTAATAATGAGATGTGTTCTGTTTGGGAGCGGCCTTCCTAAAGATTCAAAGGTTTTCCGTCCCATAAGAATGTAATGACCGGAAGTCAGATTTTTAAAGCGTTTTAAATCAGCGGAAAGCTTCCAGATCAGTTGGTTGTCTTTTCCAATAACTCGGTTTTCTGCAACAGCGGCAATAAGGATAATTTTCACAGGGAATTTTCTTTGCCCTGAATTTACCAGTCTTTGGGACTCAAAAATGAAAAAGGGCAGAAAAACTGCCCTTTCTTTTGGATTTAATTCATGCCAGACATCATGTTGGGATATTCCGACATGGTGAACTTTAGCGGAGAATTTAATTCAATCTCCACGACTTTCATGTCTGTGACAGAGCCGTCAGTTGAGGTGAAAATCATTTCCAGGAAAGTCCCTTTTGGAGCATTGGAAAAGAATGAATTGTAGCGTTCCACAGTTTTATTGGAGACCATAGGATTGCTTTGGGGAGAAAACATGGAAAAACCCTTAATCGGCTCTTTGGTCACCCAATATCTGCCTTCCCCGTCTTCGGTTTTGACCAGAAATTCTTCGCAAGGATAGCCTAAGATATCTTTGGTATTCCCTGTTTTTGTGATTTGATAGTCTTCGGTTTTCATCTGGTCCGAGGCTTCTTCATCCACCATATCCTGGATTTTGTCATAATCCATTTTCATGGCCATACTGGACTTTTGACCCTCATTGTCCAAAAGCATCACCATTGCTTGGTTTTTGGTGTCCATGATAGTTGTTGTGGTGTTTTGTGGGGTCTTAGGATCAGAAAAAGACATGCCCATAAATTCCACATTATCGCCTAAAAGATAATTGATCCGAGATGGAGGGTCAGATTTCCCTTTTTTGTCGGTGGCGGTCACTTCCATAACCATATACCCTGTAAACTGGTATGCAGATTCCGTAGGAGCAGGTTGCATCATCCCACCAATCAGATCACCCATTTTGTCCGAACTTTCTTTTTCGGCTTTCGAACTTGCGGCATTGGTAGCGGCATTCTGAGCCGCATTTTGGATTTTTTTTAATAGTTGGGCTTGTGCTGTTGTGGAAAAGGAAACGGCAGCCAAAACAAGTAATCCTAAAATTGATTTTTTCATGATAGTATCTTTAAAAATTCAGCTACAATTTCCTAAAAATGAGATTTATATAAAAATCAATTGTAAAAAAATAGGACTCATAATTTGAGTCCTCTAAGCAATTCTTCTGTTTTCATTCGTTTTTTTCCTTCGAGTTGGAGTTCCAAAATTTCTAAAACCCCATCACCGGTTTGAAATTTTAAAAACGACTTTCCATCCGATTCCCATTCTCCTGGGGATTTTCCGGATAGATTTTTTGATGAAACCTTTGTCTTGAAAATTTTGCAGGTTTTATCTAAAAATTCTGTCCATGCAGCAGGATAGGGGGAAAGTCCCCGAACTAGGTTATGGATGGATTCTGCTGATTGGGTCCAATCAATTTTACAGGTTTCCTTGAAGATTTTTGGAGCGTGATGCTTGGCCTTGCTTTCGTCTTGTGGTAAAGGGTAAACCTCGTTTTTGGCGATTGCTTCTACCGTTTTCACCACCAGATCCGAGCCTATGGTCATCAATTTTTCATAGACCGAGCCCAAGTCATCCTCAGGGAGAATGGCTACTTTTTCCTGAAAAATTATGCTCCCGGTGTCAATTTCATGCTTTAGAAAAAAGGTGGTTACCCCAGTTTCCTTTTCTCCATTGATAATTGCCCAGTTGATCGGAGCTGCTCCACGATAATCTGGCAGGAGAGAGGCATGCAAGTTAAATGTACCGATAGGCGGCATATTCCAAACCGACTCTGGGAGCATTCTAAAAGCTACCACGATTTGCAAATCAGCCTTTAAGCTTCTCAGTTCTTCTTGAAATTCTGGACTTTTAAGGTTGGTAGGCTGAAGGATTTTTAATCCCAATTTTTCGGCGGCTTCTTTAACAGGAGAACCGACCAACTTTTGTCCACGTCCTTGAGGTTTGTCCGGAGCGGTGATTACTCCCACCACATTCCAGCCATTTTCAACCAATTTCTCTAAAGAGGGTACTGCAAATTCTGGAGTACCCATGTATACAATCCTAAGATTTTTAGTATTCACTTTCGATGGAATTTTAATTGTAAATCAGGTATTTCTCCCTCAATACTTTGTAATCTTCTAATCCTTTTTGCCAAGTGGCTTTGATCTCATTTTCGCTTTTCCCTGCCAAAATCTGCTTTTTCAACTCATCTGTACCGACCAATGTATTGAAGTAGTTATTGAAAAACTTCTCCTTCATTCCGGATTTCTGGTAGGCCTCCAAAAGATAGCTTAATGTAAAGTGGTGGTCCATGGATTCTCCTCTCAAGTCTCTTCCATAGCAAAGTTTGTCCTGATGTGGTGGGGTTTTAGACATTCCTTCAATACTCACAGGGGTAAAAGTAAACTCACCAAACTTTGGATCAGGATAGCCATAAACCTGAAAAGGAAAATATGTTCCTCGTCCTAGGGAAACTACCGTTCCTTCAAAAAGACAGGTACTTGGATAAAGTTTGATTGCCAAATCAGAAGGTAAATTTGGTGAGGGTTTGATCGGAAGATTGTAGGGCGTTTGATGGTTCCAGTTTGCAACAGGGATCACTTCCAAATCTACTGATGTGCCTCCTTTAAGCCATTTTTCTCCTTTGATCATTTTCGCCAATTCTCCCACAGTCAATCCGTGGACAATGGGAATTGGGTGCATTCCCACAAAAGACTCAAAGCCGGGTTTTAGGATTGGTCCTTCGATGTAATTTCCGTTGGGATTAGGGCGGTCAAAAACGATTACTTTTTTTCTGTTTTCAGCACAAGCTTCCATAATATAATGCATGGTGCTGATGTAGGTAAAAAACCGAACTCCCACATCCTGTAGGTCAAAAATCACCACGTCCAGGTCCGCAAGCTGAGCCGCGGTAGGTTTTTTATTGTTTCCATAGAGTGAAACAATTGGTAAACCTGTCTTTTGGTCCACTGAATTATCTACTTTTTCGCCAGCGTCGGCAGTTCCTCTAAATCCATGTTCTGGCACAAAGACTTTTTTGATTTCCACTCCATTTTCCAGAAGAAAATCGACCACATGCTTATTGACTGAATTGGGCAAAATGCTGGTTTGATTTCCCACTAAGCCAACTTTCTTTCCCTTCAACAAAGGGAGATACAAATCGGGTCTTTCCGCTCCGGTCAATACTTGCTGAGAAAAAGTGGATTGGGAAAGCAAAAGGGAGAAAAGGAATACCAAAAAGTAAGTCAGAAATGAATTTTTCGTTTGCTTCATGCTATTTTGCGCTGAGTTGTGAACAAATTTAACCCACTCCCTTGAACCTTTCCTATTTCATTGCCAAAAGAATCAGCTTTAAGGATGCCGGAGGATTTTCCAGTACCATTCACCGGATAGCGGTGGGCAGCTTGGCAATCGGGCTTGGGGTTGCAATTCTCTCTTTCATGGTTTTGGGCGGTTTTCAAAAAACCGTTTCCAATCGGGTTTACGGATTTACGGGACATTTTCAGGTTCAGCGCTTTCAGATGAGCAATGCCTTTGAGGAAGCTCCGATGTCCCTGAATTCAGAGTTTTACATGAAATCAAAAACTCTTCCTTTTCTAACTAAAAGCCAATCATTTGCGCACAAAGCCGCTTTACTGAAAGGGGATGAAGAAGTAGAAGGAATCCTGATGAAAGGGGTGGGGGCAGATTTTGATACGCTGGCTTTTTCTCAATATCTGGTAAGTGGTAGAATGCTTCATCTTCCAGATTCAGGGACAAGTAATGAAATCATGCTTAGCCGATTAGTGGCAAATAAGCTATTGCTGGAAGTTGGAGATAAAGTGACCATGTACTTTGTGCAGGATCCTCCAAGGTTTAGAAGGGTTGTGGTAGTCGGGATCTTTGAAACTTATTTGGAGAATTTTGATGAAAAAATAGTCATTGGAGAGCTCCAGACTATCCGTAATCTAAATGGATGGACCAAGGATCAAATTGGAGGATTAGAACTTTATATCGATGATCCTTCCAAGTCGGACCAGCTCATCCCCGAATTGGATGCAGCCTTGGATTTTGACCTAAGGCTTATCGATAGCAGGGATAAATTTTTGGAGATTTTTGATTGGTTGACTCTCCTGGATACCAATGTGATTGTATTCATTTCCCTGATTGGATTTGTGGCCATTTTCAACATGGGGGCTATTTTGTTCATTTTGATCATGGAACGAACCCAGATGATCGGCTTGCTCAAGGCCTTGGGGGCTAGAAATGCTCAGATTCGCCAGATCTTTTTCTGGAATGGAATGAAAATTTTGGGTAGGGGCTTGATCCTAGGGAATCTAATTGGATTGGGAATAGGGCTTTTGCAGGATCAATTCCATCTTATCCCTCTCGATCCTTCCAATTATTACATGAGTTACGTTCCGATTGATTGGAACTGGCCGGTATTCATGGCCTTGAATATCGGGATAGCGATCTTGACTTCTTTGGTACTTTGGATTCCGGTGATTGTGATTTCCAGGATAGACCCGATCAAATCGATCCGCTTTGATTGAGTTTGTAGGGAGAAAAAATACTTTTGATTTTCATCCAAATCACTCCTAAAACCGCTTCACGGAAAATTTTCGGGCTCATTTTGGAAGTCCCTTTGGTTCGGTCTGTGAAAATTATCGGAACCTCAATCAGCTTAAATCCTAATTTCCATGCTGTAAACTTCATCTCAATCTGGAAGGCGTAGCCGATAAATCGGATTTCATCCAAACGGATTCCCTGAAGGACACTTTTATGGTAGCATTTAAATCCAGCTGTGGCGTCTTTGATTGGTAGTCCCGTGATGAATTTCACATAGACAGAAGCGAAATAAGACATCAAGACACGACCAATTGGCCAGTTAACCACATTCACTCCGGTAATGTATCTGGATCCAATGGCGAGGTCAAAATTTCTTTCTTTGACAGCATCATAGAGTCGGATGAGGTCTTTGGGATCATGTGAAAAGTCACAATCCATCTCAAAAATGAAATCGTAATCCTGTTCCAAAGCCCACTTAAATCCCGCAATGTATGCGGTGCCCAAACCTAGCTTTCCTTTCCTTTCCAGCAAGTGAAGTCTGTTTGAAAAAATAGGCTGAAGTGATTTTACCACCCCGCCCGTTCCGTCCGGAGACCCGTCGTCAATGACTAATAATTCAAATTCTCCTGACAGATTCATCACCGTATGGACCATGTCGCTGATGTTTTCCAGCTCATTATAGGTCGGAATGATGACGAGTTTTCTGTGATTCATAGTGCTCCAAAGCTCAAAAGTAAAGCTTTGCTTGGATTTTTGAAGAGTGGATTCGGTGAAAATGCCTGAAAGATTACTTTTGCACAAAATTTAACCTATGTCCCTCCACGTTGCGATTGTCAGTTATTTCTCCACCGGTGCTTACGATGCGAATACCATTGATGAGAATAAACTCTTGTCTGATACCTTAACTAGTCTTGGTGTTTCTAATGAAATCCAGGCTTGGTCAGATCCATCTGTGAATTGGGGTGGCTACGACTTTTTATTGATCAAATCAACTTGGGATTACTTTGATTATTATCCTGAGTTTTTGGATTGGATTGAGAAAATCAAGGATTTGGGAATTCCGGTTTTGAATGATTTAGCTACTATCCAGTGGAATTCTTCTAAAAAATACCTTTTGGAAATTGAGGAGAAAGGATTTCCGGTAATAGCGGGAATGATTCTTCCAAAAGGCTTCAAACCAGAACTTGGGGAAATTTTGAAAAAGGTTAATTCAGAAGTTTTGGTGATCAAACCTTTGGTTAGTGGCGGGGCTAAAAACACTTTGAAAATTCCCGTTGCGGAATGGGAAAAGTATAAGGCGAAAGTAATTGAATTAGTAAAAGATGAGGATTTTCTGGCTCAGCCTTTTGTTCCGGAAGTTGCAGAGGTAGGGGAGTACTCCTTGATATTTTTCAATGCCAAGTTTTCCCATGCCGTGTTGAAGACTCCGGCAAAATCAGATTTCAGGGTTCAGCATTATTTTGGAGGGACAATTCAGGAAATAGAACCAGCTCAATTCCTACTTGATTCTGCCCAAAAATTGATCAATGAATTCGGGGCAAATACTTTATACGGCAGGGTAGATGGGGTAGTGATCGATGGAGTTTTCCACTTGATGGAATTGGAATTGATCGAACCTTATCTGTTCTTGGGATTGTCTGAAAAGGCTTTGCCGAATTATAAAAAAGCCTTGGCTGAAAGATTACTTGGTAAATAAGCTTTATAGGCAGGATTCTTCAAATTTGCTCAAAGCGTAATCGCTGCCTTTTGTTGCTGCTTCCTGGATTAATTGGCAACCTTCTGGATTTCCCATTTTTGCCAGACAAACACCCTTTCTGGCTAGGGCTTCGACATGATCAGGATTGTTTTTTAGGACAAAATCAAAGTCTTCCAAAGCCCAAGGAAGGTAGCCGATCTTGAGCATGGCAAATCCTCGATTATATCGTGCGGTTAGGTTGTCAGGCTCTTTTTTCAAATAAGTATTGAAAGAAGCTGCCGCCCCAAAAATATCTCCTCGACTGGCTCTTGCCATTCCCATGTAATAATAAATCGGGGCAAACTCAGGATCCATCTGCTGGGCTTGCTTCAGGAAGGTTTCTGCACGTTCCCAATTTTTCACCATCAATTGAGATCTTCCAGCCAAATAGGTGATTTCAAAATCCTCAGGATCCAAACTGGAAGCCTTTAAAATGTGTAGTTCAGCACTTTTGTAATACTCTTTGTCAAACAGAATTTTTCCTATTCCTGCATGAGCCTGAGCATAGTCTGGATCGATGTCAATGATTCGCTCGTAGTCTTCCATCGCCTCATCCATCATTCCTAATTCCTCATAGGATCTTGCTCGAATATGGAGGGATTTAATGTCTGTCACGTGAAGAAATAGCCTTCTGCTGACTGCTGAGATGGTTTCTTCATAATTTTTAGCCTGATATAATGCTTCAATTTCTGCCGGATCGGGTGAGCAGGAAAAAATACCTATTGATGAAATAATCGTAAGTATATGACAAAGTCGTTTCATAACGAAAGAAACAAAAATAAATTCAAACCAAAAAGCAAATCATTTCATTCAAGAAAATTTAACATAAAAAAAAGCCACCCTATTGGATGGCTAGCTTATTCAGTGCAAGAATCTCATAGAACTCCCTTCGTACTGGGCAATTGATTGATATTTCTCGGATCTCTCATAACAGCCATTTTTATGGCTCTTGCCAGACCTTTGAAAGTTGCTTCAATTTTATGGTGCTCATTTTCACCTTCTACCTTGATATTCAGATTGCATTTGGCTGTATCTGAAAAGGACTTGAAGAAATGGTAAAACATCTCAGTCGGCATGTCTCCGATTTTTTCTCTTTTGAATTCAGCCTCCCAAACTAGCCAAGGCCTTCCTCCAAAATCAATTGCTACCTGAGCCAAAGCATCATCCATTGGGAGTAAAAAGCCATAGCGATAAATTCCTTTTTTATCTCCTAAGGCCTTCAAATAAGCTTCTCCTAAGGCCAAAGCAGTGTCCTCAATGGTATGGTGCTCATCGATATGAAGGTCTCCTTTTACTTGAATTTCCAAATCTGTACTTCCATGCTTTCCTAGTTGCTCGAGCATGTGATCGAAGAAATGCAGCCCTGTGGAAATGTTGCAATTCCCACTTCCATCCAGATTTACCTTGATGAAAATATCCGTTTCAGAAGTGGTTCGGCGTACCTCAGCACTTCTGGAAGGCATTTTTAAAAAGGAATAAATCTCGTCCCAATCCTTGGTAGAAAGAGCTGCATCTTCATTTTGATCCCCAATGAAGATGGCTTTCGCCCCAAGGTTATTTGCCAATTGGACGTCTGTGAATCGGTCACCAATCACATAGGAATTAGCCAAGTCATATTCCTCAGAGAAATATTGGGTTAAAAGTCCCGTCCTTGGTTTTCTAGTAGGAGCATTTTCATGTTCAAATGTCTTGTCAACATGAATTGCTTTGAAAAAGACATTCTCCTGCTCCAGAGTTTTGAGCATTTTAAACTGAGCTGGCCAAAAGTCTTTTTCAGGAAAAGAATCTGTTCCCAAGCCATCTTGGTTGGTGACCATAACGAGCTCATAGTCTGTTTCCTCGGCTATTTTTCTCAAGTTTGAAATAGCTTTGGGGAGAAATTCCAGCTTTTCAAGACTGTCTACCTGAAAATCTGTCGGCGGTTCTTTGATAATTGTGCCGTCGCGATCTATGAAGAGTACTTTTTTCATTTACGATTTATGAATTACGATTTACGAGCAGAGGTATAGATTTTGGCCTTTTTTGCTCGATTTATATTTTTCAAAATAGGTTGGAATTTAATTTTCCAATCTGTTAATCTTTCAATTTTCCAATTCAGGCGCAAACCTTCCTCAGTGCATTCAATAGCCTTTCATTTTCCTCTCTTGTCCCGACTGTGATTCGAAGACAATCCTCGCAAAGCAAGACTTTTGCCCGGTTCCTAACGATGACTTTTTCACCGATCAAATCATCATATACCTGATTGGCATGTGGAATTTTGACTAACAAGAAGTTAGCGTGTGAAGGATGAATTTTCTGAACAAAAGGAAGTTTTTCCAATTCAGCTTTCAGGAATTCACGTTCGTCCAAAATATCCCGGATCATCTGATCCACTTTGTCCTTGTTTCGGATTGCGGTTAATACGGTTTCCTGAGTAAGCCCAGAGATATTGTAAGGAGCTTTGATTTTATTCAAGATCCGAATGATTTCCTCGCTTGCGAAAGCCATCCCCAGACGGAGCGCTGCTAATCCCCATGCCTTTGAAAATGTCTGCATGACCAGCAGGTTTGGATAATTATCCAATTCTGTCGTGAAACTTAGCTCATCGCTAAAGTCAATGTACGCTTCATCCACTACGACTAATCCCTTAAATTCTCTAACTAATCGAAGTACATCCTCACGCTTCACCTTATTTGCGGAAGGATTATTAGGAGAACAGATAAAAAGGATTTTGGAGTGCGGATCTGCAGCTGCGAGAATCTTTTCAGGCTGAAGTTGAAAGTCCGCGGTAAGCGGGACTTTTCTAATTTCTACATCATTGATATTGGCACTCACCTCATACATTCCATAGGTGGGAGGGAGAAGAATTACATTGTCCTTTCCAGGATTACAAAAGGCACGATAAAGCAAATCAATGGCTTCGTCAGATCCATTTCCCAAGAAAATCTGAGTTGGTCTTACTCCTTTGATTCTAGCAATTTCTTCCTTTAGTGCTTGCTGATACGGATCTGGATAGCGATTGAAATCCTGTTCGGTAATCGAGCCAAAGGGATTTTCATTGGCATCCAGAAATACTCCTTCCTTACCAGAATACTCATCTCGAGCAGAGGTATAGGGCTGAAGTTTTGCAATGTGTGGGCGCAATAATGAATTCAGATCAATGCTCATTGTTCGTTGTTTTTCAAGTAATTAAGACGAACAGTTACAGCATTTTTGTGAGCGTCCAATTGTTCATTAGCTGCCATGATTTCAACCACTGGGCCTAAGGATTTTAGTCCTTCAGGGGTGATTTTTTGGTAAGTGATTTTCTTTACAAAACTATCCAAAGACACTCCGCTGTAATTTTTTGCGTACCCATAAGTGGGTAGGGTATGGTTGGTTCCTGACGCATAATCCCCGGCAGACTCAGGAGTGAAATTTCCGATGAAAACTGAACCTGCATTGTAAATCCCATCCAAGATTTCTTCCTCGTTTTGCACCGCTACAATAAGGTGCTCCGGCGCATACTCATTGATTAGAAATAAGGCTTCTTCCTGATTTTCCATGACCACAGAAGTGGAGTTTTGCAAGGCTTTGAAGGCGATGTCTTTTCTTGGCAGATCCTCCAATTGCGTATTGATTTCTTTCAAAACCTTCTTCGCAAATTTTTCAGAATTCGTCACCAAAACCACTTGCGAGTCTACCCCATGCTCTGCTTGAGAAAGCAAGTCTGAAGCGACAAAAGAGGGAATGGCAGTCTCATCTGCATAAACCAAAACCTCAGATGGTCCGGCAGGCATATCAATTGCAACTCCGTATTTGGTAGAAAGCTGCTTGGCAGCCGTGACGTATTGATTTCCTGGACCAAAGATTTTATCCACTTTGGGAACACTCTCAGTACCTAGAGTCATTGCTGCAACAGCTTGAGCTCCACCTACCTTGATGATTTTTGAAATTCCAATCAAATCTGCGGTGTATAAAATTGCTGGGTGAATTTTGCCTTCTCGATTTGGTGGGGAGCAAAGCACGATTTCCTTGCATCCAGCCAATTTAGCTGGAACACCCAACATCAATACGGTACTGAAAAGGGGAGCTGTTCCTCCAGGAATATATAAACCTACTTTTTGGATTGGGACGCTTTTTCTTCTACAGATCACCCCCGGCATGACTTCTTCGATCAATTCCTCCGAAGCCTGAGCCGCATGGAATTTTTCAATATTGGTTTTGGCGACTTTGATGGCCTCACGAAGTTCCTTGCTAATCTGGTTTTTGGAAGCTTTAATTTCTTCTTCGGAAACGATCAGGTTTTCCAAATTGACATGATCGTACTCGTGAGCAAATTTCTTAAGGGCTTTGTCACCACTTCGCTCTACTTTTTCAAAAATAGGCTTGATGATTTTATTGATTTCCTTGGTTTTTTGAACCGGTCGGGCAAGTTGTTTTTTCCATTTTTCAGGAGAAGGATTGACCAGAAGTTTCATAGCTATATTTATTAATACCCCTTAATCGGATTAAATGACCATTTTTTCGATCGGAACTACCAAAATGCCTTCTGCTCCAGCAGCCCTCAATTCTTCAATATTTTCCCAAAATTGATCCTCGCTCAATACCGAGTGAACTGAAGACCAGCCTTCTTGAGCCAATGGCAGAATTGTCGGACTTCTCATTCCTGGAATCAGATCAATGATTCTGGGGATGGAGGTATTAGGAACATTCATCAGCACGTACTTGTTGCTTTTTCCCTTTTGGACAGCATTGATTCTGAAAAGCAATTTGTCCAAAATCGCCTTTTTCCAATCAGCCAAATTGGTGTTGCCGATAAGTACTGCCTCAGATTTGAAGACTTCTTCTACTTCCTTGAGGCCATTCATCATCAGGGTAGATCCTGAACTGACGATATCAAAAATACCTTCAGCCAAGCCAATGCTTGGGGCAATTTCAACCGAACCGCTGATCTCATGGATTTCTGCTTGGATTCCTTTTTTCTTCAAAAAGTCTCCCAGTATTTTAGGATAAGAAGTGGCTATGTTTTTACCGTTGAAATAGTCTAAACCAGTATACTCCTGACCTTTTGGTATAGCCAAAGAAAGTCTGCATTTGGAGAAGCCTAACTTCTTTAGGGTTACTACTTCTTTGTCTTTTTCTACGAGTTCGTTTTCTCCCACAATTCCCAAGTCTGCAACTCCATCGGCCACATAGCCGGGGATATCGTCATCTCTGAGAAATAAAAACTCAACTGGGAAATTGGTGGAAGTGGACTTGAGTTTGCCAGTTCCATTGTAAAATTTGATGCCACACTCTTTGATCAAACTGAGTGAATCATCGGAAAGTCGGCCGCTTTTCTGAACGGCAATGCGGATAATCTGTTCCATGAGGACAAGTTACGCTTGTAAAGTGAATGATTTGGAAAATTTTGGTGAAAGGCCGAATCCCTGTCATCAGCGTCACCGGATGGGTGTGTAATTATATTCCTCTCAAGAGGAATGATGGAAATGATGCAGCATGTGTGCATGCTGTGCATTTGCTAAAAATTCAATATTTCTACTGATGTTTTCCATTTACGTGGGCAAATATAGACAGGGATCGTAAAGAAGCAAACCGGAAATTGAATAAGTAAAAGAAAAAGTCGGGATTAATTCCCGACTTGGATTTGGTAATGGCGAATGGGTTTTTCTCCCAAAAGATGCTCAAGGAAGTAATCCCAACGTTTTTTGGTGAAATAATCTCCCGGAGGTCTTCCAAAACTGTGATTTCGGCTAGGCCAGATGAATAGGTCAAAGTCTTTTCCTGCTTTGATAAGTTCCTCGGCCAGTTTGAAGGTGGCAGATGGGTTGACATTTTCATCAATCCCTCCATGTGCCAAGAGCAGATGTCCTTTTAGATTTTTAGCATTGGTAATATTGGACTGCTTGTGGTAAAAGTCGCCCACAGGATAACCCATGTACATTTCGGGCCACCAGGCTTTTTCCATTCGGAAATCATGATCTCCAGCAGAAGAAACGCCAACTTTGTAGAAATCAGGATGCAAAAGTATAGCCCGACCTGCATCATATCCTCCAGCAGAATGACCAAAAATTCCTACACGGGTGATATCCAAGAATTTCTCCTTTTCTGCCAATTGGGTAATCGCCAGCACATGATCTGTGGTCCCGTCTCCTAAATTAGTATAGGAAACATCCGCAAAGGACTTTGATCTCCCAAAACCTCCAAGACCGTCCACCGTGGCGACAACAAATCCCAATTCTGCCATCGGCTGCTGGTGTCCGAATAGTCCTGCTTTAAAAGTTTTTGGGGCTGTGGAAGTATGCGGGCCGGTATAGGTATAATCGATAATGGGGTATTTCTTCTTCGAATTGAAAGTGGTGGGGAGAAAATAGACTCCAAAAATCTCCGTTTTTCCATCCTTTGCTAGTGCTGAAAAAGGAACTGGAGATTTGTAGCCTCGTTTTTTCAGATTTGAAATGTCTGCTTCAGAGATTTTATGGAGGTTTTTACCAGTTGCTAAATCGATGAGTATGGATTGGGTAGCTTGATTGACTGTGGAGTAATTATCTACCGCAAATTTTCCATCAGGTGAAATGTAGATTTCATGGTAGGCATTTTCCGGAGTCAGAAGTTGGAGTCCTGATCCGTCAAGATTTACCTTATAAAGATGATTGAAATAGGGATTTCTTCCTGGCTCTTTTCCGGAAGCTTCGAAGTACAGAATTCCTTTTTCCTCGTCCAGAAATGAGATCTCATTGACCACGTATTCACCTTGGGTAATAGGCTGGATTTCTTTTCCGGTTTTCCAGTCAAAAAGATACAGTTGATTCCAGCCAGACTTTTCCGAATTGAGGATAAACTGCCCATTTGCCAATCTTCTAAACTGAAAATCCCGATTGACGTGGGTGGGTGAGCTTTCAGAATAAACTTTTCGGATGGAGGTGTTCTCTGCGTCCAATTCGATCAGATGATATTCTTTGAAACCTCTTGGAATAAAGAATCCACTGAGACTTTTGCTATCTGGAGCCCATCTTAGGTTGAGGCCTATGAAATGAGGAGAGGTGAGTTCTGGGATGGTTTTTTCCGATCTTTTTTCCAAATCGAAGATTACCGGAATGTATTTAACCACTGTGCTATCTCCAGGAGACCCACGATAATAGGAAAGAAGATCAGGTCGGAATTTCTCTTCCTTGCTCCAATCCAGCAGGTACATTTTTTCTGCGATTCGAAGGTCGACGATTTGGGTAAATATCTTTTTGGAATCAGGAGACCAAGTGACAGTAAATCTATCTGGTCTTTCCCCATTTTCCCCTTCCATAAGATCACTCCAGCCGTAATAAGAAGCATATTCAAATTCCTTTTTCCCCAGTTTGCTTAGCTGGATTTCTTCATTGGTTTCCAGGTTTTGGACGTAGAGATTGTAATTTTTGATGTAGGCTTTCCACTTCCGATCTGGAGAAAAGGATTCAAATTCATTTCGTGAAGAGCTGGGAATAGAATTGAGCGAATTGTCTTGAGTGTTCCACGTCCAATCTTTTCCTCTCCAGCGGAAGGTGATGATATGGCTGTTTCTCACTCCTGTGAACTGAATTGGTAGGTTTTTTTCATCCAGTTTTTCTCCAGTTTTTTCAGATAAAAGAGCAGCAAGTTTGGGATGGTCGAACGCTTCTTGGGTCTGAAAAGTCTCCGTATTGGTAATAAAGAAGCGCTTTCCTTCAGCTGTAAAGGCCGAATGGCTAAAAGTCTTTCCTCCTTCGAACCAATTGGGAATCACTTCCAAGTGATAGACTTCTTTTTCTAGATTGGAAGTTAAAAAGTACTCAGCACGATGATAAGTTTCTTCAGTGACTTGAGACTTGGCGTGAAAAGAAAGAAGGAAGAATGTCAGTACTAGTATTTTTTGAATAGGCTTCATGAATGAAAATTTCTTAGGCGAAATTCAATTTAATGAAAAAGAAAAAGGGCTGATTTCATTTTTGATGAAATAGCCCTATTCGTTTTTTAAAGGGAATTGAATTTATCCTGCAGCCAAATAGGCTTTTTTCAACCAGTCAAAAACTTCGGGACTTAATTGCTCTTCATGATTGATGACTACCTTGTGACTACACATGGCATTGGATTTTGTCTCTGCCTCAAGAATACCTTCGGAAGCTTGTCCTTTTAGGTTTATTCCGATTTCATAGCGGGTCTTGGTTGCGGGAATCAACATGGCAAATTGCTTTTTTCGTTTTACGCTCACGTAGGCATTTTTGGGAGCGAACTCCACATCTGATCCAAAAGATTTGAGTTCTTTTTCTATTTGTAGATAGATTGGCCAGAAATGCTCCTTGCCTTTGTATTGGTTTTTCACGAGTTCGTTCACATCCTCAGCCGAACCCGCATCCGATTTTAGGGACTTATGTGCCACCAAATTGGCAAAGCCATGAGTGAATCCATGGTTTTCTTTCAGGAACTTCAGGATTTCTCCATGCTTTTGAAATTGCTCTTTTTGGACAATCTCAATCCATTCACCGAGACTTTTCCCGGTGTTTTTTTCAAGATTGTCAATCATGGTTTGTGCGGCTGGGTCCATGTTTTTGGGTTTAAATTTCTATTTCTGTGACAATTGGAAAGTGATCTGAAGCTTGGATCAAATCATCTTTGATGCTTTGGATAAGTGGGTCGGATTTTTCCAAATAAGGATTCCAAACTTGGCCCTTCTTCACTTTTAGTCCTTGGCTAACCAAAATATGGTCAATCAAGACGGTAAACTGATCTCCTGTTATTCGGTCTTTGAACCTTCCCGAATATGGAGACCAACCATTTGCTGTCAGTTTTGGTCTGGGAAGGGCAGACTTGAGCACCCATTCAGGTTTCCAGAGATCACCCAAGAGAATTTCCACCGCGCTTTTTGAAAACTTGTTTTCGTAAAAATCCAGATCAAACCCATCATTGATATCTCCCATTACGATGACTTCTTGACCTTTTGAAAGGTAATGGTCGCACCTCTCCCGGATATGCATGCATTCTCCAAAAAGCTTGAGTCGATCCCGCTGAGAAATCATCTCAAATCTGGCGTAGTCCACTTTGTCAAAAATCCCTTTTGACTTGGTATGTGCTATAATTACCCTGGAAATCAAGGTGTCATCCAAGCCTAAAATACTCAACTCCAAAGGTGGGCGGTAATGCTCGTATTGCTCTTTGATCATCCGATTGGTGGTATCCATCAAGAAAGGCTGGTCAAATCGAGTACTCGCTTTGGTTTCAGGCGTGAAAAGCACATTGAGCTTTGAGGTATTAAATAAAGCCCCAAGTTCTTGTTGACCGGCTGAAGGGAATCCATGGATTGCAGAAAAGGTATGGCCGGGAAGATATTCATTGGACCAGTCGATCAATTGCTTGGAAGTTGTTTTTGATCCATTTACCAAGGTGTCTGGCCCTTCAACAATCCCCAAAAAGTCAGGATTCATAGCTTGAATTACTCGAGCAAGTTGTCGGCTTTTGGTAGCTTCTTTGCCGGTCAGTTTTGGACTTCCATCGGATTCGAAAAGATCTCGCATCCATTCCACATTGTATACTCCAATTTTTAAAATCATAAAAAAAGCTTTTAAAGTAAAACAGTAATTTAATTTACCATTTTACTTTAAAAGCCTCATAATCTGAGCTGTATTTCTTAAACCTTGATGTAAATTTTCTTTTTATCCATCCAATATCCAATGACCCAAATCAGTAGCATGTAGCTAATGGCGAATAGAAAGGAAGCATTTTTTGGTCCCAGCCAACTGGTATAGAAATTTTGATAAATGAATCCCTGAAGTGATGTTTCCCCAACTGGGATCATCGAGAAAATAGAAATAACCACTCCTGAGAGTACATAGAGGATTAAAGGATTGCGGCCAAAAGCCTGGAAAAAATAGGTCCATTTGGTCAATTTCTGAATTTCAACCAGGTAGATCAAAGCTGAAATCAAAATGACTCCCCATCCCACAGTCAGAAGAACATAAGAGCTTGTCCAGATTTTCTTATTGATAGGGAAGACTATATCCCAAGCATAACTTAAGGCAATCAATACCACGCCTGCAATCAATAAGGTTTTGACAGTGTTAATAGTGTTTCCTTTTTTCTGAATTAGTTTTCCGACAAAATACCCTGCAATTACATTGACTGTGGAAGTCAGGGTGCTCAGAAGTCCTTCCGGATCAAATGGAATTCCTTCTCCCATATACATTCTCTTTTCACCGATCAAGGCGATATCCAACTTGATTTGAGCATTTCCAGTCAAGCTGTAAGGATCCCCGGAATCTCCGAAAATATAGGCAATGACCCAGTAACCAAGAAGCGCCGCTCCGCTATATATCCAACCTAATCTTTCTCCTCCCCAGAATAAAATCAAAGCAGCTAATAGATAGGATAAAGCGATCCTTTGCAAAACCCCAAAAAATCTAACTTCACTCAAATCAATGAAGACTATTTCACCAGCTTCGTTGTAATCAAAAAATGGAAAGGCATTTAACAACCATCCGATCAAAAAGATAAGAAATGCTCTTTTGAAGACCTTTTTATAAAATTCAGAGGCCTTCATTTCTTGCATTTTTTTCAAAGCAAAGCTCATGGCATTCCCCACTACAAAGAGGAAAGTTGGGAAGACCAAATCGGTAGGGGTGAAGCCATGCCAATCCGCATGGGCCAGTGGGCCATACAAATTGCTCCAGCTTCCAGGAGTATTTACAATGATCATAAAGGCAATGGTCATTCCCCGGAGAACGTCCAGTGCGAGATACCTATTGTTTAGGATCTTTGATTGGTGGTCTATTGACATGGGTTAATTGGGTGGGTGGTTGATGATTCTTTAAACTTCTATAATTCTACTATGCTAATTTGAATTTTCATAATCAGAATTTAAAGGAGATTTATTTAAATGGATTTGCCTATTTCATAAACAGAAAGTTTTATAAATATTTCATTACTAAATAATTATATGATAATTTAATGAGCGTATTATTTCTTTATTCTTTAATAAACTCTCTAATTTTTATGAAAAAGTATTTTATTATTCTATTTGCCTTCCTATTTGGAACCTGCTTCATTTCCTGTAAAGAAGAACAATTCTTATCTCCGGAAGACAAAGACTTTGAATCTGGGGTTTTAGTCTTTTTAGATTCCACTCAATTTTCCATTAGGGAACCATTAGCTGATTCTGATAAAATCAAAAAGGAAAAGGAAAGAATTAAGGACTTTGCAAAGAAAAATTTAGATGATCTAGACATAGATGAGAGTAATATTTACCTGGATAAAGTCCCTTGGTTTTTCGCCCAAAAGGTAAACAAAAAGCAATTAGATAAAATCAAGAAAGAGACAGGGAAGCCTAACAGTGGAGTTCTTGAAAACTATCCTAATCTTCCCATGGAACTTCAAGGGCGTAAACCCATGATGCAAGGAGATCCAATTCTTCAAGGCAGAAAACCCATGATGCAGGCGGATTGGCGGTATGATTCAAGTAGCTATGCCAGTGACTTTGTTCTATGGATAGGGGGAGGAATTCAAGGAACTCCTCCTGCTGATAGAACTGTCTGGATTTTGGATACGGGAATTGATTCCACGCATCAGGACCTAAAGGGAATGGTCCTCAGCAATGAAGGTAAAAGTTTTACCGGGGGTAATTCAGGAGTAGACCTTAATGGGCACGGAACAATGATTGCGGGGATTATTGGTGCAAAAGCTTATAATCAACTACCTGGTGGAGATCCTGAAGACATAGGAATCAATGGAATTGTCCCTGGAGCGAGAATGGTTTCAGTTCAGATTTTGGACAAAGACGGAAATTCCAATTTGCATCAATTCACTCAAGGTCTAGATTATATCCTAGGAAAAGCTCAGCCTAATGATGTGGTTAATATCAGTTTAGGAATGGCGAGGAATACTTGTAATTGGGGACAAATAGGAAAGAAAATAAAGGATTTAGCAGCAAAAGGCGTATTTGTTGTTTTTTCTGCAGGAAATGAAACTGATTTGAATTCCAGTAATTTCCCATCCTGCCTCGCAGATGGAGATTTTATGATTAGTGTGGGTTCCATAACTATGTTTTGTAATGGTGCTACCGTAGTTTACTCTAGCTTCTCTAATTATGGAACTATCCAAATTGCTGGGCTGTCAAAACCTATTTGGGTTGCACCAGGAGAGCAAATTTTCTCCACCTTCCCAACCAATTTAATTGGAAGTGGAACTGACAAAGGTGCCTATGGACTGGCATCTGGGACTTCTTATTCCGCAGCAATGATGTCTGGAATTATTTATTCTTTGGGAAGGGTGCCTACTGGAATTGATTCTGTTTTAAGAGGAGGCGAGGGAGTGAAATACCCCATTGCAAAATTCTAATTCTAGATTAAAGCTTGATCCAGAGTTTCCTCTGAATTTCTCAAAAATCAATCAGAGCATTTTAAAGGGTTTATCGTTCTCTTTGCAAAGAGGTAGAGCCCAATTGCTGATTTAGGTTGGCTATTTCCTTTTCGATTTTGGAAACGATTGTAGCATACTCTTTGGTTTGTCTAAATTCTGCGAAAGCAGGATGCTGAGAAACTATAAAAAGTTCTCTCCAACCCCTTTCAAAGGCCAAATTCAAGAATTTGTTTACTTCCTTGAATTCTCCTCGAATTGCTTTTGCAATAGCCAGATCAAGAGCAAGATTAAAGTCCTCATCTCCCTCAATTAGGTAATCCATTCGGAGCTCTATACTCTGATCCAATAATTGATTTGACCATTCTCTTTCTCCTTTCAAATTCAAGATATAGGCAAGATTGATGGGAATCACGTAATAGGGATCATTGGCATAGTCCTCAGTCAATTCAATGGATTTTTCAAAGTAAGCTTTCGCAGAATCTAAATCCTGTAAGTAAAGAGAAAGCAAACCTGCGATTCCAAAGGCATTGGAGTCTCCATCATTTAATATCAATGGAATCAATTGTGCGGCTTCAGAGGTCTTTCCTTCTGAGATAAATGTATAGCCGAGTTGTTCGTAATTAATTGCGTTGACCTGATGCTCTAATGCTTGATTGATATAGTACTCTGAATCTTCATTTCTTCCCAAAATTCTACAGATCCAACCAGAGATTTGGTAGGGAATAAAGGCTCTAGGATTTAGGGAAGAGGATTTGATTTGTAGGCGAAGTGAATTGACCAAGTCTCCTTTGGAAAAATAGATGGTCGCTAGATTACCTATCGCACGGCTGAGATTCGGCTTATAAGCCAGGGCCTTTTCAAAGGAAATCTGGGCGTATTCATTCTTCCCTTTGTAGTAGTAATTGATGCCTTTAGACGTATAGGCTTCAGCAAGTGTAGGCTCTATGGCTAAGGCATTATCACTAGCTTCCATGCTGGAATCAAGCCATGTCATACTATAGCCATAAACAGGCATTTGGGAATAACAGTCGGCTAAACCTGTATAAGCCAAGGCATAATTTGGGTCAATTGAAATTGCTTTTTTGAAAAGTTTAATCGCTTTTTGATTATCATCTAGGCTATATTTGAAGTAATAATTTTTGCCTTGTAGATACAGATCATAGGCTTCTGCGCTGGTGGTTTGGGTTTTTTCGATTTGGAATTGCTCCTGGGCACTCAGGTTGGCATTTAATGCTCTCGCAATTTCTTTGGCAATGTTGTTTTGCAAAGCCACAATTCCGCTGCTCTCTCTGGTAAAGGTTTCCGACCAAATATTTTGAGAGGTGGAAATGTCTAGGAGCCTGACGTTGATTTGGATTTTTGATCCAATAAAATCAACGCTTCCCTTCAGGATTGTGGTGACACCGAATAGTTTTCCTAGCGAATCTAAGGGTAGGTTTTCATCTTTTAAGTCATCCACTTGCTCAAATGGGATAACTTTTATGGAGTCAATTTCCGAAAGCTGGAAGATAATATCGCCGGTTAGTCCTTCGCTGAAATAATCATTTTCAGAAAGATTACTCAGGTTTTCGAAAGGCAGAACAGCCACGGATTTTTCCTTCCCCCAAGTCGGTCCTTGATAAAAATTGCTCCAAATCAAGGCTGCTATAAGAATCAGAAAAAGAGCACCAACAGCCCATCTCATCCAAGGATTTCTTTCCTGATACTTGATGTTTTGAAGAATTTCTGCCCGCTTGGGGATACTAAGTGGAGGATTGGTCAATGCATGAAGCTCAACTTTATGCTCCACGTTTTTCAATTCAAATCCTCCCAATTTTACTGTGGAGTATTTTGGATTGGTTTGGATTTGTTGATGAAGTGAGTCTGAAATCAAAATGCAACCAGGTATACCCACACTTTGAATTCTGGAACTTTGATTCACCGCATCTCCAAAAACATCTCCATGATCAAAGATTATATCACCACAATGAAGACCGATTCGCAATTGAAACTTGCCATGTCCTATGCAGGATTTTTGAATTTCTAGTGAAGCGGAAAGGGCGGATTCTGCATTTTCAAACACGCCTAAAATTCCATCCCCAAGTTCTTTGACTACCTGTCCCTTGTATTTGGCAAATACTTCTTGGTGAACATTTAGGTTTTCTTTCATCAATTGAAAGGCAGAATCTTCGTCTTTACCCATTAGTCGGGTGTAACCAACGATGTCTGAAAAAAATACAACTGCTTGCTTGCGAAGAAGCTCCTGATTCATACCTCTCAAAATTAACCAAAGGTGAGTTTTACCTAGGATGTATTAAGCTAGGAAATTTTAGGGTATTAAAAGTACTATTCCGTGGCAAAAAATGGGACTTCCCTTATTTGGGTTGTATAATAGCCTTAAATTTCGGTGAATGACCACTAAGAAAAATCATAAAATGAAAAGGGTAATTTCTTTGCTAATAATGGCCTTTTGGCCTGTTTTTTCTTTTTCACAAATCAAGGCTCAATGGGAATTGCTTGAAAATAAATTCGGCGAAAATGGATTTCACAAAGCTCAAATTATTCTTTCCAATTCATCTAATTCGGTCATTGAATCTGGCTGGAAATTGTATTTCAATACCATTTTCATCTCAGTAAATACCCGCCTAAATTCCGAGGAAATGGTTCTGGAGCATCTTCAGGGCGACTTTTTCAGGATTAAAGGCAAGGAAAAATCTTCTCCCATTTTACCGGGAGAAAGTATTGTTTTGACCTATCGGAGTTCAGGGCCATTTCTGAAAAACTCTTACGCTCCCGAAGGATTAATTCTTGAACTACAAGATGGGCAGGTCATCGAGATTTCTGATTACCAAAGGCAGAAGCTAACAGTAGAGGAATTGGGAGAAATGGCTAAAGAGACTCAATTGAATTTTCTTGCCGAGGAGAATGAAAACCCAATTTTAAATATCCCCGATTCTCAAATCCCACCCTTTTTGCCAATCCCCAAAAAGTGGAAGTATACCGGAGAAGTCGTTCGGGTAAAAAATGCTGGGTTGGGTGTAGTGGGATCTCCTGAATTTGTGGAGGCTTCTACCTTTTTGCTGAATTCTATCAAAAAGGGATATAAACCCAAAGTGAATAGAGAAGAGACTCCCGTTACTATCCGCATTCAAAAGCGCGATGGTTTTTCCAAGGAGGAATACCAAATGAAACTTTCAGGAAGGGTAGTAGAAATCCTTGCTTCTGATCCAGTTGGAGCATTTTATGGAGTTCAGTCTTTTCTAGCCATGATGACTCCGGATTTTTGGCAAGGAGAAAGTCAAGAATTGAATTTACCGCAAGTTGAGATTTCAGATAAACCGACTTTTGCTTACCGTGGGTTTTTTCTGGATGTCGCCAGAAATTTTCAATCCAAGAAAGAAATTCTCAAGATTTTGGATTTGATGGCTTTTTACAAACTTAATGTCTTCCATTTCAATCTTGCCAATGATGAAGGCTGGAGAATTGAGATTCCAGGACTTCCTGAACTTACCGAATTCGGTTCCAGAAGAGGGTTTTCCCCTGATGAAGCTGAGTTTTTATGGCCATATTATGCTTCAGGAGCTAATCCTGACCAAAGCTCAACTGGTTCGGGGTTTTATACCATGGAGGATTTCAAGGAAATCATAAGCTATGCTAAGTCTCTGAATATTGAGGTGATTCCAGAGATCGGAGTTCCTGCCCATTCCCGTGCAGCGATTTTAGCAATGGAAAAGCGCTACCAGAAATTCATGGCCTCGGGTAATTCTAAAGATGCTTTGGAGTATCGATTGGCGGATCCGGAGGATACTTCGATTTACCTTTCCGCGCAGAATTTCAGAGGAAACACCATTTGTGTTTGTCAGGAGTCTACCTATGCCTTTTATGAAAAGGTGGTTTCAGAAATCCAAAAAATGTATCAGTCAGCTGGGGTTGAATTGAAAACCATCCACTCAGGAGGGGATGAAGTTCCACGAGGAGTTTGGACTGGATCGCCTATTTGTCAGGAGTTTCTTGCTAAAAATCCTCAAATCAAGCAGGGGGAATTAGTGGATTATTTCAGAGAAAGAATTGATGGTATACTCGCTAAAAAAGGTTTGGAAATGGCTGGATGGGAAGAAATAGGCCAATCTCATCAAGGAAATCAAGTGCTGCCAAATCCCAAATTTTCGGATAGGAACTGGAGACTTCATGCTTGGAATGCCGTGGCTGGCTGGGGAGGGGAAGATATGGCCTATCGACTCGCCAATGCCGGGTATCCTGTAGTTATCAGTCCTAGCTCCAATTTTTATTTTGACCTTGCCTATTCTTGGGATCCCGAGGAAAGAGGGCACACTTGGAGCGGCGTAGCTGATACCTACCAAACTTGGAAGGCTGTTCCGATGAAGCTCTATCTTTCTCATGACCAAACCCTCGATGGAGCAGCTTGGGATTGGGAAAAAGCCAAGGCCAACTTTACAGAACTGACTGAAAAAGGCAAAAAGAATATCATTGGAGTATCGGGACAACTCTGGACAGAGACGGTAAAAGGCCCGGAAATGATGGAGTATTACCTTTTTCCTAAAATGTTTGGCTATGTGGAAAGAGCCTGGAATGGTGATCCAGAATGGTCCAATCTTAATTCGATCTCTGAAATGGAGCAGGCAAGAAATCAGGAATGGAACGTGTTTGTGAATCTTTTACTAAAAAGGGAATTACCAAGGCTTGATTTCCAATTTGGAGGTGTGAAATACCGACAACCTAAAGAATGGAAGCTAGCTGACTAAAGTCCTTTGATTTGATTCTTGTATTTAGAAATTAGCCTTTCGTTAATTTCCTCGCCTTCATTGCCATTGGAACTATGGAAAATTTCCGCATCAATTCCTTCCTTAATCAATAATCCGGCTGCTTGAACTAGGATGGCTTGGAGTAGTGCTACCCCGATCACGGTGGAAGTAGCTCCGACTTTTTTCCCTGAAATACTGACCGAAGCATCTCCGATTTCACCAAAATTATCCAAGACTACATCTCCCAATTGGTAGAGCTTTAGGCCTGAGGAATGCCTTGATTCCACAGAATGGCTGTGTGCTAAATTGGTGATGACAATAACTTTTGCGCCTTTTGACTTAGCAAAATTTGCCATTTCTATGGGGACTGCGTTTCTTCCAGAATTTGAAGAAATAATAAATATATCCTTTGAGGACAGGGGGAAATTCTTGATCAAATCCTCCCCATATCCTTCTTTTCTTTCAATCTCTGTGCTTAAGGAAGCGCTTTCATGAAGCATCAATGGAGGATCCAAAATCGGAATCACTTTGGCAAAACCTCCCGCTCTGTAAAAAATTTCTTCCGCCAGCATATGGGAATGTCCCGTGCCACTGGTATAAATCCATCCCTCATTTTTAAGGCTTTCAGCAATCCATTTTGCCGCAAGTTGAATCTGGTTTTCCTGTTCAAAAGCTTGTTTCAGCTTAGTGAAAATAGATTCTTGGTAGAGTTTATAGGGCTCCAAATTCATGGAAAAAGGATTTAATAGATAAATAATTCGTCCACAAATACCCAGCCTTTTGCTCCGGCACCGGGATGCCACTTGGGAAGTTTAGATATAGGCTTGAGTTTGATTTTGATCTGATCAAAATCTTCTTCTGGTAAAAGGAAATTCAAAAAACCATATCTAGCCCCTTCTGCTTTTAAGGATTCTTTGGGTTTGGGGACCTCGATTTTTTTCCATTTAGAATTTTCCGCTACCCATAATTCAGCCGATTCAGGAGGGAAAATGTAGGCACCTTCATTGAGCAGCAAACTGGCCTGAATTGATTTTGGATGCTGACCTTCTTTCAAAGAAATCTCAACTTCTAAAGCTGAATCAGTGAAACCCAACCATTCCCCTGAGGTGTGGTTGGCTTTTCCTTTTACCCCGTCGAATAAGGTTTCTGCGCCAATTCCTTTATATTTTGGATTAGGCTCAATGGCTAGCATAAATGATTTTGGCTGAATTCCCTTTCTGAAAACAGTGGTTTTTGTTTCCTCGCTTCTTATCCAATCATTGGCAAAAGCCTTAGCTCGGATAGTCGAAGTTCCTTTAATAAAAACGGGTTTGGAATAAATCAAACTCGAGATACTGTCTGGCTCTGATTCATCCAGAGAGTAGCGAATTTGAACGGATTGAATGGGATGGGAGAGGATAACTTCCACTGAATCATCAAACATGATTTTCTCAGTCTCGATTTTTGGAGGATTGAGCTGTAGAATGATTCCTTTTCCATCAAAACCAAAATCGATTTTGGTGTTGGGAAGCGCATCCTGCAAGGATTTTTGTTCATCTTCGGTAAGGTTGGATTCCCAAAAGAAAAGTTTTCTGAGCGAGCTGAGTTTCTTTAAGCTTTCCAAACTCTCACTTCCAAGGCTATTTCCAGAAATCGCCAAAGATTGCAAGGAGTTTATGTTTTCAATGCTTTTAAGCTGCGAAGATGATATGCCTGTGAAATTTAACTGAAGCTCTTCCAGATGTGTAAAGTCTTGAAGAAAACCCAGATCTACTTCCTGCAAAGGCATTCGGTTAAGATTCAATCTAACAATTTGTTTCTTTACTGACTTCAATTCTGACAAGGAATTGGGATCAAAAGTAGAAGCCCCAAAATAGGCTGCCTCCAAAGCCGGAGATCCCGGGTAAATCGGTTTTACTTTTCTAAAAAAGTTATTCAGTTCCTCGATGTCATCCTCGCTGGCAGGAGAAAAAGAATAGGTTTTTTCTGAAGTAAACCGATTGGAAGCCAATTGAAATAAAGGCTCATCCTGATTCAGATCGGCTACTTTTTGGTCAAAAGAACCACCTGAAGCTACCCAAAGCCGAAGAATTTCTATTTCCTCATCCGTCAACTGGGCTTTGTTCTTTGGAGGCATGTGGTCTTCATCCTCTAGCGGTAAATGGATTTTTTGAAGAAAAAGAGAATTTTCGGTGTCACCAGCCAAAAAGAATGGACCTGTTTCTCCTCCTTTTTTGATGCCTTCAATTTTATCCAAGCGTAATTCCCCCTTCATTTTCCCTTCTTTATGGCAAGAAATACACTTCGCTTCCATGATTGGCTGAACCAAATCTCGGAAGACCTCAGCATCCCCGAAAGCGACTAACTGAGCTTCTTTAGATAGAACAGGTTCGAATAAAAAGTTGTCTCCATGGGTTAGATTAGCTCCAAAATGGCCAGTTAATACTAAAACTACAGCAAGAACTGTCGAGCCGATTTTTAGGGATTGTGTCTGTTTTTTTAGTAAAAAGTAAATTCCAGTTGAAAGGAAAAAAGTGGCTATTCCCAGCCATTTGTGCCAGGAAAAGGAAGTTCCCTCATAATCTTCTGTGGCTAATATCAGGCCGGCAACAACCGTAAAACCAGCCAAATTTGCCCCTAAAACCAAAATTGGTTTTCCTGTTTTTCCCCAGTCAGAATTTGGTATCCAAACAATAGCAATAGCTAGTAAAAGTAAAACAATTGGGAAATGTAAAATCAATGGATGTGTTCTTCCTATCACTTGAATCCAGGTAGGAATAGAAAGGCTTTTTCCACCAATGAGTAGGATGACAATTAGTCCAATCCAAAAGAAAAGCAAGTTTTCAAGCCAGAAGAAAATTCTTGATTTGGAATCCATGCAATCAAGCGATAAGGTCTTTGACTACATTGCCGTGAACATCGGTTAGTCGATAGCGACGGCCCAAATGTTTATAGGTGAGCTTTTCATGGTCGATTCCCATTAGATGAAGCACTGTTGCTTGAAAATCATGGACATGGACTGGATTCTCCACGATGTTGTATCCGAAATCGTCTGTTTCCCCATATACTATTCCAGACTTCACTCCGCCTCCAGCCATAAAAATGGAGAAGGCTCTTGGGTGATGGTCTCGCCCGTAATTTTCAGGAGCTATTTTTCCCTGGCAATAATTGGTTCTGCCAAATTCTCCTCCCCAAATCACCAATGTCTCATCCAACAATCCTCTTTGCTTCAAGTCTGTAATCAATGCTGCTGAGGCTTGATCTACGTCCTTAGCCTGACCAATCATCTGATTTGGGAGATTGTCATGCGCATCCCAGCCTTGGTGATACAGTTGGACAAATCGAACTCCGTTTTCAGATAGTTTTCTTGCCAAAAGACAATTCGCAGCATATGTCCCGGGAACCAGACAATCTGGCCCGTATAGTTTGATAATGCTATCCGATTCTTTGGTCACATCGGTGATTTCTGGGACAGCCGTCTGCATCCGAAAAGCCATCTCGTATTGCTGGACTTTTGCGGTTATTTGAGGATCATTGAATTCCTGATAGCTCAAATCATTCATGGCTGCGATTTGGTCCAGCATTTTTCTTCTTTGATCTCTGGACATTCCATGAGGATCGGATAGATAAAGCACCGGATCTTCGGAATTTGAAAACTGTACTCCCTGATGCTTGGCATCTAAAAAGCCATTGGACCAAAGTTTGGAATAAACTCCTTGCCCATTTCCTTTTCCTCTACTGAGCAAAACACAGAAAGCTGGCAAGTTTTCGTTTTCACTTCCCAAACCATAGCTTAGCCAAGACCCCATACTTGGACGATTCCCAACCTGAGCCCCTGTTTGAAAGAAGGTTAAAGCGGGATCGTGATTGATTGCCTCGGTATGCATGGATTTGACAATACATAAATCATCCACCACTGATGCCAAATGAGGAAAAAGGGAGGAAATCCAGGCTCTGCTTTGTCCGTATTGGTTAAATTCAAAATAGGAGCCTACTAGAGGGAAGGATTTTTGTCCTGCTGTCATGCCGGTTAGGCGTTGGCCCATTCGGATAGATTCGGGAAGTTCTTCTCCAAAGTTTTTTTGTAAAAGAGGCTTGTAATCAAATGTCTCCAGCTGGGAAGGAGCTCCATTTTGAAATAGGTAAATAATTCTTTTGGCCTTCGGTGCAAAATGGGGGAGAGCCCGCATGAGTGAATCCTCCGCTTCCTTTTTACCGGTAAATAAATCAGGAATCAAAAGTGATCCCAAAGCAGCACTGCCAATACCCAAGCTCAATCGGGAAAGGAATTTTCTACGATTATGATTTAGACCATTTTCTAAAATTTCTTTTTCCATGGTTAGCTTTTGGTAATAGTTTCTTCCAGATTATACAAGCTCACAATCACTTGCATCAAAGCCGCATTTTCCGGGGTTATGGCTTCTGGGTTCATGGGGTATTCACCCACATCCAAAATCTGCTTTGATTTTTCCGGGTTGGCTTGGAATTCCTCCAATTCACTTTCATAATAATCCAAAATGAGACTTCTCTCAGAAGATTTCATTTCTCTACAAACGATCCGCTTGAAGGCCTCTTCAATTGCAGATTCATGGTCTTTGTATTTCTCCGAAAGTTTAGTGGACAAAACTCTAGAAGCTTCCAATACCATGGGGTCATTTAGCATCACCAAAGCCTGAAGTGGAGTATTTGTACGGTTACGGGTGATCTCGCATCGATCCCGATTACTGGAGTCGAAAATGATGGCTTTTGGAGGAGGGACTGTGAGTTTGATGAAATTATAGATTCCTCGTCTGTAGAGTTTTTCTCCCTTGTCTTGAACGTAGGTTGCCAGCACACCTCTTCCGGAAGTTGCAGCTTCCCATAAGCCAGAGGGCTGGTATGGTTTGATGCTTGGCCCACCAATCTCCCGAACCAGAAGTCCGCTACTTGCCAAAACCAAATCTTGAATATTCTCAGCTGGAAGTCTAAGCCTCGGGGCTCTGGCCAGGTAATAATTGTCTGGATCAATTTCCAAGTGTTTTTTACTCAGACTTGCAGATTGTCTATAGGTTGAAGAGAGCATTATTTGCTTATGAAGGCGCTTGATGTCCCATCCGTTCTCCATGAAATCAGCTGCCAACCAATTCAATAATTCGGGATGCGTAGGAAGATCTCCCTGCATCCCAAAATCGCCGGCAGATTTGACAATTCCTCTTCCGAAGATTTCCTGCCAAACCAAATTCACAAAAACTCTTGAGGTCAAAGGGTTTTCCTTTTCGGTAGCCCATTTTGCTAATCCCAAACGGTTTTTTTCAAAATTTTCAGGGAATTCTAAAATAGACTTTGGTGTAGAAACTTCCACTGGAATTGTTGGGGCATCATAGACTCCCCGGTCGAGGATAAAGGTGGTTCGCTTTTCCTCGCCTTCCAATTCTCCCATCACAGAAATGCTCAAACGGGAAGTATCCTGATGATTGATAAAACTTAAAATTCCATCCAAATCTTCTCTTTCCACCCAGAGGATTGGAGATTTTGCAGGTTTGGATTGACTCACGTCACCCTCAAATCCTTTTTCTTTTGAATTATTGAAAAAGGCAAAAAGCTCATAATACTCCTTTTGTGAGATGGGGTCGTATTTGTGGTCATGGCATTGGGCACATTCCATGGTAATTCCCAAAATCCCTTTGCTGAATGTATTGGTTTTGTCTAAGACATATTCAATTCGATATTCCTCAGGAATAACTCCTCCCTCTTCTGTGTATTTGTGATTTCTGTTAAAAGCTGTAGCCAAAATCTGCTCTTTGGTGGGATTGGGTAATAGGTCTCCCGCCAATTGCCAAGTTAGAAACTGATCATAGGGCATGTTTTTGTTGAATGCATGAATCAGCCAATCCCGATAGGGCCATTGGGTTCGGATATTGTCGTCCTGATAGCCGTAGCTATCTGAATATCTGGAAATATCCAACCAAAGAATAGCCATTTTTTCACCATAAGCCGGTTGGTTGAGAAGTTCATCGATGAGATCCTCATAGGAATGGCCTTCCGGAAAACCTGCATAGGCTTCTAATATTTCGGGACTTGGAGGAAGACCTGTCAAATCCAGACATGCTCTTTTTATCAGGGAATAGGAGTCTGCTTCCTTATTTGGTTCCAAGCCTTTTTGACTCATTTTTGAAAATATGAATCGGTCGATTTCGTTGGTTCCCCAATCAGTTTCAGGAAGAGAAGGCTTTTCAATTTTCATAAAAGCCCAATGCGGTTCATATTTTGCTCCCTGCTCAATCCAGCGTTTGATTAATTCAATTTCCTGGGCGGTAAGGGATAGGTTTGATTCTGGAGGAGGCATAAGTTCCCCCGGATCTTCTGAAGTGATTCTGTGATAAACTTCAGACTCATTTGGTCTTCCAGAAACCAAAGCAAACTTTCCGGGACTCTCTTTTAACGCAGCAAAAGCACCCTCTTCAGTATCTAGCCTTAAGTCAGCCTCCCGTTTATTTGCATCCGGACCATGGCAGGCGAAGCATTTGTCTGATAGGATGGGGCGGATATGAAAGTTGTAGCTTATCTGATCTCCATCTGCCAATCCGATTGGAGCGGAAGACTCATTTCTACAAGCTCCCAAAAGCAGAAGTAGAAATGAAGAAAAAGTCAGAAAGGAATTCTTGGAAATGGTCACATGAGTTGGAGATATGTTCTTAAAATTTATGGAAAATTTTTAAAAAATGGAGGGTTCATTTTTTTCTGAATATTGATCAAGAATTTCTAGATAGACATAAAAAAGAAAAAGCCACTCATTTGAGTGGCTTTTGGGTAGTTTATAAAACTATTTTGATTATCCCTTAATTACTGAGAAATCAAAGGTTTCTAGAAACTTGGTTGTGAAATCACCAGCCTTAAATTGCTCGTTTTCCAACAAAGCAATGTGGAATGGAATAGTTGTCTTGATGCCATCTATTACAAATTCCTCCAAGGCTCTTTTCATTCTCACGATGACTTCCTCTCTGGATTGACCGCTGACAATCAGCTTAGCAATCATAGAGTCATAGTTAGGTGGAATTACATAACCCGCGTAAACATGGGAATCCACACGAACGCCTCTTCCACCCGGGATATGTAGGTTGTGAATTTTTCCTGGACTTGGACGGAAGCCGTTTGCTGGATCTTCTGCATTGATTCTACACTCCATCGCATAAAGCTTTGGATAGTAATTTCTTCCTGAAATGGTTTCCCCGGCAGCTACTTTGATCTGTTCTTTGATCAAATCGAAGTCAGTTACTTCTTCAGTGATGGGATGCTCTACCTGAATTCGGGTATTCATTTCCATGAAGTAGAAATTACGGTTCTTATCCACCAAAAACTCGATGGTTCCGGCTCCTTCGTATCCAATGGCTTCAGCACCTTTGATCGCCGCCTTACCCATTGCTTCTCTTAATTCTTCTGTAATGAATGGAGAAGGAGTTTCTTCCACAAGCTTCTGATGTCTTCTTTGAATGGAACAATCACGTTCAGAAAGATGACAAGCTTTTCCAGTTTTGTCGCCTACAATTTGAATTTCGATGTGTCTCGGTTCCTCAACGAATTTTTCCAAATAAAGCCCATCATTGCCGAAAGCAGCTCCAGATTCCATTTTTGCATCATCCCATGCTTTTTTGAAATCCTTATCTTCCTTGACGATTCTCATTCCTCGGCCACCACCACCGGCAGTAGCTTTGAGAATGACCGGGTAGCCCATCTGGTTTGCAAGCTTAAGTCCTTGCTCAATGGAGTCAAGAAGACCTTCAGATCCTGGAATTGTCGGTACTCCAGCTGCTTTCATGGTTGCCTTAGCGGTTGCTTTGTCACCCATTTTGGCAATCATGTCAGGAGAAGCTCCGATAAATTTGATCCCGTATTCCTCACATATTCTTGAGAATTCGGCATTTTCGGAAAGGAATCCATAGCCCGGATGAATGGCATCAGCGTTTGTGATCTCAGCTGCTGCGATGATTCTAGGGATATTTAGATAAGATTCTCTACTTGGCGCAGGACCGATACAAACTGCCTCGTCCGCAAAACGGACATGCAAGCTGTCTTTGTCTGCCGTGGAATAGACTGCAACGGTTTTGATCCCCATTTCCTTACAGGTTCGGATCACCCGAAGTGCTATTTCTCCGCGGTTGGCTATTAATATCTTTTTAAACACCTTTTTGTCGCTTTAGTGAAAAAATCAACCTGCTGGATCAACCAAGAACAAAGGCTGATCATATTCAACTGGAGTTGCATTGGAGACTAGTATCTTAACGATCTTACCTGAAATCTCAGATTCGATTTCGTTGAATAATTTCATCGCCTCAATAATGCATACTGTTTGACCAGCTTTAATCGAAGACCCCTCAGACACGAATGGAGCGGAATCCGGATTAGGAGTCAAATAGAATGTTCCGATCATTGGAGATTTGATCTCTACTAAGTTGGATGGAGTAGCTGCAGGAGCTGCTACTGGAGCAGGAGCAGGAGCTGCAACTGGAGTAGGAGCAGGTGCCGGAGCAGGAGCAGAGACTACTACTGGAGCCTGAGCTACAGGAGCTGAATCTGCATATTTTTTTATGGAAAGTTCGAATTCCTCGGTCTTGATTTTTACCTCTGCAAGGCCGGAGTTGGAAATGTAGTCGATCAATTCCTGAATCTCTTTAGCTTTCATAGGGTTCTTTTTTGGTTCGATGTCTTTGGACATGAGTGTTGGGTTAAAAACAATAAAGCTGTGTAATTTACAGAAATCACACAGCCAATTACAATTTATTTTACGCGTTCGGAGTACGACCCATCTCGGGTATCCACCTTGATCATGATGTCTTGATCTACAAAAAGAGGCACCATAACGGTTGCTCCCGTTTCTACAATAGCAGGCTTCAATGCATTGGTTGCTGTATCTCCTTTAATTCCAGGCTCGGTATAGGTGATCATTAATTCCACGAATGGAGGAAGCTCAACAGAAAGAGGAGTTTCAGTTTCTGCATGAACAAGAATATCAACCATCTGACCATCTTTCAGAAGATTTGGCCTTTCGATCAAATGCTCTTCAAGAGAGATTTGTTCAAAAGTCTCGGTATCCATGAAATGATGCCCTAAATCGTCCTTGTAAAGGAATTGATGAGGTCTTTTCTCTACTCTCGCGGTAGTGACTTTTTCTCCTGCGGAAAATGTTTTGTCCAAAGTTTTGCCAGACTTCAAACTCTTGAGTTTGGTTCTCACAAAGGCTGCACCTTTTCCTGGTTTTACGTGCTGAAATTCGACAATGGAAAATATGTCATTGTTCATTTCAAGACACAATCCATTTTTAAAATCTGCAGTACTTGCCATAATTTATTTTCGGTTTAATTATTTCGGATTATAGGCCCATTTCAAATAAATGGCTCCCCAAGTAAATCCACCTCCAAAAGCAGCCAAAACAAGATTGTCTCCTTTTTGAAGTTGATTTTCATATTCCCAAAGGCAAAGAGGAATAGTTGCCGCCGTGGTATTCCCATACCGCTCTATGTTCATCATTACCTTTTCCGGACCAACTCCCATTCTATTGGCAGTGGCGTCGATGATTCTCTTATTTGCTTGGTGAGGAACTAACCAAGCAATGTCGTCTCCTTTAAGTCCGTTTCTTTCCATGACTTCAGCGCTAACATCGGCCATGTTGGTTACCGCAAACTTGAAAACAGTAGATCCTTCCTGATAAGCAAAATGCTCTCTAGCCTGTACAGTTTCAACAGAAGCAGGTTTTCGGCTACCTCCCGCTTTCATATGCAAATAAGGTGCACCTGCACCATCCGACTTAAGAATGGCATCCATGATTCCTATTTTCTCAGTAGTTGGCTCGAGTAAAACAGCTCCTGCTGCATCTCCAAATAAGATACAGGTGGTACGATCTTGGTAATCGACGATGGAGGACATTTTATCAGCTCCAATCACAACTACTTTCTTGTAGGTGCCAGCTTGGATAAACTGAGCTCCTAGATGCAAGGCATATAAAAAACCTGAACATGCAGCTCCGATATCGAAAGAGAAAGACTTTTTTGCCCCAACCAAATCTGCAACAATATTAGCAGTAGCAGGAAAAGGCATGTCTGGAGTAACAGTGGCACAAATGATTACCTCGATATCCAGAGGGTCAGTTCCGGTTTTTTTCAATAATCCTTTAACTGCCTCTGCAGCCATTACTGAAGTTCCCTGATTTTCACCTTTGAGGATTCTTCTTTCTTTGATTCCGGTTCTTGAGGTGATCCATTCGTCATTGGTGTCGACAAGGGTCTCAAGTTCTTTGTTGGTTAGCCGATATTCGGGTACATACCCTTCAATACCGGTAATCATGGCTCTGATTTGCTCCATAGCTTGGTTTTATTCATCCTAGTGACTGAGTCACTGATGTAGGGGGTTGATGGGACTTTAGATTTTTCTAAAGAATTTCAAAAATAGCATAATGCCCCCTGACCACCAAAGCTAAACTCATGGGATAAAGGTAATTGATTGGAATTCAGTGAACTTGAGTTTTTAGCCATAAAAAAATCCACTCTTTTTGGGAGTGGATCTTTCTGTTCTAAGCTTAAAATATATTAAGCTGTGATTTCTTTTTCGATGATTACTTGTCCTTTGTAGTACAATTTGCCATCAAGCCAGAAAGCTCTGTGAGGCAAATGCATTTCACCAGTAGTTGGGCATTTCGCCAATCCTGGAGCTTCCAGTTTATAATGAGTTCTTCTCTTATCTCTTCTGGTTTTCGAAATTTTGCGTTTAGGATGTGCCATTTTATGAGTGGTTTATGATTGTTCCTTGTTTTTTAATTTTAATAACTGTTCCCATCTGGGATCAATAGGTTTTGGAGTTTCCTCTTCTTCTTTGACGTCTTCTTCTTCTTCAAATTCTTCCTGATCTTCATCAAAATAGACAAAGCCGCCTTCCCCATCAAAATCCTCATCATCCAATTCATTTCTGTAATCCGGATGGATTTTTTTTGCCGGAAGGGCCAGCAAGATGTACTCGTAAATCAACTGAGCTACATTAATAGAAGGGGTATCCCTCGTGATCATGTAGACGTTCTCGTCGATTTCCTGCTCTTCGGATCCATATTTATAAATCATCTTTTCGGTGATATCGAGCGGATGATCAAAAACTTCCAAGCTTCTATCGCAGGTGAGTTGTACAGTACCTTGAATATGAAAAGTCAATTCGATGACGTTGACTCCTTTATCCATAATGACCCTTGTGGTCAAATTTCCCTTTTCCAGGATCTCGTTGTCTTCGAAATGCTGGAAAAATGAATCCCCAATTTCGAAGTCAATTTCATGTTGTCCTTCTCTGAACTTAATGACTTCAATATCAAAGGTTTTCCAGAATTTCACGATTCCTCCTCCTGATTTAAGACCGCAAATGTAGGTAATTATTTAAAATAGCTAAAACAGAACGTGAAATAAAATTTGGTTCTTGCCCTAGTTTTTAATGTTTTTGCAATTATGCCTCTACTTCTTCTTCCTGATGTTGATTTATTATATCGGAAGCGAGGAGCAAGGCAGCCCTCATAGACCCCTCGTCAGCGAGGTTTTTTCCAGCAATATTGTAGGCTGTTCCATGATCTGGCGAAGTCCTAATTACCGGCAACCCAGCTGTAAAATTCACCCCTGAACTGAAAGCAATTGACTTGAATGGAATTAAGCCTTGATCGTGGTACATGGCCAAAACTCCATCAAATTTGTTTTGATGCATCATTCCGAAAAATCCATCAGCCGGATAAGGCCCAAATACCAACTTGTTTTGATCTTTCAATTCACGAATTGCAGGCTTTATAATTTCTTCTTCTTCCTTTCCTAGCAATCCGTCTTCTCCTGCATGAGGGTTTAGTCCTAAAATGGCCAATTTAGGCTTGGCAATTCCAAAGTCCTCCATTAGGCTTTTTAAAAAAATATTGGCCTTTTGAAGGATTCTTTCTTTTGTTATGGTTTTTGAAACATCTGAAATAGGCAAGTGACCGGTAATCAATCCTACTCGGAAGTTTTCACTTACCATCATCATCAGGCTATCTGAAGCACCTACTGATTGAGTGATGAACTCCGTATGTCCTACGAATGGAAGCTCTTCGGAATTGATATTATTTTTGTTAACAGGGGCAGTTACTAAACCTTGAATTTTTCCTGCTTTTAAATCCTCAACAGCAGCTTTCAATGCATCCAATGCAAGCTTGCCAGCTTCCTGAGTCTCCACTCCTGGAATAATTTCCGGGCATTCCTCCACTACATTGATCACATTAATTTTCCGATGCTGAATTTCATCCAAACTTCTGATTTGAGTGAAATTAAATTCTTCCATATTCATCAGTTTGCGATAAACAGAAACTGCTTTACCGTGACCGTAGATCAGCGGAGTAAAGGATTTATACACTCTAGCATCTGCCAAGGCTTTCATGGTCACTTCTACTCCGATTCCATTTATATCTCCTATGCTTATCCCCAGGATTGGTTTTTGTTTTTTTGTGCTCATGCGTTGCTGCTGCCTTTGGGCCAACTGTGATATTTTCACAGGGCGTTTTGGAATATTCCCTTATTTTTAGGCCTGCAATTTATAAAAATTTATCAGAGCCTGAGGATGGAAAAAGTCAAACCCAAAAAGCATTTAGGTCAGCATTTTTTAACTGATCTAAGTATCGCGGAGCGAATCGCTCAGGCGGTAAAAGGTCATGGGGGAGTCTCCAAGGTTTTGGAAATCGGTCCGGGAATGGGTGTTTTGACTGATTTCCTGTTAAATAATCCTCTGGACCTGTACTTGATCGAAATTGATCATGAGAGTATTGTCTACTTAAATCAAAAATATCCTCAGCTAAAAGAAAAAATCATTGAGGGGGATTATTTGAAATATGATTTGAAAGCAATCTTTCCTGATAAATATGCCATTGCGGGAAATTTCCCCTACAATATTTCTTCCCAAATTTTCTTCAAAGTTTTGGAAGAAAAGCATCGAGTGACCGAAGTTGTTTGCATGCTTCAAAAAGAAGTGGCGAAGCGAATAGCTTCTCCAAAAGGCAATAAGGATTATGGAATCTTGTCTGTCTTTTTGCAGGCGTATTATGATATAGAATATCTGTTTACAGTGCCTCCAGGAGTATTTAATCCACCTCCGAAAGTTCATTCGGGAGTGATTCGGTTGACCAGAAATCAAACCGAAAAGTTAGATTGCAACGAAAAATTGTTTTTCCAAGTAGTCAAAGGAGGTTTTGGCAACCGACGAAAAACTCTCAGAAATTCTCTGAAATCATTTAATCTTTCAGAGGAATTCAAAACTAATCCGATCTTGGACAAGCGCGCCGAGCAATTGGATGTAGCAGATTTTGTTTTTTTGACCCAAGAAATAGAAAAAGGACGTGGAGCCCATTAAGCAGTTTGAGCTATCGAAAGAGTACTTGGAAAGTCTCCGTTTGGGGATTGAAGAGGAAAAAATTGACTTTATCCAGGAGTCCTTGGATGGAGTCAATGTGGCTGATATTGCTGCAATTTTGGATGAGCTCAGCATGCAGGAGTCCATCTATGTGCTTCGCCTTCTTGATAAACAGCTTTCCGCCGATATCTTAATTGAATTAGATGAGGTCAGCCTTGGGAAAGTTCTTAAAGAACTTGAAACGCCTGAAATAGCCTCCTGGATCGAATTGATGGATTCGGATGATGGAGCTGATATTCTGAGTTTTTTCCAGGAAAAAGAGCGAGAGGAAATCATCTCCGAAATCCAGGACAGGGTCAAACTTGAGCAGATTCTAGAACTTCTTCGCTATGAAGAGGATACAGCGGGTGGTATCATGGCCAAGGAATTTATCCGGGCTAATAAAAACTGGAATGTGATCCAGACCATCAACGAAATTCGTCGCCAAGCAGAAAATGTAGAAAAAATCTTCTCCATCTATGTGGTGAATAACAAACAGCAATTGTTGGGGAGAGTCTCTTTGAAAAAGATCATTTTGGCGTCCTCTGATACTAGAATAGAAGATATTTTTGATGAGGAAGTAATCTCTGTTCCTGTACACATGGACCAGGAGGAAGTAGCGGCTGTAATGAGAAAGTATGACTTGGAATCTGTTCCAGTCGTAAACGCAAAAAATAAATTAGTAGGGCGAATAACGGTGGATGATATCTTGGACGTAGTGCAAGAAGAAGCCGATGAGGATATCCAGGCGATGACGGGGGTTTCTGCGGATATCGAGGAATCGGATTCGGTCTTCACCATTTCCAAAGCCCGCTTGCCTTGGCTTTTAATAGGAGTTTTGGGTGGCTTGATGGGCGCAAAAATCATCGGTCTTTTTGAAGATGGGCTGAGCAAATATTTGGCTTTGGCCTCTTTTATACCTCTTGTTGCTGCGACTGGAGGGAATGTCGGTATTCAGGCCTCTTCATTGATTGTTCAGTCTCTGGCTTCCAAATCTGCATTCGACGACACACCATTTCAGAGATTTGTAAAAGGACTTTTTGTCGCTGTCCTAAATGGGCTGGTTTTAGCTGCCTTTGTGTTTTTGGTAGTGGTATTTGTATATGGCTTCGAACCTATTTTTGGGGTTACAATCGGATTTGCTTTGTTCTGCGTGGTGCTTTTGGCTTCATTTATGGGAACTGTGACACCATTGGTCTTGAATAGATTTGGAATCAATCCCGCCATCGCATCAGGACCTTTTATTACTACCACGAACGATCTTTTGGGCTTAGCCGTTTATTTCGGCATTGCGATGCTACTACTGAAGCTTTAAGATGAAAATTCTGATTATTGATGAAATGCACCTCAGTATTATTTCCATGCTGGAAAAAGAGGGGCATGAAGTAACCTACTCTCCAAAAATCACACGAGAAGAAATCCTCCAGCAAGTTTCCGAGTTTGAAGGACTGATTATTCGATCTAAAACCCCAATGGACCGGGAGCTTTTGGAAAAGGCGGAAAACCTAAAATTCATTGGCAGGGCAGGAGCAGGTCTAGACCAAATCGATCTTAATTATTTGGAGAAAAGAGGAGTAAAACTTTTTCATGCGGCAAAGGGAAACCGGGATGCCGTGGCTGAACATGCTTTGGGCGGCCTTCTGGCTTTATTTAATCATGTGATTAAAGCCGACCAGGAAGTCAGAAAAGGGATTTGGGACAGGGAAGGAAACCGTGGCCATGAATTGATGGGAAAGACTGTGGGGATCATGGGTTATGGGAATATGGGGAAATCCTTTGCCAAAAGACTTGCTGGCTTTGGGGTTAAAATTTTAGCCTTTGATAAGTATAAGACAGGTTTTGGAAATGAATCAGTCCAAGAAGTAAGCTGGAAAAAGCTTAAAGAGGAAGCTGATATTTTAAGTATTCATGTTCCTTTGACTCCTGAGACCCGTGACTTTTTCACTTTTGAGGAATTGAAAAGCTTCGCCAAACCATTTTGGCTAATTAATACCGCTAGGGGAGAGGTGATCTCTTTTGCAGCATTAAATCAAGCCTTTGATCAGGGAATTCTTCGAGGAGCAGTTTTGGATGTCTTGGAAAACGAAAAATTCCAAAAATTTACTGTGGCTCAAAAGGAAGAATTTGAAAAGTTGGCCAAAAGAGAAAATGTGATTTTTTCACCTCATGTAGCTGGCTGGACTTTCGAGTCTTATGTCAAAATCAATGAGGTTTTGGTAGGAAAAATCAAGAAGGAATTTTCCTAAAAAACCTGAAAATGGGGGCTTAGCCTGCGATTTACCGGGTTTGCTTTGTAGAAAAGCTTTCCTATCTTTGTCCCATACATAAAGGCAAAACCAAAGTAACGGTCTCAAACAAGTGACCGTTACTTTGTTTTTTGAGCCTTTTGAAAAGCTGTAATACTATGTCAAAAGTACAATACTATACCGAAGAAGGACTGAAGAGACTGAAGGATGAACTTCAGGAACTTAAAACAAAAGGACGAACTGATATTGCCCGTCAGATTGCTGAGGCGAGGGATAAAGGTGATTTGAGCGAAAATGCAGAATACGATGCAGCGAAAGATGCTCAAGGACTTTTGGAATTGAAAATTGCCAAATTGGAGGAAGTGGTAGGTAATGCCCGTGTCTTGGACAATTCCAAAATGGATACTTCCAAAGCCGGTATTTTGAGTACCGTGAAGATCAAAAATATCAAAAACGGAATGACCGTCAGCTACACCTTGGTTTCTGAAGAAGAGGCTGATTTGAAGGCTGGAAAGATATCTTTGGGATCACCTTTCGGAAAAGGACTTGTTGGAAAGACAGTCGGAGAAATTGCTGAAATCAATGCTCCAGCAGGTAAACTTCAATTTGAAATCTTGGAAATCACTTATTAAAAATCATCGAATCCCGACTTATCCTCGGGATTTTTTAATTTCTAAATCATGGCAAGTATTTTCACCAAAATCATCAACAGAGAAATTCCTGCTCAAATTATAGCAGAGGATGAAAAGAACATCGCTTTTTTGGACATAATGCCTTTAGTAAAAGGACATGTCTTGGTCGTTCCTAAGAAAGAAGTGAATTACATTTTCGACATGGATTCCAAAGATTTGGCTGACCTTCATCTTTTTGCCCAAAAAGTGGCCAAGGCAATGGATCAGACCATCAAATGTACTCGAATTGGAGTGGCCGTGATTGGATTAGAAGTGCCGCATGTTCATATCCATTTGGTGCCGCTAAAGACCATGGATGATATCAACTTTACAAGACCTAAACTAAAATTGAGTTCTGAGGAACTGGCGGAAATTGCGGATACGATCCGAAAAGGATTTTAACTAAACTAGAATACAAAAAGCCCGATTAGTCGGGCTTTTGTTTTACCTGAATCCTAGTTTTTCCCTCACTTGATTCAGTAACTTGAATGCAATTAATCTTGCCTTTTCTTCCCCTGCCTCAAGGCGTTTTTCTATTTCTTCTGGATTGTTCATGAAATAAGTGAACGTTTCTCTTTCCTTAGAATATTTAGTGAGGATTAGCTCTAGAAGCTCTTTTTTAGCATGCCCATATCCATAATTACCAGCTAAATACTTTTCTCTCATGGAGGCTGTTTGATCCTCACTTGCTAGCAGGCTGTAAATTTTAAAGACGATACAGGTATCTGGGTCTTTTGGTTCCTCGAGAGGAGTGCTATCTGTAATGATTGCATTTACATTTTTTTTGAGTTCTTTTTCGGGCAGGAAAATATCGATGATATTCTGATAAGACTTGCTCATCTTTTGTCCATCAATTCCTGGAATAATCATGACTTCCTCACTTATCCTTGCTTCAGGCATGGTAAGGATGTCCTCTTCCATTATTCTATTGAAGGCGCTTGCAATATCACGGGTAATTTCGAGGTGTTGTAATTGATCCTTACCAACCGGTACCAAATCGGCAGAATACAACAAAATATCAGATGCCATAAGTACTGGATAAATAAAAATCCCGGCATTGACTTCTGATAGCCTTGACGATTTATCCTTAAAACTATGGGCATTGGCGAGCATAGGATAAGGGGCAAAGCAGTTGAGGTACCAATTCAACTCCGTTACTTCAGGGATTCTGGACTGTCGATAGAAGATGGTCTTTTCGATATCTAATCCAAAAGCCAACCAAGCTGCAGCAACAGCCAAAGTGTTTTGCTTTCTTAACTCTCCATCTTTAGTAGAGGTAAGGGAGTGGAAGTCAGCAATGAATATGAAAGATTCGTCCTGATTATTCTGCTTAATGAGTTGGATAGCAGGTACAATAGCTCCCAAAATATTTCCCAAATGCGGTCTCCCTGAGCTTTGAATTCCTGTAAGTACTCTTGCCATTTCTTTAATTTTGGCGCAAATTAAGGATTTGAAGCTATAATTAAGGGGAAAAATAGTTGTTATTTGTAAGTATGAACCCTAGCACTAGATTTCTTTTTTTGATTTGGATTGGCTTGTTGTTTCCATTGATTTCAAATGGGCAGAATAAACCTGTACCTAAGCTGATTTGGAAAGTAAATAGAATTGACTTGGGAACTTTGCTTGAAGAACAAGGATCACCTGAAGTTGAATTTGAATTTACCTATACCCAGGATTCCCTATTCTTTATAGAGGATATTTGGACAGAATGCGGGTGCACTACCGTGGAGTATCCCAAGGATACCATGGTCGCAGGTCAAAGTGGAAAAATCAAAGTCTCATTTGATCCAACGTCCTCCTCGGGTTTTTTCACCAAACTCATTGTCGTTAAAGGAAACCTTCAGGGAGTTCAGGATTCCCTGTATTTAGACGGTGTATCAATTCCCTATCCTTCAAATCCTGAGCGAGCATATCCAGCACGGATGGGTAGCCTTGGGTTTCGGTTGAGAAAAATCAACATGGGGGAAGTTTTTGACAATGAGCCTAAAATCAAGTTTGTTGAATTTTTCAATTTTGGAACAGAGGTCCTGGAAAAAAATGATTTCCAAGCAGAAACTCCTTCTTATATCCAGATTGAGCAGGTCCAACAAATGATTCGACCTCAGGAAAGAGGTTTGCTCAAAATCCAGTACGAAAGCAATGCTAGAAAAGGCGATTTGGGTTTCTATGAAGATGCTCTTCCTTTAAAATGGGAGAGTGTTTCTGGAAGTGAGATTAACTTGGAAATTATTGCGGACCTTTTTGAATATTTTCCTCCAGTTCAAAAATCTGAACTCAATCAATTGCCTCAATTGTTAATTAGTCAAAAGGAAGTTGACCTGAAAGAAATCAGTCCCAATTCTCTTGTTCATCGAAAAGTGACTTTATCAAATCCAGGTCGGTCTACCTTGGAAATACGTAAGATTCAGGGGAACTGTGAATGCCTGAAAATTGAAGCCCCTAAGCAAAGTTTGGCACCTGGAGAGAGCATAGAACTAATGTTAACCTTTGATCCTGTAGGTAGAAAAGGAATTGACCAAAGAAATATTTATATCTTTAGTAATGATCCCGTTAATCCTGTTCAGTTGATTGTGCTGAAGAGTAGGATAGAATAGACACTGTATTTTTCTTAACTATTTGAAATTCTAAAAATGAATTGGTCTTATAAAACTAAACTTTGGTTGCCAATTTTGTCTTTTTTGGTCATTTGCCTGACATTCAGTAATGCCTTGGCAGGTAAAAAATATGCCGCTCCAAATGGTTCAGATTCTGCAAACGGACTTTCTGAATCCACTCCTTTAAGTTTGAGTAAAGCCTTCTCATCATCCTCTCCCTTAGTCCCTGGGGATACTCTTTATTTATTGGACGGAGTTTATGAAGGGAATTTTGTTTTGGATAAAAGTGGGACCGCAGCAAAGCCAATTTACATATTGCCAAAGAGCGAAGGTAAAGCGATTATTGATGCCGGTAAAAATAGGACTTCTGGAACCGGTATAATAGTCAACGCCTCTAATGTTTGGATTATAGGGATTCATGTTACTTCTTCCTCTTTAAATAAAAGAGAAGACTTAGGACAGTCCGTTCCTTATGAATCAGGAATTGTGGTTTTTGGTCCCAATGTAAAACTGATCAATTGCTGGATTTATGATATTCCAGGTGGTGGCCTAGAACTTTGGAGACCTGCTCTAAATTTGGAGGTCTATGGTTGTGTTATATTTAATAATGGCAGCCAAAGTTCTACTAGAGGAACTGGACATGGAATGTATATTCAACATGATGAGCCTGATTTTCCAAAAATTATTCGAAATAATTTCGTTTTTCAAAATGCTTCTCAGGGGATAAATATTTTTACCACTAATCCTCCTAATGGTGGAGTTTTGGTTTTTGAAAATACATCTTTTAATACTGGTGCGATTGCTGATTTTAATGGTTTGCTCTTCAGGCCTCCTCATAATTTTACCGTGGGGTCTGAGAATAATTTGAGTTTTTCCATCAGGGCCTATGATAATGTTTTCTATTCTGATCTCCAGAATGGCCGACTTACCAAAGATCAAGTGAGCAATGTAACACTGGGAAGAAACTATCAACCAAATCAAGATTTTCAGTTTTATAATAATACACTTTATGGGGGTGGAAATCAGGTTGAAATCCAACCATTGGAGACCTTCAGATTTACAGAAAACACCTTTTATAATGTGCATGGAAAGTTTTTTCAATTCCTTACACTACCTCAATCCTTGCCTAATACTACTTGGAATTCCAACTTGTATTATCTGCTAAATTCGGATAATTTGGGATTTACTGGCTTGAATTTCACGGATTGGAAGACAAATTCAGGATTTGATGCTGGAAGTACATTGGCTACTTTGGCACCTTCTTCATCCAAAATTTGGGTAAGAAAAAACAATTACGATTCGAAGAAATTTTACGTCACGATCCTAAATTCCGGAGGTTTGGATAATGTGGCTGTCGATTTTTCATCCTACTCGATCTCACCAGGTTCTACTTATGAATTAATCGATATTCAGAACCCATTTGAAGAAGAATCCAAAGTTAAAGGTACCTACCAAAGTGGTTCGATCGGTTTTCCGATGAACCGAACTAAGTCATTAGCTCCTAAAGGGAATATGCCTTATGCTCCAGTACATACCGAATCTACCTTGGGTACTTTTCAAATTAAATTTTCAAGTCCAATTAATCCGCCGGCTCTGAAGGATACTGTGAAAATTTATCTGGACGGATCAGGAAAAGGGATAATAACTGCTGAAGCAGTGTCAAAGGATCCTCCCACAAATGACTTCACCTATTCCTATTCCATCGGTCCAGAAGTGAATTGTCAGCAGTTGGGGATCAGGGATTTAGTAGTGACGACCACTCGAGTACAAAGTGCGACAGTGTTTAAGGATACAATTTCATTGCAGGTTTTGGACACCATTGCTCCTACGTTTGATGCGGTAAATGCGGTCTTTATATTTGATCCAACCATAGGAAAAATAAATTACGGAATCCAAGATTTTGATCTTGTGGATTTGTCTGATAATTGTTCAACATTTTTCAATATTTCGCTTGATGGTCCTGAGATCAATTGTGCTCTTGTAGCTGAAAATCAAGGTTCTTATCCCCGCTGGCCGGTCACGATAACTGTTGCTGATCAATCAGGGAATAAGCGAGTGAAGCAAGTGTTTGTGGAGATCGGTAATATAATCGAATCCAAAAAAGTCTCGATTTCTTCCCAAAAGCCTTTGGATCCCTCAGGCTCCGTACTTCGCTTAGGAGATGAATTGACCTATGAAGTGCTAGGGTGGTATAGAAATGGACAATTGATTCCAAACCAGAAAGGTAAAGAGTTACCAATTTCAAGCCCTGGAGCCTATTATGCCAAACTTCGATTAGATACCGGATGCGAAGTCGACTCCCGTGTTCTCAATTTTGAATTCAATGCCCCGAGCCATAAAGAGTTAGTGGAACTCAATTTAAATGCTTCTGGCAAAGCAAATTTAGGTTTAGAAGATATTTTCTTAGTACCTGTGGATGCTGCTGATTGGTCTTTGAGTAAAACAGAATTTTCTTGCAGTGAACTTGGTGACCAATCGGTCAAAGTGACTTATAAAAGCCCTCTAAATCAATACAATCCTTCAAATTCCCAAACAGCTGAATTCTGGGTGAAAATAAAAGTGCAGGACAAACTAGCCCCTTCTGCTGAAATTAAGGAAGCCGGTTATGAGTTTGACCTTTCTAAGGGTGAACTAGTCTTCAATCCTCAAGATTTCTTAGCAAGTGTTCCTCAAGATAATTGTGGATCAGGGGTTGTTTCGGTCAGCCTTAGTAAAACTAGTGTGACCTGTGCTGATATCGATTCAGAGCGATTTACCTATTATGTTGATTTGAATTTGATCCTAAAAGACGCATCTGGAAATACTACTACTTATCCTACCGCAGCTGTATTGAAAATTGTTGAGTCCAAAAAGGTCTCTCTGACAGCTAAAGGTCCTTTGTTTGAAAGGAATTCTGTTGAATTGAGATTAGGAGAAGAGTTGGATTTTGATGTGTTGGAATGGAGAAAAGATATGGCTCTTTTACCCGGTGAAAAAGGAACTTCAATTTTGGTTACTGAGCCGGGTAGATATGCAGCAGTTCTTCAGTTGAAAAATGGGTGTATGGTAACTTCCAAGGCCTTGGAATTAGTTTATTCCGAATTCCCTTTCCCACCTGTAAAACAAGAAGTAATTAAGGAACTTAACGCTGATGGCAAAGCTGTTCTGGAGGTAGCTGACTTGTTTGAGAACTGGCCACTGCCCAATACAAGCTTAACTTTTGAGTTGAGTAAGTCCCAATTTACCTGTTCTGATTTGGGAATTAATGAAGTTACTCTTTTGATCAAAAATACTACAGGTCAATCTTGGGAAAGAAAAGTCAGCGTTTTGGTAAAGGATACCATTAAGCCAACTGTGGCTCCTAAAAACTTGGAATTGAATCTTGATGTGACTAAGGGGAATTTGACCATCACACCTGAAATGGTGACAGAGGTTCTCCGAGATAACTGTTCTCTTAAATCTGTCACGCTAAGCAAAACCCAACTTACCTGTGAGGATATCGGCAAGGAGATTTCCATTGGAATCCGTGCAGAAGATCAATCAGGAAATGTTACTGAATCAGTTTCTAAGATTTTGGTCAAGCGATTGGAGCCTTCCTTAGTCCAAATTACAGGAACCAAGGAGTTTTGTGCTGGGAATAAGTCGATACTTGAATTAAGCTCTTCCTCAAGTTTTGAGGTAGTTAGATGGAGAAGAAATGGTGTGGAAATTCAAGGTCAAACCGGTAAAACTTTGGAGGTGTCCGAATCAGGAGTTTATCATGCAGTAATTCGATATCAGGGAGGATGCCTTTCCGAATCGAATTCAATTGAAGTCAAAGTAAATCCAATACCTACCGGTGAAATCAAAACAGAGGGTAATGTCCTAATCGCTCCAGAAGGCAATTTTACTTACCAATGGTTCAGAAATGGGGAAAAAATTGAAAATGCTACCAATAGGACATTGGCCTTAACCATGATGGGTGAATATACTGTCGAACTTACTAGCCCTGCTGGCTGCAAAGCCAAACTTCCTTCTGTGACCATGACTATTGCTGGATTGGGAGGTAATTGGGTTAAAAATCCTGAAAATTTAAAGATTTATCCTAATCCAGCCAGTGCATTTGCCTATGTTGAACTACCTGTTGATAAATTAGGGGCTGGACAATTTGAAATTAAGGTTTATGATTTGGATGGAAAAAGCCTTGAAAACTCCATTCAAATTCTGCAAACTGATTCAAAAACAGCCCAATTGTCAATTTCTAGCTTGCCTAAAGGGACTTATATTATTTGGGTTGTCGGCTCAAATCAATCTTCCTTTGTCGGAAAGCTAGTTGTTTTATAAATCATGATTATGCTTCAGAAGAAATCCTATTTAGTATTCGTTTTCATTTTCCTTTTCCTTTTTGCCTTAAACACTTCCTTTGCTCAGTCCATTCCTTTCTATACAGGAAGGATTGCGATCAGTTCAGATGGAAATGAGCACGATGAAGATGACTGGGCGGCTACCCCCTTGACTTTGGCCCTTTTGGCTGCAAATGGGCTTCAGGACAAACTGGTAGTTTATACCTTCAGTGATCATATTTGGGGCTCAGATAAGGAGAAGCCCGGAGCCGCTGCCCAAATGCGGGAAAGTGCATTTATTGGTGCAAAACTGTTTGGCTTTAAAAAGACAAAATTTATTGAAGCTGTTACTGCACAAAATTTTGCGATTATTGAATTGACCACTCAAATCAATTCGAGCTCAGCAAAAGATCCGCTGACCATCATTGCTGCCGGGCCAATGGAAATAGTTGGAACTGCCTTAAATGAAGCGGATTCTACCAAGTTGAAATATGTCCGATTGATTTCTCATTCTACCTGGAATGATGAGCATGCAGACAAACCCTATGATTGGGAAAAGCACACTGGTTGGACTTGGGAGAAAATAAAAGAGCAATTTGAAAAGCATGGACTTCAGCTAGACCATATTGCAGATCAAAATGGGGGAGAAGGCTATGATGGATTAAAGGCCAATGTCAGTAAGTACGATTGGCTCAAAAATTCCCCTTCAAAGGATAAAAAGCCATTCAAGAAAGGAGATTGGGATTGGTTGTATTCAAGATTGGAGGCTGCTCAAAAAGGGGGTGAATTCGATCCTTCTGATGCTGGTATGATCATTTATTTATTGACTGGAAAAGACAAAACAGATCCGGAAGATGTTCGAGCTATGATGGAAAATCCGAAAAAGTATTAAAGGTGTTTCATGAAAAAAGCCTCTGAATTTCAGAGGCTTTACTTTTTTATTTAAAGGCTTGGATTCCGGTAATTTCATTACCCAAAATGAGTAGGTGAATATCGTGGGTGCCTTCATAGGTGATGACAGATTCCAAATTCATCATATGTCTCATGATCGGATATTCTCCTGTGATTCCCATCCCCCCATGAATTTGTCTAGCCTCTCTTGCGATGTTCAGTGCCATGTCCACGTTGTTTCTTTTAGCCATGGAAATATGAACTGTCTTGGCTTTTCCTTCATTCATCATCTTTCCTACTTTCCATGCTAAAAGCTGAGCTTTCGTGATTTCAGTAAGCATTTCAGCTAATTTTTTCTGGACTAATTGAAAGCCTCCAATAGGTTTGCCAAACTGAATTCTTTCCAAGGAATATTTTCTTGCAGACTCATAGCAGTCCATTGCAGCGCCAATAGCTCCCCAGGCAATTCCAAATCTAGCGGAGTCCAAACACATCAAAGGAGCACCTAACCCAGACTTTCCAGGTAAAAGATTTTCCTTTGGAACTTTTACGTTGTCGAAAACCAATTCACCGGTACAGGAAGCCCTTAACGACCATTTATTGTGAGTCTCGGGAGTGGTAAATCCTTCCATTCCTCTTTCCACAATTAATCCATGAATTCTGCCTTCCTCGTTTTTGGCCCAGACCACTGCGATATCTGCTTTGGGTGAATTGGATATCCACATTTTAGCCCCATTTAAAAGATAGTGGTCTCCCATATCTTTAAAATTGGTGACCATCCCGCTTGGATTGGATCCATGGTCTGGTTCAGTCAATCCGAAGCAGCCAAGCATTTCCCCGCTGGCAAGTTTGGGAAGGTATTTATTTCTTTGTTCCTCAGAGCCAAACTTATAGATCGGATACATAACCAAAGAGCCTTGCACAGAAGCTGTAGATCGCATCCCTGAGTCTCCTCGCTCAATTTCTTGCATGATCAGACCATAGGAAATGTAGTCAAGTCCTCCTCCTCCGTATTGCTCGGGGATTTGAGGTCCAAAAGCTCCCACATCGCCAAATTTTTTAACGATATCGTAAGGAAAGTAGGCTTTCTGAGCCCAGTCTTCGATGTATGGAGAAATTTCTTTTTTGACAAAATCCCGAATTGAACTGCGGATGAGTTTTTGTTCTTCGGTGAGCAGATCGTCTATTTCCAGAAAATCCACTCCTTCAAAAGTGTCCTGCTTTAGAGATTTCTGGATTGATACAGCTTCCATGCTAATTTTGGTTTTATAGTCAGAATATTCAATTTTGTCGAACTAGTATCGACCTTGCCTCGAAATTAAGGAGAAAGCCTCTTAAAAAACTACCTTTTTGACTAAAAAATCCCCATGCACGAATCTCAATTTGATCCAAAGATTTTAGATAGGATCCACCAACTGCAAGAAAAATTCAAAGCTTCAGGCCAAGACATGCTTTCTTATCTGGAAGGGTTACTATATGCAGACTATTTGACTTATTGGGAATACATCAATTTGGATGTTTTGCTTTCCTTGCAGCAGCCCAAAACAAGCTTCAAAGACGAAAAAATATTTATAATCTATCATCAGATTACTGAACTCTATTTCAAATTGATCATCTCTGAAATGGAACAGATTTCAGAAGAAGATCCTTTGAGCGAGGAGTTTTTTAAGACAAGGCTGGAAAGAATCCTGATGTATTTTGACCACCTGATCAGTTCCTTTGCAATGATGTGGAAAGGAATGGAGAAGGAGCAGTTTTTGAAATTTAGGATGTCGCTTTTGCCGTCTTCAGGATTTCAAAGTGCCCAGTTTCGAGAAATTGAACTGATGGCTACCGACGCATTCAATTTGGTAACGCTCAGCAGAAGGTCCGAATTCGATTATCATAGTCCAGCAGATGATTTGTTTGAAAACTTATACTGGCAGCAAGGGGCAATCGAATTGGCAAGCGGGGAAAAAACCCTGACTTTAAAGACTTTTGAAAAGAAGTATGGTAAAAAGCTCAAGGAATTAATTGAAGGGTACAGAAGAAAAAACCTTTGGCAAAAATTTATAGATATCGAAAATCCGTCTCGGGAATTGATTGATCTCATGAAGCAATTTGACCTAAAGGCTAATGTTTTTTGGCCTTTGGCCCATTACAAATCGGCTGTTCGATATCTGCACCGGGATCCAACAGACATTGCTGCGACTGGTGGTACTAACTGGCAAAAGTATCTTCCCCCGCGTTTCCAAAAAGTGATCTTCTTTCCTGAACTCTGGACTGAAAAGGAAATGGAAGAGTGGGGTAAAGGATGGGTTGTAAAGGAGATATTTGGAGAAGAAATTCAGAAAAACGACTAAATAAAAATCCCGCCAAAACTTAGGTCCTGGCGGGATTTTTAATTTTTCAGTCCTCGTGTTTAAGCAAGGTATTTTTCTACCATCGCATAAGGCATATTGAATGCGTCTGCTACAGCTTTGTATACAATTTCTCCGTTTATCACATTCAAGCCTGGAACAAGGTCAGGGTTTTCCTGAGCTGCCTTTTTCCAACCCTTGTCAGCCAATTGAATGGCATATGGTAAAGTAGCATTGGTCAGGGCAAGAGTAGAAGTATAAGGAACAGCACCTGGCATGTTGGCCACACAGTAGTGAACTACATCATCAATGATAAATGTAGGATTCTCGTGAGTAGTTGGCTTACATGTTTCGATACAACCTCCCTGATCCACAGCCACGTCTACCAACACAGTGCCTTTTTTCATGTCCTTCAACATATCTCTGGTGATCAAGTGAGGAGCTTTTGCTCCAGGAATCAATACTGCACCTACGATAAGGTCAGCATGCTTGATCATTTCACGGATATTATATTCATTAGACATCATGGTCTTTACGTTTGCTGGCATTACATCAGCTAAGTATCTCATTCTGGCAAGAGACACGTCCATGATAGTCACGTCCGCTCCTAAACCTGCAGCCATCCAAGCAGCTTGTGTTCCCACGATACCACCACCAAGGATCAAAACCTTAGCAGGCAATACACCCGGTACTCCACCTAGCAAAATTCCTCTTCCGCCCAAAGGCTTCTCTAGGTAATTAGCACCTTTTTGAATAGCCATTCTTCCAGCTACTTCAGACATTGGAACTAGGAGTGGTAAGCTTCTATCTGCTTTTTCTACGGTTTCATAAGCCAAACAAACCGCCTTGCTTTCTACCATAGCTTTGGTTAAAGGCTCATAAGAAGCAAAATGGAAATAGGTGAACAACAGCTGATTTTCTTTAATGAGCTTGTATTCAGGCTCAATTGGTTCTTTCACCTTCATGATCATTTCTGCAATCTCGTAAGTTGCTTCAATGGTCGGTAGAATCTGGGCACCAGCTGCTTCATACTCAGCATCAGAGAATCCGCTTCCTTCTCCAGCAGATTTCTGTACATATACGGAGTGACCTCTTTTGACCAGTTCTTTTGCACCCGCAGGGGTCAAGGCTACCCGATTTTCATTGTTCTTGATTTCCTTAGGAACACCTATTATCATGGCTCTTTTTGTTTGGGTTTTTTAATATTCTTCGCAAAGATAAAAGGAGATGATTGTTTTTAATCAAAAATAAAAATAGTATTTGGTATTGATTTGGTATAAAGTTTAAAATCAAAATATTATTTTTTTTAAAATCTAAATCGTCTAGAAAATTTTAAAATTTCAAGTTTTAAAATTTAAAATTTTGAAAAATTTTTTCTGAAAAAATTAAAATAATTGCGAAGGTGATTAAATCAATTTGCGGTATAAATATTTGTAAAAATCTAATTTATAGAAATTAAATTTTTTAAAAACTGAATTAAATCAAATTCATCAGAATTATTGACTGATATGAATCAAAAATGAAATTTGTACATCAAAGGTTTTTGGTTATTTTTGAACAAACCCCATACTACGACCCAAAGTAACTTTAAAGTAAATTACCCTTTATGCCATTGAAATCACAGGAAAAAGAAGGTGCCACTACTTCTATCCAAAGAGAAGATGTGTTGAGAGATTTCAGAATTGCTGTCAAAAGCCGACATGCTTCTCTGATGGGAAGGAAAGAAGTATTCATGGGAAAAGCCAAATTCGGAATCTTCGGAGACGGAAAAGAGCTTGCCCAGATTGCTATGGCCAAAGCCTTCCAACTTGGTGATTTTAGATCAGGATATTATCGTGATCAGACATTCATGATGGCCATTGGCGAGCTGACAGTTCAGCAATATTTTGCTCAGCTGTATGCTCATACCAATGTAGAAGCTGAACCTGCAAGTGCAGGTCGTCTCATGAATGGTCACTTTGCAACCCGTTCCATCAATGAGGATGGTACTTGGAAAGATCTTACCAAAATGTATAATTCAGCAGGGGATATTTCTCCGACTGCTGCCCAGATGCCAAAGCTTCTTGGATTGGCCTATGCATCCAAGCTTTTTAGGGAAAATCCAGATCTAAGCGAATTGTCTAAGTTTTCAAACCATGGAAATGAAGTCGCTTGGGGTACTATTGGTAATGCATCCACTTCAGAGGGGATGTTTTTCGAGTCCATTAATGCTGCAGGTGTACTCCAGGTACCTATGGTAATTTCAGTTTGGGATGATGGATTTGGTATTTCCGTCCCTCAGGAATTCCATACGACTAAAGGGAGTATTTCTGAAGTTTTGATGGGATTTCAGAGAACAGAGGCTGAAAAGGGATTTGAAATAATCAAAGTCAAAGGCTGGGATTACGAGGCCTTGGTAAATGCATTCAATTATGCTGGGAAAATTGCCAGAAATGAGCATGTTCCCGTTTTGATTCATGTGGATGAAATGACCCAGCCTCAAGGTCATTCTACTTCAGGATCTCATGAGCGATATAAATCAGCAGAAAGACTTCAGTGGGAAAAGGATTGGGATTGTATTCAGAAGTTTAGAGAATACATTATTTCCAATGGTATTGCCACTGCTGAAGAGCTAGATAAAATTGACGCCGAAGAGAAGATTGATGTTAAAAAGCAGAAAGATGCTGCTTGGGCTGAATTTTCCGGAGAAATCAAATCTGAATTACAACAAGCAGTTAGCTTAATCAAAGCTGCAGCTGAGGCAAGTGTCGAAAAAACTCATTTGCTCCCTTTGGCTGAGGATCTTTCTAAGAGTATCAATCCTATTCGAAAGGATGTGATCAGTTCAGTAAGAAAGGCTTTGATGCTATTGAGAAATGATTCTGATGCAGTAAAGTCTGAGTTGAAAGCATGGTATGAATCCCAAAAGGATAAAAACCATGATCGATATAGCAGTCAACTGTATAGTGAATCCGATTGGTCTGCCCTGAAAGTAAAAGAAGTTTCAGCAAAAGTGGACGACAAGTCTCCTTTGGTAGATGGAAGAGAAGTTTTGCAGTCATTTTTTGATTACACACTGAGTAATGATCCAAGATTCTTTGCCTTTGGCGAGGATGTAGGAAAAATTGGCGACGTGAATCAGGCTTTTGCCGGTCTTCAGGCTAAGCATGGTGAATGGAGAGTTACAGATACCGGAATTCGTGAGTGTACAATTATTGGCCAAGGGATAGGCACTGCATTGAGAGGACTTAGACCTGTAGCAGAGATTCAATATTTGGATTATCTATTGTATGGACTTCAAATGCTTTCTGATGATCTAGCTTCTCTGAACTACAGAACAAAGGGTGGTCAAAAAGCGCCTTTGATTGTACGGACTAGAGGTCACAGATTGGAAGGAGTTTGGCATGCAGGTTCTCCAATGGGAATGATACTTTCCAGTTTGAGAGGAATGATGGTATGCGTTCCGAGAGATATGACTCAAGCTGCGGGTATGTACAAGACTCTTTTAGAATCTGATGAACCTGCAATTGTGATTGAGTGCTTGAATGGTTACCGATTGAAAGAAAGACTTCCTCATAACATAGGTGAGTATACTGTTCCACTTGGAAAACCAGAAATCCTGAGAGAAGGAAGTGATTTGACTTTAGTGACTTATGGAAGTATGTGTAGAATCGTAATGGAAGCTGCGCATGAACTTGAGGAATTAGGAATTTCTGCTGAGGTAATTGATGTTCAGACACTTCTTCCATTTGATTCTTTTGGAGTCATTGGAGAGTCCATTAAGAAAACAAATCGAGTGATATTCGCTGATGAGGATGTCCCTGGAGGGGCTTCTGCCTACATGCTTCAGCAGGCTATGGATAACCAAGGAATATTCAGATTTTTGGATTCTGATCCACAGACTCTTGCTGCGCAAGCACATAGACCAGCCTATTCATCTGATGGAGACTATTTCTCCAAGCCTAGTGTAGAGGATGTGGTGGAAAAGGCCTACCAAATGATGCACGAAGCAAACCCAAGTAAGTATCCTTCTCTATAAATTAAAAGAGGCAGTGAAATTTCACTGCCTCTTTTAATTTATTTTCTGGTGATCTGCCTCAAGGTTACCTCTGGACTAGCTACCTCATTACTTCTATTCAAAGCCCTGTCTTGAATTTCCACATCGACCCGTATCGTGTCATTTCTAAAAATTGACTCCCAACCAGAGGAAAGCATTCTATATTTTATGGTTCCTTCCACAGGTTGTCCTTCTTCAGAATTTAAAACTCTCGGGAAGCGGCCATTAAAAGTGGTATAGAAAGGAGGGTTTTGCCATCTGAACTCAGTAAATCTTCCATTTCTTTTGATGTAGAATCGTACGAAAATATTGTACTGATTCTCATTTTGTTCCACCCAAACCGTGTCTTTAATGATTGTATTATTAATGATCGGGTCAATGACCCAGTCAATAGGATTGTAATTTGGAGCCTCTGGCGGTCTTTTGGAATAGGTTATTAGATTTCCAATCACATCTCTTTTGTAAGTAAGTGGATTGTAGGGAGGATTGATATCTGTAGAAGACAAACCTAAATCTCCTTCCGCATCTTTAAATTTCACGCTGATAATCAAAGAATCTTGAGCCGATGTGGGTACATACTCAATTTCTGAAAAAGTGATTTCTGGAGTACTTGGGAAGTTCTCCGGTGGGCTAATACAGGAAGTCCAAGCAGTTGCTATGACCAAGATTAATCCCGAATAGTTTTTTAATCGCATGAGCTAAAGGTAAATTTACTTCCGAAAATTAAGGTAAGTTTTTTCCTCGGTAAAACGCAAAATATAAAACGATGCAAAATGCCAAAAGTTTTTCAGAAAGAATCAAAACCGTCGATTCCGAGGAATTTGAAAAACTGGCTTTGGATATTTTTCATTATCAAGCTGCATCTAATCCAGTCTATAAAAGCTATATCTCTGCGAGAGGCATAGATCCTTCAAGTGTAAAAAGTCTGGAAAAAATTCCTTTTTTACCCATTCGTTTTTTCAAAGACCATGAGGTAATCTGTGGGAATCAAGAGGATTTTGAAGGATATTTTTCGAGTAGTGGAACAACAGGGATGACAACCAGCAAGCATTATTATTGGTCAGAACAATGGTATCTGGAGCATGCTTTGAGAATTTTCCAAAGCGTTTATGGGAATATTCAGGATTATCACGTTCTGGCTCTTTTACCTGCATATTTGGAGAGGCCTGGAAGTAGTTTGGTCTCGATGGCAAAGTTTTTTATCGAAAAATCAGATTCCTCATTTTCCGGATTTTATCTGTACAACCAAGATGAATTATTGGAATGCCTATCTCTGCTGAAAAGTGATTCTAGAAAGGTGATCTTATTAGGAGTCACTTTTGCCTTACTGGATTTAGCAGAATCCGGAAAAGAATTCTCCCGAATGGAAAATTTAATTGTCATGGAAACAGGAGGAATGAAGGGGAGAAGAAAAGAAATGATCCGAGAGGAAGTTCATGATATCTTGACCGCCTTTTTTAAAGTAGAAAAAATTCATTCTGAGTATGGAATGACTGAATTAACCTCGCAAGCCTATTCAAGGGGAGATGGTAAATTTACTTTGCCTCCCAGTATGAGAATATTCCTTCGAGATGTGAATGATCCTTTGAGTTGGTCAAATCGATCAAATGGTGGAATTAATGTGATCGACTTGGCTAATTTTCAAACTTGTTCGTTTATAGAAACACAGGATTTGGGAAGGATTGATGAAAATGGACTTTTGGAAGTCCTTGGGAGATTTGATAATTCCGAGATCAGGGGTTGTAACTTGTTGGTGCAGTAATTGCTATCTTAAAAATTATTAGACATATTTGATCAGCTTAAAAATTTAATTTATGAAAAGAATTGCCTCAATAGCACTAGTCATCGGAATTTTAGCATTAGGAGCTTGTGCTTCTAGCAAGCCTTGCCCGGCATACGCCAAAGCACCTGTTTCGGCAAAAAGCAATGGCTAAAAAATATGCTGACCTCAATAGTCAGCATATTTTTTTACATCCTCCAAACTGATTTTTGATTCGCCTAGTATTACGAGCCGTTCTACGACGTTTCTTAATTCTCTGATATTTCCTGTCCAAGGGAATTCCTGCAATTTTTCAAGAGCATCTTTGGTTATGCCTTTCTTCACATCACCATTTTCCTGAGCGATATCTTCCAGGAATTTTTCTACTAAAAGCGGTATATCCTCTTTTCTTTCTTTTAAGGCTGGTACCTGAATCAAAATGACACTAAGCCTGTGATAAAGGTCTTCTCTAAATCTTCCGGCCTCAATTTCTTTCTTTAAGTCTTTATTAGTGGCGGCTAGAACTCTTACATCCACTTTGATGTCTTTGTCGCTTCCGACTCGGTTGATCAGGTTTTCCTGAAGTGCACGTAAAACCTTTGATTGAGCAGAAAGAGACATATCTCCAATCTCATCTAGGAAAAGTGTCCCTTCTTGTGCTTGTTCAAATTTACCAGCGCGCTGTTTATGCGCTGAAGTAAATGCCCCCTTTTCATGACCAAATAGTTCCGATTCAATCAATTCGGAAGGGATGGCCGCACAGTTTACAGCTACAAAAGGAGCCGAGGATCTATTGCTTTTTTGATGAATCCAATGCGCTACTAATTCTTTACCAGTTCCATTCGGTCCAGTAATCAGAACTCTTGCATCGGTAGGTGCCACTTTTTCGATCGTATCCTTTACTCTGGCTATGGCAGGCGACTCTCCGACCATATCCAATTTTTTGGAAAGCTTCTTTTTCAAAACCTTGGTCTCAGTTACCAGATTTTTCTTTTCCAAGGCATTTCGAACAGTCAACAAAAGACGATTCAAGTCAGGAGGTTTTGGGATAAAATCGAACGCTCCTTTTTTGGTTGCCTCAACCGCAGTCTCAATGCTTCCATGTGCCGAAATCATAATGAACTGAGGAGATTTTTCAAGGGCTTTAGCCTGATCCAAAACCTCAATTCCGTCCATTTTAGGCATTTTTACATCGCAAAGGACTACATCAAAATCTTCCTCTTTGATTTTTTGAAGACCCTCTTCTCCATCCTGAGCTTCGGAAACTTCAAATTTTTCGTATTCTAAAATCTCCTTCAAGGAGGCACGGATAAACCGTTCGTCGTCAATTATCAGAATTTTTGGCATAGCGTAAAATAAGTAAAAAAGTGCAAGTCTATAAGCCGGGTTCTGTCTTTCCTGAAATTCAGGAAAGGCTTGCCATTTATCTCGATTCTGATTCACACCAGAACTCTATCGATCTACCCACCCCGGAATTTCGCCGAAGCGAAAATCGAACGAGCAGCTCTTTGCCCGGGGCCTATTTGATCTTTCAACCCATAAGGTTTGCCGTGCCCCCTTCATCACTGTCGGGGCGGTGGGCTCTTACCCCACCTTTTCACCCTTTCCGTAAGACAAGCCTACGGTGGTTTATTTTCTGTGGCACTGTCTGTATATTTTCCGTCACCGGTAAATACCCTTCCCGTTAGGAAGTATGGCGCTCTTTGTTGCCCGGACTTTCCTCCCCAATCCGATAAAATCGAACTGAGGCGACAAGCCGACTTGCACGATGCAAAGTACGGTAATTTTCATAATTCAGTTTTTTAAAAAAGTCTTAAATCCCTTTTCTGAAAAAAAATCAAAAAAAAATCAACCATTTAGAAACATATTCTCTCCTTCCCTGTTTTCTATTCAAAAGGTAAAAAAATTGCCTTTCTTCATAGTGCTGGGTTGAGCCGCTCCGAAAGGGGCGGTTCTTTTTTGTCCCTATTCCACCTAGCCTTAAACCTGTCAAGAAAAGAATTCTTTACCTTTACCCAAAATTGAAGCTGTTATGATTTTGGTAGGAAATGCGGTTTTGTCTGAAGATATCAAGGACCATTTCTTCGTTTGTGATTTAGAAGCTTGTAAAGGAGCTTGTTGCGTTGAAGGAGATGCTGGGGCGCCATTGGAAGAAAATGAAACCAAAATCCTTGAAGAGATTTATCCCATTGTAAAAGATTACATTACTGAGGAGGGAAGAAAGGTAATTGAGCAATCTGGCACCTGGGTAATCGATAAAGATGGGGATAAGGGCACCCCAACTATAGGGGAGAACCGAGAATGTGCGTATGCCCTTTATGATGAAAGAGGCATTTTGAAATGTGGGATTGAGCAAGCGTATCTGGATGGAAAAATCAATTTTAAAAAACCGATATCCTGCCACCTTTATCCAATCCGGGTTACTAAATACGATCAATTTGATGCTTTGAATTACGACCGATGGCATATTTGTGATCCTGCATGCCAGTTAGGAAAAAGTCTTCAGGTTCCTTTATATCGATTTTTAAAAGATGCCTTGGTAAGGAAATACGGAGAAGCTTGGTATGAAGAATTAGTTCACGAAATAGAAGGAGAAAAGTAGGGATATAAAAAAAGCAAGGTCATTTAGCCTTGCTTTTTTTCTTGAATTTATCCGCCAGATTTTTTGGCTCCGTACCCTGCTTGGAGTAATACTTGGAGAACTTTGTCCCGATGGTCTCCTTGGATTAAGATTTCACCGTCCTTTGCAGATCCTCCAACGCCACATTTGGTCTTTAGGAGTTTGCCGAGCTCTTTTAAGTCTTCTTCATTTCCAACAAAACCTTCGATCAAAGTGACTTGCTTTCCAGCTCTTGCCTTTTTGTCCAGCATGACTTTGAGCTTTTGCTGGGAAGGGGGGAGGGTTTCTTGGGTATCGTCAGCGTCGTAATTGTATTCAAAATCATTACTAGTAGAATACACCACGCAGTCGCGCTTTTTCCAGTCGTTATTTTTTTTACTCATTTTAGAATTTTATCTCTTAAAAGTCCATACCGGTCTTTTAGAATGATTGACCACATCCTCAGCAATACTGCCCGTGATCAAATGAATTAACCCGGTCCTCCCGTGAGTGGTCATTGCAATAAGGTCCGCATCTATGTCATCTGCAAATTCCAAGATTCCTGACTCTTCGGAAAGAGAATTGTAGATCTCAGCCTTTACATTTTGGAATTTGTGCTTTTGAACATACGCTTTAATTCTCGCAATTGCTTCTCTGGTGGTTTCAAAGTTCCCTGGAGTATTAACGATCACAAAATAGAATTCAGCATTGAAAAGCTCTTGAATTCTCTTAAATCTGGAAGCTACTTCATTATCTGTATCTCTAAAATCTGAAGCGAATACCACCTTTTTCATTTTGGTAATATCAGTTTCAGCCTTAATCGTGATTACTGGACAGTTTGCGGTACGAACGACCTTTTCTGTATTGCTTCCGACCAAAACCTCTTCGAGCCCTGTAGCCCCCTTTGAACCCATGATTATCAAATCAGGATGCTGCTCTGCAACTGATTCGGAAATTCCTTTAAAAACATTTCCTAAGACAATTTTGGTATGAAATGCATAACCAGAGTCTTTGTGCTGTTTTTCCAATTCGGCAAATTGCTTTTTTCTTCTTTCAATAAGTTCCAAGAAGAAAACTTGATTTTCAAAATCAGGAATTGTATCCAAACCTCCACCCATGGTGCTCATACCCGTGGCAACTGGAGTTTCGATCACATGAAGGAGGTTAAGTTCAAATTGGGGATAATTAGAGCCTAAACTTTTGGCGAAGTTTAACGCATAATTTGAGGGTTCTGAAAAGTCATAAGGTACAAGAACTTTGATCATAGCTTTAGTGATTAGATATTACCAAATTAGCCAAAATGGACAAGGGAAAAAGAATTTTTATCAGGTTTTCCTAAAAAAGTAAGCCTATTCCAAAAAGAATTACCCAAAGCAAGGTGCTCATGGCCATTTTTTTCAAATATGGATCTGTTTCAGCAGATGATTGGGCGTTTTGGACACCATATCCCACTTTCATCATTAATAGCCAAGCCAGCGCAGCGAGTAGGGAAAGATGTTCTTTACTCAAGACCGCAAACACAATAAGAAATAAGTACCCTGAAGCGAGTAAAGCCCAATTGTATTGGACAGCTTTGTCACGTCCGATTCGAACAGGAATTGATTTTTTGCCGGCGTTCTTATCAGATTCAATGTCCCGGATATTATTGATGTTTAGCACAGCTGTACTAAAACAGCCTAATGATATGGCGATAAAAATGGTCAAGGGTTCAAAGCTAAGACTGTGCAAAAAGTAAGTTCCCAATACGCCCAAAAGGCCAAAAAAGAGAAATACCGAGAGATCGCCCAAGCCAGCATATCCGTATGGATTTTTCCCTGAAGTATAAGTGATTGCCGCCCAAATAGCCGCTAGGCCCAATCCCAGAAAAAGAAGAAATATTTTTAAGTCTTGAACGGCAAGAAAGATTAACAGCAATCCTGAGATCAAGGAGAGCAGACCAAAAAGATACATGGCTCGCTTCATCTCTTTCAAGGAAATCAACCCTGATTGGACAGCACGGACTGGTCCCTGCCTCTCTGCTGAATCAGCTCCATGGACAGTGTCTCCGTAGTCGTTGGAAAGGTTAGAAAGGATTTGAAGGAAAATAGTAGTCAAGGAGGCAAGAACGAATATTTCCCATCGAAAGGAATCTTTCCAAGCCGCCAAAAAAGATCCTGCAAAGATGCTGGCTAAGGCCAATGGCAAAGTACGAAGCCTGACTGCATGCAGCCAGGCTTCTTTTTTGGTTTTAATTTCTCTTTTCAAACTACTTGATTGAATCAGGCCTCGATCAATTTAAGAATCTCCTCGTCAAGTGGGTTGACGGCGGAAGGGAAGAATTTGACAAGTTCTCCTTTCTCATTGATGAAGTATTTGCAGAAATTCCAAGAAGGCTCCTCATTGTTCCAACCGTTTTGGGAAGCATCTGAAAGCCATCTGTAAAGTGGATGCTTGTCAAAACCTTTTACCGAGATTTTTTCAAACATAGGAAAAGTCACTCCAAACTCAGTATCGCAGAAGGCTTTGATTTCTTCATTGCTTCCTGGTTCTTGCCCACCAAAATTATTCGCTGGGAACCCTAAAATCACCACTTTATCTCCATAGGTTTCATTAAGTTCTTGAAGTTGAGCGTATTGCTTGGTATAGCCGCACTTAGAAGCCACATTCACCAACAAAAGTTTTTTTCCTTTAAAAGAAGAGAAATCAACTTCTTTTCCGTTGATATCCTTCATTTTGAAATTGTAAAATGAGCTTTCCATAGTTTGGTCGTAAGAAGGGTGGAAGTTTGCCAAGTCTTTAGGTCTCTCTAGAGTTTTGCCACAGGCAAATAAGACAATACTGAAGATTACTAGAAGTGTTTTCATGGTTACATTCTTTCTGGTACTTGAATACCTAACAAACTCATCCCTTTTTTGATTGTTTTCGCCGTGTGAGCAGATAATGCAACACGGAATGCCAAGATAGCCTGATCTTTTTCATGGAATATAGGGACCTCAGCATAAAACCTGTTGTATTCCTTGGCTACCTCAAATAGATATTGGGCAATTACAGAAGGAGAATATTCATCCCCAGCAAGTTTGATTTTACGTTGAAAATCATTCAAAACCTGAATTAAAGCGGTTTCTGACTCTGCCAAGTCCTGAATTGCTGAAAAATCAGCTTTCTGATAATCTACTCCAATTTGTTCTGCTTTTCTTAGAATCGCAGCAATCCGAGCGTGGGAATATTGAACAAACGGACCTGTGTATCCCTGGAATTCAATGGATTCCTGAGGATTAAAAAGCATGCGTTTTTTTGGATCCACTTTGAGAAGGAAATACTTCAAAGCTCCCAAGCCTAAAATTTCATACAATTCAGCAGCTTGTTCTTCGGTGAACCCTTCGATTTTGCCTAATTCTTTGGTGTGATGCTCTGCTGTGTCGATCATTTCCTGAATCAAATCATCAGCATCTACCACAGTTCCTTCCCGAGATTTCATTTTCCCGGTAGGCAAATCCACCATTCCATAAGATAAATGGTAAAGACCTGGGCCATAAGAACGGCCTAATTTTCGCATGATTTTAAACAAGACATCAAAATGATAATCCTGCTCATTACCAACTACATATACGGATTTATCTAAACCGAAATCCTTGTATTTCAAATCGGCAGTCCCCATGTCTTGGGTGATGTAGACTGAAGTTCCGTCACCTCGAAGTACGAGCTTTTCGTCCAAGCCTTCATCCGTAAGATCTACCCAAACTGAACCGTTTTCTTTTTTGAAAAATACACCTTTTGAAAGGCCTTCTTCGACAATGTCTTTTCCGAGAAGATAGGTGTCAGACTCGTAGTAAAACTTATCGAAGTCTACCCCCATCTTTTTATAGGTGGCATCAAAGCCCTCGTAAACCCAAGAATTCATCTTCTTCCACAAAGAAACCACAGCCTCGTCCCCAGCTTCCCAGCTTCTCAGCATTTCTTGAGCTTCAAGGATGATTGGGGCGTTTTTCTTCGCTTCCTCTTCTGTTTGCCCCGCCTCGACTAGTTCCTTGATTTGTTTTTTGTATTCCTGATCAAAAAGAACATAATATTTACCGGCCAAGTGATCACCTTTTAGGCCTGAAGATTCAGGCGTCTCCCCATTTCCAAAATGCTGGTAAGCAACCATTGATTTGCAAATGTGGATTCCTCGGTCATTTACCAAATTGGCCTTAATTACCTCATATCCATTTGCCTTCAGAATTTCTGCAACTGAATAGCCTAGAAAATTATTTCTAAGATGGCCCAGGTGCAAGGGTTTGTTGGTGTTGGGAGAGGAGTATTCCACCATGACTTTTTGCCCATTTTTTGGAAGTTGAGCAAAAGACTCATTCGAATAAAGCTCCTGAAAAAGGTCAACCCAAACTCTTTGGTTTAATACAAGGTTCAAAAACCCTTTTACCACATTAAAATCAACAACTGCAGGAACATTTGCCTTCAAATATTCACCAATCTGATTAGCGGTATTTTCAGGAATGGTTTGGCTGATTTTTAGAAAAGGAAAAACCACAAAGGTGTAACTACCTTCGAATTCCTTTTTGGTAGGAGCTAGGTTTATCTGCTCCAAAGGAAGATCGTGGTTGTATATATTTTGGAAGGCGAGTTGAATGCCTTGACAAATAGAATCTTGTATAGTCATGTTCTTTCCAGATGAATTTCGATCAAGATCGAAATCGGATCAAATCAATTTTGTAAGCTGCAAAACTAGGGAGTTAGCCTTATTTAGCCTAACTATTTCCGTTTCTTCCTCAAACTACCTCAAGGATGTTTAGAAATTATCAACCAAGGAATTGGTGGTGATTTCAAGCACTTCAAAGGCAATTTCAGCCATAGTATTTTCAGTATCCAGAGTTGGATTTACTTCCACGATTTCCCAGCAGCAAACTCTTTTATCCTTAATTAATTCAGCATTGAGCTGTATTGCTTCTTCCACGGTCAGGCCGTCGGGGACAGGAGTTCCTGTTCCTACAGAAATGGAACTATCCAAACTATCCACGTCGAAGGAAATGTAGATTTGCTCGCAATCTTTTAGGATCTCTAATGCCTGTTGAGCTACTTTGCTAACACCCAAAGAACGAACTTCGGCTGTGCTAAAGTTTTTGATTCCATTTTTCGAAATCAATTGATCTTCAGGAGATTCAGTGTCTCTTACAGAAATAAAAACAATATCCTTTGGGTAGATTTTTGGATGATCTCCTCCGATCTTCTTGATTTTCTCCCAATAGGTAATTGTCTCTGCACTTGGGGTATTTACCTGGCATTCTTTATTGTCCAATTGGGTAACCATAGCCAGAGGCATCCCATGCATATTTCCTGATGGAGTAGTATATGGAGTATGCAAATCAGCATGTGCATCAATCCAAATTACTCCCAATCGCTTTTCTGGATGTGCACCTTTGATTCCCATGATTGTACCAGCAGCAGTACTGTGGTCCCCGGCTAAGACGATCGGAAATTTCTTTTCCAGTCTTAAAGATTCAATCGTGGAGTATACATTTTTTAGAACTTGGTAGACTCCATCTATGTATTTGGCGTGTGGAAACTTATTCCCTTTCCAGAGAAAACTATTGGCGTCTGGAACATTAATAGGGTCAAACTGGGTGAAGAAATTTGACTTTTTATCCAGACTAGCAATCTTCAAAGCATCTACACCTAAACTAGCTCCTCTGGTACCTGCAGCAATTTCTGATCGCACTTCGACCAATTTAATCTTTCTCATCTCGGGTACTTATTAGTTATTTGGGCTTAAAATCCCCGCAAACCTACTCAAAAAGCCACGTTTTTCATTTTTAATCATCTCTTATGTGCAAAAAACATTTCGAACATTCCTTTATTTTTTTCGATTTTACTTAAGTGCATTGGAATGAAATCGTGAAAAATAGTTTAGCAGTGCATGGAATTGAATCTATCATTTGTCCCCAATTCATTTGATATACCCCAATAAAAGAGCAATTTTTGCACCCTTGATACTTGATTTAATCCCTCGATAAATGAACAGATACATTGATCTGATAGAGCAGACTTTTGATTTTCCTACCAAAGAATTCCATGTTGAAAACAATGAGCTTTTCTTCAACGGAGTCAATTTGATGGAAATCATCGAGACCTACGGGACTCCCTTAAAGTTGACCTATCTGCCCAAGATTTCTGAAAACATCCAAAATGCTAAGAAGTATTTTTCCGATGCAATCAAAAATCACAATTATCAAGGCGATTATACCTATTGCTATTGCACCAAATCCTCTCATTTCAGCTTTGTCTTGGATGAAGCTCTGAAGAATAATATTCATATCGAGACTTCCTCAACCTTTGATATTCCTTTGGTAAGAAGTCTTTTTGAAAAGGGGAAAATCACAAAAGAGACATTCATCATTTGCAATGGGTTCAAAAGAGAAAAGTACAAGCAATACATTTCTGAACTGTTAAATGATGGATTCAATTGCGTTCCTATTTTGGATAACCTCACAGAGATCGATTATTACCTCGAGCACGTCAATGTTCCATTTCAAGTAGGAATTCGAATAGCAGCAGACGAAGAGCCAAAGTTCGGTTTTTATACCTCCAGATTGGGTGTTAGATACAATGATATCATCAGTCTGTACGAGGAAAAAATCAAAGACAATCCTAAGGTGAGTCTTAAGATGCTTCACTTCTTTATCAATTCAGGCATTAGAGATACTGCGTATTACTGGTCTGAATTGACGCGATTCATTCAGAAATACGTCGAATTGAAGCGTGTGGCACCTAGCCTTGACTCAATGGATATCGGAGGTGGCTGGCCTATTAAAACCAACGTGTTTTTCGACTATGACTACGCCTATATGGCTGATCAAATTGTCAAAAACATCAAGTGGATGTGTGCCAAAAACAACACGGTAGAACCTAATATTTTCACCGAGTTTGGAAGCTATACTGTAGGTGAAAGTGGTGCTGTTTTGTATTCAGTACTGGAAGAAAAACTCCAAAATGATAAGGAGCTTTGGTATATGATTGACGGTTCATTTATCACCCAACTTCCCGATAGTTGGGGATTGAATCAGAAATATATTATGCTGGCTGTGAATAATTGGGATGAGGAATACCACAATATTTCTCTAGGTGGGTTGACATGTGACAGCATGGATTACTACAACTCTGAAGCCCATCAATTCAATATTTATCTTCCAAAAATCGAAGCGGGTAAAAAACAATACATCGGATTCTTCCACACAGGAGCTTACCAAGAGTCTTTGGGTGGATATGGTGGAATTCAGCATTGTTTAATCCCAGCTCCAAAGCATGTGCTTATCGACCGAGATGAAAATGGAAAGGTAAGACATTGGCTTTTTGCAAAAGACCAAACAGAAGAAAGCATGCTCAAGACTTTGGGCTATTGATGAGTTAAAAGACCGAAGACAGAATTAAAAAAGACCGCTTAGAGGCGGTCTTTTTTGGTTTAGGTCTTTAGGATAAAATTATCGTACAGTAATGTGATAGCAAGATTGTTTCCTTTCCTTGATCACATAAATTTTATTGGTTTTTTGGAAGTGGTTAAGGACAGTTTCCAAATGTTTCTGCGCCTTTTGATCAAAGTTTCTCACCCCATTAAATCGAATATAAGAAATGTCAAATGACACCCCATATGAATGGGAGCTGTTTCCTGCAGTGGCGTTTCTATTTCTTTTTTTAAGATTTTTCTGCTGTCCCATGGTGCGCGTGACCGAGGAAACGGTGAAAAAATTTCCTTCTCCAGCAAGAACCTCATACATCTGCCCAATCTCCTCCAAAACCTTTTTAGAATGTTGGGTAACATAGGGGTGACTGTAGGTTAAAGATTCGACTCGATATCCTGAGCCTTTATTCACTTCTACCAAGACCTCGTCGGTTAGCAATTGATAGAGTTCCCATTCGTTATCAATTAATCCCACGCCATTTTCTTCCGCAGCTAGAAGGTGATCCTCATAAACATCTTTTTCTAGTCTCCCTTTTATTTTTGGAAGTCCTGAAATTTCTGGCAGCTCTTCTGAAATAGGAATTGTAGATTCGGAGCTAGAGAATTCTTCCTCTGATTCAAAAAGATTCAAATTAGAATCATTCACATTTTCTGTTTGATATGGTTGGTAGATGGCGACGGCTAATGCGCCAAGAGAAAATAGGCTGAAAAAAGAGAAAATTAGAATTCGAATACTCTTATCCATGTAAACTAGGCTTCACTACAGAGTGAGAAACTTGGGTTTATTCCCTAAAGAAATAGAATTAAGGCTTTTTTCCAAACAAAAGACCGCTTATCGGCGGTCTTTTGTTTTTATCCTTCTTTCAGAATTTGATCAAAATAACTTATCGTCTTTATCAGTCCTTCTCTCAAAGGGATTTTTGGTTCCCAATCCAATTCTTTCTTGGCTAGATCGATTACAGGTTTTCTTTGCAAAGGATCATCTTGAGGAAGAGGCATAAATACCAATTTACTCTTGCTGTTGGTCAATTCAATTACCAGTTGAGCTAACTCAAGCATGGTGAACTCTCCAGGATTTCCGATGTTCACTGGCCCTGTAAATCCAGCTCTGGAATTCATGAGTTTATACATCCCTTCTATATTGTCATCGACATAGCAAAACGAGCGAGTCTGCTTACCATCACCATAAATCGTGATGTCCTGACCTTTCAATGCCTGGACGATAAAGTTGGAAACCACCCTTCCGTCATTTGGATGCATTCTTGGACCATAGGTATTGAAGATTCGCATCACTTTGATCGCCACTCCATGCTGTCTGTGGTAATCAAAGAATAAGGTTTCAGCGCATCTTTTGCCTTCATCGTAGCAGGCTCTTGGACCCAATGTATTTACATTACCGCGGTAAGATTCTGGCTGAGGATGTATTTCAGGATCACCGTAAATCTCCGAGGTTGAAGCCTGTAAAACTTTGATTTTTAATCTTTTTGCCAATCCAAGCATATTCATTGCACCAATCACAGATGTTTTGGTGGTTTGAACTGGGTCAAATTGGTAATGGATAGGTGAGGCTGGACAGGCGAGGTTATAGATTTCATCCACTTCCACATACAGTGGATGAGTCACATCATGTCTTAATAATTCAAATCTCTTGTTATCAAGAAGATGGTAAATATTTCTTCTGCTGCCTGTGAAAAAGTTATCAACGCAAAGTACCTCATGGCCTTCAGCCAAAAGCTTATCACAAAGGTGGCTGCCCAAAAATCCTGCTCCGCCACTTACTAAAATTCTTTTCATTTAATCTTTCAAAAGGGTTTTGACTTACTGCCAAAAATAAGGATTTGTAGGGGAATTCATAGATCAGATTTTTGGCAGTGTAGTCAATGCCTGAATTTCAGGATTTTTTCTTCATCCAAAGCAAGGCTTCTTCAACTCCTCGTATTTCAGCTAATCCTTTTAATCTACCTATTGCGGTATATCCTGGATTTGCTGTCTTTTTATTTAAATCATCCAACATCTGATGGCCATGATCAGGTCTCATCGGCAAACTTTTTCCTCTTCGTTCCTGAGCTTTTAAGATCTCATCAATAACCTCTACCATTGGGACATTTCCCTCCAAGTGATTATCCTCGTAGAAATTGCCTTCTGCATCTCTTTTGGTACTTCTCAGGTGAATAAAATGTATTCTATCTCCAAATTCTCTAACCATTTCAGGAAGGTTGTTATCAGGTCTTACTCCATAGGAGCCAGTACAAAAAGTAAGTCCATTGTGGTGGCTTGGGGTTTCGGAAAGAATTCTTCTTGCATCAGCAGCGGTACTTACCACTCTTGGAAGTCCGTACAAAGAAAAAGGAGGATCATCCGGGTGAATGCACAAAAATACTCCTGATTCTTCTGCTACCGGGGTAACGGCATCCAAAAAGAGGCGAAGATGTTCAGCTAATTTCTTAGCATCAATTCCTTCATAAGTTTTGAGCATGGCCTTGAATTCATCCATTGTATAACCGATTTCTGAACCAGGCAGGCCTTTCAGGATATTGTCAATGATCAATTGTTTTGCTTCAGGGGCTAATGCCTCATAATAAGCTTTTGTTGCTTCTATTTCCTCTTTGGAGTATTCCTGAAAGGCTTCGGGTCTTTGCAAAATGAACAAATCGAAGGCCACTACCGCTTTTTTCTCATACAATAGTGCTTTTGCCCCGTTGGGAAGCTCGTATTCCAGATTAGTCCTTGTCCAGTCCAGAATAGGCATAAAGTTGTAGCAAACCGTATATACGCCTTCTGAAGATAGATTTCTGATTGTTTCCTTATAGTTCTCAATGAGTTGGAGATAGTCACCTGTTCTGGTTTTTATTCTCTCATGTACGGGAACAGATTCTACGACTGACCAGGTTAATCCTGCTTCTTCTATAGTATTCTTTCTCAATCGAATTTCTTCTCTAGACCATACTTCCCCATTTGGAACATGGTGTAGTGCAGTTACAATTCCTGTAGCACCTGATTGTCTGATATCGCGAAGGCTTACTGGATCTTTGGGACCATACCAACGCATGGTTTGTTCCATTTTAATGCTCATGGAAATAAATTTTAATGTTTTTTTAAAGGCTACTATTTATGGAGTTCTCTTGGACTTTTCTCCACTTTAAACTTTTCATTTTAAACTTTAAACTCCGGAATAGGCGCTGAATCCTCCATCCACAGCTACTATTGTCCCTGTTACAAAGGATGAAGCATCACTGCAAAGCCAATGAAGTGCTCCCAATAAATCCTCTGGTTTTCCAAATCGATTCATTGGGGTATGAGAAATTATCTGCGTTCCTCTTTGGGTTAAACTTCCATCTGATTCAGTCAATAAGGTTCTGTTTTGCTCTGTCAAGAAGAATCCCGGAGCAATCGCATTAACCCGAAAGCCAGGGCCATGCTTTTGGCAAAGTTCCACCGAAAGCCACTTGGTCAGGTTATCGATTGCCGCCTTTGCAGAGGCATAGCCCATCACACGGGTCATAGGTCTTGTGGCTGCCATCGAGCTAATGTTCAGAATATTTCCCTTTCCGGTTTTTAGCATCAAGGGAAGAAGGGCTTTGATGGGTAATACTGTTCCCAAATAATTTAAATCCATCACTTTGCGAAGTGCTTCCGTGTCCAGATCCAGAAAGTTTTGGTCAGGTCGGATCACTGCACCTGGCATATTTCCTCCGGCTGAATTAATCAAGACATCCAAATTGCCATGTTGGGCTTCGATGACTTGGGCTGCTTTTAAAACTGATTCCTCATCAGTTACATCTGCATAATAACCCCAAGCCTTACCTCCTGAAGAGGTAATTTCATTTACTAATTCATTTACTTTTTCAGGAGTTCTTCCCAAGATTAAAAGTTCAGCTCCTTCAGAAGCAAGATGTAATGCCATGGTTTTCCCTAAGACTCCTGTGGCACCTGAAAAGGCAATTTTTTTTCCTTGAATTGAGAATAGGTCAGTTTTTTTCATCAAGACTTGAAATTGGAAGGGGAAAAGTCAAAATAATTCTTGGCATTGTGGTAGCAAATATCGCTGATCAATTTACCCAGCCATTTTTCATCCCAAGGCAATTCTCCATTCTCTACATCCTGCCCGAACAAATTGCAGAGGATTCTTCTGAAATACTCATGTCTGGGGAAGGAAAGAAAACTTCTGGAATCCGTCAGCATTCCGATAAAGCAACTGATTAGTCCCATGTTGGAAAGCGTATTCATTTGTTTTTCCATTCCGTCTTTTTGATCAAGATACCACCAACCGGATCCGAATTGGATTTTACCTTTGACAGAGCCATCGTTGAAGTTTCCGATCATGGTTGCAAAAACCTCATTATCTCTAGGATTGAGGTTGTAGATCACTGTTTTTGCCAATTGATCTTTTGCATCCAAATCATTCAGGAAAGAGGCCAAGGCTTTTGCTTGGTCAAAATCCCCAATGGAATCAAAACCTGTATCTGGACCCAGAGTACTTAACATTCTTGAATTGGTGTTTCTCAGGGCTCCAAGATGAAACTGTTGTACCCAGCCTTTGGCGTGATACATTTTGCAAAGTTTGCGAAGAACTTTATGCTTGAAATATTCTACCTCCTCGGAGTTAGGAATATTGCCTCGTAGTACCTTCTGCAATATCCCATCTGCGGATAGCTTTGAATTGGTCGAGAAATACAAGTTTTCCAAACCATGATCTGAAAGTCTACATCCATTAGCATGGAAGAAATCTACCCGATTTGCCAAGGCCTCAATTAATGTTTCAAAAGAGTTGACTTCAATTCCGGATACTTCTCCAAGTTTACTTAAGTAAGAAGCATAAGCTTCAGGATTCTCAATAGAGAAGGACTTATCGGGGCGAAATGCAGGATATAATCCTAGCTTATTTCCCTGAGTCAAGTATTGCTTATGGAATTCCAATGAATCTATGGGATCATCCGTTGAGCAAACCACTTCCACGTTCATGGAATCCAAAAGCCCTCTTGCTCGGAACTTGTCCTCCTGAAGCATTTCAGAGGTTTTGAAATAAACTTCAGCTGAATTATTTGGGGTCAAAAGTTCCTCTACTCCAAAGTATCTCCTCAATTCCATATGACTCCAATGGTAAAGAGGATTTCTCATGGTAAAGGGTAGGGCATAGGCCCATTTTTCAAACTTTTCCGGATCAGAAGCCTGCCCTGTTATGAAATGCTCATTAATTCCCAAAGTCCGCATAGCCCTCCATTTGTAATGGTCACCAGCTAGCCAAATTTTACTGATGTTTTCAAACTTCCTGTTTGTCGCAATTTCGGCTGGAGGAAGATGATTGTGGTAATCTATGATTGGGAGGTTTTTTGCGTAGTCGTGATAAAGAATCTTGGCAAATTCATTTTGAAGTAAAAAATCCTCAGAGAGAAAGGAGTTCTTGGTTTCAGAAGTAAACATATACAATATGAGTAGGCTAGCTGGGTATATTATCTAAGCTTAAATTTATCCTTTAACCCTATGCGTTTTCATTTTTTCATCGGAAACGTTTGCACATATTATTTAAGTGGAAAAAATTTAATATTTTGAACAACCTAAATTTTTTAAGCAACTTTTAGGTCAATAAACCCAATCTATCTATGAATACTGGAGTTAATTTGAAAGAATTGGCTGCTGAGTTGAAACTCTCCCCTTCGACAGTTTCAAGAGCCCTAAATGATAGCTACGAAATCAGCGAGGCTACCAAGAAAAAGGTGATCAGTATGGCCGAAAAGCTGAATTACCAGCCTAATCCATTTGCTCGAAGTCTAAGAGAGAACAAAAGCAAAACCATTGCCGTGGTAATTCCCGAACGAATGAGTAGCTTCTTTTCGAAAGTAGTCGACGGGATTGAAGAAATTACCCAGCAGTATGGATACCATCTTTTGGTATATAGTACCCATGAAGATGTAGATAGGGAAAAGAAGATTGTCAATTTATTAATGAATGGAAGGGCAGATGCGATTATCATGTCTGTTTCCAGTCAAACTAGCGATATTTCCCATTTGACGAGATTACACGAAAGGGGATTTCCATTGGTATTTTTTGATAGGATTTGCTCAGATATCCCTACTACCAAATTCATTACCAATGACTATGAGAGCGGTTTTGAAGGAACTAAACACCTTATCCAGCAAGGATGTAGAAAAATTGCATTCTTAATGCTTTCCAAAGAGCTTTCTATTACCAAAGATAGATACAGAGGGTATTTGGATGCCTTGAAGCAGGCTGGATTATCTCCCGAACCTCAATTAAATATCACCTGCTGCCAAGAGGAGGAAGAAAATATTGAATCAATCCGCAAATTATTAGATGGGCCAAATAGACCTGATGGGATATTGTCATCTGTTGAAAAATTGGCTCTAGCTACGTATCACGCAGTGAAAAGAACTCATCTTAGGATCCCAAATGATATTAAAATCATCAGCTTCTTTTCAAATCTTAGTATTGCGAGTCTTCTGAATCCTTCGCTTACTACTATCACTCAACCTGCATTTAATATTGGAGAGGAATGTGCCAAACTTCTGATGAAGAAGTTAACCAAACCCCGTCAACCTGACCTTCCAAATCAGGTAATAACCATTCCTTCAAATATTACAATTAGATCTTCAACCATTGTCGTATAATTTGTTTTGGTTTTCTTAATTGAAAAAGGGTCCCGGAATTTCCGGGACCCTTTTTTTATGTGCCATAGCCTCTTAGTAGCCAGGGTTTTGAGGGAATGCTTCAGCTCCCCCCTGAGCTCGGTCTATTTGATTTTGAGGAATTGGTCTCAATACATGGAAGTCTTTGATATTTGGTGCAGCTTGTGGATTATAAAGCTTCACTCTCTCAATCAAATTACCCCATCTTTTCAAATCCAACCAACGGGTTTGCTCACCTGTCAATTCCCTTGCTCTTTCTTCCATCAAAAACTCGAAAGTCATTTGAGCAGGGGTGATTTCCATAGCGGTTTGTTTTCCAGGCCAAGCAGCTCTTCTTCTTACTACATTGATGGTAGCTGTGGCTTCAGCTATTTTGTTCTGACGGAATTGTGCCTCAGCCAATAGGAGATACGTGTCAGCCAAACGCATTGCAATGTAATCTCTACCACCTTCAAACTGAGTTCTGTCCACTCGTCCTGGATCAAGGTGCTTAGTCAAAGCTGGGAACAGTTTTTCGTCATATCTGCTTGGTACCAAAACCTGATACTTCTTTTTTGCTCTTTCTGCTGCTGGCATTTCATATCCAGGAAGGAACATAGTAGTGTCACCAGTGGCAAAGGTCAAAGACGCTTTAGAGTTGTCAAAGGTAGTATTATAAGTTCCCGGTCTGTTAGAAAGGTAGGTGTCCTTGTAAGACTTCTTGTATCTACTGTCGTTTTCACGATTCTGGAATACCTTCTCCATCGCATACACAGTAGGTCTATATCTCTTAAATGGACGACCATTTTCAGTATCTCTCTGCATACCTGGTTGGGTATCATACTCCATTAGGAAGAACACGTGAGAGTTATTTCCGCCACCATTGGTTAATGGGCTTCTGGTATACTGAACAGACCAAATCACTTCATCATTAATCTCATTACCAAAAGCATGAACTTGTCCGAAATCAGGAAGAAGTTTTAATCCAACTGTATTGGTAACAACGGCGTTTAGTTCAGTTTCTGCTTTTGCAAAATCATCACCTGCTTTAGCAGAAGAGGTTCCTTTGGTCAAATATACCCTGCCCAACAAATGTCTGGCTGCCGCTTGAGTGGCTCGTCCATACTGAGATGAAGCTTTTTTGTTTTCCAAACCAGGCACTGCTTCTGTCAAATCCTTGATAATTGCAGCATAAACCTCAGCTTCAGAATTTCGCTTAACTTCTTTGGTAGGCACCAATGTCTCAGAAAGTCTCAACTCTACTGGTCCAAATAGCTGAACCAAAAGGAAGTAATGGTGAGCCCGAATAAATTTAGCCTCAGCCACTCGTTGAGTTTTTAAGGCTTCACTCATTCCTGTGACATTTGGAGTTCGATCAACCACAGCATTGGCTGTGTTGATTCCTCTATACAATTCATCCCAAAGTTCACGAACATGTCCATTCTGAGAATCAAATTGGTTGGTATAAGTATTCATGAATTTCCATGAACCATCAGCACCATTGGTGTAGATATCTGTACCAAATTCAGTGAAATTGTTTCCTCTTTCTGTACCATACCAAATTCTCATGGTACTATAAGCTGCAGCAACAGCATCATCAATCCCTTTTGCGGTATTTAAATAATCACTACCGATTTGAGAGATTACATCTTCCTGCAACGCATCCTGGCAAGACTGAGCGAAAAGAAGGCTCAATGCCAAGGCACCCACTTTTGTCAGGTTTCTTACTTTATATTTTAAATTAGAATTTTTCATTGTCTTCGTGCTTTTGGTTAAAATTTAGCATTGATACCAAAGGTGAATTGAACTACAGGAGGAGCGATGTTAGCGTTGATTACTCCACCTTCTACACCTTGTTCACCATCAATAAAGGTCTCAGGATCGATTCCTTTATGCACTTTTCTGTATTCAGAGAAGATAAATGGATTCTGAATACTGGAATACAATCTTAGGCTTGAAAAACCGATTTTATCGATTAGGCTTCTCGAGAAATTGTAGCCAAAGTTGATGTTTCTGACTTTGATGAAGGTTCCATCAAATAAGGACATCGAAGAGTTATACTTTGGAAACTCCTGATTCTGATTTGGTCTTGGATACAGATTGGTTGGATTGTTTGGAGTCCAATAGTCCACAGCCAAGTTGTTGTATCTTCCAAAGAGTGTATTGAACTGCTGGTGGAACTGGCTTCTGATCATAGATCCAAATCTTCCGAACACAAAGAAGGATAAGTCAAATCCTTTGAAAGTAAATCGGTTGGTCATACCAATTGCAAAATCAGCTACTGCAGATCCTAGGATTACACGGTCAAGTGAGTTGATTCTTCCGTCACCATTGGTATCCTGAACTTTGATTTCACCTGGTTTGTCACCAAAGCTAGCAGCCAAATCTTTTTCTGAGGTTTGCCAAATACCTACTTTTTTCAAATCATAGAAAACAGTAAGTGGCTGTCCAATAAATCTGCCTGCTGCGATATCATCTCCATTAGGAAGAGATACGATTTTCTCTCTGTTTCTGGTGAAAATGATATCAGTTGACCAGGTAAAGTCACCCTTTTCAATGTTCAGAGTGGATAGAGTTAATTCAATACCCTTGTTCTGAGTTTCTCCAATGTTGGTAGTGAATCCTCCAAAACCTGTTGAGTTTGGAAGTGGCTGAGGGGCAAGTAGGTCAGAAGTATTGGTTATATAGTATTCAAACGTACCAAAGATTCTGTTCTTGAAAATGGCGAAGTCAAAACCAGTATTGAAGGTGGTCGAAGTTTCCCATCTCAAATCCGGATTACCGATTGTATTTGGTCTATAACCGAAAGCTGCTGTATTATCCCATGCGTAGCTGGTTCTTCCTAATAAAGCTTGAGTCTGGTAAGGAGTGATCGCCTGATTACCAATAGAACCGTAGCTAACTCGGAATTTCAATTGATCCAGCCAAGAGGAGTTCTTCAAGAATTCTTCCTGATGCATATTCCAACCGAATGCCACAGATGGGAAGAAACCAAACTTGTTGTTTTCACCGAATCTGGAGCTACCGTCAGCCCGGATTGTACCAGTTAAAAGGTATTTTCCTTTATAGCCATAGTTCACTCTAGCCATGTAAGAAAGAAGTGCCCATTCAACCAGGTTAGTGTTTGCACCGGTGATCTGGGAAGCATCACCTAGTCTATGGTAAAGCTGTGAAGGAGCAGGGATACCAAGAACACTGATTGAGCTCTGCTCAAATTTATCCTTCTGGAAAGACTGCAATAAGGTCACATTAATATTGTGATCTGTATTGAATGTCTTATCGTAAGTCAAAATATTTTCTAAAGTATAATTGAAATTGAATCGATCATCTACGCTACCAGTTGCGTCTCCGCCTCTTCTGGCATTAGTTTGAGATCCTGTGAATCTTCCATTTCTTTCGATATTCAAATCAGGACCAAAGTTCAATCGATACGTCAAGCCTTTGACAATCTCCCAATTCAGATAAATACTATTAAATACTCTTCTTCTGAACGTTTCATCAACTTGAGCTCCGGGAACTACTTCTGCAAATGGGTTAGTTCTCAAACCGTCAGAGGTTGGAAGGAAGATTAGATTTCCTTCATCATCATAAGGTTTTCCAAGTGGGTTTTCCTGTAAAGCTCCCCCGATAGGGTTGAAGTTTTCACCATTTCTTTCACTAAAAGAAACCAAGGTGGATGTTCCAATTCTTACTTTATCATTGATCTTGTGATCCAAATTGATTCGGAAGGTATAGCGAGAAAAGTCTTGATTTTGGATTACCCCTACATCTTTGAAATAGTTTCCAGAAACAAAGAATGTAGTCTTATCATTTCCCCCAGATACTCCGATTTGGTGGCTTTGAATACTACCTTGTCTCATCAATCCAGCTACGTAATCGGTACTTCTTCCCAATTGAATACTTTCCAATTCCACTGGTTCGAATAACTTGGCGTCGGCTTCGGGAGTTGATGGTCCTTCTGGATAGTTTCCTGTAGCTCTTCTTGATTCTCTTTTGTATTCAGCAAATCCAGGTCCGTCGAATACTTCGATTCTTCCCAACTCATTGCTTACACCATAGTAAGAATCCAAAGAAACTACGGTTTTACCTGCATTACCTCTTTTAGTAGTAATCAAAACCACCCCGTTAGAGCCTCTGGAACCATAAATAGCGGTAGCAGAAGCATCTTTCAATACCTCCATGGAAGTAATGTCATTTGGGTTGATGTCTTCCATACCGCCTACAGTAGGGATACCATCAATTACATATAGCGGTTCATTGGAAGCGTTAAACGATCTTCTACCTCGAATACGAACCTGAGGAGCTGAACCCGGCTTAGAACCAGGCTGAACCACGTCCACACCAGCCGCTCTACCTTGCAAAGCTTGTCTGGCATCTGTGATAGGAAGTTCTTGGATTTCTTTATTTCCAACAGAAGAAATAGCACCCGTTAATTGACTTTTCTTTTGGGTACCATAACCCACCACCACAACTTCTTCCAAGTCAGCAAGGTCAGGAGAGAGGTTTACGTTTATTCTGGTTCTGCTTCCTACAGCTTCTTCTACTGTATTGTAGCCAATAAATGAAAACACCAAGGTCGAATTGCTTGGCGAAGAGATGGAATACTTTCCATCCAAGTCGGTAGTGGTTCCTCGGGTAGTCCCTTTGACCAAAATCGAGACCCCAGGCAATGGAGTCCCCGATTCGTCATAGACTGTCCCAGTTACCTGCACATCCTGGGCTTGAGCAATTCCAATGCTCAGCACCATCATCAACACTACCGAGAGGTAAGTGTAAAATTTTGTACGCATAGTTTAAGGGGTTATTGTTAATAGATAGATTAGATTTTTCCTGTTTTTTTAAATTGGTTATGAGTGGAAAAAAAACTCGGTTTTCGATAGTAAAAAGGTAGACAGAAGGAAAAATGAATTCAACACCTAAACTCTCTGATTTACGGAATCGATTGCGCGTGAATTAAACTGATTTTCAATAGGGTATATTCAAAAACTTTATTCGCCAACCGGTAAATAAAAACACCCGGATCTTTATCAAACCCGGGTGCTCTGGTAATTAAGGAAAACAATCAAACAACAAACAAACTATAGCTTAGGTGGCTCCCATCCTTTTTCATATTCTCTTGACCATAAGGCCATTGCTTTCGGAGAATTGGTGATGTGCCCATTTTTTGAATCACATACCAAGGTTTCGCCGGTACGATAGGAGATATTGGCCAAATGACAAAGCAGGGTGGAAACAGCTCCTTCCTCAATGGTAGAGTTTTGTTTTTCGATTCCTCGCACAGCATTGAAGAAATTGACCACGTGGGTGGTGCTCATGTCTCCGCCGCCCCCCAATTGGGTTCCAGCCTCTGAGCCACCACCTTTATTCTCTTTTACTTTCTTGCCCTGTCTGTCATACTGCGTATATCCATTTCGGTTGACAAAGACAGTTCCTTCAGATCCATAGATGATGGTTCCTCGATCAGCTCCATATGTATTGTAATTATTGCGGCTTTTACCATCCCATTCGATTACTGAGCCATTTTCGAAAGTAAACTGGGCCTCCATAGTATCATACATGGTCCAACCGTCATTTAGAAAATGTCTTTTGGCAGCTTCCACTTCTACCTTACTTGGGTATGATACCTGAAGCGCCCATCTGGCTACGTCCAGTTCGTGTGTGGCATTATTTCCTGTTTCTGCAGTTCCATAATCCCATCCGTACCAATGCCAATTGTAGTCCCAGGTATCATGGGTGTAAGGCTTTCTTGGTGCTGGTCCTTGGAATAATTCCCAATCAAGGCCTTGCGGTGCCGGTGCTGGTTTGGCAACAGGTACTTCCCCACGCCCATTGCTATAAAAAGCGGTGGCTTTATAAACCTGACCAATGACACCGGCATGAATAGCGGCAATGATTTCCCGGCTTTCAGGAGCTGATCGCTGCTGGTTACCCATTTGGACTACCTTGTTGTATTTCTTTTGCAGCGCAATGAGCAATTCTCCTTCACGAGGATTATGCGAGCAGGGCTTTTCCACATACACGTGCTTTCCACGTTCCAGAGCAAGCCAGGTCCCAGGAGCATGCCAGTGATCGGGTGTGGCATTGATCAATACATCCACTTCCTTATCATCCAAAACTTTGAAAATATTCTGTTCCTGCTTTGGATTGTAATCTATGTGTTTTGCGAAGTTGTTCGCTGCTTTTGGCATCTGGGAAAGCATGGCATCACAGAGGTAAAGCAGATTGACATTGCTGGACTTCAATCCTATTGGCTCATAAAAAGCCCCCAATCTTCTTCCTAATCCGGCAATGGCCACATTCAGCCGTTCATTTGCACCGATAATCCTTGCGTAGGACTTAGGAGAAAATGCCAGAGAACCCAATGCGGAAATCCCTAGAGATGCTGCAGTGGTTTTTTTTAGAAAATCTCTTCTACTAGAATCATTCATGGCTTTTGGATTTACTTCAATACTTTGATTTTGATATTCTTATAGCTTACCTCATCTCCATGGTCTTGGAGTAGGATATGTCCTTCCTTGGCTTCTCCAAAGTTCTCCCAGACCTTATACTTACTGATGGCTACCAAATCGCGGAATTCTTTGGACCCACGAACATATTCTACCACCTTCACTCCATTGATATAGTGCTCCACTCGATTGTCAGGGTAGACCACTACTCGGCCTTGGTTCCACTCTCCGGGTTTTCTCACAAATCTCGGCTGCTTATTGGCTTTGATCAGGTCATACAAAGAAGCTAAAGTCCGGTTTCCGTTAATTCCCATTTTGGCATCGGGATGGTTAGCGTCATCTAAGATTTGGTATTCTAAACCAATTGCTGAACCCTTATTCCCTTCAGAAAGCGTCACGAAGTATTTAACCCCGCTGTTTGCTCCTTCAGTTATTTTAAAATCAAAGGCCAAATCAAAAGCACTGAATTGCTCAGTTGTAACGATGTCACCATAATTGGTAGACTCGCTTCCATCAGACTTTTGGATTGTTAAAATGCCGTCTTTAATAGCCCAGCCTTTTTCAGGGAATTTATCCTTGTAGGCACCAACCCAGCCTTTGCTTGTCTTTCCATCGAAGAGCAACTTCCATCCATTCTTTTTCTCCAGATCAGATAATTCATTGGTAAGCGTACTTACTACGAAAACATCTCCTTTAAATGGCATTGGCTTCAGATTTTCGGTTTGAATGCGGACGTTTCTGAAAAGCGTCTTTCTTCCCTCATCTTCTTTTTTGCCGATGGAGTGAACCTGAAGTCCGATAAAACCCTTGGAGTCCATCGCATCCATGAAATAGGCCACCTCTTGACCATTTACCCAAGTTTTGATAGTGTTTCCAATAGCTTCTATTCTATAAGTATTCCATTCTCCCATTTTGAAGGCTGATTTGGCAGCGGGATTTAGGTCTACTGGATAGAACCAACCTCTTCTCGCTTCATCATAAATTCCTCCGGACCAAGCCCGATCGGTTGGATCAGCTTCGATTTGGTACCCATACACCAAACCCTTTCCATCTCTGGCAGCTGGGTCGAATTGGCCTCTTGCCATAATTCCACTATTGGATGAGGAATGGCTGATCATCAGATCTACTTCCAAAATGAAGTCGGTGTATTCTTTTTCGGTCACCAGGAAGGTGTTTCCGGTACCAAATACAGCAGTTCCTTCTATCACTCCATCCTTGACTTCGAAAGTAGCAGCTCCAGCTACGGCTTTCCAGCCAGTTAGGTCTTTTCCATTAAACAATTCCTGCCAATTTCCCTTTTGAGCCCAAGTTGCATGGGCAAGGAGGATTAAGAGTAAGAGGTTTGCAACGCGTAGTTTCATTTGCTTTGGGTTAATTGAGTTTTGATAAAATTCACCAAATCGAGGGGTAGGGACAATGAATTCTAGTTTCAATTTACGCAATCGTTTGCGAGTATTTCCGCCAATTTTGTACGAATGGTAGAGTATTTCTATCCTTTTCCAGAATTCCTAGTTGTGTTTCTTACCTTTGCGCATGCTTGATTTCAACCAAAAAGGAAAAGTATTTATTACCTGCAAAGATCGATCGGTAAGTTACCTGGAGCAGGAAATCCGTGAGTTGGGTTTTGTGCCCAAGGAAGTCACTCGCACAGGGATAGAAATCGTCGCCTCCATGGAGGAATGTATGGATCTAAACCTCCATCTCAGGACGGCTTCTCAGGTTTTGTACGAAATCAAATCCTTTTATCTCCGAAATGCCGATGATATCTACCGAAGATTCAAGGCAATCCCTTGGGAAGAGTACTTGGATATAGACGGTTATTTTTCAGTGAGCTCAGTGGTGGAAAATGAGTCCGTGACCACACCATTGATTGTCAATGTCAAAGTCAAAGATGCCATAGTGGATCGGTTCAGAGACTTAAAGGGTAGGAGACCAGATTCTGGATCAGACTTTAATGGATTGGTATTTCAGGTGTATTGGAAAGAGACCCAAGCCTCGGTTTACCTGAATACTTCCGGTGAGACACTAGCCAAACATGGCTATCGAAAAATTCCAGGAAAAGCTCCCATGATGGAATCCTTGGCGGCTTCCACCATTTTCGCCACGGAATGGAATACCCGAGTGCCTTTTATCAATCCCATGTGTGGTTCCGGAACCTTAGCCATTGAGGCAGCTCTTTTGGCGACCAAAAGATACCCGGGGTTATATCGTGATACCTATGCCTTTCAGCATATTTTGGGATATAATGAGGAAGCATTTTTAGCCAAAAAGAAAAAGCTCGAAGCCAAAATTGTGGAGGCCACTGAAGTTAAAATCATCGCTTCGGATATTTCCTTACAGGCTATTTCTTTTGCCAGAGAGAATGCAGCCTATGCAGGTGTGGAGCACATGATCGATTTTCAAGTTTGTGATTTTGCAGAGACTGAAATCCCAGAGAAACCCAAAGGTGTTATTTTCTTCAATCCAGAATACGGGGAAAGATTGGGTGATTTGACTGAATTGGAAGAGACTTACAAGCGAATGGGGGACTTCATGAAGCAGAAATGCGCAGGATACCGGGGGTATATTTTTACCGGAAATATGGAGTTGGCGAAAAAGGTTGGTTTGAAAGCAAGCCGCAGAATTGAGTTTTGGAATGGGACGATTGACTGCAGGCTTTTGAAGTACGATTTATACGAGGGGAAAAGGGAGGTTTGAGCAGTAGGCAGTCCCGATAGCTATCGGGAGCAGTAGACAGTAGGCAGTGAGCAGTTAGCAGTAGACAGTCAGCAGTTTCGGGATTACAAAAAAAACCGAAAGTAACCTGTGGCAAGCTGTAATTTTTAGCTTTGTAAATCTGTCAGAGATTTTATCAGCAGACAGTCCTTTTTATTAAGCTAAGATTGCTTCGGGGTATTTTGTCTTCTTTTATTACAGTAAATAAGCAATTGCCTCTCGCAATGACGTGACACCCGACATCGGACTTCCAGCATCCCACATCGGACATCCCACACCGGACACCGGTCATCCAGCATCCCGCATCGGACATTTTACTTCACCCCAACCAGGCGGAATGGCAGCATAAAAAGATTTCGAACTAAATCGAAGCTTAAATCAATAGCAAATCCCAACAAGCGGAAGGGGAGCAGCAACAACCAAACGATAGGATAAAGGATAAGGGCTACTATTGCCAAAGGCCAACAAAGGATGAAGAGAATCAGCCACAACAGAAAGGTCAACATAGGTATTTGGTTTTCTATAATTCTTCAAACCCTGTTCCAATCCTTAAAACCCTTGTTTTTGTATTAGAAAGGCCGATGGCTAAAGTCAGTTGTCTTGTAATCGAACACTTTTTGGTTTGAAATGGACAATCAGTTTGAAGTTGAATCAGGACGTTCATCCCTTTTCAAATGCATGTTTGAGCTAAATTCATTAGTTTACTTTTCTAAACCAATTAGTTGAAGCCATTGCCAATGCGAAGAATTGTTTTTTTAATCCTGTGCTTCATTTCTTTTTTGGCAGAATCTCAAACTATCAGCGGGGTAGTCAAGGAAAAGGGTTCGGGTTTGCCGCTTCCTTTTGCCAATGTTTTTGTCAATAATTCCACTCTCGGTGCTGCCACTGATGTGGATGGGAATTTCACCATCACCGGGAAAATCCCTGAAGAATTTGAACTGGTAGCTTCCTTCGTAGGCTATAAGACCGTCAGCCAAACTATCCAGCGGAAAGGCCGACAAAGCTATACCCAAAACTTCGAATTGGAATTTTTGGAAGACAACCTTTCTGAAGTGGAATTAAAAGCGAAGCGGGATAGAAGTTGGGAAAGAACTCTAAAAATGTTCAAGGAAGTTTTCCTCGCCGTCCCGGATGATCCTTATGGGAAGGATATTGAAATTCTCAATCCTTGGGTTCTCGATTTCGAAAAGGTTAATCCAGATAAGGGCTTTAACTACATACAAGCAACTGCAGTCCAGCCACTCCAAGTCGTAAACAAAGCTTTGGGATATCAAATTGATTACCATTTGCAGGATTTTAGGATGCTGAGAAATGCCTCCAGATTTTTCGGGCAGGCCTTTTATAGAGAATTGGATGCCCAGGATTCAGTTACACAAAACGAATGGGAACAAAACAAAGGACTCAATTACCAGAGTTCAGTTAGACATTTCGCGCTTTCCCTTTTGTTGAAAAACTCTGGGGTGGAAGGCTTTGATTTGTATCGTGCCAACCCGAATATTCCTAAGGAGGACAGAACCAATGATTTTTATTATGAGCTGGGAAAATCCATCCTGCCAGTTCAGCTTGAGTTTGTGTATGTCAAGCCCTTAGGTAATGGAGTTTACAGGATTTTTCTTCCTGAGCGGATTGAAATTCATCATTTAAACAAGCCTTGGCCAAACGATTATTACGAAAATATCTACCATGCCATTTCTTGGGTTGTAGCCCCTTCTGGTTATTTTGATGTGGATCGAAATGGCACCTTAATGCACCCTACCCAATTGGTACTCTCCGGTTTTATGGGTAGGCAAAGACTTGCTCGTTCTCTTCCATTGGATTTTGTTCCAGATGAGCGATTTTCAGGCTTGACTGAGGACTTGGAAGTTTTCCATAGTCGTCATTTGAAATTAAACAACCTTCGAGAAAAGCCTTGGCTCACGTTTTCTAAACCCACTGTCTATCCTGGGGAAACACTTTGGTTTGGAGGAAAAATGTTGTATCAAAATCCTATTTCTCAGGATAGCTTAAGTAGAACCTTGTACGTGGAGATTATGGATTCCAAATTTTACACCGTTCAAAAAGGAATTTTTCCCATTCAGCAGGGTAAAGTTTCAGGAGGCTTTGTCCTTCCAGATAGCTTGCCGGCAGGAGATTATTTGATGAGAGCCTATACCCGTTGGAGTCTGAATTTCCCTGAAAAAGATATGTTCCAACTTCCTTTTCCTGTCATTTCTCAAGGGCAAATGCTAAAAACAGATAAATCCGAGCAAGAAGCCCTTTTCGGAGATATTGTTATTGAGCCTGATTTTGTCCTAAGTGATTCCTTGAATTATCGGGTTTTGGAGTTGGAACTCAAGTTTCAGGATAGTTATGAAAATCTGGTCGATGCAAATTTCTTGATTTCAGCTACCCAAAATGCGATCAACATGGAATTTGATCCAAAATTCCGACTGGAAAATGCCATGAATTGGTTGGATGAAGATTTACCTGAGACTTTTGATTCTGAGCTGGCTTTTCCAATTGAGTATGGGATTTCAGTGGAGGGAGTATATGTCCCCACTAGGAAAAGAGATCCACTTGCAACCGGAATTACCATAGTAAGAGATGATCTGGAGGATTATGGCTTGGTAGCATCGGATTCATCGGGCTATTTCTGGGCTACAGGTTTGAATTTTAGGGACTCAGCCCAAATCGCAATTGCAGCTCTTGATGAAAAACTGCGACCATTGGGAAAGGTGGAATTGATTCCATTTACTCCCCCCGGATATAGGGGGTCATTTCCTCGTCTGAATTACCAAACTGTACCAATTCCAACTCAAGCAGAACCTTTATTGGATACCTCCGGAGACTACATTCTGCTGGAAGAATTTGTAAAGGAAGAGAATAGGGAAAGGGAGACAATGGCGGATCGAAATTATGGGTACGGAGATCCCAATCAGGAAGTGGGAGAAAAGGACTTGGAAACTAAAACCTGGGCTGAAATATTGGGATTATTGAGGTTCAATATGAGTACCCTTAAATTCCGAAACTTCACCTATGGGGAGAGAACAGGTTCGCCCTTGCTGATTATTGATGGGGTAAGCATGCCTTTTTTAGAACCTGAGGATTTTAGAGCAAGAGTTCTGGGTTATGAACCTTCCCAACTCAAATCCATCAAAGTGTACAATGACAACATTTCCAATGTGGTCTTTGGCATGGCAGGATATTCCGGAGTTTTGATGATCGAAACCAAAAACGGTTTCCGAACTGGTCCTGATTCAGACCGAAAATTCAATTCAGAAGGTTTCCAGATTTTTCCGGTTCGGGGGTATTCATCTTTTCCTGAATTCCCCAAAAATCCTCCGGCAGATAGCTACCTGAAAATGAAGCCTACTATCTATTGGGATCCTTTGGCAAAGACAGAAAATGGGGTGTACAAAGTCAAAATCAAACTGCCTTACGGATTAAAAGGAATGAATCTAAAAGTGGAGGGCACAACCGAAGATGGGGAGGCTATTTATCAGATAATTCTGATTGAGTTTTGAGAAAAAAATAGCTTTTAGAATACCATTGATAAAAATAGGAGCATGGACTATTTATCATACCCCATGGCTTGGCTAATGGCTGAATAAAAAGCAAGATCCTGAAAGGATCTAACCTCTGAATAGAATAATAGCCATCATAAAAAGACAACCCCTTAGGGGTTGAACCTGATTGGTGGAGATAGACCCTCTTCGGGGTCTGGGAAAGGATTCTTGGTTTTTGAGCTATTGAAAGGTTTTACCACTGTCGGGAAAGAACGATGCACCAAAATGGTAAACTTGACCCGGTATGGGTCGGATATTGTTAGAAAACCTAGAATAACACACATACAACCAACATAGGTGGATTAGAAAAGATCCAGAATGGATCTAATTTATCAATAGAAAAATGAGTACTGATCAGCATTAACCCTGAAAGGGTTAAACTTACATTAAGTACTTTTCATCAAATTCGATTTCAAATTCCCTTAAGAGGCTTTTGTATTCTTCGAGAAATGAGCTGGTCTGATGATGGATTTCTTGGTTTTTAACATAATTAATTAGCCTTTCTTTGGAATGGATGGATACTGTAAAGGCTGCATATCCCTCTTGCCACTCCTTAAAATTTAGAAAAATTCTTTCCTTTCGGATAAAATCACCCGAGGCCAATTTGATGTCTTTGATCAAAGAAGCGATTGAAATGGTAGGATGGATGTGAGTTAAAATATGCAGGTGGTCTTCTACTCCATTGATGCGATACAGATGGCAATTTTTTTTGGTCAAAAGCTGATGAATATAGGCGAAAAGACGTTTTCTATGATCAGCAGAAAGTGTTCTTTCCCTGTTTTTAGTAGAGAAAACGATATGGTAAAGGAGTTGAGTGTAGGTGGACATAAAAAATGAGGTTTTAAGAAAAATGTATTCCCTAATTTCTGGGATTTTAGGCTTAAAACAAATGCATTAACTAGAGAAAGTTCGACCCGCTTCGGGGTCGGTAAGGTGTGGATGGTCTCAAGGCTATTGAAAGATTTGACCCCTTTTGGGGTCTTTAATATTTTTTATACACAAAATATTCTACTGAAAAATAAGAAAAAATGTATCTACAGGTGGGCGATTGTACCTACAGGTACAGATTTCTATCCCAAAATAGAATCGTCCACCTACAGCAAGAACGTTCTTCCCCCAGATAGATCGTTCCTACAAAAAGGTAGAAAGATGCACCAAAATCATAGAACGTTCTTCCCCCAGATAGAAAGTTCCTGCAAAATGGTAGAAAGATGTATCAAAATGGTGGAACGTTCCTCTCCCAGATAGAACGTTCCTACAAAATGGTAGAACGTTGTACCAAAAGGATAGAACGTTCCTCTCCCAGATAGACTTGACTGATTATAGATGGATTATCCTTTTCCCTGATGGATGGGTTAACAAATATGATCCTGAAAGGATCAAACCTTTGAATAGAAGAAATAGCCCTAATTAAACGGCAACCCCTTAAGGGTTGAACCTGATTGGAGGAGTTAGACCCCTTTCGGGGTCTGGGAGAGGCTTCTTGGTTTTTGAGCTATTGAAAGGTTTTACCCCTTTCGGAGTAGAACGATGTACCAAAATCATAGAACGTTCCTCTACCAGATAGACTTGACTGATTATTGGTGGATTATCCTTTTCCCTGATGGATGGGTGAACAAATATGATCCTGAAAGGATCAAACCTTTAAATAGAAGAAATAGCGCTGATTATACGGCAACCCCTTCGGGGTTGAACCTGATTTGAGGAGTTAGACCCCTTTCGGGGTCTGGGAGAGGATTCTTGGTTTTTGAGCTATTGAAAGGTTTTACCCCTTTCGGAGTAGAACGATGTACCAAAATCATAGAACGTTCCTCTACCAGATAGACTTGACTGATTATTGGTGGATTATCCTTTTCCCTGATGGATGGGTGAACAAATATGATCCTGAAAGGATCAAACCTTTAAATAGAAGAAATAGCGCTGATTATACGGCAACCCCTTCGGGGTTGAACCTGATTTGAGGAGTTAGACCCCTTTCGGGGTCTGGGAGAGGATTCTTGGTTTTTGAGCTATTGAAAGGTTTTACCCCTTTCGGGG
>NZ_SNYF01000005.1:603787-742593 GCF_004362805.1 Algoriphagus boseongensis
TTCGGGGTTGAACCTGATTTGAGGAGTTAGACCCCTTTCGGGGTCTGGGAGAGGATTCTTGGTTTTTGAGCTATTGAAAGGTTTTACCCCTTTCGGGGTAGAAATGATGCACCAAAATGATAGACTTGACCCGGTACGGGTCGAGGAATGAATCTAAAAGTGGAAGGCACGACCGAAGATGGGGAAGCTATTTATCAGGTGATTCCGATTGAATTTTAGAAAAAAATAGCCCATGGTTTCAACCGTGGGCTATCTGGATAAAGATTATTTCAGCGAATCAGCCTTTCAAGATATTGGTCAGCTTCTCGATTTTTTTGGTCAGATTCAGAATTGCTTTTGCATAGCGGGTATCCCATTCTTCCAGTCTGGCTGTATTTCGGATAGCTACTTCGTATTGAATTCCCGGAAGAATCCAGGAAGCATAGCCTGAGAAGGGATCGTTGCAGACATAAAGAGACTTGTACCACTCTCCATAATACATGCCTTTAGGATCGATCCAGCTTTTTTCCAGTCCAATCAGTCCGGTATTTATTTTTTGCAAATCCTTGGCAGAAAGGCTTTCCTCTCCCAAAGCTTCATCTAAAGCGATTTGGTACAAATCCGAACTTAAATCCAATTGGGTCAAAGCAGCTTCCACCTGATCAAATCCCGTGAAATTGGGATCCAGCGTTTTTACATTTATTACCGCCTGCTCGAAGTGACCTTTGAGGTCTTTGGCATAGCGAGGCACATCGTAGGGGATGACTGCGGCATTGGCCTGACGGATGGCCACTAAACCGAATACCTGAGCTACTGCTCCTCCCATCTTAAAGCTGGGATCGGAAAATTTGGAGTAGTAGTAGAAGTTGTCATAGTTGGAATGGTAGGCCGTGTTTCCTCCTGTTCCTCCGCTGAGGGAAGGTACACCCACGTGCATGTAGAAGGCGATATGATCCGAACCACCACCTAGATTGCCGATTCTTGGTTCTTCATTTTTCCCCGCCCAAACCTGGAATACAGTTTTGGCAGAATCAGGATACTGCACTTCCTTGGCGGCATCGATGATTAGTTTCTTTAGGGTAGGGGCCGCAGATGCCCCGAAGTTTCTTCCAGATGCTCCTCCGTCGAAATTCATATAGGAAATGGCTTTGGCTCCCAGTTCCTTTTTCAGGTGCTCCACCCATTCAGTAGAGCCGATCACCCCTTGCTCTTCCGCATCCCAATGTCCGATCAAAATAGATCGGGAAGGCTTTTGCCCATTTTTATACAAATCACCCAAAGCCTCTGCAAAAGTGAGCAGCATGGCCGTGCCTGAGTTAGGATCGGTGGCTCCAAAGCTCCAGGCATCGTAGTGTGAACCCAGAATGATCCACTCGTCCGGGAAGTCTTTTCCCACAAACGTGCCGACCACATTATTAGCCCGGATGAATTTTGGCTTTTGGTCTACCATGACCCTAACCTTCAATTCTTCCCCTCCGGTGAGTTTGTATTTGAAATCAAAACCTCCCTGCCAAGTCTCAGGCACATCGGATCCTTTCATTCGGCTGAGGATTTCTTTGGCAGCTCCATAGCCTACAGGAGTTACTGGAATGGTATGAAAATCCACATCTGCCGGATCATCTCTTTTCACCTTTTTACTTCCATCCAAAGGAAGTGCAGGTCTGTTTGGGGTCAATGGATCTCCGGTGAAATCCAGTGTAAGCATCGAGCCTCTCTGGATGGTGGTTTCATTGAAAAATGGTCCTTTGGGATATACCTCACCTCTTGTGAATCCAGAGTCTTTTGGATCGGTGTATACGACCAAACCCACCATGCCATATTGCTCGGCATATTTGGCTTTGTAGCCCCGGAAGTTTCCTCCATATCTTGCAATGGCAACTTTCCCTTTGAGTTCCACACCCATTTCAGCGAGTTTTTCGAAGTCTTCCCGGGTACCGTAGTTTACATATACGACTTCTGCGGTCACATCCCCGCTGCCAGAGAAGGCATTAAATCCCAGATGAAGTCTTGGGTCTTTGGAAAAAGGATCTTCGGCAATTTCTCCTTCTTTTTGGGAAAGAGTCATTTGGACAGGGGAGATGATTTGAAGTTCGGACTTGCCTGGGTCATTAGGGAGATACACATCATATGGCCAAACTTTGACTTCCATTCCGGCCTCTGACATGATTTTCACCATGTAGTCTTTGACCAATTCATTTTCAGGCGTACCTGCGATATGCGGGTTTTTGGTCAGTTCCTGAAGGTGGGTTTTGAATCGGGAGAATTTATTTGAATTCAGAAAATTCGTTTCAAAAGTCTTTTCCTCCTTTAGCTGGGAAAGTAAAAAGCCATCTTGCTGAGCAAAGGCAGAGAAAGTAAATAATGATAGGAGGGAAAGGGAAAGTAGTTTTTTCTTCATGGGGATAGATTGGAAAATTTTAAGATTGGAATATTGGAAAATTGGGTGCAGCATCTGGCATTACTATTCGCTGGATTTTTTCGAAAGATTAACTGGTCAGAGATTCAATAAACAAGAATAATTTTTCGTAAACTAAACCTCCAAGGGCTTAATCTTTCAATTTTCCAATTTTTCAATAAATAAAAAAAAGCCATGAGAAAAACTCCCATGGCTTTTGGTGAAGTTAATTTGCTTTTAATCCAGGAGACCTCTCGAGGAATTCCTGATATAGGCGAATATGTCTGTTTGAAAGCGGGATTCTATAGCCGTCAATAAAGACATGCATGATTTGGGATCTGGTTTCAAATGGATCTCCGGTTGCGACAATCAAATTAGCACGCTTGCCGGCTTCCACTGATCCGTACTGATCCTGAATTCCGAAGATTTCAGCAGGATTGATGGTGACTGCTTTCCAGGCTTCTTCTTTTCCCATGCCATAAGCTGCAGCAAAAGCTGCGTGGAAAGGAAGGTTTCTTACGTTTTCTTCTTCATCTGTCTTGATAGCCACTTTCACACCAGCCTTCGCCATTTTTCCGGCATTGGCATAAGGAGCGTCGTAACGATCAGACTGACGGGTAGGAAGTTCCTGAACTGGTCCGGTGATCACAGGAATTTTAGCTTTTGCTAATTCACCTGCTACTCTCCAACCTTCAGCAACACCGGTGAAAATCACTTTGATGTCTTTTCCTTCTACCCACTTGATTGCGTTTTGAATATCTGAAGCCGCATTCACTTCAATCAACAAAGGCATTTCCTTGGCATGAACTTTAGAAAGTGCTTCCATTTCAGGATAGTACTGAAGTTCAGCTCCTGAGTTTTTCAAGTCCAAGTAACTTTTCGCATTGTCCCAGATGTCATTAGCATCTTTCAATGCTTTTTCAGCGTCTTTTTTCACATCCTCATCGGATCTTCTGTCAAATCTTCCTCTTCTACCGGAAGAAGGGAAATTCATCACCACCGCCTTGAATCCACCAAACATTTGATCTGGGGTATAGCCATTCAAGTTGATCAAAGCGGCTGTGCCAGGGAAAAGACCTCCGGTTGGCACAGCTAAAACTGTGGTAACTCCAGAAACTCGGGTAACTCCGATTGCTTCTGAATTAGGATTGATAGTAGTCAATGCCTGCATGTTTGGAGTTACATTTCCGATTTCAGCATAGTCAACGGTTTCAGCTACAGAGCTAACTTCCACCATACCTAGGCGTGTTCCTCCGTCAATCATGCCCGGATAGATGAACATTCCGGTACAATCAATTACCTCAGCATCTCCGGCAGAGATATTGGTTCCGACTTGGGCTATTTTTCCGTTTTCTACCAAAACGGAAGTGTTGTTCAATGTTCCTTTGGTGATGGTAACTACAGTTGCATTTTGCAATAAGAACTTACCAGATCGGGGCTTTACAAATTCCCCGTCAATTTGAGCCATGGTAGTCAATGGCAATGCTGCCAATAGCGCTACGCAAAAGGTTTTAAGTATTCTTTTCATGTTTCTCAAGATTCAGGGTGATTAATGTTTTTCCTCCAAAAATGCTCCTTCGAAGGCCTCAAAGAAAGAGTCCATGTCCTGCATGCATTTGTGCTCATTTACCTTAGAGAAAAGATAAACTGGCTCTACCATTTCGGTAGCAGATACAAACTGGCGCTGGTCGTCTTGATCTTCCTTGATGTCAAAGTATTTCACACCATCCACAAAAGTCATTTGAGGAACAGTGTATACAGAAAGTGGATGATGATCGAAAATCACCAAGTCAGCCTGCTTTCCAACTTCAATAGAACCTACTTTATCATCGATTCCCAATTGCTTTGCAGGATTAATGGTGATCATGGCTAAAGCCTCATCATCTGTCAATCCACCATAACGCTGCGTTTTGGCAGCTTCATGGTACAAGTGACGGATCAATTCCGCAGAGTCAGAGTTGATGGAGGTGATAGCTCCATTTCTTTGAAGAATAGCAGCGTTGAATGCAGTTGAGTAGTAAACCTCAAATTTGTATGCCCACCAGTCTGCAAATACAGATGCACCCATGGTGTATTCAGCGATTTCTGGAGCTACTTTGAAACCTTCGTTGGTGTGTTGGAAAACCAGCTTTTTGATTCCAAAATCCCTGGCCACATTGATCAACATGTAGATTTCATCTGCTCTATAGGAGTGACAATGGATGATGATTTTACCATCCAAAATATCAGCAAGGGTCTGAAGTCTTTCGCTGTAAGCTGGAGGAGTGGCAGTGCTACCTTTTTGAGTCTTGGATGAATTATATGATTCCCAAGCTTTCTTGTATTGGATAGCCTCATTGAATCCATTTCGGATTACCGCTTCCACACCCATTCGGGTTCTTGGTTGGATTCCGTTTCCTCTTCCATGAACTCGGGTTGGGTTTTCGCCCAAAGCGAATTTAATGGTACGAGGTGCGTCCTGCATGATGATATCTGCAGGATCTGTAGATCCCCATCTGTGCTTCAGAGTTGCATTTTGACCTCCAATTACGTTGGCTGATCCGTGCATTGCGTGAGATACTGTTACCCCACCAGCCAAAGCTCGGTAGATACCAATCTCATAAGGATTAACCATGTCCTTCATTCGGACTTCTGAGGTGATAGGAGCAGAGCCCTCATTTACCACATCCAAGGCCACATGGGAGTGCGCATCGATAATTCCCGGCATTACATATTTACCGGTAGCGTCTATGGTCTGCACCCCTGAAGGAGCGGATAGATTTTTTCCTACTTGTTTGATGATTCCGTCCTGAACCAAGACATCTGTATTTTCATAAGACCCTTTGGTGACTGTGAGGACAGTTGCGTTTTTGATCAGCACACTGCCTTTAGGAGTCTGAGCTGAGGTGATATTCATGCCTAAGCCCAAAAAAGCAGCAAGTATATAAGTTAGCTTTTTCATTTCTTTAATTGTTTCGGCTTGGTGAGGCTAGTTTGGCAGAAAGAGGGAAGGAGCCAAATTGAGCAATTGACATGCTTCCATCCATGGTGTTTCCTGTGATTTCACCTGTTACAGTTACTGTCAGCGACATTCCTCCGGCATTTACATCAAATTCAAATGACATATTGGATCCGCTGAGGGTAACATTTTTGATTGGTGAACTTGCTTTTCCTGTTCCTGCAGGATCATCGTAAGTGATAGTTCCTGAATATCCTGTGCCTTCTTTTTTAATTACCAATTCTCCACCTGAAGCTCCGGCAGGAGTTTCGGAAGTGTATTCCCATACTCCCTCTACCTTGATTGCTCCTGAATTTTCAGTCTTTCCGTTGGTAGCTGCTTTCTTCTTAACCTCAAAGTCGAATACATAGCCATCCGCAATGACGTGTTTAACTTGAGCATTCTCAGTAAACAGGGTATCAGTCAACAAAACGAAGTTGGCCATTTTACCTTTTTCAATGGTTCCTGCCATTCTGCTGATTCCTAGAATTGAGGCAGCGTTGGTAGTTAAGGCCGCCAGTGCAGCTTTTTCACTTAATCCATTTTCGATCATTGATTTTAAGGCCTTGTGCGCATCACCTGCCTTAGCATCTACTGTGGTAAAGGCGAATGGAATTCCTGCTTTTTCCAACAGACTTGCTTGCTTCAGAGATTTGTCATAGGCTTCCTTTACTCTTGCATATTGCGCTTTGGTAGCCTCAGTAACTCCTTCTTCTTTCTGACCTTTGATTGCTTTATCATCCGGAATTTCAAGTTTGATCAAAACAGGTGTATTGGATGACTTGATCAGATCGATCACAGGCTCATAATTTTCTAGTCCTGTTAGAACCAGTTTAAAGCCCAATTCCTTTTGAAGAGAAATTGCTCTTCTTACTTCCAAATCATTGGAAGTGGTGAAAATCACAGGGATTTGCTTTTGGATGACCGCAGCCATTCCTGATTGGGTTGGCGTGATTTGTGGTCTTTTAACTCCTGAAGTCGAAGCAAAAAGCTTTTCATGCTCCAGCGCCAAGGATGAGTTTTGATAAACCTCTCTGAATTTTGCCATTACACCGACTGCAGTAGCAGGATACATTCCTCTGGACCCTCTGAAGTTTGCAGACAAGGCCGAATTGAGTTGGATGAGATTGTTTCCATCTGCATCGCCAAGAACCATGATTGCGCCTTTTCCAGGGATCATTCCTCCTTCAGGAAATACCTGACTGATGGTGAAGCCTGCTTTTCTCCAATCATTTACCATAGAGGCAGATGCTGAATACTGATCAGTCACTGATCTCCAAGGTGTAATACCTGCGATTTCATCAGGTGGATTGGAGGAGACCATGTCTTTAGGCCTTTCTGGGTCCTTAGGACGCGTAACTCCCATGTTTCCAGCTCCATCAATGAAACCCGGGTAAACATAAAGAGAGTCTCCAGCGATAACTCTTGCCTCTTTTGGAATTTGGACTCCGGAGCCGACACCTAAGATTACTCCGTCTTTGATTAAAATGGTGCCCTTGGAGCCCTGTTGTCCCGGTGAGGAAAACAAAGTGGCATTGGTGATAGCATACGTACCAGTCACTCTTCGTTTTCCACTTGGATCACTTTGAGCCAAAGAGGATTGCGCAAAAACGACTGACACCAACAATCCCAAAAATCCAGCTTTCAGGAAATTCTTTTTCATACTATTGGTGGTTATTCTTCAAGCAGCAAGCTAATAAAAGCCATTTGACTATCTAGAGACATTTTTTTTATCAAACTTTTTTTTTGATCAATGGCAGTATTTACTTTTTGAAATGCTGTTTAATGACATTTTTATAGAAAATGGTTGACCTGCCTTTATTTGAATGGTTTTGGTATAGGTATTAAAACCAGAAGGATGTTATATTTCGGATAGTTTTACACGCCGTATGAAGAAAATTCTGATTATTGAAGACGATTTATTGATTTCGAGCTTGGTTCAATTTCGACTAAAAAAGGATGGGTATGAGACCCATTTAGTCAAGGATGGAAATGAAGGAATCAAGGCAATTGAAGATTTAAATCCTGATTTAATCATTACCGATGTCATGATGCCTTTTCGAAGCGGAATTGAAATCATTCATCATGCTAAAAAGAGTAAACCTGACACCCCGATTATTGTGCTTAGTTCCTTAGGAGAGGAAGAAGAAGTGGTTTTGGAAGCATTCAATTTGGGAGTTTCTGATTTTGTTCCCAAACCATTTAACCCCAACGAATTGGCAATTCGAGTCAAAAGGGTTCTCAGTTGATACTGCATGAAGAAAACACTACTCCTTTTCTATTTCTTGGGGATATTTTTGGTTGTGCCAAAAGTTTTGGCTCAGGAGATATCCATTCCAAAAGACCCTAAAGATTTCCGAACGTTTCTTCAAATTCAAAAGGAAGTCCCCGGTCTGGGATACAGATTGTTAATACCAGATTCTTCAATCGATTCCACTCTATTAGCTGAGTTGGATCTTCAAATAATTCCAACGGATTCAGGTCAACTTAGCGGGGTTAAGGAAAACTTTGAGTTGTTTGGTTTGCTTCCTAATGATAGTCTTGGTTTCCAAGTTATTTATACCGTTTTTGAGCAAGCTACAGCGGATTCAGCAGCCCAGGAATACTTGGCTAATTTGGTGCGCAATGGTGATTTTGTTCCTAGAACAGAAATCCAAAAGCCTCAAAATGATTTGGTAGCCCTAGCTATTCATTCGCCTTATATCCCAGTTTTTGGAAATAAATACACTTTCACTGCTGACATAAAGCTTTTTATTGTCACTTCAGTGATTTTTACCTTTTTCATTTTTGCGTTCGGGATGTTTGTCTATATGCTTGTTTTGAGGGCAAAGAAAAACCGAAAAGAAGAGCTTGAAGCTGAGTATGATCAAATGATAGTTGATCCTTTGACCTCCATACTTTTTGACAAATCCCTTGAAGAGATTAAGCAGATGAAAATGGAAGAATTGAATTCATTTTTTCCAAATGAATTGGTCATCAAGCCTATCTATAGAGAAGTATTGATAGACCGGATCATCGGTTTGAATAAAAAGATGAAGGGGGATTTTAAGGATAAATTAAAAACCCTATACCATAAGCTTGGCCTTGCAAAGGTTTCAGTAGATAAGATCAAATTAAGAAGTTCATCCAAGTGGCATATTGTGGCTGATGGTTTGGTTGAAATCAATGAAATGGATTTGGTCGAATTTGTTCCTGAGGTAAAAAAGCTTACCAATTCCTCCAATTTTCATGTTCGGTCGCTGGCTGTTGCCGCCATGCTCAATCTTTCTCAAAAATCAGATCTTTCTTTTCTTAGGGATCAAACCTATCCGCTTTCAGACTGGCAACAGATGAATTACCTCCGGATTATCAAGTTTGTTTCCCAGTCAAAAGAATTGAAAATCGAGATGCTGTTTGAATCTCAAAATCCTAGTATTCGATCCTTTGGATTGAAACTGGTTCGGATGTTGGGAAGGGTGGATTTGTTGGAAAAACTCTCCCAGATCGCTCCCAAGTTAGGAGATGAAGAGAAAGTCGAGGTGCTAAAAGTTTATCGGGAATTTGGAGCTCACATGGAGGTAGATTTTGTAAATGACTGCTTAAGATCCTCCAATAAGGAACTCATGACTCAGGCAATTAAGGCCGCTAGAGTTGTAGGAAATGAGCAATCAGTCGAAATTCTGGAAAGTTTACTTCTTAATGAAAATGATTTTCATATCAAGATGTTGATTCTGAAAAGTATTCATGAACTGAATGATGACAAGTTCCAAGAATTAACCATCAGAAACACTGATTCCTCACTTTTCAAGATGCGAAAACACATTTTAGACCCAAAGTTGAGCCATGTATAGCTTTTTGTTCTATCTGATTTTGGAGGTTTTGGGATGGATGTTTTTGATCCTGAGCTTCTCGGTGATCGTGATTTATATGATCATGATGGTACTTAGTTCCTTGGAAATGAGGGATTATCTGAGGAAAAATCAATTTGCAGATTATGGAGACATCATCACTTCTCCAATAGCACCGGGTGTTTCAATTTTAGCCCCTGCATTCAATGAAGGCCAAAATATTGTTCAGAATGTCAAGAGTTTGCTTTCCCTGCATTATGGAAGATTTGAAGTAATTGTCATCAATGATGGATCCAAAGATGATACTCTAGCCAAGCTGATTGAGCCATTTGAACTGGTAAAAACTGATTTTGCCTATTTCCCCGAAATTGAGACCCAGCCAGTCAGGGGAGTCTACAAATCCAGCAATATGTCTTTTAGGCGACTTATCGTGATTGATAAGGAAAATGGAGGTAAGGCAGATGCTCTGAACACTGGAATCAATATTGCCAATATGGAGATTCTGGCTTGTATTGACGTGGATTGCATCTTGGCTAGTGATTCTATTTCCAGGATGATTCGTCCTTTTATGGAAGAAACCAACCGAAAAGTAATCGCAGTAGGTGGGGTGATCGGAATAGCCAATAATTGCGACGTACAAGATGGAACAGTAACTACCTACAGAGTTCCAGAATCTGTTTTAGGAAAATTCCAGGTTGTGGAATATTTCCGTGCGTTTTTGATGGGTAGAATGGCCTGGTCCAGAATTAATGGCCTGATGCTTATTTCTGGTGCCTTTGGGTTTTTCCGAACCGATATTGTCAGAAAAGTAGGGGGCTATTTTCCCAAAACAGTGGGAGAGGACATGGAGCTCATCGTCCGGATGCGCAGGTATATGTACGAGGAGAAAATCGCTTACAAAGTTGCATTTGTGCCAGACCTTTTATGCTGGACAGAAGTTCCTGAGAGCGAGGATGTATTGTCTAGGCAAAGAAACCGATGGATGAGAGGAACCATCGAAACCCTTCAACTCCACAAAGCTTTAAAATTGAATCCAAAATATGGGACGATAGGAACTTTAAGCTACCCTTTCTGGAATGTGTTTGAAAAGAACGGTCCCATATTAGAAGTGACAGGTTTGATCTATACCTTGGTTTTGATTTTTATAGGGGATTTCAGTGCAATTTATTTCATGGCTCTATTGGTCATGATGTACCTTTTGTCACTTTTGGTTTCAGCATTCAGTGTCCTCTATGAGCAAATCGCCTTTAATCATTATAAAGATAAAAAAGACTTAAGGAGGCTGATTTGGATGATAATTACAGAGCCTTTAGTAGTACATCCCAAAGTCGTCTGGTGGGGATTAAAAGGTCATTGGGACTTTATCAAAGGCAAAGGTGGATGGGGATCTATGATTAGGAAGGGTTTCAAAACTGCCGAGGACAAAAAGAATTTGAGCACCCAATCAAATACTTAATGAGAAAGACTTTACTAACACTTCTTTTGATGTTTTGCTTTCTGGGATTGAAAGCTCAGGATTCATTTGATCCGGATGAATTGCTTTTGGAGGCCAGAGCATTGATTTTGGATGGAAAATATGCAGAAGGAAGAAAGATCGCTTTTCGAGCCTTGGATAAATATCCAACCTATGCTGACATTCTTATTTTGGTAGGAAGAAGTTATGCTTGGGAAGGAAAAAACGATTCGGCAAGCATTTATCTTGAGCGAGCAATTGTGGCATCGCCTACTTATTCCGATGGCTATGTGGCCTATTTGGATAATTTGCTTTGGGCTGATCAATTGGACAATGCTGATGCAGTAATTACAAAGGCAAAGGCAAATTTTACCACACTTCCTGACGAATTGGTTTATCGGGAATCCAGGATTTTATATTTCCGTGAAGAATATGATCAGGCCTTTGATTTGGTGGAACCGCTTTTTGACAAGGGATATTCACAAGAGGGAATATTAGGTTATATCCAAAATTTGCAGAGACTTCGAAAGACCAATGCTATCGGAGCCACCTACGATTACGATACTTTCTATGGGGATATTTCTCCTTGGAATACCTGGTCATTCTATGGTAGAACTAGGACCAATTTAACAGGTTCCCTAATTGCTAGGGTGACTCAATCCTCCAGATTTGACAGTTTTGGGACTTTATTTGAATTGGACGCCTATCCTTCTATCGGTAAAAATGGCTATGCTTATTTAAACCTTGGAGGTTCTGGTGCTTCTTTCTTTCCGAAATTGAGGATTGGAGCTTCTTATTACCATAACCTTCCAAAAGCCTGGGAGATCGAAGGAGGATATAGATATCTAGGATTTACCGAAGCTACACATATTATCACCAGTTCTTTGGGGAAATATGTTGGGAATTGGTGGTTTAATTTCAGACTCAACGTGATTCCATTTGATGGACAGGTAAGTACCTCAGGACAGCTGCAGGCTAGATATTACTTCAAAACAGCGGAAGACTTTTTCAGCATCCAGTTAGGAACAGGGGTTTCTCCTGATGAGGAGACAAGAGATCAAAGTCAATTGTTAAATTCCTACCGTGCGAGAGTAGGGTACCAGCAGTTGATTTCTCCACGCTTTATGATCTTTGGTTACACCGGATACAGCCGGGATGAACTAAGTGTTGATAATTTTAGAAACAACTTCAACCTTTCCATAGGAACGGAATACAGGTTTTAAATCCCTCTACTAATGAAAGAAGAATTAAAACTCGTTCTTTTCCGATTCTGGCCTTTGTTCTTTTTGATTTTCGGTGTGCCCGCACTGAGCTATGGGATTTGGATTTTGTTTCCGGAGAAAAGTTTAGAAGTAATAGTCATCGACAAAACAGTTCCCAAAACCAATTTTCGTGAACATACCGGAATTTTTTGGGCACTTAATCATGAAAAGTTTATTAAATCAGATGGGGATCAATATGATCAAAGTCTTGACTATTTTGGATTTTTCCCCTCTGGAGATCAAGATCTTGGGACGGTAAGTGATTTATCAAAAAAGTCTGAAGGTGAAATTCAAGATTTGGTTGAAAAAGCGGATGTAGTCTTTCTCGCCGATACCTACGGGGTTTATAAAAGTGATTTTGAAGAAAAAATAGAATTCAAACCTGAAGAAAAAATTTATGGTGGATTAGATCAGGGGGATATAGATTTGGCTAAAAAAGCCAGCCAAGAGGGTAAAACTTTGATTGCTGAATTCAATTCCATGGCTTCTCCGACTTCTGAATCTATTCGATCAGAATTAGAAAATCTAATGGGAATTAAGTGGACTGGCTGGATTGGAAGGTATTTCGATGAGATGGATACCCTGGTGGACCAAGATATTCCCAGATGGCTAATCCAACAATATAAAGATCAAAAGGGAGCTTGGAGCTTTTCAGGGGCAGGCCTGGTTTTTGTCAAAAATACCGGAGAGATCGAAGTTTTTTCTTTTGGAAAAGATTACCAAAATCAGGTGCCATTTATCAGAACCCAAAAGGTGAATAAGCATGGGTTTTCATTGCCACAAGTAGTTCCATATCCGGATTGGTTTGATGTGGTTATGATCGAGAGAGATTATCAGGTCATTTCTTATTATGATATCGATCCGACCAATGAAGGTCTTCAGCGCCTGCGAAGTATGGGACTGCCTAGATTTTTCCCCGCCGCAGTCTTCAGAGAAATAAATGGAGGTATGCAGTATTATTTTGCTGGGGATTTTTCAGATATGGAAAACAGGTTAGGATCTCCCTCTTTTGCTGGATTACCCCTACTTTGGAGAGGCTTGTATGTGGTGGCTGATCACAGAAACAGACAAAGTTTTTATTGGAATTATTATCTGCCTTTGATTACCCAAGTTTTTGAAAAGGTTTATGAATCCAAATCAAACTGATCAGTTTTGACTAGTTGGGCGAGAAAGTAGTTTTCGGGTTTCTACTGTGTAAGAATTTTTGTTTTTGAATTCTTCAAATTCACCAATTAAACGGGTGGTGACATCATTATCCTGAACAGGATCAATATTTAATCCTTCAGTAATCAAGAATAGCTGTCCGTCTGAAAGAAAGAATTCTCCATTGAGATAATCCAACAATTGGTTTTTATTCCTCATGAGAGGCATGGCAATTTTCGCCTGAAAATTACTCGCAGTATCCAATACCTGTCCCTGCCAAATTACTTCTTCTGGAACCTGAATTCCTGCATTTTTTTCCAGAAAGGCTAGTAGCGTTGGGGTGACTTCAAAGTGACTGCTCATGCCTTTGAAGATTTTGCCTTCCTTGAGTTTGGGCGAGTAGATGATCAATGGCACATGAAACCTGTCCAATCTAGAGGCCATCGGTATTTCTGGTAACCTATGATCACCGGTAATGATGAAAATGGTGTTTTCAAACTCAGGTCTTTTGCTGTATTCCTCAAAAAACATCTTGATTGCATCATCGGCATACAGAATGGTCATGTAGATCTCCTGATAGGCACTATACTCCTGTATTTGGGAAGAACTTAGGTTGAGATAATTTCTCAGATGATCATTGAATTTGACCAGATATTTCTCTCTTTCCGGTACAATGTAAGGGTCATGAGAGGTCTGGGTTTGGAAAATTCTTACTTCAGGACCTTGTTTTTCTTTGGGCAATTTGAGCAGTCCATTTTGGAAAAGTTCTTTATCTGCATACCCCCAAGAAAAGCCGTTTCGCGAAGGTGTTCGGCTAAACTGAGGAAGGAAAGTGGATTCATCTTCCAATTGGTCTATTCCTTGGTATTCCAAAAAGTCTCCTTCATGATCAAACTTTCGGTCAGAGCCGATAAAAAACCTGGTTTGATACCCATTATTTTTTAGAATACTCAAAAAGGAATTATGGTAAGGGTATTCATCATAAAGCTCCAAAAAGCCCTTTTCTCCATAAGGAAGGCCCGCCATTATACCCGGTAAAATGCCAAAAGTTCTACCTGTTGAAGAAATAGCATGCGTCCAAACCAAACTATGTTGCTCCAAGGAATCCAAGAATGGAGTAAAGCTTCCCAAATAAGAACCAGTCCCAGAATAGGCCTTTCCAAAGCTTTCTGCCAAAATAAAAACAATGTCAGGAGCCTGGTCCAAGCTGTCAAAGAAGGGGCCTAAAACGTCTGGATAGTCAGCCTTATGCATGAATGGGTACTCAGAATTCGTGTATTCTTTTTTCACAAAGAAGTTCAGGTCATTACTTCTGAGATAAAAATCAAAATAGTATTCCCCACCATATACCAGGTAATCGAAAGTTTGCTCAGCAAGAAATCGAGACTTATTAAGTTCAAGATTCCTTTTGGTTTCATTGGCACCTTCAGGAAGTGGACTTGGGAAAATAGAGATGCTAAGCAAAAGAATTAAAAATACCCCAGTGAAGGTGAGGTAAGTTTTTAGTCCAAATTTGAAAATCTTGATTCCCAGATAAAGAAGCCCTCCCAAAAGGATAATAGCTAAAATTCCGAGAATAACATTCAACATATTGAGCTGACCTGAAGCACTTACAGTGAGGTAGAGATCATTGAAATTGTAGGCGAAAAGATCTTTACCTAATGGTAAAAGTGTTTTGACAAAATAAAAAATCAAGGCCATTTGGATAACCAATGCCAATGTCAAAATCACCTGCATTAGAATTCTCGAAAACTTTGGAGAAATAAAGCTCAGGAAAAGGTGGATTATGAAAAGAAGCCCAAGGAAATAAAGGGTCCAGCCTAAATCCTGATAATAACTCGCTGGGATGATTTCATTTGGAGAAATAGTCAAAATATGATTTTGAAAAACCATGACTATTTCCACGGCCCGAAGGATGAGCATCAGCAAAACGAAAATCAGGGACATACCCCAAAAATCAGCAAAGATGTTTTTTACCCTATCGGTAAAAGTGGATCGGATTTCAGCCTTTTGGGCCATATTTTAAGGTAAGGGTAGTAGGATGAGACTGAAAATATAAATCAAAATCAGGTATCTTCAAGCCTCAAGATAGGATTATGAGTAAATCAAATTTATTGAAGGAGCTTTATTCCAATATAGGAACTACCGGAGCACTTACTTTTAGCTCCAAATCATTGGTGAAGAAAATGCTCTCCTATTCCGAGCTTTCTAAAGCAAAACTTATAGTTGAGTTGGGAGGGGGAGACGGAAGCATCACCCAAGGAATAATCGACCGTATGGGTGAAGAGTCTGAGCTTTTGGTTTTTGAAATCAATCCATCCTTTTGTAAGGCTATGGAAGCACAATTCCCTCAAGAAAATGTTCGAGTCATCAACGATTCTGCCGAGAATATTGACCTCTATTTGAAGGGCAGATCTGCTGATTATGTGCTTTCATCTCTGCCATTTACCTTGATTCCTAAGGAAGCGACCGATCAGATTTTAATCAAGTCAAAAAATGCTTTGACTCCAGAAGGGAAGTTTATCCAGATCTGCTATTCTTATCTGTTAAAGAATTTATTTAAAAAATATTTTGATTCAGTAGAAGCCAATTTTACCTTGAAAAATTTCCCTCCAGCCTTTGTGATGGTTTGTAGGTAATCTCTAAAATGAATGTCTTAAGAACAGGTATCCTGGATTTTTGTAGAAGAAAGAAAAGAAAGCCCTTTTCGCCTAAAGAAGTCATTCAATTGATTTTCCCCCAAGATTGGGAGTTATTCTTACCGGAAATTTTGGAAGAAATGAAAACCATGTGCCAAGAAGGACTGATTGAAGTTCAATTGGAATCCAAAAACTGGAATTGTGAAGAAAAACCAACTGGCAATGAAATGATTTTGGGAGTAAAGAAACCTATCTAGTCTTTTCCTGTTTTATAAGAAAAAAGAGCAATGAGCGAATCTGTTGAGCTGCCAAAAACCTTAGTAGAAATTCCTGCTGGATTAGAATTGATCACTTTAGGTGGAGGATGTTTTTGGTGTACCGAAGCTGTTTTTCAGCGATTGGATGGAGTGGAGAAAGTGGTTTCAGGATATGCTGGAGGAATAATTAAGCATCCAACCTATAGACAGATTTGTACAGGCACCACAGGTCATGCAGAAGTGATCAATGTCTTTTTTGATCCGAAAAAGATTTCTTTGGAAAGTATTTTGGAGGTTTTCTGGGCCACCCATGATCCGACTACTTTAAACAGACAGGGAGGAGATGTGGGACCTCAATACCGGTCGGCAATTTTTTACAATAAAGAATCTCAAAAAGAGACTGCTCAAAAGCTGAAAAGTGAGATGAATGAATCAGGGGTTTTTGATTCTCCAATAGTCACAGAGATTACGGCCTTTACCAATTTTTATCCTGCTGAAGACTATCATCAAGAGTATTTTAACTTGAATGGAATGCAGCCCTATTGCCAGTTTGTAATCCGTCCAAAAGTAGAAAAGCTGAAAAAATATTTTGCCGAAAGATTGAAGACCAACTAAGAGATTTAGCGCTGAAATTCAAATTCTTTCTTTTCTTAACATAAGCTTTACAAATTTTTGATTGCGCGAAATCTCTAATTTTTGGCCGAATAAGCCTATATTTGCTGAATTTAACCTTTTCGAAATTCATGAAACGAACCAGAGCACAAGAGTCAAGAGCCGCTATCGAGAGATTGTATATTACCATGCGCCATCTTTTTAACAGGGGAAGTTACAAACCCATGGGCGTTTCAGGTGAAGGATTGATCAGTGCTCTGATGACCCTAAGTCCTGAAATTTATGGATCAGTAACCGATCCGGAAAAGCTGGAATTGGATGGGCTTCTATATGTAATGGAGCGACTTCCAAAAGGGATCGAGGAATGCAGATATGTGCGCTTGATCAGTAGAGAAGGATATGAGACTTCTCACTTGACCCCTTTGGTACCGCCCAAAAGAAAGCGCAATTGCTACCGGTTGGATGACCAGATCATGTATGTGGAAATGACTCGGGGTAGATCTGACATTTATGATATCCTGACTCACCTGACCTTTTTGTACATAGAGTCTAGGAAAATCCATAGAAACAGCACCGATCCAAAGGGGAAGATTACTTCCAACTGGACTATGCTTGAAAATTTTGTCAGAAAAGAAAAAGAAGGGGAGGAGTTTGACATTGAATGTGCCTCTGCCTACCTCAGTCATATCATTGGGCGAACATTTGAAGAGACCATAGCAGCGACCAAGAGATTTTCAAAAAGCTCCAATTCCAACAGCCTTTTTTCTATCGTTTACAACCTAGGAAAACTGGCAATAGAAGAAGCTTCTATGGGTTTGGATAGGGAAATAAGCTTCTCTGCCACCTTGAGAGAACGCATTGGACATCACGTGTATGGGGAACTTTGGGCAGAAAGAATCAAAGAGACCTTGCTGGAAAATGGCTTGATTTCTCGTCCTCTTCACATCATTTCCGCCAATCTGCACAGTGTCTTAAATACCATTTATGCACACCAGGCACTTGGCGCTAAAAGTTTTGAAGAAGTTGAGGCAATTGCTACTGACATCTCCTTAAAAGCTAAAAACAACCACGGAAAGAAAATCCAAGACTATGCGGAGAAGCATGGCTTTATAGACTTGCCTGATGAGTCAGGGACAAATATTGGTGTACAGATTTTTGATACTGCCCATCTGGAGAAAAATACACTGATTCCAGGAGTGGAATTGCCGAAAGACCCAGAAAAGCGTCCTGTTTTTGTAGTGATGGATTATGCCTTTGGAGAGCAAGCCTACGAATGCTTTGATGAATTGCTGAAGCCCTATTCCAAGGATGGAAGGAAATATCCCTTGAATGTAATTTCTACCTCAATCATGGGAAAGGCCGGAATACTTCATGGAGGTAAGGGAGATTTGATGGTTCCTGATTCTCATGTTTTTGAAGGGACAGCAGATAATTATCCTTTCAGAAATGAATTGAAGAAGGCTGATTTGGAAGGCTATGGTCTTGGAGTTTATCAGGGTTCTATGATCACCGTTTTGGGAACTTCCCTTCAGAACAGAGATATCCTTACCTACTTTATGGAATCATCCTGGAAGGCTGTAGGTCTGGAAATGGAAGGTGCCCATTACCAAAAAGCAATTCAGTCGGCTTCAAAAATTAGAGGAAATATCCGCTCCAATGTAAAAGTTCTTTACGCCTATTATGCTTCGGACAACCCGTTGGAAACAGGAAGTACACTTGCTTCCGGCGCCTTGGGGATGGATGGGGTCAAGCCAACTTATCTGATCACCTACAAGATTTTGGAGAAACTGTTTAAATGAGCAATAAACAATGAGCAATGATCAATTGTCATTGCTCATTGTCATATTCTCCATTTTTATAATATTCTAATCTTTTAATCTTATAATTTTTCAATCTCTACAGGAGTTGAATGCAACATTTCTAATTTCCAGCCATCGGCAGTTTTAATTGCTGTGCCACTTTCCAACCAATGAGCTTCCCGAATTACCTGCCCATTGGAAGTAACTGTGGCCCAGTTTTTATAAGCAACCCAAGCTCTGTCTCCGGATATTTTGGTTTGGATAAATTCGAATCGATTGACTCGTGTTGGGATGTTAGGTTTTGCTTTTTGACTGTCCAAATAGTTTTTGATGATTTGGTTATCCCAGATCATTCCATCTTCCAACAAAATAAAATCCTCTGTCATGAATTCTGGGATTTTAGCAGATTCAAAACCTGAAAAAAGCCCATCAAACATGTTTTGAATCAATTGATGAACCTGTTTTTCATCCGATTTGCTTTGGCCTTGTGCATTAAGTGAAAAAGAAATAATAAAGAATGTAGCTATTACTATTTTGTGAATTCTTGTCATGGTATTTTAAAGAAGCTTAATATCCGGCATTCAAAGGTGGGGGTCCATCAGGAATTATTCCTTTATAAACATAATCCCCTTTTTTGGTTTTAAACTCGGCTTTGACTTCATTTCTTAAAGTTTCGCTTTGGTACAAATCCACCATAGTCATGGCTAATGCTTTTGCAGCATAACCCATTCCCTTATGTCCAATTGACATCCCTCCACAAGCTACCACGGCCCAAGAATGCCAAGGAGTTCCGTTAGGAGCTGTGGTTGCCGTCATTCTGATTGTGGGCACCACCCAACTCACATCACCTACGTCTGTGCTTCCCCCCATGCTGTGTTCCAGAGTTTCTTCCATGGGTTTGATTTCTGAAACTAATCCGATCTGAGGCTTACCTGTTGCTTCTTGGATTTTTTTGGCGAAATCCTGCTCCTCCTGAGTATAAGTAATCGGACCTAGGGTTTCCAAGTTTTTTTGCATAGCAGCAGATCCTGTTCGATTGACTAAAATCTCATGCACACCTGAAACCAATTTTACTTCATGACTGACATTGGCCATGATTGCTGCACCTTCAGCCATCTTTTCCACTTGCTTCCAAACAGGCATTAACCCTTCTCTGCTTGTATCCCGAACTCTCACCCAAAGTCTGCTGTAGTCAGGTACTACGTTTACTACTTGGCCTCCATCTTGAATATGGTAATGGATCCTCACTGTAGGTTTGATGTGTTCTCGGTAGTAGTTAATTCCCGTTGTATAAAGCTCTAAGGCATCTGAAGCAGATCTTCCGTTCCAAGGATCAGCAGAAGCATGTGCGGCCTGTCCTTTAAATTCCACGATGAAATCCACTAAAGCCAAACCTTTCTGTACATCGGTTTTGGTGACGTCTTCAGGGTGCCAATCCATCATGATATCTACATCGTCCATCAATCCGGCTCGTATCATCCAGAGTTTTCCAAAGAATTTTTCCTCTGCAGGTGTGCCATAAAATCTTACCGTTCCTTGAAGTTTTCCTTCTGCAATAAGGTCTTTGATCGCAGCGGCAGCACTCAAAGAAGCTACTCCGAATAAGTTATGCCCGCAACCATGCCCAGGAGCTCCTTCGTGGAGAGGGCTTTTGAAAGGGACTTTGTTTTGGGAAAGGCCAGGCAAACCATCAAATTCACCCATTATTCCAATGATAGGAGAACCAGATCCGTATTCCGCAACAAAGGCGGTCGGGATTTCTCCAACTCCACGGGTGACTTTGAAGCCCATCTTTTCTGCATAGGCAGAAAGAGCTGCGGAAGATTGAGTTTCTTGGAATGCGATTTCTTCAAAAGCCCAAATTTGATCACTCAGGTTGCTCATTTCAGCAAATCGGGAATCAATAGTCTGCTGAACAGTTGCCTTGAGTGGGTCGGGTTTTGGAGCTTTTTTCTGGGCAAATACGGTACTAGAGCTTAGCAGCAATGCTCCCCCAAGTAAAATCGAAAATTTATTCATGAGTAAATGAGTTGGTGGATTGTTTGGTTTACTTGGGAATAAGTTAAGAATTGATTTGGGATTGTGGGATTTGGAATTGGAAAGTTTGATGGATTTTGCAGGTCTCTTTCAGTTTCATTGGATCAAAAAGAGGATTTTTGAAATAATTGGACTTATTTAATCGGAAAATTAAACTGCATGAATTTTCATTATTTGTCCAATTTTGAGGAAATGAGCCTCAAGGGTTTTGAGTTTGTTAAGCATGACCTGAGCAAAAAACCAGACTTACTTTTTTGTGTGGCTAGTGGAGGTTCCCCTTCTGGTTTGTATAAGCTGATGGCTCAAGAGAAAAATAAGCAACCGGACTTTTGCAGCCATTTGCGGGTGATCAAATTGGATGAATGGGGAGGGTTGGATAGAGGATCTCCATTTACTTCTGAAGAGGATGTGCAAAATAAATTCATTCAGCCGCTCGGGATTTCTTCAGATCGGTATTGGACAATTGATCCTTTTACCCAAAATCCTGAAAAGGATTGTGAAAAAATGGAAGCCCAAATTCAAAAAGAAGGACCCATTGATATCTGTATTTTGGGAATAGGAGTGAATGGGCATATCGCCTTAAATGAACCTGCGGATAAACTTGCGCCGGATTTTCATATCAACGAATTGGCCCAAACTTCTCTTAGCCATGGAATGCTTAAAGGTTCCGGAAATCCACCTTCTTTTGGAATGACCATGGGGATGAGAAATATTCTGCAATCCAAAAGAATCCTTTTGTTCATAGCTGGTTCGGGCAAAAAACAAGCATTTGAAAAATTGCTCAGCCCTGAAATAAGCACCTGGTTTCCTGCCTCTTTTCTTTGGTTACATCCGAATGTGGAGGTTTTGGTCGATCAAACTGCAATAGCTTAAAAACAAAAAAGCCTTGAAAAATCAAGGCTTTAAGCGGAATGGACGGGACTCGAACCCGCGACCTCCTGCGTGACAGGCAGGCATTCTAACCAGCTGAACTACCACTCCTAATGGTTTAGCTTTTCTTTAATCTTGTTGCGGAATGGACGGGACTCGAACCCGCGACCTCCTGCGTGACAGGCAGGCATTCTAACCAGCTGAACTACCACTCCGTGTTACTTCTCGTTTGAAGTGGTGCAAAGGTAGGAAATTGATCTTTTTTCGCAATACCAACCGAGTACATTTTTTACTTTGCCTTCTATCTGATTCTTTATCAGCTGAATAAATTTAGATAAGATCAAGGTGATTTGATCTGATAAAAGGGGTTTGTGGCAAAGCGATAATCCTTATCTTTGCTTCTCTCAAAAACCACGAAAATGGTATTAGAATTCGAAAAACCCATTGCTGATTTAGAGCAAAAACTTCAAGAGATGAAAGACTTGGCCAAAGGCCGAAACATTGATCTGAGCAGTGATATTGAGTCTTTAGAAGAAAAAATCCTCGCCTTGAAAAAAGAGACTTTTGAAAACCTCACCCGCTGGCAGCGAGTGCAGCTTTCCAGACATGCAGACCGTCCGTATGCATTGGATTACATTTATGAAATCACCAATGATTTCATCGAATTGCATGGGGACCGAACTGTGAAAGATGATAAAGCAATGGTTGGAGGACTAGGAGACATCGACGGGCGTACTGTGATGTTTATCGGTCAGCAAAAAGGCCGAAACACCAAACAGCGTCAAGAAAGAAATTTCGGAATGGCCAACCCTGAAGGATATAGAAAGGCACTACGCTTGATGAAAATGGCCGAGAAGTTTGGAAAGCCTATCGTAACTCTAATTGATACCCCGGGTGCATTTCCAGGTTTGGAAGCTGAAGAAAGAGGTCAGGGTGAGGCAATTGCCAGAAACCTCAAGGAAATGTTCATGCTGAAAGTACCTGTGATCTGTATTATCATCGGAGAGGGTGCTTCAGGTGGAGCTTTAGGAATTGCAATCGGTGATCGAGTTTTCATGCTTGAAAACACCTGGTATTCCGTGATTTCTCCTGAATCATGTTCTTCCATCTTGTGGAGATCTTGGGACTACAAAGAACAAGCGGCAGAAGCTTTGAAGCTTACTGCAAAAGATATGAAGCAAAATGGATTGATTGATGAAATCATTCCTGAGCCATTAGGGGGAGCCCATAAAGATTTGAAATGGATGTCTAAAACTATCAAGGAGGCAATTATTCAATCCTTGAAGGAATTGGACAAGCTTAAGCCTGAAAAAAGAATTGAGCAAAGAATTGATAAATTCTGCTCCATGGGCGTGTTTGTTGAGTAGACGCCCCGTTTTCAATAATTAATCCGAAGCAATCTCTCATGGGGTTGCTTTGGTTTTTTAACCCAAAAGAATAAAAACCCAAAATGGAATTATACACAGTCAATACCGGATTTTTTAAGTTGGATGGAGGGGCTATGTTTGGGGTCGTACCCAAGACCCTTTGGTCAAGAACAAATCCTTCTGATGAAAATAACCTCTGTACCTGGGCCATGCGTTGCATGTTGGCAGTAGATGGAAATCGGGTGGTTTTGATTGATAATGGAATTGGGGATAAGCAAGACGCAAAATTTTTCTCCCATTACTATCTCCATGGGGAGGATTCACTGCAAAAGAGCCTCAACAATCTGGGTGTGCATTTTACAGATATCACCGACATGTTCTTGACCCATCTTCATTTTGATCATTGTGGGGGAGGAATTCGCTATGGATCTCATGGACAATATGAGCTCACTTTTCCTCGGGCTACCTATTGGTCAAATTCAGATCACTGGAATTGGGCAACAAAACCTAATCCAAGGGAAAAAGCATCTTTTTTGGAGGAGAATATCATTCCTATGCAAGATCATGGAGTGGTAAAGTTTGCTGACTTGGAATCGCATTCCATTTTTGAGGGCTTTGATTTCATCACAGCGGATGGGCATACTGATAAGCAGATGCTCCCCAAATTATCCTATAAAGGGCACACCGTCGTTTTTATGGCGGATTTGCTTCCTTCAGTAGGTCATATTCCTTTGCCATATGTCATGGGATATGACACTCGCCCTTTACTTACTTTGAGCGAAAAACAGGCTTTTCTGGAAGAAGCAGCACGAGAGAAATATGTGCTTTTTCTTGAACACGATCCAGTTAATGAATGCTGTACCGTAAAAATGACTGAAAAGGGTGTTCGATTAGACCAAACTTTCCGATTAGATGAACTCTAAACTTAAAATTGGAATAGCACTTTCCGGAGGAGGAATCCGAGGGATCTCGCATTTGGGCGTCCTTAAAGCCTTGAATGAGGCGGGGATTTATCCTACGAAAGTCACTGGAAGTTCAGCAGGTGCGATTGCCGGAGCAATGTATTGCAATGGGTATTCCCCGGAAGAGGTTTTGAAAATCATCATCGAAACCAATTACTTCAAATTCATGCGGCCTGCCATTTCTTGGAAGGGGATTTTGAAGATGGAATCAGTGGGAGAATTGTTTAAAATTTATCTTCCTCATAACGACTTTAGCCAGTTAAAAACACCATTAACCGTGGCGGCTACCGATATCCGAAAAGGAAAGGTCGTTTATTTTGATGAAGGAGAATTGATCAAACCCATTTTGGCATCTTCCTGTATTCCAGGGATGTTTGAGCCGATTCATTTTGATAAGAAATACCTGGTTGATGGGGGAGTCTTGAACAATTTACCAGTGGAACCTTTGGAAGGAATGTGTGATTTCGTAATCGGTGTGAATTGCAATCATCTTCCCGAAGAGAGTAATATCAAAAACATGAAAAGTCTGATCGAAAGATCAGTGATCATGACCATGAATTTTAATGTTTACAGCAGAAAAGCGAAGTGCGATTATTTTATCGAAGCTCCAGGATTAGGGAAATACGGTGTTTTTGATATTAAAAAAGCCTCAGATTTATTCCAAGCTGGTTATGATGAAGCTTGTAAGGTTATCGAAGAAAATCCTTCAATTTTAGAACTTGCCAAAAAACCAACCCAAACCCAAACCGAAAAACTATGATGAAGTTGTTGTCCAAATTTATTTTTTGGATCTCAGGTTGGTCTCTTAATGCGAATTGGCCAAAAGGGGTGAAAAAAGCCGTTTTAATCGCGATTCCCCATACTTCCAATTGGGATATTCTTTATGCGCGTGCTGCATTTTACCTAATGGATATTCCAGTAAGATTTACCATCAAAAAAGAAGTGATGGTAGGCCCTTTAGGTTGGCTTCTTTCCGGCTTGGGAGCTATACCTATTGACAGAAAAAGAATTCCTGGTGGAAGAAAGCAAACCTATACCGAGGCTATGACCCAAATGCTGATCGATACTCCCGAGTTGGTAGTTATGGTAACACCTGAAGGAACAAGAAGTGCAGTCAAGAAATGGAAAACAGGGTTTTACCACACCGCCTTAGGAGCTAATGTACCGGTTGTTGTTGGTTATTTGGATTATAAGAAAAAGGAAGCTGGAATTGGACCTGTAATTTATCCTAATGGGGAAATGGACGCCCAAATTGAAGAAATGAAGGCTTTCGGAAGAACCGTCACAGGAAAGCATCCTGAAAAAGGAATCATCTAAGAAGAAAGGATCAAGCCCTCTGACTTCATCCTTTTTTTTAATGGAATTTTTTGACTTCCGGCGCTTCTGCGCTGGTGGAAAGTTCGTTGGCGAAACGTGTTGCATAATCATCCAAAAGTTCTAGCACTCGTTCTTGCTTGGGCGATTTGACTATAAGTCCGGCGTGGTAATTCATGGGCACTCTAAAGCAAACCTCAGAATCATCAAAGCTGCTTAAATCAGGATGCTCATATTTGGATAGTGTCAAGACTATCCCTGCGTAATTCTTGGCGACTTTCGGGAGTTCGTATTTATTTCCCTTAGCCACTGCATCTTCAATTTTGGCCCATTCCGACCACAGGTTGATGTCAGTTGCTGCTTCAACCATTTCTGCCAAGTGAGCCCCACCAACTCTGGACGCGGTTTCAAGGAAATAGATTTCTCCATCGTCCTTTCCTTTGATGAATTCTGTATGAGAGGCTCCATTTTTCAGGCCAAAGGCCTTCATGATCTGCTCGTTTACCTTTTTGATGGCTTTGTCATCATGGGATCCATATTTCACATTGGCAGATCTGAAAATTCCACCCCCTTGTGATATTTCCATGGGAGTTGCCAAATATCGAGAAACCGTCAAAAAGAGGTTTTTTCCTTCAAGTTGCAATCCGTCAGCATGGTAAACATCTCCAGGTTTAAATTGCTCAACCAAGTAATAAATCCGGTTTTCACCCAATTCATCTATTTTTTGCCAGAGCGTGTCTTTGTCATGAACCTTAATAATCCCATGTGCAGAGGCTTCTGACCTAGGTTTTAAAACCCATGGCGGAGCAACAGTATCTGCAAAATGGTTAATGTCATCATTGTTGAACAGAGAAGAAAAAGCAGGAACTTTGATTCCGGCGTCCTTAGCGCGCATACGCATCGCAAGTTTATCTCTGAAATACCTTCCGGTGCTTTGTCCCATTCCTGGGATTCTCAAATTTTCTCTTAAAAAGGCGGCTTTTTCCACATCATAATCATCCAAAGCAATTATGGCTTCGATTTTATGGTCTTTCATCAAGCCTCCCACACCTTTCAGCAATAGATCCATGTCCCAATCCAAATCCTGACCAGGCATGTAAAAAACCTCGTCGATGTATTCATAGGCCCATGGCTTATCCTTGAGTTGCTCGGTGGTAACTAAGAAAACCCGGTTTCCTTGCTTTTTTAAAGCGGTCAAAAAAGCATTGCCTTTAAAATAGTTTGAGATGCAGAGAAAAGTCTTGGAAGCTTCCATCTTTATTAAAGTTGGTTTTCAATAAACTTAAGCAATAAACTTACACCAAAAGCACTTCCGGTTTTGGTTTTTGCAAATTCAGAATCTGTAAAAGATACCCCAGCGATGTCCAAATGGGCCCAAGCTGGATGTTCATGGGTAAATGCCTGAAGAAATTTCGCCGCAGTAATGGCACCTGCAAAAGGCTTTCCATGGTAGTTTTTGATGTCTGCGATTTCAGAATCCATCTCTTTTCCATAAGAATCCCAAAGCGGTAATGGCCATGATTTTTCTCCAATTTCTTCTCCTGCCTCTTGCAATCCGTGAGAAACGGCCCCGTCATTGGCGAACAAAGCAGCGCATTCATAGCCGAAAGTACCAATGCTACTTCCTGTCAAAGTCGCCAAATCTATGATTTGATCTGTTTTGTAGTTTTTGACCAAATAAGAAAGTCCATCCGCAAGGATCAGCCTTCCTTCGGCATCTGTATCGATCACTTCAATACTCAAGCCAGCATGGCTTCCAATTACCTCTGAAGGCAAGTATGCATCCTTGTCGATTGCATTTTCAACCGCTGGAACAATGGTGGTCAAGTGGATCGGAAGTTCCAAATCTGAAATCAACTGGGTTACCGCTAAAACTGCTGCGGCACCTCCCATGTCAGATTTCATGTGATGCATTCCCTGCGTTTTGACATTGAGTCCTCCGGTATCGAAAGTGACCCCTTTTCCCACCAAGCCTAGGTGTAGCTTTGGGTTGGAATGTCGGTATTCAATTATGATGAATCTTGGTTCTTTTGCAGATCCTCTTCCAACAGCTAAAAAAGCTTCCAGACCCTCTGATTTGGCCTTTTTTGCATCAAAAACCTTTACACTCAGTTTCGACTTTTTACCCAAATTCTTCGCCCAATCAGCCAAACTCTGAGGGGTTATTTTATTGGGAGGAAGGTCTACCAATTTGAAAGCTTCAATCTTTGCTGAAGCAATTTTTTCAGCTCTTTCGACCAATTGCTTTGGTTTAGGCAAGGAGGTGAGGACTTGAACTTTGATTTTGCTGAAATCCTTAGGGGCTTCTTTTTTATAAAATCCTATAGAATAGGCTCCTAATTGAAAACCAACCAAAGCAGCTTCAATTTGTGCTGCTAAAAAGTGTTCAGGAAACTCGATCGAGATTTCTTTTTCGACTAAGGCTGAATGCTTGGAAAGAATTCTTCGAAAGGAGTTTTCTATATCCTTATAGCTGGGATTTTCTCCTAAACCCAATACAAGAACCAGTTGCTTTCCTGATCGAAAAGAGTAGGAGCTATCTTTTTTTCCTGAGAAAATAGGACTTGGGATTTCCTGGTTTTTAAGAACTTCAGGCAGTTCCTGATCTTTTTGATTTTCCAAAACAGGAATGACCAAAAGGCCTGATTCGCTAATAGCCTTAGGATTGATTTTAAATTGCATATGCTGATTTTTAGGAGGGTTACTCCGGTTTATCACTGAAAAACAGCCATTCTATGGCTTTAGGGAACTCGTCGCTCCAATAGGACTCATTGTGCTTTCCGAGTTCATTTATAGAAAGTCGAACCTTCATTTTTCCTTCCAGACTTTCTCTCTTCAGAAGTCTCTTTCGGAATTTTTTGACATGGTCGACCATAGTTTCACTTTCGTCTCCACCTGCATAGAGGTAAATCCGTGTTTCCTGAGGCTCAAAGAAGTCTAAAAACCCAAGTTTGATTTTGGGAATCACCCAGAGGGAAGGAGAGAAGATCATCAATTTTCCAAAAACCTCAGGATACATCAGCCCTGAGAAAATACTTACCAATCCTCCCATGGAACTTCCTCCGATGCCGGTGAAGTCACGATCAGACTTGGTTCGGAAAGTTTTGTCTACGAATGGTTTTAGTGTATCCACGACGAAACGGATGTATTGCTTGCCATGGCCTTGACCTAAGAGGGTCTTACCGACGTTGTATTCCTGCAATCTTTCGGACTCTGCGTGCTCTACGGCAATGATGATGATTTTTCCAATGCCATAATCCGACATCACTGCCAGCTTTTTGTCAATCTGCCAATTGCCGAATTCCGCATTTTCATTGAATAAATTCTGGGCGTCCTGAAGGTATAAAACCGGGTAATGCTCAGTGCTTGTCTCGTAATCATGAGGTAAAAGAGCCCAGATTTTTCTTTTTTTATTCAATTGTGGGATTTCAAATTCCTCAGAAATCAAATGGATTTTAGGAAGCTGGGAAGGACGATAGGGGAGCCAGTTTTTTCTCCACTTCCAAACCTTCTCAGTTTTCACCTCATTGTCATCGTTCCAATGACGGTTCGGAGTTCGGTTTCCATACCGATCTATTTCTACCTCTGACCAATCTCCTTTGGTGAATTTGTAAATCAGTTCTTTTTGGAATTTTTCCTCCTCTGGAAAAGTAAATTCATATTTCCCGTCTTCGATTTTTTTCATTCGAAACCGAAAGTCCTGAGTTGCCCAGTTGTTGAAATTCCCAGAGATATAGACTGGTCGATCATCATCTGTAGGAGTTAACAGGATGATTTTTTTGGCTTTGGTGTCGATAACTAGGGGAGAGCTGGCTTCTGAAATCATGGGTGTGGGCAAGGAATAGAAAAACCCGCAAGTCCAAAAATAAGTTTTGTCTGGCTAAGAAAGAAATAAAGTTCCAATCCTCTAGTTCGATTCACCTGGCCTAAACCTGATTTCTTCAGGATATGGAAACGCGTGGATCAGTTCACCTTGCTCGATTCTGTCTTGAATAGATCTCCAATAAGCGGGGTCAAAAAGGTCTTTATGGTATTCCAAAAAATGAGCTTTCAGGTCAGATCTTCCGATCATCCATCTCTTGAAGTCTTCTGGGAAAACATCGTGTTTTTTGATCTCATACCAAGGTTCTGGTGCATAGATCTGCTCGTAGGTTTGAGGTTTAGGCTTTTCCCTAAAATTCATTTCTCCTAGAAATTCAATTTCGTCATAGTCGTAAAAGATCACCCGCTTTTGTCGGGTAAGACCAAAGTTTTTGGTCATCATATCTCCGGGAAATATGTCCGCCTGTGCCAATTGGAGAATAGCCCGACCATAGTCTTCAACCACTTTTTTTCCTTCTGCAGTAGAGCAAGATTCTAAATAGATATTCAAAGGGATCATTTTTCTTTCAGTATAAAGATGTTTGATGATCAGGTAGTTATTCTTGATTTGTAAAAGTGAATTTGTGGTGTTTCTCAATTCATTCATCAAGCTCTGACTGATCCGATCCAAAGGGATTTTGAAAAACTCAAACTCATGCGTATCAGCCATTCTTCCGACTCGGTCGTGTAGAGAGACCAGTTTGTACTTTTCTCTTACCTCCTGTCGGGTCATATTTTTTGGAGGCTCAAAATGATCCTTGATTAACTTGAATACTATGTTCAAGGAGGGAAGAGTGAAAACCGTCATCACCATCCCTTTGATCCCTGGAGCAACGACAAATTCATCTTTGCTATGCTCTAAATGATGGAGAAAATCCCGGTAAAAAAGAGTTTTTCCATGTTTGTTGAATCCAATGGCATTATACAATTCATGGATTTTTTTATGCGGAATGACAGAAAGGAGAAAACCAATGACTTGAGAAGGGACTTCAGCTTCCACCATAAAATAGGATCTAGTAAAACTGAATAGATGACTCATCAAATGCGGATCAAAAATCAAGGTGTCCACAAAAACGCCTTTTGGTCCATGAAGAATAGGGATAATAAAAGGCATCCATTTTCTACCCACATAAGTTCGTCCAATGAGATAGGCTGCTTTATTTCTGTAAAAAACCGGTTTCAGAATCTGGGTTTTCGTACCCACTTCCACATCGTATCGACTTAAAATAACCTCCTTGACTCCCTCAATTAAGAATTGGACATCCCGCTCTTTATCCATGAATTCAGCACCAAAATCAAAATCATCTAAAATCTGACGGATGATTTGTTCCAAACCCATGGATGCAGGATAGGTAATTAAAAGGTCTGAATTTTCTCGGATTTCAAAAGAATTATATCCCTCACTCACGTACATGAGTTCTTCATCCAAGGGGTTATTTGGGAAGGTTTTTCTAAAGACTGAATTGAAAAAAGTCTCAGCCAATTCCACATCAGGACGATCAGCAATCATTTTTTGATATTCAGTTCGGATGAGTTTCCATATTTCCCGGTTATTACTGTCCTCACCCAACATTTCCTGAAAAACCTTTGTCAAACCAAAAAGTAAATCTTTGTAAAGCCTCAATCGCTGCCTATGATTCAGCTGCATTGCAGGCCAATTCCTTTGGGCAAAATAAAGTGGAGCGAGTCGGGTATAGGTTTTAAAAGTCTCGATATAGGTATTAAATCCTTCGAAAATCTTAATTGCTAGAGGAAGTGCTCTTTTTGGCATAGGAAATTTGGTGAGGTGGTGGGAAATTCATCATTTTGGGGGGCTTAGAAAATTTTTTTTGAAGAAAATTCCTTGATTTTCTGCCATTTAGAATGATTTTTTAACCACCGAATAAAATTTTGAAAATTTTTCGCAATCGATTGTTTGGACAGAATGAAAACATTTTCTACTTTTCGAAAGTATTCATGAATTGAATATCTACAATAGGTTTAATAGGTTTGAGAGCAGGAAAAGGTCGGAGTCATATTCCGACCTTTTTTGTTTTTTAAATTTCAAGCTTTTTTGAAAGGTCGTTTGAATTTTCACCAGCTTAATTTAGTTTAACACCTCATCTTTTCACTATGAAGGCCCGAATTAGATTTTATTTGTTTTTAATCCTCTCCATAAGTATTTGGTCATGTTCTAGTTCGGACTCGAATGATGAATCTTCAAACGATATTAATCAGGGAGAATTACATGATGAAGCCTATTACCAAAATCTTATAGGTATAGGATTGAGCAAAAATCCCAACTGGTCCAAACATTGGGGAACTATTATTGGACCTTTTGAGGCAGGAGATTTTCACTTGACCTTTACGGATTCAATCGATCCTATGGAAATGCCTGAGGTAAATCCCATAGGTTCGGGAGATCCTCTTTCTCCTTATCAATTTCCTCACCCTGAGGGAAAAGGGACAATGGACATTTACCTCTACAAGGTGGAAGCTCAGGAAACTTTGGACAAACCCTTCTTAAACCCTGATTCAGAAGTAATTTGGTTTCGAGAAGATGGAATGAAGGAAAGATTGCTTTTTATGGGTCCATCCGGAATGTTTGAAGAAGGCGGTTGGCTTAATGCCCAGGAATTTTTGGTCTTGGGGTATTTCCAAGAAGAGGAGGGTTTTCATCCAATGATTTGGATCATTGACGTTGATAATCACGTTTTTCGGCAATTCAGAATGGATAAATTTTCTGAAAGCTATCTTCCCCAATCTTATTTGGATCAAAAATTAAAGTCTGTGAATCTTTCCCCAAATGGAAATTGAATACCTTATTTCTATCCTAGAGAAAAGGCTTAAAAATCCCCTTCCAGGAAAGGAAGCCCATTTTCAGATGGCACCAACGCCGGTGGATATGAGAAGATTTGATCCAAAATTGCCCGAAAATCACAGAAAAAGTGGCGTATTGATTCTATTCTACCCTGAGGAGGGAAAGGCTTATTTTCCTTTGATTAAAAGACCTGATTATCCCGGGGTACATGGAGGACAAATTGCTTTGCCTGGAGGAAAAATGGAAGAACTTGACGAAGATTTAATCCAAACAGCTTTAAGAGAAGCAGAGGAAGAGATTGGAGTTTCAAGGTCTCAAGTTCGGGTCATAGGTCAAATGAGTCCTTTATTTATACCTACCAGTAATTTTTTGGTAAATCCCGTCGTGGGCTTTGTGCTAGAAAAACCACAAATGAAACCCGAAGAAAAAGAGGTGCAAAGAATTATTGAAACGCCTGTGAGCAGGATTTTTGCATCTGAGTTTAGAAGAAGAAAAATTTTGGAATTAGGTTCTGGGATTAAATTGGATACGCCCTATTTCGAAATAGATGGTGAAATGGTGTGGGGGGCAACTGCAATGATTCTTAGTGAACTGATCCATCTTCTTGCCGAAGAATAGGCTGGGTTTGGTGATTTTAGGCTTTTCTTGGTATTGTTGTAGAGTTCAAGAGAATTAATATGGAAGAAAATACACCCTTACTAACCAATGATGCAGTAGTTTTCGGCTTGCTGGCAGTCATTTTGGCTTTTGTTTTTGCGACTTCAGCAAGTAAAAGTAAGTTCTGGGTAAAGTTCTACACCTACGTTCCTACCGTTTTGCTATGCTACTTTATCCCCGCTGTATTCAATTCTTTGGGATTAATCTCAGGTGAATCTTCAAGTCTTTATTTTGTAGCCTCTCGCTATCTACTTCCAGCTTCATTAGTTCTTTTTACGATTAGTATTGACTTAAAAGGCATTTTAAAACTTGGACCTAAAGCCTTAACCATGTTTTTAGCAGGTTCTTTTGGAATTATTATCGGAGGACCTTTGGCAATGTTGACTGTCGGATTGATGTTTCCTGATATTTATTCAGGGTCTGGACCAGATGAACTATGGAGAGGGCTCTCTACGATTGCGGGAAGTTGGATAGGAGGAGGGGCTAATCAAACTGCCATGCTGGAAGTGTTTGGGGCCAGTCCAACCCTTTTTGGACAAATGATCGCAGTGGATGTTTTGGTAGCGAATCTATGGATGGCATTTCTCCTTTATTGGGCAGCAAAACCTGAAAAGTTGGACAAATTACTGAAGTCAGATACTTCTGCAATCCTTGAATTGAGGGATAAGATTACCAAATTCCGCGAAGGGATTATGCGGATTCCAAGTTTGGGTGACACCATGGTAATATTAGGAATTGGATTCGGAATCACTGGGATTTCTCATTTAGCTGCAGATTTTTTAGCTCCCTGGTTTGGAGAAAATTTCCCTGAGCTTAATCAGTATTCATTGAATTCAGCCTTTTTCTGGATTGTGGTTATTGCTACCACCTTGGGTTTATTGCTTTCATTTACCAAGGCTAGAGAATTGGAAGGTGCAGGTGCTTCAAGAATGGGGTCCGTTTTGCTGTATGTTTTAGTGGCAACAATTGGAATGCAAATGGACTTAGGGGCTATCTTGGATAACCCAGTCTTCTTCTTAATTGGGATCTTTTGGATGATTTTCCATGTTTTGATCATGTCATTGGTGGCTTGGTTTATAAAAGCCCCGTTCTTCTATGTCGCTGTGGGATCTCAGGCTAATGTGGGCGGAGCTGCTTCTGCTCCTATTGTAGCTTCGGCTTTTGACGCTTCTTTAGCTCCAGTTGGAGTTCTATTGGCAGTCTTAGGTTATGCTTTAGGTACTTATGGGGCTTATTTAAGTGGATTGATGATGCAGTGGATTTATGGAATGTGATGCGCCATCCTAGGAAATTGATATTTGTATGTACGGGATCTGATTGCAAAAAATCAGGAGGGAAGGCTCTGAAAAAACAATTGAAGGCTGAATTGAAAGAAGGACAACTGAAGGGAAATTGTAAACTTATTTCTACCAAGTGCATGGATATGTGCAAATCCGCTCCAGTGGTCATCGTTGAAGATCATTTTTTAAAGAAAACCAACTTCTCCAAGGTCCTTCAACAACTAAAAAAGTCCTGAAATTTCAGGACTTTTTGTTTATAGTTTGGAAACTTTTACCGCTGTTCCGCTGGTGGTCACCATCAGCATTCCGTCCCGGATTGTTTCATAGTCTAAATCTATTCCGATGACTGCATTAGCGCCAAATGCTCTGGCTTGCATTTCCATTTCAGACATGGCGGTAGATTTTGCTTCTCTTAAGACCTGCTCGTAGGCCGAAGACCTTCCGCCGACAATGTCCGTAATACTTGCAAAAAAATCTTTGAAGACATTAGCTCCAATGATGGTCTCTCCGGAAACAATACCTAAGTATTCGTCGATATGGTACCCTTCAAGGTTGTTAGTGGTGGTAATAAGCATAGAATTGGTGTTTGTTAGTAAATAGTTGCAATTGGTTTTTAAACACGGAAGAAACAGCCCTTGGGTTTAAATATGGCTAAAATTTTAAATTTTCTGTAAGGCTGAAAAAATCTGAAAAATTCTCAAAGATTTAGGTTTGCCTTCGCATTTTTCTTTTTACAATAGTAGTCTGAATCTAAAATGACCTAATGTCTTTTTGGGTAAAAGTAGGTTATGAGTCAATTTCTTCAATTTGATATTTCCGATTTTCTAAATGAATTGCAAGAGCCACTCCTAATGATGGATGGTTCGGAGATTCTTTATTTAAATGATTTTTGGAAAAGTAATTTCCAAGTGCCTAATGATGATTGGAAACAGTTTTTTGAGGGCAAATTTTTACAGGAGGATCTAGCTGTTTTTTTTGAATCCGGAAAAATCCCAAGTTCAAAACCAATTATTGGACTTAAAAACTCAGAAAATCAAATCAAGGAATTTCAATGGAGTTTTACTCCCCTTCATTCCAGTTATTCTTCAAGATTTTTGGTTGCCAAGGGTGTTTTAGTGGAAAGAGAGAATTCAAATTTTGAAACTAAGTCCTATCCCTTAGAGCAAGATAAACTGGCTTTTTTTGAAAGTATTTTAAATAATGGCCATGACTTGATTGCTATCCTGGACTCAAAAGGTCAATATAAATTCATCAGTGATTCGGTATCCGAAAAGCTTGGGTTTTACCCAGAGCAAGTTTTGGGTAGGAATTACCAAGAATTAATTCAAAAGGGTGTCTTAGAATTGGTTAAAGGAAATTTTAAAGATGTCTTAGCATCAACTAAGGAGGTTCCCATTGATTTTTGGGTGAATTTGCCCACCGGGAAAAGGATTTATTTGGAAAGTTTTGCCAAAAATCTTTTAAGTCACCCGGTCATTCAAGGGGTGATTTTTAGTTCAAGAGATATTACAACATTTATTGAAACTCAGAACTCTCTTAAAAGGAGATTTGAACTAGAAAACCTAATCACTCTGATTTCCACCCAATTGATCAATAGTAATTTTTTGGATTTGGAGGAGCAGTTTGAGGAAGCCTTGACTAGAGTTGGGGATTATTTTGGGGCCAGCTCAGCCTCTATCTCCATCATAAACAAGGAATCCAAGGATTTGGAAGTATTAAGTTCATGGACATCCGAAGGGAAAGAAAGTATTTCCCCTTCTTTTGGTCCTAAATATTTTTCTTTACTCAATTCTCTCAAGAAAGATTTTGAAAAATCAAAAGTCAAACTAGTCAGAAATCCAGATTTAAAGACAAATTCAGAACTTAAACCATTAGAGTACATTTTCATCCCTATGGTTTCCGATGGGGAACTGGCAGGAATTGTTCAATTTGATTTGGGAAAGCAAAGTTTTTCCTTGGTTGAGAAAGAATTACAAATTCTCCGACAACTTGGAGATATTTTCATTGGGGCTTATTTGGCGAGCTTAATGACTCGGAAGCTGGAAAGGAATGAAAATCTTCTTGTCAGCACTGAAAATTTATCCAAATCAGGTTCTTGGAGATATAGTGAAGCCAAAAATATCTTTTATTTCTCCGAAGGGTTTTCGAAGTTATTAGGCCTTGGGAAGGAGGTTACATGCATGGATTTCACTTCTCTTATTTTTAAAATCGATAAAGAATTCCGACAAGAATTTATTTCCAATCTTAAAAGGGCTTCTGAAGAGCAATGCAGGACGAAGGGAGAAATTAGCATTACGGATGAATCAGCTGAGACTAGATTTTTAAGCTATGAAATCCAGGGTAATAAAGAGCCCTATTCCAAAGGAGTTGAGGTTTTCGGGTTTTGCACAGATATATCGGAAAAGAGGAAAGCTGACAATTACCTGAAATTACAATCCCAGATTTTGGCTCAGGTTGTAGATCCCATTTTAGTTACCAATAATTCTTTAGAGATAATTTACTTGAATGAGGCTGCAGTTCAGCTTTGTTGTCCTGAAACAGCAAGAGACTTTGACGGGAATATAGAAGAACTTATCAATTTTAATTGGGAGAAGGGAGAAGATTTAACTTCTTACATCCAGGACTTAAAAGTTGGAGAGGTTTGGAAAAAAGAGAAATTCATTGAAACAGCGCATACAAAGTTTTCACCTTATGAAATTTCTGTCCAAGCAATTCATGCCGAAGGCACAGATAAGGCAGGCTACTCCCTTATTTTAAGAGGTCTTACTGAAAAATATAAAACTGAGGTGTTAGCCCAGCGTGCCCGACATATTGTGGAAAATAGCCCTGCGGTGCTGTTTAGGGTGGATCCTGAAAGGAATTATGAGATAAACTATATCTCTCAAAACATCAGTCAATTTGGCTATTCTGCAGAAGAACTAATCGAGAAAAGAACCTCGTTTCTGGATTTAGTTTTTCAAGAGGATATAGATAAAATTCTTAAGGAAATTGAAAGCCAGAAAGCTACAAACCCCACTTTGGCATTTTCTGGGGAATATAGGATAATAAAAGCTGATGGAAGCCTTATTTGGGTGGAAGATAAAACCAAGGTTGTATTCAATGAGGAAACTGAAACTTTCCTTCATGAAGGATTATTTCAGGATATATCTGACCGAAAAAACCTGGAGGAAATACAATCGGTTAAGGATCGTCAATATCGCATTTTGGCTTCCAATATTCCTGATACGAATATTTTTCTAGTAGACTCTGATCGTAGGTATGCACTTGCAGAAGGAACCAATTTTGAGAAATGGGGACTAAAAAGAGAGGATTTCGAAGGTAAGCTTATTGAAGAATTACAATTAACTCACTATAAAGAACTCAGTGAAATATTAGACCGGGTGTTTCAAAATAGGGAAATAGTCGAATCTGAGTTTTTCTTCAAAAACAGGAATTACAAGCGAATTATTCGTCCCATTGTGGAAAATGATAAAGTAGTTTTTGCCCTAAGTATAGTTAGTGATATTCATGAGGAGTTTCAGGCAAAACTTGACTTGAAGCAATCTGAGGAAAAGTACAGAAGGCTAGTAGAGGAGTCTACCGAAATTATTTTTTCTTTGACTGAGACCTATATGCTTCACTATGTTTCCCCGAATGTGAAACAGTTTTTAGGATATGATTCCGCAGAGGTAATCGGGAAAAGTATTTTTGATTTTATTCATTTAGATGATTTGGGAATATTCCAAATCATGCTTTCCGAGACAGAAAATCTTTTGGCGACCAAGCAATATTTGGAATTCCGTCTCAGACATAAGAATGGTGAATACCGGGTTTTCAATTCCAATGGGAAAATGATTGAAGACAAGGATGGAATCCATCGATACTATACCGGAGTAGCTCGTGATATTTCCAAGTTGAAGGAGGCGCAAAATGAATTATTGATTGCCAAAGAAAAAGCGGAGCAAGCTTCCTTGATCAAGTCCCAATTCCTTTCTGTGATGAGCCACGAAATTCGTACTCCGATGAATGCGGTCATTGGGCTTGCTCATTTCTTAATGGAAGAAAATCCAAGGCCAGATCAATTGGAAAACCTGAAAACTCTGCAGTTTTCGGCTGAAAACTTAATGGCCTTGATCAATGATATATTGGATTACAACAAGATTGATTCAGGTAAAGTGGAGCTGGAAAAAGTTCCATTTGATATAAGGAACTTGGTTCACAGAATTATTCATTCGCATAGCTTTTTGGCTAATGAAAAAGGCTTGAAAATAAGTTGCCTAGTGGATGAGGCAATTCCTGAGCTACTTATTGGAGACTCCTTGAGATTAGGCCAAGTATTAAATAATCTGGTATCCAATGCGATTAAGTTCACTGAAAAAGGTCATGTAAGGATTAGTCTTTCCAGGGAATTTACTTTGAGAGGGGAGACTGAGATCAAATTTGAATTTGAAGACACAGGCATTGGAATTCCAGAAGCAAAGCGAAAAACCATTTTTGAGGCATTTACCCAAGCTTCTTCGTCTACAAGTAGAAAGTATGGAGGAACGGGTTTGGGATTAGCTATTGTAAAACGTCTTGTAGAGCTTTTTGGAGGAGAAATCATTGTTAAACCCAGAATCGGCGGAGGAAGTATTTTTGAGTTTTCACTCCTTTTTGAATTTGTCACCGAAGAAAAAGCAAAAGAGGATAAGTTTCAAGAACTGAATAAAAGATCCCTCGAAAATGCTTCAATTCTTGTGGCGGAGGATAATTCAGTGAATCAGATTTTGATTAAAAAGTTCTTAACCAAATGGAATATTGGGAATTTAGTAATGGCTTCGGATGGAAGAGAAGCATTGGATGCTTTTTCTAAAGGGGACTTTGATTTGGTTTTGCTGGATTTGCAAATGCCTGATATTGATGGATTTGAGGTGGCATTTAATATTCGCCAGAACCCAGATCCCAAGAAAAGAAATATGCCAATTCTAGCATTGACCGCCGCTTCTTTTAATGAAGTAAAGGATGAAATGATTAGGACAGGGATAAATGATTTTATTCCAAAGCCCTTTACTCCGGAAGGTCTTTATGAGAAAATTATCAAGTATCTCTGAGGAAATACCGAGTGCTGAGAGAGCTTAGCATTAATTTTGTCTTTGGATTGTGCTGTTAAGATTTCTCTTTGAATTAGCTAATGACTTTCTTTTCAAGATTCCTTCTGGGTTTATGCTTTTTTCTTGCAGCAACAATTTCCTTTGGTCAAGGCTTAGTAAATAAGCGTCCTACTTTTTATGTAATTACCGGGATTTCCGGGGCCAATTTGACCCAATTCAATCAATTGTTGGATGATCGGGGTCTTTCTAGATTGCAAAATCGGTATAGAACCTACGGGCTTGGCTATCAAACAAGAATCAATGACTTTATTCTTGGGTTTGAATTGACTCAGCATCAAAGCAAAGCCAATAAAATGGATGAAATGGAGATCAAATACCGAACCTCCAGGGCCATGTTTAATGTGGGCTATTCCATGACCGAGGAGGGGAGATTTCAGCTAATCCATTACATGGCACTGGGTTTTGGCTACATGAACTTCCAGATGTTGCCAATGGATCAGTCAAGAAACCTGGAGCTTTTCTTATTGAATCCCAAAGAGGGCTTTATTTTAAGGAAAAACGATATTCAAATGGGTACCCAACGTTTTGGAGATTTTTTAACAGAGATTGGATTTCAATTAAGCTACGATTTTGACTTGCCAGGAAGAAAGGAAGCGATTCAAGTTTTGGCGAAAGGAGGCTATTCGTTTAGTCCATTTGAAGGAAGTTGGGAAATGAATGGATTGGCTTTTGACAATGCTCAATCAGGAGCGTTTATAAGACTAGGCGCTGGAATCTCTCTACCTGAAAAGAACTTTTTTTATAAGGATGCTTCTATTTCTATCAATTTTATTCGTGGAATTCACTTCACCGAGCCAAATAAGCTCAATGAAATCTTAGAAAACTATGGATATCAGCCTTTAGAAGGAACTCCATCCAATTGGGGATTAAGGATTCTTGGTGATACAGAAGGGCTTTTGTATGGAGTTGACGTGTTTAATTTGGCGATGAAAGGCCAAGCCAATAATTTTCAAAACCATACTTTGAATAGCCTGCGCGTCTATGCTAATGGAGGCTTGAAATTTTTGCAGTACAAAAACTTTGCAATTGGAGCTATTGGGGGGCTAGGTTACGGGAATTTGAGGTATACCCTTTCCCAAAATTCCAAACCAAATTTCCCCGAGCTATTCGAGCAACGCTATTTTGATGGGTACTTAAAAAGTTCAGCTCTGATGCTTAAGCCTGAAGTTTTATTTGAGTATGGTCTTCCAATGACTAAAAGAAAGCTTTTTGATTTGGTGTTTACCGCAAGTGCAGGTTATGAATTGGGATTTCCGGATTATAGGCTGGGGGAAATTGGCATGACTAGCTATATGAATGGTGGATTTTTGACTTTTGGTGTGGGCTTAAGACCCTAATCCATTTTTGGAAAAGTCTAGTTTTGTTGAAAATTCCGCAAAAGATTTTTTGATTAAGGATCCAATTGAACGTAAAATCGAAATTTTGCTGTTACTTTTGACAAAGCTTATCGAGAAAGACTGAGGGAAGGGCCCTATGACGTCTTAGCAACCTGAAGCCAAGGTGCTAACTCCCATTCCGAAATGACGGAAGAAGATGAGCGGAAAAGTTCTTTTTACTTTTCCTTCGTTTTGCTCGATAAGTTTTTTGAATTGAATTGATGAAGATGCAAAACAGAACAAACACCCTATTAAAAGCTATTGAGAATAGAATTTTGATTCTTGACGGAGCGATGGGTACCATGATCCAACGGTATAAATTAACCGAAGAGGACTTTAGGACACCTGAGCTAGAAAATCATCCCAAATCCCTAAAAGGAAACAATGATTTGCTCTCCTTGAGCAGGCCTGACATTATTAAGGCTATTCATAAAGAATACCTAGAGGCTGGAGCTGATCTTATTGAGACCAATACTTTTTCAGGCACCACAATAGCTCAGGAAGATTATGGATTGTCTCATTTTGCTTATGCCATCAATTTTGAATCTGCAAAAATAGCCCGAGAAATAGCTGATGAATTCACGGCGAAAGATCCGTCCAAGCCCAGATTTGTGGCTGGGGCTATGGGGCCAACCAATAGGACTGCCTCCATTTCTCCTGATGTAAATGATCCTGGGTATAGAGCGATTACTTTTGATCAATTAGCAGAAGCCTACGAAGAGCAGGTAAGAGGACTTTTGGATGGAGGTTCGGATGTCCTTTTGGTGGAGACAATCTTTGATACTTTAAATGCGAAAGCAGCCTTGTTTGCGATTCAGGAGGTTTTCGAAGAAAGAAATATTCCTTTGGATCCAAGGGAAGGAGGAATTCCGATTATGATTTCTGGGACTATCACCGATGCTTCTGGGAGAACCCTTTCAGGTCAAACTACCGAGGCATTTTTGATTTCTGTATCGCATGTCCCTTTGTTGTCTGTTGGTTTGAATTGCGCTTTGGGGGCAAAAGAGCTAAGACCGTATTTGAAAGTTTTGGCTCAAAAAGCACCATTCTACGTATCGGCCTATCCAAATGCTGGACTTCCTAACGAGTTTGGAGCTTATGATCAAGGGGCTAATGAAATGGCCGACCAAGTAAGAGACTTTCTAAAGGAAGGGATGCTTAACATTCTCGGAGGATGTTGCGGAACAACCCCAGACCATATTCGAGCATTAGCAAAAATGGCTGCTGAATTTCAGCCAAGGAAAATTGAGGATTTTGTAGAAGAGGAGGGAAGCAATGCCTAAGCAGGATTATTTGAAATTGTCGGGTTTGGAACCTTTGGTTTTCACCCCAACTATCAATTTTGTCAATATCGGTGAACGAACCAATGTGACTGGTTCCAAAAAGTTTGCCCGCTTGATTCTTAACGGGAATTACGATGAAGCCTTAGAAGTGGCTTTGGATCAGGTCCGTGGTGGAGCTCAGGTTTTGGATGTGTGTATGGACGAGGGGATGCTGGACGGTGAAGCGGCCATGGTTCGCTTTTTGAATCTTATCGCCTCCGAACCTGAAATCAGTAGGATTCCTATCATGATTGACAGCTCCAAATGGAGCATCATTTTGGCTGGTTTAAAATGTGTTCAGGGAAAAGGAATCGTGAACTCCATCTCCCTTAAAAATGGAGAAGAAGAGTTTATTCATCAGGCCAAAACTGTCAAGAAGTTTGGTGCGGCTGTAGTAGTAATGGCCTTTGATGAAAAAGGTCAAGCTGACACTTACGAGAGGAGACTTGAAATTTGCGAGCGGAGCTATAGAATCTTGGTGGATCGAGTGAAATTCAATCCGCAAGACATCATATTTGACCCGAATATTTTCCCGGTTGCTACGGGTATGGAGGAGCATAGAAAAAATGCCCTAGATTTTTTCCTCGCCACCAAATGGATAAAAGAAAACCTTCCAGGGGCTAAAGTAAGTGGGGGGGTGAGCAATGTTTCTTTCTCTTTTAGAGGAAATGATCGCGTCCGTGAAGCCATGCATTCGGCCTTCTTGTACCATGCTATCCATCATGGAATGGACATGGGGATTGTAAATCCTTCCATGCTGGAGGTCTATGATGATATTCCAAAAGACCTTTTGGAAAAGGTGGAAGATGTGTTTTTTGATAAGCGAGAAGATGCCACAGAGCGACTTCTTGAATTTGCTGAAACCGTAAAATCTTCTGGTAAGAAAGAAGTTGCAAACGAATTATGGAGATCAGATCCCGTAGGCAAACGTATTGAGCATGCTTTGGTCAAAGGGATTTTGGATTACATTATTGAGGATACTGAAGCGGCAAGGCTTGAACTTAAAAACCCGCTGAAGGTCATTGAAGGCCCATTGATGGATGGGATGAATGTGGTTGGAGACCTGTTTGGAGAAGGAAAAATGTTTCTGCCTCAAGTGGTGAAATCCGCCCGAGTAATGAAAAAAGCGGTGGCCTATTTGGAGCCATTTATGCCTTTGCCAGAAGAAGGACAAGAAGCCAGTTCTTTGAAAAAAATCCTGTTAGCTACGGTTAAGGGTGATGTTCATGATATTGGTAAAAACATCGTAGGGGTTGTTTTGGCTTGTAATAGCTACCAAATTATCGATTTAGGCGTCATGGTAGATGCCCAAAAGATCATTGATGAAGCCGTGAAAAATAAGGTTGATATCATTGGTTTAAGTGGATTGATCACCCCATCTCTTGATGAAATGGTCAATGTAGCTTCTGAAATGGAAAGACAAGGGCTGAAAATTCCTTTGCTGATCGGTGGAGCCACTACCTCGAGAATCCATACCGCGGTTAAAATCGATCCTGTTTATTCAGGAACAGTTGTCCATGTGACGGATGCGAGTAAGTCCGTTCCAATTGCGGGAGAGGCAATCTCTGAAGAAACTAGAGACTCTTACCACAAGGAAATCAAGGAAAACTACAGGATACTACGCGAGGAGCACGAAGCCAAGCAATCGATCAAACAATTGGTCAGCTATGAAGAAGCAAAATCCAATCCTGTTGGGATTGATTGGACTTCCTTTGAACCTGTTAAACCAAAGGTTTTAGGAAATCAGGTTTTGGATTTAGACCTTGAAGAAATTAGAAAATACATCGATTGGACTCCGTTTTTTAGCACATGGATGTTAAGCGGGAGGTATCCCAAGATTCTCGAGGACCCAATTATTGGTGAGGAGGCGAAAAAACTTTTTGCTGATGCCCAATCCATGTTGGATCGATTGATTTCTGAAAAGTGGTTGAAAGCGAAAGCAGTTTTTGGGATTTACCCGATAAAGCGGGAGGGAGACGATGCCGTCGTTTTCGAACCAAATGACGCCAATTTGAAAGTGGGTCAATTTCATTTTCTGAGACAGCAAGGAAAAAAAGGAAAAGGTGTTCCCAATCGTTCTTTGGTAGATTACCTTCATCCTGAAAAGCCTGATTTCTTGGGTTGTTTTGCGGTGACTGCAGGTTTGGGAATGGAAACAAAATTGGCAGAGTTTCAAGCAAATGGAGATGATTACAATGATATTTTATTCAAAGCCTTGGCGGATAGATTGGCCGAGGCATCAGCAGAATATCTTCACGAGCAGGTCCGTAAAAATTATTGGGGATATGCAGTTGGAGAAAACCTAGGAAATGATTCTTTGATCCGGGAAGAATATCAAGGAATTCGTCCGGCACCAGGATATCCAGCTTGTCCAGAACATTCTGAAAAGGAAACAATTTCCCGACTTTTGGATTTGGAAAATAGTGTGGGGATTTCTTTAACCTCTAGCTATGCGATGTATCCTACCAGTTCTGTTTCCGGATTTTATTTTGCCCATCCCGATGCTAAATATTTTGGATTGGGTAAAATCGCTCAGGACCAGGTCGCAAGCTATGCTATGAGAAAAGGGATTTCTATCCAGGATGCTGAGCGGCTTTTATCCCCGAATTTGGCCTATACTCCATCAAACCTGCTTGTGAATCAAACCTTATGAAATACAGCTTGACAATCGCATAAAACAAGGAATTTCAATTCTCAAACCAAGATTTCCTGTGGCCTTTGAAAAGCAAATTGTAAACACATGAAAATAACCGAACACTTAGCGAACGCTAAATCGACTCTTTTTTCTTTTGAAATATTGCCACCTCTTAAAGGACAAAGCCTAAAAGAACTTCTTGAGGGAATTGAACCGTTGATGGAATTCAATCCTCCCTTTGTGGATGTGACTTATCATCGGGAGGAATTCATTTACAAAAAGCATCCCAATGGTCTTTTGGAAAAAGTAAGTACCAAAAAGAGACCTGGAACAGTTGGTATTTGTGCGGCAATCATGAATAGATACCATGTGGATGCTGTACCCCATTTGCTTTGTGGTGGTTTTTCCAAGGAGGAAACAGAGAACGCCTTAATTGATCTCAATTTCATTGGGGTGGATAATGTTTTGGCATTAAGAGGGGACGCTCCAAAGACAGAAGGAAGATTTATTCCTGAACCGGAAGGGCATAGTTATGCAAGTGAATTGGTGGAGCAAATTGTCAGAATGAATAAAGGACGCTATTTGCACGAGGAAACTGAGAATAGCTTTCACACAGATTTTTGCGTAGGGGTTGCTGGCTATCCGGAAAAGCATTTTGAGGCTCCTTCCATGAAGTTTGATTTAAAATATCTTAAGGAAAAAGTAGATAAAGGGGCGGAATACATCGTGACCCAGATGTTTTTTGATAATCAAAAGTATTTTGAGTTTGTGGATAAGGTTAGGGAAGCGGGGATTACAGTTCCTATCATTCCTGGAATCAAGCCTATCACGACCATTGGTCAAATCACTATGCTCCCAAGAACTTTTTTCTTGGACCTTCCGGATGCTTTAACAGATGAACTTGAAAAGTGTAAAACTAATGGGGAAGTGAAAGAAGTGGGGATTGAATGGGCTATTCAGCAGTGTAAAGAGTTAGTATCAGCCAATGTTCCTAGCCTTCATTTTTATACCATGAGTAAGGCTGACGCTACCTATAAAATTGCCAAAGAAGTATTCTAAATTAACCTATAGACCTATTGTTAAAGCCTGTTCATTTGGACAGGTTTTTTGTTTTTAACATTAGAAAGAGAATTTGCCTTTTTATCTTCGGGAATGATTAAGCTTATCGAATGCCCAAGGGATGCCATGCAGGGACTTCCTGATTTTATTGATACTGCGATCAAGGCAGCCTATATCAATCAATTGTTGGAGGTAGGGTTTGATACCCTAGACTTTGGGAGTTTTGTGAGCCCAAAAGCAATTCCTCAAATGCGTGATACCGCAGAAGTCTTGGAAATGTTGGATTTGCATAAGGCTAAATCCAAACTTTTAGCAATAGTTGCAAATACAAGGGGCGCAGAAGACGCTTTGCAATTTCCTGAAATAGATTACTTAGGATTCCCGCTTTCTGTCTCAGAAACCTTTCAAAAACGGAATACTAATGCAAGTATTTCAGAAGCCTTAAAAACAGTTGAGGCTATCCAAAATCTTTGCGTAGCAAAAGGAAAAAAGCAAGTGGTATATTTGAGTATGGGGTTTGGAAACCCGTATGGAGATCCCTATTCACCTGAATTGATCGCAGAATTTGTTGAGAAATTAGCTCAACTCCAGGTGGAGACAGTTTCTCTTTCCGATACAATTGGTGTGGCCACTCCTGATTTAATTACCCAATTATTCGAAGTTCAAACCCAGGCATTTCCTTTTATTGAGTTTGGAGCTCATCTCCATAGCCGTCCAGATTCTATTTCGGAAAAAGTAATCGCCGCCTTAAAAGGAGGGTGTACCCGATTTGATGGGGCATTGAAGGGGTTTGGAGGTTGTCCCATGGCGAAGGATGAATTGGTTGGGAATATGGCTACTGAGATTATTGTTGAAACCTTGGAAAGCCAAGGACATGAGCTGAATTTAAGTAAATCAGAACTTGCTGAAAGCCTGAAGCTTGCTCGATTTGTTTTCAACTCTTAAGTTATGGGAGAATCGAGAATTTCAACCAAAGTAAAAGCTCTTCGGTGGCTTAGGGTAATTCACAAATGGATAGGAGTTCCTCTTGTAGTTTTCTTTTTAATTATAGGAATAACTTCCATTTTATTGGCTTGGAAAAAGAAAGTTGAATTACTTCCTGTGACCCAGAAAAGCCAAACTGAAAATGGAATTTGGATCCTACCTTCTGAAATGGTCAGAATCGGAGAGCAGGAGATGAAAAAACTTGGTAAAGACCCGGAGGTGGATAGAATTGACATCAGACCGGATAAGGGAGTAGGAAAAGTAACTTTCAAAACCCATTTTACAGAAGTACAGATCGATGGATTCACGGGAGAAGTTCTTTCCATTGAAACAAGACATTCAGATTGGATTGAAAAAGTTCATGACGGAAGTATTGTAGACTTTTATTTCCAAGGGGGTGAAGGGGTGAAGCTTACCTATTCAACATTGACTTCTTTAGGATTGATTTTTTTAGGAATTAGTGGCTTTTATCTCTGGTACTACCCCAAATTAATTCGCCGATGGAAAAGAGTATAACTATAGTAAAAGCTTATATTTTTTACCGGGAAGAGACTTGATTATCCCTTCAAATTCCAAGGACAAGAGCTTGGATGACAAAATTCCTAAAGGAATTTCAGTGTTGTAAGAAATTAAATCAATCTCCGATTCTCCTTTTTCTAGTAAAAGTTTGAGTATTGAAACTTCCTCTTCATCTCTGCCCTCCAAATCAAGCTTAGGTTTTTGAATTAGTTTTTCTCCGGGCCTCGTCCAAAAAAGAGCATCTGCAATATCACCTGGCCCGGTGTAAATGGAGGCCTTCATTTTTTTAATCAGCTGGTTGCAGCCTTCTGAAAAAGTGGATTGAAGATTTCCAGGTACGGCAAAAACATCTTTATCATAACTATAAGCTATCTCAGCAGTAATTAGAGCCCCACCTTTTTCAGCGGCTTCCACTACCACCAGAGCATCGGAGAGACCGGCAATAATCCGGTTTCTCGCGGGAAAGTTTCCCGGCATCATTTTACTCCCGGGAGCATATTCGGACATCAATAGGCCCGTCTCCTGAAGTTGCTCTGCAGTTTTTTGGTGTGCGGCTGGATAGATTTGATTTAAAGGAGAACCCATAACTGCAATGGTCGGCAAACCAGCTTGGAGAGCAGCTCTATGAGCTTCTATGTCTATGCCATAAGCTAGCCCAGAAATAATCACAGGTTGGTAGGGTAGGAGGTCCTCAACGATTTTACGGGTGATGGATTTCCCATAGGTTGTGGCACTTCTAGTTCCAACGATTCCCACACTTCTCTCAAAATTCAATTCACCTTTTCCCTGAACGAAAAGCACAATTGGACCATCTTCAATCAGTTTTAACCGTTTGGGAAAGTTGGGTGAGGAGGAAACCAAAATCTGGAAACCCTTCTTTTCACATTGAGCAATTACTTCATCCGCATTCCTAAGTAAGGCATCAGCTTGTTTTTGAAGTTCAAGAAGTTTCTCGCCAACTCTTGGAATCTTTGAAGCTTTGCCTTTGGTGAGTCTGAAAAAATCTTTAGCGGAGCCACTGTAAGCTAAAATGGCTTTGAATACACTTGGACCTATTTTTGGAGCCAAGGCCAAAGCCAAATGATACCTTAAATTTTCATGATTTGGATCGGGATTGGAGTTCATGCTTCAGATTGATTAAAAAGTCCTTGATTTCCTGAAGTTTTTGAACAGCCGCTACTTTATCAAAGCCTTGATGTTTTCCTGAAGCGATTACCTCCTGAGCACCTTGAAGGGTATAGCCCTTTTCTTTTACCAGATGATAGACATATTTGATTTTTTGGATGTCGTCTTTGGTAAAGCGTCTGTTTCCCTTTTTGTCTTTTTTTGGCCGAATGATATCAAACTCTCCTTCCCAATAGCGGATCAAAGAAGGGGCAACCTTAAACATATCAGCCACTTCTCCTATGGAGTAATATTTTTTTTCGATTTCACGCTCTTTGTACGGCACGGCAGTCAAAATTTAACTTGTGAACTATGAAAAGTTCCTAAAACCCTAAAATAAGAAATTACTCCTTGACTTCAAGTTTCACTTCAAGGGATTGCTATAAAAAACGATCACTTTTAGCGATTTAGTACCTGAAGCATTTGAACTGCTGCCAAACCGGCCGTTTCAGTTCTTAACCTACTTTTACCAAGAGATACTGGAGAAAAGCCAGCAGAAAAAGCCTCCTCAATTTCATTTGGATCAAAATCCCCCTCTGGACCTATCAAGATTAGGTACTTACCTCCAGGTTTTGCCAGATCAAGCAAATGATTTTGATGGTTATCGTCCACGTAGGCAATAAATTTTTGATAGCCTTCAAAATTCCTTGAATGGATGATTTGAGAAAGCCTGACTGTTGGATGAATTGTCGGAGTATGAAATTTGAGACTTTGCTTACAGGCTGAAATGACTTTTTTATGCAAGCGATCAGTCTTTAAAAAGCTTCTCTCCGAATTCATGGTTTCCAAAAGCGTCAACTCATGAAATCCAATTTCAGTGATTTTTTCCACCATCCATTCCATCCGGTCCGGACTTTTGGTTGGGGCGATGGCAAGGTGGATATGGAAGGAATCGGGTTCTGCTTCTTTGGTTGATAGAATCTTTAAGCTTGCTTTTTTTGGATTGGCATCAAGGACCAATGCTTCTGCCAGCTTTCCTTTCCCATCTGTCAAAAGAATCTGATCCCCTTGTTTTTTTCTCAAAACCCTGATTAAGTGTTTGGATTCCTCTTCATTTAGAAGGGTTACAGGTTCAGTGATATTTTCTTGAAAAAATAGCTGCATGAATGAGAAGTATATGAACACAAAAAAAGCACATTCCTTGAAGAAATGTGCTTTAAAACCAAATTAACCTATAACCTAATTAACCTTTTGAGATTTCCATGTTTACAGTCTTCCCTTTGATCGTGTTGTTTTTCATCACTCTGATTACGTGATCTGCGTCCTTCTGAGGGACGTCAACAAAAGAGAAGTTGTCGAAAATATCGATGCCTCCGATGCTTTTTCCCGGAACTCCGGTTTCACCTGCAATGGCACCGACAATATCGTTTGGACGGATTCTGTCTTTTTTACCTAGGTTCAAGAATAGACGAGCCATATTGGCATCACGGGTTCTTTCTCCTCTTGGTGCAAAGTCTCTTCCGCCTTCTTTTCTATCACCAAATCTGCTTCCTCTTTCGGATCTTTCTCCTCTACCACCTCTTTCGAATCGGTCGCCTCTTTCTCCTCTTTCACCTCTGCCAAATCTGTCAGATCCTCTTTCACCTCTTCCGAATCTACTTTCTCTTCCGCCATCTCTACGATCATCTCGTCTTCTGTCAGTGTAAGAAGTTTCGATTCCGAAATCCTGATCTTTCAATTCCTTCACAGCATCTCCCATGACCATTTTCAATAGGCCAAGAGCGATCTGCTCAGCAGTAAGACCTTCTGAAAGCATTTGTCCAATGGTAGCTTCGAAGATTTGATTGTCTTCTTCTTTTCCAAGAACTCTGTAAACGTCCTTAACCAATTGAGCTTTTTTCAACTCAACCAATTCTGAAACAGAAGGAGGAGTCATCTTATTGATAGTCGCTTTGGTATAGCGCTCCAAATCGCGAAGTTTCATGAACTCTCTTCTACCAGTGATAAAGGTGATTGCAGTTCCTGACTTACCGGCTCTACCAGTTCTTCCGATTCTGTGAACGTAATATTCTTCGTCCAATGGGATATCGAAGTTGAATACCGCTTCTACGTTGTCTACGTCAATACCTCTTGCTGCCACGTCTGTTGCAACCAAAACAGTACAAAGTCCTTTACGGAATTTACCCATTACTTTGTCACGCTGAGCTTGAGAAAGGTCACCGTGAAGCGCCTCTGCAAGGATACCTCTGGTTCCCAAAGCTTCAGTGACTTCGTCAGTCATTCTTTTGGTATTACAGAATACCACACTTAGCGCGTAGTTATTGATGTTCATCAAGCGAACCATCAATTCCATTTTCAAGGAAGGTTTAACTTCGTAGTAAACCTGCTCTATTTTGGAAACAGTAAGTTCGTTTTTAGCAACTTTGATTACTTCAGGATCGGTTTGATATTTTCTGGTCAAGTCCAAGATTGGCTTGGCCATGGTAGCTGAGAAAAATACGGTTTGTCTTTCCTCTGGCATTTCCTGAAGAATCGCTTCGATATCATCTCTAAAGCCCATATCCAGCATTTCATCCGCTTCATCCAAAACGATGATACCAGAGTTGTCCAGTTTCAAAGTACCACGGTTGATATGGTCCTGTACACGACCTGGAGTTCCTACTACGATTTGCACGCCTTTTTTCAAGGTGCGAATCTGCTTGTCAATAGATTCACCTCCGTAGATTGCTACAGAACTAATTTTCTTGTGGTATTTGGCAAGTTTTTGAATTTCTCCTTCTACCTGAACAGCAAGTTCACGAGTAGGGCAAAGAATGATAGCTTGGGGTCTGTTAAAGTCCGGATCAACTAAATCGATGATCGGAATTGCGAATGCTGCAGTCTTTCCAGTACCAGTTTGAGCCTGACCGATTACGTCACGACCTTCTAATACGAAAGGAATAGCTTGTGATTGAATTGGGGAAGGTTGGGTATAACCCATTTCTTCCACTGCCCGCAAGATTTCAGCTGAAATCCCCAGGTCTGAGAATTTGATTGTGTTTTCCATGAATGTGTCCTTACTTTTCTTGCCATGTTTCCTAAATCCCAGACAAGCGACAGTAAGGATTCACGGCTCGAAAAATTCTATGTCGATTTTGACGATGCAAATGTAGAGTAAATAATTTCGGAAACCAAGCTAGCTTCCAAAGTTTTTAGAATATTCTTTAAAATTCATTGCTTTTCAGCGAAAAATATTTGGTTTGGAGGTATTATTCGTAGAAATATCGGGTTTAAAATTTTTTGAATGGGGCAAGTAATTCAAGTTTTAAGAATGAAAAAAGGGTTGATTTCTAACCTGAAATCAACCCTTCATACATGTTTTTCAGAGAAATTATTTTGGAAGACTTTCTAAAACTAAGCGGATCAATTCTGCTTTGTCATTGTTTGGAATCCATCGGGCTACGATAACCAAATCATTTTCCTGATCCACATAAACGATATTTGACCCAGCTCCTATGTGCAAAAATGCAGTTTTTGGCGCTCCTGGAACTTCCTTTTGATCATAGTTTAGGAAATAGTTCATGAAACCATAATCAGCTTGAGCTGGAGTAGGGGTTCTGGATTTTTCAATCCAGCTGGTAGGAATCAATTGTTTACCTTTCCAATTCCCATTTCTTAGTGTCAAATAGCCAAATCTAGCCTGATCCCAAGCTGAAAGCATCATTCCTCCTCCCCAGTGAGAGCCCCCGCTGACAGACTGCAAGATTTGCCCGTCGATGATGACAAAAGAATTTTCGTATCCTGTCCATCTCCAGGTGTCACTTGCTCCTATGGGATCCATTATTTTCTCCTTCAAAACCACTGGGAGCGGCTTCCTCCAAATATTCATCAGGGCTAAAGCGAGCACGTTTACTCTAGTGTCATTGTATTCATAAACAGAACCAGGCTCATTTCTTGGACGAGTTCTCCATTCCTGAGCACTTCCGCTAGGTCGATCAGCCCAATCTGGTTTCCCCCAAAGACTTCCTTCCCAATCCGAAGTTTGTCTCAACAAATCATCCCAGCGAATTTTTCTGTTATGTTCTGTTCCAAAAAGCTCGAAAACATCCTGCTCATAAAGATGATCCGCCTTGTTCATCATAGATTTTATAGGGTCATAGGGATATATGGGAGCCATATACGGATAAACCAGATCCTTTTCGTCCTTTATCAAGCCTTCGGCTACAGCCAGGCCTGCGGTTGTTGAAAGAAAACTTTTCGCCACACTAAAAGTCAAATCTACTTTTTCAGGCTCACCCCATTTACCCACCACATATCCTTTGTAAATAATTAATCCAGTGGCAGGTCCTCGGGTAACCATTGGACCGACAGGATATCCAAAAGGTTCCCTTCCAAACGCACTTTCATAATGGGCGATCTTCAGATTGGGATTCGCATCACTTTCATGGGCTTTTGCAAAATCAATTGCCTCTTTAATTTTTCCCTCATTCAATCCCAGTTCGTTTGGGGATTTGGTTTGCCAATTATTTTTTTCTGGGAAATAGGTCTGAGCAAATCCTAAATGAACTAGGGATAAGCCTATCAGTAGAGAAGTAATTTTTTTCATTGGGACAGATTTTGTTGCGATTTTACAAAGAAGGAGGTTTTTAAGACCACCATTTATCAAAACTTTTCAATTTCTGGCTTCGGATTCGAACCCTTTAATCTAGGATTGGTTTATCTTTCACCCAGAAAATATTGCATTCCAAACTTACTCCACAGGGGTAGGGGTTTTAGCTATGAAAGAAAGGATTTACATCGTTGGAGCGGGAATATCAGGATTGATTGCAGCTCTTGAACTTGAAAAAGCGGGATATTCCCCGATCATCTTAGAATCCAATTCTACTGTCGGTGGGAGAATGAAAACTGATGAGAAAGACGGTTTCCTGCTAGACCATGGTTTTCAAGTTTTAAATACGGCCTATCCAGAAGCTAAAAAATATCTTGATTACGAAGCTCTTCACCTTAAAACCTTTGATCCTGGAGCAGTGATTTTTAATGGGAAAGAATCCTATATGATTTCTGATCCTATTCGGAATCCCTTGAAAATCGTCGGCATGGCATTTTCTCAAGTGGGTACTTTATTGGATAAGGTCAAAATGTTTTCCCTGACCCAAGAGCTGAAAAAGAAGTCACTTCAGGATATTTTCAATTCTCCTTCAGTTCCCACTTTGCAGTATTTAGAGGATTATGGATTTTCTAAACAGATTATTCACAATTTTTTCAAGCCATTCTTTAGAGGAATCTTCTTAGAAAAGCATTTGAATACTTCTTCCAGAATGTTTGAGTTTGTTTTCAAAATGTTTGCCCTTGGAAAAGCCGCGGTACCAGAAAAAGGAATGGGAGAAATTCCCAAAATGTTGAGAAAGCAGTTGAGTACTACCCAGATTTACTTTGATTCTCCAGTAAAGGAAATTTTTGGAAATGAGATTGAATTGGAAAATGGGGAAAAGCTAGAAGCCGATCGAATCATTGTCGCTGTGCAACCTGATCGAATTATGAAGCAGTTGCAAGGACAATTTGGCAAACCTCATTCCGTGATCAATCTTTATTTTTCTTTGCAAAGATCATTTATTGCCCGACCAATGATTGGCTTGGTTACCGGAGAAGGTTTGGTCAATAATATTGTATTTATGAACGATGTCTCTTCTGCCTATTCAATAAATGGAAGAGCGCTCCTTTCAGTTACAGTTTTGGAAAGTGAACTTTCCTCAGAAGAGTTGATCCCAAAAGTAAAAGAAGAGCTACAATCAATTTCAGGAGTTAATGCTGAATATTTCCAGTTTGTTCACTCATACACCATTTCCTATGCCCTTCCAAAGGTAGACGACATGAAGTACGAGGTGCCGATTACTGAAACCAAAATCACAGATAAGGTATATTTGGCCGGGGATTATTTGCTCAATGGATCTATCAATGCCGCCATGACTTCAGGAAGAATAGCCGCAGAGGCTGTGATTCATTCCTTCATGCAAACGCATTAATCCAATTTCCCAATTGGAGTTTCATCGCAATTCACATCTCCAGCCACATATTGTAATCCATTGAGATAGAATTGAAGCAGTTGAGGATTGTAGAAACTTTGGGCATTGTGAGAGGGTGAAGCATACATTACTTTTCCTTTGCCTTCTGGGCGAATCCAGGAAACGTAGGTTTTACCAGTAGTTTTTTCTTGACCCTTTCTTTGGCTCTTGATTTCTGCATTATTGAAATACATCAAAGGTCTGAAATCCCCCTCTGCATAGGCATTTTTATAAAAATACGGCTCATCTGTATGGTTGAAACCCTCAGGAGCGAAGTGAGCGACTAGTGGATGTTTAGGGTCTTCTAACCTCACTTGGAAAGCCTGCTGAACAGGATGGTAATCAAAGCTTCCTCCCAAAAGTCTGCTGAAATCCCAGGAATTATTGAAGGTGGTATTCCCTCCATGCAAGACCAATAATCCTCCTCCGTTTTTCACAAAGTCCAAAAGGTTAGCTTCCAATTCTTTGGCTTTCTTCATCAATATCACAGAGTCCTCTTTGGATTCTTCTCTCAGCTTATCCCAAAATAGATTTCTATGATCTGGTTTGGAACAGGTGTTATTTAAAACTATGACATCATATTTTTTGAGATTGCTTTTTTCAAATTCCATGATGTCTTTACTCCCGGAGACAGTAAAAGCCCCACTTTTTTCTCCGACGATTTTTACCATTTCTTCGGTATGAGGGATGACCCAATGTTTGAATCCTGTGTGAAGGGAAAACACCAACACGTTTTTCTTTTTGTTGAATGGAAAAGCTGTTTTTGAAGGAGCCAAAGATTGGATTTTATCTTTCCAAGCCTGATCTAAAGTGACTTCCTGTAGGCCTTGGCCATAGCTGAAATGGATCGAAATAAAGAAAACGATTCCGTAGAAAAACTTCCTGTTCATGGGTTATTGGGTTGAAATGCTCAGTCCTTCTTGAAGATTTTAATAACTTCAAAACTACAAGCCCAATAACCTTAATTTTCTATGTGTTTCAAAAGAATTTTACTGAGTGCAGCCGTTTTCCTTCTTTTTTCTACGCTATCGTTTTCGCAAAAGGTAGATTTAAAGGAGACCGCTACCGGAGTGGATTTTTATTTGGGAAGTCAAAAAGTTCTTACTTATCAGACTGCCAAAGTTCTGGTGCCAGAAGGAGTGAAGGAAGCCTTTAGCAAATCTGGCTTTATCCATCCCATTACCAGTCCGAGTGGTCAGGTGTTGAGCAGGATTCAACCTAAGGATCATTACCACCATTATGGGATTTGGGGACCTTGGACCAGAGCCACTATCAGTGGGAGAGAAGTGGATTTTTGGAACTTGGGTGATGAAAAAGGAAGAGTGGATTTTTCCCACATTCTTTCCAAAAAAATGGCCGGAGGTGCAGCTGAACTCAATGTTCGACAAAATCATATCGATCTCAAAGCTCCAGAATCTGAGAAATTGGCAATAGAAGAGGATTTGAGAATCAAGCTGAAGCCAGCGGATAAAGGGAGATATATGGTGGATTACACCACCACAATTTTCACCAAAATCTCAGGAGGAATATTATTGGATGATTATCGATATGGGGGTGGAATTGGCTTTAGAGCAACTGAAGTTTGGGGAGATGCCAATAGCCAGATTTTGACTTCTGAAGGTAAAGATCGAAAGAATGCTGATGGTACTGAAGCGAAGTGGGTGATGGTAAAAGGCAAAACATCGGCACCTCAAGGTCAAAGTGGAATTCTTTTCCTCAGCCACAACACCAATAAATCACATCCGGAGCCGCTTAGAGTTTGGCCAGTAGGACAATACAACGGTGAAGGAAATGTCTTCATTGAGTTTTGTCCTATCCGAAATGAATCATGGGAACTTCAACCGAATAACCGATACACTTTAAAATACAGAATCATCGTCTTCGATGGAGATTTGACCGCCGAGGAGGCAGAATCTTATTGGAGAGCTTTTGTGAAATAACCACTTCAATAAACCTGATTGACTTATGGAAAGAAGAGATTTTATGAAAAAATCAGCTGTAGCTGCCGCTGCCTTTGGTTTTCCTACTATTGTCCCAGCCTCTGTTTTTGGGAAAAACGCACCAAGCAATAAAATAAATATAGGGCAGATAGGTTGTGGTCGAATTGCCCGAGACCATGATCTTCCCGGCACATGGAGACATGATGTGGCTAGAATTGTAGCTGTATCGGATGTGGATAGCAAAAGAATGGCCGATGGTAAAAAGTATATCGAAGAGTACTACACCAAGAAAATGGGAAGTCCTTATTTGGATGTGAAACAATACGGGGACTATCGTGAAATGCTTTTGAATAAAGACATCGATGCGGTGATTATTTCTACTCCGGATCATTGGCATTCTCAACCTGCCATGGAAGCTGCCTTGGCTGGAAAGCATATTTATGTACAGAAACCTACCTCTTTGACAATAAAGGAAGGCAGGCAATTGGTGGAGGTAGTCAATAAAACTGGAGTGGTTTTGCAACTCGGAACTCAGCAGCGTTCGAGTGAGCAATTTCGAATCGCAGCAGAATTAGTTCGAAACGGAAGGATTGGAAAACTTCATACCGTAAGAATCGGGCTTCCTGGAGATCCTTCTGGTCCTGATGCACCTCCAATGCCTATTCCTTCCAGTCTCAATTATGAAATGTGGCTTGGATCAACTCCTGAGATTCCTTATTCTGAAATAGGAGTCCATCCCCAAAACGACTACAGTCGCCCGGGTTGGCTGAGACATGAGAATTATGGTGCTGGAATGATAACTGGTTGGGGCCAACATCACTTTGATTCTGCAGCTTGGGGAATGGATACCGAATTGACCGGGCCAAGATATATTGAGGCAGTGGCTGAATTTCCTCGTTCTGGTTTTTGGAATGTGCATGGAGACTTCATGGTCAAAGCAGAATATGACAATGGGGTTATGATGCTTACTTCCGGAGGATATCCAAACGGGATTCGCTATGAAGGAACTGAAGGTTGGATTTGGGTTTCAAGGGGAAATTATGTGGCGTCTTCTTCCGATCCTGTTGCTCAGGGAAATAATGCCAAGGCTTTGGACGCTTCAGATCCAAAAATTCTAACTTCTCAATTGGGAGAAAATGAAATCCATTTGACCCGTAGTGATGAGCATCATGGCAATTGGCTGGAAGCTATTCAAGGTAATGCTGAATTGCTTTCTCCTGTTGAAATTGGGCATAGAGCATGTTCAGTTTGTCTGATCAGTCACATTGCTATGAAAATGGGAAGAAAACTGGCTTGGGATCCGGTGAAGGAAGAATTTATCAATGATCCAGAAGCAAATTCCCACCTAAGTAGACCTCAAAGAAGACCTTGGGGAACTGATTATGTGAAAGTATAATTTGCAGACAAAATCAATATTCTTAAAAATCTAACTGATTATGCTGAATAAGCTAATTCTAGCTGCTTTTTGTGGGTGGTTGATATTTTCCTGTAGTCCAAAAGAAATGAATACTGAAAACCAAGCAGATAATTCAAAAGTCAGGATTATGACTTTGGATCCTGGGCACTTTCATGCTGGGTTGATTCATAAATCCATGTATCCCGATGTAGACTCTACGGTTTACATATTTGCCCCCGAAGGTCCAGAGCTAAAGGATCATCTCAATCGCTTGGCATCCTACAATAATCGTCCTGAAAATCCCACAGCTTGGAATCTGGAGGTTTACACAGGTCCTGACTATTTGAAAAAGATGATTGATCAAAAGCCAGGGAATGTGATGATGGTGGCTGGAAAAAACGATCTGAAAATTGATTACATCCTGGCTGCTGTACAAAATGGTATACATGTCTATGCCGACAAACCACTGGTGATCAATAAGGAAGGTTTTCAAAAGTTGAAAAAGGCCTTTGAGGTAGCGGGAGAAAAGAACTTATTGCTCTACGATATCATGACAGAGCGATTTGAGATCACCACTTTGCTTCAGCGTGAACTTTCCAGAATTCCTGAAGTATTTGGTGAGCTTGAAACAGGCACCCCAGAAAATCCAGCAATTTCCAAGGAATCGGTTCATCATTTCTTCAAATATGTTTCTGGAGCACCCTTAATCCGACCTGATTGGTTTTTTGATGTGGAAAAAGAAGGAGACGGAATTGTAGATGTAACCACCCATTTGGTTGATTTAGTGCAATGGGAAGCCTTTCCGGAGGTTACTTTAGACTCCTCAGACGTAGAAATGCTGTCAGCAAAGAGATGGCCTACGGTCCTTTCTTTGGAAGAATATCAAAAAGTAACTGGGAAAAATGAGTATTCTGATTTTCTCGGAAAAAGTGTCAAGGATGGGAAATTGGAAGTTTTCTCGAATGGAGAAATGAATTATACTCTAAAAGGAAAACATGCGAAAGTCAGTGTGATTTGGAATTTTCAAGCGCCAGAAGGTGCCGGTGATACACATTACAGCATGATGAGGGGAACTAAGGCAAATCTTATTATTCGTCAAGGAGAGGCTGAAAATTACAGACCTGCTTTATATGTGAAATTACTTGACAAAAATGATGGGGCTCTTGAAAAAGCTATTCAGGAAACCTTACAGAGTAAGTATACTGGATTAACTCTTCAAAAAATGGCCAATGGAGAATATCAGGTTATGATTCCTGATTCTTATCACAATGGACACGAAGCGCATTTTGCCCAAGTGACAGAGAAGTTTCTCGAGTATCTGAAAAATGGAAATATGCCTTCTTGGGAAGTTCCGAACATGATTACCAAATATTACACCACCACCTTGGCAAGGGAATTTGCTTTAAAGCCTTAAAGTAAAACAGTATCGGGCATAGGAGGTTGTATCTAAAATAATCCTCCTATGCCCTTTTCTCCAGCTGAGAACAAACCTAAACTCAAAGTCGCCATAGCAGGTGCAGGAGGATATATAGGGAGCTGGTTCATTGAGCAGTTCAAGGATAAATACCACCTAATAGGTTTAAGCCGGAAAAAAGTAAAATCAAATCCCTATCCTGAAGTAGAATGGAGGCAGGTAGAATTGTATTCCATTACTTCCACAGTTGAGGCGCTCAAAGGTGTGGATGTGGCCATTTATTTGGTGCACTCTATGAATGCCTCTACGAGATTGAATCAGGGGAGTTTTGAGGATACAGACTTGCTATTAGCCGATAATTTCAGTCGGGCAGCTGAGCTTACGGATGTCAAGCAAATCATTTACTTGGGTGGATTGATTCCTGATGAACCTGAGGAGGAGCTTTCCCGACACCTCAAAAGCCGATTGGAAGTAGAGAAGACTCTTGGTTCTAGAAAGGCAAAATTCACTGCACTGCGAGCTTCGATCATTGTTGGACCCGGAGGGTCTAGCTTTGACATGATTCGAAATCTGATCAATAGACTTCCTGTACTGATGTGTCCCAAGTGGACAGAATCCTTGACCCAACCCATTTCTTTGAGGGACACTTTGGATATTTTGGATACCAGCATTGGAAATCCTAACCTATTCAATAAAATCATTGAAATAGGAAGTCCTGAAGTAATGTCCTATAAAGAGATGCTGAAGCGAACGGCTGAGGTAATGGGGAAAAAGAGGTTGGTTTTCTCGGTACCTGTGTTTTCCTTGGGTCTAAGCAAATTTTGGGTAGGGCTTTTTGGGGATAGTCCTCCTCAGTTGGTTTCTCCTTTGGTAGAAAGCTTAAGACATCAGCTAACAGTAAATCAGAAGTACGCATTTAAGGAGAAGGAAATTGATTTTCTGGATTATGAAGAATCTGTGAAAATTGCTTTATCCTCAAATCAACGGCCTAAACTCCCGACTTTTTATAAGAAGAAAGGGGTAAAAAACACGGTTAGATCCATTCAGAGAATTCCCAATTTCAACCAAAATTCAGCCCTTTGGGTAGCGAAAAGGTATAAAATCTGGCTTCCAAGCTATTTCCGATTTCTTATTCGGGGGATTTCTTCCAGCACCGGGGATATTGGATTTTATCTGCTTTGGTTCAAAAAGCCCATGCTTCAATTGACTCTTATTCCAGATAGAAGCGATCATCAAAGACAGTTGTTTTACATTACAGGAGGCTGGCTGGTCAAGCGTTTTGATTATGGATGGTTGGAGTTCAGGGAAGTCCTAGACAGTCGATATATTCTTACCGCCATTCATGAATTTGTTCCCCGGCTTCCGTGGATTATTTATATCAATACCCAAGCAAGAATGCATCTTTGGGTCATGAATAGTTTTAGAAAGTATTTAGAAAAAAAGTCCGAAAATTAACCCAGAGATTAAGCTTTCTTCTCATTTAACTCGTAGCTTAAGCTATCAAACTCAACCAACAAAATGAAAAATTTACTCTTCAAAAACGGAGATCAATTACCTATAGTAGGCCTTGGAACCTGGAAAAGTAAGCCGGGAGAGGTCCGTCAAGCAGTTTATTGGGCTATAGAAGCTGGATATCGTCATTTGGATTGTGCTGCCATTTACCAGAATGAAAATGAGGTAGGTCAGGGAATTACCGATGCCTTGGCTGATGGATTGGTGAAAAGAAAGGACCTGTTTATCACTTCTAAGTTGTGGAATGATTCTCATCGACATGAGGATGTTCGTCCTGCTTTGGAAACTTCTTTAAACAAGTTAAGACTTGATTATTTGGATTTATACCTGATTCACTGGCCGATCGCGTTCAAGCCTGGGGTTGGTTTTGCCAAAAATCGGGAAGATTATTTTACCTATCAGGATGTTCCGCTTACCCAGACTTGGGAAGCGATGCAGGAGCAAAAAGAATCCGGCTTGGCTCATCATATTGGGGTTTCCAATTTTAATGAAGATAAGTTAAAGTTGATTTTAGCCATGGATGGGGATAAACCTGAAATGAATCAAATCGAACTCCATCCATTTTTACCACAGGAAAAGCTGGTGAATTTCTGCGCTGAAAATGGAATTCTATTGACAGCCTATTCCCCATTGGGTTCTCCTGATTCCAGAGCAGAAAGACATAACAATGACCCTCGATTATTGGAAAATCCAGTGGTGATCGAAATTGCTAAAAAACATGGAGTCGGAGCAGGAGAGGTGTTGATCGCTTACTCAGTGGCACGTGATATAGCCGTTATTCCTAAATCAATCAATAAAGAAAGAATCATTTCTAATTTCAAAGCCGCTGACTTGCCATTGGATTCTCAGGATATAAAGCAGCTTAGGGAAATCGGTGTTTCTCATCGGTTTATCGATGGCAGTTTTTTCACCGGGCCTCAGAGTCCGTACAAAATATCGGATCTATTTCAGTGAAAGCTAAAAAGCCTGACCATTTGGTCAGGCTTTTTGATTAATCCTCAATTTCGAGTTTTTCAAGTACTTCAGCCATCTGATCAAAGTCCCTGAGCCCTGTTTTTATTTCATTTTCTCCATTTAAGGAAACGCCATAAAGATTTAAGTCCTGAATTAGCTCCAAAACATTTTCAGAGTTGATGCCTCCTCCTAGAATCACTTTGCATTTAGAACTTAAAGTAGAAATGGACTCTTTTTCAGATTCAGACAATTCATCGGATTCAGGAATTACATGAAGAATGATTCCAAGTTTTGAAATCAAATCTGAAACCTCCGGCTCAAGGTGAATTAATTCGGGAAGATTTCCTCTATAAATTAAAGACAAACCCTTGTCAATCAGTTTCTCAATATCTTCAAATCGATCATGTTCTACCCAGTTGATTTCAGGATAATCCTTGAGTACATCAAGAATTTCCATATCCAAGGTACCGGTAAATTCTCCAACAAAATCCACTCCTGAAACCCAACCGGTAATCTCCTTAAATCTATCCGGATGGAGGTAATTAGGATCAGTAGGGTGTAAAGAAAATCCCAATAAATTTACCATCATGCCTGAGCAATATCTTGCGTCAGTCAAATTGGTGACATGATTGATTTTTACAAAAGTTCGAAGGGCCATGGTGAATTAAATTGTGCTGCAAAGTAAGTATGGATTTTTTGGGAGAAAAGGAAATGGAGAAGGAAACGACTGGAATCAAATGAAATTCGCATTATTACCTTTATTTTTATCTAAAATTCAAAAAATGAATAGAGGCTTAGTTTTGTTGGTGTTTGCAGCAATCTTTGGCTTTTTCAGCTGTGTGGAGGAAAAAGAGGAACCATTGTTTGAAGAAGGGAAAGAGTTTCAGCCCTTGTCAATAGGCCTTTTTTGGACGTATCAAGTGGAGGAAACGGAGTATTTTGGAGAGAATGATTTTGAGAACAGAAATTATTTTTTGAGAGATAGAATAAGAAGTTCCTATGTCAATGAAGCGAAAGAATTGGTTTTTATTGTGGAAAGAAGCCAATCCAATAACCAAAGCAATTGGAATAAGATAATTGAATACACCCTTTTGCTAAGAAATAATTCCTTGATCAAAAATCTAAATAATCAGTCGGTCGTAAACCTAGTATTTCCTCCTAGATTAGGGACTAACTGGAACGGGAAAATCTATCAGGCTGAAGGGGATGATGAATTTGAAATTGATTTGGTTGAGGGGGATATTCTCCGTGTGAATCAAGAGGAATTCGATGATAAAGTGACCAAAAGGGATGTCCGTTTTGAGATTTTTCAAAAAAACATTGGTTTGACGGAAGCGTTTTATGATGTAATTACCTATTGTTCGAGAAATGATTGTTTGGGAAATCAATTAATTGACGGTGGAAAGAAAATATCTATGAAGTTGGTGGATAATGGAAAAAATTAAATCAATACTGACCTTTCTATTTTTTACAGGGATAGGGATTTCTGCCTTTTCTCAGGATCGCTATACTGTCTATTATAAATTCAAACCTCAGAGTGAATTTTCTCTTCAGCAGCCTCAGGCTTTTCTGACTTCAAAGGCAATCCAAAGACGGCAAAGGGAAGGGCTTCAACTGGATAGTTTGGATTTGCCTGTTTCCAAAAAATACACTGATCTCATTGGGAAAAATTCGAAGTACATTCTTTATCACAGCAAATGGTTGAATGCTTCAGTGGTAATCGCTGATCAAAACCAATTAAAGGAAATTCAAAAACTCCCATTTGTTGAAAGAACAGAATTAGTTGCGATTGGATTTACCCCGCCTCCTTCGGCAAGATTAAAAAACCTAATCAGAGCTTCGGCGACCACCACAGTAAATTGTGATACAAAGCTGAACGCTAGAATGGAGGAGGTAAATGAAAATTCCTATGATTTTCAGAATCAGCTAATAGGGATTGATAAGATGCATAAAGAGGGATTTACTGGCAAAGGTGTGACCATTGCCGTTTTTGATGCAGGATTTCCTGGAGTAAATACGGCTAGCGCTTTTACCCATTTGTTTACTAATAAGCAAATTGTTGGTCAAAAGGATGTAGTCAAGCCTTGGAATCCTCAGGTTTTTACAGATCATCCTCACGGAACAAATGTATTATCCCTCATTGGTGCTAAAGACGAAACCAAGTTGGTTTCAGGGGCTCATGGATCAGATTTTATTTTGGTAATCACAGAAGATGTAGCCACTGAGTATAGAATTGAAGAAATAAACTGGATTAGGGGTGCTGAGTTTGCGGATAGTTTGGGTGTAGATATTATCAGTAGCTCTGTTGGCTACTGGGATTTTGATGATCCGAAAATGAACTATACGCTTGCTAATCTTGATGGAAAAACGGCTACTATTACCAAAGGAGCCAATATTGCTTCTCAAAAAGGAATCTTGGTTATCAATAGTGTAGGAAATTACGGTGCTGGGGGTGCCTCAACTTTAGTCGCTCCAGCTGATTCGAAAGAAGTATTAGCAATCGGATCGGTTACCAAAACTTCCACTGTATCGGGGTTTAGTTCCAGAGGACCAACAGGGGACGGAAGGTTAAAGCCAGATTTGGCAGCATTTGGAGATAGTCCGGTTCTTATCAGAGCCAATGGTACAACAGCGGTATCCAGTGGGACTTCATTTTCTGCTCCTCAGGTAGCGGCCTTGGCAGCTGGACTTTGGGAGGCGAAACCTGAATGGAAAAGAGCACAATTGATAGATGCTCTTTTACGAAGTGCCAGCCAATACAATTCCCCTGACAATTTATTGGGGTATGGTATTCCTGACTTTTTTAAAGCGTATTATGGAGAAATTCTTTCTGCCCCTGAAGAAGATTCCGCATGGAAAATTTACCCTAATCCACTGGTTGAAAATGAGTTGAAGATCCAGTTCGGTTCAGGACTTGAAGGTAATTTTGAACTTATAGATTTGAATGGTAAAGTGCTTATTGAAGCCGATTTGACCAGAAATGATTCCCGATCACCATTCCTAATTTCTCTAGAAAGTATAAAACCTGGACTTTATCTGGTTAGATTTAGACAAGGAATAAATACCATTCAAACCAAATTAATCCGGCGATAAGCATTGAAGAGCTGATTTGCCAAGAACTTAAGACTAATGTTTCCACTAATTGCCCCATCCATTTTAGCTGCTGATTTTGCCAATCTTCAAAAGGAAGTAGAAATGCTTAATGCCTCAGATGCTGATTATATCCATGTGGATATTATGGATGGAGTATTTGTGCCCAATATTTCTTTTGGGATTCCTGTCACCGAGGCTATCCATCGCCATGCAAAAAAGCCATTGGATGTGCATTTGATGATTACACAGCCTGAAAAATACCTAGAAGCCTTCAGGAAAGCAGGTGCAGAAACGATCTCTGTTCATTATGAAGCCTGCCCGCATCTCCATAGAACAATTCAGGAAATCAAAAGCCTTGGAGCTAAAGCGGGAGTTGCAATTAATCCCCACACACCAGCTGAATTGCTGTCGGAAATCATTGAGGATATAGATTTGGTTTGTGTAATGTCTGTAAACCCCGGATTTGGTGGGCAGAAATTTATAGAAAACACCTATTCCAAAATTTCCAGAATCAAAGATTTGATTTTGGCAAAAAACTCCAAGGCCTTAATTGAGATCGATGGAGGAGTAAATCTTCAGAATGCACCATTTTTATTGGAAGTAGGTGCTGATGTTTTGGTTGCAGGAAGTTTTGTTTTTAATTCTACTGATCCTGAGGCAGTTATTTCCCAAATGAAAAAATTGAGGAAGTAAATTCCGTCTACCGCTCATCATAAAATTCCTTAAAAGGTCAAATCTTACCTTGGATTTCCAAGCCTCAAAGGTTTTATTGAAAGTTGTATCAACTTAAATTAAGCTAACTATGAGAAAAATTTGGATGTTTTTGGTTCTATTTGGAGGTATGAGTGTAGTGTCTTTTGCACAGGAAGCGGCTTCTGAGGATGTTATTTCTGAGGAGGATTTGGAGAAATTCGCTAAAGTTGAGGTCATGACTTCTCAATTTGTTGAAGCGAAAACAGAGGAGCTAAAAAATATGATTATCAACAACGAAGTGATCGATGGTGGGGCAAGATATAATGAAATTAAAGCTGCTTGGGGAGATGAGGCAAAAGAGGCCGAAATCAAATTGACAGACGAAGAAAGAGCTGCTTATAAGGCAATTAAAGATTTTCAGGACTCTCTTCAGCAATCAGTAGTGGATTACAAAACTGAATTGATTAAGAACGATGAGATCCTTGGTGTCTCTATTTATAACAAAGTAAATGGAGCTATCAAAGAAGATCCTACCATGAAGGAAAAGCTGGATCAGAAGATTGCTGAATTAAAAACCAAGGGAGATTCTACTGAAGGAGTAGGTAAATAATTCTTCTTGGCAAAGGATTTGAAGAAGTCTCCCAAAAAGAGACTTCTTTTTTATTTTACACCATTCTAAAGTTGGAATCGTTATACAGATATGTTTAAAAAGTATATACTCCCTGCCATTCTTTTGCTTGTTACCTTTTCGCAAAAATCATTTGCTCAGAATGAGGATATTTTTGGAATAAGTGAAAAAGCGAAAAACCCCAAAAGTGAATCTGGTGTAGGCAATGTGACCCGAAATATCTTGGAGCTTTTTTCTCTTGAAATTTCAACTGGGGCTGCCTACCATCAAATGGGAATGAATTTTTTTTCTGAAAATCCAGGATTATATCCTTTAACTCAATTCCAGAATTTTGAGAATCCCTTGGATATCACTCCTGAAAATCCCTTGAGAATGACCGGAGGGGATTGGGTTTTGCCTTTGTTTAACGGAGGTGTAAGGGTCAATCTATTTAATATTCTTACCATAGGCGGGGGATATGGTATGGAGTGGGGTAAGCTTCCAACTTTGGAAGGTGGAGATTTTCGGTTTCCCATGGAAGGCCCTACCTATAAAATGAGCAAAACCTATGGCACAGTAGGTTTGGTATTGTATGACGCAAAAAGAAGACAGAGTTTTTTAAAGTGGAAGTATAGACGGTACAGCTCCAATAACCTCTACATGCAATCGGAGCTAAGACAAAGAGCAAGACAGATCTACCCTTGGCGATTTATTTTGGAAGGAGAAATCGGAAATTTGAAATTGAAGGATGCCTACGACCCTGCTCTAGATCAACCAAACAATCTGTATGAACCTAGATTAGCAGTCTCTCCAGACCCTTATTTTGGAATGGGTTTAAGGATAGAAAGGGACTTTTCTGAATACACTAAAATGTTTATAAAGGGTGGTGCAGACTTTAGGAAGTTTACGTATTCATCCAATGATTTTTCTGAAATCCAATCACTTACTCAAAACCTTTATGGACTGCAAGTAGGTGTAGCCATCAAAATCCCAGGTACAAAACGTTGCAAAATTCAAGGCTGCGGAGTAGTGATGAAACACCTGCACGATGGAATAGAATATCGGGGTAGCGGTATATTCCAATTGCAAAATCGAAAAATCGGACAATGGTATTGATGCCAAAATAGCTAGTTTTACTTTCGGACCAGGGTTTTATTACCTTGGTCTTTTTACTATCTTGCAGCCTTATTTGACGCGCGAAAAAGCACTATATGGCCCAAGGAGAAAACGAGCACATTATACCTATTAACATTGAGGAGGAAATGCGGGGAGCCTACATCGATTATTCGATGTCGGTTATTGTTTCAAGAGCACTTCCAGATGTACGAGACGGATTAAAGCCAGTTCACCGAAGAATCCTTTATGGAATGCAGGAACTGGGAGTTTTACACAACAAGCCTTATAAAAAATCTGCCAGAATTGTTGGGGAAGTATTGGGTAAGTATCACCCACATGGAGACTCAGCAGTTTATGATACCATGGTTCGTATGGCCCAAGAATGGTCACTACGCTATCCTATGGTAGATGGTCAAGGTAACTTTGGTTCTATCGATGGGGATAATCCAGCAGCGATGCGATATACCGAGGCAAGACTGAGAAGGATTGCTGAGGAAATGTTGGTTGACATCAATAAAGAAACCGTTGATTTCCAATTCAACTTTGATGACTCTCTAAAAGAACCAACCGTTCTTCCTGCAAAAGTACCTGCACTTTTATTGAATGGAGCCTCTGGTATTGCGGTAGGTATGGCTACCAATATGGCCCCTCACAACCTAGGTGAGATTATCGATGGCACTATTGCCTATATAGATAACCGTGATATTACAGTTTCTGAGTTGATGCAGTACATCACCGCTCCAGATTTCCCTACTGGAGGTATTATCTATGGATACAATGGAGTTAAAGCTGCTTTTGAAACTGGTCGTGGCCGAATTGTAATTCGGGGTAAGGCGAATGTTGAAATCAAGGATGGTGGAAATAAGGAAATGATTGTCATTACCGAGATTCCATACATGGTCAATAAAGCCAACATGGTTGAAAAGACCGCCCAATTGATCAATGAGAAAAAGATTGACGGGATATCAGCTATTCGAGACGAATCTGACCGATCTGGTATGCGTATCGTTTATGAATTGAAGCGAGATGCAGTTGCCAGTGTGGTTCTAAATAATCTTTACAAGCAAACTGGTCTTCAGACTTCATTCTCAGTAAACAACGTTGCTCTTGTAAAAGGTAGACCGTTAACGCTGAATTTGAAAGACCTCATTGTTCACTATGTAAGCCATAGACATGAGGTCGTTGTAAGAAGAACTGAGTATGAATTAAGAGAAGCTGAGAAAAGAGCGCATATCCTCGAAGGCTATTTGATCGCACTAGATCATTTGGACGAGGTTATTGCTTTGATCAGAAATTCTGCAGATCCTGAAACAGCAAGAAATGGATTGATGGAGAAGTTTTCTCTAAGTGAGATTCAGGCCAGAGCCATTTTGGATATGAGACTTCAACGTCTTACCGGAATGGAGCGCGACAAAATCATTCAGGAATACAAGGAAATCATGGCATTGATCGAGGAATTAAAAGAAATCCTCGCCAATGAAGATAAGCGAATGGAGATCATCAAGACGGAGCTTAAAGAAATGAAGGACCGTTATGCTGATGACAGACGCACAGAAATCGAGCACAACGCGGAAGACTTCAGCTATGAAGACATGATTCCAAATGAGGAAGTAGTGATCACTGTTTCTCATCAAGGATATGTGAAGCGTACCGTTTTGACAGAATATCGTACCCAAGGTAGAGGAGGGGTTGGTTCAAGAGGGGTGTCTACCAAGGATGACGACTGGACAGAATATCTATTTACTGCTTCTACGCATAATTACCTTCTGATCTTCACAGATAAGGGCAAGCTGTTCTGGCTTAAGACTTATGCTATTCCTGAAGGCTCCAAAACTTCAAAAGGCCGTCCAATCCAAAACTTGATCAATATTGAATCTGATGATAAAATCAGATCAATTATTCAGGTGGATGACTTGAACGATCAGGATTATATCAACAATCATTTCTTGGTGATGATTACCAAGAAGGGGATTATCAAGAAAACTACCTTAGAGCAATATTCCAGACCTCGATCAAACGGAATTATTGCCTTGAATATCAGAGAGGACGATCAGTTGGTCAATGTAAACATGACCAATGGAGCTCAGCATATTGTGATTGCCGCAAAATCTGGTAGAGCAATTCACTTCCCTGAATCAGCGGTAAGACCAATGGGAAGAACAGCTACCGGTGTAAAAGCCATCACGTTAAATGATGATAATGATTTTGTCATTGGCATGGTTTGTGCCTCGGAGGAAAATGCAACTCTGCTGGTAGTGTCAGAAAAAGGATACGGAAAAAGATCCCTCCTTGATGAATATCGAATCACCAATAGAGGTGGAAAAGGTGTCAAAGCAATGAATGTTACCGATAAAACAGGAGCATTAGTCGCTATAAAAGAAGTAGTTGACACCGATGACCTAATGATTATCAATAAGTCCGGAATCATAATCAGGATTTCAATGGATCAATTGAGAGTAATGGGTAGAGCCACTCAGGGGGTAAGATTGATTCGAGTGGGAGAAGGAGATGAGATTTCTTCTGTCGAAAAAATTTCAAGAGAAGAAGACGAAAATGAAGATTCTTCCGATCTTGCGACCGATTCCACTGAATCTACCGAAGAAGTAACTGAATAACCAAACAAATAAGAACAAACGCTAATGAAAAAGCTGATTCTCTCAATAGCTCTAGTGGGTGCTGCCACTTTTGCTTTTGGACAAAAAAAGGTGGTGCGAGAAGCCGAAAAAGGATTTAAATCTGGTGACTTGGCTGCTGCACTTACAGCAATTGACGCTGCTACAACTAACCCTGAAACTAGTGGCGATCCAACAACATTTCTTCTTAAGGCTCAGATCCAAACCAAAATGTTTGGCGCTGATTCCACTAACACGATGGAAACCCTTGAGATAGGAAATGCTGCCTACGCTACATTTGAGAAAACCATGGAAATGGCAGGTGGCGACAAAGCTTCTGCTGCTGGAAAAGGCGTATATGCAGAGGAATTGCCAGGTATTCCTGAAAATCTTCGTCCTTATTCTATCAATTCTTTGAAGAATCTTTCTTTCGACAAAGCAATTGAGAGATACAATGAAGAGGATCTAGAGATGGCTTATGAATTCTTCAACCTTGCCGGAGAAATCGATAAGACTGACTCTACTATTCATTACAATGCAGGTTTCCTTGCCAATGACTTAGGTAGATTTGAAGATGCTAAGAAGCATTTCAATTATCTATTTGCATTGCCTGACTACAACAAATTGAATGCTTACTATTTCATGGTTCAAATTCTAAGTACTGAGGAGCAAAATCCAGAAGGTGCTTATGACATGGTAACTAAGGCTAGATTAGAATATCCAGAGGATAAAGTTTTGGCCGAGTATGAAATCCAGTTGTTGCTTCAGTTAAACAGAATGGATCAGGCTATGGCTCAAATCAAAGAAGCTTTGGCAAATGATCCAAACAACCCAGGTTTGTGGTTGAGATCTGGATACTTGAAAGAGCAATCAGGAGACGTAGATGGTGGTTTGGCTGATTACAAAAAGTCAGTTGAAATTGATCCTGAGTTCTATCAAGGTAATTATTACACAGGAGCTTTGCTTTTGGAAATGTCTACTAAAATGTTAAATTCACTTAACGATCTATCTGATGCTGAGTGGGAAAAGCAGTCTCCAATTGTAGGTGCAAAAGCTGATGAAAACTACAGAGAAGCTGCAAAATATTTCACTAAAGCTTCTGAGCTTCAGCCTGAAAATACCGATGTGATGATCATTCTTTTCCAGGTTCATACAAGATTGAAAAATACTGCTGAAGCAGAAAAATATAACCAAAAGCTAATCCAGCTTTTAGGACCAAATTGGATGGATAATTAATAATTACCCTTCAAAAAGATTAAATAGACCGGATTTATTCCGGTCTATTTTTTTAATATAGAAGTGGTATTCAATTCCTTATCTAGATTAAAAATGATTTTTAAATTTTGATTAAGAGGTTTTGGCAAATGAGCAGGTTAATGACCCTTTCTACTTTTACTTCTAAAAGATTTGGTTTTAAAGTATACCCCTTGCTCATGGGTTTAGCTTTCATTTTTTCCTTTTCCTCCTTTGCTCAGTCTGAATTTCAAAAATCCTTTAATTTCTCACTAGAATCAGGCCCTTTGCTAAGTAATGGGACAGATTGGGGAAATGAAATAAAAGACCTAGTAAAGTATCGGGCAGTTGATTTTCAACTAGCCTGGAGAAAAAACACCAAAACGATCTATAATTCCTTATATCGTTATCCAACATTTGGAATAGGATATAACTCATCCATTCTTTATGAGAAAGAAATCGGAAGGCCAATGGCTATTTATGGATTTTTTGAAATTCCTTTCTCTCGTCCGAACCAAAACAAATTGAATTTTGGCTATTTCAGCCAGATGGGATTAGGGTTTAATCTTAAGCCTTTTGATCCCGATTTAAATCCCAACAACTTATATATCGGTTCCTATTTGAACTGTTACGCCTATCTAGGTGGATATGCCAAATATGCCATCCATGAACGGGTAGATATTCGCGCAAGCTTTGGGTTAAAGCACTTTTCCAATGGTTCAATAAAAAAACCAAACTCAGGGATTAATCTCTTTCCTCTCAAGGTGGGAGTTTCTATCAAATTGGGAGAAATAAAGCCCATTCCCTACGACAGGTTTGAAATTCCTTCCAAAGAGTTAAAAAAGTATTGGAATTTTTCTCTTTATACAGGAATGAAAAGTTATGAGATCAATGATCCAAGCTATTTTAGGGGAGGAGTAGGAGTTAATTACTTGTTTGAGCCTGCGTATAAGTATAGACTTGGATTAGGTCTTGACTTTTTTTGGGCCCAAGGGATGGATCAAAGAATCCCTGGAAATGAATACGGTTTTAAAGACCAAACATCATTGGCTGTCGTCGGTTCTTGGGAATGGCAACTCACAGAAAAACTCTATGTACCAATAGGACTTGGAGTTTACCTGTATAGAAACGAGCTAAACCAGGAGTTTACGGGATATTATGAGCGGATAGGGGCAAGGTATCGATTTGACAATAATATGTTCGCGGGGCTTCAGATTAAAGCCCATAAAGCAAAAGCTGACTTTTTTGAATTTACAGTGGGGTACACGATCCAATCTGGAGAAAAGTGATTGGTTCGGACAGTATCTCGTCCGATGGTAAAAAAAAGTTTTTTTTCCTTAGCCATACCTATAGCTTAGTGGGTCAATTTATTACCCCTATGAACTTAACCAAAAGAAGTCTGAGTTTATTTCTGGTTGTTTTTGCCTTTTTTGGAATTACCGCTTTTGCGCAATCCATCCCTTCTTCCCAGATTTTCCATGATTTAAAAAAGCTGAAAGAGACTCGAAGAGTCCTTTATGTGGCTGCCCACCCAGATGATGAGAACACTCGTCTTATCGCTTATTTGGCGAATGGAGAGCATATGGAGGTAGCTTATCTGAGTTTGACTCGGGGAGATGGAGGTCAGAACCTTATCGGTAAAGAATTGGGAATTGAGTTGGGACAAATCCGAACTCAAGAACTGCTGAAAGCAAGACAGACGGACGGTGGTAGACAATACTTTACCAGAGCATTGGATTTTGGCTACAGTAAGGATCCGACTGAGACCTTGCAGAACTGGGATAAAGAAAAACTTCTTGGGGATGTGGTTTGGGCGATTAGAAAATTTCAGCCTGACATTATCATCACCCGATTCAATACTATTCCAGGAGTGACTCATGGGCACCATACCACTTCGGCGATTTTGGCTGGCGAGGCATTTAAGATCTCAGGAGATCCTAACGCCTATCCAGAGCAATTAAAATTTGTGTCTCCTTGGTCACCAAAGCGGATTTTCTTCAATGCCTATAATTTTAGAGGAGATTTTCAGCCAGAAGAAGGCAAAAAATATTATCCTTTCGAAGTTGGAGGTTTTGATCCGCTGTTGGGTAAGACCTATCATCAAATCGCTGCTGATAGTCGTACTATGCATAAATCTCAAGGATTTGGATCTACCGCCGGGACCGGAGATGCTAAGGATTACATTGAGCAAGTAGATGGAGAAGCTTATGAAATGACTCCTTTTGATGGGGTGAAAAATAGATGGGAATTGATCCCTGGAGGTTTGGAAGTTGAAAAGCAGATTGAGAAGGTTTTGAATGAATTCAATTTCATAGAACCTGAAAAAAATGTTCCTGCTTTACTTGCTCTTCGGAAAAATTTAATTGGGTTGAATTCCTCTGAAACCTGGATCACTGAAAAAATCTCCAAGTTGGATCAGTTGATTTTTTCCTCCATGGGAATGGAAGCGGAGTTGATTTCCAGAAAGGAATTCGGCTATCCAGGAGAAACTATAAAAGCAGAATTAGTGCTTACAAATCCTTCTCAAGTGGTGATTGAAGAGGCGACTCTTATGGTGAGGAATTCTTATTTCCTAGGCAAAAAAGAGGGTAAACTTAATCTCAAAAACAACCAAGTACTTAACCTTCCTGTAGAATATACTATTCCAGAAGACCAGGAATTTTCTCAGCCGTATTGGTTAGAGAACGCATTAGATGGTTCACTTTTCGGTGTAAATGATCAGAGATTGATCGGTTTGCCTTTCAATTCCTATTTTGTTTCTGGTCAGCTTAACCTTCTGATTGAAGGTCAGGAATTTAAGCTTCCTCTTCAGCAAGTTTATAAATACAACGATCAGGTCGAAGGAGAAGTAAAACAACCTTTTACCATTGTACCAGAAGTTGACCTTACGCTTTCCAAAGACAATGTGTTTTTGATTTCAGGAGCTGATCCTACAGTGATGATTTCTGTGAATTTCAGAGATCAATTCTTGGAAGGGGAATTGGACTTTGAAGGCTTGGATGCCTCCAAATTCCGGATTTTGAGCGTGGAAGATGTTCCTTTTCAGAAAAAGAGAAATTATAAGGTTGCCTTCCTGCCCAATGGTCCAGGTAAAAAAGTGATCACGGCAAGATTTAAAACTCCATCAGGGAAATCTTTTGATCAGATATCCAAGACGATTTCTTATCGGCATATTCCAAATCTTACCTACTTCAGACCTGCCTCGATCAATTTGATTCAGGCAGATTGGAAAATTTCGGGTGATAAAATTGGTTACATTCCTGGTGCAGGAGACGATGTTCCGGGTTTGATTTCGGCTTTGGGTTATCCAGTTACTTTTATTGGTGAAGGCGATTATACTGTGGATTATCTCAGCCAATTCAAATCAATAATTGTCGGTATCAGAGCTTACAATACGAATGAAGTTCTAGCTGCAAACCAGCAGGTTTTAATGGGTTATGTTCGATCAGGCGGAAACCTGATTGTTCAATACAATACCAGTTCCCCTTTGCTGACCAATCAAATCGGACCTTATCCTTTTACCATTGGAAGGGATCGAGTGACTGTTCAGGAATCTCCGGTCAAAGCTGATTGGGCTAGCTCTATTTTGGCAGGTCCAAATCAAATGAATGAGGAAGACTTCAAAGATTGGGTGCAGGAAAGAGGGTTGTATTTTGCAACCCAAATTGATGGGCAATACAAAACGCCTTTGAGCATGCAAGATCCAGGAGAGGATGCAAGCAATGGTTCATTGATTGTTGCTGATTATGGAAATGGTCATTTTGTCTATACAGGAATTTCATTCTTCAGGCAGCTTCCTGCTGGAGTTCCGGGAGCAATTAAGTTATTCATTAACCTGATCGAGCAATAACGTGGAAGAAAACACCAATTGGAATAAAATCTATCTTGGTCTGATGGCTAGTCTGGTTATCATGATTGCCTTGTTTTATTGGTTAACAGTCGCATTTTCATGAGGACTCTCGATTGGATAGTTTTATTCTGGACTTTGGTTTCCATTGCTGCCTTTGGGATTTATAAGACCCGTGGGAAGAAAAACTTAGATTCGTATTTAAGGGGGAATAAGGACTCCATGAATTGGTGGACTATCGGTCTATCAATCATGGCGACTCAGGCTTCTGCGATTACTTTTTTGAGCACCCCAGGGCAAGCCTATGAAGACGGGATGAGGTTCATTCAATTCTATTTTGGGCTTCCGCTGGCTATGATTATCATCTCTGTTAGCTTTATTCCAATTTATTACAAGCTAAAGGTCTACACGGCTTATGAGTATCTGGAAAATAGATTTGATCTCAAAACCAGAACGCTAACTTCCTTATTATTTATCGTTCAGAGAGGACTTGGAGCAGGAATTACCATTTATGCTCCGGCTATTATTCTTTCTACACTCTTGGGCTGGAATCTTACTTTGACTAATATTTTTATCGGGGTTTTGGTGATTTTGTACACCGTTTCTGGAGGAACTGAAGCTGTTTCTATTACCCAAAAGCAGCAAATGGCAGTAATGATGGGCGGGATGATTCTAGCCGGAATTATCGTGATTCAACTTCTCCCGATTTCATTCGGTGAGGCGATGCATGTGGCCGGAAAAATGGATAAACTAAACGTGGTAAGTTTTGAGTTTGACCTTGCAGATCGGTATAATGTCTGGTCAGGTATGACTGCGGCTGTATTTCTTTTTCTAAGTTATTTTGGAACTGATCAAAGTCAGGTTCAACGTTACTTGTCTGGACAAACCCTAACCCAAAGCAGAATGGGTTTGATCATGAATGGTTTTCTGAAAATCCCCATGCAGTTTATTATTCTTTTCATCGGGGTGATGGTTTTTGTTTTTTACCAATACATCCAGCCTCCTGTATTTTTCAATAAAGTCCAGACCGAGAAATTAAGAGAAAGTGAGCTTGCTCCGGAATTTGAGGCTTTGGAAAAACAATACGAGGAAAGCTTCCAATCTGGTCGGGCTGCCTATCAAGAAATGCTGGCAGCCATTGATCAAAATGAAGACGAAAAAGCAGATCAGATCAAAGGGAAAATAGAAAGCATTAAATCTGAGCAAACTGAAATCCGCGAAGAGGTTAAATCTCTGATTTTGAAAAATGATCCCAATGCCGAAACCCGAGATACAGATTATGTATTCATGCGATTTGTGATGGATTACCTTCCTCCGGGAATCGTGGGCTTGCTTTTTGCCGTGATCTTTTCAGCCGCGATGTCATCCTCCTCTTCTGAATTAAATGCCTTGGGGTCAACGACCACCATTGATTTGTACAAAAGGTCTATCAATAAGGAAGCAAGCGATACCCATTACTTAAAGTCATCCAAGGCTTTTACAGCATTTTGGGGAATTGGAGCGATTATCTTCGCCACCTATGCCTCCCTATTCGAAAACTTAATTCAGGCTGTGAACCTGCTGGGATCATTGTTTTATGGGACGATTCTAGGGATTTTTATCGTTGGATTTTTCATGAAGTGGGTCAAAGGTCGAGCTGTGTTTATTGCTGCTCTTTTCTCTCAGGCGCTTATCCTTGTCATTCATTTTAGAAATGGAGAAGGTTTATTTGGCTTTCATTGGGACATCGGATTTTTGTGGTACAATGCCATAGGATGTCTCGCAGTCATGCTTTTTGCATCCATAATCCAACTATTTAAAAGAGATTAAAAAGAAAAAGCCTTCGGAATTCAGATTCCGAAGGCTTTTTTGATTCTTCACTTTTCTTATTTCAAGGTCTTGATCAAACGCTCATTCAAGGCTACATAATCCGGGTTATTGGCTTCCTTAGCCAAATCTTTTGACTTCATTGCAGAATTATAAGCTTCTGTTTTCATTCCCAAAGCCAATTCAACTTTAGCTCTTAAGTGTACAGTCCAATATTTTGGATCCTTATCTGTTGATTCCTTGATCCAAGTATAGGCCTGATTCATGTCCTTTCTATTGGTGTAATAGTAATTGGCAGCCTGGTACAATAAACCTGGATCAGTGGTTTGTGCATCTATGACCAATTTTTTGATATCTGCCATTACAATTGGATCAACTTCGCTGGAGATAGTGAATTCAACCCGGGTATTTTCCCAACTTAAGGAAAGGTCTGAGCTGTTGTCTGTAATATTGTTGAAGGAGATTTCAAATGTTTCGAATTTCTTGCTGGCTTTTCCAGAAGATACTGTGAATCGGTGAAAATCATCCTTGTCGTTATATCCAATAGCGCCCCATAGTTGGGTGTTTTTGCTCAAAACAATGGTCCAATCGGATTTTCCAGGAATAGTGTAAAGTGCATAAGATCCTGCTGGTACAAGTTTTCCACCAATTGTAACATCTGTAGAAAAAGAAAGTGTAGTCGCTGAATTAGCACCTGTTCTCCAAACCTGTCCATAAGGAACCAACTCTCCGAAGATTTTTCTACCCTTAGCACTTGGACGGCTGTAGTCGACGGTTACGTCAGTAAGACCAACGCGTTGGGAAATTTTCGCTGAAGGTGAAGCTTGAGGCATTTGTATTTGCTGAGCAAACACAGCAGATCCCGACAAAAACAGGATCAGAAAAGCGATTTTAAATTTGTTAAGCATGGTTTTTATTTCTTAAGTCAAAGTTGAAATGTAAAATATCTGTGGAAAGTTCTTTTCATGGGGCAATTTCTGTCATTTAAATGTCATTTAAAAAACCTTCGGCAAATTTGATCAATGGATTTTTTGGGGCTTTGGATTGGCTTATTTTTACATTGAAACCATAATTCTACCGATGAGTCTTGCCATTATCAGCCCTGGAAGAAACCCTCAAATTTGGATTGATGCTTTAAAGTATTCCAAGCCGGATATTGATATTCAGGTTTATCCAGACATTGACCGGCCAGAGAATGTCGAAATGGCCTTGCTTTGGCAGCATCCTCCAGGATATCTTAAGAATTTTCCCAATTTAAAACTCATCAGTTCTTTGGGTGCCGGTGTGGATCATATTCTGAGTGATCCGGCAGTTCCTGAACAAATGCCCATAGTTCGGATAGTGGACGAAAAGCTCACATGGTCCATGACCAATTATGTGATCATGGGTGTTTTGAATTTTCATCGCCAGCTAACGCGATATCAGGCAGATCAGAAAAGGAAGGTCTGGGATATGTCCAATCCGGAAATTCCTGTGAAAGTAGGCGTAATGGGAGTTGGAGCCTTAGGGGGAGACGTTTTGGATAAGTTGAACTACATGGGATTTTCTGTGGCAGGATTTGGGTTTTCGGAAAAATCTGATTTTCCTTATCCCTATTTTTCAAAAAACCAGTTGAAAGAATTTCTCTCTGAAATCAATGTTTTGGTTTGTCTGCTTCCGTTGACTCCTGAAACAGAAGGGATTTTAAGCCTTGAATTGTTCAAAAATTGCCAGCCTGGAACTTTCCTAATTAATGTAGCGAGGGGTAAGCATTTGGTGGAAGAGGATTTGATTCCTGCTTTGGAAAAAGGCTATTTATCGGGAGCCTTGTTGGATGTTTATCGAAAAGAGCCTTTGCCGACAGAGCATCCTTTTTGGGAGGAAAGCAGAATCCAATTGACTCCGCATATAGCCAGTGTGACCAATCCTCAGGCCGCTGCTCCCCAGATCATTGAGAACTTCAGAAGACTTAAATCCAACCAGCCTTTGGTCAATCTCGTAAACCGAGAGAGAGGTTATTGACTTTTTCTATGAAAAACGGTTTTGTTATTCTTTGCCCGATTGATTTTTCAGAGTGTTCTTTGAATGCAATCGAGTATGCCTCAAGAATTGGGGAAAAGTATAAAGCGAAGCTGATCTTATTTCATGTCCTCAATCGAGAAGATTACCTCAAACTTTCTCCTTTGGATGAAGAGGGAAAATACCAGCTTGATTTCGTTAGAGAAAAATTAGGCAATCTTCAAAAAGCTGTCATAGCCGAAAGTATTCCCAGAGGACTAAATGCCTGTGAAATTGCAACACAGGAAGGTAAGATAGTTCAGGGGACCTTGGATTTTGCCAAGTCCATAAAGGCAGATTTAATTGTCGTTGGGACGGAAGGGGTAAATGAGTTGCGGGAAAATATAATTGGAAGCCGGGCCAGTAGGCTGGTAGAGCAATCAGAAATTGACATCCTAGTGGTGCCAAGGAAAGTATTTTTCAAACCTCCCCGAAAATTGGTTTATGCGACAGATTATCTTGAAGAGGATAAATTGGCTATTCAAAAAGTAGGGGAATGGGCTGGCTTTTTCGATTCTGAGATCGACGTAGTTCATATTTCTAATTCCCAAAAGTCCATTGACAAAGTTCTCCATCTGACTATGGTTGAAGAAATCAAGCCTTTTGTCAAGCATGAGAAAACCAATTATGTGCTCAAGGCCTTTAGAGATGATTTGGCTTTGGGTTTAGAAAATTACCTTCAGGTGGCCAAAGGTGATATATTGGTTACTTTGAGTAAAAAGAAATCCTTTTTTGATCAAATTTTCTCCAAGAATATTTCCAAGAAAATGTCCTATTTCCTCAGCAAACCCCTTTGGGTGATCAAGGAGTTTTAGACTTTTTTCCGGAAAAAATCCCCTTTACAAAATCGAGGAATTCCTTTCGGCTTTTTTGGTCTCCCACAATAGATTTCAGAGTTGAGAAAAAGTAGTCCAGATTCATTTTTGGACTTTCTTCACGTTGTGGAGTGATTGGCTTTGGAATTTCCTGAGATTTTTTTTCTCCAATTGGAGGGAGATCATTGGGATTTGAATTGGGTTTGTAGCCCACCAAATCATCTGCTTTTTTGAAGCTTTCCTTGGATCTTTCTTTATACCCAAGTTTTTCCTCTACGAGTCCTTTATTGTTATGAGAAACAGCATCCTCAGGATCAAGTTCTATTGCTTTTTCATAATCTTCAATAGCTCCCATCAAATCACCAATTCGATCTTTTAAAAAAGCTCGACTACTATAACGGTAAGGGTTTTTAGGGTCAAGATTGGCTGCACGATCCAACTCAGCGAGGGCTTCCTCATTTCTACCAAGTAAATGCAAAACCACTCCTCGGTCGCTTATGAAGTCGGTATTATAAGGTTCAAAAGAAACCAAAAGGTCAAAATCCTCCAACGCCTGTTCTCCTTTCCCCAATCGGGTCAAAATTCTTCCTCTGTACAAGTGGAGCTCTGATTTACCAGGATAGGCCTCAATCAACTCGTTGAATGAAATTAAAGCCTCCTCGAATTTTCCTTCCTTATAAAACGCAATACCTTTTTCGAAACTCATCATAAACTTATTTGCTCACAAAAGTAAACCGAGATAAGGAAAGCAAAGTTTATTTTCTTCCTTTTTGCTCCAAAATCAACTCGGCTGTTATCTTTAAGTCCTCGAGTTTTTCCAATTATGGCCCATTCACCTGAAGCTGTTCTTAAAGATCTGAAAGCAAATAAGTTTGCCCCCATTTACTTTTTGCAGGGGGAAGAACCGTATTTCATTGATCTGATTACAGACTACATCGAAAAGAATGCGATTCCTGAATTTGAGCGTGGATTCAATCAATTGGTGATGTATGGGAAAGATTCTCCCATGAATGTGATTCTTGGAAATGCCCGGAAATTCCCAATGATGGCCGAGCGCCAATTGGTTTTGGTGAAAGAGGCCCAGAGTATTCCTGATTTAGGAAAAGAGGATGCTCAAAAATTACTTTTAAGCTATCTAGCCAATCCACTTCCCAGTACGATTTTGGTCTTTGCCCATAAGCACAAAAAACTGGATGGAAGAAGTGCGCTGAAAAAAGAGCTTGATAAAAAAGCGGTTTTCGTAGAATCTGAAAAAGTAAAAGACTGGAAGCTTACGGAATGGGTCGAAGGATACTTTTCAGGTTTAGGTCATCAGATTGAGCCTAAAGCTGCATTGCTATTGTCGGATTCCATCGGTAACAATCTGGAGGTCATGGCCAATGAGGTAGGAAAGATGCTGATCAATTTTCCCGAACCGACCAAGTTTACGGCAGACCACATTTCCAAGTACATCGGAATCAATAAAGACTACAATAATTTTGAATTGACGAAAGCGATTGGATTTAAGGATTCTACAAAGGCAAATCAGATCGTTCATTACTTTATTCAAAATCCAAAATCCCATCCGGTTATTCCTATTTTTTCATTGATGTACAACTACTTCACCAAAGTAGCATTGATCCATAAACTTGGTGGCGCATCAGAAAATCAGGTTGCATCCACAATAGGAGTGCATCCTTTTGCTGCGAAAGAATATATCGTAGCATCCAAGAACTACAATTTGGGCAAGATAATTGATGTATTTGGGTACATCAGAGAGGCAGACCTTCGATTCAAAGGAGTGGACTCCGGAAGCATGGAAGAAGGTGAAATCCTCCGCGAGCTGGTGTATAAGATTTTACTCTGATTACCCAATAAACCATCTATGAAATACTACCTGGCATTGCTGGCAGGTTTAGGTATCTGCGTGGAAGCTTTTGCTCAATCCACGCTATACCAGACTAGCCCTCAACAAATTTTGGACTACAATCTGGAGCTTTTTGATAAGCAACTCTTTGCTGCTTCTGCCTTTGATAATTCCAGATTAATCAATCACACACTTACCGGAGAACAACAAAAATCAGCCGAACTTCATCGGGCCATGGCTGCTTTGCAGTTGGAAAGTCCTGATGGACCGGGCTTGATGAAGTCTTATATTTTTGATCACGGAAATCATCCTAGCGTAACCACCGCAGGACTATACCTGGGAGATCATTTTTTCTACAAAAGAAATTACAAAGAAGCTTTGGAAGCTTTTGCTTTGGTGAAAGCAGATGGGCTGGGAGTCGAGAATAGAGCTGATGTCCTTTTCAAGCAAGGCTATTCAAATTTCCAATTGAAGAATTACAATCAAGCCGCACCTTTTTTCGATCAGGCAAAAACCTTGGGTCAGCCGATTAGCTTCGATGCCTATTATTACAGCGGTTTTATTGCCATGGAGCAAGGAAATTTTCAAAAGGCAATCACTGATCTTCAGGCCGCTTCAAAATCTGCCCAGTATGCTACAAAAGTCCCTTATCTGCTGACTGCCTTATATTACCAGCAAGGTCAATATGATCAGGCGATAAGTTATGCCGAACCTCTTTTAGCATCCGGGCAAAATCTGGATAGAAAAGAAACCATTCATTTGTATCTGGCGGAGACGTATTACGCGAAGAAGGATTTTGCCAATGCATCCAAAAACTACGATGCTTTTATAAATGCCAGAAAAGGGGAGCTATCCCGTGAGGAAGTGTATAAAGCAGGGATTTCTTTCTTTGAAATCGGAAACTTCCAACGCGCTACAGATTATCTCAAAGTATCTGCATCTGCTACCGACGAAATCGGTCAGGCTTCGAGCTATTACTTGGGGCATGCCTATTTGAAATTGGAGAATTTCCAGTTTGCATCCAGTAGTTTTCAGGCAGCTTCAAAAACCTCATTCAATAAGTCGATTCAAGAAGAATCTCTTTTCAACTATGCGAAAGCAAATCTTCAGAAAGGAAGTTTCCAGATCGGGATTTCAGTTTTAGATGAGTATTTGGATACTTATCCTTCAGGGAAATTTAAAACCGATGCGGAAAATCTGCTTTCTGAAGCTTTGATCAATACCAATGATTACCTCAGGGCAATTGATCAGATGGATAAAATTAAAACCAAATCTCCTAGAATTCAGGCTGCCTACCAGAAGGTGGCTTACTATCAGGCAATGGTGTATTACCGAGATCAAAAGTATAAGCCAGCTCTTGCCTATTTGGATAAATCTCAAGCTTTTCCTTCAGATCGGGACCTGTTGTTAGAAACTCATTTTTGGAAAGGAGAAATCTTGGCAGCTGACGGAAATCTTCCTCAGGCTATCCGAGCTTATGAAGCCGTCCGTGCCATGAACCCGGCAACTTCTCATCCCTTTTTGATCAAAACCCATTATGGATTGGGTTATGCTTATTTCAATTCCCAGCAATACACCAAGGCCGAGGAGCAATTCCGTTTGTATACAGAGAAACTCAGAGGTCAATCTGAAAAACAAAATTATGACGATGCCTTGCTAAGACTAGGCGACTGTCAATATGTACAAAAGCGTTTCAAGGAATCGGAAGCCACTTTCCAACGGGCCATCAATGAGCAGAATTCAGGCATTGATTATGCGTATTTCCGTTTGGCAGTAGTCCAGAATTTCCAGAATAAAAACAATGAAGCCTTATCCAACCTAGACAGATTGATTTCTGGGTTTCCTTCCAGCTTGCATCGAGAAGATGCTATGTTCCAAAAGGGTCAGATCAATCTTGAGGAAATTCGCTACAACGAAGCCTCCAATGCCTTTTCGGATTTGATTTCTACCAGACAAAGTTCCCCTTTTGTTCCTTTTGCTTTGGAAGGTAGAGCAGTCGCGAACTTTTCACTGAGAAATTATGACCAGACGATTTCGGATTATAAGAAGATTCTCGACCAATATCCTAATTCGGAAAATGCTGAAACTGCACTCAAAGGCCTTCAGGAAACCTTGGCTTTGCAAGGCAGATCAGCAGAGTTCAGCGATTATTTGGCTAAGTATAAAAGTTCAAACCCTGGAGCTGGAAACGTTCAATCTCTGGAATTTGAGGCTGCAAAAAGCCTTTACCTAGATAAGAATTTTGCGCAGGCAGCAAGAGCTTTCGAAAGTTACCTTAGAAGCTATCCTCAGTCGGCTCAAAAAACTGAGGCGCTTTATTTCGCAGGGGATGCTTTCTTGCAGGCAGGAGATACCGAAAGGGCTGTAGGATATTTCAAACAACTTGAAAAAGAGCCTGCTTCTCCTCAGCGAATTCGGGCTATTCAAAAACTTGGGACCATTGAATTGGACCGGGGTAATTATGCTGCTGCCATTCCGTATTTGGAAACTGCTTCCCAAAATGCCAGAAACAAAGTCGAGGAAGCTGAGGCTATTCAGGGTTTGATGATTGCGAATTTTGCGACAAAGAAATTTGCCCAATCCATCACCTATGCTGATCGCTTGGTGATCTTGGATGGTATTTTGCCAGAAACTACCCCAACAGCCTTATTGACCAAGGCCAAAGCTCAAAAAGAATTGAAGCAAATTCCACAGGCTGAGTCTACTTTGAAGGCTTTGGTAAATGATTACAAAACCATCCAAGGTGCAGAAGGGCTTTACCTTTTGGCATTTTCTCTTCAGGAAAGAGGAGACATTCCTCAGTCCAATGATGTGATTTTTGATTCTTCCGGGCCATTCTCTGATTTCGATTTTTGGTATGGAAAAATGTTCTTGCTTTTAGCTGATAATTTCCTGAAAACCGGAGAAAATTTCCAGGCTAAGGCTACTCTGGAATCCATTGTGGAGAGATCCACCAATGCAGAAATTAAAGCCGAAGCAGCTGCTAAACTCAAAACCCTGAACTAAACCATGAAAAGACTATTTCTTCCATTGATTTTTATCGGAGTTGGATTGCTTAGCAAAACCGATCTGATGGCTCAAACCGAAAAAAGAGGCGAAGTTCAGGATCAGGAATTTGTTATCAGAAAGGACCGGGTTTTGACTGTTCCTGCGCAGCCCCGCGTATTTGAGCGATTGCCGGTACTTCCACAGCCTTCCGGAATTCAGGATTTCCGCTACTCGGTCACGCCTTATTTCCTAAAAATTCCAGCTTTGACTCTTCAGCCAACGGCAGTTCAAAAAGACTACAGACAACCTAAATTGGATCTGTATTCGGGATATGTGAGGGCAGGTTATGGGAATTTTGATTCCCCCTTATTGGAGGCCAGATTTATGTCCATCAGTCCTGATCCGGTGAGTTATTCAGTGAATTTTAAGCATCAGGGATTCAGAAAAGGCCCTGCTGGAACCTATCAGGATATAAGTCCCGAGAGCCATACCTTATTTTCTGGTGATTTAGGCTATTTTCTGAGTGCTGCAGAAATTTATGGAGGCCTGAATTGGGCTCAGGACAAGTATTCCTTTTATGGGGAAGATCCAAACTTCCAGATTCCAAATGAGGCAGATTGGAATGATCCGATCGTGCAGAGTAATATCCTCAACAATTTTCAAATCTTTGGAGGAATTCGGGATATAGAAAAAGTAGGCCCATTTTCTTACGATGCGCAGTTGAGATTTAGAACTTTCAAAGACAGCTACCTAGCCAAGGAAAATGAATTTGGAGTTCGTGGAGAAGGAAAGTTCAGAACTGATTCTGATTGGTCAGGAAAAGTGGGAGTAGAGTATTTTTCCACCAGCCCTAGTAATGAGTCCTATGAGATTACCAGAAGTTATTTCGGGATTAGACCGAGGATTTCTTACGATTATGAGGCATTCCGATTTACTGCAGGGATCAATGTAGTTTCCGAAGATGATTCTATCCCAGGAAAAGAAAGTGATTTTAGGATCTTTCCAGTGTTAAAAGCCAGTTATCAGTTTGCAGAAGAATTTGGCTTCTTCGCTGAGTTTTCCGGTGATGTAAATCTAAATACCTATTTCGGCTTTGTTCAGGAAAACCCCTTTTTGGGTCCTGACACCAGATTATTAAATACAGTAAACAATTACAAAGTAGATGGTGGGATAGAGGGACAATTTCAGGAAACCTTCCATTACCGAGCTGGAATAGACCTGAGTCGATATAATAACCTTCATTTCTTTGTAAACAGCATGGCAGATTCTGCAAGGTTTGATATCGTTTATGATGAGAAAACCACTGTGGTGAATGTCAATGCAGAACTTGGATTTAAATTCAGCGAAACCTATTCCTTAGGTTCTAGATTGGATTTGTTTCAATACAGCCTTTCTACAGAAGCGGAAGCTTGGCATCGCCCGGTTTGGGAATTTAGAGTCAACAACCAAATCAAGCCTTTTGAAAAATTACTGATTCAGGCCAATTTGAATTTTATGGGAGGGCTGAAAGCAAGAGGTATAAATACTGTTGAAATAAATCCCCCAGTGCAGGAGGTTGTAAATTTGAAAACCATAGCTGATATCCAGCTAAAAGCTGATTTTAAAATCACGGATAGGATATCTGTTTTTGCAGAGGGAAATAATCTCACCAATGGTCAAAACATGCGCTGGCTAAACTATCCGGTTCGTGGAGTGCAGTTGATAGGAGGGGCAAGCTTCAAATTCTGATAAACTGCAACGAAAAGGTTGGGCTTTCCACCGATTTGGATTAGTTTCGTAGCTTTCCTTTTTAGCTATGGCAGTAAAAGATTCAGGTAAACAAGTTTGGTCTGACCCTAAAGATTATGGGCTTCCTTGGGTAGAAATCAAACCTTTGAAACCAAAATCAGAGGTTGTTGCTCCTAAAGTTGAACCTGTAGAAAAGATTCAGACTGAGGTAGAAAAGCCTGTTTCGGCCCCTGAACCTGTAATTGAGACTCCAAAAGTCATTGCTAAAGAAGAGAAAAAGCCTGCTCAGGAAAAGAAAACTACCTCAGAAAAACCCGCAAAAGCTACTCCAAAAAAAGAAGCCAAATCCAGTGGTTCATGGGTTTGGATAGTTGTTGTTTTTGCTTTGCTATTAGTTTCCGCCATCATTTGGCAATTGCAAACTGGCAATCAAAGTGAATTGCCAGTACAAGAAAAATCTGTTCCAGCAGCTAATGAACCTGTAATTACTACCGCACCAGAGCAATCCAACACAGAAATTGCTTCTGCTGAAGAAACTCAAGCTTCTGAAACCCAAGAAGCAAAAGAAAATATCCCCGTAGAAAATCCTAATATTTCTAAACCCACCGATTCTGGTACAACAATTGCCAATAATGTATCTGGAAAATTGATCCGAATCGAGGCTCAAGAGGAAAGACCACAGTATTTTATTGTAGTAGGAAGTTTGCCAAATGAAGCAGATGCTTTGAAGCTAGCTCCTAATTATCAAGCCAAATCTGCTGAGGTCTATCTAATTCTTCCTTATGCTGAAAGCTCCAATTTCAGATTGGCAATTGGCAAATACAGAAGTTTTAGAGTAGCCGCTGAAGAACTCGAGAAGATCAAATCCCAATACACCGAAGAATTGTGGATTTTGAAATATTAATATGATCCTTCTCCAAACCCTATCAGTTGACTCACTGGCTACGGCCGACACTTTAGCTGCAGAAGCTACCAAAGAAAACATCGGATTATTAGACCTTCTGATCAAAGGAGGGTATATGATGATTCCTTTGTATTTGCTCTTTATTCTGGCGATTTTCATTTTTGTTCAGAAATTGCTTACCCTGAAAAAAGCCTCCAAAACCCCTTCCCATTTGCTGGATCAGGTGAAAGTTTTGGTACAAAGCGGTCAAATAGAAAAAGCGAAGGCTTTATGTATGGGAGAAAATACTCCTGTAGCCAATATGATTTCGAAAGGCATTGAACGAATAGGTTCACCTTTGAAGAATATCGAAGTCTCTATCGAGAACGTAGGTAAAATTGAAATTTACAAACTGGAAAAGAATCTCGGTCTACTTGCTACTGTAGCAGGAGCGGCTCCGATGATCGGTTTCTTGGGAACTGTGACCGGGATGATCCAGGCATTTATTTCCATCGCTCAGGAAGAAGGTATGGTTTCTCCAAAACTCCTTTCCATGGGTATTTATGAAGCCATGATTACCACGGCAACTGGTCTTGTGGTCGGCATTGTAGCCTATTTGGGATACAATTACCTGGTAACCCAGGTTTCTAAACTGGTGCACAACATGGAATACACTTCCATTGAGTTTATTGATCTTCTTCAGGATAAGTAATCATGGGATTCCAACAAAAAAATAAGGTTGATGCAGCATTTAGCATGTCTTCAATGACGGATATTATTTTCCTGTTGTTGATTTTCTTCATGTTGACTTCCTCATTTATCACACCGTCTGGTTTGCCGGTAAATTTACCTTCCAGCGAGACCTCCGACATCGTGATGCAGGAAGTGACGGTATCCGTGACCAAAGACCTTCGCTATTCGGTCAATGATAAAATTGTAAGCAGAGATCAAATCAAGGCTGAATTGACGACTTTACTGGAAGGGAAAAAGGGACAAGTAGTCCTCCATATTGACAAAGAAGTACCTGTTGAATATTTAGTGGAAATTGGTGGAATTGCAGCAGGCCTAGAGGCCAATGTTTCAATCGCCACGCAACCTTACTAATCATGCAAGCTTGGGATTCTGATCAGATAGAAAAAGACAGTAAGCGAAAATCCGCCATTGTGACGATTGTGCTCAATGTGTTGCTTTTGCTTGCCTTTTATTTCATCGTGGTTTGGAAGCAACCCATTCCTCCTTTACCGACCTATGGTTTGGAATTGAATCTTGGTTTTACAGATACGGGTTCAGGAAATAGGAATAGCCCAAATGCACCTTCTGAAACTCCTTCCCAAAGCGTAGAACAGGCAGCTCCGGGAGAAGTAGCTCCAGTAGTTACTCAACCCGCTACTCCTGCTCCAAGCCCAAAAACTGAAACAGCAAAGCCTAAAGCTTCTTCGAAACCTGCTGCCAATCAAGCGGTAACTACGAAGCCATCCCCAATCAAAGGGGAAGAGAAAGCCGCTGTTGAGACCAAAAAGCCTCAACCTACCAAGACTGAACCTACCAAGACAGTAACTACCCCTGCGAAATCAGAAGCAGAGACCACTACTCAAAAAGCACCGGAGCAACCAAAAATTGACCAAAGAGCCATTTTTGGAGCAGGAGGTACTTCAGGTAAAAGTTCCACTCCAGCGTCTGGAGGAGCCCAAGGATCATCAAATGCTAAAGGAGATGAAGGTAAACCAACAGGGACAGTGGATGGTAGAGCAATTATGGGTGAGGGAAGCGGAAAAGGAACCAATTCTGGCTCGGGTTATAGTTTGGACCTTGCTGGTTGGGACTTTGCTTCCAGACCTAATATCAATGACCGAGTTTCTACCAGAAACGGTAGGATTGTTTTCAAAATTACTGTTGATGATTCAGGCAGGGTAGTTCAGGCAGTTCCTTTGGAGTACAATGTTTCAAATGATGTCTTAGCCTATTACCGTCAGGTGGTTAATCAAATTACTTTTAAGAAATCAGGTGGGACGGCTGCTGATTTTTCCAGCGGTAAAATCACCTTTTTGATTCAGGTTGATTAAGTATGAATTACCAGGAAACGCTGGATTACCTTTATAATTCCCTTCCTATGTTTCAGCGCATCGGCGCTGCAGCATTTAAAAAAGACTTGAGTAATACACTTGCGCTTTGTGCGCATTTAGGTAACCCGGAAAGAAAATTTAAAACCATTCACGTGGCCGGTACCAATGGAAAGGGGAGTACTTCTCATTCCTTGGCTGCAATTCTCCAATCTGCTGGATACAAAACTGGTTTATATACTTCCCCTCATTTAAAATCCTTTGGAGAAAGAACCCGAATTAACGGGGTCGAAATGGAGGAGGAAGCAGTAATCCGTTTTGTAGAAGAGAATAAATCCTTTTTGGAGGAGCTAAAGCCTAGTTTCTTTGAAATGACCGTAGGTATGGCTTTTTGGTATTTCGCGGAAAAGCAAGTGGATATAGCTGTCATAGAAGTTGGCATGGGAGGCAGACTGGATAGTACTAATGTGATCCTTCCGGAAATATCCATAATTACTAATATTGGATGGGATCACATGCAGTTTCTGGGAGATACTTTGCCTAAGATCGCCTCTGAAAAGGCTGGTATTATCAAGCCCAATACCCCGGTAATCATCAGCCAAACTCAGGAAGAAACCACTCCCGTTTTTCACGAAATAGCCAATTCTTTACATGCGCCGATCATTTTTGCTGATCAGCATTTTCGGGTTACAAAGAAATCTGAACAAAGCGGCAAGGCAGGATACTCTGTTGAATGCCATGAAAAATCCTTTAAGATCACTTTGGGTTTACTCGGGAATTATCAGCGATTTAACCTTCCCGGAATTTTAGAAGCAGTGGTTCAATTGCGAAAGAAAGGTTGGGAGATTTCTGAGCAAGCTTTGGCAGAGGGCCTGGAAAATGTCACACAATTGACAGGATTGAAAGGCAGATGGCAGATACTTGGTGAAAATCCTTTAGTGATTGCGGATACGGGGCATAATGAACCCGGAATCAGGGAGATTTTGGATCAGCTGAAAACCTATTCTTTTTCCAAGCTTTGGATGGTTTTGGGGATGGTTCAGGATAAGGATATTTCTAAAATCCTTGCTCTTCTTCCTAAAGATGCCACTTATGTTTTTTGCAATGCGGATTTACCTCGGGCTTTACCGGCATCTCAATTGGCTGAAAAAGCTTCTCAATTTGATTTAAAGGGATTTATTATCCCCAATGTCAATGATGCTTTAAACTTTGCCAGAAAAAATGCGAGTTCGAATGACTTGATATTTATCGGAGGCAGTACTTTTGTGGTCGCAGAAATCGACGATCTTTAAATGAGCAGAAAAAAGCTGGTTCGCTTTTCCCAAAACGAATTAAACCCCAATGTAGTCCAGGCCGGAAAGCCAATTTTTGAAACCATCAAAGGCAACTGGAACGAAAAGCAATTTCAAAATCCAAATCGTATTGTCGTAGAATTGGCCTGTGGCAGAGGAGAGTTTACCGTGGGTCTTGGAAGAGAATATCCCAATCAGAATTTTATCGGTGTAGATATCAAAGGAAGTCGAATTTGGAAAGGAAGCTCCACCGCTACTGCCGAGGGAATTACGAATGTGGCTTTTCTAAGAACTCAAATTCAAAACCTGAATGACTTTTTTGCAGAGGGTGAGATTTCAGAGCTTTGGATTACTTTTCCAGATCCTTTTCCAAGAGATGGAGATGAAAAGCGAAGGTTGACTTCGCCCAAGTTTTTGGAAATGTATAAGCCGCTGATCAAGAAGGATGGAATCGTCCATTTCAAGACAGATAATACAGGCTTGTTTGAGTACACTTTAGAGCTAGTCAAATCCAGAGAAGACATTGAGGTCATCGCTTTTACCCATGACTTTTACCAAAGCGAAATGCGAGACGATCATCACGGGATAAAAACCCACTACGAGAAGATGTTTTCTGATAAAGGGGAGAAAATCAAATATTTGAAATTCAGGTTTATTTGATAAAATCCGGGTTTTTATAGGCTGGGTTAGGGTAGGAGTAGAAGCCTTCCCCAGTTTTCTCTCCAAGTTTTCCCTGATCCAAATAGGTTTTGAGATGGGCCGCAAATGCTTTGGAAGCTGCATCTGGCAAATTGTGAGTCACATGCCAGGCAGTATCTAAACCTATGGAGTCCAAAATCCCAAATGGCCCCATGGGCATATGGAAGTTGACCATCCAAGATCTATCAATATCCTCGATAGAGCCCACTTCCTTTGTCAGAAGTTTTCCTGCAGCTCCTATCAAAGCCATCAGCATGGTATTGAAGATGTAGCCGGGATTTTCTTTTTTGACAAGGACAGGAACTTGATTGAGTTTTCTTCCTAAATCTTCAAGCATTGGAATCATACTAGGATCTGTTCCGGGATGCGGCATAATATCAACCACACGGGAATAAAAAACATCATGAAAGTGGAAAGCGCAAAATTTTGCTGGTCTTCCACTCTCTTCAGCAAACATGGAAGGAAGCAAATAGGAAGTATTGGTGGTAAACCAAGTTTTTTCAGGAGCCAGTTCACCAAATTGTTTCCAGACTTTTTTCTTGATTTCGGGTTCCTCTGTCACGCTTTCATTGATAAAATCCGCATCTGCCACCGCCACCTTAGGATCTAAAGTAAATTCGATTCTTGCCAAGATAGAGGCTAGATCTTCTTTATTCAGTTGCCCGGATTTGACTAAAAGATGAAGGATTTTCTGCATGGTGTTTAAAGAAAAATCCAAGGCTTTTTGAGTTATATCATAAACCTTCACTTCAAACCCAGAGATAGCAGCTTGTAAAGCAACTCTTGAACCAAGGGTTCCTGCACCTAGAATGCATATTTTTTTGATTTCCATAAAATCAGATTTTTTGGGTTTGAACAGTTTTTAAAGCCTTTTTTCCGGCAGCTTCCACGACATGAATTAAGGCTTCAAAACGAGGATCTTTCGCATAACCTTGAACAAATCTTTTATATATCTGCTGGGCAATGACACCTACTTTGAAAAGACCAAAAGCATAATAGAAATTCATGTTGCTCAGATCCAAGCCGCTTTGTTTTTGGTAATAGTCCACAACTTCTTTTCGGGTGAAATTTCCCGGTAAGTGGCTTAAGTTGAACATTTTTAGAATTTGAGGATCATCATCTTGGGCCCAGTAAGCTAAACTAGTTCCCAAGTCCATCAAAGGATCCCCAACTGTAGCCATTTCCCAATCCAAGACAGCTTTGATATCTGTCAAGGTGTTGGGATCCAAAATCAGGTTATCGTATTTGAAATCGTTGTGAATAAAACTTACCCTTTGAGAGGTGGGCAGATTTGATTTTAGCCAATTAGCACTCTCTTCCATTTCAGGAAGTTCATTTGTTTTAGCTTTCAAATACCGATCCGACCATCCAAATACTTGTCTTTCAACGTATCCTTCGGGTTTTCCAAGTTGAATTAAACCTGAATCTTCCAGGTCCAGCTTATGGAGTTCAATTAAGCAATCAAGAGCATTTTGAGAAAGTCTGTTGAAATGCTTTGGTTCGAAATTGATATTAGAGGGTATCTTATTTCGGACTATTAATCCCTCTACAAAATCCATCAAGAAAAAAGGAGCACCAAATACTTCCTCATCTTCGCAGCAAAAAATTGGCTTTGGACTTTTGGAGTAGCCAGCTTTATTCAGACTTTCCAAGACTTTAAACTCCCGATTCATATCGTGAGCTTTTGCAATCTTATCTCCAAATGGCGGGCGTCTGAGTGCGAATTTCCCATTTGGCGTAAGTACTGAAAAAGTCAGGTTAGAAAAGCCTCCTGAAATTTGATTTATTTCAATTTCCTCAGGCTTGCAGGAAAGTTTTTGAGCTAAATATTCCTTTAATGTTCCGAACTCCATGTTTATTTTTTCTGGTAAGCCTTTAAAATACTTCTGGCCAATGCCGATTTGTGGACCTCATCAGGCCCGTCGTAGATTCTGGCCCCTCGTTCATGTCTGTACCAAAAGGAAAGCAAAGTGTCATCCGTAATTCCCAAAGCACCATGGACTTGGATTGCCCGGTCGATCACTTTCATTAATACATCAGCCACGAAAAATTTGATGGTAGAAATATCTTCCCGAACGGCCTTAGCCCCGAATTCCTGCATTTTTTGAGCGGTATCCATGACCATCAAGCGACTGGCTTTGATTTCCGCACGGCTTTCTGCGATCCAGTTTTGAATGGTTTGCTTCTCTGCCAAAGGTTTTCCGAAATCGAGTTCTCTTCTTAGGGCTCTTTTGCACATCATGTCAAAAACCCGCTCGCAAATCCCTATCCATCGCATGCAATGATGAATTCTGCCAGGTCCTAATCTTTCTTGAGCCAAAGCAAATCCTTGGCCTTCTTGTCCAATCAGGTTGGTTGCTGGAACTATGCAGTTTTCGAATTTCACCTCTGCATGAGAGAGGTAATCTTCCCCCGCTTCACCCATGATAGGAATGTTTCTGATAAGTTTAAATCCAGGATTGTCCAAAGGAACAATCAGCATACTGGCTTTTTGGTAGGGCGATTCTGCCTCGGGATTTGTTACAGCCATAACGATGGTAAAAGCCGCACCATCTGCTGCGGTGGTAAACCATTTATGCCCATTGATCACATAATTCTCCCCATTCTTTACTGCAGTGGTTCCCATGTTTACAGGATTACTTCCGGCAAACTCGGGTTCTGTCATTGCAAAGCAGCTTCTGATTTCACCTTTTTGGAGCGGTTTAAGCCATTTTTCTTTTTGGTCATCCGAGCCAAAAAGATGGAGTAATTCCATGTTTCCTATGTCAGGGGCATTACAATTGAATACGTAATGTCCCATTGGGCTTTGCCCGAGTATTTCGGAAACTTGGGCAAATTGTACCAAGTCCAATCCCAGTCCATCTTCCTCAATACTAAGATGCGGAGCAAATAATCCTTCTTTCTTTGCTTTTTCCCGCAAAGCCTGAAGATCAGGAAGGTGTTTTTTGAAAGGACCGGAAACTATTTTAAGATCGATTGGGAAAAGCTCTTCTTCTACAAAAGTTCTGTATTTCAATAATAAGTCTTGGAGGTTTTCCTGAGGAAAACTAGCGATAGAAGCCATAAATCAATATTAAATAGTAAATCCTCCGTCTGCTGTCAAAACGGCTCCAGTCGTGTAGGAAGAAGCTGCTGAAGCTAAAAACAAAGCCATAAAACCAATTTCTTCAGAAGTGCCGGCTCTTTTGATAGCAAGGTGGTTCATAAGCATACCCATGATTTTATCATTTGACCATAGTGCTTCTGAAAACTTAGTCTGAATCAATCCTGGGCAAATGGCATTTACCCTGATTTTCGCATCCCCCCATTCCTTGGCAAATACCTTAGTCAGGGAAATCAAAGCGGCTTTTGAAACAGAATAAATCCCAAGGCCTTGTTCAGGAGATATTCCTCCAATCGAGGATATGTTAATGACGGAAGCGTTTGATGATTTTCTTAAATAAGGGAAACACAATCTGCAAAGCTCAAATGGGGCTTTCACATTGACATCCATGATTTTATCGAATGCTTCCAGACTGGTTTCATGCACAGGTCCAAAGACAGGATTTGCTGCGGCGTTATTTACCAAAATATCTATTGTTCCATAAATGGCCACGGTTTTTTCAACCAAGGCAGGGAGCTCTTCTATTTTTCCAACATTGCAGGCAATTCCTGTTGCCTCATAGCCTTTTGCCTTAAGTTGGTCTGCCATCTCGTCCAGAGCATCCTGTTTTCGACTGCATAGCACTACTTTAGCTCCGGCAGCCGCAAATATTTCAGCGATACTAAATCCTATACCTTTACTTGCTCCGGTGATCAGGGCAACTTTTCCATCCAAAGAAAAAACAGAAGATAAATCCATGAGTTTTGGTTTATATTGATGCCTTAAGTTAAAAAAATTAAGACGAGTTTAAGGGAAAACTAGCCCTTACTTATACCCACAAAAGCCAAATAATTGAATTTTAGAGAAATGAAAGAATTGATTTTTGAACAAACGGGGACTCCCCAAGAAGTACTTCAAGTAAAAGAAAGTCCCATGCCCACTCCAAGACCACATGAGGTTTTGATTCGGGTGACCGCTAGAAATATCAACCCATCCGATATCATGTTTATTAAAGGCATGTACGGGATCACTCCAAAATTGCCTAGCAGCGCGGGATTTGAAGCATGTGGGGTAGTGGAGAAATCAGACCAAGCATCTTCTGTCAAAGAAGGGACTCGTGTGATGTTTACGGCCATCGGAACTTGGAGAGAATACATTTGTGTACCTGCTGCAATGGTCATTCCGGTTCCTTCAGGAATGCCTGATGAAGTTGCATGCCAAGCTTTCGTCAATCCTATGACGGCTTATGGAATGATTGAGGAGTCAGGATTGAAAGAAAATGAGTGGCTTTTGATTACAGCTGGCGCTTCAGCTTTCGGGAAATTTGCTATTCAAATGGCCAAGGCCAAAGGGATTAAAGTAGCCGCGACTGTCCGTCATGATGCACAAAAGCAAATGCTTGCAGATTTAGGAGCTGATTTGGTGATCAATACTGAAAAGGAAAAGCTATCCAAAGTAATTCAGGAAAATACAGATGGAGGAATTCATGTGGTTTTTGATGCTGTAGGAGGAATTCTTGGTGCAAAGGCATTAGCTAGCCTCAGGCCAAAAGGTAAATTACTTTCCTTTGGGGCTTTGGCCCTGGAAAATATGCCGGTAAATAGTGGTTTGTTGATTTTTAGAAACCTTAAAATTGAAGGGTTTTGGCTTTCCACTTGGATTGAGGAACTAGCTACTGAGAAAAGAAAATCAGCATTCCAGACAGTTTTTGGATTTCTAATGAAGGAACAATCCAAAATTGACATAGCCGGGAAATTCACTTTGGATGACTTCAAAAAAGCCTTGGACACCTACGAGACTCCTGGCAGAAATGGAAAAATCCTTTTCGTCAGTGAATAATCTCTGATTTGTTCGGGTAAAAAAGGAGGATTGCCCATCTTTGCACTTTCAACAATCCAATTATTATTTCATGAACTGGGAAAAGCTGGACGAGCAACTTACAGAAATTGTCAAAAAAAGAAATCTATTAAGCCAGATGGATTATAGCGACGAAAGCTATGATGATCTGGAAGAAGAACTTCATGATTTGGAAGATGATTTCAATGAGGAGTATGAGGAGGTTTTCGAGCCACAGTTAGAGAAGATTTATTCTAAGCTCAAATCGGATACGGATATTTTACTTCCAACTGCCTATTTGGCAAATAAGTACAAGGAAATGCTCCCAGATGCAAAAGGGATTGTGACTTATGAGGTAGAGGGAAATGAAGGAGTACCTATAGAATCAGATGAATTGGGTAAAGTGGACATGAGAATTGTCCTAGTTCCTAATCCTGCACGGTTTGTTTTATTAATCAATGGAAAACAGCTCAAGGAGCTTTGGAAAAGCAGATAAATTCAGGCTGCCCGATTCGGGTAGCCTTTTTTATTTTCAAATTCTGTGAATCAAAATCGAATATATATGAACTATAAATCCTCTGATTTCGGCAGCCATTTTGGTTTAATTTCTCTGCTCTTTTTGCTTCTATTTTCGGCTTGCCAAAAGGAGAAGGTTAAAGATGTTTTGGATTTAGAAAGTTTATCCATTGCCGAGATCCATGCTAAATATTCTTCTGGAGACCTGACCGCAGTTGAATTAGTAGAAGCCTACTTGGCTCGGATAGATTCGGTAAATCCTCAAATCAATGCCTTAACGGTGATTAATCCCAAGGCTTTGGAAATTGCCAAAGCTCTGGATGAGGAATTCAAATCAACCGGAAAATTTAGGCCGCTTCACGGGATTCCTATGATTGTGAAGGATAATATCAATACTCTTGGATTACCTACTACAGCGGGCTCTTTGGCACTTACAGATTTTTACCCTGAGGAAGATGCTTTTGTAATCAAAAAACTGGAAGAAGCAGGAGCTATAGTCCTTGCCAAATCGAATATGGCGGAATGGGCCTTTTCTCCCATGCATTCGGAAAGCTCCACTGCAGGAATTACAAGAAATCCATATAATCTGGATTTTGTCCCTGCAGGTTCGAGTGGTGGAACAGGTGCAGGAGTTGCAGCAAATTTAGGGACGATAGGATTGGGAACAGACACCGGAAATTCAATCAGAGGACCTTCTTCCCACAATGCCTTGGTAGGTTTTAGAAGTACTTTAGGATTAATCAGTAGAGAAGGAATTGTTCCTCTATACCTTAGAAACGACGTAGTCGGACCCATGTGTAAAACCGTGGAAGATGCCACTCGGGTCCTTCAAGTCATGGTGGGAATTGATCCAAATGATCCTTTGACTTCCTATTCGGAAGGAAAAACAGAAACTGATTATCTCCAGTATTTGGATAAAAACGGCTTGAAAGGAGCTAGAATCGGGGTGTTTAGAACTTTAAGTGAAAGAGATCCTGACTCCGGGATAAGCGTACTTTTTAATCAAGCTTTAAAAGATCTAGAAGGCTTGGGAGCGGTGGTCATAGATTCTGTAGCTGTTCCGAATTTTGAGGAATTAGCGAAAGACCAGTGGTGCCCAACTTTTAAAACTGATTTGGAAGATTTTCTCCAAACTTACGTGAAGCGAGATACAATGAAGACTTATGAGGATATGCTTAGAATTGGTTCTAAGTCAGAATATACTCGGACACGACTTGAGACTTTAGGTAAAAACACTTTGAGGAGAGGCAACCCTGAAATTCCTTGCGGAAATGCATACGAAGATGTTCGAAGAATAGCCCTTAGAGAAGCTATCGAAAGAACAATGGACTCGCTTCAGTTGGATGCTTTGATCTATCCATCTTGGAATAATCGTCCGGCAAGAATTGACCGATTCGAAGAAGAATACAAGGGGGATAATTCCCAGATTATTTCTCCCCACTCGGGCCAACCAGCTTTTACCGTTCCGATGGGATTTACTGAGGGGAATCTTCCTGCAGGCCTGCAGTTCTTGGGTAGAATGTACGCTGAACCTACCCTGATCAAATTGACCTATAGCTACGAGCTAGGAACAAAACACAGAAAAGCTCCAAAACTTTAAAAAAGAATGAATGAAAAAAGAAAGGCTACTCGATCGAGTAGCCTTTTTGGTTTGGTTAGAACAGACTTGCCTGAACTATTTGAGGCTTACTTGCCTGTACGGTTCCTTTCAGCATATCCTGCATCAATTTGATAAATCCGAGTTGCCAAGCTTCAGGATTGATCTTGATTTCTTTGTTTTCATATTCCACCGGGCCACTCATTTTTTCAAATCCGATTATCATACTCCAAATGGTAAAGAAGGTAATCTCTGGTTGAAGTTCTGGTCTGATACTTCCGTCCTTAATCCCCTGAGAAACCATTTGAATCCCGATCCTGGCTGGTTCGTGATGCAATTCCAAAAGCTTATGAAAATGAATCGAATCCAAAATCTGAGGATCAATTTCATTGCGTAGTTTTGAATTGGTGTATTTTTTCATCAAGTCCAAAAAATGGAGAATGGCTTGATAATACACAGGCTGTTCTTTGGCAAAAGTCCAGATCCGCTGAACCAAGTCTGTGATCATCTCCAAACCGGTCTTTCCTTTTGAGCGAAAGGATTCTCGAAATTCCTCCTTGAATTGATCAAAAGCCTTTTTGGTTAAGGCCATGAAAAGGTCCTCTTTATTTTTATAATAGAAGTAAGTTAGGCCTTTGCTGATTCCTGCTTTCTTGGCCACATCCTCCATCCGGGTAGCGGTATAGCCTTTGGTGGTAAAAAGTGAAACTGCTGCATCCAAGATTAGCCTTTCTTTATTTTTTTCTCCTGCCATGAGTTCTAAAACTTTATTGAAAAGTGAGGAACAAAGATATTAAATCAAGGTCAATTTTTGTTTCCTTTTGGAAATTATAAAAACTAAAAAAGGCCTCAATTTTTAATTTTGAGGCCTTTTTTGCTGTAGATCAAGAGATTATTTTACTTCTAAAATGTAGTAGTTTTTCTTCCCTTTCTGAATCAGTAAATATTTGTTTTGAAGAAGGTTGAAGTTCAAAGCTGCATTTGGGTCAGTTAATTTTTCCTTATTGATACTGACTCCTCCACCTTGAATCATTTTCCTTGCTTCACCTTTGGAAGGGAAAATTTGGGCATTGGTTTTTTCTCCAAAAAGATCCAAGACGTTTTCAATTCCCGCAAATTCTTCTTTGCTAAGTTGTACCTGAGGTACTCCTTCAAAAACCGCAAGAAAAGTTCTTTCATCCAAAGAAGCCAAGTCCTCAGTGGACGATTTGCCAAAAAGAATTTCGGAGGCTTTTACCGCCATTTCATAATCTTCCTGGCTATGAACCATGATAGTCACTTGCTTTGCGATTTCCTTTTGAAGCAATCTTAAATGAGGTGCCTGTGCATGCTCGCTTTCAAGGGTTTCAATGGTTTTTTGATCCAAAACCGTGAAAATCCTAATGTATTTGGAAGCATCTTCATCAGATACATTGAGCCAAAACTGATAGAAAGCGTATGGAGAAGTCTTTTCTGGATCCAACCATACCGACCCACTTTCTGTCTTTCCAAATTTGGTTCCGTCGGCCTTGGTGATCAAAGGAACAGTCAGCGCATAGGCACTTCCTCCGCCCATTCTTCGGATCAATTCTGTTCCAGTGACGATATTTCCCCATTGATCTGATCCCCCCAATTGAACCGAACAGTTATTGTTTTTCCAAAGGTGGTAAAAATCATATCCCTGGATCAATTGATAGCTGAATTCAGTGAATGAAAGCCCATTTCCATCTTCCAACCTTCGCTTTACGCTGTCCTTAGACATCATGTAGTTTACCGTGATGTGCTTTCCCACATCTCTGATAAACTCAAGAAAAGAGAATTGGGACATCCAGTCGTAATTGTTGACCAGTTCGGCCTTATTGGATTTGGAACCCGAAAAATCCAAAAATTTAGAAAGCTGATTTTTCAGACAATCCACGTTGTGATCCAAAGTAGCTTTATCCAAAAGGTTCCTTTCAGCGGATTTGAAAGAAGGGTCTCCAATCATCCCTGTGGCGCCTCCAACTAAAGCAAATGGCTTGTGACCTGCTCTCTGGAAATGAAGAAGTGTCATCACACCAACCAGGTGACCGATATGAAGGGAATCTGCAGTTGGATCAAATCCCAGGTAAGCTGAAGCCATTCCTTTGCTCAAATGCTCTTCGATCTCGGGGGTCATATCCTGGAGCATTCCTCTCCATCTCAGTTCTTCTATAAATGAATTCATTGAAAAAGGGTCGTTTTATTCGGTCGCAAATATAGGCTTATCCCATTCAGTAGGAAAATCAATTTCAGATTCATCCCCAATTCTTACAAATGAACCATCACTCGGTTTCATTCATCAAAACAAAATCTTCTATGGCAGAATTTTTTATTTACTTTGAGTCAAATCAATAATTACCCTATGAAAATCTTCTTTAAAGCCTTGACCCTAAGTCTTGGTTTTTTAATTACTGGACTTGCCTTTGGGCAGACTGCACCAAATTGGCTTCGCTATCCTGCAATTTCTCCGGATGGATCTAGAATCGTCTTCACTTACAAAGGTGACCTTTATTTGGTACCTACTTCAGGAGGAAAGGCAACTCAATTGACTTTCCACGAGGCTCATGACTTCAAGCCTGTTTGGTCAAAAGATGGGAAGCAAATTGCCTTCGCTTCGGATCGGTATGGAAATTTTGATGTATTCATCATGAATGCCGATGGAGGTGATGCGATTCGACTTACTTATCATTCTACTGATGAAATGCCCTATGATTTCACGGCTGATGGGCAAAAGGTGATTTTTGGCGCAGCCAGAATGGATATCGCAGAGCATAGACAATATCCAACTGGTTCCCAGCCTGAGCTTTATCAAGTGACTAAAAATGGGGGAAGGGTAGATCAGATTTGGACTATTCCTGCTGAGTATGTTCAGACCAGTAAAGATGGATCCAAGATGATCTATCACGATAAAAAAGGAGGAGAAAACGAATGGAGAAAGCACCACCAGTCGGGGATCGCACGTGACATCTGGATGTATGATGCGAAATCCAACTCGCATACTATGCTTACCAAGTTTTATGGAGAGGATAGAAATCCGGTTTTTTCCCCGGATGAATCAGAGATTTTTTACCTAAGTGAAGGAAATGGAAATTTCAATTTGTTCAGCATGCCTGTCTCTGACCCGGCTCAGGCAAAGGCTTTGACCAATTTCACCAAATTCCCTGTAAGATTTTTGACCATTGCTTCAGATGGAAATCTTTGCTTCAGCTACGATGGGGAATTGTATACTATGAAAAAAGGACAGCAGCCTCAAAAAGTGCAGGTTTCTATTGCTACCCAATCCATTTCCAATCCTGATAGCTACATAACCATCAATGGAGGAGTTCGTGAAATGTCTATTTCTCCAGATGGAAAAGAGATTGCATTTATTGCGAGAGGCGAAGTTTTTGTGACTTCGGTAGATGGTTCTTTGACTAAAAGAATCACCAATACTCCAGAGCAGGAAAGATTTGTTGAGTTTGCTCCTGATGGAAAATCTCTGGTTTATGCTTCTGAGCGAAATAGCAAATGGCAGATTTTCCAAGCTACCAAAGTAAGAGCAGAGGAGCCTTTCTTTTTTGCTTCCACTTTATTGAAAGAAGAACCACTAGTTTCAGTGGAAACCGATGCCTATCTGCCGAAATTTTCTCCTGATGGAAAAAAGTTGGCCTACATCGAAGGAAGAAGAAGTCTGAAGATTTTGGATTTGGCTAGTAAATCAAAAGTGACCTTGATGGGCCCTGATCTTTTGTTCCATATGAGCGACGGAGATCAATATTTCACTTGGAGTCCTGATAGCAAATGGCTTTTGGCTAGCTATAGACCTACAATGACCAACTCAGAGGTGGTCCTTTTGGATGCCACTGGAAAAGAAAAAATGAGAAAATTGACCCAAAGCGGCTATTCTGATGATAATGCAAAATGGGTGAATGGTGGAAAGCAAATTATCTGGTTCTCCAATCGGGACGGATTGAGAAGCTATGCCACCAGCGGTCGAATGGAAGAGGATGTGTATACCTTATTTTTCGACCAAGCTGCTTGGGATAAGTTTAGGCTGAGCAAGGAGGAGTTTGATCTTTTGAAAGAGATTGAAAAAGCCAAAAAGCCTCAAAATGGGGATGATAAGTCTAAGACTGAGAAAGCAGAGGAGAAAAAGGTTGAGGACATTGTTTTTGACTTTGATGGAATTGAAGAAAGAAAGGCGAGACTCACGATCCATTCTTCCATTATGGGAGATGCGCTACTTTCGAAGGATGGTGAAAAATTGTATTACCTAGCTAGATTTGAAAAGGGTATGAACCTCTGGTCTACTGATTTGAGAACCAAGGATACCAAGCAGGAAATCAGCCTTAATGCAAATTCCGGAAGACTTGTTTGGGACAAAGATCAAAAGAACTTGTACTTGCTTTCCGATGGATCCATTTCCAAAATAAATCCAGAAGGAATGAAGCGTGAGACCATAAAGATTGCTGGAGAAATGACCTATGATCAATCCGCAGAATTGGCACACTCGTTTGATCACATTTGGCTTCGCACAAAGGGGATTTTTTATACTCCGACCATGCACGGGGTTGATTGGGAGGGGATCAGACCTGATTACCAAAAATATCTGCCCCATATCGGTAACAATTATGAGTTTGCTGAGATGATCTCTGAAATGATTGGAGAACTTAATGTGTCCCACGCAGGAGCCAGATATTCCCGATCTATTCCTTTAGCAGATGCTACGGGAGCTTTGGGAGTTTTCTTTGATTACAAACATGCTGGCAATGGCCTGAAAATAACTGAAGTGATCGAAGGAGGTCCTTTGGATAAAGCTGGAATGGAGATCAAGCCCGGGATGATCATTGAGCGAATTGATGGGGAAATGATTTCACCTGACTTGGATTTTGCGAAACTTCTAAACAGAAAGGCTGATAAGTTTACCTTGGTTGAGGTTTTTGATCCAGGATCAAATAGCCGAAATCAATACACGGTTAAACCAATTTCATTGGGAGAAGAAAATCAATTGCTTTATAAGCGATGGGTCAAGAAGAACCAAGCTGAAGTGGAAAAATTGAGTGGTGGAAAATTAGGGTACGTGCATATCCCGGGAATGAGTGATGGTCCGTATCGTAATGTTGTTGAAGATATGCTCGGAAAATATTACGAGAAAGATGGGGTAATCGTCGATACTCGTTTCAATGGAGGCGGTGATTTAGTTGCTGATTTGGCTATGTTCTTTACGGGAGATAAATTTTTGACTTATGCTACTGAAGATAAAGTCGTAGGAGGAGAACCGACAGCCAGATGGACTAAACCTACCTTGGCGATGTTCAATGAGGCTAATTATTCAGATGGGCATTGCTTTGCTTGTGGCTATACGGATTTGAAAATTGGTAAAACAGTCGGAATGCCAACTCCAGGAACTTGTTCGTTTGCAGGTTGGGAAGGATTGCCGAATGGAGTCAGATGGGGAGCGGTTCCGATTTCTGCAAAAAATAAAGCAGGGGAGTGGTTAGAAAATAATGAAACTCGACCTCAGTTTGAAGTGAAAAATATGCCTGGAAAGATTGATCAAGGAATTGATCAGCAATTAGAAAAGGCGGTGGAAGAACTGTTGAAGGACGTTAAATAAAACAAAGCCCCGGTCAACTTGACCGGGGCTTTATTATTTAATGCTTATCCACAAATATTCTTACTGATATTGTTTAGTGTTCAATGATTCATCATTCTTGAAGAATTGAGTCATTTTTGCAAAAGAACTATCGAAATAGCCCTCTAGCATTTTCCTGATGATAAAAGTTCTGTACTCATCTTTGGAAACGATAGGAAAGTATTCATGGCTCTTTCCATAGGACTTATGGCTTACAAATCCTTTTCTTTCCAAAATTCTAACAATTGTTGATACGGTATTGTATGCCGGTTTTGGTTCGGTCATAGGAACCAGGATATCTTTCACGAAGCCTCGCTCAATATCCCAGAGGATTTGCATAATCTCCTCTTCTGCTCTGGTTAATGGTTTCATAAGGTGTTAAGTTTAAATGTGCTAGAAAATTATTCACTTAGTTTTTAATTCCAAAGAATTTTTACAATTTTTTTATGTTTTAGTTGAATTAAAAAACCTACCAATAAAAAAGCCTTCCGTTTTGGAAGGCTTAAATTTTACGCAGCTCTAAGTTTTATAATCTTTGTTGCATGTAAGAGCTTGACTATTGGGTAAGTAGGATCAAACTCATACCACTTAACCGCAAAATTTGGTCTGTTCGGAAGTTTGTGATGGTTGTTTTGAAATAACTCACCCAACATCAACACATCAAGTAGCAAGCTGTTTTTAGACTTATCGTTATTGTCGAAGTTGGCATATCCATATTTATGACCACTCCAGTTGACAATTGCGCCATGAACTGGCCCCATTAGAAAATGGATAGGAAGAAGGAAATACATCCACCAATGAGTTCCGGGAAGATCAAAAACAGAAATACAAAGAACGTAGACTAATACGTAGAATAGTCCCCAAGCTACTCGGACCCCCATAGTATCTGCGAATTTGTCAAACGAATTCCAATCTGGAATATCCTTAGAAAATCGTTCTTCAGGCTTCAATTTGAAGCTGAAGTAATCGTTGTAAATATTTTTTGTTTTCCACATCATCGTAAAAAGATTCTCTGTGTGATGAGGGCTATGAGGATCTTTTGGAGTGTCGGAATAAGCGTGGTGCATTCTATGAAGAATGGCATAAGCTCTTGGAGATAAGTAAGAGCTACCTTGCCAAATCCAGGTAAAAATGTAGAAGAATTTTTCCCAATACTTGTTCATTACAAACATCTGATGGGCAGCATAACGGTGTAGGAAGAAACTCTGGCAAAACAGGGAGAAATACCAGTGCAGGAGAAAGAAAATAATGATAATCACTCGGTAGATTGTTAAGATTAATGTGCAAATATAAGTTTCTTAGGTAAATTAATGTTCCATTCGGGTTTTCAAAAGCCCAATTTAAAATCTGATTTATCTCAGGTTTTATTAGTGGAGATTTTATTTAAAATTAAAAATCATGGAAAGCTCGCTAAATACAGGATCAATTTTGACCAAAATCATTGTGGGTGGAATCTCAATTTTGATTGCGGATTTATTATTAAGTGGAGTTCAGGTAGATACTTGGATTACAGGTCTGATTCTGGCAGGCGCAATAATTCTCATCAATTTCACAATCAAGCCAATTCTGATTATTTTGACTCTTCCTTTAACCTTGATCACATTTGGATTGTTTTTGTTAGTCATCAATGCCCTGGTTGTTTTGATAGCCGCATATTTTATTCCTGGATTTACCGTGGATGGTTTTTGGTGGGCTTTGGGATTTGCTTTGCTAGTCAGTATTGTCAATGGAGTATTCGGTATCAATCTGAATCCGAAATAAGCAAAGTCTTGTCTCCGGATCTTTTGTATGCTTTTCGTTCTCCTGAACCACTTTTACAATAAACCAAACCATCTTTTTGAGGAGAGATTTTAACCAATAGGACGATTAGTTCTTCATCTTCAAAATCTGTAGGGTTTTCCTTAGTCCATTTGATTGGGTAATAAGAAACTGATGCATGAGGTTCACAAATCATCTCATTCGCGGATTCTATCATGTATTGTTCTTCGTAGGGGTCAATCCCAATTACCTCCTTTTTATCAGAGACTCCGATTAGGAGCATTCCTCCCTCAGAATTGGCAAAGGCAGAAATAGTTTTAGCAATTTTTTCTCTTGAAGTAATTTTCAGCTTGAAATCCAGCAGCTTACCTTCCTTTTGTCGAATTAAATTTTTGATAAATTCTTGATTAAATTTTGTTGAATTCATTTTATTCGTTTATTTTCTTTCGTGGGAAGAGAATGGTCAATAAATCGAAGACTTTCCAACCCAAAAAAACTATAATTTTTGTTTTATGCAGTTTGCGAATCCCGGGTTTGATCCCAAAAATATTGAACAATTAAGTGCCGAACTGGCAAAATCTGGTAAACCTTACAAGGTTGTCCCAGATCCAGGTAATTCTGAAGAGTTTATAAACTTCCTTTTTCTAGGCATTTTTGAAGGAAAGCAAGTAATCTATGATGCTGCATTATATACCTTAAGACTTCATCACTCAAGTGAAGTATATGAATTGGCCGAACATGAAGCCGCTAAAAAATTCCCGAATTTCAAAGGGATTAACTACGAAGAAGATGAGGAGGGAAACTTGAAGCCTTTATCCAGTGAGGAGGAAGAAATAGGCTGGTTTATTACTGAGATTATCATGGAATTGGAGGAGGAAGAAGCCGTAAAGGTTCAGGAATTCCTAGATATCGATACCAACCATGATTATGGCGTTGGTCTTGATGCAGCACTTAATGTTGACGAAATCAACGATAAAGTCATTCGGAAATTCATCAAAGAATTCAATGATGATACCTTGGTTTTGGATGAAACTCTTTATTCTTTCCAGACTGAGGAAGATGAGATTTAAGTTTTGATCCCTATTCTCAAAACATACCTTTGTTGCGCTAGTTAATTGATTAGCGCTTTTTTTATGCTTAAAATTTCTTGGTCACCCCTGTATTGTCATCCTCTTCCTGAAGGTCATCGGTTTCCAATGGAGAAATACAACCTCCTGCCTGAGCAATTGATATATGAAGGAACGGTAACTCAAGAAAACTTTTTTGAACCCATACCTCTTGAGAAAAAATGGATTACCAATACCCACCAGGAATCTTATTACCAGAAGCTCATTGATTTAAATTTATCAAAGTCGGAAATCCGTGCGACAGGATTTCCATTAAGCAGTGAATTAATCCAGAGAGAAATTCTGATCATGGGAGGATCTGTGCAGGCGGCTTTATTTGCCAAAGACTTTGGTGTCGGAATAAACATAGCCGGTGGCACCCATCATGCATTTTCAGATCGAGGAGAAGGTTTTTGTTTGCTGAATGATCTAGGGATCACAGCAAATTATCTCTTGGAAAATAAACTGGCCAAGCGGGTATTGATCGTTGATTTGGACGTGCATCAGGGCAATGGAACAGCAGAATTATTTAGAGAAAACCCAGCTGTTTTTACATTCAGCATGCATGGAGAGAAGAATTACCCCCATCGAAAAGAAGTTTCTGATTTGGATATTGCTTTACCTGATGGAGCAGGAGATGAGCTTTTTTTAAGTCTTTTGGAAAAGAGTTTAGAAGAAGTTCTAATTCAATTTCAACCTGATTTTATTCTTTATCAGTCTGGAGTAGACGCATTAAAAACTGACAAACTGGGCAGATTAGGAATGTCCATTTCAGGCATTCAGCAACGGGATAAAATGGTCTTGACCTACTCAAAGCAAGGTGATATTCCAGTCATGTGTTGTATGGGAGGTGGCTATTCCACTAGAATCAGGGATGTAATTGATGCGCATGCACAATTATATCGTGTGGCTCAAGAATTGTATTTCTAGGCCTTAACCTAAATTAACCAGAAGCTATCTCTGCTGCCCTTGCAAAATCATTTCTTTCTCTATATTTGCGCCCTGTCAACCATTAAAATACTAAAGTGAAAAAAGGATTACTCATCGTTGGACTACTTGGCTTAGCCACTGTATTCTATTCTTGTGACAAAAATACTACTTCTGAAAGTGCTTCAACTGCTGAGGCAGGGCAAGGAATTGCTGCTGGAGACATGAAAGTTGCTTTTGTTTATACTGACTCAGTTATCAATAAGTATGATTTCTTCAAGAAGAGATCTGAAGAGATCACTGAAAAAGGCAGAAAATTTGAAGGCGATCTTCAGTCAAGAGCGAGAGGTTTTGAGCAGGAAGTTGCTACTTTCCAGCAGACTGGTGGAAGTTTGACTCCTAATCAGCAAAGAGCAAAGCAAGAAGAATTGATGCAAAAGGAGCAAAACCTGATGACCTACAGAAATAACCTGATGCAGGAATTGTCAACTGACGAATCAGCTTTGTACAGTGAGGTTTATGAGCAAGTTCAAGCGTATCTTAAGGATTATGCTAAAGAAAATGACCTTCACCTGATTTTGAGTTATACAAGAGGAGGAGCCCTTTGGTATGCTACTGATGCAATTGATGTTACTGCTTCAGTAATCGAAGGCCTAAATAAGAAATTCAATTCAACTACTACTCCTGCTGCGCCTGCAGCTGCAGATACCACTGCGAAAAAGTAATAGGCAAAATACCAATTTAAAAACCCGGGAATTATCTCGGGTTTTTTATTTTTTGATCATGTGAGCTGTCAGTAGCTTGGCTTTTTCTTCCAAATCAATTCCAAGTATTTCCTTATTAACCTTTAGGACTTGCCATTTTTCCTTTTCTGGAAGTTGCTCAAAGCCATACCAAGAACCTAAAATTCCACCGACAAGGGCAGCCGTAGTATCATTGTCTCTACCATAGTTTACCAGAAAGATTAATGAATTTTTGAAATCAAAATCTGCATAAACCATAGCCGTTAACGACTGCAGATAAATCTCACCCGCATGAAAAGGCATGTCTTGCTGTTTTTGGTCAAGTAGCTGGAATGCATGCAATAGCGCAGGACTATTGGAGGTCATTGACTCCAATGAATCTAGTTTTTTGGATTCCTCATTGATCCAAAGGGCATCTTTGAGGATTTTATGAGAAGTTCGGCCTACAAGTCTGCTTTCAAAATACTTTTCCGGATCAAGTCGTAAAGCTGCCAGTAAATCTTCTTTTTTCGCGTCTTTTTTCATTCCGGCGGCAGTCATGGCCATAGCCAGAGAACTGATGTCCCGTGCGTATCCTAAGTCATAAAGGGTCAATTTATAGCCTTCCGAATAGGCTTTCTCCGGATTTCCGGGAAAATACATCCCAATAGCTGGCGCATAAAGCAATCCTGCACAGACCATTTCTCCTCCATAAAACTTGGAAAGGGAATCTGCAAAAGCCGGAAGATTATCGTCTAAAAAAGGCTGGCTCACTTTGGCCCATTCAGAAAGCCAATTCACTTCCAATAATGCAGATTCATAAGGTTGAGGATTATTGGAATCAATAGCCTTCAATTTTTCCAAACTCTTCTCATATGTTTTGAGAATTTGAGAAGCAAAGTCTTTTGAATTAAGCCGATTTCCAGATTGAGTTAATAAATAATCCGTTGCTAAGACTTTCCAACGGGTATCATCAGTAGTGCCTCCTGCTGGAAGATTGGCAATCCAAATGCCTTCTGGAGAAACCTCCCTAATCATGGAATCTAAATCTGTGACATACCCATACTCCAGGGCTATGTTTTCTCTGCTCCACATTTCTGTTGGAGCACCCATGGCATCTCCAATCGCAGAACCGACGAGCATTCCCAAGACCTTATCGTAAAGTTCCTCCTCAGATAGCCCTGATTGCTGGAGTTTATCAATGTGTTCTTCTCTCTCAACTGAAGACTGATTACAAGCAAAAAGTCCTAAAAAGAGGATTACTGGGATATATTTTTTCATTTTAGGACAGAATCAGTTCTTTGGCAAAGTTCATCAGTGCGGACTTTTGACCTAAGGTCATTTTTACAGGAAGTTGTGCAATTCCGATCAATCTTCGAAGTATTTCTACCCCTCGGTATTGGTTCAGAAGCTTAGAATTAAGAGGACTGGAATAGGTTTTAAGTACTTGGTCTTTGATCGATTCAGGTTGTTGTCCCAAATCCAAATGGGCTAAAAAGACCCCAAGATCAAATTCTTTATTTCCCATAAACCCAAATTCCGGATCGATGATTTTGATGCCTGAGGAAACTTGCAACCAACTTCCGGGATAAAAATCTCCATGAAGTAAAGTGTCTCCCGAACCCATGTAATCCTCTCCCAGTTTACTTACTTCCTCTTTGAGCTTTTTATCTTTTTTGAAAGTTAAGCTGATCTCTTGCAGTCCTTCCTGAATGGTATCTAAGTCAAAGCCATTTTCTTCCAAAAAAGGGAAATTGAATATATGCTCATGGTTAAGTTTGCGCATTTCTTTATTCAAGGGAAAACTTTTCGGGTTTAGCCCGTGAAGAATATTCAGAAATTCTGTTAACTGGTCAATTTCCTCGATTTTCAGAGACTTTTCTCCTGTATAAATCCAAGAGAAATCTATCCCCAATCCCAAGTCTTCGGTCACCAAAAGGTGGTTTTCTGGATCGAAATGAATGATTTCGGGAATAAAAGATTCCATTTTCGGTTCTTTTCCCAAAAGGCTTAAAAATTCAAATTCTACATTGATCCTTTCAATCGGAGCAGGAATTTGAGGAAACTTCCGGACGAAGTTCTTCGACTGCTTTAGAATTACACTTCTTAGATCAGTTTGAATCCGCAACACAAGATTCATATTACTTGGTCCAGCGGATTCAATTTTTAGAATTTCCTCACCAGTTTCCCAAAAAGATAATTTTTTGATTTCTTGGATAGGAGTATTTTCACTCAGGTCAACCATGGTTTTTCAATTGGAGTGCTAAAATAGATGCTGGAACCTGTCATTTTTGAATTTAAAATGAAATAAAGCGGAAAAGTCTGAGGAACGGCAAAAATCAAAAACCATTAAACCCTTATTTTTGGTTACTAAAAAAACTAAACCCAAATATGTTCGGACTATATCGATCGATTTTTACTGAGGAGCATGAACTCTTCAGACAAAGTGTTAGAGATTTTATTGCCCGTGAAATTACCCCACACAATGCACAGTGGGAAAAAGATAAAATGGTCAGCAGGGATTCCTGGCTGAAATTAGGAGAAAATGGGTTTTTAGGAATCCAAGCACCGGAGGAATTGGGAGGACTGAATATTCGCGACTTTCGATACAACGCCATTTTAATTGAAGAATTAGGTTTAAGCGGATGCTCAGGGCCTGCAATCGGATATCCTTTGCACAGCGATATTGTGATGCCATATATCCTCCATTATGGAAAGGAAGAGGCTCTGAAAAAGTATGTCCCTAAAATGATCACAGGTGAATATATTGGAGCGGTTGCTATGACCGAACCAGGAGCTGGATCTGATCTCCAAGGGATGAGAAGTACTGCCGAAAAGAAAGATGGATACTATGTTCTGAATGGATCAAAAACCTTTATCACCAATGGTTTTCTTGCTGATGTGGTCGTTGTTGCTGCCAAAACTGATCCCAGCAAAGGAGCTAAAGGAATCAGTTTGTTTTTGATAGACCGAGAAATGAAGGGCTTTACCAAAGGAGTTCCATTTGAAAAAGTCGGACTACACGCTCAGGATACTTGTGAACTGTTTTTTGAGGACGTAGAAATTCCTGCAGAAAATCTTTTGGGAAAAGAGGGAGATGGATTTAAATACCTGATGACTGAACTAGCACAGGAACGCTTGGTAGTAGCTTTGGCGGCAGTTGCTCTTAGCGAATTCATGCTGAAAGCTACCATAGACTATGTGAAGCAAAGAAAGGCCTTTGGAAAAGCGATTTCAGAATTTCAAAATACTCGTTTCAAATTGGCGGAAATGACTGCCGCCCTTGAGCAGGGAAGAATCTACTGTGATTATTTGGTTCAATTGCATAATGAGGGAAAATTGGATTCTGCAATGGCTTCTGCGGCGAAATACAATATGACCGAACTGCAGTGTAAAGTTGCCGACGAATGCGTTCAGCTTCATGGAGGATATGGGTACATGTGGGAATATCCAGTCGCAAGAGGATGGGCAGATGCTCGAGTTCAGAGAATCTATGCGGGGACGAATGAAATCATGAAAGAGTTGATCGCAAGAAAAATTTTGAAGTAATCCCGAATTTCTTGCTGTTACAAAGGAATTTTAAGTAATTGGAACCTCGCATAAACCCTGAAATTAACCTGATATGAACGATTTTCCTTGGTTTAAAAATTACCCTGCCTCGGTAGATAAAGAGGTTGACACTAAAGCTTATTCAAGTGTTTCTGATCTTTTTGAAGAAAGTGTCAAAAAATACAGCTCATCAGTAGCCTATGAGTGCATGGGAAAAACCATGACTTTCAATGAACTGGATAAATTGAGTGCAAATTTTGCAAATTACCTGACCCAGGTTCTAAAGCTGGAAAAAGGCTCCCGAGTGGCTATCCAAATGCCTAATATTCTGCAATATCCTGTGGTTATGTTTGGTGCTCTTCGTGCTGGAATGGTGGTCGTAAATACCAATCCTTTATATACTCCTGCGGAAATGAAGCATCAATTCAATGATTCAGGGGCTGATGTTATTGTGATCGTTGAAAACTTCGCTAATAATCTGGAGAAAATCAGGAATGAGATTTCAGCGAAAAAAATCATTACCACTGAGCTGGGAGACTTACTTGGAGGATTGAAAGGAACTATAGTCAATATGGTGGTGAAGCATGTGAAGAAAATGGTTCCTGCGTTTTCTTTGCCAGGGTCCATTTCCTTGAAAAAAGCGCTTAGCATGGGAGCTGCACAAAGCTACAAGCCTACTAAGTGTTCTTTGGAGGATGCAGCTTTTCTTCAATATACAGGAGGAACTACCGGAGTCTCCAAAGGAGCAGAATTGACCCATGGAAATATCGTGGCGAATATGCAGCAGATTTCGGCTTGGATGAAGCCAAAATTGAGAGAGCGTGAGGAGATCGTAATTACTGCTTTACCGCTTTATCACATTTTTGCATTGACAGTTAACTGTCTTGCGATGCTCAAAATTGGTGCGCATAATGTATTGATTACCAATCCAAGAGATATGAAGGCCTTTATCGGCGATTTAGCAAAAAAACGCTTTACTGTCTTCACTGGTGTAAACACTTTATTCAATGGACTACTTAATCAGGAGGCGTTTCTTTCCTTGGATTTTTCAGGATTGAAAATCGCCGTAGGTGGTGGAATGGCAGTTCAGAAAGCCACCGCCGAAAAATGGAAAAAAGTCACAGGAGTACCTTTGGCAGAAGGATATGGACTTACTGAAACTTCCCCTGTAGCCACTTGTAATCCAATAGACGGAACTGAACGAATCGGTACCATCGGAGTTCCTTTGCCCAATACTGAAGTGATGATTGCAGATGATGCCGGAAATCCACTTCCAATGGGAGAAAGAGGGGAAATCTTAATCAAAGGTCCTCAGGTCATGAAAGGCTATTGGAATAGACCTGAAGAAACCGCCAATGTCATGCATGGTGATTGGTTCAAATCCGGTGATATCGGGATTATGGATGAAGATGGCTTCTTTAAAATCGTAGACAGAAAGAAGGAGATGATTCTTGTTTCCGGATTTAATGTTTATCCAAATGAAGTTGAAGATGTAATCGCTTCATGTCCTGGAGTTTTGGAAGTGGGAGTAATTGGTATGCCTGATCCAAAGTCAACCGAAAAGGTGGTAGCCTATGTAGTCAAAAAAGATCCGGGATTAAACGAGGAAAGGATCATCAAGCATTGCAAAGAATCCCTGACGAATTATAAGGTTCCAAAAGAGGTTTATTTCACAGATGAATTACCCAAATCCAATGTGGGTAAAATTCTTAGAAGAAAGATCAAGGAGAAGCACATTGAAACAGTGGGAGCTTAATTCCTTAGAAATAAATGAGTTCAAAAACCGCCAAACGGCGGTTTTTTTCTTTTTTTGCAAACTTGATTTATTCTCAGAATTATTGATCTAAATTTTTGGGAATGATCATACTAAACCAACTTTTACTTAACACCCTATGACCTGGCAGCTAATCAAAGACGCGATTTTAGGAAAAGAGCAGGACTTTACGCGTCTGTCCCTCAAGACTGCTATTTTTATTTTGGCCATTCCTATGATCCTGGAAATGATGATGGAGTCTGCCTTTGCAGTGGTGGATATATTTTTCGTTGCAAAATTGGGAGAGCATGCCATCGCCACGGTTGGATTAACTGAGTCCGTTATCGTCTTGACTTATGCGATAGGCTTTGGAATTAGTATGGCTGGTACAGCTTTGGTTTCAAGACGATTTGGGGAAAAAGAATACCATGAGGCAGGATCTGCAACCTTTCAGTTGCTTCTGGTTGGTGGAATTATTTCAATTTTTCTTGGAGTTGGAGGTTGGGTATTTGCCGAAGACCTCCTGAGAGTGATGGGAGCGGAGGAGCAGGTGATTGCTTCAGGAAAGACTTATGCGAGGATTGTTTTTGCAGGGAATACCGCAATCATGTTACTTTTCTTGCTGAATGGTGCTTTTCGTGGCGCAGGACAGGCACATCACGCCATGCGGTCTTTATGGATTGCAAATGGCTTGAATATCGTCTTGGACCCATTGTTTATTTTCGGTTTGGGAGAATGGGAAGGATTTGGCTTGGACGGTGCTGCTATTGCCACGACTTTGGGTAGAAGCATAGGCGTTGTTTACCAATTGTACCATTTGTTTAATGGGAAGCACAGACTTAAGATTTTGAAGGAAAATCTTAAGATCAATTTGGAAACCATTAAAAAGATTGTCGATTTATCCCTTGGCGGTATGGGGCAATTTTTGATCGATTCGGTTTCTTGGGTGGCTTTAACCAGAATGAATGCGGAATTCGGTTCTGCTGCTTTAGCGGGATATACTATTGCTTTTAGGGTATTAATTTTTACCATTTTACCTGCATGGGGCTTATCGGGTGCTGCAGCCACTTTGGTGGGTCAGAATTTGGGTGCTAAAAAAGTTAGAAGAGCAGAGCATGCTGTTTGGTTAACAACCCGATACAATGTCATTTTTATGGCCTCCGTGACCGGGATTTATTTGCTTTTTAGTAAGCAATTAGCCGGAGTGTTTACTGACATTCCAGAAGTAAGAGACATTGCTGCCCAAGGGCTTTGGGTGATTGCTTTGGGCTACGTGTTTTTTGCGGTGGGAATGGTCTTAACTCAGGCTTTTAATGGGGCAGGGGATACCAAAACTCCCGCTTGGATCAATACGGTCGTATTATTGGGAATGGAGGTTCCTTTGGCTTATTTCTTGGCTTTTGAGATGGAAATGAAATATGTCGGGATATTCATAGCCATCGCTTTTTGCCATTCCTTTCATGCGCTCGTTTCTCTTTATTTCTTCAGAAAAGGCAAGTGGAAGACCAAGGAGGTTTAGTTTTCCAAGATTCTCATTTTCAAAATTCTAACTTCAGTAAGTGGTCTATCCATTGAATTGGTTTCTACTGCAGCCATTGCATCAATTACTTCCAGTCCTTTCTCCACTTCTCCAAAAACCGTATAGCTCATATCCAGATGCGGTGTGCCACCAATTTCTTTATACACAGCCTTGTGGTTTTCAGGGATTTCATATCGATCAAAATTTGAGTAATTCCTTGAGATTTGGCTCCATTTTTCACTTAGGGATTTTATCAGAACACTGTCCTTGAGTTCTCTTGCCTGACTTAATGAATCCAATAGAGGCTTGTTTGCAGGATCATTTTGTGCGTAGTGGGTAGCTAGAAATTGATTGATCCGGTTTTGGTTATGGTTCAAGAGGCTGTCATTTTGAATTCTCCCCTGCACCAAATAAAACTGAGTACTGCTGGAAGCTCTTTCGGGATTGTTGGTTCGAGCAGCACCGATTGCCCCTTTTTTATGAAAAAGTTCAGATCGGATTTCCGCCGGTACACGGTACCCCAAATCCCCACCACCTAAGGTATCCAGAAGGGTGGCAGATTTAGAATTGACATCTCCAGCCTGAACCATAAAGTTTTCAATGATTCTATGGAAAAGTAAACTGTCATAAGTTCCTTTTTCCACAAGTTGGATGAAATTATCCCGATGAAGGGGAGTTTCGTCATAAAGCCTGAGAATCAAAACCCCATAATTTGTGGTCATCTCTATTCGGACAGGAGGCTCTTTGACCTCTTGGTCATTGATTTTTGAACCAAAAAGAAGAATAAAAAGGGCGGGCAAAAAGAGATGCATATACAGAGCTTTGGTTTGGGAAATAGGTAATTACAGTGAAAAGAAATGCCACAATTCCCTCATTTGCAACTTGATTTTTCCTGAATAGGAAAATTTTGTGGGAGACTGACTTCCATTTCGGTATCTCAATTAATTGAAAGATAGCTTTTTAGATGGGTTGAATCTGATTACCTTAAATAAGGAAATCAACTCATTAGCTGAAATGACTAGACGATTCTTCCTTTTTTTGATGATCATTTTCGCTTGGGTTTCATTTGATTCCAAGGGATTTCAGACGGATGAAGGTCCAAACTTTTCAAATCATTCAGGCAAAATTCAAAATCAGGTCAATCTGGAACTTGATTCAAAAGAATTGAAAAACCTAAAAGCTGTCACCGGAAGAAAGACAAACCTGAATGCCAATCGAGTCCTGATCAATGAGGAAGAGGTAACTGCAGTGGATATTCATACCCGGGGACAAACCACTTTAAATTTCCCCAGAAAAAGCCTTAGCCTTGATTTGGAAAAGTCTTTAGAATTCGGTCAGGGCAGCAGGAAAGTCAAAATGAAGCATTTGATCCTGCTGAGTTTGGCTATGGATAAATATTACGTCCGAAATCGCTTAGCCTTTGGAATGCTTCAGGAATTGGGAATGCTTGATTTCTTTTATTCCTACGCCAACCTTTCAGTTAATCAGGCTAGCCAAGGGATTTATTTCTTGGTGGAAAGGCCTCAGGATTGGGCGATTCAGGAAATAAAAAGTCCCATTGTCATAAGAAGGGGGTATGGTCATTCCATTGCTAAATCCAAAACCGAAAAAAATCTGAGCAAGGAGGATACGAAAAAATATGTAGAAGCATTCAAGCAGATTTACCATTCTTCGGCTATGCTATCGGGAGAAAGCCTTTATCAGCCTCTTTCTAAAATAATTGATCTGGAAAATTACATGACTTGGATGGCGGTTAATTTTCTTGTTAGAAATGGGGATTATGCGGATGAAGTCTTCTTTTACATAGATCCAAAAACAGGATTATTTAAGGTCATTCCCTGGGATTACGACGATATTTTTTCAGCGATTCCGCATGAGGGCAAAATGATGCAGTCAGTTTCCTCATCCAAATACATTTTTTCGAAAGAGGATGATCTAGACAAGAAAATAGCTGATGATCCTTATCTCTATTCGAAGTATTTGGAGATTTTAAAGGATGTTTCGGCCAGACTTTCTGATTCGGTTTTGAAGGAAATATTTGAGTCAACCTACGCTGAGCTCTATCCCTATTATTCAGATCCTGAAATTTTGGAGAATGTCAAATTTGACCTTTATCCGGATGCAAGTTTGGACAAACTCAAACAGGAATTGGCCAGTGACTTTTTGTTAATTCAGGGAGCTAGAAGATTGATTTCTTTGGAACTAGGCCAGAATTAAGGATTTTAATTTCCACTGGTATTTGACCTAAACTGATTTTAATCAGCTTTTTAGTTGACCTTATTTCTGACTTTTTAGCCATAAGCTGACCAAATTAGAGTAGATTATAAGATATGGGACTCGAGAGGAAAATAGATCAGCCCTTTTTCAAAGAAGTAGGTGAAATTTCCCGATTTACTGCTAGGTTTTTTCGAGAGGTGACCAAGCCAAAGCAAGAGTGGGATGAGTTCATCAATCAGTGCTATTGGATTGGGTATAAAGCTTTGACATTGGTATCAATCACTGCCTTTATTATGGGTTTGGTGCTCACCATTCAATCTAGGCCGACCTTGGTTGAATTTGGAGCCGCCGCTCTCTTGCCATCGATGGTTTCGGTTTCCCTAGTTCGGGAAATATCACCGGTAATCACTGCTTTAATTTGTGCAGGTAAAATAGGTTCTGGGATTGGGGCTGAATTGGGTTCCATGCGGGTCACCGAGCAGATAGATGCTATGGAAGTCTCAGGGACCAATCCATTCAAATATTTGGTAGTAACCAGAGTTTTGGCTGCGACAGTCATGGTGCCGATCTTATCCAGTTTGGCGATTGGCATTTCCCTTTATGGGGGATACTTGGGAACCAATATCCGGGGAGAAGTCAGTTGGACCTTATATGTATACCAAGCCTATGATGCTTTGAGTTATGGGGACTTTTTGCCCTCAATAATCAAGACAATCTTCTTTGGATTTGCCATCGGAATAGTAGGTTGTTACAAAGGATATACGTCTCAAAAAGGTACTGAAGGAGTAGGTCGCTCGGCTACTACAGCGGTAATCGTTGCTTCTCTTTTGGTTTTTATTCTGGATTTGATTGCAGTGCAAGTGGTGGATATTTTGGGATTAACCTAGACTATGGAAAGCGAAGATCCCATTATCCAGGTAAGTAATTTGAATAAATCCTTTGGGGAGAATCATGTACTCAGGGATTTTACCTTAAGTCTTTCCAAAGGTGAGAATTTGGTAATTCTTGGAAAATCTGGTTCTGGAAAGTCGGTTTTGATCAAGTGTATTATTCGCCTGATAGAGCCAGATTCGGGTGAAATTATAGTTCTTGGTCAAGACATCAGTGATTTAGATCAGGATGAGATGGATCAGTTGAGAGCAAATGTTGGTTTCCTATTTCAAAGTAATGCCTTATACGATTCTATGACGGTTAGGCAAAATCTTGAATTTCCATTAAGGAGACACTGGACTAAGGAAGAAAGAGCTGAAAAGGCAGAATCAGCAGTAATTCAGGCCTTGGAAGATGTTGGATTGGGGCATACAATTGATATGATGCCCATTGAGCTTTCAGGAGGGATGAGAAAAAGGATAGCCCTAGCGAGGACATTAATCCTAAGGCCGAAAATCATCCTTTATGATGAACCTACTACGGGACTTGATCCAATTACAGCGAGAGAGATTAGCGATTTGATGAATAGTATTCAGAAAAAATACAATACGGCTGCTATTATCATTTCCCATGATTTGAACTGTATTCGCATGACGGGAAATAGAATCATCATGCTGATAGAGGGAAGAAATTACGCTGAAGGAACGATGGATGAGTTAATGAAAAATGAAGACCCTAAAGTCAAAGATTTCTTTGAATGATTATGAAAAACGTAAGAAAAATAGCGGATGCAAAACTTGGGGCAGTTGTCATAGCAGGATTATTGTTTTTGGTGTTTTCCCTGTATATGATCGGTAGAAACCAAAATATTTTCGGAACCTCAATTCCTATCTATGTACATCTTAAGGATGTAAATGGCCTTCTTCCGGGTAATAATGTTCTTTTCAAAGGAATGAATGTAGGGACTGTTTCAGAAATAGAAATGGCCAATGATTCCATTATTGAAGTGGAGCTTTTGATCAAAAAATCCATGGCTACATACATTTTTAAAAATGCAAAGACAACGATTAATACGGATGGTTTGATTGGAAATAAGATCATTGAGATCCACCCTCAGGAAGGTCAATCTCAGCCCATAGAAGCTGATGATATAATTTATCCTTTGGAACAAATTGGTACAAAAGAGCTGATTAGCAGGCTCAATGTTTCAGGGGATTATTTGGAAATGACTTTAAAAAACCTTGCGGATGTATCAGAAAAGTTAAATCAAAGTGAGGCTCTTTGGTTGACCTTATCTGACGAGAAAATAGGAGAAGAGCTCCGTAATGCGATTAAGTCTTTTACCCAAGCGGGGAATAATGCTTCTGCTTTAGCCAGAGAAGGGAAAGATTTACTTCAGGAAATAAAAACCGGAGATGGACTAGCCTCAAGCTTGATTTCTGATAGCCTGATGGTTGATAATTTTCAAAATACCTTGGTTCAGCTGGACAAAACCACCGCGGAAGCAAAACAAGTAATGGAAGAATTAAAGGGGATGCTGGAGAATATTCAGCGTGGAGAAGGAACCGTTGGATTGATTTATCAGGATTCCCTTTTTAGAGCCACCTTAATGGAGACGATGACCAATTTGGAATTGAGTACGGAAAACTTCAACGAGAACATGAAGGCACTTCGATCTAATTTTTTATTCAGAAAGTATTTTAAAAAGCAGGAAAAAGAAGAGAAAAAGAACCAAGAGAATTAGAGCTTTTGATCTATCGGAATTCCGATTAATTATTAACTCTACCTTCAAATTTCCGCGAATTGAAGGCTTTTGTCGGGCTTTATTTTTTCAAATGACTTGCTTTATCCTTGGGATTTCCCCTCAGATAAGGCCAAATAACCGCAATTGTAACATTCCAATTGAATTGCGTTGAGTTTAGGGTTACATTTAAGCAAAGAGAACTTTACCTAACCCTAAAACTAATTATCCATTGAAAAGAAGAGACTTTATTCATCTTTCAGGGCTTGGTTTGGGGGCAATGATGATTCCAAGTCTGGTGAGTTACAGCAAGCCTGTGCCTGCTGAATACCTCATGACTCCAGGAATGGATGCTGCTTCCAAAAAAATCCTTGCTGATGTAGCCCTAAACACGACTAAATCACTTGGTGCAACCTACACCGATGTGAGAATCGGAAGATATCTCCAGCAATTCCTTTTTACCCGGGAAAAGAATGTTCAAGGAATCACCAACGCCGAATCTTTTGGTGTGGGTATTCGGGTGATTGCAAATGGAACTTGGGGATTTTCTGCCACATCTGATGTAACCCCTGACGGGATAAAAAAATGTGCAGAAACCGCTGTGGCCATTGCCAAGGCAAATTCAAAGCTTCAAAAAGAACCGGTAGTTTTGGCTCCTGTTCAATCCTTTGGAGAAGTAAGCTGGAAAACTCCTATTCAGAAGAATGCAATGGAAGTTCCCGTAAAAGACAAGATCGATTTACTGCTTTCTGTAAATGATGCTGCCCTTCAAAATGGAGCCGCTTTTGTCAATTCTGCCTTATTTATGGTCAATGAGCAAAAGTATTTTGCTTCTACTGATGGATCATACATTGATCAGGATATCCATAGAATCTGGCCAAACTTTACTGTAACCGCGGTAAATAGACAGGAAGGATTATTCCGTTCCAGACAGGCACTTTCTGCTCCTATGGGTATGGGCTATGAATATTTGGATGGCATAACATCAGAAAAATTCATGAATCCTGCAGGATTTAATAGCTACAGAAATAGCTATGATATGGTGGAGGATGCCGTTGCCGCAGCGAACCATGCCAAAGAAAAATTGACTGCAAAATCTGTTGTTCCTGGGAAATACGACTTGATGCTAGATCCAGACCATTTGGGATTGACCATTCACGAATCAGTGGGGCACCCATTGGAATTGGACAGAGTCCTAGGCTATGAAGCCAACTATGCGGGTACCAGCTTTGCTACCTTGGATAAGTGGGAGACCAAAAGCTTCAAGTACGGATCAGACAAAGTCAATATCGTTGCCGACAAAGTTCAGCCTCATTCTCTTGGTAATGTAGGTTGGGACGATGAAGGAGTGAAAGCCAAAGAATGGGATTTGATTAAAAATGGTGTCTTGGTTAACTACCAGGCAATCCGAGATCAGGCGAAAATCATCGGAGAAAAGGAATCTCATGGATGCTGCTTTGCTGATAACTGGAGTTCAGTTCAATTCCAAAGAATGCCAAACGTTTCCTTGAAGCCGGGAACTGAAAAAATGAGTCCTCATGATATGATTAAGAATATCGAAAAGGGAATCTACATTTTGGGAAGAGGATCTTATTCCATTGACCAGCAGCGTTACAATTTCCAGTTTGGTGGACAAGTTTTCTACGAAATCAAAAACGGTGAAATAGCCGGAATGCTAGAAGATGTGGCTTACCAGTCTAATACCCAGGAATTCTGGAATAGCTGTTCTGCAGTTTGCGATAAAGATGATTATCGATTGTTCGGATCTTTCTTTGACGGAAAAGGACAGCCTTCTCAGGTTTCCGCTGTGTCTCACGGTAGTGCTACTACCCGTTTTGACGGAGTGAATGTAATCAATACCGGTAGAACCATTTAAACTGAATCAACATCATGGCTATACTAACTCAAGAAGAAGCAAAAGCAATTATTGATAAGGTGCTTTCCTTTGCTAAAGCGGATGAAACCGAGGTTTCAATTAGTGGAGGTAGAACCGGAAACATCCGATATGCAAGAAATACAGTAAATACCAGTGGGGAAACCAATGAGATTTCCTTGAATATCACTTCGGTATATGGCAAAAGATCTGGAACTACCAGCATCAACGAACTAGACGATGAGTCTCTGAAAAAGGCAGTTGCCAGAGCGGAAGAGATCGCCAAATTGGCTCCTGAGAATCCAGAATATATGCCAATGCTAGGTCCTCAGAAATATGCTGATTCCAAAACCTTCGCAAAAGCTACAGACGCAATCAACCCTGATTACCGTGCTCAGGTAGCTTTTGACAGTATCCAGCCTTGCGCAGATAATAATCTGACTGCTGCTGGTTATTTGGAGGACTTCACAGGATTTGTAGCTACTGGTAACAGTAAGGGCCTTTTTGGATACAACCAATCTACTTCCGTTGATTTCACCGTTACAGTAAGGACTGCTGACGGAACTGGTTCTGGATATGCTGGAAGAGATTTCAATGATGCTGGACTTTTGAAAGCTGGTCCTGTGACCAATGTAGCTGTTCAAAAAGCCAAGGCATCAGTTAATGCTCAAGCAATTGAACCGGGAAAATATACCGTAATCCTAGAGCCAATGGCTGCAAATGATTTACTTCGTTTGCTGACTTTTGGCATGGATGCAAGAAATGCGGATGAAGGCAGAAGCTTCCTGAGCAAAAAGGGCGGAGGAACCAAACTGGGAGAAAAGCTATTCGACGAGCGAGTTACTTTCTACTCTGATCCAACCCATCCAGATATTCCTTCTGCACCTTGGTCTGGTGAGGGTCTTCCTTTGGAAAAAACCACCTGGGTAGAAAATGGAGTGGTGAAAAATATGTTCTATTCCCGATACTGGGCAGAAAAGCAAGGTGTGCAACCTGTTCCTCGTCCTCAGGGAATAATTTTCGAGGGAGGAGACCAATCCTTGGCAGATATGATCAGAAATACCGAAAGAGGAATTTTGGTAACCCGTTTCTGGTATATCCGAGCTGTGGATCCTCAGACTTTGCTCTACACAGGACTAACCCGTGACGGCACTTTCTATATTGAAAATGGACAGATCAAGTTCCCGGTGAAAAACTTCCGATTCAATGAAAGCCCAATCATCATGTTAAATAACATTGAAGCAATGGGTAAACCAGAGCGAACCGGTGGAAATATGATTCCTCCGATGAAAATTAGGGATTTCACCTTCACGTCTTTGTCTGACGCTGTTTAATCAGTAGACAGTTTGCAGTGGTCAGTTGTCAGTTTTCCGGCAACTGACCACTTTTACTGCTTAATGACTACTGCTCATTGTCAACTGAATCGAATGCACACTGCCAACTGGAAACTGCCGACTGGTAACTTCTTTTTCACAAGAATCAAATACAACTCAGGCAATTGGGATACGGATCAGCGAATGCCTTCCAATCTTCTCCATAGCTTGGTGGAGTATACTACGATTCCTGTCGATGAAAAAGAGCGGGTGGTTGAATTGAGCAGTGAGGAAATCTACAAAAGTCCCTTTTGTTACCTCAGTGGGCATAAGTTGGTAGAATTTTCCCAGCAGGAAAGGAAGATTTTCAAAACCTATGTAGAGCAAGGGGGATTTGTCTTTGTGGATGATTGTAATCACGACATTGACGGCCTTTTTGCAAAATCCTTCGAGGAAGAAATGGCTCGAACTTTCGGTTCGAATGCCTTACAAAAAATTCCAAACGACCATTACCTCTACCGCTGCTTTTTCAATTTTGAAGATGGACCTCCAGCCACTTCATTTGAATTAAATGGCTGGGGAGATGATTTGGTGCATGATTATTTGAAAGCTATTCAAATCAATGGACGAATCGGGGTTTTGTACAGCAACAAAGATTACGGCTGCGAATGGGACTACGACTTCAGAAACAAACGCTTTCTGAAAATTGACAATACACGATTTGGGGTGAATATTATCGTTTATGCCTTAACCTAAACCAACTTGGAAACGGATTTGAACTATTACAAGCAGCTGGTTGATAAACTTCCACTGCTGAAAAAAGAGATTGGAAAAGTCATTGTCGGCCAGGAGGAAGTTCTGGACGAAGTGATTATCACCCTTTTGGCTGGAGGGCATTGCCTTCTGGAAGGTGTTCCAGGTTTGGCAAAAACCCTGATGGTAAAAACTCTTTCAGAGGTGATGGAATTGAGCTTTAAGCGAATTCAATTTACCCCTGATTTGATGCCAGGTGACATTGTGGGTACGGAGGTTTTGGAAGAGGACCATAGTACCGGAAAGAAGTTTTTTCAATTTAACAGGGGTCCAGTTTTCGCCAACATGGTTTTGGCGGATGAAATCAACCGAACCCCTCCCAAAACCCAAGCCGCACTTTTGGAAGCCATGCAGGAAAAAATGGTCACCTACGGAGGGAAAGATTACCGACTTCCAGATCCGTTTTTGATTATTGCTACGCAAAATCCAATCGAGCAAAGTGGCACTTATCCGCTTCCAGAAGCTCAATTGGATAGATTTCTTTTGTACATCAAACTGGGATATCCTTCTGAAAAAGAGGAATTGGAAGTTTTGGAAAGAACTACAGGAACCTATCAAGAAAGACCGGAGAAAGTCCTCAGTGGAGAAGAAGTCAAGGACTTGCAAAAACTCACACGAGAGGTTCATTTGGATTCTTCCTTGTTAGCGTATATCACCAGACTCATTCGCGCTACAAGGCTTGAAAATACGTCTATCCCAGAGGTAAAAAATTATGTGGAATGGGGGGCTGGAACTCGAGCTGGGCAAGCATTAGTACTTTGCTCCAAGGCTAGAGCGATTCTGAAAGGTCGGTTTTCAGTAATTCCCGAAGACATTCAGCATTTGATTTACCCGGTGCTGAGGCACAGAATTTCACTTCATTTCCGTGCTGAAGCCGAGCAATTAGATACAGACTTCATTATTTCAAAGATTCTAGATCAGACCCCGGTTCATGCCAAGTAACTTGGAGATCATCAAACTCAATGACCTTCGACTTTCTGCCCGATTGATATCGGAACAGCTTCGTCAGGGTATCCACTCCGGAATTCGTGTGGGAGTGGGCAGCGAGTTTGAGCAATATCGCCATTACAGGCCAGGAGATGATTTGAAGCGGATAGATTGGAAATATTTTTCCCGATATGGAAAATACATGATCAAGGAATCAACTACGGAAAGCAACCTTCATGTCCGGTTGATGCTAGATCTTTCCGGATCCATGAATTATGAAGAAAATGGCTTCTCCCGTCTGGATTATGCTAAAAATCTTCTGGCCTCTTTGGCTTACTTAGGGTATTTGCAGGGAGATTCTTTGAGTTATTATACTTTAGCGGAGGGGAAAATTGAACAAAAGGTCGCGCCAACACCCAAGAGTTTTCAGCGAATCCTTTTTCACCTAGAGAATGAAAATGCTCATGGTTCTTGGCCAATTTCAGAGATTCCTACCTACCTGACCCAAAGTCGAAACAGAGAGCTTATCATCTGGGTATCTGATTTTTTGCAAAAGGAAAATGAATGGGAAAACTTGGTCAAGGCATTTCAGCATCCTAGAAAGGAATTGATTCTGGTGCAGCTTTTGGGCGAGCAAGAATTGAATTTTAATCTTGATGGAAACTTCATTTTCAAAGATCTGGAGTCTAATCAGGAATGGATTCAGGATGGAAAAAGCCTGCAAAATGAGTTCAGAAAGAGATTTGAGGCCTATTTGGATCAACTTGAGGAAAGTTTCCAATTACCGAGAGTTCAACTGATTCGAACCTCTATGCAGACTCCCTTAGCTGAGCTGGCAAGAAGAATCCTAAACCGAAAGCAGCTGAAGTGATGGAATGGGTTCAGGCAAATTTTCTCTGGGCATTGGCTGGATTGGCTGTTCCAGTTGCCATTCACTTATGGAATGGAAAGCGGGGAAAAGTCATTGCCTGGGCTGCAACTGCTTGGTTAAACCCTAAAGAATCCCAATCCAGCAAATCTCTCAAACTTGAGGAGAAAGTTTTATTACTGACAAGATTATTGCTTTGGACTACCCTGGTCTTTTTGGTCGTGGGCATTTTGATAAAAGGATTATCAAAAAACTCTGAACCTAGAGTTCTTCATCTCGCTATTCCTAATGCTGCAATTGAATCGGAATTTAGGTTTGAATTGACTCAGGCTTTGGAAAAAGGAGAAAGCGTTTTATGGCTTGCAGAGGGATTGCCTGAGTATGAAGAAGGGGTTTTACCCGAGGAAAAATTCGAAGGCAACAACTTGCAAAGCTTTTTCGATGAAGTCCCAAATGATTGGGATAGCATACATATCTATACTTTGGGTGCTGGAAAGGAATTTCAAAAAAATGCCTACTGGTTGCCTCAAAGGCCCATTTTGCACCTGTCTGAATCCGATCTTTTGGAAAATAAACTCTTTGTTGACTTGGGTTCAGATCAATTTCTAGGATTGGATTCCCAAGGTATTCTTCAGCGATTTGAGGAAAAAGGAATTGAAAAGCTGATTGATTTGACACAGGGTATTCCAGTTTTTATAGAGCTTTCAGAAGAAAATAAAAGTCAGGTTTTATCGGCTTTATCAGCTATTACAGAAGTCTATGGATTGAATTTCTCAGAAACTGATTCTCTTAAAGCACAAGTCGTTTTCTCAGAAAATAAGCCTCTTCAGCCTAAAGAGGATCAGCTATTGTTCTTGGTTGATTCGGAACAAAAACCCGATTCTAAGAATGAAATCAATTTGGGAAGTCCTGTCAGTTTAACTTGGGCTGAAGTGATTGAGAAAGGAATTCTTCCGGAATTGATTTTAGATCCGGTTCTTTCATTTATTGAATTTGAACCTGATCGAAAGCTTTCTTCTGCTGAATTGGAAAAGAAGTTTAACCAAATCCTGACTTCCAAACTTGCCAAAAAAGCGAATACCAATGAATATCTCTTGGTATTCATTGTGCTCTTATTCTGCTTTGAACGCTATTTAGCATTTAGAAAAAATCTGTGAATAGGCTAACAAAATATATTGCTTCCATAGAGAGTCAGTTGTCACTAAACGCCTGGCTGAAAGCGATTTTATTGGCCTTATCTATCAGGTTGATTTTATTCCTTGTTGGAGTAAATGATAGTATTCAACTGATTCTAGGTGCGGCAAACGTAAGTGTTTTCGCCTATCTTTTTGGAGGATTCAGGAGGCATAGGCAAGAAGCTTTGGCACTTATCCATCAACGGGCAGGTAATCTGGAGTTTAGTCTGGAATTGTTGGAGAAAAAGAAATTTAGCCTAGCTGATCAACTTCAATTGGAGCGAATTGCTTCCCAGATTCCTCCCAGAATCTGGATTTTTCATAAAGGATTGTGGATTTATGTCATTGGATTGGCAGTAGTTTATGCCTTGACATGGCTAGTTCCAAGTTTTACAGGTAAGCCAAATCTTTTGGAATCTACTAGTTCTCAGGAGTCAGAATTGGTAAGTGAAACTGTCACTTCCGATGCCTTTGTTCTTTCGCAGGCTTCTTTGGAAATCATTTCTCCGGCTTATACTAGAATTCCAAAGCGGACTCAGGAATCTCTGGAAGTTCAGGCGATTCGTGGTTCTATGCTGACTTGGAATCTCCAGTTTTCTTCTGAAAAGGACTTGGAAGTTTTTTTGGTGAATTCAGCAGGGGAGAAGCTCTCATTTTCTTCGGATAAAAACCGATATTCCCTTCGAGAGGAATTATTGGGTTCGGGGCTTTATTCGATTCAGGCCTTAGAAAATGGAAATCTAGTTTTCGAATCGGAGCTCTATACTTTAGAATCCATTGAAGACCAAAGCCCGGAAATTGTTCCTGAGGAAAAGGAAAATTACCGATTCTTTTTCCTTGGAAACAATCCTAAATTCAACCTTAAAGCGGATATCAAGGATGATTTTTTGGTAACTCAAGTTGAAATCATAGCTACGTTGGCAAGAGGTCGAGGAGAAAATGTAAAATTCCGGGAAGTCCGTTTTCCAGTCGAAAAAGCTGCTTTTTCCTCCAAAAACTCCAGCTTTATTTTAGATGTATCGGCCTTGGATTTTCAGCCTGGGGACGAACTCTACTATTATTGGCAGGCGAAGGATAATAAGGCTCCCGAACCTAATTTTTCCCGAACGGATACTTATTTTCTAAAATACTATGATGAAAAAGATGATCAAGGAATGGCCATGGAAGGAATGGCGATCCAGGTTCTTCCGGAATATTTTAGAAGTCAGCGGCAAATCATCATCGACACGGAAAAGCTGATTGCCGAAAAAGGAAAAAAGGCAGACAAGGACTTCAATTTCACTTCGAATGAGATCGGCTATGACCAAAAGCTTTTACGGCTGCGCTATGGGCAATATCTGGGAGAAGAATTTGAATCTGATGCTGGCGGGGCAATTGAAGAGTCAGAGGACGGAGATTTATTGACTGGGTTTATGCATTTGCATGACCAAGAAGGAGAGCATGAGGCAGATTTTAGACCTGTTGAAACCCATCAGGAACATGGAGCGGAAAAAGAACAAGAGGAGGGTATAGAAAGCCTGCTGAGTGAATTTATGCATGCACACGACGATGGGGAGTTGAATACGTACTATGAGCAATCTACTCGAGGTGCTCTCAAATCAGCTTTGGATCAGATGTGGCAAGCTGAACTGTACCTGCGGCTTTTTGAACCTGAAAAGTCCTTGCCTTACCAATACAAAGCCTTGGAAATGCTGAAGACTGTCCAGCAAAAATCCCGGGTTTATATTAAGAAAACAGGGTATGATCCTCCTCCGATTAAGGAGGAAGAGAAACGGCTTTCAGGAAAATTGACTGACTTGGAAAAGCAAATCCAAAAGGATCAGACGGAATTGGAAAAGGAGATTGAGCCTCTTGCCTCTGAAGTTTTGGGCCTTTTGGTAAAAACTCAATTATCGGTAGCCGATAAAGGGAAAATAAGTGAATTAGGCTCTCTTTGGGCGCTTCGAATGCAAAATTCAGGTTTGCAGGATTGGAGTTTGCTGCGCTACCTGAGGGAATTGGAATTGGGCCAATTGGATGAAAATGGAAAAAACTATCTCCGAGAAAAGCTTTATCCTTTGGCAAAGTCCTACAAGTCTACCAATTCCTCTTATTTAGGAGTTGAGGCACTTAAAAGTTCATTTAGAAAACAGCGGCAATGAGTTTTGACTTTGATCCCATAGTTGGATGGCCGTTGCTGTTTTTATCCTTGCTGGTGATAACTCTGGCGGGCTTTTTACCCATTTATTTTCATGCTAAAAAAGGAGTTTCGATTCAAAGAACTGTCTTGAAAAGCTTATTTCTAATTGGGTTTTTACTGAGTTTTGGGTTAATACTTTTACGACCTTATACATACCTCGATCCTGAAAAAGATCAAGTACTAGTTTTTGAAGAAGGATTAAAAGACTCTGAAATCGAATTATGGAAAGACAGCTTGCAATTCAAAAAAGCTGTTTCAATTCAAGAGTTTGAACCTACAGGTGAGAAAATTTTCTTGCTTGGGAGGCATTTTACGAAAGAAGAATTGTACGCCTTGAAGGGCCAAAATTTTGAATGGGTTTTGCCCCAATCTCATGGGGAACTTGCTGATATTTCCTGGAAAGGATACCTCAGAAAAGGGGAGATTCAACGAACAGGTTTTGAGATTTTTTCTTCAAGTGATACATCTACGATTTCTTTGCAAATTCCTGATTTTAAACCTGTAAAAATTGAAAAAGGTTGGAATCAAATTTTATTGGAATTCCCTTCAAGAGGTCAAGGGAGAAGTGAAATTCCTTTGCTTTTGGATCAAGACACGATTACTACAATTCGATATTTTGTTGGCCCTTCAAAACCCAAAAACTATCATTTTCAATTGGGTTTCCCTGGAGCGGAAAGTCGCAATCTCGCCAATTGGTTAAGAGAAAAAGGCGAAAGAGTAAGTGAAGAAATTCGCTTATCCAGAGAGACATTTTTAAGCAGCGGAAACTCAGATTCTCTCCAAGTCAGAATTATTGATCCCAGTCAACTTGAGCAAAAGGAAATTCAAAACTGGGTTAAGGAAGGAAAAGGAGCCTTGGTGATAATTCAGGTTTCAAAGCCGGAGGAGACTGCCAAAAGATTAAATCAACTCTTTGGTACAGATTTCCAAGTGTCAAATTCAGGAAGCGAAAGTGGGCGAGTCCTGAAAAATGGAATGAATGCTTTACCTTTTGCTTTTGAGGAAAAGCCCAATCAAAAGCTTTTGGCAGAATCCAGCATTGCAATCCAAAATTCTACAGGAAGTGCTATAGCTATGAGCCTTTTGGAAACCAGCTTTCCTTTACTTCTTCAGGGAAAGGAGGAAGATTACGAATCTGTTTGGGGAACTCTTTTTGGTTTATTGGAGCCTGATGAGTTCTCATCCTGGAGACTTGACAGGCCAGTTCTCTCAGGTATTCCCAATGAAATCCAGGTATTTGACAAGGATAGTTTACCTTCTCATTTGATTTTTGAAACGGATACAATCGGCTTGAAAAAGAGTCTGATTAATCCTTTCCTAGCTTCCTTAACTTGGTCAGGAGAAACTAATTCTTGGATCAGCTTAAGCTCTGAAATGGAATTTGCTATTTATGCCTACAGCGATTTTGAATTACCAACCTTACATTCCCGATTTTGGATCAATGAATTGAAGGCTAATTCAATTTCTAATCAGGAAAGGCCAAAATCACCAATTTCTCCTTGGTTTGGTTTGATTGGAATGCTTCTGTTTTTGGGCTTGCTTTGGCTAGAACCTAAATGGAAATAAAATTTTACCAAATCCAAGTGCCTACCGCTCCAGAATTCAGTTGAGCCGAAATCACTTTTTCCTTGTCCTTAATTTCAAAGCCCTTGGGCTGATCGCTGTCATTTAAGACAATTAACACCTTTTTTCCATCTGGTCTTTGGAAAGCCACATTGGAGAGTCCATTGATTTCGTTTGAATCAATTCGTACTGACCCGGGATCAACCAATTTACTTGCATGTGCGATGATGTAATACGCTGGATTTCTAGTCACTTGATCTCCATCAATAGTAATTGCACCAAGGCAACGGTCGCATCCGCCCCGGTCTGTATGTGGTTTTAACTCAGCATTTGAGCTTAAATTCCATTCTAAGACAGTTTTTGCCCAATTTCTGGATCCTCCGATAATCAGGTTTTTGATATGCCAAGAGATGTCTCCCGCCAAATCTCCAGGTGCTCCTACCCATTGTTCGGTGAAGTAAATGTTCTTGTCAGGAAAAGCTTGGTGAACTTCAGACAAAGCCTCAATTTTTCCGCCGTATAGGTGAAAAGCAGATCCGTCAATAAAGGGATTTGCAATTGAATCCTGAAGAACAGTTATAGGATAATCTGGGCGATCGGCGTTGTGATCGTAAACAATGATTTTGGTTTGGATCCCAGCTTCCTGAAATGCTGGCCCCAAATGAAGTCCGATGAATCTTGCTTGCTGCTCTGGAAGCATCAAAAGTGAGGGATTATTTCCAAGATGAAGGGGTTCATTTTGGATAGTCAGTGCATGGATTTGAATTCCTTCTTTCTTCATTTCCTGGATGTATTTCACCAAATACTGGGCATAGACAGATTCAAATTCCTCCAAAAGCGATCCTCCTCTCGTATCCTTGTTGTCTTTCATCCAAGAAGGAGGAGACCATGGGGATGCCATCAATTGGATTTTAGGATTAATGGTTAAGATTTCCTTCAAAACCGGAATCACGTCTAAGGTGTCGTAACTCAAACTGAAGTTTTCCAAACTCGGATCAGTAGCCAGGGAATCTTCTAAATCATTATAAGAAAAAGGAAATTCATTCAAGTCCGAAGCAGCGACGGAAAGTCTCAGATATGAAACTCTGATATCTTTTTCACCCTCATCAAAAAGTTCATGCAAAACCGCAGAGCGGGCAGAGTCACTCATGGCCAATAAATGTTTTGCAGAACCCTGACTCAAGGTATACCCAAAACCGTCCATGGTTTGGAAAGTGGTTTCTGCATCCAGAAGAATGGTTTCAGTTGGAGTACCTGTACTTAAAACTTCAGATTGTTTCTCGAAAAAGATATTTGCCTTTGGGTCAGTGAGCCAAAGTTCAAAATCCTGTTTAGGTTTTTGACAGGAGAAAATGATCAGGGATAGAAGTAAGTAACTCAGTTTTTTCATAGTGGGTACAAAAAAAGGCCTTGGATGATTTCCAAGGCCTGAAGTTGTAGGAATTGAAGTCAGAAAGCAAGAGCTGCTAGACCTAATTTCGATTTGAGTGGATTGATGGATTTGAGCACGCTTCCCATGTATTTCTGGGTCAGTTCATTTCCCAATAGATCATTCAGAAATTTCATTCTACCATTTTTCAAATTTAGAATGCTGGATTTCTTGCTATCATCTGAGTCTGATCCTCCCGTGATTTTCATCAATTGGTCTACAAAGGACTTATTGTTTGCTTTGAGTTTGGAACTTTGGTCTCCTGTCAAGTTAAGTCCGCTTGTATTGTCCAATATTCCCAAAACCTGCTTGGAAAGATCGGCTGATCCAACATTTGGAACTTTAGGAACTTGAGCATGCGCTGCAAATCCCACAAGCATGAAGAAAAAGAGAAAGGAAAGAATTTTTAGATTTTTCATAATAAGTTGATTTAAAAGAATTTGAATTTAAGAAAATGAGAACAATCTAAAGTTGGGATTGCAATTAATGAGTCAATTTTTAATAATTAATGACAACCTTCAGCATGATCAATCCATTTGCCATCCAGACTTAAATAAGCTCCCATGCAATCAGCAGTCATGCAGGAATGAATTGGAAGTATGCCTAGCAAATCTCCGATTTTTACGGATTGGAGAAGTGAATCAGAAGCCTTGATTACTCCATGTTCTTGGGAAATGCTTTTCAGATAAGAGCGATCCTTCAATATCTCCCATCCCTTTTCATTTAAAAGAACTACCTCTCCGAAATTTTTATTTCCCTTTTCATCCACCAAAACATCTTTTGCCAAGTGCACTCCGCCTCCGTGAACGAGAATTTCCTTTCTCTGAAGATTGATATCCACTACAGGAACGGCCAGACAAACAGAAATGTCCTCTTTTCTACAACTTCCCATTTCGGCTTGCATAAGGTCAAAAAACACAAAATTTCCAGGGCCAAGCTCATCAACATCTCCAAAGTCCTCCATCACTGAGCAACCTGGAGTATCCCCAATTCGGGTAACTAAATCCGGAAATTCACTTTGATATTTGGTCTTCAACATCCTCAGGGCATCTTTGCTTTGATCGTAAATGCCAGCCTTGTCTGCTGTATAATAGGTGTGCCCAGGGTGCAGATAGAAACCTTTGAATTTTAAGTGATTGGATTTTTTAGAAGCTCGGAGGATTTCCTCTATAGTCCCAAAATCCGACACATGAACCCCAGTTCGGCCATAACCTGCGTCTATTTCAATGAAAAATCCAACTTCATGGGTAAGATTATCCGCGAGATGTTTGGCAGTGATAGGATTGACGATCTGAACAGAAAGACTTTGCTTTTCAGCCAAACGATCCAATCTCTTGGTCTCCCGAATATTGAAGGGGAAGGCGATGTGAATGTTCTTCCAACCTTGTCCGCACAAATATTCAGCAAGCTTGATAGAGGATGCTGTTACTTCAGTGATTCCATAATCTTCAGCCCATTTGCCTATTTCGTGAGATTGGGCAGTTTTCCAGTGAGGAACCAGCTTTTTCCCCTGACTATGAGCTTTATCGGCCATTCGTTTGATATTGGCTCGGGTGATTTTTTCGTCGATAAGGAGAGTCGGAGAGGAGATTTGATCTAGAAAGGACATAGGTTTTGGGTTTTGAAATTTAAGTTTAAAAAGAAATGGGTTGAGATAGAGGATTTTTTTGGATTATTGACTCCAGCCTTTTTGAAGTCGATCAATGACCTCGGCAGGCAAGATTTTGCTCAGAAGTGGATCATTGGCTTTGTATTCACTGAAAAACCACTGATTTGAATTTTTAGCAGAGCTAGCCACCAGCGTATTCTTCACACCAATGAAAAATTGGGCGTTTTCTTGATCAAACTGAACTTCCTGACCAGCATAGGTTTTTTCAAATCCTTGGTGAAGCATATTGATATGTTCAGGAGTTTTGAATATTTCAGGGTTTAGTTTGATGTTGAGGATCATCGAATAATCTACAGGCACATAGCTGGTATCCTGGAGTATCAATTCAGTTTTGTACCCCAGAATTTTTATCTCTGAGAAATGAAACTTCATGCCGGAGTCGCTCTCCATCTGAGAATACATTTGTTGCATCATATCCTTTGGGGCGATAGAGAAGATTCTTGGATTGACCATATCAAGCACCTTATTCCAGTCCTTGGCTTGGGTAGCTAGGAAATATTGGTTGAGGTCAGTTTCCAATTCTATGCTTTGAGACATCCCTTTGGAAGCCAAAGCCAAAACTAGAATAGAGCAGATCAAAAATTTTTTCAAGGGGAATCCTGATTAGTATTAAAGCTAAATCTAATAAAAAAAGGGACTCCGCTCGAGGAAGAATATCAATTCAGGATTTCAAAATGAAAAATAGAGGAGTAAAATAAATACTTGTTTTAATTACCTGTGCTGGAATATTTAAGATTCCCAACCATTGCTATTAGCTGTGCGGTGTTTTTCAGTCCTAGCTTCTGAATCAGATTTCTTCTATGCGTATTGACTGTCAATTCGCTCAAAAACAGTTTTTCAGCTATTTCCGCTGAGGTTAATCCTTCTGATACCAAAATAGCAATCTGTTTTTCTCGTTTACTGAGAATATTTAATTCGGAATTAGGCTTGGGAGTGGATTTTGTTAAAACTGGAAAAGTAGGAACGTCCTCCAAAGCGTTATTCAAGGCTTCTAGCAAAGATTTTTTGCTGATAGATTTTGGCAAAAAACCAATGGCTCCTTCCTGCTTGCATCTCTCCATGACTTCCGGACTGGTTTCCATGGTCAAAAGGAGGATTTTGGCTTTAGGACAGGTTTTTCTTAATACCCTTAGAGATTCAACTCCATTGGAATCAGGAAGAAAATAATCCAACAAGATCAAGTCCGGCTTGGATTCAATAGCCATCTTAAAACCTTCCTTGAAAGTTTGTGCATGAACTAGCTGTTCGATGAAAGTTTCATTTCCGAGTAAAGAATATATTCCTTGAGCAAAGAGAAGGTGATCGTCTATGTGAAGTATTTTGATTTCTCTAAAGTTCAGCATGTAAGGGGATGATAATCGTAATGGTGGTTCCCGACTGATTTGTTTCAAGTGTCAAATTTCCCTTAAGGTAATTCACACGTTCGCGGATGTTTTTTATGCCTATTCCTTGGGAAGTGGATGTTTGGTCAATTCCTTTCCCGTCATCTTCTGCAATAAGCTCAATTTTTCCATCTTGTTCGGCAATACTCAATAAAGCCTCTTGGGCATGAGCATGCTTGACGATGTTTTGAAGCAATTCATTAGAAATCCGGTATAAAATTAATTGTAAGGACTTGTTAATCGGAGAATTAATCTGAAAATAAAAGTTGAAGTCGATGGGGTACTTTTGTCTAAGAAGTCCGATTTGTTGTTTTAGGACGTTTTCTAGGCCATTTTCTTCCAAATGATGAGGTGTAAGATTATGACTTAGGGATCGAGCTTCCTGAATGCTTTGTTCGATTAATTGCTTGAATTCTCCTAAAGGAACATTCGGATATTTATCTGAAATGGATTCCGTCTTGATAAACAAGCTGGCCAGCATTCCTCCGATGCTATCGTGTAGATCCCTTCCCAGTCTTTGTCTTTCATCTTCCTGAACCTGGATCAACTGGTCTGCCACCTGCTTTTCTTTTTCCAGAATTTCTATGGTGAGCTGTTCCTTTTCTTTCTTAAAAATTGACGCCCTTTTGGCAAAGGCTGCAGTGATAATCCCTGTTTCTCCCAATAATCCAAATGCACTCCCAAAATCCACCAAATAATGAGGAAGACCCATAGGGAGAATCTTTTGATTGAGCTGAAGGACAATCCCAAAAAGAGCCAGAAAAGCTATTCCAATCAGATAATACCCTGCCAATGGGACGTTTGCTTTCCATTGTTGATAGGAATAGAAAATTAATAAGATGTTGGTTAATAGGGATACTATTAGGGTAAATTGTAAGAAACTGACCTTGAAATCAATGTTTTCCAAAATTCCTATTGGAAATAAAATGGCTAAAAGAAGTCCCAATTGAATAAATAAAATTCCCCAAATCAGTTTTGCAGTGAACTTACCGGTAGTTTTTGGAGGGAAAAATTTAACGACCAAAAGTAATATCAGGATGTTGGTCAGTAGGTTGAAAAATGGTCTTGCCATGGCTACCCAATCCACTTGGCTAGGCCATAAATATTGAAAAGTTAAACCCCAATGCGTAGCAAGCCAAAGGGAAATGGAAAAGACATAAGCTCCATATATCGCTCCCGTCCAAGTTTTTAATTCGATGGCAAAGAAGATGGAGAAAATGAAAATGATGCACATCCAACCTAAAATCAAGCCCATGATTAAGGTGTCATCCGACTTCATTTGGTAAAAAGTCTGAAAATCAACTAGCTCTGGCTGGATATGGAAAGTTTCCCCAACCTTATCCAAAAGAATCAAATATTTCTTGGTGGAAGCAGGAGGAAGGGTAATGGGAATAACTAAATCCCGGTCTATAAATGGCCTTTTCTCAAAAGACTGAAAATCCCCCAATTCAAATTTTGGTAAAGAGGATTGATCTTCAAAAACAAGAATTCTATTGATATGTGGGTTATTTGGCACAAACAACAACTCCTGAATTGAATCAGAATTGTTTGTTATTGAAGTTCCCAACCACCATTGATCACGGGTAATCCCAGGGTTGAATTCAATTCTATATTCTGGAATAGTATCTGCAATGGCCCAGGCTTGCTCTGGTGTATAATCTTTGTTTGGGAAAATGCTGAAGGGTGGTGCGGATTCAATTCTTGTGCTACAGGAGGCCAAGAGTAAAACAAGCCCCATCCAAAGAGAAATTTTAGATTGCCAAATTCCTGCTAGTATTTGGAGAATTTTCCAAGACTTTAAACTCATACTTTAAAAAGGAGAGGGCAACTCCGATTATTCGGAGTGAATTGATTTCCAATATATGTATTGTCTGGGAACTAAGGAAAATAGGCTTTTGCCCAAGATCAAAAAGGTAATTTTTGAAGCAGTTTTATTTTTGAAACCCAAAATGTTCGATAAAACGGAAAAGTGGTTTTTTGATTTTAGAAAAAATTGAAATTTGATGAAATATTTTTTTAAAATATTATTTTTTCAATTGATGCCAAAATAAAATTTTGTCAAGGCCTTTTCTGTTGAAATTTGGGACTTTTTAGGTGATGTTTTCTTAGTTTGATGATTGGGTTTATGATTTTAAATACATAAAACATTATTTGAAAGGCTAAATAATTATTTCAAAAAGTAAAAAATGCTTTTTTATTTCAAAAATTCATTTTGATATTTATCATAGGAAAGGTCTTGATTTTTCAGCGTATTAATTTTTTCCAGTCAAGACCATCCCCAATTCTTTTCGAAACCTTAAAATTTTAAGTATATGGGATTTAAACCTCTACTCAAGCAAGGCAAAACGCTGTTTTTGACGCTTACAATTCTCCTTTCCGCAATTGGAATAGGGGAGGCCTTTGGACAGGCCACGGTCACCACGGATAAGTTGGACTATTCACCAGGAGAATATGTAACTATTACCGGTTCAGGCTGGAAACCCGGAGAAACGATCGTCCTTCATTTTGACGAGGAACCAAAACTGGCGACTTGTTTGCTTTCCCATGACCTGACAGCCACGGCAGATGCTTCGGGCAACTTTTCCAACAGTCAGTTTTTGGTCAAGGAAAACCACTTGGGGGTGACCTTTACGCTTACCGCCACAGGACAAACTTCCGGACTAATTGCGACAACGGTGTTTACGGATGGAAGGGCTGAAATCAGTGCGGCTTCACCGACTCCTTTTTCACCAAATCAAGCTTCCAGTGCGGGGGTAAAGGATGTTACTACGATTACTGCTTTTAATAACAATGGATCTGGAATACCAGGTGGATCAAGTAACATTCCAAACTTCGTAATTAGAATTAAACAGTTTGAATTTAATGGACCAGTAGTTTCTGGATTTCTAACCTTTTCCCTAGGGGCAGGTCAGTCAGTTGATAAGATTTGGAATGGAAAGGACTTTGATGGGAATTTCCTTCCTGATGGAGCCTATTACATTTTCGCAGGAACAACTGGAACTATAACTACTGCACCAGGGACTTTTAAAATTGTCACAATAGACAATACCAACCCGGTAATTACTATGGAGGACATCCGGGTTAATAATACACCCGGTGCATGCGGTGCCAAGGTTTCCTGGGCTACCCCTACGGTGACCGATGCCAATCCGGGAACTTTAGAATTGTTGGGTTCTATACAAAATGGAGACTTTTTTCCAATCGGAGCTACGGAGTTAACCTATCGTGCTACTGATGCTGCTGGAAATATTTCTGAGAAAAAATTCCGTGTAATTGTTTTGGATGCTGAAGGACCTGTTTTCCCAGCATTGACTACCATTACTGTCAACCAAGCTTCTGCCACAGATTGTGGTGCATTTGTATCTGTTCCTGTTCCGGCAGTGACTGATCCCTGCAGTGGAATGGCAAGTGTGGTTTCAGTCCGATCTGACAATAAGGAAATGAATGAATTATTTCCTATCGGAAAAACAACAATCCGATGGATTGCCACTGATAAAGCGGGGAATACCAGTGAAAGCTTCCAGGATGTAGTTGTCCTAGACAGTGAAGGGCCTGTGTTTCCAGATTTGCCAAATCTTAACGCCACTCAATCCTCAGGCACAGTTTGTAGCGCAGTGATAAATGTGCAGTACCCTGTTGTGACTGATTGTGGTGATGTCGCACCTCTCAAAGTTGTCAGATCAGACGGAAAAGACCTGAACGAACCTTTCCCAACCGGTCAAACCAAGATTACCTGGATAGCCACTGATGAGGCAGGAAATGAAACCAGCAGAGATCAGTTTGTTTTTGTGCGGGATATTGTGCCTCCTTTTTTCACTGGGATTACCTCAATTATAGTAGATCAGGCAGTTGGAATATGTGAGGCATTGGTGACGGTGCCAAATCCAACTGCATCTGATTTGTGTGGAATTGTGGTGTCCTTGGAAGGTAGACGTGCGGACAACAAGGGTCTATCAGCAGCTTTTCCTGTGGGAACTACACGGATAAGCTGGACGGCAAGAGATAATTTCGGCAATTCAATAACAGCCTTCCAGGACGTGATAGTAAGAGATACGGAAGGACCTGTTTTCCCGACATTGAATAATTTCAACGTTACTCAAACTTCCGGTACAATTTGTAGTGCTATTGTCAGCGTACCGACTCCGGTAGTCAGTGACTGTAGTGATGTTGGACCTCTTCGAGTGGTCAGATCAGACGGAAGAAATCTAAGCGATCCATTCCCTACCGGCCAAACCAAGATTACTTGGATAGCCACAGATGATGCAGGTAATCAAACAAGTGCGGATCAGTTTGTTAATGTTAGAGATGTTGTGCCTCCTGTTTTCACAGGGATTACCTCAATTATTGTCGATCAGGAAGTTGGGAAATGTGAGGCATTGGTGACGGTGCCAAATCCATCTGTATCTGATTTGTGTGGAATTGTGGTGTCCTTGGAAGGTAGACGTGCGGACAACAAGAGTCTTTCGGCAGCTTATCCTGTGGGAACTACACGGATAAGCTGGACGGCAAGAGATAATTTCGGCAATTCAATAACAGCCTTCCAGGACGTGATAGTAAGAGATACGGAAGGACCTATT
>NZ_SNYF01000005.1:742690-796059 GCF_004362805.1 Algoriphagus boseongensis
TGGGAACTACACGGATAAGCTGGACGGCAAGAGATAATTTCGGCAATTCAATAACAGCCTTCCAGGACGTGATAGTAAGAGATACGGAAGGACCTATTTTCCCGACGTTGAATTCGATTGTTCAAGATCAGGATGCGGGAGTTTGCCAGGCAGTGGTGACTGTTCCGAACCCGGTAGTAACAGATCTTTGTGGTGAGGTAGCGACTGGATTTAAGATTACCCGATCTGATGGGAAGACCAGTTTAACAGCACCGTTCCCGGTAGGCAAGACCACAATCACTTGGATAGCCACGGATAAGTCAGGCAATGAGAGCCAGGCGACACAGGATGTGATTGTCAAGGATACCGAAGGACCGATTTTCGAGCCGTTGAATCCGATTGTAGTAGATCAGGATGCGGGAGTATGCCAGGCAGTGGTATCTGTACCGAACCCGGTAGTGACAGATCTTTGTGGTGAGGTAGCGACTGGATTTAAGATTACCCGATCTGATGGGGAGACCAGTTTAACTGCACCGTTCCCGGTAGGCAAGACCACAATCACTTGGATAGCCACGGATAAGTCAGGCAATGAAAGCCAGGCGACTCAGGATGTGATTGTCATTGATATTGAGAAACCATCTGTTATTGGCCTTCCATCAAACATTGTGGTAAACAATGACAAGGGCGTTTGTGGAGCTTTGGTAAGCTGGACAGCTCCAACTTCAAGTGATAACTGTTCCGGAAGTACCATTCTACAAACTGCAGGTCCTGCAAGCGGTTCGGTGTTCCCAGTTGGAGAGACCACCGTGACTTACACTGCTACCGATGCATCAGGCAACACGTATTCGGCAAGCTTCACGGTATCGGTGAATGACACCGAGGATCCGGTTATTGAAGGTATGCCTGCAAATATCAGCGTAAGCAGTGATGCAGATAAGTGCGGAGCTATTGTAACTTGGACTGCACCAACAGCAAAAGACAACTGTGAGGTCAAAACCTTCACAACCAGTCATGCACCGGGAAGCCTGTTCCCAGTTGGAACGACCACTGTGACTTACACTGCAGAGGATATTCATGGAAATGTGCAAACCGCAAGCTTTGATGTGACGGTAACCAATAACGCACCTTCGAATCTGGTAATCACAGCTCCAATAATTCCTCAAGCAATTGGTACAGCTGTTAATGTCAGCGCAACCTTCGTGGATGAGAATATTAAATCCGCAAAATGGACTGCTTTTGATGGAAACATCGTAACTCAAACTGCTACTATTTCTGCTACAGGAACCTCCACAGCTTATACATTTACTAGCCTACCAGCTGGGGTTTATACGATCATACTGGAGGTTGAGGATCATTGTGGTTTGAAGGCCAGCCAGCAATTTGAATTTGTAACCGTCTATGATCCAAACGGTGGATTTGTGACTGGTGGTGGTTGGATTTACTCCAAGCCAGGGGATTTGAGAACTAAGCCTGAAGCTGAGGGTAGAGCAAACTTTGGATTTGTAGCCAAATACAAGACTGGTAAGAATCTGGTGGATCAGGTGGAAGGAAATACCAACTTCCAGTTTAAGGAAGGGGATTTCCACTTCAAGAGTACATCCCACCAAAACATGTCTCTTGTCATTTCAGGAGCAAAAGCTACCTACCGAGGTGAGGGTACTGTCAATGGATTGGGTTCCCATAAATTCATGGTAACTGTAATTGACGGCGACCTGAGAGGAGAGTTGGATAAGTTTAGAATCAGAGTTTGGGCTAATAACTCCTCAAGTGATGTCATTTATGACAATGAGTACAGTTTGGCCGAAAATGCAGAAGCTACCACTCTGTTGGGAGGTGGATCTATTGTAATCCATAAACCTGTTACAAAAGGCAACAAACGTGTATCTACCGAAATGATTGAAGTGCCTTGGAATACGCCGATCGAAACCGTGAAGAAAGAAGTAGAGAAGATGAGTTTGACTTGGTTTGAGGCTAAGAAATTGCCAATGACTATTCAGTCTGATTCTTACAATCCTTTGGTTCCGGGCATCTATGAGTTGAAAGCAGATTTGGTGGAAAATGAATTCTATTCCTTGGATGAACCGATTTCTATCCTGGTGATGGTTCAAAACAAACCTATGCCTTTGGATATCACGATCGATAATAACAAGCTTGCTAAAGGAATGAAAGCTGGGGAAGTTATCGGAATCATGAGAACTCTCGATCCAGTGGATAATATCCATACCTATACCTTAGGTGAGAATCCAGACGTAGAATTGGACGGTGATAAACTGGTTTGGAAAGGTTCCACAATTCCTGCAAGACTCGACTTGACAGTATTCAGTTCGGATAGGGCTGGTCAGACCATTTCTAGAGAAATCACACTTCGAAGAGAAATGAAGCCAGGTGAGTTCTTCGTCTATCCTAACCCTGCAACCGAAGAAACCAATGTAATGGTTGAAATGGATCAAAGTTCAACTGTTGCAATCCGAATCTTCGATGCTGTAGGTAGATTGGTGATGGAGAACCAGGCTGTTAGAGAAGGATCCTTCACCCAGAAAATTGACCTTCAAGGCTTGGCCGCAGGTATGTATACCATTCAAGTGGAAGCTGGAAATATGGTAATGACCAAGCGATTGATTAAAAAGTAAATCAAGTTCCAGTTATAAATTAAAATCCCCTTTCGATTGAAAGGGGATTTTTTGTTTGTATGAGCATGGTTTAAAGTTTAGGCTGGAATCAAAGATTTGTTTTCATTTAGTTTTAAAATAAACAATCCCAAAGAGATCAGCGCTAAATTCTTGATGATGTATTGTCCGACTAGAGTAGGAGTAAACCAATCTTGCCAGGTATCATTAGGTAGAAAAAATACAGGAAGAAAGGTTGCAGTCATATGAACCAATAGAATTATGGTTGCCATTTTGGTCAAATTCGGAATTAGCCAAATAATTCCAATCCCACACTCGGCCAATCCAAAAAGTTTATTGAAAGTACTAAATGGAATCCATCCTGAAAGAAGTTGGTCGAATAGATTATGAACCAAAGGCTCGGCAGGAGAGATCCCTAAAACTTTCAAAAGGCCAAACCAAAAGAAGATTACGAAGAGGGAAATTCTTCCCAAGAGTAGAAGGTTATTCATAGGGTATGAGTTTTTTTGCCAAACCTATACCCATTACGAATCAAAAAATATGATAAAAATCAACCTTGGGAATAAATAGGATCAGTGAAAAGCCTATTTATTCCCAAAAACCTCCTGAATAGCCTCTAAGTAGTCAAATCCATGTCCTTCTGTGGGTTCGATATAATTCCCTTCCAAGTATTCGTTCCAGCAGCAGATCATCACTGTGTTTCCATTGGTGTTTCGGTATTTTCTGGAAACTTGCTGGGCTTCTTTAAGCTTCGCCAAGAATGAAGACTTGTCGCTATGGACTTTGTCTTTGTAAGGTTCAGAAGGAAAACCAGTTTGTTGAGGCCAAGTCCCTCCGGCAGGTCGCATATCCCAACCCATGGCTACTGGAACCTGATATTCAAAATTGGGATCGGCCTGAAACTTTTCACTCCACATTTGCCAATGACCTCTATAGGTATTTCTCATGTCGGCATAGCTTCTATTATCCTTGTCCATGAAATTATGGTAAACATAAGCTGTCATCCCTTCAAAGCCCATTCCTTTTAGTCTCGGTACATATTCCTGTAAAAGCATTCGGTTTCGGTAATCTCCACCTTCCCAAGGCCTAGCTGGGTTTTTGGCTTTCCATTGAGTAGGTAATCCATAAGCTCTTTCCCTTTCCAGCATAGGACCAGCTGTCACAGCAATAAACTTGATTCCAGGAATTCCCGCCTTTTGAGCTGTTTGTTGAGAAAGGTCCAATAAATCTTTCAAAGTCAATCCGTAGTAAGCAGCTCTCGATTCCGCATCTTGAGGGAAATAAAAATAGATTACAGGCCGGCCGTCACTTGCTTTTAAATAATCTGGTCTGGAAAAATATTGGTCTATCCAAAGCTGGGTTATTTTTTCATGGACTTTTAAATAAAGCTCACGATCAGGCTTTTCTCCATCATAATTTGCTTTTCTGGCCAGTTCATCCGGAGAGCCTATTTTAAGCCAGTTCATCCATCGCTCATGACTGTCATCACACCAGTTGATGGCAAATTTCATTTGTTGCTCAGGAGGAAGCTTGGCGTTTTCAGCCAATAAAACCTCTAATTGATCGCCCCATTCCACCAATCCCGGAACGGCAACTCTTCCATCTCTATTGGGATCTATTTGCCAACCTTGGGGGTAATAGATTTTCGACTGTGGTCCAAAGTACAAATGGTAGTAGTAATGCCTTCCATAAAACCAATCGTATGCAAAAAAGTCTATCCCATAGCTTTTCATGTATTGCAATTGCTTTCTGGCTACTTCTGGATCTGTTCGATTGTAAAATCCTTTGAGCTCGGCAATTGGTTTCCTATCCAAATAAGGACCTTCAAAAGGAAATCGGGCATTGTAAACTCTTCCTCTTGGTCCCCAAGTCCCGGTATTTTGAAGACTAGAACAGTCCTCCTTTCCCGTTAGGCATGACCAAAAACTATCCCGGTCTACATTCGGATCAGGTGAGGTATTCCAGGACGGCATAAAATATACCCCAACCATTTCATTCTCTTCGGGATTCTGAAAAGAGGAAAAAGACCCTAAGGATAAAATTCCTGCTTCATTCTTTGTTGGACTAGATTGCTGGCAGGAGAAGCAGATGAAGAGTAAAGCAGGTAAAAGAATTTGGAATGCTGATTTTTTCATAGGAAAAGTCTTTTACTAAAAATACCCAAATCAGCCAAAAAACCTGCTTTTAGGATATGACTTTCTTTAAGATTTGGATTCCCCTGTACTCTGGATAGATCCTCTCAAAGTCTAATACATAGCTGTAAACTTCAGAGAAGCCCATTTTTTCATAAAACCGCTTGGCCTGAATCTGGCTTTCCATAGCTTCCAACCAAATCGCTTCCAGCTTGTTTTCTTTCGCAACTTGCTCACAATGTTTCATCAATTCTTGAGCTATTCCTTTTCCATGAGCCTTGGGATGAAGGTAAAGCCTATGCAATTTCATGGCATTTGGGATTTCAATTTCTCTGGGAGAAAAGGGAAAATCATATTTCAGGATTCCGATTTTTTCTTCTTTCCATTCCACAAAAAAGTAATGGCTCCTGCTTCTGGCCAATTCCTTTCTGACTGTTTCAGGATTATAAATCAATTCTACATACCAATCGCCTTTATCCTCCCAAATGGAATGATAACTAGCCCGATAAACTTCATCCATCAGGCGGTATAAAATTGGTTGATCTTCAAGTAGAACGGGATTCAAAATGAGTTGATTTGAATCTAAGAGGGAAATTATCATGCGAGAAAAACAGTATTCCTTACTTCAATTTGTTGATAAGTTCCTCGGTCATGGAGTCAGCGTAGGTTCCATAAGAATTGACCAAAACTCCTTTGATTTTTCCATCTATTGAGGAAATAGCAAATAAAATGGCTTCATCAGATGGATTGGTATTTCCCTCAAATCGGAAGGTTTGATCCACTTCAAATTGGGAGGGAAGCAGGCAGACATCCTTGCAAATCAAACTATCAAACCGGATGTTAAAATCTTCCGTATAGCCTTCTTTTCTCAATTTTTCCAAGGTTGCAACAAGTGTGGGTTCGTAGTTGGGCATAGTTGTAAATATTTGGATTAAATGAATTTACGGTTTTAGGCTCGGAAAATTCAGAAAAAATAAAACCACAGACTGAAAATCTGTGGTTTCAAAACTAAAGGAAAGAATAGGTTATTTCCTTTCCAAAGCTCTTTTGGCAGCTTTTACAATATTCTCAGCATTCAAGCCATATTTTTCCAAAAGCTGGGTAGGAGTTCCTGACTCGCCAAAGCTGTCATTAACGCCTACGTACTCCAAAGGAGCAGGATTATGTCGGATTAAAGTTTGGGCTATGCTATCTCCGAGGCCACCATTGATTTGATGCTCTTCGGCAGATACAGCGCAACCTGTCTTAGCCACAGATTCCAAAATTGCTTCCTCGTCTAAAGGCTTGATCGTATGGATATTGATTACTTCGGCATGAATTCCTTCAGCTCTAAGCATGGCTTCGGCAACTACTGCTTCCCAAACTAAGTGTCCTGTTGCAAAGATGGTGACGTCTTTTCCGTCGATCATCTTCCACGCTTTTCCAATTTCGAACTTTTGATCAGTAGGAGTAAAGATCGGCCAGCTAGGACGACCGAATCTCAGATAAACCGGTCCTTCATGCTCCGCAATAGCCAAAGTCGCAGCTTTGGTTTGATTGTAATCGCAAGGATTGATCACAGTCATGTGAGGAAGCATTTTCATCATGCCCAAGTCCTCAAGGATTTGGTGAGTTGCTCCATCCTCACCCAATGTCAAACCAGCGTGAGAAGCACAGATTTTTACATTTTTGTCTGAATAGGCAACTGATTGACGGATTTGGTCATATACACGACCAGTAGCAAAATTTGCGAAAGTGCCTGCAAATGGAATTTTTCCTCCTATGGTCATACCAGCGGCAAGGCCGATCATATTCGCCTCTGCAATCCCGGTTTGAAAGAATCTCTCAGGAAATTCTTTTTGGAAATCTCCCATTTTCAAGGAGCCAATCAAATCCGCGCATAGTCCGACTACATTCGGATTTCTTCTTCCTGCTTCCAAAAATCCATCTCCAAATCCTGATCGGGTATCTTTCTTTTCTGTATAGGTAAATTTTAAGTCTAAGCTCATTTTGTTGTCTTTTGAAATGGGTTATCAATAATCACCTAGGGTTTCTTCCAACTGTCCCAAGGCTTTTGCCAGCTGCTCGTCGTTAGGAGGAGAGCCGTGCCATTTGTGGGTGCCGACCATAAAGTCTACCCCATAGCCCATTTCAGTGTACAATAAATTCATGATTGGTTTGCCTTTTCCAGTAAGGGATTTGGCTTTTTCTAGCCCTTCCATAACCGATTTTAGGTCATTGCCATTTTTTGTTTCGATTACTTCCCATCCAAAAGCTTCCCATTTGGCTTTTAGATTCTTCAGGTCCATAATCTTAGTGGTAGGCCCATCAATTTGCTGACCGTTGTAATCCACTGTAGCAATAAGATTGTCCACTCCGTAGTGAGCTGCATACATAGCTGCTTCCCAAACTTGGCCTTCCTGAAGCTCCCCGTCACCCATAAGGATATAAACCAATTTATCATCTCCATTTAGCTTTTTGGTTTGGGCAGCTCCCAAGGCTACAGAAAGACCCTGACCCAAAGATCCTGAGGCTATTCTGATTCCTGGAAGGTGCTCATGAGTAGCTGGGTGACCCTGAAGTCTGGAGTTAAGTTTTCTGAAAGTTTTCAATTCTTCGACAGGGAAGTATCCACTTCTGGCAAGAACTGAATACCAACCAGCTGACAGGTGGCCATTGGAAAGGAAGAATAGGTCTTCTCCTTTACCATTCATCTTGAAATCTGGATTGTGTCTGAGTTGATCAAAGTAAAGTGCAACGAAAAATTCAGCACAGCCCAAAGGTGCACCGGGATGTCCTGATTGGACTGCATGAACCATTCTCAGCACATCTCTTCTGAGTTGGGTACAAATTTTTTGAAGATCTTCAATAGATTTTTTTTCCATTAGGTAGGTTTATTTTAGGATTTGAGCAGTATGATTTTTGGTGTCAACTTTTTCGATGATTTCAGCAATTTTTCCCTGCTCATCGATTACAAAGGTTGTTCTCGCAGTACCCATGTATTTTCTTCCATACATAGATTTTTCCACCCAGGTACCATAAGCTTCATGGACTTTAAGGTCAGTATCTGCGATCAAAGAAAAAGGCAGGGCTTGCTTTTCAATAAATTTTTGGTGGGATTTTTCATTATCCGAACTGATTCCCAAAACCACATAGCCAGCTTTCAAAAGTGCATCGTAATTGTCTCTCAAATTACAAGCTTGAGCGGTACAGCCTGGGGTAGCATCCTTGGGATAGAAATACAAAACAACTTTTTTTCCTTTCAAATTTGAAAGTTTGATCAGTTCTCCTTTTTCATTTTTCGCCTCAAAATCCGGTGCCATTTGGCCTACTTCTACTGCCATAATTTTTATTCTTTTTTGGTAAAACTTAGATTATGCAATTGTTCCTTTCCATTCATTTACGTTGCCGGCCATGTCGGTAACCCTCAAAATAACAGGACCTTTAAGCGTTTGTCCTTTGGGAGTTTCTGACCAAATCACGGCCTGTTTATGCTCGTATCTCATCAAAACCCATTTTCCATCTACCCAAGCCTCAAAACTTTTGATTCCAGAAAGATTATCCTTGATAGTAAATCGGATTCCCTGACTGTTTACCCGGATAGGTGAAACGGTCGGTTTGACTTGATCTTCGGCTAAAACAAAGCTACCAAAATTTCTGGTTTGGAATCGGATTTGGCCTCCTTCCCATTCTCCCCCTACGAAAGATCTGGCCCCATTTGCCGATCGCAAATAGACATGAGTTTTTGCTTTATCTCCTGAATATCCACTTACATCCCAAGTGACTTCAATCGGATTCCATAGGTATTCAGTCGTTTCCTGTAATCTTAATACAGGTGCAGAGGATGAACCAGAAAAACCAACTCTTAAGTAGAGGTCTTCCAATAAACTGTTTTCCTCTGTTTTTACCCGAAGCTTATCAGTGGCATGTAGGTGCTCTTTTCCAACTGGAAAATGTCCTAAAAGGTCTGGAACAAGAATCTCTGAACAAAGGTCAATTTTGGATGGGATACCAAATCTGAGATCCCACAAATAGGTTCTTGATTGAGCATCTTGGTAGGCAGGAAGAATTTCATAGACCTGATTTCCAATGAAAAACTGAGCCAATCCACCTTTATCAGTTTGGGCAACCCGTATTTTCATGTGATGCTTGTAATAGGAGGTTTGGGCTTTTGCCGGAGCTGAACCGTCAGAAACTGTAGAATCTAAATCTGCTCCTGTAAGAGTTAAATTCACTAACCTGGAATTGTTGTAGGCATCAGAAAGCTTGATTTGAATATTTTCCTTTTGTCCTGCCTCTACCACGAAAACACCTGTTCCGGGGGTATTTGGAGTAAAGAAATCAAACTTCAGATCTGGTTGGAAGTAAAGTTTGGTAAAACGATTTTGATGGGTGTGAAGCAAAAAATGACGGGTAAAATTAAAATCTACCTTATTAATTAGGACAGTATATAATGGTCCTTGATTTCCAGAAACTTCAAATTTTGGAAAGCCGTTTTGATTTTCCGCTCCATCCAGCTTATCATAACTCTGGATTTCCAATCCCACTTTTCCTGTCACTTTTATGGTCTCAGGAATTCGATAACTTGAGCCGCTAAGAATAGGAGTGAGTTCAATTCTTTGGAATTTTCCATTTACTCTGCTGTCTATTTCTAGAGGAACAATTGCGATTTTTTGGGGAGTAGGGGGTATGTTATCCAAAATCTCCGGTAAGCCAGCCAATAAAGGATCCATTGCTCTATCCAAACTGTCCCGAATCTCAAAGTGCAAATGAGGGCCACCAGAGCTTCCGGTATTTCCTCCGTAAGCGATTAACTCACCCTTTTTTACTGGCAATTCTCCCGGTTGAGGATAGACCTCTAACTCATTTTGCTGGGCCTCGTACATTTTCCCTACCATCCAGTCATGGAGTTTGGGATTGAAATTTCTCAAATGCCCATACAACGTGATGTTTCCACTCGGGTGTTTCAGGTAAATCACATTTCCATACCCAAATGAGGAAATTTTAATCCGATGAACCCATCCATCTGCAGCTGCATAAATTGGCTCTCCTTCTACTCCTCCAAATTTGTAGTCCAGGCCAGTATGAAAATGGTTTGGCCTGAGTTCGGAGAAGTTACCGGATAAGTAATTTCTTCCCCCTGGTTTGACAGGAGATCGGAAATAGCCTTTTTGGATTTCTTGGGCTAAAAGTCCTGTTGAAATCAAAAATCCTAGAAAGAGAAAAAAGAGAATAAGCTTACTTGACTTCAAAATCCAGCATTTTTTCTGTTCCAATAAATCCAACCAAATGATCACCCACTTTTACGGGGCCCACTCCGGCAGGGGTTCCTGTGTATATTAAGTCTCCTTTTTTCAAAGTAAAAAACTGAGAGACATAGGAAATGATCGTGGCAAAATCAAACAGCATCAAGCTGGTATTTCCTTGTTGTTTTACTTCCCCATTGATTTTTAAATGAAAATCTATGTCTTTTAAATCCTTGAAATCAGAAACTGATTTGAATTCCCCAATAGGTGCTGAACCATTGAATGACTTTGCAATTTCCCAAGGCAAGCCTTTCGCTTTGCATTGATCCTGAAGGTCTCGCGCAGTAAAGTCAATGCCCAAACCAATCTCCTCAAAATAGCGATGAGCAAACTGAGGTTGAATGTATTTTCCTTCCTTGGAAATTTTGAGGACTAGTTCTACTTCGTGGTGAATATTTTCTGAAAAATCAGGGTAGAAAAATGGTGCTCCTGCTTTAAGCAAAGCAGTATCTGGTTTAAGAAAAACGACAGGTTTGCCAGGTTTTTCATTTTTCAGTTCCTCAATATGAGCCGCGTAGTTCCGGCCGATGCAGATGATTTTCATGGGTTGATGTACTTTATCCGATGGGAAATCTTTGAAAATTTTCCGATGTGAAAATAAGCATATCCTTTTCAAAAAGCGGTCAAAAAGGACGGATAAAAGAGATTTTTACTCGGATGGCTGGAATCGTATCAGGAGATTTCCTTTTTCATCAAAAAACTCCAAAAAGCCATCCGGTGTGAGTTGATAGTGTGTGGTGGATTGGACAAAGCTAAAACCTCCTTCTTGAATTGGGCTTTGGGCTAAGCAAATTTTATCGGCCTCCAATCGATAATAGGTATCCACTAATTGGATTTTTCTTTCCCCTACTTCCCCCATACCTGTGATTCCCCTAAAACAACCTCCATAAGTTTCGAGCGTTCTGCTTAGTTTTTGTATTCGAATAAAAATTGGAAAATAGGGTTGGTCGGGTAGAGGGATATTTTTCCAGGCCCCCTCGATATTGCCTATATAATCTTTCCTTTTCTCAAGTACCGATTTCAATTTCAGTTTTTGAGGAGGCTGATCCGCTTCATATTCTACTTTTAGCTTGTAAAAATACCCTTCTTCATATTCAAACCCTTTAATCTCGAAACTCTCAGTTCGGCGTTTCCAGCTAGAGTAATCCAGCTCTTCTTTATCTTGAGTAAGAAAAAAAATTCCTGCTTCGGCATTGGGGTAAAACTCGGTACCAAGTCGATACGGATAGACCCAAATGATTTTTGTCTCTTTTTCAGTACAGGAAAATAGTAGACATAAAAACAACAGATATGCGTTTCTTCTCACTGAATTTTAAAAATAGAACAATTCAAAACTAAACCCTATCCATTCAAATCAACTCTCAGAAAACGCAAAGCACGAACAAAATTTTTGTTGATTTTGCAAAAATGCTTCTCCTAATCCACCGCCTGTAGCATCATCAGATTTTTACCCTCCTCATCCATTAGGTAAAGAATCCTATTTTCGATTTTATAGGTTCTGATTTTTTCTAGTGCTTTTTGCACATCAAGTTCCACTTCCATATTAGGACATGCCATCATCGTGCTTGCCCCGGGGCCAAGCAGAATTTTAGAATCCCCAGGAATAGAAAATCCCCCTCTGACAGTATTGCAACCCATATTTCCGAAAAAAGTACCCTCGGATCCTTGGAATTCAAAAATCAAGGGTTCGTTTTTATTTGAAGATTTCGGGTCTTGAAATCTTCCCACGTAAATCACCTTCCAGATATTCGTCAGTGCCAATCTTGGATCCGGTTTTTTACTGATTACTTCGACCAATTTGTAAGAAAGGGAAGAGGCATCTGCTGGAATAGGCTCTTTCTTTTTGGTTACCTCTACTTTGATTTGGTATAAAAATCCAGGTTCATAGTCAAATCCTTCAATTGCATCATAAAACAGTTTCCACTTCCCTGATTCCCATTCTGCTTCTTTTTGAATTTGAAAGCAGGTCATTTGGCTTACTCCAACACAATCAACCCGAGCGGAATTAATCCACCAGATTTCTGTTTCGAATTCTTCTGTTTGTTCTTTTTGACAAGTTGTAGCCATTAAAAGAAGGTTGAGGAGGAGTAGGATAGTTTTCATGCTAGAATTTCATTTTTTGAACCTCTTTAAGAATTTTTTCAGTCCATCTGGAATAGACTAAGCCAGAGGGATGAAGTTGATCGTCGACCACCATTTCAGGCTTCGCTCCGATCTTTCTATAGTCTTTAGTGATCTCAACGAAGGCTACTCCATATTGGCTACATATCTTTTCTTTTGCGGAGTTATAGGCGTCAATTTCACTGGCTACCTTTTTAGGATCTACTCCTTTATTTGTTGCAAAAGGGGAAACTCCCCAATCTGGGATCGAAATCACGACCACGTGCTCTTTTTTGCCCCTGGCTAAAGAAATAGCTCTTTTAAGCATGGCCTCAAATTCTTTTTCATAATCTGAAACTGGTCTGCCTCGGTATTGATTATTTACGCCAATGAGTAAGGTGACCAAATCATACCCTTCAGAAGAAGTATTCGCCGCTTGAATTCCTGCTTCCAATTCGTCCACTGTCCAACCTGTTTTGGCTATGATTTGAGGTTTGGAAAAGGAAAATTTTCCTTGTTGGGCTAATGCTGATACCAATTGATTCGGATATCGCTCGTTTTCTGCAACTCCCTCACCAATGGTATAACTATCGCCTAGCGCTAAATAGGTGAGTTTTTCTTCTTGAGGAATTGAGTTTTCAGTAGTGTGAAGCATGGAAATTATCAGTAAACCAAAAGTGAAAAAGGAGGAAAATAGATTCATCGTATTTAAGATTGAAAGATAGGCTCTGTTAAAGTGATAGTTCCTTCGTTAGCATTTAGTCTGACTTGGGCACCTACAGGGATAATAAATTGTTTGGGAATATGACCAATCATAGCACCGATATAGGCTGGAATTCCTAAAGGCTTGATGTATTGGTCCATGATTTCATCTACGGTCATTGCCCCATATCCACCTCCGGGTTTGCAGTCATTGCATTGTCCAAAAACAAAGCCTTTGATTTTGCTTAAGGTGCCATTCAATTGTAAGGTACTCATCATCCGATCGATTCGATAAGGGTCTTCTCCGATGTCTTCAATGAATAAAATAGCATCTTGAAAATCAGGATAATAAGGAGTCCCTGATAAAGCTGAAAGCACGGTCAAATTTCCTCCCAAAATCTTTCCTTCAGCGATGCCGGAAGTAAGGGTTTGGATTCTGTTGGCCTTGACTACCAATTCATCACCTTTGCTTGCTTCGTTTTTATAAGTGACTAATGACTTTTCAAAAAACACTTTTTCAAATTGCTTTACATTAAAGCTATTCCAGCTTCCTGATCCATTTGGTCCATGGAAAGAAATCAAACCAGTTTGGCTATGAAGAGCACAATGTAGAGCCGTGATATCCGAATAGCCTAGAATCGGCTTAGGATTGTTTTTGACAACAGAATAATCTATCAAAGGCAGAATTCTAGCTGCTCCAGATCCTCCTCGAATGCAGATAATAGCTTTGATTTCGGGGTTCGCAAACATCGCATTAAGATCTGCGGCTCTTTCCTCATCAGTCCCAGCCAAATGACCGAACCGATTTTTGAGATTTTCTCCCAAAACTACCTCAAATCCCAAGGCCTCCATCGCTTCCTTGGCATAGGTGAATTCCATTCGGTCAGCAGTAGCCGCAGAGGGACTGATTATCCCAACTTTATCTCCTTTTTTGATAGGATTGGGTAAAAGTCGAATGGGCGAGGAGGATTTTTTTGAATCAAAACTCAGAAACGGGGCTGTGGCAGCTACCAATCCTATGGATTTGAGAAAAGATCGTTTGTTCATGTTCAGAGAAATTCAGGTGGAAAAATACTTTCTTTTTCTGATACATGCTTTATGAATTACCCTGTCCATTGACAGGGTTTGAATTCAATTTTTTAATTCTGACAGTAATTTTTCCAGACTCTCGATGATAGGTTGGGAATTTTTTTCAAAGGCCTTTCTCTTTTTTCTTAAAGTAAACCACATGACGAATGCTATCAATAGCGTAGCACCAATGTGGGCACTCAGCCTAGCTTGTAAGCTAAGTGGAGCCAAAACTGCCAAATATCCCAGATTAATGGCCACAGCCAATAAAACACCATAGGTTATCATGTGCTTTTGGATGATTTTTCCGCGGAGTTTTAGCTTTTGGATATGTTCCTCCAAATAGTCCCGTTGATTGTATAGGTCAGAATTTTCCACCTTTCTAAGGAGTGATTTGCTGTTTAGCCAGATTACCCATCCCATTCCAAGGCTGATAAGTAAGAGAGCGAGTAGACCAAATACACTGTCTTTAAGCGGAAGAACAAAAGTCAAAATTACAATGGTAATCGGAGTGCAAATCAGTCCAATCATCCATTCCATTTTTTGCTTCTTTTCAGTGGCTTTCATTTGCTGAATTAGTCCACTGAGGTCAAAATTAGTGGCTTTCTGGCTTTGCCAAAGTTGCTGTATATCGTTGAAATTAGTTTCCATGAGTTTGAGGATTGAGTTTTTGAGTAAGCGTGGCTTTGATTCGGTTGACTTTGACTGCCACATAGTTTTCAGAAATGCCAGTGATTTCTGAGATCATTTTGTAAGGACTTCCTTCAAGAAGAAGGGTTGCAATGACCCTGTCGAGTTTAGGGAGTTCGGAAATAGCGGAATAAAGTAGCTGAAGCTGATTTTCAGTTTCTGAAATTTTGTTTTCAGGCTCTGCAAAATCCAGATGATCTGGTATTTCAGAATTCTTCTCCTCCTTCTTTTTTTCTTTTGCCGAAAAGGTCAAAGCAGTATTGTAAGCGATTCTGTAGATCCAGGTGCTGATTTCGCTTTCACCTTTGAATGAGTCTAGATTTCTCCAGATTTTGATCAGAATCTCCTGAAAGAGGTCCTTGGTAAGGTCTGGATCTCTCATAAATCCCAAACAGAGTCTAAAGACCTTGTCCTTGTGATCCTGGTAGATCTTTTCAAACTGTATTTCTTTCTGGGACTTCATTTAAGAAACTGATTTAATTGTTCCAAAAACCACTCAGGGTTGTCCCACATGATAAAATGATGAGCTGTGGGAGCCATTTCAATTTGGACATTTTGAGCCAATTGGTATTGATTTTGAAAATTTTGTAGCACACTTTCCTCTGTCAAACCATAGTTTTTCCCAGAATACCAAGCACCTAAAACCAATAGTGGAGTATTCACTTCGGCTAAATCCTCTCGGTAGTCATTAGTCATCAACTCATACATAGCTTGGGCCGTGGTCAATCTGTCGCTTTGCAGGCTCCATTCTACCGCCAAAGGCAATTTTTCCGAATTGGAGGTCATGATTGGTAGGGTAGCTTCTTGCTGAGCCCGATATTGAGCTGGACTTTGAGCAAGCATTAATTCTTTCATTTGCTCGGCCATTGGCCTCATATTTTCGGCTGAAGCTGCGGGATTGAAGGCTGCGGAATAGAAGGGGTAGGAGTCCACTATGACTGCTTTTTCGATTTTATCGGGAAGATTTTTTGCCAAGTGAAGAGAAAGAAATCCTCCCAAACTGTGTCCAATAAGGATAATTTGTTTGGGTTGCTTCTTAATATATTCCTCCAGCAAGTTTTCCATAGTAGAAATGAAACCAGCCTGTAAGTCTGTGGAAGGATTAGTCCCAAATCCTGGAAGGGTAACTACATGACATTCGAAATTTTGGGAAAGATTTTCCACAGTTTCATCCCAAACCTCTCCGGAAGAAGCGAGTCCAGGAATCAGTAAAACAGCAGGTCCTTTTCCGGAAACTTTTACTTGAAGCTCTTGGGAAAAGCTCAAGGATACGTTGGAGAAAATCACAAAGAATAGAAGAATAAACTTTTTCATGGGTTTAGTTTTTTCTTCTTTAGACCCAGTTAGGTGAAAAACCTTACAGAGAAATGAAAAAAATTTAAAAAATATCTCTGACCAGAATCATCACCTTTTCTACTTCTTTTCGGACAACTGAAGCAGAGTAAGGATAATTGGAATTCATAAAGGCAAAACAATAGGTTTTACCACTTTTGGTTTTGATCAAACCTACCAGACTGTAATTGTTACTCATGGTGCCGGTTTTGGCAAAAATATAAGGCTGAGCAGCTTGAAAGCTGTTTTTCAAAGTTCCTGTTTGTCCTCCGGTTGGTAAAAGCGAGTAAAGTTGACTTTCTGGAAGAACTCTGTAAAGCTTTTCCATCAAAGCCACCATAGACCTTGGAGTAAATAAATTGTGTCGGCTAAGGCCGGAACCATCTACCCATTTTGGCGAATCAGGTAAGTCTCCTAAGTAGGTTTTTACCATGTATTCAATGGCTCGCTCCGTATCCAAAGTTTGGAACAGGCGATCGGAAACCATAAAAAGCATCTGCTCAGCAATGAAATTATCGCTCTCCAGCATCATTTCTTGGAGCAAAGGGGCCAATGCAGCACCTCTCCAAATCTGATTTTCTGCCGGTAGTTTTTCTGGTTTATAGATCCATTTTTTACCGGTGATTTCTGTGGCCAATTCCACCGTCAATTGAGGACTGGTGATCAAAGGGATAAATCTTTCTCCGCCTGAGAAGTTGTTTGGATTGTATTCAAACCCATTGGAATGGAATTTTCGCTCCAATTCTCGAATGGTCCTATCAGTTATAGAAATGGAGGATTGAAATCTTTTAGGGAAGACTTCGGGGCGATTGCCGACTTTTTTGACCTCTACTAAATTCCCATATATCGGCAGGCTACTTCGCTCTGCAGAATAGTCATAATAGTAGTCATCCCATTGCCATCCATACCCGAAAGCTGGAGAAACTTGATTGGCATCTGAAAATTGGATGATTTTGTAGGGTGAAAGAAATTTTTGAAAATCAGGTTGTTTGAATTCCTTGTACTTCCAACTTGGATCACCGCTTCCCCAGATTTTCAAAGTATCTCCTGAACTCACATACCGAAGCGTTTGCGTACTGTCTTGCAGGATCAGGCTTGCTGCGAACAAGGTCCAAAGCTTGGTTGTCGAGGCAGGGATAAATCTGATCTGAGAGTTTTTTTCAAAAAGTACACGCTGGGAATCCAAATCATAAAGCAGGAATCCCGTGAGATGCCCGCTAAAAAAGCTTTGATCCCCGAGGGCCCGGTCCAAGGCAATGTAGTTTTCCCTACTTGTCTGGGCCAGTCCTTTTGAAACCAAAAGGAAAAAAAGGAGGGTAAAGAGTTTATTTGGTAAGGATTTGATCATGTCTCAAAGCAGCATAAAACAATCCTAGCCATCCCATGATGAACCCAACTCCTCCAAGTGGAGTGATGGCTCCCAGCCATGTGATTCCACTTAAAGAAAGAATGTAAAGGGAGCCTGAGAAAATCAAAATTCCAAGAATGAAAGACCAAGCCACGAAGTTTAAACTCTTCCATTCTGGCTTGACCAGAGCTAAAATACCCAAAAGGAATAGGGCTAAGGAATGATAAAAGTGATAGCTAACCGCTGTTTGATAGGTTTCTGTTCTTCCGGTTTTTTGTAAAATATCAGCCAATCCATGCGCTCCAAAAGCTCCCAAACCAACGGCCAAGGCACCAAATAGTCCGGCGATCATCAAAATTGTTTTTCCTTTCATGCTCCAGAATAATTTCTAGCTCCAAAAATAGCTGAACCAATCCTCACCATCGTACTCCCTTCTTCTTGGGCAATAAGATAGTCTCCGCTCATACCCATGGATAGCTCTTCCAGTTTTACAAAGTCAGGAAGATTTCTTGTTTTTAAGCTTTCAAAAAGAGATTTCAGACCTTTGAATTCTTTTCTGATTTGGTTTTCATTTTCTGTAAAAGTTGCCATTCCCATTAGGCCTTTTATGGTCACATGGGTAAGGTTTGAAAATTCAGGAGAGTTGAGCATTTCCTCCAATTCCTTTAAGTCAAAACCGAATTTACTTTCTTCTTCAGCAATGTGAATTTGAAGCAAAACAGGAATTTTTCGATCAATCTTTTTGCCCTGCTTATCAATTTCTTTGAGCAGCTTAAATGAATCTACCCCATGAATCAGGTAGACAAATGGAGCGATGTATTTTACCTTATTGCTCTGTAAGTGTCCAATCATATGCCAGCGAGTATCATTAGGCATTTGGGGTTGTTTCGCTTGGATTTCCTGAACCTTGTTTTCTCCAAAGTCCCGAATTCCAGCTTCATAGGCAGCTTTGAGATCCTCAATGGGTTTGGTTTTGCTGACAGCAATTAATTTGCAACCTGGATTAATGAATGATTTTTTTACTGTTTCGAGATTGGCTTTGATGTCCATTTTCAAATTTTTGTATTCACATTTGCCAAAAGGCTTCAAACAAAGATATCGCAATCCTTAGCAATTTGTTTAAAAACAAGCTCAATCCCTCGAATAAGAATCATTATGAATCAAACTTTGGGTTGCTCATTTCCAATCACTCCAAAAGCTAGTTAAATGGAAAGTTCCCTTCTGGAAGGTGTGAGTATGGGTCTCTTGCTAAGTGTAATAGTTGGTCCCGTATTTTTCACACTAATCACTAATAGCCTCCAGCATGGCTTTCGGTATGCGATGGTTTTGGCCCTTGGGATTTTGTGCAGCGATACCCTGTATGTTTTGCTTACCTATTTTGGAGTGAAGCTATTAGCGGATGTTTCTCTCTTTGAGAAAATACTGGGATATGTTGGAGGACTTATTTTAATAGGTTTTGGCTTAAAGTCTTTACTTAAAAAGAGGGTTGAAAGACCGAATACAGGTGGTTTGAGTTTTTCCAACCTCTCGAAAAAGACTGCATTTGCAAAAGGATTTGGAGTCAATGGGGTTAATCCTTTTGTCCTTTTATTCTGGATTTCTATTGCAAGTTTGGTTTCCCTGAAGGTGAATTGGACCAAAGGAAATGTGTTTGCTTATTATTCTGGAATACTAGTGACGGTCTTTTGTATTGACCTTCTCAAGGCTTTTATAGCCAAGCAGCTTTCGAGATTTGTAACTCCAAGGGTGATGGGAATCCTGAATAAAACCGTAGGCCTCTTGATTATTTTTTATGGAGTGAGGATGATTTACCTGACTTGGATAAAATAAAAACCAATCAACTTATTCCTAGTTTTAAACCTATGAAAGCATCCAATTCAATCCGTCTCGGAATATTTCTACTGGTTTTTTTCGGACTTGGAGTTATTCCTTTGCTGGCCCAAGAAATTCCCGCTCTCAAAGATTTCAATTCGGTTAGACTGGATTACAACCAAAAAGGAATGTTGATTTTGGGTTCCTGGGCAGTTGGAAATATGATATGGGGTGGGATAGGGGCCAGTCAGACTTCTGGGGAAGTGAAAGCTTTTCACCAAATGAACCTCTATTGGAATACTGTCAATTTAGCCATTGCTGGTTTTGGATATTGGCAAGCTACTAAGGAAGTTCCCGGAACTGATTTTTGGGCAACCCTTGAAGCTCAGCAAGGAATTGAGAAAGTTCTTTTGGTGAATGCTGCTCTCGATGTAGCCTACATGGCTGGTGGCTTGTATTTAAAAGAAAGAGGACTGAGAAAAGACAACGAACGATTGGTGGGATTTGGGAAGTCTATTATCCTTCAGGGGGCATTTTTAATGGCTTTTGACGGAGTTATGTATGGTTTTCATCATGCGCATGCCAAAGATTTGCCTGGGCTAGTTCAGAATTTAAGCCTAGGTCCAAATGGTTTTTCTTTGATTATTCCGCTTTAAATTCTGATCCGTGAAACTTTAGGTAGAAAATCAACGTAATCTTTCTTAATTTTCAACCTAACCCAAAAAATGATGAAACGAATTTTTATACTAATGGGAGTTGCAGCCCTAATGTTCTCTTGCAAAGTTTCCGATACCATAACCATTGATTCTTTATCCGACAAAGAGAATATCAAGGGCTATCAAACTTTTAAAATGGTAGAGACTCCTTTCAAGGAAAAGCGAAATAATGAACTCACCAAGGTATTTCAAGATCGTCTTCTGGAATATGGATTTGAGCAATCAGATGAAAATCCAGACTTTTTGATTCAATCTGTTTTGGTGACTAGGGAGTTTATCCAAGAACTTGGTCAAACTTATGCTTCACCCGGTCCATTTATTTATTCGCCCAATGGGATCAGTGGCTCCTCGGGAGGAAGAAGTAAGTTTGTAATTAATAAGGGGATGATCGGAAAAGTGATTTTTTTAATTCAGGATGCCAATAACTTGGAAATTGCCTGGATGGGGGTTGGAACAGGGGTTCTTACAACAGGAAATCGATTTGACGAGGAAAAGCTTTCAATTGCCTTAGACCATTTATTGGCATCGATAGATTAGAAAATTCAAAAAATTAAATGGCATAAAAAAAGGGTGATCTTTCGAACCACCCTTTTTTATCTTGTTTCGGATCAACCGGCGTTTTTCTTGTTCTGAACCTCGGTTCTGATATCCTGAGCCAAATTCTTTAGCTCTTGCATACCTTTTCTCACTCGAGTTCCAGCAGCCTGATTTCCCTTGTCATAAAATTTTTCGAAATCAGCTTCTAAGCTCATTACTAGATTTTTTACTTCACTAAATCTGCTCATAGTAAAAGTTTATTTTTTAGGTTGATGATAAGTTTACTGTGATCGAATATAGTCCAAATACTTTCTAATTCAATCCAGAGGCCTTTTTTTTTGAAAAATTTTTTATTCTCCAAAAGAAAGAGCGATCTCAGAATTCTTGTAAACTCCAGAAACCAGCTTGTCTTTTACCGCAGCAAAAGCCGTTATGGTCTCTTCCACATCAGCCAAGGTATGAACAGCAGTTGGGATTAATCTCAAGATAATCATGCCTTTAGGCACCACTGGGTAAATCACCACTGAACAGAAGATTCCGTAGTTTTCTCTCAAGTCCATGGAAAGTGCTGCGGCTTCACCCACAGTTCCGTTCAAAACCACTGGAGTTACCGGAGAATTTGATTTACCGGTGCTAAAGCCATTTTTATGCAAGCCATCGCGAAGTGCATTGACGATTTTCCAAAGGTTATCTTTCAGCTGAGGCTGTGTTCTGATTAGTTCAAGACGCTTAAGAGCACCTTCAACCAAAAGCATTGGAAGAGATTTCGCGAAAATCTGAGAACGCATATTATATCTCAAAAACAAAATCACATCAGCATCTCCGGCGATAAATGCACCAATAGATGCCATAGATTTTGCGAAAGTGGAGAAGTAAAGATCGATCTCATCTTGAACTCCTTGCTCTTCACCTGCACCAGCTCCGGTTTTACCCAAAGTTCCGAATCCGTGGGCGTCGTCAACCAAAAGTCTGAATTCAAACTTTTTCTTTAGCTCTACAATTTCTTTGAGCTTTCCTTGGTCTCCGGTCATTCCGAATACACCTTCAGTGATCACCAAAATTCCACCGCCAGTTTCAGCGGCTAATTTGGTAGCTCTTTCCAATTGCTTCTCGCAGCTCTCGATATCATTGTGAGGGTATACATAGCGCTTACCCAAATGCATCCTCAAGGCATCAATAATACAGGCATGACATTCGGAGTCATAAACCACCACGTCTTTTCTATCCAAGATAGAATCGATCACAGACATGATTCCCTGATAGCCATAATTCAACAGGTAGGATTTTTCTTTGCCTACGAATGCAGCCAATTCGTCTTCTAATTGTTCGTGAAGATTAGTTTGGCCGGACATCATACGGGCTCCCATAGGATAGGCGGCGCCCCATTTGGCAGCAGCGTCGGCATCAGCCTTTCTGATTTCTGGGTGGTTAGCAAGTCCGAGGTAGTTATTTAAACTCCAAGTGAGAACTTCTTTTCCCTTGAATTTCATGCGGGGAGCAATTTCGCCCTCAAGTTTAGGAAATGACCAATACCCGTCAGCAAACTCAGAGTGTTTGCCCAAGGGTCCCATATTCGTTTTTAATTTTGCAAATAGATCCAAAGCAGTTTGAATTTAGTGTAAATGCGAGTTGAGTGATTTTGGATTAAAATCGGCCAAAAATAAGATTATTCTACCTTTGAACCAAAAATCAGTTTTTTGGAATTTCTGTCCCCAAATCCTCAGATTATTTTCCTTATTTCGCTTTTGGACTTCTTGTCTACCCAAATAATCTTTAGTGAACTATGCCAAATATTAAAAAGCTACTAGTCGCCAACCGTGGGGAAATTGCCCTCAGAATCATGAGGACAGCCCGTGAAATGGGTATTTCCACTGTTGCGGTTTATTCCGAAGCTGACCGACTTTCTCCCCATGTAAAATTTGCAGATGAGGCCGTTTGCTTAGGGCCTCCGCCTTCCAATCAATCCTATTTATTGGGAGACAAAATAATTCAGGTTTGTAAGGAATTAAATGTAGATGCAATCCATCCAGGATATGGATTCCTTTCAGAGAATGCAGGCTTTGCAAAAAAAGTAACTGATGCAGGGATCATTTTTGTAGGTCCTTCTCCTGAATCAATTGAGGTGATGGGAAGTAAATTGGCAGCAAAGCAAGCTGTAGCCAAATACAATATTCCTTTGGTGCCGGGTACAGAAGAGGCTATTTCGGATATTTCTGCTGCGAAAAAGAAAGCCGCCGAAATTGGCTATCCGATCTTGATCAAGGCTTCTGCTGGGGGAGGAGGAAAAGGGATGAGGATAGTAGAATCCGAAGTCGAATTTGAGGAGCAAATGCAGCGAGCTGTATCAGAGGCTCAGTCTGCTTTTGGAGATGGGGCTGTTTTCATTGAGAAATTCATTACTTCTCCGAGACATATTGAAATTCAGGTTCTTGGTGATCAGCATGGAAATACTGTTTATCTCTTTGAAAGAGAATGCTCCATCCAAAGACGTCATCAAAAAGTAATTGAGGAAGCCCCTTCAGCGGTGGTTTCGCCTGAAATGCGAAAAGCCATGGGTGAAGCAGCTGTTGGTGTAGCCAAGGCGTGTAATTATTATGGTGCAGGAACTGTGGAGTTTATCGTCGACGATCAATTGAATTTCTACTTTTTGGAGATGAATACCCGTCTTCAAGTGGAGCATCCGGTGACGGAGATGATCACTGGGAAAGATTTGGTACGAGAACAAATTCGAATTGCCGAAGGAAATCCCCTTCCATTTGCCCAAGAAGACTTAAAAATCTACGGGCATGCGGTGGAAATTCGGGTTTATGCAGAAGATCCGAAAAACAACTTTTTACCAGATATCGGAAAGTTGATCACTTACAGAAGACCTCAAGGACCTGGAATTAGGGTAGATGATGGATTTGAGGAAGGAATGGATATTCCGATTTATTATGATCCGATGATTGCCAAGCTGATCACGCATGGAGAAAATCGTCAAGATGCGATCGACAGGATGATTCGCGCCATCAATGATTATAGAATCACGGGAATTGAAACCACTTTGGATTTTTGCCGATTTGCCTTGCAGCATGAAGCCTTTACCTCAGGGATGTTCGATACCAAATTTGTAGAGAGGTATTTTACTCCTGAGAAACTAGAACCTGTTTTTTCTGATGAAGAAAAGCAGATTCTGGCTGCAATGGCTGTGGTTTTCTATGAAAAAGAAGAGAATAGAATCAACCCAAAAACTCCAAAAAACACCTTACCTACCACCAACTGGAAAAATAGATTGATCTGATGGCGGAGATTTTACCCCTAAAAGCTTGGAGGTATGGAGATCAGTTTAATGGAACTATCGAAGAATTAACTGCTCCTTTGTTTGATGTAGTTTCTGCGAAGCAGCGGGAATTATTGTATCAAAATCCTCTGAATAGCATTCACCTTTCAGTACCTCAGGGAGATTTTCCAGCTGAAAATGCGGCAAGAATCCTAAAGAAATGGAAAGAAGACAAGATCCTCGTTCAAGATTATCTTCCGGGAATCTATGTGTATTATCAGTATTTCCGACTTCCGGGAGATTTGGAGGAGCGATGCAGAAAGGGTTTTATCGCTCAGATAAAGGCCTATGATTGGGAAGAGAAAGAAATCCTTCGTCATGAAAGTACTATTGTCTCTGCTGTTAATGACCGGATAGATTTGCTCAAAGCCACTGAAATCCAGGTAAGCCCGACCCATGGCTTGTATGAAGACGAAAGCAATGAACTTGAAGCCTACATGGATGCGGCTATGTGTTCGCCGATTTATGAGTTGGAGGATTACCAAGGTGTTCGCGAGGTCTTGGCTGTGATCCATGATGCAAAAGTTATTTCCAGGTTTTTGGCCGTTTTGAAAGAAAAAAAAGTAATTCTGGCTGACGGACATCATAGACTGGAAGGAGCTATTGCTTACCGAAAGCAACAAGAAAATACATTCCCAGATGCCAAATGGAAAGGTTCTGATTATCACTTGATGTATTTGACTAATGTGCATGGGAATCATCTTAAAATTCTTCCTACCCATCGTTTATTTTATGGTTTAGAGATTGGGGAGCAGGAGTTGTTAGAAAAGCTAGGGGAGTGGTTTGATATGCGTGTTTTCGGAGATCCTGAGGAATTGACTACCTATACGTTTCAAAGACAATGGTCCTTTGGTTTGGTTTTTCAAGAAGTGGCCTGGATCATCAAGCTAAAACCTGAAAAATGGGGTTTGGTGAGACCCGAACTTCCAGAAGCCCTTCGTAAGCTGGATTTGGTGGTTTTGCATGATGTGCTTTTTGAGAAAATCCTTGGCCTTAGTCCCGAAGATCAACGGAAATCAGATCAATTGGCCTTTGAACGAAATTTCTCCAGATGCATACGTGAGGTGAAAAGCGGTAAGGCAAGCTTTGCCATAATCACCCGAGAAATAGAATTGTCTCAAGTTCTGGATGTTTGTAAGTCCGGAACTGTAATGCCACAAAAATCTACTTACTTTTATCCAAAAGCGCTGGGAGGTTTGCTCTTTGCAAGCATCAATCAAGCTGAATTTGACTACGATTATGGAGCCTTTCTTAAATAAACTCAAGGATAAAAAAATCATTTTGGCCTCTGGATCACCTAGAAGGCAGGAGTTGCTCAAAGGGCTTGAGGTAGAATTTCGTGTTCAGTCTTTGGATGTGGACGAAACAATTCCTGATGAAGTTCCTGCTGAGTATGTTGCAGCCTATTTGTCCAAATTAAAAGCGGATAGTTATCCTCAGGAGCTTTTAGAAGGAGAAATTCTCATTACCTCAGACACGGTGGTAATCGAAAAGGGGCATATTCTTGGAAAACCTCAGAACGAGGAAGAAGCTTTTGATATGATCAAGAGTTTATCTGGATCCACCCATACGGTAATGACGGCGGTTACACTGAAGGATAAATCAAAAAGTACCACTTTGGAAGATGAGGCAAAAGTGACTTTTCGATTTTTGGAAGAAGATGAAATTTGGCATTATATCCGGAAATACAAACCATTTGACAAGGCTGGAGCCTATGGGATTCAGGAATGGATTGGGTTTATTGGAGTGAGTTCAATTCAGGGTTCATACTTTACGGTGATGGGATTTCCCTTGCATCTAGTCTATGAGCAACTGAAAAAATGGTGAAATTCCCCTTTGGGTGTAGCTCAATTGTCCCATGTTTCGTCTAGTTCCAAAAGACAAACTCATGAAAAAACTTTTCCCAATTCTTGTTCTCATTCTAGGATTGTGGTCTTGCCAAGATCAAGAGGGACCTAGAGCTTGCGGAACGGAAAATCCAATTGAAGATTTAGCCTGGCTCAAAAATCTAATTACAGAAATTGAAGGCTATTCCTTAAGTGAATACAATTACGTAGTCCAATCTACCTATAGGGGAAAGACCATTTTTTTGGTACAAAGCTGTTGCCCTTTCTGCAGTTATGCGGTACCGATTTTTGATTGTCAGGGAAATAGTTTGGGATATATTGGGCAACAAGACGGAATTCAACCTGATGATGTGAAGGAAGGAAAAGTGATTTGGAAGCCTGAAAATTCCCAATGTGCTTTTACCCAGAATTGAGAAAAACAAAAGAGGGTTTGCTGAAAAGCAAACCCTAATTACTTAGGGGAAATTGGGTTAATTTCTATTTACCCTGCCGATTCCGCTTACATTATCTCTGATAACAGTTGGATTTCCGGTGTATTTAATTTCTCCGATACCTGAAACATCCAGGGAAATTTCATTCTCACAGTGGACAGCAACTCGACCAATTCCAGAGCTTTGCAAATTCACATCCTGAACAATCAATTCTGAAGCATCAATATTTCCAATACCCTCATTTTTTAAATTGAATAGATCCGCTTTTCCTTTCAGGTTCATATTTCCCAACATATTCAGATCAGCATCAATCTTTTTCGCATTGATTTCCATGGAGATATTTCCAACTCCTTCACCGTTGATGGTAATTTCTTCCAAGTTAAATGCCGATTGAGTTTTAATATTTCCGACGCCTTCAAATTCAAAACTTCTCAGGTCTGAAATACTCAGATTCACCTCCAGTTTTTGATCTTTAAAGAAACCACCTTTCAATTCCTCCAAATCCAGGGTCAAAAGATCTCCTTCTTGAGTGATTTTCAAATTCTCTGATAGTTCCTGGCTCCCATCGATGCTGATGGATTCCTGATCCGATTGGATAAGATTTACATTAAATACTCCGCTGATTTTCAATCTTGAAACTCCAGAAATATCTCTGGTTTCTTCAAATCGATTGTCGGAGTCTTCCTGAGATCTTGGACTGCAGGAAAAAACGGCCAATGCCAAGGCCGCAATGGATAATAGTTGGGTTTTCATACGTGCTGGTTTTGTTTTAAAATTGGCTTTAACTCATTTAAGTTAAACAAACCGCATCGAATTATCTGAATTCTTTTAAAATTCCCAGCGGGTGAATACTCCAAAATTGCCTTTATTGATCTTATTTGGACCATAAGCATCCCAATCTGCTCCTAAACCAAAGGCCAAAGGTCCGGTTTTCAAACCCGAACGTAAATAAAGGAAACTTCGATTGTGGACTGATTCCGAAAGGCTGGTATTGTAGACAAATTGCATTCTGTTGTACCAAGTCCATTTTTCGTTTAACTGAGGTTTAAACTCATATAAACCAAATAGTTTCATGTCTTTTCCTTCATTAAAGAAGAAACTCCAGACAGTTATGGCAAGAAACTTTCGGTTGGCAAAATTGTGAGCTAGTCCTCCAAATGTATTGACTCCTGCTATTGAGTTTGCCTCAACACCTCCAGCCAATGCAAATCCTTTTTTTCCTAAAGCATAATTTACCTGTACCGGAACCACAATGGAATTTCCCAGAGTGACTTCTGGATCATAATTGTGACTAAAAACAGAAATCGTCAAAAGGCTGAATTTGCTTTCTGGTGTAAAGTTTTTCTTGTAGACTAGTTGAAAATCTAATTTTCTATTCCCAAACATAAATTCAACTGGAGTGGGAGGGACAGGGCTTTGAGCCCATGAAGCTAGACCGCTGAGGAATGCTAAAGAAAAAAGAAGGAATTTTTTAGAGAGAAAGCCTTTAGTCATGGGAAGTGAAACTTAATTCACTACAAACCTAAGCTTTGAAAATTTCTTGATTCTTGCTCTAGAACAATACTTTGTCTCAGTTCAATTCGGATTTGAGCCGACTTAGGGTAAAAGGGGTGATTCCTAAATAGGAAGCAATCATCCGGCTCGGAATTCTTGTTAATATTCCGGGATAGTGCTGGTTAAGCCATTTTAATTTATCTAGAGCAGACATTCCCTGAAGCTTGTAAATCCGCTTCTGAGAAGTGATGTAGGCATTTTCTAAAATATTTCGGTAGACCTTATTGAAATGTGGAGAGGTTTCTACCAATCGAAAAAAATCAGTTTTATGAATTTTGAGGAATTCTGTTTCTTCGATCGCTTGGATAAATTCCATGGAAGGACTGCCCTCAATTAAACTAGTCAGGTTTGTCCCAAATTTATCCTCCAAGGCAAAATACCTGATCATCTCTTGTCCGGATTCGTTGATTTGGTACATCCGAAAAGAGCCTTTTAGGATGAAATAGATGGCCTGACAGACCTCACCTTCTCTAAGAATAAATTCCTTTCTCTTTGCTTTTTGAAAATGAAAATTAGGGCTTAGCTTCTCAAATTCATCCCTATCGATTGGAATCAACCTGTTTATGTATTCGAACAAAGATTGGTATTGATCCATGGGGTTTAGGGTGGCAATGAATATTCAAATTGCGAATTATTTCATGGATTGACTATTTAAGAAAAGGTTTTCAATCTAGGATTTTGCCGATCGGCAAATAAAATTATTTCCGGAATTGAATTTTTCTAATTTGCCTTATAGTCAAATTTTAATTCTATACTCTAGATAGATACCATGAGAAAAGTTTTCAAGTTTTCATTTTTATTTCTTTTCGGGCTCTTGATTTATGGATGTCGCTCTAATCCTTATGGTTTTACCAAAAAGGACATTACCCACGCTCAGAAATTAATAGGAATTGAGTTTGACAAAAGCAGAATCGAAACCATGGAGGGTTATCTCTCAAGAAATAAATTGGGATATGACAGCATGCGTATGTATCCAATTTCCAACGAGACTTTTCCTGCCGTCCAATTTGACCCACATCCGAAAGGATTTGAATTTCCTAAATTTCTGGAGGCTCCTACTTTTTCAATTCCAAAGGATATAGACCTCCCAGAAGATCGAAATCAATTGGCCTTTTATACCATTCCCCAATTGGCATCCCTGATTCAAAATAAGAAAATCAGCTTTTTGGAGCTTACCGAGTTTTTTATCGCCCGAATCAAGAAATATGATAATCAACTGCATAGTGTCATTACTTTGACGGAGGAGCTTGCGATTACTCAGGCCAAAAAAGCAGATGAGGAATTAGCCGCCGGGAAGGTTAGGGGCATATTACATGGGATTCCTTATGGAATTAAAGATTTATTTTCAGTCCCTGGCTATCCTACCACTTGGGGCGCAATGCCCTATAAAGATCAAGAATTCGAGGAAACTGCCACTGTGGTCAGAAAACTTGAAGAACAGGGGGCTGTTTTGGTTGCAAAGCTAGTTTCGGGGGCTTTGGCAAGGGGAGACGTTTGGTTTGGTGGAAGGACCTTAAATCCTTGGGACTTAACGCAAGGAGCAACTGGATCTTCAGCAGGCTCCGGAGCAGCAACCTCAGCAGGATTGGTTCCTTTTGCAATTGGAACAGAAACTTTAGGGTCGATAACATCTCCTTCCGCAAGGACAGGGATTACAGGTCTTCGACCAACTTATGGACGAGTGAGCCGTTTTGGAGCCATGAGTTTGAGTTGGTCTATGGATAAAATCGGTCCAATGGCTAGAACAGCCGAGGATTGTGCGATCATTTTTCAAGCGATCTATGGAAAAGATTCTGGCGACCCAAGTACAAATGCTGTAGGTTTTCAGTTTTCCCCTAAAGAAGCCAAATCCTTAAAATTGGCTTATTTGAAAAAGGATATAGAAAAAGACACCACAGACTCAGGAAAGAATTTACAGGCTTCATTGGAGGTCTTTAAAAGTATTGGATATGAGTTGGTTCCCATAGAACTTCCGGAAAATTTCCCTTATGGGGTTTTTGACATTATTCTTCGTGCCGAGGCAGGTGCTTTTTTTGATGAATTGGTTCGGTCTGGTGAGGTGGACTTAATGGTGGAACAGGACGAAGGCTCTAGAGCTAATTCCCTGCGTCAATCCCGCTTTATCCCTGCTGTCGAATACATTCAGGCGAATCGAGTTAGGACTCAACTAATCGAGGATATACATGCGCTATTCAAGGATTTTGATGTGATCATAGCTCCACCCAATAGAGGTCGGCAACTTTTAATTACGAATTTGACTGGACATCCTGCCTTGAGTATTCCCAATGGCTTGGATCAAAAGGGTCGACCAACTAGTTTGACTTTGCTTGGGAATCTTTACCAAGAAGGTAAAATTTTGGAACTGGCAAAAGCTTACCAAGATGCCACCGACTTTGAGGAAAAGCTTCCTCCTTTGTTTTCAAAATAAGAAAGGGCTGCAGTAACGCAACCCTTTTGCTTAATAGATTATGAGTTATAGTGTTTACTTCTTTTCTGGTTGGGCAACATAGGGACCATAGACAGCATCTCTAAATTTCTTGTGAACTTGTCCTGCAAATGGCATGACTTGCACAAATAAAACTGCTGTCAAATCATGCTTAGGATCGACCCAGAATAAAGTACTGGCAGCTCCATCCCAGAAAAACTCCCCAACTACACCCATATTTTCTTCAGGACTTGAAGTAGGAGCCACTCTTACGGCAAAGTCAATTCCGAAACCTACATTTCCTTTTGAAGGTAGAAACATCCGCTCGGTAACACTGTCATCCAATTGATTGGTAGCCATTAATTGGACAGTTTCTGGTTTTAGAATAGTTACTCCATTATAGGTGCCTTCATTGACTAGCATTTGGGTAAACTTCATGTAATCATCCAAAGTGGATGTCAATCCATATCCTCCCGGAGTCAAAGCCCATTCTTTGGTATTGAATGCATGAGCAATGGAATCTGGGACTTGGCTTAAACTTTCATCTTCTCCTCTTCGGTACATGGCAGACATTCTTCCTCTATCTGCCTCCGGAACAAAGTATCGGGTTTCGCTCATTCCCAGAGGATCAAGGACATTTTCCCTGACATATTCTCCATAGGGTTTTCCAGAAAGTCTCTCAACCAAAAATGCCTGAACATCCACAGATGGTCCATAGGCCCATTGAGTTCCCGGCTGAAACATCAGGGGAACTGTACCCATTTTCTCAGCCATTTGAACCAAGGTATTATTTGGATTTCCTGCATCGGCAGCTTTTAACAATTCTCCTAATCCGGGTTGATTAGGATTTATAGCAAAACCGGCTGTATGCCGTGTTATGTCACGGATGGTTATTGGACGGTTTAATGGCTCCAGTTTGATCACTCCCGAAATGGAATCAACTCCAGAGAAAACCTGCATATTGGCAAACTCAGGAGCATATTTTTCCAAAGGATCATCCAGTTGAAAAGCTCCCTTTTCATACAAGGTCATCAGAGCCACCCCGGTTACGGGTTTGGTCATGGAATAAATGATTGCAATGGTATTTCTACCCATGGGCTTTTGGGCCTCTCGATCTGCAAAGCCAGTTGCATGGAAATAAACTTCTTCGCCTTTTTCAAAAATCAAAGCCGAAGCTCCGGCCACCATTCTTGATTCTACCATTTCATTTAATGCAGAATCTAGGCGAGCCTTGGCAGCATCAGTAATGACTTTATTCTGGGATTCATCAGGACCGGAACATGCCCAAGAGGCTAGAATTAATAGAGTCAGTAGGAGCTTGAAAGATTTCATGACAATTTTTGGATTAGCTGGGTAAGTGGTTTAAAATGATTGGGTAAACGGTTTTTAAATATACCTAAGAGTAATCTGGTATTCTATTTTCACCTTTCAGGATCTGAAAAAATTAGAAAAAATAAAAACCCAGAAAACCAAGGGACATCTCATAAAGATTAACCCCCAGCTTTCTGGGCTTTGATAAAATAGGTTTGAATTAACCTACTACCTTCACATTAACTGCGTTAACGCCTTTTTTACCTTGAACCACGTCAAAAGTAACTTTGTCACGCTCACGGATTTCGTGTACTAGACCTGTGTGGTGTACGAATACATCTTCACTGTTGTCATCTGGAGTTATGAAACCAAAGCCTTTGGTATCATTAAAGAATTTTACTGTTCCTTCATTCATAATTTTACTTGTTTTGTTCAGCTTTTCTGCTGAGGAAATTGGATTGATTTAATTGTTTTTTTGGTACTGGCGGAGCAGGAGGGAGGTCGGAAAGATTTCCATTTTCATCCACATACACCGTCATATTTTCTAGACTCCCGTCTTTGGGTTGGGACTTGCGTTCAAGCTTTTTCTCTAATTTTTCTTTTTGCTTCCTTCTCTTGAGTTCAGCCTTTTGTTTCTTGATAAATGTGTTTTGATTCTTAGACATAAAGGGATTCTCAATTGATAAAGGTGATGGCCTTACCGGTTTTTCCGGCACGTCCTGTTCGCCCAATTCTATGGATATATGCATCCATCGTCATAGGCATTTGATAGTTGATCACATGGCTGACATCAGCCACATCGATTCCTCGGGCAGCTACATCAGTTGCTACCAAAACCCGGATAGTTCCGGATTTGAATTCTCCTAAAACTCGGTTTCTGAAGTTCTGTGATTTGTCTCCGTGAATTTGTCCGGCAGTAATTCCACCTTGGACTAATTTCTTGGCAAGACGATCAGCAAGTCTTTTGGTCTCTGCAAAAAGGATGACTTTGTTTAATTCAGGATTTCGAAGAAGCTTCTCCAAAACCATAAACTTATCTTCTCCTTCTGGGACGAAAATGGTTTCCTGATCGATATGTTCATTCGCACTTGTTCCCGGATCCACATGAATTTCCACTGGGTTATTCAACAGTCCTGAAATCAGCTTCTGTTGAGTAGGATCTAATGTTGCGGAGAAAAGAAGCGTTTGCTCTCTTGGCCCGATCATTTCCACCAATCGCTTGACATCCTGAATAAATCCCATGTCCAGCATTCGGTCAAATTCATCCAAAACCAAGGTGTTGACATGTTTCAAATGAAGGACTTTTTGTCTCGCAAGATCCAATAGCCTTCCCGGAGTACCGATCAAAACCTGAGGCTTCTGAGACAAATGGTTCAAATCGCTTTGAAGATTGGTGCCTCCGATGAAGGTGGCCCATCTAAAATTCATTCCCAGTGTCAAGCCTTTGAATTCTTCTCCGATCTGAAGTGCAAGTTCTCGGGTAGGAGCAACGATTAATACCGAAGAGGCCAAAGGCTTCTTAAGTAGTCGCATGATCAGAGGAATCAAGAAAGCTGCAGTTTTTCCAGAACCTGTTCTGGAGATCGCCAACATATCTTTTCCATCCAATAACACAGGAACTGCTTGCTCCTGAATAGGTGTAAGGTTGGTGTATCCTTTCTTTTGGATATTAAGCTGAAGCTTAGAATCCAGAGGTAGTTCGCTGAACTTTTTCCCTAAAGAGGGACCAGTCAGAGAAACTGTTGGTTTAGCTTTTTTGACCAAAAGCTTAGGGTCCAAGGAAGAAACAGCCTTTCTTTTAGGTTGATGTCTTCCCGGGGAAGTTGGAGCCCCTCTAAAGTTGGGGCGATTATTTTTTCTTGAAGTATTCATGATTAATGGTTTTGGCTTTTAACAGGCACTGCTTCCATCGTTCCTAATTGATGGAGCATTTTAAAATGGGCCTTTAAAGCGTGAAAAAAGGTTTTTTTATAGTAATAAGGCAGTTGATACTCAGCTGCTGTACTTTGAACAATAGAGGCAATCTTTCGGTAGTGAACATGGCAAATGTCCGGAAACAAGTGGTGTTCAACCTGATAATTCAATCCTCCGATCATCCAAGAAAAGACTCGGCTTTTTGGAGAATAATTACAAGTGGTAGCCAATTGATGAACCAATCTTTCACCTTCTACCATTCCCTCTTCGTCAGCTTGTGGAAATGCCATATCAGGCATAATGTGGGCTGTTTGGAAGACCAAGGATATAGCCAATCCAGTTACAAAATGGAGAGCAAGAAAAGCCAAGATAATTTCCCCAAAACTAAAAGGAGAGAAAATAAGCGGAAGTCCTAAGGTGAATAGGTAATAGGCTATTTTCCAGGCTACGATTTTGAGGACTGTATTTCTATAAATGTTCTTTCCTTTCAGCAAACCCATTTTATAGTAGCGATTAAGACGGATAAAGTCTTTCGTCGTCACCCAAGAGAGCGTGGAAAGCCCATAGAAAAACCAGGTATACCAATGTTGGTAAGAATGCAATTTGTTTTTCTTGACATTAGGCGAAAATCTCAGAAAGAAAGGCGCATTGATGTCATCGTCTCCTTCATGGATATTGGTATAGCTATGATGGAGTACGTTATGCTGTACTTTCCAAACGGTCGCGTTCGCACCAACCATGTTTAGCGTGTAGCTTAGAAGCTTATTGATTTTGAGATTGGAAGAATAAGTTCCGTGAATGGCATCATGCATGATCCCCATTCCGATTCCAGCCATGCCGAAGCCGCTTAGAATGAAACAGGCAAAGAGTTGCCAAGTTTGGGTGAGCAGGCCTGAGCTTACCAATAAAACAGGGACAAAATAAATGGACAGCATGACAATGGTTTTGATGACCATTTCCCGGTTTCCAAACTTACTTTGATTTGTTGTTTTGAAATAGGTGTTGACCCGGCTGCGCAGGGTGAGAGAGAAATCAGAAAGAGCTGATTCCGAAAATCGAATGGTTTTAATAAGAAGGGGAATTAATAGGGGTAAGGTTACTTTTCAAGGTGTTTGTTAAAATCAATCTGCGGAATTCAATTCTTCGTCTAGACAAGTCTAGTGGGGAACTAAAAAGTAGGAAGAAAAGAATTGTTACCGTGGAAAAACTCTTGAAATGCTACTTGGGGCAGGGAAATTACCGATGCAATAAACTGGAAATGGATAATCTACTTTTAGGTTATTACGATTCCAATGCATTAAAGGTAGGCTAAAGAATCGGGCTTGGTACTATACTTATGTCTTTATTTTCTGAAAACAGGGTTTGGAGCCTATCAGACTCGATTTATTTTTTCGATAGAAACCTAAAAAACTAAATTTTTCCTCATTTCAGCCTTTTCTCCAATGTGACAGAAGACACTGTTTGAGGCTTTATCCATGCTGAACTTTGGGCCTAAATAGAAAATTATGTCTAAAGCTCCAAGTTGTAAAATAGAAGATAAAACGAAGTCCTGCTGCTCGTCAACCTTAGCCTTAGAAGAGAAACCTTTCTTGGCAGGACATTGGGATCAGGCCTACCTCAAGAGTCCAGAAGATAAACTGGGCTGGTTTGAAAATGACTTTAGCCCGAGTTTTAAGCTTATTGATCAATGTGAGTTGAATTCCGGAGATCCTATTGTTTTTGTAGGTTCAGGAAGTAGCCGATTGCCTGACCAGCTTTTAGAAAAAGGGATTTCCAACCTTTGGATTACAGATATCAGTGAAGTGGCTATCCAAGAAGTTAAGGATAGAATGGGTGATAAAATCAAGTACGGGGTTGGAGATATTCTTTCTCCCCAAACGCTGGAAAATATCCCTCCTGTCCAATTATGGTTTGATCGGGCGGTTCTGCACTTTTTTACCGAAAAAGAGGATCAGGATCTCTATTTCGACCAACTCAAGAATAAGCTAAAGCCAGGTGGATATGTGATTTTCGCAGAGTTTCATCTTTCTGGAGCTGAAAAATGCTCTGGATTACCAGTTTTTCGATACGAGGAAAAAATGTATCAGGAACGGCTTGGAGAAGAATTCAAGCTAATGGATACTTTTATCCACAATTACCTGATGCCCTCTGGGCAAGTGCGGCCTTATAGTTACGCTCTTTACCAAAGGATAAAAGAGTAATTTTGATTTGTTCAGAATCCCTCCAAAAACGAAAAGGTTTTTAAAGGTAAGCCAGAGGCTGCGTCTTTGAGTTGATCTGATAAATCCCAATATAGCTCGCCTTCCAGAGTGGACATTCCCATTAGCCTTCCGAGCAATTCTCCCATATTAATCATGTGATTCAAGACTGCTTCAGAATCCGAATAAGTCTCCAAAACATGACAAATTGTTCCTTCTGGATTTAAAAACCATTGGTATCGTTCTACTCCGGGTTCTTCTGCTTTTACTTTTGCTACACAGGTAGGAATTAGCCCCTTGAATTCAGCTTCTTTTCCAGGATGAATATGAAAACGAGCAGTTAAGTGAATTTTCTTCATAGCTATTTTGGGTCTGGTAAGAATATAAGATATTGATAATTAGATGGAAAACCTAATCATTTGAAGTAATGCTCAATAAGTAAATAAGGATAAAAGTCCTAGTATTGATTAGACAAAAAACAATTCGTTTAGAAGGATAAACCCATTCCGAAATAAATAGCTTCAGGGAGAGCTACTCCTGTACGTATTAGAAATGGCTTTCCAGGTTTCTGTCGACGATATCCAACATTTGCGGAAACAGGTAGGTTTAAATCGCCATTGAGGGTAAAATTAGGACCAACGCTTACTTCCAGATGATTTGCCTTGCTTCCAGTCAGGAATCCATATTGGGGAATTAAATATTGCCCAGAACCATCAATGGATCCATAAGTTCCAAATCCAACTTTAACGAAGGTAGCTGACACTTTTTTGTCCAGATGTTGGGTAACCATTCTTTCGTAATTCAAAGTGGCAGTGACAATTAAGCCTCCGAAACCCAGTCCGCCATGAAAGGTATTTTTTCGAAATGCATCGTATTGGGGTGGTATGTTTTCCTGAGCAATTGAAATTTGACCAGAAAGTAAAAGCATTATAAATGCTAAGGTTAAGCCTAATTTACTTTTGAAGAAGGTCAGGCTAAATTTTGAGTTGGTGGGTGATTTATACATTTTGGAAGATATGGCTTTCCTTTGAATTTCAAACCCTTATTAGAATTCCTAGAAATATCCAGGAGTCTCAAAAACAAAAAAAGCCCGGCTTAATCCTAGGATTGGCCGGGCTTCTTTATTGAAAGAAATCTTACCGCTTAAGTAATCTAATTATCTTGGTTTCCTGACCCTGATTGAGGTGCAGGTAATAAGTTCCTTTCTTAAGCCTATTGCTGTTAAACTGAATTTTGAGACTTCCATTTTCAAATCCAGAAACTCCGCTTTGGATCATTTCTCCTATTTCATTGAATAGAATATAGGCTACCTCGATACTTAAGGCTTGGTCCAAATCAACGGATATCTGATCATCCATTGGGTTAGGGAAGGTTCTCTGAATTTTGGCTCCCCTAAAGTTTGTTTCTGGAGTGGCTTGATTTTGTTGGCTTTCGCAAGGAACAGTACCACAAGCACCCAAGGTTGCACCTTTTTCCAGCAAGGCTGGTACTGCTGCAAGCGCTACACTTAGTGTATTGCTCTTTCCTGAGTTTCCGGCAGGTAAGCAAACAATAACCTTGTCCCCATTATTTCCACTTCTCACATCTACAACGCAAACGGTTACAGTGTCAGTAAAGCTGTTTCCAGCTTCATCTGCTACTGTTAAGGTATAAATGGTAGTTGTAGTAGGAGAAACTGTTATTTCCTGCCCAACCTGCCCATCACTCCATGAATAGGTATAAGCCCCATTTCCTCCCATAGCATCAGCTGCTCTTAATTTAATGCTAGAAAGTGGTGGGTAACCTAAATAAACAACTCTACCTTCTCCAGCATCTGAAAGCAATGGTTCTCCTGCAAGCAACCTTACAGAAACTGGCAAGTGATCTGAAGTGGTATTGGCATAATTGTCAATCTGATTGAAAGGAATATACAAGACTTCTGATCCTTCAAGGTAATTGTCATAAAGCTCATTGGACAGTGTGATATGATCGATCATATTATCATTGAAAATAAATGATCTCAATCCAGCTTCGCTGAGAGAAACAGTAACCCCATCAAAATCAGGATCGCTAGTTATCACCGCGTATGTACTTGGACCAAATCCGATTGATTCATCCAAATCATCATTGTAATCACCTAGTAGAATGATGTTATTATTTGCATAATAAGCGTCAAGGGTATCTTTCAAGGCTAAGTTGTCAAATCTTCTTCTTTCCAAATCTTCGGAAGCAGAACCGGATTTAGCATGAATATTAATCAGGTTGATTTTCTCCTTAACCCCATTAATATCAGCTCTTACAGTTACCATCCATGGTAATCTACCACTAGACCAGAATGATGAAGCTGTACCTGTTGGATAACTATCCAATAGAGAGTTTAATCCCATTCTTGCCTCATCATATACCTGCTCAAATAATACCTTCTCGCTTAACACCTCCACCACAGCTGTATTGTATATCAAACAGAGTTTTTGAGGAGGGAAGCTAGGGTCTGGAGCTTCAAAAGATCTGGAGAACCTGTCTGAACAAATTACTGCGTATCCTGGCAATTGGGCCACAATCTGTGCCAATAAGTTCTCATCACTGATTTCCTGAACTGCAATAACATCAGGCAGGGTAGCCTGGAAAACCTTCAAAGCATTAGCTGCTTGAAGACTTACGTCATTAGGACCAAAGTTGGAAATGGTAGCTCCGAAGAATTCCATGTTCCAGGTCATTACATCCAGGGTTTCTCCGGCTGGGATATCTGATCCTTCTGCTTCATATGGATTAGTACCAGGTAAATCCGCAATGAATCTTGGAAGTAATTGTAAAGTTCCTCTGAAGCTTCCCAATACCCCGGTGATAGTTTGTGATCCTGTAGGAATGACTCTTCCGATTAGGCTGCTGACCTGTCCGTCAATCCTCAATTCAAGATTGCCTGAACCATCGGTGATGATGTAATTGCTTTCAGGGAATAACAGCCCTTTAGGTACTGCAAAGGAGGCAGCAGGGATTTGAATCAACTGGCCTTCCAAACCAGCATTTATCTGGCTGATAGTTACAACTTTTGGAGTAACAGGGTTTCCATTGCTTTTAACTTCCAATTTGGTAATTGTGCCCAACTGGATTTGCTGGTTGAAGGCTCCGATTTTACCGGTGATTTCGATTTCGTCACCAATTGTAAATAGACCTGCTCCATGTACCTGAGAATCAAACACCGGAATTCCACCAGTTGCATCCTGGATAAAGGCAGGGCCTCCAAATTGATCTGTAGCGGTCAAAATCCCTTTTACCAAAACTTCAGATCCCTGAGACTTTTGTCTAGCTTCTGCAATTGTAATCAACACAGGTCCTGGATCGACAATAACTCCGCCAAAGCTTTGGCCTGTATTTACTGCATTGTAAGTACTTGTTATAGAAGAAGCTGACCAGGTGAAATCAGCATATTTGTTGCCTGTTCCTTGAAGTTGCAAGGATGCTCCAACAGGAGAGGTTGATGACTGCGAAACTCCAAGGTCTACGCTAGTCAATCCATCAGCTGGGCCTCCGACTGCTACAAAGCTTCCTTCGTAACTTAAAAATTGAATCAATTTTGAACTTGGAGCAGGTCCAATTAAGGCAAAGCCGTCAGGAGATCCATTCTGTAGCCCTGAAGCAGAGAAAAACAAGGTGCCAAATCCATTGTCCTGATTAGGGAGAACTCCGGTAAGATTAATGGTGCTATAAGGTGCTCCTCCATTTCCATTATAAAGCACAAGACTATATCCAGTTAAATCCAAACCTGCTGTTCCTGCCACTTCAATGCCCTCATTGACATCTGCTCCGGCATTGTCATAATGGAATTCATTGATAAAAAGAACGGGCTCAAAAGATTGCCCAGTATTTAATGAGCCAAAAGTGGCTGACATAGAACTTGCCCAAGTAAAATCAGTGTAAGTGGATCCCGTGCCTGTTAATTGAAGGGAAAATCCAACGGGCCCGGTACCATTCTCTGCAACGCCAATATCTGTACTGGTAATACCGTTTGCTGGTCCTCCAACTGCTACAAAGCTTCCTTCATAACTTAAAAACTGGACAACAACACCATTATTTACCAAAGCAATACCATCTGGGGCCCCATTTTGAAGCCCATTTGATGGATAGGTTTGAGTGACAAATCCAAACCCATTTCCTGAATTTGTCAGGGTTCCGCTTAGGTTTTTGGTATCATAAACTGCCCCATTTGCTCCATTATATAACACGATAGACCAACCTGTCAGGTCAGTTCCGGCCGGTCCGGCAATTTCGATTGCTTCTCCAACATCTGCCCCAGTGTTGTCATAGTGAATTTCATTGATAAATACCTGCTGGGCAGAAGCTGTGAGGCCCCAAAAGGCAAAAAAGAAAAAGAGTAATCCGCGTAAAGTTTTAATCATATAAGTAGAGTTAGATTTGGTTATAAAATTGAAGTTTTCTTTTGGTTGAATGAAAGAGGTAGGGGTTATGATTAGGTTAATTTTCTAATGAAAAGTGTGTTTTTCTTTTTTGGCCTTATTAGAGAGAGCCCTTCTGATTTTAATCACCCTTTTGAAACTTAATTTATTTTTTCCGAATACTCCAAAAGTAGACAGGCAAACCCAAGATTATCCCCAATGTTCCCCAGATAATAGCCTCTAATCCCGATCCCACAAATAACCAGACGCTAAAGCAAAGGCCTAAAAAGCTGAGAAGTATTGTTTTCCAGTTTAATTCAAAACCAAAGCGATTTTTATAGCAGAAATAGCCAAAAGCCAGGGAGGCTGCCAAATAAAAGTAAAGGGAGGTCACTGTAGTTAATCGAATCATAAAAGCATAAAGATTCCCGAAGCTTTCGCTGAAATTGAAAATCATAATGATCGTCACCAGAATACTGGAGACAATAAGCCCATTGCTTGGAATTCCAAAGCGATTTTTCTTTGCCATGGGTTTTGGTAGCAAACCGTCCTTGGCCATCGCATAGGATATTTGACCCTGAATCAATATCCAAGCATTTAAAGCTCCAAAAGTGGAAATACAAGCCCCTAATGAGATAATATAGCTTGAATTCTTTCCAAAAATATGTACACCTGCATCGCTCAACGGCGCCATGCTTTGGGATAATTCTGCAGGTGACATGACTCCGAATAGAGAGATCGTGCTGAATAAATAAAGCAATACGACTAGGGAAACCCCGATTAAGGTTCCTTTGGGAATGTTTCTTTCTGGGTCCTTAATGTTATCGGCTGGGATGGTAGCAGCTTCAATTCCCATAAAGGCAAAAAAGCATAGTACCGAAGCTCCAGTAATCGCTTGAAAATCTGATTCTCCAGAAATATTCAATGGCACAAAATGATCAGGATCAAAAAAGAATACTCCTCCAATGGCGATAATGAGTAGGGGAAGAATTTTCAATGCCGTGGTGACCACCTGTAGATTGCCTGAAGATCTTATAGAATAGCAATTCAGGGCTGTCAAACTCCAAATTGCCCCTAAAGCAGTCATTCCAAAGAGGAGAAGAGAACTTTCCAAAGCTGGGAAAAAGACACTTAAATATCCTGTGAATGCTAAGGCAATCGCTGCATTCGTACTGCAGTTGGAAAGCCAAAAACCCCAAGCAACTACGAAGGCTGGTAAGTTTCCAAAAGCTGTTTTGGTGTAGGCATAGGAACCACCGCTTTCAGGGATGACCTTACTGAGTTTTCCCATGATGATGGCCAAAGTATAAGCTCCTGCTGCCGCCACAATCCATCCCACCAAACTTATAGCTCCAAATTGTCCTAATACTGATGGAAGAGAAAAAATACCCGAACCGATCATTCCTCCAGCTACTAATGAAACTACTGTAATCAGTCCAAGCTGTCGGGATGAAGAATTTTTCAAAAGAAAATACGGATTGGTGGGTTTTAACTATTTTGGCTTGTCAGAAAGATAAAAAGATATGTCGAAATACACCATCCACCCCGATATAAGCCAAGCCGAAACCCTTCCTTCTTCTTTTTATCGCTCTCAGGAAGTTTTTGAGGAGCTTATCGAAAAGGTATTTGCCAAAACTTGGCAATTCATTGGGGACAAAACGATGGTGGCAATTCCTCAGCAAGTCAAGCCAGTTTCATTTTTGGAATTTGGGTTGGAGGAACCTCTTTTGTTAACCAATGCTGATGGAAATATTTCCTGTATTTCGAATGTGTGCACCCACCGGGGAAATATCCTTTGCCATGATCCCTGCAAAACCAGACAAATCACCTGCGCTTACCATGGCAGAAGGTTTAATCTGAATGGGGAATTTCAGTTTATGCCGGAATTCAAAGAGGCCAAAGACTTTCCAAGACCTGCCGATAATTTGCACAGCTTTCCCTTTAAACAATGGGGTCCCTGGTTGTTTGCCGGTTTGGAAGATAGTATGGATTTTCAATCGGTCTTGGATACAATGGATCGAAAAGTGGGATTTTTGCCTTTGGAGGAATTCAAAGAAGATAAAAGCAGAAACAAGGATTACCTGGTCAATTCCCATTGGGCCTTGTATTGCGACAATTATCTGGAAGGATTTCATATTCCTTTTGTCCATGAGGGATTAAATGCTGTGCTGGATTATAGGAAATACGAAACGATTCTTTATCCCTATTGCAATTTGCAGGTAGGTCATTCTTCAGGAGGAGAACATGTATTTGATCTGCCAAAGGATCATGAGGATTACGGAAAGCAGATTTCAGCCTATTACTTCTGGATCTTTCCCAATATGATGTTCAATTTTTACCCTTGGGGATGTTCCATCAATGTGGTCAAGCCAATTTCAGTCAATCGAACCAAGGTCAGCTTTATCTCTTATGTCTACGATGAATCCAAGTTGGACACCGGAGCAGGAGCTGCTTTGGACAAAGTCGAACGCGAGGATGAATTCGTGGTAGAAGGAGTATTTAAAGGGATGTCTTCTCGAGTTTATAAAACCGGAAGGTTTTCACCGAAAATGGAAAAAGGAGTGCATCATTTTCAAAGCCTATTGGCTTCATTTTTAGATTCCAAATAGCTCTTCTGGAAGAAATACTAGTAATTCTAAAGCCTCTCAATAGAGAAGATTGCATTTATAATATCCTGAAAATCAGGGGTGGTTTTTTAATTTTATTACCGATCAAAAAAATCTTTTCTCCCGAAATAGGGACATGTAAAATTGATCAATTCAATTGACTTTATTTGCGTGGGAAAAAGTGAATCGCCCACCTATTTTATGAAAAAGAACTTCTTGACTTACTCCATTATTGGGGCGATGCTGCTTGGTGTAGCTGTGGGCTATTTCATTCATTCTACCGGACAACAGGAGTATATAACCACCTATTCAGGGAATATCAAATTACTGGCCACCATCTTTATCAGATTGGTTCAGATGATTATTGCTCCTTTGGTTTTCAGCACCTTGGTGGTGGGTATCGCTAAGCTAGGAGATGTAAAGGCAGTGAGCAGATTGGGTGGAAAATCTATGCTTTGGTTTTTTACCGCTTCCTTAATTTCCCTTTTGATAGGTTTGGTAATGGTCAATTATTTTGAACCAGGCGTGGGAATGAATCTGGCCGTTGCTGATTCTTCAGGTGTGGCTGATGTTACAGGTAAGACTCAAAGTTTTTCCCTTCAAAACTTTGTGGAGCATATCGTTCCCAAAAGTGTATTTGAGGCCATGGCGACCAATGAGATCTTGCAATTGGTGGTATTTTCCATCTTCTTTGGAATAGCGCTCTCAGGCATGGGACAATATGGCTATCCTTTGATCAAGGCTTTGGATGTGGTGGCTCATGTGGTTTTGAAAATGGTGGGTTATGTGATGATGACAGCTCCCTTAGGCGTATTTGGAGCCATATCAGCAGTGATTGCTACCCGAGGCTTGGATATTCTGCTTACCTATGCGCGTTATTTTGGGGCATTTATAGCAGGAATTGGAGCTTTGTGGGTGGTCTTGATGGCTGTTGGGTATTTGGTATTGGGTAAAAGGTTATGGGAATTACTTCAGCGTCTCTTCGGCTCCATGGTCATTGCATTCAGTACTACCAGTTCGGAAGCTGTTTTCCCAAAGCTTACTGAAGAACTCAAACGTTTTGGTTGCAACGAGCGAATCGTGTCTTTTATCCTTCCTTTAGGCTATTCCTTCAATCTTGACGGAAGCATGATGTACATGACTTTCGCCAGCATTTTTATTGCCCAAGTTTATGGGATTGAACTTGATTTAGGAACACAGTTGACCATGCTTTTGGTATTGATGTTAAGCAGTAAAGGAGTGGCTGGAGTTCCCAGAGCCAGTTTGGTTGTGGTCGCTGCTACCTGTGGCATGTTTGATATTCCGGTAGAAGGAATCGCTTTGATTCTACCTATCGATCACTTTTGTGATATGTTCCGGAGTGCTACCAATGTTTTGGGTAATGGTTTAGCGACAACGGCTGTAAGTAAGTGGGAGGGAGAGCTGGCTGAGCCTAGAGAAAAAGTGGTTGCTGAAGTAGTTTAATACTTCAGCTGAGAAATCATGAAGGTCTGAGTATTTGAATTTATTGAGGGCAGAAACCTTTTTATTTATTTCAATAAAGCTCTAGCGACTATTTCCTGAAAGGTTTCCAATTGGTTCATTCGATCTTTGCTAGTAACCGGATCGGCCCTAAACTCAAGCCGGGTAAATACATGAAGTTTCGAATCCACCATTTTAATTTTCACCTGATTGTTTGGACTTATCCCTTTTGAAATAAGCACTGCGCTTGCCGGGTCTGCACTTGAGTCCTCAGTGGACTTATAAACGCTTAAAAAAGTATTACTTGGAAGGGTAATGCCTTTTTGAAGGTTTAATCGAACTTTCTTGATTAATTCCTGAAGTTCCTGAAGAGTCTCTTGAGGTCTATAGGTATACCAGTATTTGGATTCACCAGCTGTGTTTTCCGTTTCGGTATAACCAACTAAAGGACCTAAAACCCCAATCAAAGGAAGAAGTTTATCAGATGGCAAAACTATAGGATCAACGAGTGTGATGCTTTTGGGAGTGATTTTATTTTTGAAATATCCAGAAGAGATGGCTTCTAAAATCAATGCACCTCCGGTCGATGAACCTACCAAATGTAAATTTGTATAGCCTGCCTCTAAAAGCGCTTCATATTCATCAAAAATCGCCTTTTGCCAATCCTGCCAACTGGCTGATTTAAAATCCTCATAACTTCTTCCATGTCCTCCCAATAATACTCTGGATGTGTAGTATTCTTGAGTTCCATCTGACCAATCAACAAATTCCTCCCATTCAAAGGTAGTCGCGCTGTACCCGTGGCAAAGTATAAAAACCGGACGAGTAGCCTCTTCAGAAGTTGGATTTGGATTTCGTAAAGAAGTCAAATAAGTTTCAGGAGAAAGTAAGGCTGGATCAACCAGTATTTTTCCATCCAGAAGATCATCTGAAATCTCAGAAGGATCTCCACAAGAACCCAACATTAAGCTAAGGCTTAGTCCAATTCCACATAGAACAATTGACCTTTTTCGGAAGTAGGAGAAGGATTTCATTTTAGTGGATAAAAGAAATTGAGCTGAGCAAATGTTGGATAAAGAGTTCCGGGACCCTTATCACCATTTCCAGAAATAAAATTATATCCTAGACTGAGGTTGATTTTCAAGGGAATCGCAGTTGCATATTCTAATCCGGCAGTGGCATAAAGCAAGGGAGAACCATGATCGAGAACTTCAAAGTCATTAGATTCATAATCTGCGTTGAAATATCCCGTTCCAAGACTGAATACCGGTCGGAGTTTATGCTCTTTTTTCAGGTAGTAAGCTAGCCATAGTTGGTAATTGTCCTGACGGATAGCATTAGAACCTATTGCTGACCCAAGTCTGCTTGTGGTATAGCCTATTCCCAAAGCCAACCTTTCAGGAGCAAATCTTTCAAAAGAGAACTTGGCTACAGGACCATTTTCAAAATATAAACCGAAAGCTTTTTGACTTCTTAGACCAAGGTCTATTTGAGTCTGGGCACTTGATACTTTTGGAAAAATCAAAAGGATCAAGCCCATTAAAGGAGCGAGGTACTTAAGTTTTTTGTGTACCATGATTTCCTGAAGTTTTGGGGATAAACTTGTTGAATCAGGGAATTATTTCTTAAAAGGAAGTTAAGGATTAAAAAGGAGGATTCCTTGAGTTTTGATTAAAGGGTAGTTATTGGTTAATTTTTTGAAATTGGTAGAATTTTTCAGGTAATTATTTTGATTGGTTTAGAATACTAAGCCAGAACCTCCAATAGAGAAGGATAACCCATCCATTGCCATCCATACCAACAATGCAGTTCCTGCTCCAGCTGCAAAAATTGTAATCGGAACATCCAACTTTGAAATTTTGATTTCATTGATATCCTGAAGCGGAATTTTTGTTGGGAATTTGTTCTTGGGCATGTTGTAATTTGCATACAAAGTGTCTTGGGATACATACTGATACTTCACGCCAATTGCTTTTCCTGAAATTGATTTTACTTGAATTTTTGCTCCCTCTTCAATTTGACGTAGCTGTTGGTTGAGAATTAGAATCCTTTCTTCTTCAGAAATGTCTTCCAATATGTTTTTTGATAAAGGCTTGTTGGAATAGCATGAGGTAAGTATTGCTATAAGGAAAATTAGTAGATAACAAGATTTCATGGCTCAATTGGGTTTTGATTCGAAATCAAGGTATCCCCATTTGGGATTGATTGAGAATTGAATAATTATATCAGCTCCTCTTTAATTATTGGACTTTAATAATTTGGAGATAAATCCGATTAGGATTATTGAATTACCATAAAAAAGGAATCACAATCTTTCTCTCTTTAGGGTATTCGGGAAATTTCTCCAAATACCATCGATGGTGTGCCCAAGCTCGTGGAAGAAGATTTGCAGCTGACCAAATAAAAAAGGAAAGGGAGGCCAAATTCCAGCTCAAAAGGGCAAATCCTGCCCATTCCAAAAGTTCTCCGGTAAAATTCGGACAAGTCACCCATTCGAAAAGTCCTCCTTTGGGAATTTTATATCCTGTTTCACCTGGCTTCCTCAAACTAATCAGGGTATTATCAGATCGGATGTTTAGTATCATCCCCACAAAAAACAGGGCTAAACCCAAGAGAAATCTGCCATCTGTAAGCCAGGAATCAGGGAACATTTCTCCATGCCATCCCAAAACGTACCCGATCAAACTCACATTGACCAGCTGAAAGCCAAATGCACTAAAGACAATTGCCATAGGCATTTTCTTACCGGCTGTTCGTGTGCGAAAAGGAAAGATTAAGGTTCGATGAATGTAATGAAATTCAAAAAGTCCGAAGATGATCCAAACCGTGCTTGTTTTCTCTCCTGGACCCAAAATCACCAAAAGAGCCATCAACCAAATTGAGGGAGACTCCATCACTATCCATCCCAATCGATTAGGAATCAGTTTTCCAAAACCCTTTTGAGTGTGTCTACCAAAAGGGGCCACCCTTTTGAAAAGAATCACAAAGGTTACAAGCGCAATTAAAATCCAGATTGCAATAAGAGTATAGTACCATTTGGGCATGGGGTAAAGATATTTGGAAAAAAGGATTTTTGCCTTTTCCAAAATGCATGCTTGCAATACACCAATTCCAAAAAATTAATTATCCAAGAAATGTCTACTAGTTACCTAATCCTAAGGCTTTCATTCCTGCCTGAAAAACCCTTTTGGAATAATTGGTAAGGAAGTGAAAATAGAATTTTTGGTAGTGGGGAGTTTGAAGAAGATGCTTTCTGGATTGATAGATCTTTCTGGTGTTCTTCAGAATTTTTACGTTTCTGTTAGCTTCAGAATTTCCGCAAACATGGACGAATAAGGCTCCGGAAGTGTCGTGTTTTCCTAAGATACAATTGAGGTAATAGGGGTCATGGACGATTATCTTTTCCTTATACTTTGGAATGATATGTTCTGCTACAATTTTCTGCTCAAAAGGAAAAGGACAATCATGTCTCATATCATGAATTTCCTGTTCCCAATGAATAGCGGATCGGTGAACCAATTTCACGCCAGTATTTACTGGAAAGCCTTTTGGTCGTTCATGAAATAAATGGTAAAGAATGTTAGGATCACTGAGGTCTATAAATTCCTCAATTCTCCTGTCCATGAATTGTACATATATGTCTGTGTCCAGCCATATGTACCATTCAGCATCTGGGTATTTTTCACTTGCCTTTAATAGAAGTAAACATCTTCTGAAGTGTAATTCAGAAACCTTACTCGGTACCGGAGTTTCGGCATCATAATACAGGTCATAACCGTGGGTTTTGGCGTACTCTTCAAGACTCAATCGGGTAAGTTCGGCAAAAAGCACCCCGCTGGGATAATGCCCGGAAACAAGACAGATCTTTCTTTTATCACTCATGGAAATCCAACTTTCAAAACCCAAACATACAGTTTTGTTTTTTTTCAGGGTTAATAAGCCTTTATTATTCTTCCTAAAAAACCTAAAATTTGAAGACGGTATAATCCTTTTACCTAGTTTAAATCTTCCTTTATTCTACCAAATGAATTACCAAAGTGGATTAAAATAGACAGAATTTTAGGTCTATAAGGAAATTTCATGAGCTCATTTTACAAAATGTTTATTCTTAAAAATTACCAACTTTTAGGTATTGTGGGTGAAAGGAAATGGGTAGAATATTGGGGTGAGAATTCTTTGGGCTTGGTAAAATGCCAATTCCAAGAATCAATCACTCAAATTAAGTCAAATGAAAATTCAAAAAAATTGGATTAGTTCATCTTTTGGAAAGGCTAATTCCCTACTAGTTAGAAGCTTTTTATTTCTCTTTTTCTGCTTTCTTCTTCCAGGCTGTCAATTCCTCGAGACAAAGGTCAAAGAATTTCTATTAGAGTTCAATGCTGCGGATGGAACTATGAATCAGGTGATTGTAGATGGAACCCTGTTTATTGATGGGGTGACCACAGATGTCACGACCAAAGATATTCTTGATCTTTCTGTTTCTGACAAAGAGATTTTCATTACCATGGAATTTGGGAATGATATTTATTTTTTGGCGGTGCCTTCGGTAGAAAAAACATATGATTTGTTTGATGAATATGAGGGACAAGTTATGGCTTTCACCGGAGGAGGATATAGGACCCTAGGGGGTATTGGAAACTTGTCAAATTTTTCAGTCGAGGCCACAGATACCTATGAAGGATCTGGATCATTTGGAGTTACAGCTGTGGGAGAGATTCAACTTACGACCGGTGGGGCAATCAAGCAATTCTCTCTTCAAATGAATTTTGATTTTGACACCAGTCGCACTGGCGGAATCGCTGGAGGAGGGGGAAGTACCGGTGGTGGATCGGGATCTACAGGTGGAACCGGTGGCTCAGGGGGTACTGGTACTTGTGTCAATGAAATCAAAGCTCCAAAATTGGTCGCTTATTGGGATCAAATCAAACCTGTTGCTCTAGCGACGGGTACCGGTAAAAGAATAGCAGCGAACCAAGTTTTTTCCGATTTAAAGGCCTCAGACGTGGGATTATTTATTGATGCGACATCAGGCGGTACGCGGTATGTCGTTCAGATTTTGTTTACCTCCGCTAATTTGGTTGCGAATAAAACCATCAACTTTCAAAATGGAGGTGCTGGAGCAGGGTTAACCAATGCTGGAGCAATAGGAATACTTTATGCGAAGAATGGATCGGTATCCGATGATTGGAGGACCAACAGGGATTTTGGAAAGAACAAGAATATGGGAACGCTAACCATCAAGACTGTTACCCCCAAAATTACCGGGACCTATTCCTTCAAAGCTTCGGGAGATGGATATCCCTCTCTTAATAATCAGTACGCTGAAGTAAGTGGATCTTTTTGTATAGATCCTTGATAGCTTTTTTGTCTACTTTTTCCAAAGCCCAAGTCCTTTGATTTGGGCTTTTTTGTTTTCTATTTCTGAGTAGACTTGTTAATTGATTTAATCCCCCTTGCCCCCTTTATAAAGGGGGAGTTAGTAAGCAATCTCCTCCAAATTCTGAATTTCGGTTCGAGTTATTCAATTTGTTTTGAGGTTCAAAAAAGCACAATTCCCCCTTAATAAGGGGGTGGGGGGATTTAAAGCATGAAAGTTGGTTTATTTCTCTACCGAAGGCTTAAGCGTACTCCCTGGCTTCCAGGCAGGCGCTATCTCACTGTTAGCCACTCGCTCTACCAATCCATAGAAAAACGTATTAAACTTGGCTGCAGCTTCCCAATCAATTTTTTGCTTGAGATCATCCTTTGGGGTATGATAACCCTCTCGATACCATTGACGATAGATCTTTTCACTTTCACTTCCGGGTTCGTAGCCAAAGACAAAATTGATCGCTGGAATTCCTGCTTGGATAAAGTTCCAATGGTCTGAACGCCGAATCAGGTTTCGGGAAGGTTCTGGGTCATTCTGAACTCGGATCTGCATACTTGCGGCAACAGCAGCGGCATCGTCTCCCAAGGTGGTTTCATCCAAAGCATGAACCGTCATAAGGTCCAGAGGAAAAATAGGCCGAAGCTGGTCCAAATTGATATTGGCAGCAATACTTTCTTTAGCAACAGGAAGGTTTTGAACCAGATATCTGGAGCCTAATAATCCTTTTTCTTCTCCAGTCACAATCGCAAAAATTATAGGACGCTTAAAACCCTTGCCATTCTGCCTTTTCGCCAATTGAACCAAAAGAGCGACATAGGCAGCATCATCCAGAGTTCCGTTGTACAGACTATCCCCGTCCACAGGTTCTCCGTACCCATAGCCATCCAAATGAGCAGTCAATACAATTGCCTGATTTGCCAGACTAGGATCAGTACCCTCCAAGCGAGCAAGGATATTTGGGGAAGTTAAAGTTCGGTCTGCCTTGGTAAAACTAGCCTTGAAGCTATCAGGAATCTCAAAGGTAGGCAAGGGCTTCCCCTGACTTCCTAACTCAATCAGTTCTGTGGCGTTTTGCTTACTTCCTTCAATCAGTTTACCCAATGCATCTGCATGAAGTCTGAAGTTTAGGAAAGAGCTTGGAGTAGAAGGGGATCCAGCCAAACGAACGCTACGGCTATAGGCAAAAGGCCATCTTGGAGGTTCAATGGTGTAGCCCGGATCGGCAATCAGGATCATACCCAATGCTCCTGCCTCGCTTAAGGCTTTGAACCGGTCTTCATTGCTGGGAAGACCTTCCTTTTGGGAACCGTGGCAAATGACCAGTTTGTTTTTTACCTCTCCCAAACTGGCTGAGTCACAATATCCGCAATAGATCATGGGGGCCTCAACGCTCTCAGAAACGCTTGTCGCCCCAGCATAGATGTCATGCAGGAATTTTAATTCTCTATCCCCAGCAAAGACGCTTGCCTGAATAATGGCTGTTTCTTCCATCGCCACCTCCTGATACCAGCCTCCATTTTCTCCCAAAGGTTGTAGGCCTGCTTCTGCAAAGGCTTTGGCAACCACATCTGCTGCCCGGGCATATCCCGGTGAACCGGTATCCCGACCTTCCATTTCATCACTGGAAAGTGTAGTGGTAATGTCCCACCAGGATTGGGTGTCTTCGTCTAGTTGAGAGGAAGTTTCTTTTGGTTTTTCACAAGCTGTGAAAAGTAGAGCGAAAATTAGGATAGGGAAAAGCTGACGCATAAGTTCTGGTTTGGTTGGATGATATAAAGTGTTTTTTGCAGGGGATTATCTCACCCCGATAGCACAGAGGGGATCATTTTTGGTAATTGCTAGAGAAGTAACCAGATACAGGACGATTCCATCTTCATCAGCAAGGTATTCGGCTTTTGGGGTACCAAAGTAATCTCGGATTTCTCCCAATTTCTGCCCTTTTTTTACTTCTTCTTCCAGTTGCACGAAAGGATACCAGCATCCATCCACGGAGGAGGTGGTGACCAGCATTTTGTCTAAATAAGTTACCGCAAATTGCTCTGGCATTCCTGGGATTACCTCCAAATACTTGAGGACATTCCGAACAGCTTTTTTGTATTGTTCTACTTCTTCCGGACTCCAACGTCCACATTGGCCTAATTCTGCCAAAAAACCAGGAGTCCCAGCTAATGCAGCCGCTCCGATAGAACCATTATCCGAAACCGAACCTACCACATAGGGAAAACCCAAAAGGGCCGAAATCTCTCTTGATTTTTCTGCGGTAGCCGAACCGCCTAGTTTGGAGTAGATCACAAAAGGAACCAGGCCTTCATGAATGTCTCCTCCATGCAAATCCAAAAAGAAATCAGCCGCTTGCTGAAGCTGGTGAACTTCATAGGCTATCCGCTCACTGACTGTCCCTGTGGCTTTTCCTGGAAAGACCCGATTTAAGTTCTTTCCATCATAGGGCCCGTAATACTGCAATTTTGCCAAAAAGGCGGAGGGGTTAACGGGATGAATGATCAAAATAGAACCTGCTACCTCGGCGGGATCCAGTTCATTAGCCAATTGAATCGCTGTTTCAATGCAAGGATATTCTCCACCATGTACACCTGCGGTAAGTAGGATGGTTTTTCCCGGCTTGGCTCCCTGGATAAAAGTAAAGGGCATTTCGACGGGAGTTCCGGGAATAGGGATAAATCCCCTGACTTTGGTATTTGGAGCGGATTTTTTATCCTCAGAAAAGCGATTGGGTAAGAGTTGGATCATGGTTGGTGGTTTTGGGAATTAGGATTTCAAGATAAGAAAGCGGGAGGGATTTTCTTTCTTTTTAACCACATAGACACATAGAGAAAAAAGATAAATCCCATCAAACACCGATCATCCCAACCTCCGAACCTCCAAACTTCCTAACCTTTCAACTTCCCACTTTAAACCGCAGAGGCGCAGAGAAAAAGGTTCAATTGTCAATTGTCCCGTAGGGACTAAAGCTCGGTAGGCAAATAAATAATGTTTTTTCCTCGCTGGTGCAGGGATTTGATTAGGAATGGATTTTCAATCACCAGCGAAATGGAAATGATTCTTCTTTCACAAGGATTTTCTTTCTTTTTAACCACATAGACCACATAGAGAAAATAAGATATCCCCGATCAAACATCAGACATCCCAACTCCCTAGCTTCCCACTTTAAACCGCAAAGACGCAAAGGATAAGATTCAATACCAATTGTCCTGTAGGGACCTAAGCTCGGTAGCCTAATTGATAGTATGTTTTTTCCTCGCTGGTGCAGGGATTTTGTTGGGATTGGATATTCATTTACCAGCGAAATGGAAATTATTCTTCTTTCACAGGGATTTTCTTTCTTTTTAACCACATAGACACATAGAGAAAATAAGATATCTCCCATGAAACACCGGTCATCCCAGCCTCCGAACCTCCCAACTCCCTAACTTCCGACATTAAAACCACATTAACACATACGGTTTCTCGCAAAGGCGCAAAGACGCAAAGGATAAGATTCAATACCAATTGTCCCGGAGGGACTTAAGCTCGGTAGGCAAATAAATAATGTTTTTTCCTCGCTGGTGCAGGGATTTTATTGGGAATGGATATTCAATTACCAGCGAAATGGAATTGATTCTTTTTTCACAGGAATTTTCTTTTTTTAACAACATAGACACATAGAGAAAATAAGATATCCCCCATCAAACATCGGTCATCCCAGCCTCCGAACCTCCAAACTCCCCAACTTCCAACATTAAAACCACATAGACATATAAGGTTTCTCGCGGAGGCGCAAAGACGCAAAGGATAAGATTCAACAATCCATTGTCCCGGAGGGACTAAAGCTCGGTAGCTGAATTTATAGTATGCTTTTTCCTCGCTGGTACAGGGATTTGATTAGGAATAGATCTCCAATCACCAGCGAAATGGAAATGGTTCTTCTTTCACAGGGATTTTCTTTCTTTTACCACATAGACACATAGAGAAAAAAAGATACGGCCCATCAAACATCCCAACTCCCTAACTTCCAACATTAAAACCACATAGACACATAAGGTTTCTCGCGGAGGCGCAAAGACGCAAAGGATAAGATTCAACAATCCATTGTCCCGGAGGGACTAAAGCTCGGTAGCTGAATTTATAGTATGCTTTTTCCTCGCTGGTACAGGGATTTGATTAGGAATAGATCTCCAATCACCAGCGAAATGGAAATGGTTCTTCTTTCACAGGGATTTTCTTTCTTTTTAAC
>NZ_SNYF01000005.1:796154-796843 GCF_004362805.1 Algoriphagus boseongensis
TTTTTCCTCGCTGGTACAGGGATTTGATTAGGAATAGATCTCCAATCACCAGCGAAATGGAAATGGTTCTTCTTTCACAGGGATTTTCTTTCTTTTTAACCACATAGACACATAGAGAAAAAAGATAAAACCTATCAAACACCGGACATCGGTCATCAAACATCCCAACTCCCTAACTTCCCACTTTAAACCGCAGAGGCGCAGAGAAAAAGGTTCAATTGTCAATTGTCCCGTAGGGACTTAAGCTCGGTAGCTTAATAGATATTAGAATTTTCCTCGCTGGTGCAGGGATTTGATTTGGAATAGATCTCCAATTACCAGCGAAATGGAAATGATTCTTCTTTCGCATGGATTTTGTTTTTTTAAACCACATAGACACATAGAGAAAATAAGATATCTCCCATCAAACATCAGACATCCCAACTCCCTAACTTCCCACTTTAAACCGCAGAGGCGCAGAGAAAAAGGTTCAATTGTCAATTGTCCCGTAGGGACTTAAGCTCGGTAGCTTAATAGATATTAGAATTTTCCTCGCTGGTGCAGGGATTTGATTTGGAATAGATCTCCAATTACCAGCGAAATGGAAATGATTCTTCTTTCGCATGGATTTTGTTTTTTTAAACCACATAGACACATAGAGAAAATAAGATATCTCCCATCAAACATCAGACATCCCAACTCCCTAACTC
>NZ_SNYF01000005.1:796940-813102 GCF_004362805.1 Algoriphagus boseongensis
TATTCTTTCGCATGGATTTTGTTTTTTTAAACCACATAGACACATAGAGAAAATAAGATATCTCCCATCAAACATCAGACATCCCAACTCCCTAACTCCCTGACTTCCCACTTTAAACCGCAGAGGCGCTAAGACCCAGAGAATATGATTCAACAATCCATTGTCCCGTAGGGACTAAAGCTCGGTAGGCAAATAAATAATGTTTTTTCCTCGCTGGTGCAGGGATTTGTTTAGGAATGGATATCCAATTACCAGCGAAATGGAAATAGAATTTTGGCGATAAAAGAAAGGCAAAATTCAAGGATTCAATTATGGCAAAGGCATCTCTTGAATCCAATTTAAAAACACCTTAAAGCCCTGAACGCCAATCCTTAAAATCCTTAACTAACCTCTTGTTTTTCTCAAACTAACCTCCTAAATTTCATTACAGTTACTTTTTGTACTGTGTTGTTTTTTTGTTCAACCATTAATTTTTAAAAGAATGGAAAATAAAGTTTCCATCGATATCCCAGAAGCGGATATCCTGGCGGTCAAAGCCGCCCTCAAAACTGTAGGGGATATTTTGAATCCCTACTTGATCGCACTCACCGAGGATCAGCGTCGTAAGATGCTCAAAATGGGTGAGGCCACGGAACCTTTCGTAGGAAAGGTAATGGACTATGTGGTATCCAATCCACAGTTTCTCAATCCCTTTACGAACGTGCCGGAAATGCACAAGGACTGGAAAGCCATTTCCCAGTTGCTTCCGATACTTCGTACAGTGGATCAGCTCAGCAGCAACCTCAACGATACCGTGATGGAAGCTGGCAAGGAAGTACTTGAACCTGCCCTGGCCTATTATACGGCCGTGAAAATGGGAGTCAGGATGAATGTACCCGATGCCAAGCCCATCTATGAGGAGCTTCGCAAACGCTGGGAGAAACGAAGCAAACCTAAAGATGGGGATGCTGAGTCTTAAGTAGCAAAAGTCGCGTAATTGCCCAAAGGCCGAGTGAATCCACTCGGCCTTTTCTTTTTAGGGAATATTTCTCTTTCCTAATCAATCTTCAGAAGATCAAAATCAAGCTTATTAAGTTCGATTTCAAGCCTCCGAAGCTCAACATCAAGCTTCTGATCTATGGCATCAAACTTCTGCGGGATTCCGCTGAGCCATGGAGCTTCACCCGCAAACTTCCGAGGGATTCCCTCGAAGCGATCTGGGTATACCGTGACCTTATTCTCTTCACCCCTAAAGCAAAAAGCCTCAAGCTTGAGGTAACTAAGTTCACGCATGAGCTTCCTTGGGTATATGTCGAAGCTCAGAAGCTTAAGCGAATCATAAATAGGTTTAAAGGATAGGTAAATAAGGTTGGAAAGGGGGAGGGGCTAGTTTATGAATTGCAAATTCCTTCAAATAATAAGCGGAGTTGCAAACTCCGCTTAGTCCTAATTAGGTATTCAACTCCCAGAGGGGCTTATTGCTCAAATTATTCCCATTTTCGCGCACGATTCCAGAAATGAGGCTTTTATAAAATTACCTGCTGCAAACGGATTTGTTCTAGCTGACTTAATTACATTTTGAATATGCTTACCCTTAGAGTAAAAAACCTTCGAAATGAAAGGTAAATTGTTGTATTCATCGTGAATTTGCATAAACCAATATTTACCATCTGTCTTTGAAGCACATTTTTCTTTGTAACGTTCTTCAATTCCAAAAACTTCTTTCCAAGTATCAACTTCCTGCTGATGAGTAGGTGATGTCAGATTCACAGTCACATCATTTTCAGATAGGGTATTGATGTCAGGATTTGAAAATGTCAAGTCAATATTAATTTCATAACCATTGTCCGTGTCGTAAGGAAAGAAAGCTCTCCGTCTAGCATTCGTGTTTGGACTTGTAATCGGGTCTTGTCTCAGTTTGTGTGAAGAGTTACACTCATGACACATTGGAGCTAGATTCTTAAAGTTGATTGAATTAAATGGATAAATGTCTTTCGGTAAATAATGGTCGTAAGCATCACGTACTGTCCGATTTGGCCCTTTGATACTATTTAGTCCGCAAAAAGGACATTTGCGTTCATCATTTGTAGTTACGAATTCGTCATAGTGACTATCAATTGTTCCAATCTTATCTTGAACTGCTTTCAGATGAATTACACTCGTGAAAAGACTTTTATAAAATGAAATCAGCTCATTTTTCAATGGTTCACTCAATGCTTGTAGAGTTGAATAAACATATGGATTGCATCCATTTTGCTGTTTGCATAAATCAAGAACATTATTGTTGTTCTTGTAGGCTTGAGCTAACAAATCCTTTGTTGGCTGGTCAAACCCTTGAAAAATAATGTAAACCCTTTCAATAGGACCATACAGGTAATCAGTTGTGATTCTTGCATCATAAAAGATTGCAAGGGTGATTTCTTTCAAGTCATCTGGTAACAGGTCAATATTGTAATCAACCGCTGCGTCTGCAGTGCACCAAACATTTAGAAACAAATCATCCATCCACTGCTGTAGTGCATAAATGCTATGATTCTCTATGAATTGATATGGAAACAACATTATTTTTTCTTTTCTAGTGCTTTATTGACAAACATTACTTTTTCTACCGAGTCACCTAATCGGTCATTAGCTATTTGAATTAGGATGTCAGGATCTTCTCCTTTTTCTAGTCGGTCATAAAGCTCATCGTAAACAGAATTAGCAAATCCGCCAATCGTCTCATGTTTCTCAAATACCTTTAGTGTAATCTGATTCACAGAAGCTCCAAACGTATTGAAGCCTGGTCTTTCTACAGTTACAATCCTCGTTTCATCATTTTTTTTGAAGACCAACACATTTTCTTCATGACTGTCTGAAATGATAAAAGGAGAGTGGGAAGTAATGAGTAATTCCCTCATATTTCTCTTTTCGGGTTGGTTCAAACAGTCTTTCAAAGTTGAAATGAACTTTGCTCGCCAATCTGGATTGAAATGTGTCTCAGGCTCGTCTAGTAAGAAAAGAGAGTTTGTGTCTTTGAAAAGCAAACAAATCCCCATTGCGTGCAAATACTGATGCTCACCATCAGATAGCGATTTGATCGAAATATCATCTCTATTACCTTCTTTCTCAATTTTGAAATCTTTGAAACGCATAACACGTTTATCAGAAGGTAGTTTAGGAACGGTTTCATTTACATAAAGGCTTCCTGATTTATATAAATCCTGCTTGAGTTGTACATCTACTTCATACAAGTTCAAGGTCAGCAGTATTTGGAAGGTTCTAAACAATTCAAAAGTACTTTCAAAGTTTCCCTGAAAAGCTTTTTTCATCTCACTCAATTCAATGAGTTCTCCTTGTTCGTTTCGATGGTCTGGGTCGATGAAAAAATCGAGATAAAGCACTTTATTCTCTGCATCAAAAAACTGGCTGGTTGCACAATTCTTTAGCTTGTCAATTGCCTTTAACTCGGTTGCGAGAACTTCTGGTCGCTTTTTCAAATTGTAGGTCAATTCGAAAACATCCTTGTTGTCTATTTCCAGTTCGTCTGCTCGTAATGCCGAGACATTCTCTTCGGTTCTGTATTTGGCAATGGGAACACCTTGGCGTATGATGATGCGAAACTGTTTGATGGATTTGATACCAATTGCCCTGTATATTGGCAGCAGGATTTTTTCATCCTGCATCAGGTAGTTGGTCAGAAAAACGGCTTGGCTGTATTGATTGTCCAGATACACCAAGCGACCTTCAGGTTGTGAATATCCTGTTTCGTTACGTAAAGCATCTTCATATTCGTCATAATGAAGAAATCTCATTTTGAAAAATGGCAAACTCAAAATTTCATTCTCACCTGATGAATAGCCGATTACATAATCTGGCAATACTTTTTTTACCTCAATTCGACTTAATTTCTGTTCCTTACCTCGACCTAGTTCTTCTCGATTAAGCCATAGGATTTCAGGTGATTCGTTTATTTTTTTTGAAATTAAAATATGAGCATCATAGCTAATGTCATAATCAGAACTATAATCATCTGAATAACTGCCGTTATGGTAATGAATATATTCTAACTCAAAAGCATCTGGCGAACAATATTCTGCAAAAAATCCATCAGTGTGAATGTGATTAAAATCTCCTTCACCTTCAAAACCTTCAGGTTTGTTTTCCAAATAAATGCACTCTATGTGATAGAATATAGCTGCCAATGCTTCCAGAATGTTCGACTTGCCACTTCCATTTCTGCCTACCAAACAATAAGGCATAAAGTCCCACATCTTCGCTTTGTCAAAATCACGAAGGAAGTGAACTTCAAAACCTGCTTGCAGGCTTCTGAAATCGGTATTCAGTTTAAGCCTTAGCAGTTTCATTGACGATGAGTTCTATTTGTTTGGTGGATTCATTGAATTGCTGACGGATAAAGGCGTTTTCCTCTGACAACCATTTGAAAAGTAGTGTTGCCACTTCATCATATTCGGGAACAGTCTCAAATGGAAACTTGGTGATTTCTTCCCAAAGCTGATCGAATGTAAATGCTTCTTTGAATTTGCCCTTAACAATGCGGTATTTTACGTATTCTTCCCAAAAGGGAATTTCTCCTTTTATCTTTAACTCTGCTTCAAGTTGCCGAATGGTATTATCTATTTCATCAGGTGCGCCCGTATGTGGCTGGTTTCTGTGAAATTCCTCAAGCTCTTTATTAATCTTATCAATGACAACAACTTCCCCTCTGATTTTGGATTGAACTCTTTTGGCGCCTTCAAAAACTACTTTTTCAATAACCGTTAATTCACCTTTTAAAGCTTTATGACTTAGAGTGTTGAGTGTTTTTGTTAGCTCAGATTTACTCTCTATTAATAGTAATTTGATTTTTAGCGATTGATCAACAATGCTTGAAAAACGTTCTTGAAGTGCAGGGGGTGGACAAAGTATTTTGTATGACTTTATATCTCTTGGAGAAATATGAGGAACTGTTGTCTCGGTAGGTTTACAGTGAATTTTAAACGCTCTGTTTCTTAAAGAATAATACAAAAAATTTTGATTGATCTTTTTTGCTCTAATTCTTGCTGTCCTTTGAATTAATAGAGAAGGAATCCCCTCCTTATCTACTTGACCAATTTTAAAACCACTTGAAATCCAAGGTCTATCCATTGCTAGTACAATGTCTCTCTCTTGCAAAAAATAATTTTCGAGACCATCAATTTCTTTGTGAGGCCACCTTTTTGAGTCTTCCCATTGAATCCTTTCAGGCATTATTATGAATCCGCCACAAAGCCTTATTCCTGATAAAGAATCAGTATAATTTTCACTTTTAAATGGATGACCAGTTAATACATCTGCCAAATTATCTAGTTCGTCCATCGGCAATTTCATGTTGTTAGTCAATGGATCACCAAACATTTCTAAATATTTCATTTTTAGAAATTCATCTAGTAAATCGATGCTTTGTTCTCGTTTCGAAATAAGATGCTGTGCTTTTTCTAATACATCAGCAATTCTTTCTTGGTCTTCTAATGAAGCTGGAATATGAAGTTTAAAGAGCGATAGATCATTCTTGTTAAAACCTGCCTGTGCTGCTCGAGCTCCAATGTTCAAGATAAAATTCTGGAAGTCTGTTCCTGTTAACACATAATACAAGTAGCGTTTTGAAAGTAGTTCCTCATTGGGAATGGTTTTAATGATAGCAACGTTGAATGCTCCTGCTAATCCTGTTAATATCTTTCCAACTGAAGCACCATAGCGACCAATCAGAATATCATCTTCTTCGCACTTGTTGAGTTTCTTCGTGTCCTTTACATAGGCAATATGTTCTTCCTTTCCTTGCGTAAAGTCACGGATTTGTAGCATTCGGACAAAGCCAGCTCTTGGCTCATTTATCCACTCTTCTTTCGGAGGTTGTGTGCCGCCCTGAAAGTCGCAGATGTCCGTTAATCTATATTCTTTGGTTTCCATCAGGCAATCATGTCTTTTAAGGTTTTTAATTCTGCCTGAATGGTTTCTTCCAGTTTTTCTAATTCTTCCAATATCAACGCAGGGTCTTTGTACTCAATTTCCTCAAATATCTGTTCCTGGTATTTGCTCATGCTTAAGTCGTAGTTGTTGTCTTCAATTTCCTTTTTAGGAACAAAAAAGCATTGAGCAGTTCGGTCGTTGTCTTTTTCAGGATTACGGCTTCTGTATTTGGTAATTATGTCTTGTAAGTCGCCAAAATCTCTGGCACCACCTTCTTTGAATTTCTCGGCTCGTCTGTCATTCAATTCATAGCCGTCATCCTTCATTTCATAAAACCAAGTGTTTTCAGTTACCCCACCTTTGGTGAAAATGAGAATGGATGTACTCACACCAGCATAGGGTTTAAAAACACCACTAGGCATAGTAATCACAGCATTCAATTCGGCTTCTTCCACCATCTTTTTACGTAGTTGAATAAAGGCATTACTTGAGCTAAATAATACGCCTTGAGGCACAATAATGGCAGCCACACCACCCATTTTAAGCATATTGTAAATGCGTTCCACAAAAAGCAATTCGGTTTTAGTGGTTTGCAGTTTTAGGTTTTCGTTGATGTCACCTTTGTCAATACTGCCCGTGAATGGTGGATTTGCCATTACAATATCGTATAGAGCATCTTCATTATAGGTTTTGCTTAAGGTGTCTTTGTAGTCGATATGCGGATTGTCGATACCGTGCATCATGAGGTTCATTAATCCAAGACGAACCATCGTAATGTCAATATCATAGCCGAAGAAACTGTCCTCCAAAATCTGTTTTACCTCTTCGGTAAGCACAGCCGAAAGTGATCCTCTTTCAAAACCATCATTGTCTTTTACCAGTTTGGAAGGATCTTTCTGGCGAACCAAATCACTCAAAATGTATTGATATGCTCCCAATAAAAATCCACCTGTTCCGCAGGCTGGGTCGGCAATTCGTTTTCCCAACTTCGGTTCAACTAAGTCAGACATTAGCTTTATAATATGTCTTGGTGTTCGGAATTGGCCGTTCTTACCTGCTGTTGCAATCTCGCTCAACAACATTTCATACACATCACCCTGAATGTCCTGAAATGCATGACCGCCTTTAATGGCGTCTTTTTCAATTTCCTGAAAGATTAACTCAATTTGTTTGATGGCTTCAACCAACAACAAGGGTTTTTCAATAATGAAAACCGCATTGGCCATGTGTTTGGTGAATGGAGAAGTTTCTCCATTTAGAGTCCTGATAAATGGAAAAACATTGAAACGAACATGTTCCAACATTTTTTCAGCTGGAGCCATGGTTTTAAAAAAAGACCAACGTAATTCGTTTTTATCTCTTGGTTTTTTGTTTTCAGCCACTATAGCTGCTATTTCTTTCTCACTTCGCCCGCTAGGGTGGTCACCTTTGTCAAAATAAAGCTCAGTATCATCAAAGTGAGGGATATAAGTTCCGCTAAATCTAGAAGTATATGGTTCTCCAGTAAATTCTGCATCCTTTTCCCTCTTTGCTTCCATGTCATCTAGTCGTTTCATGAATAGCAAGTAGGTAATTTGTTCAATTGCTGTTAAAGGATTGCTTATACCGCCACTCCAGAATGTATTCCAAAGATTGTTAATGGTAGATTTTAGATTTGCGTTGTTCTGTAACATTATGCCGCCAATAATTTTTGAGTTAAACTTAAAATTTCATCAATCTCTTTTGGATTGAATACGCCCCTGATTCCGTCAGGATGGAGCATGGTGAATGGTGATTCAATCAAGTTGCGTTTTTTCAATTCACCTCTTTCAATGATGTAGTTTTTTAGCAAGTCCAAAAACTGCAATTGTCTGCTGCCTAAATAACTGTGGGCCGTAATAAAATCATTGAATGCTTTTGAAACTGTTTCAGGAAAAGACTCTAAAATTTCAATTCCCAAAATATGTTTGATGAATTGAATCAACTGAGCTTTACGATGGTTGTACACTCTTCGAAGAAGATCAACTGTAATATTTGGGTGTTCTTCATAAAGTTCTTCAGCTAATTTATGAGCTTCTTCATCTGAAATTGATTCACCTGCTTTTATCTTTTTTAATAGTGGGTTGGTTTCGGTTAGTTCGTTTATTTTTTCTTCAACCAACTCTTTGTATCTCGAAATACTAACCGATTCATGTTGTGGTCCAAATTCAACAAATTCTCTTTGTGTGATGATATCCTGCAAATTGAATTTAGCAGGGCCAAGAGGAACAATCGCAGATTCAATAAACTTCATTAATGGAGCAAGCTTGTTTATCAGGGCATCATACTTGTCTTCGTTGATGGTAGCCCAATACTGATTGGTTTGAGATTGACGAATCAATTCAGCTTCTTTCGCAACTATGTTTATTGATGTCGGCAGTTCAGCAATGGTTTCAACAATTCCATCACGAAGTGTGTCATATTTTTCTGTTTCCTGATTTAGTTGAGCCAACGACACTTCTACTATATCCTTTTCAAACCGCATTGCTTTAAAGTCGGTATCGGAAATGGTTCTCATCAATGGTTTTACTGTCGTTCTGAGAAAACCAATTTTATCTACTGTTAAGTGATTCCAGAAATTGTTATCGTCCAGTCGTTGTAGGTCATTTTTAGCATCCATCACAACCACTGAATTTTGAGGTAAGCTCTCAATTTGCTTTTTCAACTTGATGATTTCACGAGATGTAATTTCAGTTTCGTTGACTTCAATCGCTTTCTCAATTTTATCCAGACGTAAACCGAAAAGTCGAACGGGTAATGGAATTTGAGGCTTTAATTCTTTTCCTTTAGGATTGAGTTTGAAGTATTCAAAATTGTCCCAACAATCCATAATAAGGAAAACGTCTTTTTCAGCACACCAAGGTTTCATTTTGGTTGGCTCCAACAAACGAGTTCCTCTACCTATCATCTGCCAAAACTTGGTATAGGAATAGACTGGTTTTGCAAAAACCAAGTTGACTAATTCACGAACATCAATTCCCGTATCCAACATGTCAACACTGATGGCAACTCTTGGCATGTCATTATGAATGAACTGGTCTAACAATCCACCTTTACCATATGCTCTTGGGTCATCCGATACAATGACCTTGGCTAATTCACCTTTGTATTCAGGATAAAGATTGTCGAAGATGTGTTCAATTTCTCTTGCATGTCGCTTACCGACACAAAAGAAAATTGTTTTGCCAGGAAGAACTCCATTCGGGTCTTTGATACATTCTTCCATGAAGGTTTTTACAATCAATGCATTTGTGCCTCTGTTGCTAACTGTTTTTTCAAGTTCAGTTCCTTCATAGTTTATTTCCTCAATTTCTTTTCCTTCTAGAATCAGTTTCTTTTGGTCTTCCAGAGAAATGGTTCTTTTGCTTATTCCTTCATCTTGGAATTTGGTCTTGATTTTCATTACCTGAAAATTGCTCAGGTAGGGAGGAATATTATTTACGGCTTCTTCATAAGAGTAAGCGTAAGTTGGAACGCCATCTTCACATTCGAACAATTCAAAAGTGTTATGGTCTATAACATCAGTTGGAGTTGCAGTTAATCCAAGGGTAATTGTGTTGAAATAGTCAAGAATTTCTTGATAAGTATTGTAAATACTTCTGTGGCTTTCATCCACAACGATTAAATCAAAGAAGTGAGGAGAAAGCGAATTGTTTTCATCTCGAATGATGTTCAGCATTGTTGGATAGGTGGAAACATAAATTCGTCTATCCTGTGCAATTGATTTTTCGCCAACTTTCGGCCATCTTGGTTCATTTGAGAGATGTTCTTTGAATGCATCCAAAGCTTGGTCACGTAACGCAATTCGGTCAACAAGGAAAAGCACTCTCTCAGCCCAACCTGCTCTCATCAAAGATTCAACCAATGCAATGCAGGTTCTTGTTTTTCCGGTTCCAGTTGCCATAACCAAAAGAAACTTTCGCTTCCTTTTCTGAACAGCTTCTAACACTGAACGGATCGCTCTTTGTTGATAATCTCGTCCTGCAATTTTTGTGTTAATGAATTCACTTGCTAATGCTTTCCTTGATTGTCGAAGGTTTTTATAGCGTTGTAAATCGTCTATGGTCGGAAAACCATGCACTTTTCTTGGAGGATAGTTTTCGAGATCCCAAAAGAAGATCTCATGACCGTTGGTATAAAAACAAAATGGTAAATCGCCTCCAACATTTGATTGAATATTATAACAATATTGTTTGGCTTGTTCTTTTCCAATATTCGCATCAACACTAGCTTTTTTTGCCTCTATTACTGCCAATGGTTTACCATTTTTACCGAGTAAAACGTAATCGCAATATTGATGGCCTGAATAAGGTGTTCTGCCTTCTTGAACTAGACTTTGATCCACAACTATATCGAACTCAATAACTACCTGAGATCGGTCATTAATATTCCATCCCGCATTTTTGAGGCGTGAATCAATTATTTCCTTTCTTGTCTTCGATTCATTCATTCAATTAAAAAATTATTTAAAAATTACTTTTTAAGCCAACTCCCTTAAATCCACTGGCACTACTCTCGACACCCCCGCTTCGATCATGGTGATCCCATAGATAATATCCGTGCTGGCCATGGTGCGCTTGTTGTGCGTGACGATAATAAACTGACTATCGGTACTGAACTTCTGGATGATTTGGTTGAACTTGTCAATGTTCGCATCGTCCAGTGGGGCGTCCACCTCGTCGAAGATACAGAAGGGGGCAGGCTTCAGCAGGTAGATGGAAAAGAGTAGGGAAGTGGCAGTCAGGGTCTTTTCCCCTCCGCTCAGCTGATTGATGGTCAGTGGACGTTTACCCTTAGGCTTGGCCATAATCTCGATCGGGGATTCCAGAGGATTCTCCGGATCCACCAGAGTCAGGTCGCAGTCGTCCTGCTCGGTAAAGAGGGAGCGGAAGACCTTGACGAAGTTTTCCTTGATTTGGGAAAAAGCGGTGAGGAAAGTCTCCTTAGCCACCTGATCGATCTCGGAGATGGTGGTGAGCAGGCCGTTTTTGGCTTGGATCAGGTCTTCTTTTTGTCCCTGGATAAAGTCGTAGCGCTCCTTGATCTCGTCGTAGGCTTCCATGGCCATAGGGTTGATCGGTCCGATCTTTTCCAGTCTTTCCTTTTGCTTGCGGACAAGTTCCCGTAGTTCCTCCTCAGAAAAGTCCAGAAATTCCTCCTCCAGGTTTGGATTTTCTTCCATCAATTGATCCAGATCCAGCTCGAATTCCACGCTGAGTCGCTCCTTCATCCCGCTCATCTTGAGCTTGATCTCGTTGATGCTGTTGTGCAGCTCCTGTAGGAGTTGGTCGAAACCTTCCTTGGCCTTTTGCAGGCTGCGGATGCGGGTATCCGTCTCGTCGATCAGGCCACGGGCTCCGTAGTAGTCCTTTTCGGCTTCGGTCACGCCCTGCTCGATGCCTTCTTTTTCGGAGTAAAGCTCGATCAGTTCGTCATCCTTGATCTCGTTGTTTTCCAGCAGGGATTTGATCTCTGCATCCAGTTGGGCGAGTTCGGACTGAGACTTTTCTATGCGCTCCTTGGAGCTTTCGAAGGCATTTTGCTTGAATTCGATCTCCTGCTCCAGGCTATTTACCCGGTTGACCTGCTGGATATAGGTGATATTTTCCTGGTTGAAAGTCTGGGACTTCTCCGCCAGTTTTTTGTTTTCTGCTTCTGTCTCTTCGGTAAGGATGCTGACTTGCTCCGCCAGTCCTTCGAACTGGGCCTTTTCGTCAGTGAGCTGAGGAAGGATGTCAGCAAGGCTTTCCTCCAAAGTGGCGATGCGCTCCAGAATATCCTCCCGCTTGTGCACATTGGAGGTAAGGAGCTCGGCCAGCTGTTCCTTTTTGGTACGGATGGAGACATAGCCTGAATTCAGCTCGTTGATTTGGGCTTGGCTTTCCTCCAGGGCTTTTTTATAGCTGACCTCCTTAAGCTTGAGCAGGTCGCTTAGCTTTTGGTCCAGATTGCTGCGGGTGGTGCTGACCTTTTTGCCCAGGTCTTTGATTTCCTTGTCCAGCTTTTCCAGATTTTTGGCCCGGCCTATTCTTTTTCCTTCGAAAAGACCCACCGAACCCCCTGAAAGGGAGAATTTACGCTTGGTGTATTTGCCGGATTCGGAAAGGAAAATGCAGTCCGGATCGGGTGGAAAATCCTTGTAATCCCCCTGCACCAGGTAGACATTGTCCAAGATAAAGTTGATCAGGCGGCTGTACTTCACATCGAATTCGATGATCTCAGTCGCGGCCAAGGCATTGGCGAAAAGCTTGCTTTGGCTAGGCTTGAAGCGCTCAAAATGCTCCAGTACAAAGAAATTGGCCTTTCCTCTGGCCGCATCACTCAAGAGCTGAATGGCGGCAATGGCCTGCGCCTCGGTGTCCACCACGTAATAGTTCATGTAGGACTCCAGGTAATTTTCGATGGTCACCCGGTACTTTTCATCCGTGGTGAGCAAGTCGGAGAGTAGGGGAATATCCTTTCCCCAGGTGGAGTTTTTCTTCAGAAACTTGATCGCCTCCGGGAAGCCTTCCAGATTTTCGACCAGGGATTTGGTCAGATTGTATTCGTTAGTCTTGGAGTCCAGCTTGCGGGAGGAAGTCGTCAACTCTTCCCGGATCATTTCGATCACGCGGTTGGTCTCCTCGATCTTTTGATCCTGATCTTCCTGCTTGGCCTTAAGAGCTCCATATTCAGCTTGAGCCTGATCCAGTTCGGCTTTGAGCTCCACCAGTTTGTCTTCAAACTCCGCCAGATTCGCTTCCTGAGAGGAATCATCAGAGGAAGTCCGCTCCAATTCCTGCTTCAGCGTGCTGAGTTGGATTTGCTTGATCTCGACTTCCTTGCCGAGTTGGTAGACTCTTTCCTTTAGGCTTTCAAAGCGAAGGGAAACTTCCTTTTGGGCCTGCTGCTTTTCGGAAGCAATGATCTTTTGTCCATCGTATTCCTGACGAAGTTGGGAGACAATAACTTCTTTTTCCGCTAAAATCTTCTCCGCAGATTCTTTCTCCTGCTGCAAGGAGCGGATGGAGAATCCTGCCCGGTCGTTGGACTTGCGGTCGGTGTCGATTTGCTCACGCAAAGCCTGGGATCTATCCTCCAAAAAGCGAAGGCGTTCGTTTTTGATTTTCTTCTCCGACTCAAAAGCCCGGATTTTATTCACGTGCTCGTTGAGGGTCTTTTGTCGGGAAGCGAGGAGTTTTTCCTTATGGATGAGGTCGGACTTGAGTTGTGCCAAAAGAGCTTCCTGATCCGCGATCTGGGTTTGCACCTGAAGCTTGCGATCGGATTCTCCCTGGATTTTGGCATTGGCCTCGATCAGGCTTTGGGAATATTTTTCGATAGACTTCTTAGCCAGATTGATGCTGGCTTTTCGGTAGTCCACCTTGATTTCAAAGTATTTGGCAGCCTGCTTGGCCTGCTTTTCCAAAGACTTGAGGTTTTTATCGATCTCGTAGAGCAAGTCTTCCACCCGAGCCAGATCGGCGTCGGTATCCTCCAACTTGCGTAGAGTTTCCTTCTTGCGGCTTTTAAACTTATGTATCCCAGCAGCCTCTTCGAAAAGCTCCCGACGGGAGTTGTTCTTATCGTTGAGGAGTTCGTCGATCATCTTGAGTTCGATGATCGCGTAGGAATTGGAGTTGATCCCCGTGTCCATAAAGAGGTTGGTGATGTCCTTCAGTCGGCAGGTGACTCCGTTGATTTGGTATTCGCTTTCTCCCGTGCGGTAGTAGCGACGGGTGATGGTGACGTGCGTGTATTCAGTAGGGAGGAGGTTTTTGGTGTTTTCAAAAGTCAGGGAAACCTCAGCCATATTGGTGGGTTTTCGGTTTTTGGTGCCGTTGAAGATGACGTTTTCCATCTTGTCGGAGCGGAGCATGCGGGATTTTTGTTCCCCCAACACCCAGCGGATGGCGTCGACTACATTGGACTTACCACAGCCATTAGGACCCACCACACCGGTGATTCCTTTGTCGAAGTGGATGACCATTTTGTCCCCAAAACTCTTAAAGCCTTTGATTTCCAGTTTACTAAGTAGCATTCCTTTTTACTTCCTTCTAAAAGCTAACAAAATAGCATGGATTAGACTATTTGACAAAGAGAAATTGAAATACACTACGTGAAATACGCTTCGCGAGATACCCTCAGCTTCGCTTCGGGAAATATTAGCTTCGCTGAAATACACTTCGTGAAATACACCTCCCGTTGGTCGGTGAAATATTTTAGGGCACAAGTCAAAATAGTATTTCGCGACCGGAGGGAGCGTATTTCAAAGTATTTCCACCGTATTTCTAATTATTTCCCGACCGAAGGGAGCGTTTTTCCAAGTATTTCCACTGTATTTCTATTATTTCCCGACCGAAGGGAGCGTATTTCCACTGTATTTCAATTAAACTTCTAACTTTAAACTTTAAACTAGTGAAATGGATATCGGCAACCTCATATACATCGTCGCGGTAGTAGGGTACTTTATTTATCAGCTTTCGAAGAAAAAGCAGGGGCAAGAAGGTGTGGATATGCCTGAATCCAAACCTGCTCCGCAGAAGGGGATGACTTTTGAAGAACTCCTGAAGGAAATCCGAAATGCCCAAAATCCTCCAGCTCCGGAACCTGTGGCTCCTAAACCTCAGCCTGTTCCTGTATCTACCCGACCTGCACCGAGAAAGAAAGTGGTGGTACAGGAAGAGGAAGATGATGAAATCCAGTACTACGAAGGGGCTTTTGACAAGACGAAGACAAATCCTTACCAGGCCTTTGCAAACCCGCATTCCATTCCTTCCACTCCTTTGATTAAGATGGATTATGATGCTTTGCAAAACAAAAAGGTGAATCCTTATGCAGAATTGCTCAAGAATCCCAAGACTTTGAAGGATGCTGTTGTGGTGTCTGAGATTCTCAAGCCTAAGTATTTTTGATTTTTTGATGTTGGGTGACCGATGATGCGTCATTGCGAGTGACTCAACAAAATCCTAATCTCGATTGAAATTCAAATAGTCACGAAGCAATCTTATCCTCAAGAAAAGACTGCTTCGTCGTTCCTCCTCGCAGTGACGTTGGACGGATGACCGGTGTTTTTATCGTACTGGAATAAATCTATGTTTCTATGTGGTTTTAAAGTAGGATGGTGGGAAGTTAGGGAGTTTGGAGGTTTCATGACCGATGTTGGGTGACCGATGACCGATGATGCGTCATTGCGAGGGGCAGAATCTTTTCATGATTCTATCGATTCTTAAATGCCCCGAAGCAATCTTATCCTTATATGAAGACTGCTTCGTCGTTCCTCCTCGCAGTGACGATGGACGGATGACAGGTGTTTTTAGCGTACTGGAATAATCCTATGTTCCTATGTGGTTTTTGAGTGGGAGGTAGGGAAGTTAGGGAGTTTGGATGTTTCATGACCGATGTTGGGTGACCGATGACCGGTGATGCGTCATTGCGAGTGACTCCTGAAAAATCCTAAACTCAATTGAAATCGAAAGAGTCACGAAGCAATCTTATCCTCAATGAAAGACTGCTTCGTCGTTTCCTCCTCGCAGTGACGTTGGACTGATGACCGGTATTTGATGTTTTTTATCTTATTTTCTCTATTTGGTCTCTGCGGTAAAAAATGAAAATACTTGTGAAAGAAGAATCCTTTCCATTTCGCTGGTAATTGTAGATACATTCCTAATCAAATCCCTACACCAGCGAGGAAAAAAACATTTTCTATTTTCCTACCGAGCTTTAGTCCCTATGGGACAATTGACAGTTGAACCTTTTTCTCTGCGTCTTAGCGCCTCTGCGAGAAAATCTATGTTCCTATGTGGTTTTAAAGTAGGAAGTTGGGAGGTTTTGATGTCGGATGATCGATGTTGGGTGACCGATGACCGGTGATGCGTCATTGCGAGTGACTCCTGAAAAATCCTAAACTCAATTGAAATCGAAAGAGTCACGAAGCAATCTTATCCTCAATGAAAGACTGCTTCGTCGTTTCCTCCTCGCAGTGACGTTGGACTGATGACCGGTATTTGATGTTTTTTATCTTATTTTCTCTATTTGGTCTCTGCGGTAAAAAATGAAAATACTTGTGAAAGAAGAATTCTTTCCATTTCGCTGGTAATTGGAGATACATTCCTAATCAAATCCCTACACCAGCGAGAAAAAAAACATCTTGTATTTTCCTACCGAGCTTTAGTCCCTATGGGACAATTGACACTTGAACCTTTTTCTCTGCGTCTTAGCGCCTCTGCGAGAAAATCTATGTTCCTATGTGGTTTTT
>NZ_SNYF01000005.1:813200-920951 GCF_004362805.1 Algoriphagus boseongensis
TACCGAGCTTTAGTCCCTATGGGACAATTGACACTTGAACCTTTTTCTCTGCGTCTTAGCGCCTCTGCGAGAAAATCTATGTTCCTATGTGGTTTTTGAGTGGGAGGTAGGGAAGTTAGGAAGTTTGGATGTTTCAAGACCGATGAGGGATGACCGGTGACCGGTGTTTTTAGCGTACTGGAATAAATCTATGTTTCTATGTGGTTTTAAAGTAGGATGTTGGGAAGTTTGGAAGTAAGGATGTTTGGATGTCGCTAGCCCGATGATTGTTTTCTTTTTGGTTAGAATTCTGGAGAAGATTTGAGAAAACTCCAAAACAATTTGATCCAAAGAAGATTATAATTCGTAGTTGAGTTTTACAACCAAATTATCAATCGACTATGGAAACCAAACTAACTGTTACTACCGGTACACTCTCAGAATCCAGAAGAAAATTCATTGAAAAAGCAGGAGCCAGCTTGCTTCTGGGAACTTTGGGAGTTTCATTTTTCACTTCCTGTGCTAACTCCGAGGACACCAATCCAAGTCCTCCTCCTTCCAATTCAGGTTCTGGGATTGCCATTTCAGGAAATACGATTAGCATAGATCTGACTATACAAACTCGCTTGGCCACTTCAGGAAACTGGCTGTTGATCGATAATGCGAAGGTCTTGGTTGCCAACATCAACAATTCCTATGTGGCTTTGACCTCGGTTTGTACTCACTCAGGTTGCTCTGATAGTTGGACATTCAGCAATCAACGCTTTACCTGCACCTGTCATGGTTCAGTATTTGATCCAGGAGGAAGTGTGTTAGTGGGACCTGCTCGGGATCCATTGACCTCTTACCGAACCAGCCTTTCCGGTACGAAACTTACCATCACCAAATAAGATTGAAATTTTAGATTTAGCTTCCTGTACTCAGGAAGCTATTTTTTTGTCCTTTCAAATTCCCGAATCCAAACCAAATCTGAGTGTTCCTCTCGGGTTAGTTGGTAGTGATTTGCCAGCCAAGGTTCTAATAAATCCAGGTCTTCCTGTTCCTTTGGATAGGCGTGTTGGTAATACTCGTAAATCAAAATTCGAAGCTCCTGAGGAGGAGATTTTTTCAGGGAATCCAATTCTTCTATGGGATAAAGTAATTCCTGACTTTTTGAGTCATCAGGAAAAAGGACTTCCCTGCTAAAGTGGATAAAGTTATTCGTGAGTATAGGTGTAGATTCGGTGGCGTTTTTTACCTCCTGATCCAAGGCTTTGATAAATTCTGGATAGGCCTTTACTTTTTGCTGATAGAAAACGGCAGCAAATGCAGGAAGAATAAATAATACGGCAAGCCCTTCAATTCTTTTGGGGAATTTGGGAGGGAAAATAATTCCCAAAAATACCGCTTGGAAACCAGCCATTTTCCAATCCATCTGGACAAGACTGATCCCAATTCCCAACAAAATCAAACCAAGAATCCATCGAAATAGGAATTGATTCTCATTCCATTTTCCCCATCCCGAAGCAATCAGAAAAGCCAAAACAGGAACCAAAATGATCAGGTGTCTGGGATTTAGGTAAATGGGATTGTAGAGTTCCAAGGTGGAAGTCATCAGCCAAAAACCCAGTATCAAGCAGCAGAATGCCAAACTCATTTCCAAAGCTGGGGAGTTGACAATCGTCTTTTTCAATTGAATTCCTGGGATGGCCATGACCAGCCATAGCCAATAGCCTCTTTCTACAAAAGTCAGGATAGGAAGGTAGGTTAATCTGCGAAACATGGCCCAAAGCCCTTTGTCTGCATAGGTATATTCCGAGATGTAATGACCTGCATTGATCGAACTCACCCGATAAAAAGGATCACCGAATTTGATCCAGAAATATCCCAGGTAAAGGCTGCCCAATAGCAAGCCGATAGAAATCAAGGTAAAGTAGAAAGCCTTGGAAATAACTCTGTTTTTCCAATCCCAGACAAAAAGCAGGATTGGAAAAGGAGCCAAAAAGACGATGGTTTCCTTGGTCAAGAATCCAAAGAATAAGCCTCCGACAAGTCCTAACGCTGCTAAGAATGGTTTTTGGTTTCGGAAATAAGCAGAAACCGGAACTAAGGTGGTCCAGAAAACCAGAAGGGAATCAGGATAAACCTTGGTCAAAAAGTGGAGAAAATAGACTTGAGTGCAAAACCAGAGGGTCAAGATCCAAGGATTGTTCCTTTGGGGAAGGATTTTGAAAAGAAGTCCCAAAGCTCCCAAATAGCTAATCAAGGAAATCAAAGAGATTAGGTGAGGATCGAAGCCTAACAGGAAGCCAATTAAGCCAGAAGGCACATAAGCTCCCCATCTGCTGGAAAAGTGATAGGAGTTGACTTCCATGGTGCCTTCCCAGAAGTTTTTTCCAGCTAATAAATAGTAGACATCATCGGAGAAAGTGATTCCGTCATAACTCAAAAGCCAGTATCCTATAAGAAATATGGCTCCTGCAATAAATGCCTTTGCTTTAGTTGAATAGAGAGAAGGTACTTCTAAGGGCATATGTAAAAATAAGTAGGATTGATGGCGAATAAAGATAAAGCTCGAAATACTGTTGAAATACAATGGAAATAAACCTCCCTTTGGTCGGAGAAATATTTTTGGGCATAAGTCAAAATAGTATTTCGCGACCGGAGGGAGCGTGTTTCTAAGTATTTCAATTGTATTTCCTTTTTCTCTTCCGACAATATATGTCATTGACTAGGATGAATCCTGAATAAGAAATTACTTTTAGTCACAAATCGTCAATACTATGAGCAAGGCAGGACAAATCGAACAGCAGAAGATTTTACGGGTATTCAAACTCATCAACTTATTGCAAAGCACAATCGGCAAGCCGGTTCATCGATTGGCCGAGTTGCTGGAAACAGATGAGCGCACTATTTATCGCTATTTCAAACTTCTGGAAGCCCTAGGCTTCGTGGTGGTCAAGGAATTTAGCAAATATAAAATTCAGGAGAGGCCGGATTATTTGCCTTCTAGCTCCACCTACAGCACTTTTTCCCAGGAGGAAAATCTTTGGCTAAAAGGATTGATTGAATCTCAAGGGAAGGGGAATCTGCTTAAAGATTCCCTGCTGCAAAAGCTGCAGCTAAAATCTGAAGTTAAGCAGGGTACGGAACAACTTTTCAAGGCGAATCTGGGAAGGTTTGTAGATACGATCGCTCAGGCAATAGCTGGGAAGAAAAGGATTTGGTTGAAGGAATATTACTCTTTGAGCAGTGATACGGTTTCTGATCGATTGGTGGAGCCGGTCGGCTTTTCAACTGATTACGAAAGCATTCATGCATTTGAAGTGGAAAGCAAAAGCATGAAGGTCTTTAAAATTGAGCGAATAGGAGATGTAGTGGGCAGTTCAGAAGGATGGAAATTTGAGACCAAGCATGAACTACCTGAGCAGGCTTTATTTGGTTTTTCAGGCAAAAGAAACTTTCACGTCAAACTTAAATTAAGCAAGAAAGCCTATCAATTGATGCAGGAAGAGCATCCTAATGCAATTCCTTTTATGCAGGTGAAAAATAGAAATCAATACTATTTCGATGGGGAGATTTCTCAGTTGCCCGGATTAGGCAGATTTATCCTTGGCTTGCCTGGAGAAGTAAAAGTAGAAGAAGGGGAGGAAATGAAGGCTTATTTGAAAGAGCAGCTGGAGAGGGGGATCTTTTGATTTGATATTCAAAATTTGAGATTTGATCCATTTGTCTCAAATCTCAAATTTCAAATCTTGAATTAATTAAGCTTGGTGTTCGTCCCGTAACAAATCGTTAACCGTTTTCACTGGATTGAACGTGATCAATGGAACCTCTACAAATAGGGTGTTCCATCCGGCCATGGATCCATTCCATAAGCCTGGGAGTTCCAAGGCTTTTAGATCTCTACCGCTCTTTGATTTCTCGGTAATAAATCCAGTCTGCATATCTCTATACTCCAGAAGATCGAAAGAATGTCCTTTGTAATTTCTGGTTCCGCAAACCAAATCCACAGGATTAAAGTGGGTAGATGCATTCATATGGGCTTTGGAAGTAAGATCATTGAGATCGATCTGGGCTGTTTCCAAAATTTGAAGAGAATAAGATCCATCTGGCTCTTCAATCCAGAAAGGTCCACCTCCGGGTTCCCCGGTATTTTTCACCATTCCACAAACTCGGATAGGTCTATTCAGTTTGTCTCGTAAGTATTTAGCCAAATCAGGAAGGAATTCTGCGGAAACCGTAGGAGGAATTTTTCCGCCTAGATCATCATTGTAAACCTGAACTGCTAAGCCGATAGACTCATTGTTGACTTCCTTATCCAATGCTCTCAAGGCATCAAATATCCTTTCCTGAACCTCCAACAATAATCCGGCGATTGCCATTTTATAGTTTTTTGTAGGCTCTTTTAATCGGTCAGGAACTACATTATCAATGTTCTTGATGAAAATCAGGTCAGCGTCAATGTCATTTAGGTTTTCCAATAAAGCCCCATGACCAGCTGGCCTGAAGAGTAAACTTCCATCATCCTCCATAAAAGGAGTGTTGTCCGTATTTACGGCAATGGTATCGGTAGACTTTTTCTGTTGGGAGTAAGAAACCTCAAACTCCAAACCTGATACAGCCTTGATGGCAGGAAGGACAGCGGCGATTTCAGCTTTGAATTTTTCCTCATGTTCCGGGGAAACTGTAAAATGAATTTTCACCTTATTTCCTCGGCCTACAGCATATTGAACCCCTTCGACCAGGTGCTCTTGAGCAGGAGTTCGGTTTTCGGAGACATAGCGATGAAATCTCAAAAGTCCTTTAGGAAGGCTTCCATAGCCCAAACCATCATCCATCAATAGAGCATTTACAATTCTTTTGTAATTCCCTGAATTGATGCAGGTCTCAATGCTACTTCCTTCGTTTTTTAAGGTTTTCTCCAAATCATCATAGAAAGCGAACTTTTGAATGTTTTGGATAAATTTTTTGGTAAAGGCAGATTTCTCCAAATCTCCATCACCTTCAAGGAAGGCAAATAGATCTTTGAACATTCGGGATGCAGCACCAGATGCAGGCACAAACTTGACCACTTCTTTTTTTGAAGCTTTTTCAGGATAGGTTTCTACATAATGTTCCAATTCTTGTTCACTGAGAACTTTGATGCCATTTCCCGGAACTGCGGGACCTTTTATGTTAAGGAATGGAAAGCCGTTTTTAAAATTTTCAATTTGCTGGGCGACAGTATCAGGGTTCATTCCCTGATCAAGGATTTTTTCTATTAAAACAGAGTCCATGATTGTTTGGGTTGAAAAGATTTAGCTCAAGATAATAGACTATTAGACTTTGCTCAAATCTCAAAGTTCTTTTTTGATGAATTGAACCTTCTGGCCCGTCTTTTTTTGAGCCAAGACACTTTGGGAAAATTCAGTCAACTGCATGATCCTGGGATAGCCACCCGTGACCTGAGCATCCGGACCCAAAACGATTAATTTTCCTCCTGAGGTCAATTGGACGGTACCCGGGTAAACAGGATTGGTGGGAAGCTCAGGAATTTCATTGGGGACCGATTCCAGTAGATGAATTCCCATTCGGGACGAAACAGGAGAAACGGTGAATTCCTTTTCAAGAATATGCTCTAGGTTTTCAGAAGTAAGTCTATGAAAATCAGGTCCTGGATAAAATTCTAACTTTTCAATTTGGAACCAGGCAGGATTCCATTTTGGATTGGAAAAGCCGGGTTCGGAGGAAGGAGTTGTAGAAATATAAGGAACTTGATCTCCTCGATAAAGGAAATCTGTGGTGGTAATTTGTTTGTAAAAGCTTCTGGAATCCATCACTACTGGAGTCTGAAACCCACCTCTAATTCCCATATAAAGCCTGGATCCCTGGTCTAAATGTCCTATTTCCAAAATTCCATGAGCGGGAATCGGAATCTTTTTCAAGGTATCAACGGGTTCTTGATTCAAGTGGACATGGGCATTGGCTCCAGCAAGAGAAATTTCGCAGGGTGCGGAAAACTCCAATTTCAAACCTGGTTGACCTATTTCTAAGACAGCTGAGTTGGGCTCATTCCTTAGGATATGGTTTACCCATTCGAAAGATATTTTATCCAAAGGTCCAGAAGTGGGTACTCCAAAGCGGGTCCAAAGTTTTCTTCCTCTATCCTGAATCGTTATTCCAGGACCTGATTTGAGGATGGTTAGAATGCCTTTACTTGAATTCATCGGTGGGTAGGCGGGATAGGGTTTTCCAATAATTCGGTCATTTCATCAGAAGAAATGGGTACAAATTGAATCCGATCACCAATTGAAGCCCAAACAGGAGGATCGTGGTGCGGATCAAATAAGGTGAGGGGGGTGCGCCCTACCACATGCCATCCACCCGGACTTTCCATGGGATAAATACCTGTCTGTGCCCCTCCAATGGCAACTGAACCCGGAAAAACAGAACGATCAGGAACAGCTTTTCTGGGCATATGGAGTATTTCCGGGAGTCCGTTGAGGTACATAAACCCAGGAAGAAAGCCGAAGAAATGTATTCTGTACAAGGGTTGGGAATGAAGTTCTATCAGTTCATTCACCCGCATATGCTTAGCTAGTGCCAAATTGCCAAGATCTGATCCATAGGGGGCTTCGTAGCAAACCGGGATTTCCCAAATTCTATTTGATAATTCCTGACGTTTTGGGCTTAAGCTTTTGAATTGGGAAATAAACTTTTGCTGAAAATCAAACTCTTTCCAGGTGATACCAATCGCAGTAAAACCCTGTCGGATTTCAGAAATTTCTTTCGCATACTGGGTTTTTAATAAATGAATCCATGCCACTTGAAGTTCTAGCAGTTCGTCACAAGGGGAAAAATCCCAATTTAATTCTCCCATGAAGGGTGTAATCTGTGAATAAACAGGGGAGGAAATCTTCATCGTACCTCTAGGGATTTTAGGTCCAAAATTTCTTTCTTAAGGTAGGGAGAAAATCCAAAATTCCGGGATTGTCACCATGAATACAAAGTGTCTCTGCTTGGATCGGTAATTTTTTTCCTGAAGAGGAAATTAAAACCCCTTCTTCCAAAATACCCTGAATTTGTTTTTCCACCTCTTCCATTTCTGTGAGTAAGGCTTTAGGTTGATTTCTTCCCAAAAGCAAATAATTGTCTTGGTAGGTACGATCCCCAAAAATTTCCAGTCTTGTTTTGAGTCCATTTGCTTTTGCTGCTTTTTCCATTTCAGAAAAAGGGGGGACAAAAAGGACACAATTGGGAAGCTCTGTTTTTAGAAATTTAGCAAGACACTCGGCGAGGCCTGTATTTTTTGCTGCGTCATTGTAAAGTGCCCCATGAAATTTTACATGGTCAATTTCGATCTGAAGTTCCTGCGCAATGTTTTTGAAGAGTTGAATTTGCTCTTTTAAGGACTTTTCTAAGTCCTGAAATGAGATATCCATGGAATGTCTTCCAAAGTTTTGACGATCAGGATAGGAGGGGTGAATTCCAACTTTTACCTGATGCTTTTTTGCCAAAAGAAGGGAGTTTCTGATGCTATTTTCGTCTCCATAATGTCCCCCGCATGCAATACTTGCAGCATCGATCCAAGGATAAATAGAATCCTCGTGTGGGATACCTTCACCCAGATCGCAGTTGATTTCAAGTTGAGGTTTTTTGTTCATCAGAATTGCAGAAGAAAGCGAGTTAGATTTTTTTTGAAAATCCATTTCCCAGAGATTTGACTCATTTTTTTGGCTTTTGTAATTTAGAGCTTTGGAAACTTAAATCTGAAATTACTATGGGAAAAGGAGACATTAAATCTAAAAAAGGCAAAATTAGCCGAGGAACATTTGGAGCCAGCAGACCTAAGAAAAAGCAGAATAAGGCTTCGAAAAAAGCCAAAGCCTCGGTTTCTAATTCCTAAAGCAAAGAGGGCCAAAATTTTGGCCCTCTTTGTTTTTAAAACCTTGGTAATTTTTCGATAACTACTCCTCTTACAGGATCTACCACTACCCGAATTGGTCCAAGAGTTGAATCATCTTTTGTGGCAAAGCTGACCAAATAATACCCATCAACCCATGAACCGACTTCAGCTTCTTTCCAATCTCCAATCAAAGAAGATTTTTCGGTGGCGGTTAATGAATTGTAGGCGATTTCTCTAAATACATCAAGCGGATCTTCTGCATCTGTAGAAGAACAGGCCATCAAAAAGGTAAATAATATGAGGGTGAATAGTTTTATAGAGGTCTTCATATTCAGATTAGTTTTCTTTAGGATTAAACGTTGGTTTGTTTGGATTTGCTACTTCAAATGTACCTCAAAGATTATTGTAATGCTTGATCCATTCATTCAATTGTCTGAAATCAAGCTTTCCCTTTGCACTTTTCAAATGATGTAAAATTGCAAGGGACTTTCGCATTCTGGATTCTGGATTTTTCACTTTGGTTACTAAGTATATTAAACTCCTTTGCTTTCCTTTGGTTAGGCTGGAGAAGTATTCCATTCCCTCCTCATCCTGATCCATGAGAACCTGAAACTCCTCTGGTACCTCATGTCCATATTCACTTAAGTCTTTTTCTAGCCGAATAGAAACTTGGGTATTTTCATCCAGATTAAGCTTTTTGACCAATTCCTTATTTAAAATGAGGTACCAATAATCTTTACCTTTCATCAAGGCCATATGAAGAGGGCCTTCATTTTTGATCCAAACCAAAACCCTGCGATTATGATTTTGCATGAGTTCGACTGCGATCTGCTCAGGAACAGGAATATGGGTACTCCAATGATTGAAGCCGAATTCCGCTACCTTTCCCAAATATTCCATGGTCATTTTGTGATTTTTACAAATAAAAATAATTCCATTTAAAATTACTCCTTATTAATTCAATTTTATCTTCTTAAAATCGGCATATATTTTTATTTAGAGGTAGAAATTATATGTTTAAAATCAGTGAATAAAATCAATAATTATAATGATTATATCAAAAATAAAGTGTATATTGCAAATACATTAAAGAAAAATACTAATCATTAGTATAAATTGTTTATCTCTTTACTGGAGATTTATTTATTATATATTTTATTCACTATATAAACATTTATTTTATGACTACTTCAAATAAAAAACTCGCTCTTTGGCTCGGTGGATTGGCAACAGGAATTATTGCTGGCACTTTAATCTATCAAAATAGAGAAAAGCTCGAGCCCAATAAAAACAAGTTCAATAAACTGCTATCCGATTGGCAGAAATCCGGAGAGAAGCTAAAAAACAAATTGGTTGAAGCTTCTAAAGAAAGTATTGAACGCGGAAAAAAATTAAGTAATGCTGCCGTTGAAAGCATGAATTGATATTTATAAACCCAGAATCGAAAAAGCCATGGCAAAACCATGGCTTTTTTTATTTCTAAGGGAAATTTATTCTATCTTAATTTCTTTAAGAATTAGCTTAAGGATGTCATTAATTTCTAAACTACCACATATCGGGACGACCATTTTCACGGTAATGTCCAAAATGGCCACTGATGCCGAGGCCATCAACCTTTCCCAAGGTTTCCCGGGATTTGGAGCAGATCCTATTCTTCTGGATTTGGTTGCAAAGTATACCAAAGGAGGATTCAATCAGTATTCGCCAATGTCTGGAATTCCTGCTTTGAGAAGCATTTTGGCAGAAAAGACTAAACTCACCCAAGGTTATCTTCCTGATCAGGAAACAGAGGTTACCATTGTTTCTGGTGCGACGGAAGCTATTTTCTGTGCAGTAACTGCCGTGGTAAGAGAAGGGGATGAAGTGATTGTTTTGGAACCTGCCTACGATAGCTACGAACCTGCCATTTCTTTGAATAAGGGAGTTCCAATTTATGTTCCCCTAAATTCTGGTAACTTTTCTGTGGATTGGGAAAAAGTAAAGGATGCCATTTCGCCCAAGACACGAGCTATTATGGTCAATTCACCTCATAATCCCAGTGGCTATGTTTGGACCCTTTCTGATGTCAATCAACTGGCAGAATTGATCCGGGAAAAAAACATTTATGTGATTAGTGACGAGGTGTATGAGCATATCACTTTTGACGGGAAAACCCATTGTTCCCTTGGTGCGCATCCGGAATTGCGGGAAAAGACCTTTGTATGCGGTTCTTTTGGAAAATCCTTCCATGTGACAGGATGGAAAATTGGCTATTGTCTTGCTCCAGCTGCCCTGACCTCAGAATTTAGAAAAATCCATCAATACGTCACTTTTAGTACTGTGACTCCCATTCAATTTGCCCTTGCCGAATATTTGGAAGTTCCGGATAGGTATTTGAGTATTCCTGAATTTTACCAAAAGAAGCGGGACTTGTTTGCCAAAGGTTTAGCAGAAACTGAGCTTGAATTTATTCCTAGCAGTGGAAGTTTTTTTCAATTAGCCAGTTATGGGCATTTATCTAAAATTTCAGATAGGGAGCTCGCTGAAAAAATGACCAAAGAGCTAAGGGTGGCTTGTATTCCTATTTCCGTTTTCTACTCCGATAAAAAGGATGACAAAATCATCCGGTTTTGTTTTGCAAAAGAGGAAGCAGAATTAGAAGAAGCTTTAAACCGACTCAAAAACCTATCTTCAATCCTTTCCTGATTATGAAATTTAGACTTCTGTTGATACTTTTCTTTTTCTCCTTGTCAAGTATTTGCTTGGCTCAGGAGAACAAGTTTGAGAATTGGAAAAAGGAAAGGGAGCTGGAAATCACCAAAGAAGACGGCTGGCTAAATTTAGTCGGGCTTTTGGCTATCGATGAGCAGAAAGCCTATTTGAATGAACTTCCAAATGATAGCTTGGTCATTTCAGACCAATCCAATAAAAGAACCATCGGCACTTTCCAGTTTCTCAACGATTCGGTTTGGTTCCTTTTTAATCCTAAAATTTCCAAACAAAAAAGTCTGGTATATCCCTTGGAATATGGTAAAGGAGGGGGAGTTTATTACAAGCATTGGAAGTGGCTTGTGATCCATAGAGGAGGGCAATATTCTCTTCGCCTGAGAGATTTGGAGCATCCGGCCGTTAAAAATTTTGAACCTCTCCCATACTTTGACTACAATCCAAAGTTTAGAGTCAAGGCATTTTTTGAACCTAAATTCAATCAAACCATGAATGTTCCCAATGTTTTGGGTCAGGTGATTGAATGGAAAGTAATGGGGATTTTGAAATTCGAACTGGATGGAAAACCTATGGAATTGACGGTTTTGGATGAATTAGGGAAGTTTTTTTTGATTTTCTCTGACTTAACCAATGAACAGGAAACTTATCCAACAGGTCGATACATGTACATTGACTATCCTGATCGAACAGGGAATACAGTCATTGATTTTAATTTTTCCTACAATCCTCCCTGTGCTTTTACCGCTTTTGCCACTTGTCCAATTCCCCCAAAGGAAAATAGAATGGAGGTAAGAATAGAGGCTGGAGAGAAAATGCCTAATAGTTATTAAGAAAGGCTGTTTCGATAAAAAACAGCCTTTCTTATTTTGAATATGGTTCGGTTTAAGCCAAAGCTTTTCTACAAAACTCCACGCATTTCTGAACTTCCTTCACTGCATCTGAATCGGCAGGAACCTGGTATTCCAATTCAATGGTTGCGGGGAATTTGTATTTATTCTTTTGCATCAATTTTAGCATGTCTCCGATAGGAGTGTCCCCTGTTCCCCAAGCCAAATTTCCTTTGCCGTTGGCGGGTGTTTGCCTGTCTTTGGTATGCATGCTCAGGATTCGGCTATGTTGCTTTTCAATCAACTGAAGTAAATCGGTATGGCCTGCGGCAATGTAATGTCCTGCATCCAGGTTAAGTCCGTTTTTTGGACTTTGAGCCAATGCTGTATCCCAGAAAGTGAAGGTTTCTTGCTCATGTCCATGATAGCCAACTGACATTCCGTATTGTTCACCTAGTTTTCCTAAGCGCATAGTCTGCTCATCATTGGAAGGATGCTCAAGAGTCACGTGGGTCGCTCCCAGTGCTTTAGCAGCTTTCATTCCATAGGCTACCTCCAGATCTGAATTATTCGTCCCAAAGGCGGAAGGTTTGAAAGCATAAATGCTAACTCCGGCATCTTTGTACATTTTTCTCAGCTCCTCGAATTTCTTCATATCCACCTTAGCTCTCCATTCTGCCACTGTTTTGGAGTAGGCATCACTTTGAGCTCGGATATCGGCCAATTCCTTGGTTTCGTCTTCTGTTAGCGTCTCGCCTCTTCTTTGTTTTCCTCCCAGTTGAAAAGCTCTCATTCTATTGAAAGTAGGAGCAGGCATACCTGCAAAACTTTCCGCAGGGTCTCCCATTAGTTCTATTGAGGAAAGACTTGAATCCACAACATACTTCAAAGTGGCCTCAGCACTTTGGTCGGGCATGGTTCGGAAGGAATAGGTGATGCATCCAATTTTCACTCCATTGATTTCTGAATCAGGTTTGTTGAAGGATTTAATCAGGGCTGGAGCCCCATGAATCCAAGATGGAGCAGTGACAAGACCTGCAATTCCTAAAGCAGACTTTTGGAGAAATTCTCGACGATTTTTCATGGTTAATGGGTTTGATTGGTATTTCAATCAAATTAAAAATAAATCACAGGTAATTTTCTCTTTTTTGGTAAAAGAGATCAGAGCGGGGTTTATTGGCTAAAAATGATTTTGAGAAAGGGAAAAATCTAAAATTCAATTGCCACTTTAAGGTCTTTGGGAAAAGATAGGATCAGGGAATTATTTCTCCAAAAAGAAAAGATATAACTGGAGAATTGAATCTGTCTTTTTTAACTCGAAACTAGAAATTAATCAAGCTATTACTTCAAACCCAAAGATTTGTTTTCTGGATCCTTGACCAATCTAAATCCGACATTGGATGTTCCCGAATCAAAAGCTTGACCTTGACGCGCTGAAGGTCTATAATTCACACAGTAGTTTGGAGAGCAAAGGAAAGAGCCTCCCTTAATCACTCTTTCTTGAGCGTAAGGATTATCGGGGTTATAGCATGGGTTCATTCCTTCATCCAATTTAGGTGCTTGGCCAGCGATTCTGGCAAATTTCAAGGCATCATACCAATCGGAAGTTAGTTCCCAAACATTTCCAATCATGTCGTAAAGTCCAAACCCATTAGGAGCAAAAGACTTGACAGGGGAAGTGCCTAAATAGCCATCATTTCCTAAATTTTCATTTGGGAAATTTCCTTGGAATGTATTGGCCAAATGCTGACCTGACGGGGTTAACTCATCCCCCCAAGCGAATCTTCTTCCATTTACACCGCCTCTAGCAGCAAATTCCCATTCAAACTCGGTTGGAAGTCTTTTTCCAGCCCATGCTGCATAGGCTTCAGCATCTTCAAAAGCGATATGAACTACAGGATGATTTTCTCTTCCTTCCAAATTGCTCTCAGGGCCTTCTGGATGTTTCCAATTTGCTCCATTTACCCAACTCCACCAAAGTGAGATATCCTGTGTAGGAACAGGGTAGGGAGGAGGGGTGAAAACCATGGAACCTGGAACTAGAACTGAAGCATCAGGTTTTGGTGTACCCGGAGGCAATTGCTTCTTCAATTCCTCCCAATCAATTTCTCTTTCGGCAATAGTCACGTAGCCTGTTTCCTCAACAAATTTTGCAAATTCTGCATTGGTGACTTCGTGGAGATCCATCCAAAATCCAGAAACCTTGACATTTACTGCAGGTTTTTCGGCATCGTAGGCATCGGCTTCATTAGTTCCCATGATAAATTCTCCACCCGGAATCCAAACCATGCCCTCTTCTTTGATTGGTGGCTCTGGATCAGAAAAGACCACCTCAGTGGATGAATTGGAGGGGCTTTCCGATTCATTTTTGCTTGATTGATTACAAGAGACGAAAAAGAGAAAGCAACTAACTAAAAGGATACTTGGGAATTTCATTACTTCTACTATTGAGGATTATGGATATGCAAGATAACAATCCTGCTAATTAATCCCGATCCTCCAACAAAGCGATTTTTGAATGGACTTTCTTGCGAAGTTTATTGAAAAATTGCTTTCTTTCTTTCTCCCCAGTTCCACTGATCAGTGTAGATTTCTTCATGAGGTTGTCCAAATTCTTAAAAATAGCCTCATTGAACTTTTGATCTTGTGTACCCACAAAATACAAAACGCTATGGTTGAGGTAGGTGATTTTAGTGTCTCCGATTTCTGCCATAAAGGTGTTGTCACCCAACACGATTTCATTCAGATAAAGTTGATAATCTCCGCTATCCTCTGTTGGAGGCTGTCCAAAAGCACATTTTTTTCCCAATTCAGCCATTTTCTCCAAGTGATCAATTACTTCCAAAACACATTGATAAAGCTTTAGCGTGACATTGGGTTCAGGTATAAGTCCCATTTCATGATAAACTTCTATCTGCCGAAGCGTGGTGGTTAAGCCTTCTTCATTCCAGATTTCAGATGTAGGGACCTTATTGTAGACCTTGATGATTTTATTGGTGATTTCTTGATAAGGAGCAAAGTAATTTTTGTCTAGAGTAAATTTCTCATTCTTCAGGCTTTCGTAGTAAAGGATAGATTTCATCCAAAAGAAGAACTTAAAACCAGCAAGGAGGGGATGATAATAATGATGAAAAGGAGGCATGTCTTTTACTAGGAAAAAAACATGTCTTTTGGAGAAGCTATTGACCAAATTCAATTGGGCAAGTACATCTTCCATCCAAATCTTAAAGGCATCCTCTTGATAGGTATTTACTGTTCCTTGAAATACAATTGATTTGGAGTCTTGGCTAAAAAATTTGTCTAGGGAAATATTGAATTTTTGGCAAAGAGTCAGGATTTCATCGAAGTCCAAAAGTTTCTCTCCACGAATCCTTCTGTATGCGCTATCCATACTCAAATTGAGGACTTCTGAAATTTCATCTACCAAGGAGGCATAGGGTGGAATTGATCCTTTGATTGCCGAGAAAAATTGAGATTGGGCATTAGCTAATGGTTCCTGCATAGATTCCTTATTACTTGTAAGCTATTTTGGTCAGATATAATATATAAAATATTTAATTAACAATTATTTAAAATTTTATTTGGGGTATATGAGGTTTTTTAGAATTAAATACTTAAAATTTTAATTTTGCATTTAAGTCATATATTTTTTCAATTTTCTTTGAATTAAAATTCAGAATTGACTTTAGAGTAGATTCGAATAAAATTCAGAATCGAAGAAGATTAAAGTCTAAATTTTATAAATAAAAAAATGCCTTGAGGAATCCCAAGGCATTTCAGTTTAAACTATTTATCTATTACTCACCTGCATTAGCAGCACTGTGTAGTTTGCCGAGTTCCTGATCGATGGTCCATAGTCCAATGCCTTCTTCCCCAATGATGTCGAACAACTCAAGAGCTCTTCTTGACATAGTTTCCTCTTCCCGCTGTTCTGTAACGTACCATTGCATAAAGCTGAAAGTAGCAAAGTCTTTGACACCAAAGGCATGATCAACGATGTTGTTGATTGACTTGGTGACTTTGATTTCGTGTTCAAGAATCAATTCAAAAATCTCCCGTAAAGAATGGAAATTGTGTCGGATACCTGTGATTTCAGGTTGGATCGCATGGCCTCCAGCTTCATTCACATAATGGAAAATTTTCATCATGTGCATTCTTTCCTCATCCGCATGGGTATAGAGATATTGAGCTGCATTAGCATAACCCATCATATGACACCATGATGCCATGGAAAGGTAATAAGCAGAGGATTTTCCCTCCATTTCGATTTGTTTATTCAACAAAGCTTCTGTATCTGGCAACAACGAACGCTGAAGCGTTACTATTTCTTTCTGTTTCATATCCAAAGTTTTATTTACATAAACATAACCAAAATTGCGGTACTTATGATTCCCTTTCTATGGCAAAAACTGCCAATTTAGAATGGATTTAAAGTTTTTTAGCTTTTTATCGGGATAAAGGAGTTGGCCAAACAGCCAAGCTTTCCTCACCATTTTCGGCCACAGATTGTACAGCGAAGAAATAATTATCCTTGCTATATGGAAGAGTCAAGGTGGTGTCAGTGGTAAAGAATTTCTTTTCCCACATAGGTGAGGAAGTTTCGCGCATCAATACATAATAGCCTTTCACTTTCTTGATTTCTGGAGCTTTCCAAACCAAGGTAGACTTGTTGGTTAGTCCACGTACGTCTATTCTCACATCCTGAGGAACTCCCGAGGAATTTGCAAGGGAAGCTGCTGAGGCAAGGTTTACAGCAGAAACTTTTCTCAAGTACTCAAAATCCATGAATTCCGGTAAATCACCATATTGGATTCCATCTTCAACTCGCACATTCTCATGTTGATGGATGAAATTTTCATTCATCTCGGACATTCTAACAGCTGTAAATCCATTTCTCATAAATGGAGTTTGGTCTCCACCTCTTAAAAATCGATCGCTTCTGTAGATCAATTTCACCTCCATATGATCCACATACTTTTCACCAGTTTCCTTTATGTATCTGGCTAATTGTCTGGATTTACTGTCATTATCGGCATTGGTTGATCTTCTGATATTTCCAGCTCTTTCATCTTCAGCCAAAGGGATTGTTTCTGAGAAAACTCTCATTTGGGTATTGTTGCTGATCAGCGTTTCGGAGGAATTGCTGTTTCCGACAATATCATTGTTCAAAACCGCCTCGATTTGCCAAGAAGCTTCTTTTGCTTTATCAGCCAAATAAGTTGCTCCTTTTAGTCCTTGCTCTTCACCGGTAAAGGCGACAAAAAGGATGGTTGCTGAAAACTCCTTTTTTGCAAGAATTCTGGCTAATTCCATAACTACCGCCACGCCGCTTCCATCATCATTTGCTCCAGGTGCAGCACCATCCTTGTCCATGACGTCCTTGTTTCTGGAATCCAAATGACCTGAAACAACAATGATTCTTGGGTCATTGGGATTGGTTCCTTTTAGCGTTGCCACTACATTGGCTACTTTGGAATCTTCCAAAATTCTTCTTCCATCACCGGGGGTAACGAACTCCTCAATTTCTGCAGTCAATCGTCCATTGGAAGCCGCAGCAAATTGCTTGAATTTCTTTAGGACATAATTTTGAGCGGCAGGCATTCCATTGCTTGCATCTGTATTCAGCGTATGGCGGGAATTGAAAGCAGCTAAATCGTAGATGTATTTTTTCAAAGAATCGGAAGAAACTTCCTGTACCAGTTTTTCGATTTCGAGATTTCGGTGAATACTTTCTTGGGCAAATCCGGCCATTGAAATCAATCCGACTCCCAGGGTGAATAAAATTTTACGCATGTTTGGTAGGGTTTTTTATGTAAGCCTAAATTTATTTGGTAAGATTAAATCCCAAAGCAACTTTTACATGAACACATTCGAACTTCCAAAGAAGGGTGATTACCCCGGGTTTTATGAAAGCTACATTTCAAAAATCCAATATGACAATTATCCGGATTTGATAAAAAGTCAGATCAAAGAATTGAAAGACTTATTTTCCTCCAAGCCAGAAGGCTGGGATTCAATCGCCTATGAGGAGGGAAAATGGACGCCAAAGGAAGTTCTAGGACATGTCATTGATACGGAGAGAATAATGACCTTCCGTGCCTTATGCTTTGCAAGAGGAGAGAAAAAAGCCTTGCCAGGATTTGATCAGGATCCTTATGTACTCAATGCGAGATTTGGACAGGTTCCAATTTCCAATTTGTTGGAGGATTTTGAAGCCCAGAGAAAGGCTTTATTGACCTTGATTAGGACCTTACCTGATGGAGTTTTGGATTTGGTGGGTAATGCAAATGGCAATCCCATCACTCCCAGAGCGCTATTTTGGATCATTCCAGGACATTTTATCCATCATTTGAATATTTTTAAAGAAAGATACTAATGAAAAGAATTCCAATCGCTGTAGTTGATGCTTTCACTGATCGCCCTTTTTCTGGCAATCCAGCCGGTATTTGCCTTTTGGAGGATTCTTTGACCAAAGAGCAAATGCAGTCCATAGCTATGGAAATGAACCTTAGTGAAACGGCATTTGTGCAAAGATTACCAGAAGAGGGTCACTTTTCCCTCAGGTGGTTTACTCCAACTTTGGAAATCGACCTTTGTGGACATGCAACTTTGGCTTCTTCATTTTGGATGCTTCAATCAGGCTGGGCTAATCCGGGAGAAATGATTCATTTCCATACCAAAAGTGGAGAACTTAAAGTGAAAAGTGAGGGGGAGGAGCTGGTAATGGATTTTCCTTTGATTCCAACCTATACCGATACCCATTCCTTTTTCAAGGAAAGTCTGTTTGGGAAAAAGATTATTCATGCAGCCCAACTGAAGAAGAATTGGATCTTTGAATTAGAGAATGAACAGGCTGTAAGGGAGCTGGTTCCTGATTTTGGGTTGATTGCTGCTCATAGTCAAGAAGGCTTTATTATTACTGCACAAGGGGATGAATATGACATGGTAAGTAGGTTTTTTGGGCCAAATGTAGGAGTACCCGAGGATCCGGTTACGGGTTTTGCTCATTGTGCTTTGGTAGATTATTGGAATCAGAAAACTGGAAAAACTCAGTTTAATGCCTATCAAGCAAGTAAAAGAGGTGGAAAATTAGGCCTTGAAAAACATGACGATCGAGTCTTACTAAAAGGCAGAGCAGTAGAAGTATTAGTAGGAACTATAGTGATTTAAAAATGACCCCCACTCAAGTCTATAAAGGTTCAAAATTCAGGCGATTAGTCAGGCATTTCAGTAATTATTGGCTGAATGACGCGAGTTTTTTGATCCTTTTGATTTTGTTGGTTTTTACAGTTTTTGTCCTTCCGGTTTTGATAGAGTACGGGCATATCAATATGCTCTTTGTAAACTTGGTTTTTATCTTCCTGTTTTTTACTGGAATCTGGTCTTCAGATAACAAGTTTCTGATTTTCTTGACCACGGCCTTATTTATGGCGCAGTTGGCTTTAAGAATTTTAAGATTTAGCAGCTTGCCCGTCGAGTTTTATTTGATGGAAAGGCTTGTAGGTTTGGTTAATATGCTTGTTTTCATATTCCTGAACTTTAGGCTCTTATTTAGAAATTATGAGGTGAATTTCTACCGCGTAATTGGAGCTATCAATGTCTATTTATTGCTGGCTATTTTGGGGGCCTTCGGATTTGAAATTATCCATTTGCTGATCGGAAGCTCAATTTCAGGGGTTGGTCAACATGTTTCTACTATTGATCCTACAGGTATGGATTCTGATTTCCCATCCTACATTTATTTCAGCTTAGTTTCCCTTACGACAGTAGGTTTTGGAGATATGATTCCAATCAATATCATTTCTAAAATGCTTGCTGGATTCTTATCCACTGTAGGGATATTATATCCTGCAGTGGTGATCGCCAAATTGGTGGGAAGCAGTATTGGTAAATAAGACTTTTTGATTCTTCCGTTCCTGTAATTTCGCTAAAGTGAAACGCTAAAATGTCCTTATTTAACTGCGTAAATAAAGAATAGACCTATGAGAAAAATTTACTTAAGTGTTCTGATTTTGCTTTGCGTCAATCTCTCTTTCGCTCAAACTGAAAGAAAAATTGAGGTAGAGTCTAAGGTGGAAACCACTGCAGAAGTGACCATAAAAGGCAAAAGAATGCCTTATAAAGCTACGGCTGGAACTCAGCCGGTTTGGGATGACAAAGGAGAGCCCATTGCTTCTTTGTTTTATACCTACTATGAAAGAACTGATATAACAGACAAGACCAAAAGGCCTTTGATCATCAGTTTTAATGGAGGTCCAGGTTCTGCTTCCATTTGGATGCATTTGGCCTACACTGGTCCTGTTATTCTTAACATTGACGATGAGGGATATCCAGTACAACCTTATGGTGTAAAATCCAATCCAAACTCAATTTTGGATGTGGCGGATATCGTCTATGTTGATCCTGTAAATACCGGATATTCAAGAATTGTTAAAGAAGATACGCCAAGAGGGACTTTCTTCGGAATTAATTCAGACATCAAATATTTGGCTGATTGGGTTAATACCTTTGTTACCCGCCAAAATAGATGGAGTTCTCCAAAGTATTTGATTGGAGAAAGTTATGGTACAACCCGAGTTGCGGGTTTGGTTTCCCAACTTCAAAACTCGCATTGGATGTATTTCAATGGGGTGATTTTGGTTTCACCTACCGATATGGGAATTGATCGGGGAGGCCCAGTAAAAATGGCTAATTATTGGCCGTATTATGCAGCGACTGCTTGGTATCATAAAGCCTTACCTGCAGAACTTCAGGCCAAAGATCTTGATGAAATTCTAGCTATCGTGGAGCCAATGGCGGTGAATGAAATTCTTCCAGCAATGGCAAAAGGTGGAATGCTTTCTGAAACTGAAAAAGATGCTATTGCAACCAAAATGGCATATTATTCTGGATTGAAAAAAGAAGTAATTCTTCAGCACAATTTGATGGTGCCTACCAGCTTTTTCTGGAAAGAGCTTCTAAGAGAGCGGGATGGAATGACTATCGGTCGTTTGGATAGCCGATACAAGGGCTTTGATCGCATGGAAGCTGGAGAGCGCTATGACTTTGATCCGGCCTTGACCAGCTGGAATCACGCTTTTGCGCCGGCGTTCAATTACTATGCAAAGAATGTTTTGAAGTATAACACCGATTTGACTTACAATCTTTTTGGTCCGGTCAACCCTTGGGATAGAAGCAATGAGACGACAGGTTATGATTTAGGGACTGCCATGAGACAAAATCCATATTTACATTTGATGGTTCAGTCTGGATATTTTGATGGTGGTACAGATTACTTCAATGCGAAATACAGTACCTGGCATATTGATCCAAACGGAAAAATGAAGGACAGAATTGATTTCAAAGGCTATCGCTCAGGACATATGATGTATCTGAGAACTGAGGATTTGGCTACTTCAAATGAGGATATTCGACAGTTTATTTTGAAGTCTTCTGTGGCCCCAAATCAACCTGCCAAATATTAATTCATACTTTGAATAGAAAATTAAAAAGCTCTGAATTTCAGAGCTTTTTGTTTTTTATTTTATCACATGATTTTTAAAATCTTCAAAGGTTCTAAGTTCTTCCTTTGCTCCAATTATTTGCCCAAGGGTCAGGAATAAGTCGCTTAGTTTTTTCCCTTCTTTTCTGAGATTTTGAATAGAAGTTGAACCGGCAGATTTGGAAAGCTTTTCATTTGACGGTCCTTTGATCAACTCGTTGTGGAAAAATGTGCAAGCTAAAAATTGAGGCTCTTTTAAAATTCTCGCCAAATCCAATTGGGCCAGGGTAGAAGGGTAAAGGTCTTTTCCCCGAACTATCAAATCAACACCAAAATGAACATCATCTACTACAGAAGTTAGATGATATGCAGGCAATCTGTCCTTTTTCCTAACAATATAAAAGGCCGTTTCCTCAGGGATTATGTCAGTTACTTTTTTATCAGGATACTCAGTGAATGTCAAAAAATCAGAGTCCAGAGTATTGATTCTCCAGGAAGTGTCCAATCTATCCAAAGGAATTCTTCTATCCAGACATTGCCCTAAATAGTGTCCAGTTGGATTCATTTGAGTGATTTTCTTTCTGGAGCAATCACAGGCAAAAGCCAATTTGGAATCTCTGACTTTTTCTAAGGCAGACTTATATAGCCCCATTCTATGGATTTGAGACCATTCTGATTCAAATTCCTGAACAGACTTTGGTCCTTTATCAATAGGGATTTCAAGGAAATCCAGGGTTTCGAAAATGTCTTCCACAAATTCAGTTCGATACCTTTCCCTATCCAAATCGTCTATTCGAAGTAAAATTTTTATGCCATGCTTTTCAGCCAAGGCTTTGGTAAGCAAAAAGGAATATGCATTTCCCAGATGAAGAAATCCGCTTGGAGTAGGAGCAATTCGGGTGTAATTGAAATTCATTTGGCTAAATTAGACAGATTGACGCAAACTAAGGATGAGAAAAATAAACCCGCTTCTGGCATTCCTTGCCATTTTATGCTCCTGCAAAAAATCTGAGCAAATTCCACAGACTGGACGGGAATGGATTGAAAAATCAATTTCCTACCACGATCCGGAAAATGCATGGACTAAACTCAAGGCAAGTTTTGTTATTCAGGATAGTTTGCCTCCTGGAAGAGATTCAAGGTTTTATGAGTTTTCATTGGACAATTCTCAGGGGAAATTTGTCTATAGAATAGCCGGCCTCCATTACTTGGTTTGGGGAGATTCTGTTCAGGTTTTTGAAGGAGAGATTGAAAAGGAAAGGGCTTTGCGCATGAGGAATTACTATTCGTATCTCTGGGGATTACCCATGAAATTAATGGATCAGGAAACCCAAATAGAAGATGAAGTAAGAACTGAGAATTTGAATGGTAAAACGTATTCTGTGGTGAGAGTGCCTTACGAAAAGGACATTTGGTACTTTTATTTAGACCCCCAAACTTACCGGATGGAGGCTTATAAATTTTATCAAGATGAGCCCAATTCAAAAGGAGAGATCATTTATCTCGAAAATGAAGTGGATTTTCAGGGAATGAAAATTCCCCAAAATAGGACTTGGTATAGAACCGAGACTCCCGAGTTTCTTGGGACGGATTTGCTACTGGAAATCAAACCTCAATAGGCTGGATTAAGCATCTTTAACTTCCTTGATTTTTTGTAGGGTTGGATTTGAAATACTTTTGAGGAAATGAAATTCCCTCTTTTACTTTTTCTGGTCTTCATCTGCGTTTCTGCGCACTCTCAATCCGTCTATTCAGGGAATGTATTAGACGCGATTGATAAAAAATATTTGGAAGGAGTAGAGGTTTCTGTTTCGGGAAAAGAATCTGTCAAAACCAATTCTAGGGGGTATTTCAATATTTCAGCTTCTATGGGAGATACCCTGTTAGTAAGATTTCCAGGGTTTTTTGAAAAAAGAGTTCCCTTGACTCAAGAGCGATTTTTGTTGTTGGAAATTTATGATCAGGCAAGGCTATTGCCCACTTTTCAGGTAGAGGCAGAGCCTTATCGTTTTAGATTTAAAGACGGAAAATTATATCTGGCAGAGGATGAACCCGAAGGCACCAAAAGCCTTTCGAAATCTATGGGTGTTACCACCTTATCCGATCCGACTTCTTTGCAGGGAGGTTTTGCAGTATATGGAGTCATTTCTCAGTTTACCCGACGAAATAGGCAGCTTAGAGCCTACGAGAAGAAATTAGATTGGGAAAGGAGGAGAACGGGATATCTTGAAATCATTGACTCAGATTCTATCCGAACTGAATTGATGAAAACTTATTCACTGGATAGGCCAAAATGGGATGAACTCGTAATACGATTCAATGAATTTCATCAGAGCCATGAATTTTTGGACTGGCCATCGGATCGTGTTCTCGCCTCCTTAAAGGAATTCATTCGATTGGAATCCTATCTTATGGATTAACTTTTCCTTTTAAAGGACCAGGTAACAAAGAATTTTGCAACAGTTGCTCCCTCCGGATTTTTGCCTTCTGAAATTAGGGTGAGTTGGGCAGTATCACCGGGATTTAAGCTTTCAATCAAAGAAAACAATTCTTCTCCTTGGGTACAGGTAAAAGTAATTTTGGAATTCGCTTTTTTATAATATTCTGCCCTAAAATCTACTACCAGCATGCTGAATTGACCTTTTCCTGCCAAGGCAAGCTGACAAAGTGCCCCGGTGCTCAATTCGGCAGCACCAGCCATGGCAGCGAAGTAAATGGATTTAAATGGGTTCTGAGACCTCCAAAAGTAGGGGATTGTGATCTCGCATTTTTCCTGATCTAAATGCTTGACTCTTAGCCTCCAAAAAACTGCGGAAGGCAGCTTGAATAACATCGCCCACCAAAAAATAAATGAATTAGTCATTTTCTTTTGATAATCTTTGGCGGCTGGACTTAAGGAGCTCACTTGATTTTGTACATTCATTGAAGGAGGAATTTGACCTAAAATAAGAAAATTTATCCTTGAAAAGCGGCTTGGTACTTTTTTTGAAAATTGATTAGAAAATATCGAAACCATGAAAAAAATACTCTCTTTTTTATTCTTAGGACTAGTAGTGTATGCCTGTGCAAAGGTTCCCCTTACTGGAAGAATGCAGCTTGCGGCTGTTCCCAATGAAGAAATTATGCCCTTGGTGAATGAACAATACCAAACATTTAAAAAGGATTCAAAACTCCTTTCCAACACTCCTGATGGCCAGAAAGTTGTCCGGGTTGGAGAAAGAATTTCTAAGGCAGTGGAAGAGTTTTTGGTAAAAGAGGGATATCAAGATTTGGTGAAATCTTTCAAATGGGAGTTTAATCTAGCCGAATCCGATCAAGTCAACGCTTGGTGTATGCCTGGAGGAAAGGTCGCATTTTATACAGCGATCATGCCGGTGTGCCAGGATGAAAATGGGATTGCAGTAGTTATGGGCCATGAGGTGGCTCATGCTGTAGCTTCTCATGCCAGAGAAAGAATGTCTAACGGAATGTTGGCTAATTTGGGGATTTCTGCGGTTTCGGTGGCTATTGGTCAAAATCCAACTTTAACACAGCAGATTTTCCTTCAATCCGTAGGTATTGGATCCGAACTGGGGATGCTGAGCTTTTCCAGAAAACATGAATTGGAAGCCGATGAACTAGGATTGATTTTTATGGCGATGGCAGGTTATGATCCTAGAACTGCTCCGGCATTTTGGGAGAGAATGGCAAAGGTTGGAGGAGAAGCCCCACCTGAATTTCTATCTACTCACCCAGGTCCGGATAGAAGAATCGAAAAATTAAACGCCAATATGGCAAAAGCCATGGAATACTATAATGCCGCTAAATAGGAGTTTTCTTTATCAATAAACAGTTGGCAAGTAAATACTGCCAACTGTTTATTGCCTACTTTTTATTTGGTACCAAATCCTCTAAGCTTTACCTGTGTCAATTTTCTTTTGGTGTCCAAAGGAAAATCTCCCTTCATCATCCAATCGTAGTAGCCAGGTTCTTCCTTCAGTGCCTGTTCGATGGTTTTGCCCTTATGCTTGCCAAAGTTGAAAATTTCCTCTCCTTGAGAGTTGAAAATAAATCGACCGGCAAGATCTACCATTTTTTCATTTACCAGATCATGGATTTTCTTCATGTCGTTCTCAAAAACACCCAATCGATTTCCCTGAAGATCCTCAACTTCTTCTCCTAAATACCTTTCTACTTGGGCTCTAAAAACATCTACCGTTGCTAAAGTATCGGCTTCTGCGCTGTGAGCATTTTCCAGTTTTCTACCGCAATAAAACTTGTAAGCTGCAGTCAGATTTCTTTTCTCCATTAAATGAAAAATCTTTTGAGCATCCAGAAGATTTCTTCTTTCCAGATCAAAATCAATCCCTGATCTGAGGAACTCCTCGACTAAAAGAGGAATGTCATATTTCAATACATTGAAACCAGCCAAATCTGCCTGACCCAGAAACTGGAAGACGTCCTTTGCTATATCCCTAAAAAAGGGTTCATTCTTGATGTCCTTGTCATAAATCCCGTGAATCAGGGAAGCTTCCAGAGGAATTGGAATACCAGGATTGACTCTTCTGGTAAAGATTTGCTGCCCTCCATCTGGAGTGAGTTTTACGATGGAGATTTCTACAATTCGGTCAGTAGATACATTAGTCCCGGTAGCTTCCAGGTCAAAAAATGCAATGGGATTCTTTAAGTTTAACTTCATTTTTTACTTGAATTTTGCTTTGATCGGTTCCAAATCCAGATTGTCATAATTCCCTGAACTCATCAAAAGCAAGTTGGTGTGATTATAATTTTGGTCCAAAAGGTACTCTTTTAATGCCTCACTTGAGGTAAAAAGTTTCAAATCCGGTCTTTTAAATCCCTCTCTCAAGGTTGGCTCATCCATCAATTCCAGCTTTTTCATGGCTACAGCATGCGGGTTGAGGTAAATAATTGCATCATCCGCTTCATCCATAGAATTCGCATAATTTGGAAGGAAAGCCTTATTCAGGGAAGAGAAAGTATGTAGTTCCTGAACAGCAATCAGCCGTCTTTCTGGAAATTGATTTTTAACTGCATTGACCGTGGCCTTGAGCTTGGAAGGTGCATGGGCAAAATCCCGAAAGAGAATTCCAGTTTCTCCTTTAGCCAATATTTCCTGTCGCTTTGCAGCTCCTTTAAAGCTTGGTATGGATTGGTAAAATTGTTCTTTAGAAACTCCAAGAGAAAGGCAAACTTCCAAGGCACCTTGGAGATTTTGAAGATTATGGTTGCCGAAAACTGAAATCTCTACCAAGCCAGAATCTGTTTTCAGATACGTTTTTCCATCTTTTATTTCAGCCGGATGGGCTTGGTAAGCTGTTTTTTGACCTGAAGTCGAGCTGGATTCGGCTGCAACTTTAACTAAGGGATCTACCTCACAATAAATCAATTGACCTGATGCTGGTGTTCGATCCATGAGTTTTGAAAATTGAGCCTTGTAGTCCTCAAAATCTGGGAATACATTGAAATGATCCCAGGCGATTCCGCTGACCAAGACAATATCGTGGTGATAATGAAAAAACTTTGGTGTGCGATCAATCGGAGAAGTGAGATACTCGTCTCCCTCGATGATAATAACAGGTGCATCGGATAAACCCACCATTAATTCAAATCCATCGATCTGTGCTCCAACCAAATAATCAAAATCTACTTTCTGATCTTTCAGTACATGCAGAATCATTGAGGTGATCGAGGTTTTTCCATGCGAACCTGCAATCACTACCCGTTTTTTGTCCTGACTTTGGTTAAAAATAAACTCAGGAAAAGAATAAACCGGAATGCCTAATTCCTGAGCTTTTATCAATTCAGGATTATCAATTCGTGCATGCATGCCCAAAATTATCCCATCAATATCCGAGGTAATTTTCTCAGGAAACCAGCCAAATTCAGGAGGAAGAATACCTGCCTTCTCTAATCTGGTTCTTGAAGGTTCATAAATTTCATCATCGCTTCCACTGACTTGATAGCCTTTTTTCACAAGTGCCAGGGCCAAATTGTGCATGACGGCCCCTCCAATAGCGATGAAATGATATTTTTTCATAAAAAAGGAATCTGGTTTTTTGCGATTCAAACATAGGAATAAAATCAGGCGCTGTGAAGTGCTTTCCTTATTCAAACTTGGATTTTTTGTGGCTATGCCATTTTGCCTATTTTCGCAGCATAATTTTTCGAAAATGCTTGACGATAAGTATGCCTATTTGACGCTCTCCTTGCTATATATGCTGGCATGGTTGGTTGTTTTTATCAAAAGTCCCTGGAAAAGCGGAATGATTAAAGTTGGGGCTGTCGGTGGAATAATGGGGGTATTAGCGGAGGTCTGGTATTTTCAGGATTACTGGAGGCCACCCACACTTTTTGGAGTTGGGATAGTCGGGATTGAGGATTATATCATAGGTTTTGCGCTTTTTGGGGTAGGAGGATATATCCATTCTTCATTCACAAAAAGAGAGATCGATTACGATCGACAAACCCCAGCAAAAAACAAGGATTTCTTTTTTCTCTGGCTAATTGGTTGTCTAAGTCTAACTGTTTTCAGTCTGATTTTTAAAATTCATTCAGGTTATGTTACCTTCTTGACTTTCATGGCTTTGGCGGTTTACATCTGGAGTCAAAGGCCCGATTTAATTGGCCTTTCCCTGATTTCTGGATTTGCAACTTTGGGGATCACCCTGATTATCTATTACATCAATTTCCAGATTCTCTTTCCCCATTTTTGGGATACTTATGGCATGCTGGATCAGCCTATTTTGGGACAAAAAATCATAGGAATCCCTTTCTCCGAAATCCTATGGCATTTTAGCTGGGCGATCTTGTGCTCCATGTTTAGGGGATATAGAAATGGGGTTTATTATAAAGAGAAGAAACCTGCCGAGGCTTGATTTTTGCTTAGAGTAGAGTGTTGATAAGTTTTGGAAAACTTGTTTAAAACTCTTCCCTTCCAGCAGATACATTTGTTACATGAGCGAGAATACCAACCAACCCAGAATTACACGAAAGAAGCCCACTTTTGAAAACCCAAGCAATCTTTTAGGAAAAGTCCCCCCACAAGCCGTAGACCTAGAAATGGCGGTTTTGGGAGCGCTAATGCTGGAAAAGGATGCCTTGACCAATGTGATTGATATTCTGAAAGTTGAGAGTTTTTACAAGGAATCTCACAAAGTTATTTTTCAAGCTATCCTAGATCTGTTTACTGACAGCCAGCCGATTGATTTGCTTACCGTTACTTCTCAGCTAAGAAAAAGTGGGGCTTTGGAAGTTGCCGGAGGAGCTTTCTATATCACGGAATTGACTTCAAAAGTTGCTTCTGCTGCGAATATTGAATATCACGCCAGAATTATAACTGAGCAGGCGATCAAAAGAGATTTGATCCGGATTTCTTCTGAAGTTCAGCGTGATGCCTTCGAAGAAACCACCGATGTATTTGAGCTCTTGGATAAAATGGAGCAAAATCTTTTCGAAATCTCAGAGAAAAATATCCGTAAAAATTATGCGGATATGCGGTCCATTATGCGTGACGCCATCTTGGAATTAGAAGAAAGAAAGAACCAAAAAGATGGCTTGACTGGGGTTCCTTCTGGTTTTACTGCCTTGGATCGGGTTACCTCAGGTTGGCAAAAATCTGATTTGGTAATTATCGCTGCCAGACCTGCAATGGGTAAAACTGCTTTTGTGCTTTCTGTTTTAAGAAATGCAGCAGTTGATCACAATAAGCCGGTTGCTATCTTTTCACTGGAAATGTCAGCGGTTCAGTTGGTCAATCGTCTGATTTCTTCTGAAGCTGAATTGGATTCTGAGAAAATCAAAAAAGGATCGCTCCAGGATCATGAATGGGCTCAATTGGTCCATAAAACCGCCAAACTTTCCAAGGCTCCACTTTTCGTGGATGATACCCCAGCACTTTCCATTTTGGAATTGAGAGCCAAAGCAAGAAAGCTAAAAGCTCAGCATGACATCCAGATGATAGTAATTGACTACCTGCAGTTGATGTCAGGGGATTCAAAATCTGGGGGGAATGGTGGAAATCGTGAACAGGAAATTGCCAGTATTTCCAGGGCTTTGAAAAAGATTGCCAAGGAGTTAAATATTCCCGTTATCGCACTTTCCCAGCTTTCCAGAGCAGTGGAAACAAGAGGAGGAGATAAAAGGCCTCAGCTTTCCGATTTGAGAGAATCAGGTTCAATCGAACAGGATGCCGATATGGTAATGTTTCTCTATCGTCCTGAATACTATGGATTCACAGAAGATGAGGGAGGAGCCTCACTTATGGGCGTTGGGGAAGTGATTATCGCTAAGCATAGAAATGGTTCTTTGGAAAATGTCAAGCTTAGATTTATCGGTAGATACACCAAGTTTACGGACTTGGATTCCGGAATTAACTATCCTTCAAACCAAGCTGGAGAAATCGGCTATTCTCACAAATTCACCTCTGGAGCATCTGGAGTTAGCTCATTTGACTCTGGCAATGTAATGAAGCTTTCTAGCAAGGCAAATGATGATTCAATCGATGATATCATCAAAGGAGATGGTGGACCAGTAGGATTCTAAAATGATGAGAGCAGTAGTATTAAAGCAGGGGATTGAGGAAAAAATACAGGTTTGTGATATTCCAAAGCCTAATCCTAAACCCGGAGAGGTTTTGGTGAAAATCAAAGCTTCAGCCTTAAATCATCGCGACGAGTGGAGCAGGAAAGGGCTGTATCCTAATCTGAAAGATGGGATAGTTTTGGGATCCGATGGGGCTGGAATTGTCGAAGCCGTAGATTCTGAATCTGATTCAAAATGGATTGGTAAGGAAGTGATCATCAATCCAGCTATTAACTGGGGTACAAGTCAACTGGCTCAGGGAAAGGATTTTGAAATATTGGGAATGCCACGAAATGGAACTCTTGCTGAATATGTAGCAGTTCCTGCAGATCGCTTGCATGAAAAACCTTCGCATCTTACCTGGGAAGAAGCTGCTGCATTACCCTTAGCCGGATTGACAGCCTATCGTGCTGTGGTTTATCAAGGACAGATCGAAGCTGGACAGAAGGTTTTGGTTACAGGAATTGGGGGAGGAGTTGCGCAATTCGCTGCTCAGTTTGCTTTAGTACATGGAGCAGAAGTTTCAGTAAGCAGTAGCGATCCTGAAAAGATTGAAAAGGCCAAAGCACTAGGAGCTAGTCATGGATTTAATTATACCGATTCCACTTGGACCGACCAGGCCAAAGAACTTACTGATGGATTTGACTTAATCATAGATGGAGCGGCTGGTGATACTTTAAATCAATTGATCCAAGTTTGTAAGCCAGGAGGGAGAATTGTTTTTTATGGAGCAACTAGAGGAAATCCTGGAAAATTAGAAGCTAGGCGGATATTTTGGAATCAGTTGAAAATCATGGGATCAACTATGGGTTCTGACGCGGATTTTCTCCATATGCTGAATTTAGTTTCTTCCAAAAAAATTAAGCCGGTGGTAGATCAAGTTTTCGCCTTAGAAGATGCAGTCAAGGCTTTTGACCGGATGAAAGCAGGTAAGCAGTTGGGGAAAATTGTCCTTACTCCTTGATTAACTCATAGGTCTGGGTGAATTCTTTCAAAGCGATTCTGTAGATCTCGCTTTTTTCCAAAGAAATAACCAGAAAATCTCCAGGTTTAACGACAATGGATTCCTTCCATGGGGCTTGGAATTCCAGTTGATCGGAATTCCCCAAATTTTGCAGATCTGAGGAAGAAACCTGAATAGCGTATATTTCTCCCAAAGGTCTGTAGCATCCCCATCCACCGGCCAAAGAATGCATTAATTCATATTTTTTGGCAAAAATATCAGGTTTGATGAGGTACCGTTCTTGGGCAGAGGTTTGATTTTCTACCAACCAATCCCCTTTAGAAGCAGTATTTTTTGTCTCAATTCCGTCACTTGTCTTGGTGATTACTACAAGACCTGCCTCAGCTTTTTTCGCCTTAATTAGACTTTTCTTTTTATATCGTTTCCCTTTCGAGTCCAGCTTGGGCAAAAAATAATTCAACATTTCTTTTTGAGTGAGCATAAGAAAAACCTGTTTCGATTTAATTGACCAGATCAATTTAGTAAATTGATTGTCAATTCTTTTGTGACAACTTTTAATCCTTGATTTTTATGAAAACCTTATCTCAAAAACTAGCTCCGAATGGTCCCAAGAAGATTTTAGCTCTGGATGGAGGAGGAATTCGCGGGGCGCTCAGTTTAGGATATCTTAAGCACGTCGAAGATATTCTAAGAAAACAGCACAATAATCCTAAACTGCTGCTCTCTGATTATTTTGACATGATCGGGGGAACGTCCACAGGTTCAATTATTGCCACCTTGTTAGCTCTTGGCTGGGAAGTAGATGACATAAAAGACATGTATTTCAAGTTGGGCAAAAAGATATTTGGGAAGAAATATAAATGGTGGAAGATTTTTGAAATCGATGATGCCTTTAAGGCTAAATACGATCACGCTGCTTTGGTAGAGCAGCTCCAAAACATTCTTGGAGACACCAAACTGGGAGATCAAGAAAAGATCAGAACTGCCTTAGTTATTGTGGCAAAACGTGCTGATACCAATTCTGTTTGGCCATTAAATAATCATCCAAAAGGGAAATTCTACGATTCTGGGCATGGAAATAATAAGGATATTCCGCTTTGGCAATGTGTACGAGCAAGTGCTGCGGCACCTACTTATTTTTTACCGCAGTCGATTGAAGTAGGGGGAGAAAATGGCTTTGCAGCATTTGTGGATGGCGGAGTAAGCATGGCAAATAATCCAGCCTTGCAGATGTTGATGGTAGCTACCTTAAAGGGGTTTCCATATCATTGGCCAATGGGTGAGGATAATATCCTTTTAGTTTCTATTGGGACAGGGATGACTCGATGGAAAAAAATGCCCAAGCAAATTACCAAATCGCATTTATTGAACTGGGCGGCAAATCTCCCTGATATGTTTATGCAGGATGCCAGTTGGCAAAACCAGCAGGTTTTACAGTGGATGTCCAATTCACCAACGGCCTTTGAAATTGATGCCGAAGTGACTGCTTTAGGAGATGATATTCTGAGCGATGAACCAGGTCGGAAAAAAGGCTTGATTTCTTATTTGAGATACAATTTATTCATTGATACCAAAGACTTGAATGAGCGTTTCAAGCCTTCCAAACCTTTTACCGAGGCAGATGTGGAAAGTCTGTCTGCAATGGATAATGCTGAAAATTGCCAGCAATTGTACGATTTGGGATTCAAGGCAGGAGAGCAGGAGGTGAGGGCAGTCCACTTTCCAGCCGGATTTATGGTTTAATCCTCTTCTAGATCTGTTTCAAAGAGAAAATTCTGGAAGGCATTCCGAAGTTCTTTCAGTGTCTTCTCTTCTTTTAGCTCCAAAGCCAATTGAATTCCCTTTTGAAAAATTGATTTCGCTTTTTCGATTTGATCTAGTTCAAAAAAGAAATGGGCTGAAGGGAAATAAACAGGTAGATAATTGGGGTGATTTTCTAATAAAAAATCAAAAAGTTTCCCTGATTCTACCTTATCTAAACTGCTTATTTCCAGTGCTAAAGCATAGTAATTAAAAGGGTTGTTGGGTTCTTCTTTTATGTACTCACGAAGTATTGCTACACGATCCAAATTGCTCATTAATAGTTTTTTTAATTAAGCATTGCCTGTTATTTTCACGCAAAATAAATCTAAAATAATCTAACTCTAAACCAATGAAGATTCTTGTATGTATCACCCACGTGCCGGATACGACCTCCAAGATTCAGTTTACTGCCAATAATACCAAATTTGATTCGACAGGTGTCCAGTTCATTATTGGCCCTTACGATGATTATGCTTTGGCGAGAGCTGTGGAGCTTAGAGATCAAACAGGTGGGAAATTAACCGTATTGAACGTAGGAGAGGCAGAAACCGAGCCGACCTTGAGAAAGGCTCTGGCCATAGGTGCAGATGATGCAATTCGGGTAAATACTTTTCCAAAAGATTCCATTTTTGTAGCCAAGCAAATAGCTCATTATGCCAAAGAAGGTGGTTACGATTTGATTTTGATGGGTAGAGAATCTATCGATTTCAATGGAGGAATGGTTCATGGAATGGTTGGAGAATTGTTGGGAATGCCTTCATTTTCTCCAGTGATGAAATTGGATATAGAGGGAACCACTGTTAAAATGGCAAGAGAAATTGAAGGAGGAAAGGAGTACTTAGAAGCTCAATTGCCTTTGATTGCAGGTTGTCAGGAACCTATCGCAGAATGGAAAATCCCAAATATGCGTGGAATTATGTCGGCTCGCACCAAGCCTTTGAACGTGGTTGAACCAGTTTCACAAGAGACTCAGGCAGAAGCTACCAGCTACCAGTTGCCACCAGCAAAAGGAGCTGTCAAATTAATCGATAAGGATAATGTCTCCGAATTGGTGAAACTTCTGAAAAACGAGGCAAAAGTACTTTAATCTATTTTTCTTAACATACATTAAATCAAGATAATATGTCAATCTTAGTATATATAGAACATGCTGAAGGAAAAGTAAAAAAGACCAGCTTGGAGGCGGTTTCTTTTGCTAATGCACTTTCAGCAAAAACCGGTGAAGGTGATGTAGTGGCTGTGGCTTTAGGCTCTATTGATGCATCTGAATTGGCCTCTGTAGGAAAAGCAGGAGCTGCTAAAGTTTTACATGCTTCTGATGCACGACTTAACGATGGAGTAATTTTAGCCCATGCCGAAGCAGTTGCTCAGGCATTTTCTTCAACTGGTGCTAAAACCTTGGTATTAGCCAAATCCTCATTGGGCGATGCAGTTGCAGCTCGATTGGCGGTAAAGCTGAATGCAGGTTTGGTATCTAATGTGGTTGAATTACCAAACACAACTTCTGGCTATTTGGTAAAGAGAAGTATTTATACCGGAAAAGCTTTTGCAGAAACCTCCGTTACCACGGAAAATAAAATTCTCGCTATTAAGAAAAATGCGGTAGACCTGAAAACCGATGGAGCAGATGCAGTTGTAGAAAATTTCTCAGTTACACTTGCTGATGCAGATTTTGCTTCAAAAATCACTTCAACTGAAAGAGCTACTGGAGAGATTTTGCTTCCAGAGGCAGACATTGTAGTATCCGGTGGTCGAGGAATGAAAGGTCCTGAAAACTGGGGAATGCTGGAGGAAATGGCAAAGGTTCTCGGTGCTGCCACTGGTTGTTCAAAGCCTGTTTCTGACATTGGTTGGAGACCACACCACGAACACGTTGGACAAACAGGTGTAAAAGTTGCACCTAGTTTATATATCGCTGTAGGAATTTCAGGCGCTATTCAACATCTTGCAGGTGTTAATTCTTCAAAGTGCATTGTAGTTGTCAACAAAGATCCTGAAGCTCCATTTTTCAAAGCAGCGGATTATGGAATTGTTGGAGATGCATTCGAAGTAGTACCTAAACTAACAGAAGCATTAAAAGCTGAACTTTAATTTTTGTGGAAAATTTGGTAGAACTGGAAATTCTAGGATTATCATCCAACCATTCGCAGTCAGGATCTTTTACCCTGGTCATGGGAGAAGTAGGTGGAACCCGAAGGTTGCCTATTGTAATCGGAATGTTTGAAGCTCAGGCAATTGCCATCGAGATAGAAAAAATAATTCCGAATAGACCTATGACCCATGATCTTTTCAAATCTTTTGCTGAAAGCTTCAAATTCGAAATTGAAAGAATCTTCATTTCCGATATGAAGGAAGGTGTTTTTTACGCCAAAATAATCTGTAAAAGCGGAAAGTCAGAGGTAGAAATTGACAGCCGTCCGTCTGATGCTATTGCTATTGCGGTAAGATTCAGTGCTCCTATTTTCTGTGCTGAAAAAGTTATGGCAGAAGCTGCAATTGAATTTACTGAGGAAGAAAGCAAAGCAGAAGAGAAAAGCGAGACCAAGACTCCAGTTCAAAAAGTTTCATCCAAAAAGGAAGGATCACTTAAAGATTACAGCCTTGACAAGCTTAACCAGCTTTTAGAAAAGGCAATTAACAATGAGGATTACGAAAAAGCAGCCCGGATAAGGGATGAAATAAATAAGCGAAATTGATCTTAAATAAAGCCCTGATTTTTTCAGGGCTTTTTTCTTGTTTGGCTTTGGAGTATTTTTAGCGCTTCGTTTCAAGTTGAACTTCATGGATTATATCAGAGGTGCTTTAGGGCTAGCCGTAATTATTTTCATTGCATTCATTTTTTCAAACAACAGGAAAAGGATAGACTGGAGACTAGTCATTATAGGAATCTCTCTTCAATTGGTTTTTGGCTTTTTGATCACCCAGGTTGAAATCGTAAAAAATGGGTTTCAATTGCTTTCAGAAGGCTTTGTTAAGTTCCTTAGCTTCAGTGAGGCTGGTGCAAGATTTATTTTTGGGGATTTAGCAGGGGATAGCTTCGGGTTTATTTTTGCCTTTAAGGTTCTACCTACCATTATCTTCTTCTCTACGGTTTCAGCAGGACTTTATTATTTAGGTATTTTGCAAAAGATCGTATACGGAATCGCTTGGGTGATGGCTCGTACCATGAGGCTTTCAGGACCAGAATCTCTATCTGCTGCAGGGAATATCTTTTTAGGTCAAACTGAGGCTCCATTGCTCGTTCGTCCCTTCATTCCTCAAATGAGTAAGTCAGAATTGATGTGTTTGATGACAGGAGGAATGGCTACGATTGCTGGGGGTGTTTTGGCTGGATATGTGGCTTTTTTGGGAGGTGACAGTTTGGAGGAGCAAAGTAAGTTTGCAGCGTATTTATTGGGTGCAAGTATTATGAATGCTCCTGCGGCCATCGTCCTTTCAAAGATTTTCATACCTGAAACAGAAAAGGAAATCAAACAAGATAAGCTCGAGGTAAATGCTGAAGCGATGGGGGTAAACCTAATCGATGCCATGTCTATTGGTGCAGCTGAAGGTTTGAAATTAGCCTTGAATGTGGGTGGGATGTTGTTGGCGTTTATTGCGGTTATCGCAGCGATCAATTACGGATTGAGCGGCTTAATCGGAGAATTTACCGGACTCAATGCTTGGGTAAATTCAAGCACTGGAGGGCAATTCACAGGTTTTTCATTGGAATATATTTTCGGTCAGATTTTTAGAGTTTTTGCCTGGGTGATTGGAGTGGATTGGGTTGATACTTTGCAGGTTGGAAGCTTGCTTGGACAGAAAACTGTAATCAATGAGTTTGTTGCATATCTAAGTCTTTCCGAAATGAAAATTGCTGGTACCCTTAGCGAAAAATCTATAGTTATCGCCACCTATGCGCTTTGTGGGTTTTCCAATTTCAGTTCCATTGCTATTCAATTGGGAGGAATTTCCATCATTGCTCCAAACCAGCAAGGAAACTTAAGTCGCTTGGGCCTAAAGTCTCTAATGGCCGCTTCTCTGGCTTGTTTGATGACGGCTACTATTGCGGGAATGTTGTTTTAAGGATTCTAAGTACAAAGTATCTAGTAGGATCATTCTAGATTTGTATAAATTGAAAAAGCTCGATTTCAATCTGAAATCGAGCTTTTTCTTTATCAAAGGGAGTTTTTTTCTTGATACTTGATACCAGCATCTAGATACTAATTCCTACTTTCCATACAACTGCTTACTAGCCTCCTCATATTTATCTCCTGCTTTCCAAACTGGCTTTTGATCCCAATTGGCAATCTTTTGAGCAGCTAATATATAGGCCTTCCAATAGACTTGAGCGTAATCCAAGTCGAAACTTTCTACCTGGTCTGCTGCTTTGTGGTAGTATTTCTGAATCTCATCATCAAAGGCGGTAAAGCCTAGGGAGAAAGTAGGAGCTGGAATTCCTTTTCTTGCAAAGTTTACATTGTCAGAGCGGTCATATAATCCCTGCTCTGGTGCCGGATCTGAAACGGCTTTGACGCCAAATTCCTGGGCTGCTTCTTCCATCATAAAATCAGCGCTTGTTCTTCCCAAGCCAATCACGGTGATGATTGAAGTATCGTTATAACCTGCTCCGTCAATATTTAGATTATAAACAATCTGATTTAAAGGAATCAGAGGATTATTGGCAAAATAAGCACTGCCCAATAGGCCTTTTTCTTCTGCAGTCCAAAGTGCCAATAGAATTGAACGCTTTGGAGGGTTTTGAGCGAAATACTTTGCAGCATTTAGAACTGCCACAGTTCCAATAGCATTGTCTCTGGTACCGTTGTAAATCGAATCGCCTTTTGCATCAGGAGTTCCTACTCCCACATGGTCATAGTGCGCAGAAAGAAGAATAAATTCATTCTTAAGAACCGGATCTGTTCCCTCGATCCATGCTAAGATGTTTTTGCCTTCTACAGAAGTATTTTTCTTTCCTTCTACTTGAATGGAAGCGGTTTTCAATTTATCAGGAGTTAAGGTGTTTTTCTGATCTTCAACCCACATGTAGGTCAAGTCACTTGCTGCTCCCTGATCCAATGTTAGTTGAGTCCGGTTTAAAAAATTAGAAACCAATTGCCAAGGAACTGATGGGGCATTAAATTTTTCGATGATAGCCACAGCTCCAGCTTCTTTAGCTCTCATGGTCTTTTCTCTACCGAGGGCAAATAGATCGGATGGACTTAGTCTACCCGGAGCACCTACATTGGCTACAGCAATCTTTCCTTTCAAATCTTTTCCCTGAAAATCCTCAGCCGATCCAAATCCGACATCGACCAAATCATAGGTACCAGAAAGGGATTTACCATCGATTACCAAGAGGGAAGTTCCTAGGTCAAATTCTTTATCTCCAATGCTTACTTTTCCGGTCTTTGGAGGGGAGGAAAGGCGAAATGGGATATTCTGATAGTAACCTTCAGCTCCCGGAACATTCTTGGTTCCATAGGCTTCGAGTTGTTTGGCGATATAGGAATACGCCAATTTCATTTCTGGTCGAGCGGGGTCTCTACCCATTAGCTCATCAGAAGACAAATAAGTCAAATGACTGATGGCTTCTTTTCCATCAAATTTCTTTTCAATATCCTGTTTTTGGGCAAAAGTAAGGGAACTTGCAGCCATGAATAGGCTTAGTGTCAAGGTGGTTTTATTCATAGGGTAATTATTGTATGGGTCTAAAGTAAGTCAATTTCCTCGTTTTGGTTTTAGCCATTCAGGATTTCAGATGGATTCCAGGTCAAATCCTTTATAATTTTTTGAAAATGAAGGGGAGGAGGGCAGGAAAGTGAGATTTTTTTTCCGGTCAAAGGATGCTCAAAACTTAACTTCCAGGCGTGGAGAAGCAGGTTTTGAAGGCCGAATTGCTTCTCGAAAAAAATGTTCTGCTTATTATCTCCGTGCTTTTTATCTCCAATAATGTAATGCCGAATATGAGCCAAATGCCTACGAATCTGATGAGTTCTCCCAGTCAATAATTCAATCTCTAGCAAGCTATACCGACTCGTAGGATAGCGTCCTGTTGAATTGAAGGAAATTTCCGATTCAGCCAAAACCCTATACTTGGTTTGAGCTTCTTGAAGCTTTTTGGATCGTTCGCTTTGCAGGGGATGATCGATTAATCCTTCTTTTTCCTTTGGAATTCCTCTGGCTATTGTCAGGTAATTTTTCTGTACCTCCCTTTCCATGAATTTAGCTTTGAGTGCAGGTAAAATGTCCTCATTTTTTGCAAAAAGAAGAATACCGCTGGTTGCTCGATCCAATCGATGTACCGGAGAAACCCATGATCCTATCTGATCCCTGAGTTGAATAAGGGCGTTTTCATCCTCTCCATAAGCCTGTCTAGTCCGGTGAACCAAAAGCCCAGCTGGCTTATCGATAATTACCAGATTTTCGTCTTCAAAGAGGATTTCAAGCATAAACAGTAAATATGGGAAATACTAAGGCGAGACACCGAAATCTATTTTGTTTGAAACCACATAGGTACATAGATCCTATTTGGGGATAAATTAGTTTTTCTATGTGGCTAATTGGTTAGAAAAATTGGTGCTTTTCAATTGTTTGTAATCTTTTAGAATATCGTACCTGAGCCAATGCATTCTTCGCCTTGATACCAAGCTACAAACTGACCAGAGGCTACGCCTTTTTGAGCATTTTCGAAAAGCACATAAAGCCCGTTTTCTCGCATCAATAAAGTTGCTTTGGAAAGAGGTTGGCGGTATCGGATTCTGGCTTCATATACAGCCGATTCTCCAGCTTGAAGTTTCAAGTCTTCTCTTATCCAATGAACCTGATCTTTTTTGACAAATAAACCAAAACGATTCAGGCCTGGATGATCTTCTCCTAAACCGGTATAGATTACGTTTTCCCGGGTATCCGTAGCAACCACGAAAAGGGGCTTACCTGTTCCTCCCACTTGAAGCCCTTTTCTTTGGCCTACTGTAAAATAATGGGCACCATTGTGCTCACCCAAAACTTTTCCTTGGTTTGGAGTATAATGAATCGGCAGACAAATCAAATCCAAAGTCTCCTGATCCCAATCCTGGGGTTCAATTCCTGCAGGAACTTTTAGCGTCTCAAAAACTGGTAAATTTTCAGGGATTTGAATGATTCGACCTTTTTTAGGCTTGAGTTGTTGTTGAAGAAAATCAGGCAATCGGACCTTGCCAATAAAGCAAAGACCTTGAGAATCTTTCTTTTCTGCTGTGATCAAATCTGCCTCTTTGGCGATTTTTCTCACTTCTGGCTTTTGCAAATGACCAATTGGGAAAAGTGCCTTGGACAACTGCTCCTGTGAGAGTTGGCAAAGAAAATAGCTCTGATCTTTGTTAGGATCCGCTCCGGCAATCAATTGATAAACAGGTTTTCCATCAACCGAAATCTCTCTTTTTTGGCAATAATGACCCGTGGCTACAAAATCTGCTTTGAGCTTTTGAGCTGCTTTCAGGAAAATATCAAATTTGATTTCCCGGTTACAAAGGATATCTGGATTAGGAGTCCGTCCGGCTTCGTATTCCGAAAACATGTAATCCACGATTCTTTCACGATATTCTTCACTTAGGTCTATAGCTTGGAAGGGGATTCCCAGTTTTTCTGCCACTAGCATGGCGTCAGTGGAGTCTTCCATCCAAGGACATTCATTGGAGATGGTGACGGATTCATCGTGCCAGTTTTTCATAAACATGCCGATGACTTCGTATCCCCGATCTAAAAGTAATTTGGCTGCAACACTGCTGTCTACGCCTCCTGAGAGACCGACAACTACTCGAGGTTTTGTCTTCATAGGTAATAATTAATGGATTAAAGGTCCATTAGGTTACGTGATGGAAACGATAATTTCCTTAGAATAAGTTCACGAAGGTATGGAATTGAAAGATTGAAAAATTGTAACATTGAAAAATTGATTGGGAAGGATTCTTATGGATTATTTTCCAATTTTGAAATATTCCAATATTCCAATCGAATGAATTCCCTCTTCCAACGAATTACTTCCGGGGCTTTTTTACCTGAACTTCAGTTCCAGACTTCCAGAAGTGGGGGGCCTGGAGGACAAAATGTCAACAAGGTGGAAACTAAGGTTCAATTGAGGTTTGATGTCAATAATTCTGTTGTTTTAAATGAGGAAGAAAAGTTGACTTTGCTTCAAAAAGCAAAAAATAAGATTGATCAAGAGGGTTTTCTACAATTGATGTCTCAGGAAAAGCGTTCCCAAATCCAAAACAAGGAATTGGTGATCAAGAAATTTTATGATCTTCTGAAAACAGTTTTTGCAAAGAAAAAAATCCGGAAAGCCACCAAACCCAGTAAAGGAGCAATCGAAGACCGATTAAAGAAAAAAAAGGCCCTCTCTGAAAAGAAGGCCAATAGAAAATGGAAGCCTTAATCAGGCTTTTTTCTTTTTCTTCATAGTCATAAAGAACAGGGTAAAGCCCGAAACGATGGTAGCCATCCCAAATAATGAAAAGGCTCTTAATAGGAGATTGTTAAAATTGTCTCGGCCTGCATAATCCATGGTGTGAAACATCCATAAAAAGTCAAACCATCTCCAACTACTATGTCTCACTCGCTCGAAATTTCCACTTTTGGCATCGATATATGCAACTAAATTTTCTGGGTGATCAAAGTGAATCGCCCAAGCGGGTAGGGGTCTTCCTCGATATTCGTGATGTGCTCCCGTTTCGGTGAGATATTCAGCCTCTTTAATCCCAAAATCTCCTTTGATATAGATTTTTGCAATTTCTTTGGCTTCCTCTTCGGTGATTTCACCTTTAAGTTCCCCAGTCTGGGCATTGAATAGTTTTTCCTCATTCACCCAATAGTGAGGTTGGTGACGGACAAATCTCAATTCCAGAGTCAAAATTTCTAAAGTAGAATCGAGTGAAGCTGGATCAACAAGATTAGATGCAGTCATATGCATCATATGATCCTGATGGAAATGATCTCCGTGAATTTCATCGATATCAGTCCAGGAAAAATAAAGTCCAGAAAGCGTCCAAAAGAAAAACTGAATCCCGATAAATACTCCGAGAAATCGGTGAATTCTTCTGGTATAGTATTGCTTGTTTTTTCTCATGCTGGGTGGGGAAAGAGAAACTTACTTTTTGGGCTCAGTTTCGAAATACAAATGATAATGTTTGCTGCATCCAGGATTGAAGCTGGATTTGCAATGAGGGCAGGTATTGTTGGAATCCATGTATTCCTGGATACCTAATTCATTTCCACAAACTCCACAAAGAATTGCCTTTTGGTTAAACTCAGTCTTTGGCCAAACTTGATGTTCATGGTCAGCTTCTTCTTCATGGCAGGAAAAGCATGGGTAATACTTATCACAGCATTTGAATTTGATGGCAATGATATCCAATTCTGAATGCCAATGAACGCAGCGAGTCTGGTTGTCGACGGGTTTACCAAAGACATTAATTCCACGGATTTGGGAGACTTTGAGTGGTTCCAATACTTTTTCTTGAGCTAAAGAAGACCAAGAAAGCAAGAATAATAAACCGAAAAGAAAGGTGATTCTAGGCATGATGAGGATATAAATTCAGAAAGCGAACTCAATAATAAAGTTCGCTTTCCAATCGAAATTAATTCATTGCGATGGTTTCTTCGACTTTTCCGCAAGTCAACATGGAACTTCCGAAAAGTGGATTTTTGATATCCTCAGAAGCGCTTAGCCAAATTCCCCCCGTGTTGTTCTTGTACATAGGGCAATATTGTTGGTAAAGCGTTCTGTCAGTTCCGGCGATTTTTAGAAGATCCTTCATCACTACGCTAAGGGCTTGAAAACTTTCTCTTTGCGCAGCAATATCACCACTGCTAAGTTTCTCAGCAAAATCAGTAGCCTCTACTTGCAATCTTTCAAGCTCTTCCAAGTCTTCACCTTTGGCACTTGCAATATCATAGGATTTTAGCGCAGCTACTAAGTCTTGACTTTTTGCGGCCGCGGTGGCTTGATCATCAGCTACCAAGGCATCTTTGACAGCCAAATAGGAATCAATTATGGATGAGGTTGTTTTTGATTCAGAAACGGCAGTTGTAATTGCAGTTGAGGCATCTCCAGAAGTATGACCCAAACTTTCGGCTTCCTGAGAGCCTGATTTTTCTCCGCAGGAGAAGATCAATAGAGAAAGAGATAAGGAAAATAGAATAGACTTTTTCATTTGGTAAAATTAGAGATTGTTTATTTAATGCTGATGGGAAGTGGATGAATTGGATGTTGAACCACTAAGATTCATGACAGGCTGGCCTTTGAGATAAGTCTGCTTTACCTCTCCGCAGGTTAGCATGGAAGCGCCAAAATAGGGGTTGGTGATGTCTTTTTGCTCACTCAACCAATACGCTCCCTGGTCACCAAATGCCATAGGGCAATAGTCTTTATACACCGCATCCTTGTTGATTCCAAAAGTTTCTGTCATTTCAAGGATATGGTAGGAGAGCATTGAAAAATGCTTTCTGGATTCTTCAAGGTTTGGAGAAGAAGAAATCTTCTGGGCGGCTTCTTTTAAACCTGCCAATTGAGACATCCAAGAATCATGTGCTTTATCAGTTAGCAATGACATATTTACTTGAGAAAGGCTCTGATTTAGAAGGTTTACGCCTTTTTTAGTTCCTTCCAAATCATCTTTCACCAAAGCATTTTTCACTGCGAAATAAGCATCTGCAACTTTTGTGATTTGAGATCTAAATTCTGAAGAAACCTCAATTGATTTGGTTTCAGGCCGGCTCATCATGCTGTATTGGCCCGAAAGTTGGGCAGCCGCATCAATCGCAAAGACTCCGTTTGTGACGATCTCATCACCGGGTTGAAGTCCAGATTCAATCTGATAATTTTCACCCATTCTACTTCCCAAAGTAACCTCTCTCATTTCGAAGGAAGGCATTTCTCCGGCCACTTTCACATAAACCACCGATCTCTTTCCAGACCAAAGGACGGAAGTTCTGGGTACACTTAGGCCAGTTCCAGAGCCTTTTGCCTGAGTTTTGATTTTTGCTGTGACAAACATTTCAGGTTTAAGTTTTTGTCCTGAGTTGTTTATTTCAGCCCGAATTGATGCAGCTCGTGTGTTTGGATCCAAAAGTGGATCGATAAATGAAACTTTAGCTTGAAAAACTTCGCCCTGAAGACCAGCAACCGTGAAATTTATCGGATCTCCCATCTTAATGGAATTCAAGTCAGATTCGTAGGCGTCCAAAAGCACCCAAAGCTTGTTGAGGTTGACAACATTGAATAGCACTTGCCCAGTACTTACATAGTCACCTACAGAAATATTCCGTTGAGTTACGACTCCGCTTTGATCAGCAAGAATATCGATTTGATCCTTAACTGTTCCGCTTTGTTCGATCGCTTGGATTTGACTTTCTGTTAGTTTCCAGAGTCTTAGTTTTTCCTTTGCTGCTTGATAGAGTTCAGGAAAGTCCGCTTTGCTTTTGCTGGCTTCTATTAATTCTCTTTGTGCAGAAAGCAATTCTGGAGAATAAATAGTTGCTAATTTTTGCCCAGTTTGGACTTTTTCGCCTGTGAAAGTGACGTAAAGTTTATCAATCCTCCCAGGAAATTTTGCAGTGACAGAAGCATTTTCCCGCTCGTCGGCCTGTATTTTTCCTGTCAAGAAAAGCTCTCCTGCGGCATTGCTTCCTCCAACTTTGGTCGTATGAATTTGTGCCAAAGCAACCGCTTCTGGAGTCATTTCATAAACCATGGGGTTACCAGATCCTGAAGTCATTTGTGAAGCAGGAATCAAATCCATCCCACAAATAGGACAGGAACCAGGCTCACCCAATTTGATTTGGGGATGCATGGAACAGGTCCAAAGGGTCTTTTCAGCCACCACTTCTGAGTGATCATGCCCTTCTTCTTTTTGTGAATTTGAAGGTTTTAGTATCCATCCTATGAAAGCCCCCAAAATCAAGGTACTCAGGATAAGTATCGTTTTATTTTCAAATATCTTTTTCATGGAATTCATTAGTTAAGAGGAATGGAGGAGGAAGAAAGCATTTCCAGCTTAGCCAAACTTTGATGCTGCATGTTGATCGCGCTGATCTCTAATAATTGATAATTCAGCAGCTGTTGCTGAGCCCTGAGAATTTCTTCAAAATCTCTACCATCAGCTGAATAAGCAGTAATTAAGAGATTCAGATTTTGATTGGTCAAATCCCGCTGTTCTCCGTAGAGTTGGATTTTTCGCTCGGCATTTTCCCAATCCCGATAAGCATTGGCCCATTCCATGGCCAATAGATTTTTGATTTTTTCCTTTTCTAAAACCGTAGCTTCTTGAAGTAATTCTGCTTCCTTGACTCTGGAATTGATTTTTTTGCGGTAAATCGGAAGGGAAAGGCTGACCATTGGCATGACCATATCTCGGCCTCCCATCATCATTCCGTTTTCCTCTCGAGAAGTAAATGGCATGTAATTAACTCCAGCTCCTAGCATTGGTCTTCCATCCAATTTGGCCATTTTTGCCTGCTGTTCGTAAGCTGAAAACTCTGAGTCATACATGGCCAGCATAGGGTTATTTGCTTGAATACTATCTAAAACAGTTAGTTTTTCTGCATCTAATTGGATTGGAACAAAGCCAGTTGGAAGCATGATTTCTTCACTTATCTCGCGATTGAGTAGTTGGTTAAATTTGATCTGAAGCGGTTCCAAATCAGCTATTTGCTGGGCAATCGTATTTTCCAGTTCCTTAATAGAGATCCGAATCTGAAGAATATCACTCATGGAAGAACCTGAAGTAGACATCCCACCAGAACTCATAGAAGTACTTGGAGAGGTAGTCTGAGACATTGCCGAGCTGGAAGTATTTCCACCACTCATGGAAGCCATACCAGAGCCGCCTGAAGAGGTCGAAGACATCGATGAATTGCTGCTGCTTGACATCGGACTTGAGGAACTGGAAGAGGAACCACCGGCGGCAGCCTGATACTTGATCAAGGCTAGGCGCTCATATTTCTTTAGAAATTCCAGATTTTCTTGGGAGATTCTCACCTCTTCATTAAGCCTTATCATCTCGTACCAGGTTGATTTCACTTGATACAATAGCTGATTTTTTTCTTCCAAAAAGAGCTGATATTGAGCCTGCGCCATGTAGTTGGCTTCTTCTTTTTGGGTTGAGATCATCCCAAACCATGGAAACATTTGCATCAATCGAATATCAGCCTGCTGATTTCCCATAAATCGTTCCATTGGACGAAAGAAGAAGCCTGCCTGAAGCTCAGGATCAGGTAAACCAGGCTGGTTTATTCTTTCCATAGCTGCTTCATATCGAGCATAGGAAGCCTTCAGCCCTGGGTTATTTTCCGCAGCTTGGATGATATAATCGTCGAGAGTTTGAGCCTGTAAAGAAAGACTGAATAGGAGGATCAATAATCCCCCTAGCCCCCTTACTACCGATAGAAATCGGGTAGGGGAAATTGAGCTTCGGAAATTCAATGATTTAGTTTCCATTTTCAGATGATTTAAACTCCTCAGCAAATACCTCGGAATTGTTTTTCAATTTTCTTTCTGCCCACCAGCAGTACAGGGTAGGTACAATAAATACCGTAGTGATTTCCAAAACCATACCGCCGAGAGACGGTATGGCCATAGGGATCATGATGTCAGAACCGCGTCCTGTAGAAGTTAGGACCGGTACCAAAGCAAGTAAGGTAGTGGCAGTAGTCATCATGCAAGGAAGAACTCTTCGCTTTCCTGCTTCCAAAACAGCCTCACGAATTTCCTTGACAGATTTGGGTTGGTTTTCTTTGAAACTTTGATCTAGGTAAGAAGCTACGACTACTCCATCATCTGTTGCAATACCGAATAGCGCAATAAACCCAACCCAAACAGCAACACTGAGATTGTAGATTTTCATTTGGAATAGATCTCGGAGATTGGTTCCAAAGAAGGAAAAGTTCATAAACCAATCCTGTCCATAGAGCCAAAGCATAAGGAAGGCTCCAGAGAATGCCATCCCTATCCCCACAAATACAAAGAGGGAAGTGGAAACTGCTCTGAATTGGAAATAGAGAATCAAGAAAATCAGGATTAAGCAGAGTGGAACTACAATTCCCAGTCTCTTTTCAGCTCTTACCTGGTTTTCATAAGATCCAGAAAACACATATCGTACTCCATTTGGCACTTTCAATTCACCGGAATCAATCTTTGCCTGTAAGTATTTTTGGGCTTGTTCTACGACAGTCACTTCTGCAAAACCATCCATTTTGTCAAGCAAGACATAGCCTACCAAGAAGCTGTTTTCTCCCCGAATCATATCTGGACCTGGCCTGTATGAGATTTCAGCGACTTGGCTCAATGGGATATAATTGCCTAATGGAGTTGGGATTTGAAGATTTTCAATGGCATAGGGATCATCACGGAACTCCCTTGCATAGCGAACACGGATTGGGAAACGTTCTCGGCCTTCAACTGTGGTGCTGAGCTTCATTCCTCCGATTGCTGTTTCAATAAAATCCTGTACATCCAACACATTCATTCCATATCTGGATATTTCATCTCTGTTGATGTCCAATTCTAGGTAAGGTTTCCCTACAATTCGATCTGCGAAAACTGCTTCCTTTTTTACAGAAGGAACTTCCTTCAAGTATTTTTCCAACTCTAAGCCAAAGCTTTCAATAGTTTGAAGATCAGGTCCATATACTTTTATTCCCATAGGAGCCCTCATGCCGGTTTGGAGCATTACCAATCGGGTTTCAATAGGCTGGAGCTTAGGAGAGGAGGTCACTCCAGGAATTTGAATCACAGATACAATTTCTTCCCAAATATCATCCGGAGACTGAATATGTTTCCTCCATTGACGGAAGTACTCGCCATCTTCATCATGTATCAGATCGACAACCCTGATTTGATTAGGAGTCATAGTTTCCGGATCGAATAAAGAACCGTCTTTCAACTCATATTTTCCATCTTTTACTTTAAAGCGAAGTCTATTGCCGTCCAAATCAGTGGCGTATTCGCTTTTGTAATTGATGGTATTTTCAAACATGTTGATGGGAGCAGGATCAATTGCTGTTTCAGCACGTCCAGCTTTTCCCACTACCAATTCCACTTCAGGAATGGCAGTCACTAGCATATCCAATTGTTGGAGGACCTCTTTATTTTCCTGAATTCCTGCATGTGGCATTGTAGTCGGCATCAGAAGAAAAGAACCTTCATTCAAGGAAGGCATAAACTCTTTACCCATTCCAGGAAAAGAATGGCTCATTCCAGACCAAAGTCCTGTGGTTCTAATATTTACTCCAATGAGATCGAATGTCCTTGGAATAATTCCAAAAACGGTATTGAATCCTAGCCAAACGCTTGTTCCAAAGAGTATTACAATAAGTGGAAAAAAAATAAACTTGCCCTTGTTGGCTAGGCACCACACGAGAATTTTTGGATAGATTTTGATAAATCCAGCAAAACCACCCAAAACCAAAGCCAATAGAAAAGCTATAAATCCAAAATTCACCAGTTTACTCACAGACACGCCCAATGGCATCCATAGCCCTGTTAAAAGCCAAGTGACAAATAGGAGGGTGATTCCAATGGTAGCCAGATTTCTTTTTGGTTCGACTTTCTCAGGAAATTGATAAGCCAAAACATTGAGTAAGCCAAATGCAAACAGTAACCAACCACCCCATGACCAAATAGTAAAGGCAATTACAGGCCCTAAAACCAGAAGTGAGAAATTTAGAACTCTACCCAACTTTCCTTTGATTTCCTTCATTGAAAAGGCCCAATGAGAAAATGCAGGCATAATCAGCAAGGTGAAAATCAAAGCTGAAACCAAGGCAAAAGTCTTGGTATAGGCCAAAGGCCCGAAGAGCTTTCCTTCTGCTGCTTGGAGGGTAAATACCGGAAGAAAACTGATAATGGTTGTACTTACAGCTGTGATAATTGCACCAGAAACTTCAGCAGTAGCTAGGTAAACAGTTTTTAGCTTGGACTGACCCGAAGGAGCCGTTTCCAGATGTCTGAGGATATTTTCATTTAGAATAATCCCCAAGTCTACCATGGTCCCGATGGCAATTGCGATTCCCGAAAGGGCAACGATATTGGCATCTACCCCGAAGTATTTCATAAAAATGAAACACATCAACACCGCCATGGGGAGTAAGGCCGAAATGAGTAAGGAAGCCCTAAGGTTGTACACCATCACGATGATGACCAAAATGGTGACCAAAATCTGGAGATTGATCGCTTCGTAAAGCGTCCCCAAAGTCTCGTAAATCAATCCGGTACGATCATAGAAAGGAACTAGGGTAACTTTGGAAACTGTTCCGTCCGCTAAGGTTTTGGTTGGGAGGCCTTGGGAAAGCTTTTCGATTTCAGCTTTGACTCCTTCGATGACTTTTAAAGGATTGTCTCCATATCGGGCGATAACAACTCCGCCTACAGCTTCCGCACCACTTTTGTCTAAGATTCCAGACATATTTCTTGGCTGTGGTCCAATATTCACCCGGGCCACATCCTGGATTCGGATAGGGACATTGTTGGTGACTTTTACGACAGCCTTGTCTAGGTCTTCCAATTCCTCTACATAGCCCAAACCTCTAATGAAATAGTCTACCCGATTGACTTCAATAGTGTTGGCAGAGACGTCTAGATTAGATTTTCTAACAGCCTCCATCACGTCCATTAGACTCACCCCATTTGCTTTCAAAGCAGCAGGATCAACATCAACCTGATATTCTTTGACATAACCTCCAACGGACGCCACTTCAGCAACGCCTTCAACAGCAGTCAGAGCATAACGCACATAGTAATCCTGAATGGTTCTAAGCTCATGCAAGTCCCAACCTCCGGTTGGATTGCCATCTTGATCTCTTCCTTCAAGGTTGTACCAAAAAACCTGACCCAATGCAGTGGCATCTGGGCCAAGTTTGGGTTGTACTCCATCAGGCAATAGATCTGATGGAAGACTATTCAGTTTTTCTAATACACGTGACCTACTCCAATAAAACTCGATGTCCTCTTCGAATATGATATAGATACTGGAAAAGCCAAATGCAGAACTTGAACGTACACTTTTTACTCCCGGAAGACCCAAAAGGGAAGTGGTGAGCGGATAGGTGATTTGATCCTCGACATCCTGTGGCGAGCGTCCCATCCACTCGGTAAAGACGATTTGTTGGTTTTCTCCGATGTCCGGGATGGCATCTACTGGAACAGGGTCTCTAGGCAGAAAGTCAACTTGCCAGTTGAAGGGAGCAGTAACTATTCCCCAGCCGATGATCAGCAACAGGAATAGAACTGTAACCAGTTTGTTTTCTAAGAAATACTTGATGATTCGATTGAGCATAAATCAAAGGTTAAATGCAAGAATTAATACCAAGGGTTTTGGCAAAAGGAATGCATGCAGGAATTCCTGCAACCTGTGATTTAAATCAAGAAGGATTGATACAGCACCTGAAGGTCCTGTTCAATAGGGGGAGGGGAATAAGAAGGAAATTGCTTTTCTTCGGAAGAAGAGAATTCAATTCCAAAAACAAGAACTTGCACTAGGGCAACAGCGAAGTTCAGTGAAAAGTCGATATCAACTTTTTTCAATTGCACTTCATCGTCCACCTGTAAATGTGTGGTCACATTTTCGCAGCAGGATTTGGGGTCTTGATGATTATCCGAATCATTTTCACTGTGGTCCATTGGCATATTCATACCACAGTCCACATGTTTTTCTCCAAAACCTATTTCCGATTTCATTTCCATACCCATGCAAAAATGAGTTGTCTTCGCCATCCCAACGGATGAGAAGAAAACCAGCAGGGCTAATAGTATGGAAAGAGTTGCTTTCATTGACTCAAAAATACGGAATAAAATTTCGGAAGTTCAAATATTTGGATGACTGATTGATCAATAGAGTAAATCATTAAAATGGTTTTATGGGAAGGATCTTGATCCTTTAGCCCACGGTTTAAACCGTGGGCTATGCAGAGGTTATTTAGGCGTAGCAATAAACCCGGCTTTAAGCACTGCTTTCTTGATTTCCTCAGGTTCTAGATTTTCTGTATTTACTGTTAGGGTTCTTTCCGGATCAGTCAAATCGACATTCCATGATTCAATTCCAGTTTGCTCATTGAGTTTAGGAGTTACTTTGGCTAAGCAGTTACCACAGTTAATGTTGGTTTTAAATTTTAGAATTTTCATTTTTCAGACATTAGATATAAGACACTAGAAATAAGACAAGAGAATTGTATTAAGAATTCAGAGTTAGGTAATTTTTAAATATTTCAATTTTTCAATTTTCAATTTCGGCTTAGAGTTTTCTTCTTTTCAGCCTTAGGCTATTCATTACCACAGATACCGAACTAAAGGCCATGGCTCCTCCTGCGATCATTGGATCCAAAAGGAATCCATTGAAAGGATACAATATTCCAGCTGCTATGGGAATTCCAATCAAATTGTAGATAAAAGCCCAAAAGAGATTTTGCTTGATTCCATTTACGGTCAAATGTGACAAATGGAAGGCCTGAGGAATTTTCTCCAAATCGGAAGTGATCAGAGTGATTTTAGCCACATCCATGGCAATGTCTGATCCATGTCCCATGGCAATACTGACATCGGACTGTGCCAAAGCTTCTGAATCGTTAATTCCGTCTCCAACCATAGCTACGACTTTACCTTTTTCCTGAAGGTTTTTGACAAATTGAGATTTATCTGAAGGCATTACTTCCGCTCTGAAATCTGTAATCCCAACTTCCTTGGAAACAGCAGCCGCTGTTTGTTGATTGTCTCCGGTCAGCATATAGACGTCCACTCCAGATTCCTTTAGTTTGGTAATTGCTGACTTTGAACTCGGTTTAATCTGATCCTGAATGCCCAAGATAGCCAAAGCTTGATCTTGATCAGCAAACCAAATTACCGTTTGAGCTTGTTCACTCCAGGTTTTTGCTGTCTCTTTTAAATCGGCAGGAACTGAAATTTTGTTTTCCTGAAGGAGTTTGAGGTTTCCTGCGAAATAGGTTTTTCCGTCTTTGCTGCCTTTCACGCCCCGAGCGGTAATGCTTTCGAAATGCTCCAAGGAAGTTGCCTTTACATTTTCTTCTTTTAAATACTTCATCACAGCCTCCGCCAATGGATGTTCGGATTTAGATTCCAGAGAAAGTAAAATTGATTTAAGGTCAACAGTCAACAGACCTCTGTCGACAGCTGTTTCGGAATCCAATTCGGTTGACTGTCGACAGTCGACAGTGGACAAATAATTTGTAACCGTAGGTTTTCCTTCAGTAATAGTCCCCGTCTTATCCAGAATAATCGCATTGACCTGATGCCCCAATTCCAGACTTTCCGCATCCCGAATCAAAATATTGTTTTCAGCTCCTTTGCCTACACCAACCATGATAGCGGTAGGCGTGGCCAAGCCCAAAGCACAAGGACAGGCAATGACTAAGACCGAAACTGCAGCCAAAAGGGCATGGGAAACCGCATTTTCTCCTCCATAAATCATCCAAATTCCAAAAGTCAAAATGGCAATTCCCATGACCACAGGAACAAAGATTCCAGCGATTTTATCTACCAGTTTTTGAACAGGAGCTTTACTTCCTTGAGCCTCTTGGACGCGTTTGATGATTTGAGAAAGTAGGGTAGATGCTCCGACTTTTTCCGCTTCTATCTCCAAACTTCCTTTCTGATTAATGGTACCTGCAAATACCGCATCTCCTGTTTTCTTTTCCACCGGAACAGGTTCACCGCTGATCATACTTTCGTCCAGGTATGAACTTCCTTCCAAGACTTTTCCGTCAACAGGGATTTTTTCTCCGGGTTTGATCAGGATTTGATCGCCAACTTGTACTTCCTCGATTTTGATTTCCTGAGGCTTACCATCTTGGATTCGGGTCAAGGTTTTGGGTTGAAGGCCCATTAGTTTCTTCAAAGCGGATCCAGTTTGAGATTTGGCTTTTTCCTCCAGCATTTTTCCGAAGGAAATAAAGACGATAATCACGGTCGCAGCTTCATAATACACGTGTGGATGAATGCCCCGCTGATGCCAAAACTCCGGAAATACCGTGTTAAACACCGAGAAGATAAAGGCAATCCCGGTACTCAAGGCAACGAGCGTGTCCATATTGGCTTTGCCATGTCGGGCTTGCTTCCAAGCATTACTATAAAAATGTCTCCCAAAAAAGAACAGAACAGGAATGGAAAGCACCATACTGATCCACTTTCCGGGTTCCCATTCCATAAAGAACATTCCCAAAATGAAAACAGGCAAAGTCAGCAAAGCAGCACCGATTGTTTGTTTTTTGACAGCTTTGTATTTCTTCTCCTGTTCTTCCTGAACCGTTTTCTGTACGTCTTTGGAATCGATGACCAAACCGTAACCAATGTCGGTCAGGGCCTCATTCAATTTATCGGGAGAGGTACTGTCGTCGTATTCGACCTGTACAGTATTGGTTGCAAAATTCACCGCCGCAGATTTGACTCCGTCGGTGTATTGCAAAATAGTCTCCACGCTGGAGGCACAAGCTGCGCAGGTCATGCCAATGACTGGAAAGGTTTCCTTATGGATTTTCCCTGTGGGTTTTTTGGAAGTCGTGCTTTCTGTATCCATAGCTAATTGCGGATGATACAAAATTGCTCATTCTTAGCTTGAAAAGTTTTACAGGATTTTGGGTAAGATTTATAAGATTTTGTTGTTCGGTACGCTTTCTTATTCTGTTTTTTTCACCGCAAAGGCACTGAGAATGAAAAAAAGAGGCTGTCTCAAAAGTAGAATTTGTCACATTGAGCGAAGTCGAAATGTGTTCCAAATAACTGGAATTGGCCTTCGACTCCGCTCAGGCTGACCACGAAGCGATTTAGGAGACAGTCTCTTGAAAGATTCTGAAATTAATTTTCTCCCGAAGGTAACTTTAGGCCCCGAGTGGATTCTAGAATTGGGAGATTAGCTTCGGTAGGAATGTAAATGACTGTTTTGTCGTTCAAGTTTCTCTGCTGTCTAACCCATAAGTACTGGATGTATTTTTCTGAAAGAGCTCCATTTTCGATAGCAATGGCTTCAGCTGCACCTCGAGCTCTTTCCACTTCTGCTTGGGCATTGAGTTTTTCTGCTTCCAAATTGGCTGCAGCTTCCTCGATTAGAATTCTTCGGTTTTGTTCTGCTTTTGCAAATTCTGCCCGGCCTGACATTTCTTGCTGCCATACATTGTAGGTTGGGCAACCCCAAAGCCCAAAACCGATTAGTGCAAATAGGAACCATGAAATCATTGTGCCTAGCAAAGCACCTTTATAATTTCCATTCATATAGATAAGGTATTTAGTTAATGACTAAAGATAATTTAAATTGGAAAATGCCCTTCAAATGGAATAAAGAATTAAATCAAGTCTAAAGGCCTTCTTGAAGTTTGCCCATTTTTCTTGAATTCACTTGGGGTCATTCCGGTTTCTTTTTTGAATTGGGAGCTGAGATAGGCCACAGAGCTATAGCCCATCTGAAAGGCTATTTCAGAAAGACTGAGCTCGTCATAAAAAAGGTATTCCTTGACCTTCTCGATTTTTTGCAAGGTGTAAAATCGCTCGATCGTTATGCCTTCCACAGAAGAAAACAACTTGCTCAAACCGGTATATTCATGGTTGAGCTGTTCTGAAAGTAAAACAGATAAGTTCTCATTTTGGGAAGTCTCCCTGTGATGAACGAATTGAATGATCAGGGTTTTTATTTGAGAAATCAAGGCAGATTTTCCTGGCTCTAACAATTCAAACCCTCTTTTCTCAAGTAAAACGGAAAGCTTCTCCTTTTCAGTTTCTGAAATGGGTTGACTTAAGTTAACCTTTCCCAACTCTACTTTGGCTTTGATATTTTCATGAGAAAAAATCTCCTCCACTGCTTCTATGCACCGGAGGCAAACCATGTTTTTAATCAAAAGTTGGGTTTCCATTTTCTTAAAACTCTTTTTCTCCAAACTCACTCTTCACAAACTTCGCTCGGTTTTTAGAACGATTAATTGTGTAGGATAAGTTCAGAAGAATCATATCCACCTCATAGATGTAGTTGGTGGTGGTGAAGAATTCCCCTTCTCTACAAGTTGTGATTCTCTGCTCATTGGTCTTTAGGACTCCCAGATCAATATTTTGCCAAACCAGGTTTAAAGCTAATTGTCCATCAAGGAAGGTTTTTCGAATATTCAAGGAAGGCTGATAAAAGCGACTGTCTTCACCCTGTGCGGTAACTCGCTTGGAGAGATAATTTAAGCTAAACTGAGAACTCAGGCTTTTGGTGAAATTGTAAGTCGTGTTAAAATTATAGGAATAAACCCACGCAGCTTGGTCAACTGGTCTATTATCAAACTCGCCCTGTATAGAGTAGTGGTAGACATTTCCTCCCACATAGCCTTTCCACTTTTCTGTAAAAAAGAGTTCTGTTCCCAATTCTAGCCCAATTGATTTTGCCGTCCCGACATTGGAATAAATCCTGTTTAGAATGCTGTCGTTGTAGACCGTATTTACCCTATTCACCAAGTTTTCTACTTGGGTGAAATAGGCAGTTGCGTAGAAACTATTGTCTTTCCAGGTTTTAACCATTCCCACTTCCAGCGTATTGATAAACTCAGGAAGGACATTGGGGTCACCCTGTTCAAGTGTTTCACTGTGCTCTCTTTCCGGAAAAGGATTCATTTTAAAGGTGGTTTCCCGTTCTACCCGTTGGGTAAAATTCAGCTTCCAAGTGAGCTCTTTGTTAGCTTGGTAAGTGATATTCCCACTGAAAAAAGGTCGGATATAATCATACAAATAGGTGGTATCCAAGCTGCCTGACTTGTCTTGTAACTGGAATTTTCGCTCCATGATTTCAGTTCGCACGCCAGCGCTGTAAGACCATTTTTCTCGCTTTTTATCCCATTGGATATAGCCTGTATGGATGATTCTTTTCAGGTCTACTTCTGAAGAAAACTCAGGTACAATTTCCCAAATTCCACTTTCGTTATTTTTTCTTTCGTACAAAAAGTCCCCAAAATGATCCAGGAAACGATATTGATACCCTACTTGGAAATTTCCAATTGAACTCGGTTTAAACGTATAATCCAGATTGTACCGCACCCCATTTAATGGGTTGTCATTGGTATTGTATTCGTCTTGATAAACAATAGAAAGATCTGGATAGCCCAAATTTCGGTTGATTGTAGGCCCTCCCAACATGCTGTATTCATAGAGTAGAGAGGTGCTTAGTTTACTCCCATTGGAAAAGGAATGAACATAATCCAAACTTCCTAATGCAAAGTCACCCCGGCGGTTTTGGTCATTGGCATTAAAGTATTGAAATGGGAGAGTTTCTCCGCCGGGGAATTCTTTGTGATTGTCATAATATAAAATATCGGCAGTTCGGATTCTGTCCCGAACTCCGGCATAAAACCCAAGACTTAAGGAATTGGAGGGATTAGGTGTATAACCCACAGTAAAGCGACCTGAGTAATTTTGCTCATCAATACTTCGCTCACCTTCTGATGGGAAATAGGTAGTTGTGTCTCCACTGATAGTATAGACATTTCCCACACGCCTTCCACTTTGGTCGTTTCTTTGATAGCTAGCCCCAAAAGAAATATCCCATTTTCCTTTCAGGTAATTCAGGTTAAAATCACCGCCATAGCGCTGCTGAGGGGCTTTATTGTCATAATTCTCAATAGATGGGAATCCCAATTTCCCATTAAACTGGAGGTAAAGACCATCTGTTGCTCCCTTCTTAGTGGTAATATTGATGATTCCAGCCTTTCCTTCAGAATCGTATTGTGCGGAAGGAGCAGAAAGCCATTCTACCTTTTCAATGCTATTGGCAGGTAATTGCCCTAAAAGCATCATAGGATCACCCTGTGTCGGACGACCATTAATCATGACTACAAAACCGGAACTTCCTCGAATGGAAAGTGTCCCTTCTCCATTTATGCTTACCCCAGGAAGGTTTTTCAAAACATCAGTGGCTGTTCCTCCTTGAGCCGCTTCGAAATTTTCCGCGGAAAAACTTTGCTTTTCAGGTCTGAAATCGGTGGAGATCCGCTGCCCCTCAACCTCTACCGCTTGAAGATTTTGTGAATCCTGATCAAGGAAAATTATGCCCAAATCTATCTTCTGATTTCGGTCTACTTGAAGATTGGGAATTGTTTGGGAATTAAATCCCAAGAAACTAGCGACTAGATAGTAGTTGCCTGCTGGGATTTTATCAATCAAAAAGATTCCTTCCAAATCAGTAATGCCTCCATCTACTAAAGAGCTATCTTGAAAATTATACAAAGCTACAGAAGCAAATTCTAAAGGAATTCCATCGCTTTTGGAAAAGACCTTTCCTTTAATCTGGATTTGCGCAATAGCAGGTAAAACTCCTAAGAGAAAGGATATTAAAAATCCCAATTTTTTCATCATATTAAAATAACTCAAACCTTAATCAGATTTTGAAGAAATCCATGAAAGGGGAATTTTTCTTTTTTCGAAAGTTGGACTGCTTCTAAATTTTCATCCTAATAAAATTTATGAAATCCATTCTTTTTCCTCTTTTTGAAGCTTTTAAAAAAATCCAATCTATATCCCTAGATTCTATTGGTGAGCTTGAAAGACTTTGTGAAGTAAAGTCCTATTCCAAAAATGGAGAAATACAGGGAATAGGGGCCACTTGTAGGACAATTTATTTTGTACTGTCTGGAGTCGCAAGAATTTATTATTTGAAGGATGGGACTGAGGTGACCGAATATTTTGCATTTGAAAACGACCTGATTGTCAGGGCTGAAAGTTTATTTACCAATACTCCAAGTAAAAAAGCAATTCAGGCACTAGAAGATTCCGTTTTGGTGTCAATTTCCTCAGAAGCCTTATATGGATTATTTGAAAAACAACATGATTTGGAAAGGCTTTTTAATAGGTTAGTTCAAAATTCTTATGTGGAAACTCTTCGAAGATTGGAAAATATCCAGTTTTTGACTGCAGAAGAGCGATATCAAAAGCTTTTGGAAGAGCATCCAGAGATAGTTCAGAAAATTCCATTAAAGTATGTTGCCTCATTTTTGGGAATAACCCAGGTCAGCTTGAGCAGGATCAGGGCTAGTATACGCTGAATTTTTAACATATGTAAAAGGAATTGGCAGGAGAGAGCCTGACCTTTGTCGTCAAAAATTCTCCCATGCAACCTGTCCTTGGCTTAAAACAAAACTGGAAGCAATTTTCATTATTGGTATTGATCAATGCTTTTGTGGGAGCAACGGTCGGTATGGAAAGATCAATTTTTCCAGATTTTGCCTTAGAAATATTTGGTCTGGAGTCTCATATGGCTATGCTGACCTTTATTGTTGCTTTTGGCGTCAGTAAAGCCATAACCAATTATTTCTCAGGGAAATTTTCCAATCGGTACGGGAGAAAAAACCTTTTAATTTTTGGATGGCTATTGGTGCTGCCGGTTCCCTTTATCCTGAATTTAACCGGAAGTTGGTCTTGGGTAATTTTTGCCAATAGCCTTTTAGGTATCAGCCAGGGTTTGACATGGAGTAGCACGGTGGTCATGAAAATAGACTTGGTTGGTGAGAAAAACCGAGGACTGGCCATGGGATTAAATGAATTTGCAGGGTACTTAGCCTTAGGTATATCGGCTGTAATTAGTGCTTATTTAACTTCAAATTATGGATTAAGACCAATTCCCTTTTGGACAATGGGAGGTATTGCATTGATGGGACTCTTGCTCTCGTTCTGGGCTAAAGAAACCAAAGAACATGTTAAAGTAGAATCATCTAATACTTCCTCTCCGAAAGTTTCTAAAGCTTTTTGGAACACCACAGTGAGTGATAAAACTTTGAGTTCAGTGACTCAGGCTGGTTTGGTAAACAACTTAAATGATGGAATGATATGGGGTTTGCTTCCTGTGCTATTGGTAGAAAAGGGATTCAATCTTGAAGAGATTGGGAGTTTGGCAGCAGTTTATCCTGTCGTTTGGGGATTTGGGCAATTATTTACCGGAAAAATGTCTGATCACTTTTCAAAAAAGAAAATGTTATTTATAGGTATGTTGTTGCAGGGATTTGCCATAATTGCTCTTGGATTCGTTTTTTCTAAAATGGAATTTATTGTGCTGTTGACCTTTTTGGGAATAGGAACAGCAATAGTTTATCCCACATTTTTGGCAACCGTGGCCTCTGCTACTCATCCTCAGGATAGAGCGGAGGTGCTTGGTGTATTTAGATTTTGGAGGGATTTAGGCTACGCGGTTGGGGCTTTGATTTCTGGAATTGTAGCCGACCAATTTGGGATTGTTTTTTCCATAATCTTCATCGGAATCCTTACCGTAATTTCTGGCCTAATAATTGAGTTTAGAATGCCAAGAATACGACTGGATAACTGAAATTACTTAAAAAAAATATTTACTAAATTTACCTTACACCAATCAATCTTTATTAAAAATGAAAAAGTTAAAGTCATTTATTGCCCTTTCCTTGATAGCTGGTTTTACGTCAGCTACATTGTTTACTTCTTGCGGAGGTAAAAAAGAGGAAGCTACAGAGGAGACTACTGAGCAAATGGAAGGCGAGCATCCTGCTGAAGGAGGAGAACATCCTGCAGAGCATCCAGCTTCAGATACTACTGCAACAGACACCACTGCTGCAGGATAATCCTCGGGTATTTAGAAAACAAAAGGTTGCCAATTGGCAACCTTTTTTCATTTTATGACTTTCGCATAAAAGTAAATCGGGTAGGTGCTTTGATTTCTTCTCCCTTCACTTCCAAATAAGGATAAGCCAGGAAATTGATAGGTCCAGCAGCAGGAGAGGGGTTGACCTTCAAATCTCTTCCCCTGGTGAATTCAATCCTATTTGCCGGATGCCTTCCAAAATAATAGGTAGCCAAAGCCGTGTATTTATTAGCTTCACTAATGTCTACAGGCCACCATTTTCCATCTGCGTAAAATTCCGCCCAGCAGTGATAACCATCAATTCCGCCTTCATTGCGATCTGAAGGAATGGAAGCACCAATGGCAAATCGAGCGGGTATCCCAACTGATCTTGCCAATGAAATAAAGAAAGAATGAAACTCAGAGCAGTTACCAGTTTTTGAGTCACAGGCGTAATTGGAATCTCCTCGTCCAAAGTTTCCAAATTTCATATATCGCATATTGTCAATGATATAATCGTAGAGCGCTCTGGCTTGAACTAGATGAGAATCATTGATTTTATCTCCAATTGCTTCAATTGCTATTTCCTCAAATCTTCCCCCTTTGGGCATCAAAATATTGGAGGCAAGATCCACTTCAGGATTTGGAGAAGGAGCTTCGTAAGGACCCTTTTCTTTCCGGTCTACAGCATAAGAAATATTGATTTCCTTTCCGCTGTCTTCTGGACTTAGCTCCCAATACAAAATGGTGTTTTTATTTACCGGATCAGCCAGTTTTTTGGGTTCTTTTGGAGAGCTGATATCAAGAAGAGTAACTTCCTGAAATGGATCCGATTCAGCTAAGGGAATCCAAATTTTGGCCTTTTCATCCAAAGGGGGAACCGTCACGGTATAGTAAAATTCAAAGCTGTCTTTGCCCTCTATGACGCCAAGAAGGGAGTTGTCGGTCTGTTCCATAGGTACTCTATACCAAGTTTTATCAGTTTTTTGTTTCCAGCTGTAGAAAGGCTTGCCGTTAAGTTTGTGCACGGTAGTTTGGGTTACATCCATCTCTCCAGGTTTTCCATTCATGAAAAAATCCACATCATATACATCCCCGGATTCATCTACCAAATCCACACACGCAAAATGACTTTCAGGTCCAAGGTTGGAGAGGTATTCTGTATGGACTCGGACGAGTTTCATTTTCAAGTCATGATTTTCATCCTTCACGGGAAAAATTCCTCCATTCTCCAAAGTTTTAGCATCAATATAGGCTTTGATTCCAGCTTCAATTTCAGTGATAGCGATCCTTGGAGGCTTGGGACTTGTCGTGATTTTTTCCTCAGGTTTGGAGCAGGAGGCAAGAATGAAAACAAGTATGACAATCCTGTATGAATAAAGGAATGAGGTAAAATTCTTCATGTTGGAAAAGGATATTTTCAAATTAATTCAATGGCTAAGTTACCCAAGCCAAGCGTTTAATAAAAGGTAAAACAGGGAAGGGGAAAGTAAACAGCCAAGCCCAGTATAAAATGTTGCGGTTACAGCTCCATAAGGGACAAGTTTAGGATCAGTTGCAGCCAAGCCTGCGGCTACTCCGCTGGAGGTGCCCATGATTCCTCCGAAGGCCATAGCTGCACCAGGATTATCCAATCCAGTCTTTTTGGCAAACATGGGAGTCAAAATAGTCACTGCAATTGTCTTTATCACACCAGTTCCAATACTCAAAGCTATAACTTCCGAACTTGCTCCTAATGCTCCCCCTGTGACTGGCCCGACAATGTAAGTGCATGCTCCTGCTCCTATGGTACACAGACTAACCGCATCTCTGTATCCTAAAATCCATGCTAAAACAACCCCTGAAACAAAGAAAACTGCAATACCTAAAACCAAGGAAACCAGTCCCAATAGACCGCTTCTTTTAATTAAAATATAGCTCGCGCCTAAGGCTGTGGCGACAATGGCAAAATCCCTGAACATCGATCCGCCCAATAAAGAAAGTCCTTGGAAAAGCTTCAAATCAGCCAAACCTTTCTCTCCATTGGCTAATACGCCTCCTAAATAACCAAAGAATAAGGCCATGAAAATTGCTATTGCCGAGCCCGGAATTCTGGAGTTAAGGACTCTTTTGGAAAAAATATCTGTGAGCCAGGTCAATAAGCCAACCAAAAGGAAGGCTACGATCAAGCCGTTTTTATCAATAACCTTGATCAATTCATCCATTTGAAGTGGATTTAAAGGATTTGATCAAAAGCTTAAAAACCCAAAAAGCAAGCAATACAGGAATAATGCCTTCAAGAATGGCTAATGTTCCAGAAGAAAGGGCTGACTTCACATTCAAACTTGCCGCCATGGCAATCACAACCGGGATGTATAACTTATTCCAAAATTCAATTCCAAACTCTAGCTCGCTTTTCCAGCAACCTTTTTTAGTTCCGTATTCCTTGATTCCCAATAGGAAAAGCATAGCAAAACCAACTCCTCCCACATTGGCTTGAATTCCCAGCCAAGAACCTAAAAGTTCACCACACCACATGCCGGTCAAAAATGCAAACGAGAGTAATGCCAATCCTTTGATCATAATCAGTTTTGGGTTGAGAACATTTTCTTTAAGTCATTTTTCACGACTTTTCCCATGGCATTTCTCGGAAGCTCTTTAAGAATAAGGTAATTACGAGGGGTTTTATAAGCTGGCATTTGGGCTCTCATCCAATCTTTTAAAGCTTTTAAGTCAAGGGTATTTTCAGCCACAACGCCCGCAGAAACTAACTCCCCCCATTCTTCATCCGGGATTCCTACCACACCACAGTCTTTTACATCCGGATGCCTTCTTAAGATTTCTTCAATTTCAAGGGCGGAAATTTTATAGCCTCCTGATTTGATAATATCCACTGAATCTCTACCTAAGATTCGGTAATACCCTTCATCAATTACCGCAATATCGCCGGTTTTGAACCATCCATCTTCGGTAAATGATTTACTAGTTGCTTCTGGCTTTTTCCAATATTCCTTGAATACTGAAGGGCCTTTAATCTGAATCTCTCCCGGGCTTCCAGGAACAATTGGATTATTTTGTTCATCAACCAACCTTACTTCAACACCGGGAAGAGGCCTTCCAATATGACCTGCCCTTCGTTCTCCGTCATAAGGGTTGCTTATAGCCATTCCTATTTCAGTCATTCCATAGCGTTCCAGGAGATAATGGCCCGAGATGTCTTTCCATTTTTCCATTACCGAGACTGGTAAGGCTGCAGATCCAGAAACCATTAATCGAAAGTTTTTCATACAGTCGGCAAGGGCCTCTCTTTCAGTTTCTGAATAGGATTCAAATTCGGAAATAAGCTTGAAATAAATGGTTGGAACAGCCATAAATACATTTACCCTGCCTTGGAGAAAAGTCTCAAAAACCTGTTTAGCATCAAATGGGTGAAGGAATTCTACAGTTGCTCCTGCCCAAAGCGTGCAGGAAACTACATTGATTATTCCATGTACGTGGTGAAGAGGAAGTAAGCAAATGGTATAATCTTCGGAGCTCCATTTCCATGCATCGACCAAGGTAGATATTTGAGACTCTATATTGGCATGGGTCGTCAATACTCCTTTGGGAAGACTAGTAGTTCCTGAAGTATATAAAATCATCGCCCCTCTTTCAGGAGAAATTTCAGGCAAATAAGGATGCCCATACCTCACTGATAGTTCTTTCCAAGTAAGCAGCTTGATCCCTTTTTCCTGTGCATAGTCTTCCAAGATTCCCATATATTCTTGGCCTACTATCAGAATTTCGGCCCCGGTATCTTCCAAAACATAAGTCAAAGAAGGCAGGGGATAAGTAATACAAAGCGGAACAGCAATACCTCCAGATTTCCAAATTGCCCACTGTGTCGCAACATAATCGAATCCAGGACTGACCATAAATGCCACTCTGGCTTCATTCAAATCATGCTTTCCTACCAAAAGGTGAGAAGCAATTTGCTCACTTTGATCTTTAAGTTCTTGATAGCTAAAATGATTGCCGTGGTCAACAATCGCTGTTTTGTGAGGAGTCCGATTTACTTGTTCAAATAGGTGATTCATTAGGCAAGTATTTCAGGAAAGATACCCAATTTCAGATATAAGGGAAATTTCTAAACGAGTTCTAAACAAAAAAGCCAACCTACATAAGTGTAAGTTGGCTTTTTTGATTTTAAAATTTTTACCCGATTAATTTAGCCGCAGGCTGATCCAAAAGAGCTAGGGCATTTTCTTGATTTACCTTTCCAGCCGGAATGCTGTAATCTTCATTTAGAAGTCGTTCAACCATTTCTGCCTTTTCCTCTCCTGTAATCACCCAAAGTATTTCTCTTGCTTGATTGATTAGAGGGTAAGTAAGCGTCATTCGTTTTCTTCCTTGATAAGGATCAAAGGTAATGGCCACATTTTGGTCTTTGATCTCGCAAACCTTATCTCCAGGAACCAAAGAGGCTGTATGACCATCAGCCCCCATACCTAAGTGCACCAAGTCAAGAATTCCGTCTCCGGTAATTTCCAGAATGGTTTTTGCATAGTCTAAACATGCCTCTTCTGGATCTTCGGAGATGACATGCATAGGAAAAATATTCACTTTGGTGACAATTCCAGATCCTTCAATTGATTTGAAAAGTTGGGTTAGGTTTCGATCAAGATGCCCATCAGGAGCAATTCTTTCATCTACTTGAAAAATATTGACTTTCGTCCATCGCAAATGAGCCTTGGAAAGAATTTTAAGCATTTCCCAAGGTGTACGTCCTCCGCTGATTGCCATGGAGAAGCTACCTTTAGTATTGATTGTTTCTCGAATCTTTGCTTCTAGATATTCGGCAGCCTTCTGTGCTACCTCATCCGCAGTGGAATAGATTTCAGTTTTCACGGCTTATTTATTTACAACAGGATTATTCCAGCCTCCAAGAGGCATAATCAATTCATCGACTTTTTCTGGACCCCAAGTTCCAGGTTCGTATTCATACACCGGGCAATCCATCTGAAGGTAATCGTCTACTATTTTCCAGGCATCTTCCACATAATCCTGCCTAGCGAATTGAGTAGGATCACCGGCCATGGCATCGGTCAATACCCGCTCATAAGCATCCTTTTCATTTGGGAAAGGAGTAGGATTACCTTGTACTTCTGTCAAGACAGATTGCATATCTTCCTGTGGGGCCATGATCAGCATTCCAAAGGCAATCGTCACATCTGGGCTGATTCTAAAGCGAATGTGATTAGGTTGTTTGGCAATGCTTGAATAGGCAGTAGGCAAATGCTTGAATCTCACCAAAATTTCAGTGGAAGTGACAGGTAGATTTTTCCCGGCACGGATATAAAAAGGTACCCCTTCCCATCTTGGAGATTCGATGTGTAATCTCATGGCTGCAAAGGTTTCCGTTTTGGAATCAGGCTTTACCGCCTTTTCTCCTAAATATCCTGTGTATTGTCCTTTGACTACATCCTGACCTCGAAGTGGGACAATAGCCTGCAATACTTTTACTTTCTCATCTCTTATCGATTCACTGTCCAAAGCCTTCGGTGGCTCCATGGTCAAGTTGCACAAGATCTGAAAGAGATGGTTTTGGATTACGTCTCGGATAGCACCAGTGACATCATAAAAAGCCCCACGTCCAAGAATTCCGAAATCCTCGGCCATGGTGATTTGTATAGATTCGATATGGTCTTTATTCCAAACTGGTTCGAAAAGTGAATTTACAAATCTGAAAAATACCAAGTTATTGACTGGTCTTTTTCCCAAATAGTGATCAATCCTGTAAATGGAATTCTCGGAAAATCTGGAAAGAAGAATTTTATTCAGTTCTCTCGCAGTTTCATAGTTACTTCCAAATGGCTTTTCTACAATAATCCTAGCTCCATCGGCACAGCCAGAAAGGGAAAGCTGTTCGATGATTTTTGGAAATAGGACAGGGGGAATAGCTAAATAGTGGGTTGGATTTTTGGCACTTCCTAGTCCTTTACGTATCCTTTTAAAGGTCTCTGGATCTGTATAGTCACCTCCAACAAACTCAAGCTTGCTACAAAACTTCTGGAAAGATTCTTCCTCGTAATTGCCATGCTTTTCAATACTTTCCTTAGCTCTGGCTCTTAATTTTTCCAAATCATAATCTCCACGGGCAACACCGATGATGGGAACATCGAGGTTTCCTCTTTTAACCATCATGTGAAGAGCGGGGAATATTTTTTTGTAAGCTAGATCACCTGTAGCACCATAAAAGACCAAGGCGTCCGATTTGACTTGAGCCATAAAGCTGTTTAAATATCAGGATAGGTTAAGGAACGTTTTTAAAAACATCCTTAGATTGATTTATTGGGAGGAATTAAACTTTGTATTCCCGTTCCCAAAGGCGGAAACCACCAGTAAAGGCATTTTTGTTTGAGCCAAGCCTGCAATTTTCCGGGATTTCATCCAAAAGCTTTGAATTTCCACCACCAAGCACAATTTCGTCAGGCTGAAAGCAATGGGTAAAGTGCTCGATTGTTTTGGCAACCATCTCTTTCCATTTATTCTTTCCCAGTTTTTTCATGGCTGCGTTGCCTACGTGAGTCTCGAATGTTCCCATTTTGAAGGGTAGGTGACCTCCTTCCAAAGGAAGGATTAGATCTTCAAAAACCATAGCTGTACCTAGGCCAGTCCCAAAACCCATGAAGAGTAATTTTCCGCCTTCATAGCTTCCCAGAGCTTGCATTGCGGCATCGTTGATGATTTTAACGGGTTTCCCAAAAGCTTTTGCAAAGTCAAAACCTTTCCAGCCAGTACCCATATTCACTGGATCAGCGAATATTTTTCCGTGTTTTACTACGCCAGGAAAACCAATGGAAATCACATCGTAAACCCAATCCTTCGCTGCATCTTTGACTAAAGGAACCAACTCTTCTGGCTTAAAATCAGCTCCTGATGGAATTTTAATTCGTTCAGGCTGGTCAGTAGCCAAAATTTTAATATTGGATCCTCCAATGTCAATGACAAGTACTTTCATTTGCAAAGCTTTCTGTTAGGATTGGTAAACACTCAAAATTAGAACCAATCCCCCATTTTTTTTAATAATTCAGAATTTTTTATTGCTTGATAGGAAAAGAGTTTCAATTCCGATATTAACTACTTTTTGAAATCCTATTTGAAAAATAAAATTCTAAAAAGAGGGAATTAAGTTCATTTCAAGAAAATTTATTTTCAGTCTGACTTGAATAAAATAAAAATGGCGGAGAAAACTCTCCGCCATTGGGTGATGTCTAAAAATAAATCCATTAAACAGATACCAGTTTAAAATGAAAATTTGAGGTGTCTTTTTTGTTCCAGGTAATCTCTTTACTAAGGTGATAGAAAGCTTCTAGTAGTGGGGCATTGTTTATTTTTCCCGCATCCACAGCTTTAAAACCGATTAATTCAATTAGCCTTTTTACTCTGATCTTTTCAGGAACCTCATCTCCGCAATAGTAGGTTTCTTTGATGATTCCAAAATTGTCCGAAATTGGATAGTCAATTCCAAGGTTATTGAAGGCTTTGAATAAGAAAGCTTTTGGTGCTGCTTTTTTAATTAGTCTAGTATTGGAGGAAGCTAATTTTTGGTCGTACGTCGCATTTGTACAATCAATAATCAATTTTCCTTCCGTATCTACATTTTTTAAAGCGGTGTAGATATCCTTTAAATATTGATTATCGCAGCAAATCAGGATTATCTCTGATTGAATGATGGCTGATTCAAAGGGACAGATTCGATTATGAAGTCGGTTGAGCATTTTCCATTCGATCTCTTCCGTATCAAAATCATGTCTGACACCAAACACCACGTTGAGTCCAGCGTGGATGTATTTTTTTCCTAAAGTTTTTGCGAGAGATGTCCCGCCTAGAATACCCAGCTTCATAGATTCTGAACTAGTTTAGGTGATAGTTTTAAGTTGGAGACGCCTGTTTGAAATTTCATCTTGCCAACATAAACCTCTGAAAACTAGGATAAATATATCATTTATCAAAATAATATTTTGAAAAAAAGATAAAAACAATATATTATTCAAATAAAGTATTTTGAAATCCAAATATTTTACTTTGAAATACTCCTAGTTCGAAATGACTTAGACGTTATTTCACTAAAAATCAAGATCTAACCTCACGAACAAGTGTTTAGATTCCTGTGTTTTTCATCAAAAACAGTCCTTAAAAAAAATAATGAATCGCCCTGATCTTTTGGTTTTTAATGCAAAAGGAATCTATTGCCCAATAGCCCAAGTCTATATAGATCCTTGGAAACCAGTCAACCGAGCCATTATTACTCACGGGCATTCCGATCATGCACGATTTGGGCATAAGCATTACCTCACTCATCATTCCAACATACCCATTATCCGACATCGACTTGGGCAGATTAATGTAGAGGGCGTGGAGTGGGGTGAAAAATTTCAAATCAATGGAGTAACATTTTCTCTACATCCGGCAGGACATATTTTAGGATCTTCCCAGGTGCGAGTTGAGTATAATGGAGAGATTTGGGTTTTTACCGGAGACTATAAAACCGAGCCAGATGGAATTTGCACACCCTATGAATCGGTTGCCTGCCATACTTTAATTACTGAATGCACCTTTGGGATTCCGGCTTTTAAATGGAAGCCTCAGGAAAAGGTTTTTGATGAGATCAATTTGTGGTGGGATAAAAATAAGAAAGATGGGAAAACCTCTGTTTTATTTGCCTATACGCTGGGAAAAGCCCAAAGAATATTGAAGCATGTGGATTCATCCATTGGACCAATTTATACCCATGGAGCAGTAGAAAACATGACTGATGTTCTTAGACCACAATTGGCTTTGCCTTCCACTACTCAGATTACCCGCGAAACAATAAACAAAGATCTTCGAGGTGCACTAGTAATTGCCCCTCCATCTGCCCATGGGTCTCCCTGGATGCGAAAACTTGTACCCTATGAAACTGGAACATGCTCTGGTTGGATGGCATTCCGGGGTGCGAGAGCCAGAAGAGCAACCGATCGTGGCTTCGTTCTTTCCGATCATTGCGACTGGCAAGGTTTATTGTCAAGTATTCGGGAGTCTGGAGCCGAAAGAGTTATTTGTACCCATGGTTATACCGATATTTTCAGTAGATATCTCAGGGAAATCGGCTACCAGGCTAGTGTAGAAAACACCCAATATGCCGGGGAAAAGGAAGAAACAGAAACCAAGGAATCTGCATGAAGGACTTTGCCAATCTTATTGAGAGACTGGACACGACTACCAAAACGAATCAAAAAGTCGCTGCTTTGGCAGAGTATTTTAAGGAAGCCAGTGAGAAGGATAAGCTTTGGACAATCGCAATTCTCTCACATCGAAGACCTTCTCGCCCAGTAAATACCACACTTTTAAGAGAATATGCAGCAGAATTGGCATCAATTCCACTTTGGCTTTTTGAGGAGAGTTACCATATCGTTGGTGATCTAGCGGAATCAATTGCCTTGATTGTACCAAACGATCAACATGATTCAAAAAAGGAATTGTGGGAAATCTTGGAGGAATTGATTGAGCTAAAGTTCAAAACGGAGCCAGAGAAGAAAGAATATGTTCAGGACCGCTGGATGGGGCTTGACTATTATTCAAGATTCGTCTTTACTAAACTTATCACCGGAGGATTTCGAATTGGGATAAGTCAAAAACTGATGACCAAGGCACTTTCCCAAGTTTCAGGTATTGCTGAAGATGAATTAGCCTACAGGCTGATGGGGGATTGGTCTCCAAGTTCTACCAGCTATGAAGAATTGCTTTTTGGCAGAAACGAACAAGCCTATGTTTCCAAACCCTATCCATTTTACCTAGCCTATGCTTTGGAAGATTCCTTGGAGCAACTTGGAGAAGTAAAGGATTGGTCTGTTGAGCATAAATGGGATGGAATCAGGGGGCAAGTAATTTGTAGAAAAGGGGAAGTTTTTATCTGGACTCGAGGAGATGAATTGGTCACTGAAAAGTATCCCGAACTAGCTACTTTAAAAGATTTTCTTCCGGACGGTATTGTTATAGATGGAGAACTCCTTGCCTTTACCAATGGAGAAATCGGATTGTTCAGTGAGCTCCAAACTCGAATTGGAAGAAAAACACTCAGCAAAAGCATTTTGAGCAAGGTTCCGGTCATTTTTAAGGCTTATGATCTTTTGGAATTTCAAGGCAAAGATTACCGAAAGCTTCCTTATTTGGATAGAAGAAAGCATTTAGAAAAACTGATAGAAGAAACTCCACATCCAGCTTTGCACATTTCTGAGCGCTTTGAATTTAGTAGTTGGGATGAAGTAATTGCCGAACGGGAATTGGCGAGAGAAAAAAGAAGTGAGGGCCTTATGCTGAAAAGAAAGGCTTCCACTTATCAAGTTGGAAGGAAAAAGGGGGATTGGTGGAAATGGAAAATTGATCCATTGACCATAGATGCTGTTTTGACCTATGCCATGAGAGGTCATGGACGTAGAACCAATTTATTTACAGATTATACTTTTGGTCTTTGGCAAGAAAAAGACAATGGAAGTAAAGAGCTTGTCACTTTTGCTAAAGCCTATTCCGGATTAACTGATCAGGAATTTGCCCAGGTTGATGCGATAATCAAGCAGACAACTTTGGAACGATTTGGCCCAGTTCGCAGTGTGGAACCAACCTTAGTTTTTGAATTGGCCTTTGAGGGTATTTCGTACTCGAGTCGGCATAAAAGTGGAATAGCAGTTCGATTCCCGAGAATTGTCCGATGGAGAAAGGATAAAAAGATCGAAGATGCAAATACGCTGGAGGACTTAAAAGCCTTGATTCCAAAGTGATATTTAGTAAAATTTTAAGTCAAGCTTGAAAAAATTATTGGCTTACTTCCCGATACAAAACTTCGAAAAGATATTCGCCAAAAGGTCATCAGTAGTCACTTGACCTGTAATTTCTCCCAAGAAATGTAAAGCTCTTCGGATATCCATTGCTAGGAAATCATTGGTCACCTGATTATCCAATCCTGTCAGGACATCCAATAAAGACTCTCGGGTTTTGGTTAAAGAATCGTAGTGTCTGACATTGGTGACTATGGTGTTTCCGGTTCGGAATTTATCCAAGTTTACCAGTTCCAAAATTCGTGATTTGAGTCCTTCCAGATTCTCTTTATTGCCTGCAGAAATAAAAATAGTGTCTGGATGTTGAGTTTTTAACTGATTGATAATATTCTCTTTAGCCTTATCAATCTTATTTGCAACTTTCAGAAAAGGCACACCCAAATTTTCCAGCTTATTGATGTCGCGATTGATCTCAACTAAGTCCGTATCACTCAAATCAAATAGGTAAAGAATAAGGGAAGCAGTTTTCATTTTTTCCTGGGTTCTGCTTACTCCAATTGCTTCGATGGTGTCAGTTGTTTCGCGAAGGCCGGCGGTATCGATGAACCTAAATATTACTCCACCCAAACTGATTTCGTCTTCAATGAAATCACGGGTAGTTCCCGCTATGTCTGAGACGATTGCTTTTTCCTCGTTCAATAGAGCATTGAGTAAGGTGCTTTTGCCTGCATTGGGTTTTCCTGCTATCACGGTTGGAACCCCGTTTTTGATCACATTGCCTAAGTCAAAGCTTAAGATTAATTCCTCAACGATTCGGAGAATTCTCTCAACCAAAGCTCTCAAATCATCTCTACTTGCGAATTCAACATCCTCTTCCACGAAATCGAGCTCCAGCTCAATCATTGAAGCAAAATGGATCAGTTGATTCCTGAGTTCCTGAATTTCAGAGGAAAATCCTCCTCGCATCTGACTTAAAGCGGCCTGATGACTACTTTCTGAATCTGCATGAATTAAATCTGCAACGGCTTCTGCTTGGGCTAGGTCAAATTGTCCATGAAGAAATGCCCTTTGGGTAAATTCTCCTGGTTTTGCTGGGCGAACTCCCTTTCTAATAAAAAGCTTAAGAACCTGATTGATTATATAGGAAGAGCCGTGTGTAGAGATTTCCACCACATTTTCCTTGGTGAAGGACTTGGGAGCTATGAAAATGGACACCAAAACCTCATCAATGATTTTCTCCCCATCCCGGATAGTGCCGAAATGAATGGTGTGGGAAGCTTGCTTTTCAAGGTTTTTACCATGAAAAACTTCATTGGTAACCTTGATGGCATCTTTTCCTGAAAGTCGGATTACAGCAATTGCGCCGACGCCTTGAGGTGTGGCTAAGGCAATGATGGTGTCTTCGCGATCAGCGAGGGAAAAACTCATGGTTTGATCCGAAAGGCTTTTTCTAGTAATTCATCCAATCCAGCCAAAAACTGTTGAGGTTGGCGGTAACCGGGCAATTGGGCTATATTTTGAAGTTTGGGTTCAATGATCACAAAGTTTGGATAGGAATTTACCCGCATGGCTGCTGCCATTTGTGCTTCATTGTAGGTTTTACCCATGAATTCAAAAGTTCGCTGAGTGTCCTCAGCGTTCAGTTTTACCGCATAAAAATTCTTATTGATATAGTCTACAACCTTAGAATCAGTGAATGTTTCACTATCCATTTTTTTGCACCAGCCACACCAATCTGTGTATACATCCACAATGATCATTTTTGGATTGCTGGAATTAGCCGCGATAGCCTCTTCAAACTTCATCCACTTAATTTGACCTTGGGCGAAACTGGAAATACTGATAAGTAATCCTAAGAAAAAGAGACCTATATATTTCATTTTTTTCATACTCAAATACCTAACGGACTTTCCACTTTGGTAGTTCCTTTTAGCCAAGAAGGTTTCTTTCCCTTAATTAAAGCACTAATTAGGAAAAAGCCACCAGCAACCGTAACCATCATTCCCGCAATGGAACTATCTAGCCAATAGGCAAGATAATATCCAAGTACTGCAATTAAAATGCCTAAGGCTGCGGTGAGCCTCAATAAAGGCATTAAACTCTTGCTCCATAAAAAGGCAGTGGCAGGCGGAACAACCAATAAAGCAACAACCAAAATTGCACCAACGGACTCAAAACTACTTACTGTAGTATAAGAAACCATGCTCATCAGGGCTAAGTTGATCCCTTTGGCGGGAATTCCCATCACGCTGCTAAATCCCTCATCAAAGCTGGTTAGGATTAACTCTTTAAATAAGAGATAAATAAATCCGACTACAAAAAGGAAATTCAGAATGGCAAGCCAAGTAACTCTTGGGCCTAGGTTAAGTCCGCTTTTGGTGATCCAAAGATCAATCGGCAAGTAGGCTATTTCCCCATAAAGCACACATTCTTGATCCAAATCTACTTTGTAGGCAAATAGGTTGATCAGGATAATTCCGATCGCAAAAAGTAGGGTAAAGGTGATTCCTATTGAAGCATCGAGCTGGACTTTTGCTTTTTTCCTCAATCCCTCAATCATCAGCGTAGCTAAAATTCCTAATAATCCAGCTCCTATAATCACCTCCAAACTTCTCTGGCTTCCTGACACAAAATACCCAATGACAATGCCAGGAAGGACGGCATGGGAGATGGCGTCTCCGGTCATGGACATTTTCCGAAGCATCATAAATACACCTAGAAAACCACAGGAGATTGCGATCAGAGCTCCTGTGAAAATGATAAGAAATGCGTTGCTATCGAAGATCATTTTTCTCTCTGGGAATAGTTTCTTGATGTGGATCTAGTGAAGGGAAGTTGAGCCTCTTTTCAAGCAAGGCCTCAAGTTCAGGAGTAAGCAAATGCTCCATCTGCTCAGCTGATTCATGAACGTGATCAGGTGCAATTTTCAGGGATTCATTGAGGTATAATTCCCAAAGTCTGTGGAGTCGGACAATCCTCATTGCTTCCGAAACTCCCGGTTCTTGAAGTGATATAGAGTTTTGACTTTGAACTATATACTTGCTTTTTTGTAAATCAATAATTGATTGGTTGATTTCCTTTTTCTGGTAGGGATAGAGCTCATAGATTTCTTCTATGGTCATACTTTTCCTGCCTTCTTCGAGAGCCTTGTAAAGTGCTTTCAAAAGATGGTCTCGATGGGTTTTTCTCAGATATTTTTTCCTAGAAAGAAATCTGAAAATGATTCCGCTTTTTGGAGAAATCAAAAAAGAAATCAAGGCAATAAGGGAAAGGAAAACTACCACCCAAGGACCGGTGGGCATCTGAGGAAGAACAAAGGAAATGTAGGTTCCTAGGATTCCGGAAATCACTGAAAAAAGTGCAGCTAAAATCAGAAGTGGATTCAGTCGATCCGTCCAAAATCTTGCAGCAGCTCCAGGAGTAATCAACAAGGCCGCCATAAGAACCACTCCAATAGCCTGGATTCCGATGACTACAGCAAGAATCATCAATACATTAAATAAAAAGCGAATGGATTCGATAGGGAATCCGATGGCCTTACCAAAAGAGGGATCAAAAACCATCAATCGAAACTCTTTTAAAAGTAAAGTCAAAACCAAAATGATGGTAAGGGAAAGACCACCATAGATCAAAAGATCCGATTCGGATATTCCGATGGCATTTCCAAAGATGAAGGAATTTAGCCCAGCGATTTCTGGGTTTCCTGACTTTTGAAGGGCCGTTAGCATCACAATTCCTACTCCAAAGAATACGGACAGAATAGTGGCAATAATCGAATCTTCGCTGAGTTTTGTGTTTTTCTTCAACCATGAACTCAGAAAAGTTGCAAATGCACCGGATAAAAATGCACCTGTAACGATATAGATTGGGTTTTTCTCCCCAGCAAGAATAAACCCCATACAAATCCCAGGCAATACCGCATGGGAAATGGCATCTCCCAAAAGGGCTTTTTTATCTAAAAATGAGAATGTACCCACATAGGCAGAACCAATGCCCAATAAGGTAATCCCTATAACCACCCAAGCTACAGATGGATCCTGAAAGGTGAAGAAATAAATAAAATCATCCATATCAGCTTTTCAAAGGATTAAATTCTTTTTTACTGATCAAGTCCGTCACTTTGGTCAAAAGGTTGAGCTTTCCTCCATAGGTTTTGCGAAGCAAGTCTTCAGTCATAACCAGTTCTTTTGGTCCTGAGGCTACCAAATGGAGATTGAGCATAATTACCCAATCGAAGAAATTCATGGCAGAATGAATATCGTGATGGACTACCAGAACTGTTTTTCCGGAAGCTGCCATGTCTCTCAAGAGTTGGAAAATCGCTGTCTCAGTAGCCATATCGACTCCTGCGAAGGGTTCATCCATCAAATACAAATCAGCTTGCTGAGCCAAAGCCCGGGCAATAAAAACCCGCTGCTGCTGTCCTCCTGAGAGCTCGGAAATTTGTCTTTTGACAAATCCGCTCATCCCAACTTGCTCTAAACATTCCAATGCAAGGTCTTTTTCTTTCTTTCCAGGTCTTTTAAATAATCCCAATTTTCCATAAGTCCCCATCAACACCACATCCAAAACTGAAGCAGGAAAATTCCAATCCACAGATTCCCGCTGAGGAACATAAGAAATTCTAGCTCTGACGTCATTCAAGGGCTTATCGAAAATTTTCACATACCCTGAAGTAGGAGAGATCAAGCCCATGATGGCCTTGATCAGGGTAGATTTTCCTGCTCCATTTGGACCAAGGATACCAATAAGCTTCCCTGCAGGTAAGCTAAAGTCCACATTCCAAAGAACAGGAGTTTGGTCATAGCTCACCGTTAAGTCATGTATTTCCAAAACTGGATTTTCTACCTGAGTAATCATGGCAATAGGTTTTTGTAAATGATAGAAAGATTGGTTTCAAACATTCCCAGATAGGTTCCTGCTGGAGTTCCGGGAGCATCTAAACTGTCTGTAAAAAGCGGACCAGCGAGTTTGACTTCTTGATTTTTTTCAGCTGCTCCATTGGCAACTGCCCGAATGGCTTTAGGAGAAATTGTCTGTTCAGCAAATATTGCTTTCACCTGATGCGCCTGAATGATTTTCACCAATTCTGTTAAATCCTTAAGGCCAGGTTCGCTTAAAGTTGAAAGCCCTTGAAGCGAATAAACTGGCATTCCATAAGACTTTCCGAAATAAGCAAAGGCATCATGAGCAGTCACCAAAACCTGATTCTTTGACTTTAATTCATTGACTCGGGTTTGAGCAAGAGCGTCCAGATCTCGAAGTTTTCTCAGGTATTCTTCTGAATTAGATTTAATGCTCGACTCCCATTCAGGTTTCCATTTGATTAATTCTTCGGCTCCGTATGCCAAAGCCTTTGACCACAATTTAACATCAAACCAAACGTGCGGATCTACTGCATGAACCTGTGGTCCAGACCTTAGCAAATCCTCAGCAGGAATCCCTTTGGAGACATTTATCAGACTTTGAGTCAGTGCGAGTTTTTCGAAAATCTCGTTCATTTTTCCCTCCAAAAACAAACCATGGTAAACTACCATATCAGCCTGAGTCAAAAGATCCAAATCCCTAACAGAAGCCTTATACAAGTGAGGATCTACTCCTGCTGGCATCAGGGCTACCACATCGGCATTATCACCTACAATATTTTGGATTCCATCTGCGAGGATACTTGTCGTAGCGACAATCAAAGGTTTTTCCCTTTCCTCATCAGAAATAGGTCTGCAGCCTAGCGCAGAAATAATCGAGATTAGAAAAAAGAACAGTCCCTTTCTCATGATTGGATAATCAAAATGTTGCTTGCGACATCCTTAGACATGAAAATGGTCTTCTTTTGATCTACCAAAATCTCAATAGAACCATCGAATTCGACTTTATCCAAGACCTTGATTCTGGCACCAATGTATGCCCCGACTTTGTCCAGATATCTTAAAAAAGCAGCAGAACTATCCTCAACAGCTACGATCTGTCCCGTCTGGTTTATTTCCATTTCGTTCAACTGAACTCTAGGTCTTGACCGTACATCTCCAAATTCATCCGGGATGGGATCTCCATGTGGGTCAAACTTGGGATAATTTAAAAAAGCATCTAAACGCTGAATTAATAGGGGAGACTGAATGTGCTCCAACTGCTCAGCAACCTCATGGACTTCATCCCAGGCAAAATTCAATTTGTCAACCAAAAATACCTCCCAAAGCCTATGCTTTCGGATAGTCTGAAGGGCATAGCGCTTTCCTGAATCCGTGATCTGAAGTCCATAATATTTCCGGTATTCGATCACTTCCTTTTCGCCAAGTTTCCTGAGCATATCACTTACAGATGCTGGCTTTGTCTTCATTTCTGAAGCAATGTCATTGGTAGAAACACTCTTCTTTCCTCCATCCGAGAGGTGGTAAATGGCTTTAAGATAATTCTCTTCAGCTACAGTCAATTCCATAGAAAATTTATTGATCAGACAAATGTAAAAATATATTTAGGAATATCTAAAAAATAATTTCAATAAAGCTAAATTGATTGTGGAAAAGTCAAAAATTACTGTGTTTTGAGAATTAGGTTGGTCTAAAAATAATTTTAGGCATCATGGTAAAATGTTATATATTATTTATTTATAGGCACTTAAGGCATGGGTATCTGTAGAAAAAACAGGAGGGAGGGCGAAATCAATGAGTTTCCATTTTGTGAAAACCAGTGTAAAAAATAGGGGCTAAGTGGATAAGTCAGAGGACTTTTCCACCATAGATTTCGGCCTTGAAGGGGATTAAGAAAGGAGCTCTTGGATAGCTCTCTGGAAATGAGCTTTTTCACTTTTCCACAAGACAGACTCTGGGGCTGGTGTGGAAAAATAGGTTTTGCACAAGGCAAGTTTAAAATCTAAAAGCCATGATTCCGGCTTAGAAAAATCAACTGAAAACCCGCCTTCAAAAGGCTCGAGGAAACGTTCCCAAATCGGATTTTTCGTTATCAAAACTGGAATCCCAAGGGCTGCACATTCGAATAGTTTCGTGGGCATTTTTTCTTGAATTCCTGGAATGACTCGATAGGGTAACATAGAAAATTCTGAGTTCTGGAGGGTTTTTAGTATCTCCGAATGAGGTACTGGAGATGGACCTATTGAAAGGTAAATTCTTGGATTGTCTTGGACCAGCTTTTCAATTCTTTCCTGGAAATCCTTGATGGGAACATGTCCACATATTTTAAGCTTACTTTGAGGGAAAGACTTTTGAATTTCAATAAACCAGGTAATACCTTCCTCAATCCCAAACTCTGGAGTTAGCGTACCGGTAATCGAAAAAGCATATCCTGAAGCTTTCTGAAATTGAATAGGATCAATTCGTTTAATCTCTCCTTGGAATTTATTCTCCAAAATCATGAAAGGCTTCTTTTCAGGCATTTCCTTTTTATAGCATTTTTCGGCAAGGATGAATAAATCAACTTTGGAAGTAGACTCAGCCCAACCAATGATTTTGGAAAGCTTTTCCTTCTTCTTAGAGGAAAGATTTGGATTTAAGTCAAGGTTCTTTTTGTAATTCTCCTGAACATCATAAACTAAGCGATAACCCAAAATCGCTTTAAAGAAACTAGCAATCGGAAGGTATTCATAGGTACAGGAAATGACGAGCTTTGGTCGGACTGAAAACAATACTTTGCAAAACCTCCACTGGGCTAGAAGCCTGTCCCAAGTGGATTGAAAATGACTCATAGAAGAAAAGAATCGGATTTCTTCTTTTTGTTGTGGCTTTTTGGAAGAAAAGCCTATGATGTTTAGGCTGTATTTATTTGTTTCGCCGAGCGAAAGTGCGAGCTTCTCGTAGGCACGAACATCCTGTATGGGTTTCAAAGTAGAGGCGATCAGAACAGGGATGGTGTTTGCCTTCGAATTCATATCAAACGAAACTAATTAAAATAATGGAACTAAGAACCATCATCGAAAAGGCCTGGGACAACCGGGAATTATTGAAAGAAAAGGAAACCGAGATTGCAATCAAAACCATCATCGAAGATCTAGATGCAGGAAAGATCAGAGTTGCGGAACCCATGGAAAATGGAGAATGGCAGGTAAATGATTGGGTGAAAAAGGCCGTAATTCTTTATTTCCCAATTCAGAAAATGCAAACCATTGAGGTTGGACCTTTTGAATTCCACGATAAAATGGCCTTAAAAACCAACTATGCGAAGCAAGGAGTCCGAGTTGTACCTCATGCTGTAGCTCGTTATGGAGCCTATTTAGCTTCTGGAGTAGTGATGATGCCAAGTTATGTTAATATCGGTGCCTATGTGGACAGTGGCACGATGGTTGATACTTGGGCCACCGTCGGTTCTTGTGCGCAGATCGGCAAAAATGTTCATTTAAGTGGTGGTGTTGGAATCGGTGGAGTTTTGGAACCAGTTCAAGCTGCTCCAGTTATTGTGGAAGACGGAGCGTTTATAGGTTCCAGAGCCATAATTGTAGAAGGGGTAAGAATTGGGAAAGAAGCCGTAGTTGGTGCTGGTGTTACCTTGACAGCAAGTTCAAAAATCATTGACGTGACAGGAGCAGAGCCTAAGGAATATAAAGGATACGTGCCTCCTAGATCAGTTGTAATCCCTGGATCAATCTCAAAAACCTTCCCTTCTGGAACTTATCAAGTTCCATGTGCCTTAATAATTGGGCAAAGAAAGGCTTCTACCGATCTCAAGACATCACTAAATGATGCGCTAAGAGAAAATAACGTAGCAGTCTAAACCAACTAAAATGAAAATCTTGAAATATTTGGTCTTGGTCCCGGTTCTAGCCGGGACTTTGATTTCCTGTTCAGACCAAAAGAAAAATCCAGCGGATACTTACTTCGAAAAAGGCCAATATGAATTGGCAGCTGAGACTTATACCCAAACTTTAAGAACCAATCCAACTGATGTCAATACCCTTTACAATAGAGGTAGAGCCTATCAGGAAATGGGTGATTTTGGAAAGGCCCAGGAAGATTTTGAAACTGCATTGAATCAGGATCCCAATAATTTTCAAGTACTCTTGAGTTTGGCTAACGTTCAAATTCAGCAAAAAAATTATGCTTCGGCGCTTTTATATGCGACCAAAGCTGAGGAAATCCCGGGAGCACCAGCTATGGCTTCATTCCTAAAAGGTAGAGCCTTGCACCAATTAGGTTTGGCTGAAGATGCCTTAAAAGCCTACGAAAATGCCATTCAGTTGGATGATGAATTTGGTCAGGCTTATTATAACCGAGGACTATTGAAATTAGCTTTAAACAGAAAGAAACAGGCCTGTGAAGATTTAAAGTTGGCTACAGTTTTAGAATATCCAGGAGCAAGCGAATCCTTTAAAAAGTATTGTAAATGAAAAATCCCGCTCAGGCGGGATTTTTTGTTTCCTAATCTTCGTGAGTATGCGGAAGATGGGTACAGATTTGATCTGAGGCTAATTTCCCTGTTCCCGCGCAAGTTTTGCAATCACTTACTTCTTTTCCCGAACCTTGACATTCCGGGCAGGTCAGTCTTCCTTTTCCACTGCATCTTTCACATTCATAAAATTCTACGATATTGAATACATTGATTTTTTTGATCATTCCTGTGGCTCCACATCGGCTACATCCAACTACGTTTTTTCCTTTGCAATAAGCGCAGGTTTGTTCTATCTCTTTCTTTCCTTCACAGGTAAAACAGGTCTGAAATCTATATCCACGGTTATCACAGAGTTGACAAGCTTTGATATCTGCAATTGGCTTGGCTAATTTTTTTTTCAGTTCAGAAGCCCCTTGGTAGTTTTGACCATTAAAGCCTGTTAGTTCGAGGTATTTATTGAGGAAATTTTGGCTGTTGTCGTATTGGCCTAGTTCAAAAAGCGTCTCGGAGAAATAGTAGGGCATTTCTTCAGGAAGAGGCAAACCTGAATCAATAAGGTTCCGGAAAATGGAATTGGCAGTTTCAAAATCCTTTCTTTCCATAGCGGCCAAAGCTCCTTTCATCCATCGGTCTGTCTGACCTAGGTTAACTTGAGCTTTTCCAAAAAAGGGAAGTAGAATTAGAAGGAATAGAGTTGGGATTAAAATCTTTGACAGCAAAACTTGAGAAGTTTAATTATTCGAAAAGTAGCTAACATAAGAATTCCCTCAAAGTTAATTTTTGTCATTGCCGGGTGAGGAAAATTGAATTTTCATTAAGGAATTTAAAAATTGTAATTATTTTAGGTTCTAGTCAGGAAATTGAATTTCAAATTTCCTTTTTTGAATTTATCGTTTAAACAATCTTACAATGGGTAAAACAATCACTATGATCGAAGGTATCGGCGAGGTTTACAAGGGTAAATTAGCGGATGCAGGGGTGACCACAGTAGAAGGTCTTTTAGAAAAAGGAGCAACCAAATCAGGCAGAAAAGCTATTGCAGAAGCTTCGGGAATCGATGAAGGAAAAATTTTGGATTGGGTAAACATGGCTGATCTTTTCAGAATCAATGGCATTGCCAGCCAATTTGCAGAATTGCTTAAAGCTGCTGGTGTTGATACAGTAAAAGAGTTGAGAAACAGAAACCCTGAAAATCTTCATGCAGCCCTAGTAAAAACTCAGGAAGAAAAAGGCCTTACCAGAGTAGTTCCTGCCTTATCGAAAGTTGAAGATTTTGTTGCGCAGGCAAAAGCTTTAGACCCTGTTGTGACTTATTAATCGGATTTAATGAGTCCCAAAACCATTTAAACCTTGAGGAGACTCAAGGTTTTTTTGTAGTTTAAACCCCGATAATTTTTGAAAATGAGCAATACAGAAAAATTCATCCAGCATTTGGCTGACGGCCAAGTTTTTAAGAAAGACTTCATCATTTTAGGAACAGGAATCCTTGATGGAAATCCTGTAACAGGAGCTCAAGTGAAAGTTCCTCTAAAGACTTTGAACCGCCATGGTTTAATTGCGGGAGCCACAGGAACCGGTAAAACCAAAACACTTCAGGTGATCGCAGAACAACTTTCACTTAAAGGAATTCCTTCCGTATTGATGGATTTGAAAGGTGATCTTTCGGGCCTTGCTATGCCAGGAACTGCCAATGATTTCATTTTAAAAAGATCTGAAACCATAGGAGTTGACTATGAGCCAATGGGCTTGCCAGTTGAACTGATGTCTATTTCCAATGAAAAGGGGGTGAAGCTAAAAGCAACTGTTTCTGAGTTTGGGCCTGTTTTGATTTCTCAGATTCTGGAATTGAACGATACCCAAAGAGGAGTCGTCGCTTTGGTTTTTAGATACTGTGATTTGCATCATTTACCCTTATTGGATTTAAATGATTTCAAACGTGTATTGCAGTTTGTTACCAACGAGGGAAAAGAAGAAATAGAAAAGGAATTTGGTCAAGTCTCTTCTGCTTCGATCAATACGATCATGCGGAAAATTATTGAGCTGGAGCAGCAAGGTGCAGATCGTTTTTTTGGAGAATTATCCTTTGAGGTGGATGATTTTGTGAGGACTAAAGAAGGAAAAGGTGTGGTGTCCATCATTCGATTGACAGATATCCAAAACAAACCCAAGCTTTTTTCCACTTTTATGCTCAGTCTATTGTCTGAGATCTACGAAACGTTTCCAGAGCAGGGGGATGCCGATCAACCTAAGCTTTGTCTATTCATTGATGAAGCGCATCTAGTTTTTTCAAATGCTTCCAAAGATTTGCTGGAGAAAATCGAGGCTATTATTAAATTGATTCGATCCAAAGGAGTAGGCGTCTACTTCTGCACCCAGACTCCAACTGATGTTCCAGAAAGTGTTTTAGGACAATTGGGATTGAAGGTTCAACATGCCTTAAGAGCGTTTACCGCAAAGGATAGAAAAGCAATCACTAAAACCGCTGAAAATTATCCAGATTCTCCGTTTTACGATACTGCGGAAGTATTGACTTCAATGGGTATTGGTGAGGCGTTGATTACAGCTTTAAATGAAAAGGGGATCCCAACTCCATTGGCTAGAACACTGGTTCGTGCTCCAATTACCAGAATGGATATCTTATCGGATTCAGAAATCGATGCTGTAGTCCGAGCGTCTTCTTTGGTTCCAAAGTATAATCAGGATATTGATCGTGATTCGGCATTTGAGATGCTGGAGCGGAAAATGATGAAGGTTCAAAAGGAACAGGAAAAAGTAGAGCTTCCAGGACCGGCTCCCAGAACTTCAAAAAGAACTCCAAAAGAAGAATCATTTATTGAAGAACTCAGTAAAAATACCATGGTACGGCAAATGGGAAGAACTTTGTTCAGAGAATTGGCACGAGGAATTTTGGGTTCATTTTCCGGTAAAAGAAGGTAAATCTAATTAGTTGAAATCTAATAGAATATACTAATTGAAAATCGCAGTTATTGGAGGTGGAGCAGCTGGCTTTTTTGCCGCTATTCATGCAGCAGGAAAAGGAATGGAAGTTTCATTATTTGAAAAATCTCCTAAGCTTCTTTCAAAGGTAAAAGTATCAGGAGGAGGAAGATGCAATGTCACTCATCGTCCTATGGAGATTTCCAAATTGGTTCAAAACTATCCTCGAGGAGAGAAATTTCTCAAAAAGGTTTTTCGACATTTTTCAATTCCAGATACCTTTTCTTGGTTTGAATCTAGAGGGGTAGAACTCAAAATTGAAGCTGACGGGAGAGTTTTTCCAACCTCGGATTCCTCTCAAACCATAATTGATATCTTGCTTGCAGAAGCTCAAAAAAGAGGGGTGAAGATTCATATTTCGACAGGGATCAAAGAGATAAATCCTGCAAAAGGCTATTATGAATTGATTACAGAAAAGGGAGTTTTTAGAGCTGACAGAGTAATTATCGCCAGCGGAGGAAGTCCAAAATCTGAGGGATATTCATTTTTTAAATCGTTAAATCACAGTCTGGTAGAGCCTATACCTTCTTTATTTACTTTTAATACCCCTGGTGAAACTTTGCGAAGTTTAATGGGGATTTCTGTCCCTGATGCTTTGGTAAGAATTGAGGGGACAAAATTGAATTACCGAGGACCTGCATTAGTCACTCATTGGGGGATTAGTGGTCCTGCAGTTCTTAAGCTTTCGGCTTTTGGAGCCAAGTGGTTATTTGACCATCAATACAAAGGAAAAGCCGTCATCAATTGGAATGGAAACCTGAAGGAGGAGGATTATTACCAACAGATTCAGTCTTATTCTTTAGCCCATCCCAATAGAAAAGTTAGAAGCCATGCTCTTTTTTCAATGCCGATTAGGCTTTGGGAACATTTTTGTGAAAGAGCGGAGATAAATTTAGATCGACCTTTCGGTAATTTGTCAAAAAAAGAAATCAATAGACTAGTCCAGAACCTTTTTTGCTATATTTTGGAAATAAATGGAAAGACTACTTTTAAGGAAGAGTTTGTCACCGCAGGAGGAGTTCCTTTGAATGAAGTCAATCCAGATACCATGGAAAGTAAATTTCATTCAAATTTGTATTTTGCCGGAGAGGTGTTGGACATTGATGGAATTACAGGTGGCTTTAATTTTCAGGCTGCCTGGTCAACTGGCTTTCTGGCTGGTACATCTTCTAAAGAAAAAAGCCTATGAGTCAAATTTACACTGAATTGCCTATTAGGATAAAGGAAATGGCTGAAGGAGATGAGGAGTTCAGGTTAGAACTCACCAATGCTATTTTCAATGGATTAATTGAGCTGAAGGAAAAGTATACCGAAGGACTTCTTCAGCATGATGTGGTGAAAATCCAGCAAATCCGACATAAAGTCAAACCTACACTCTCCATGTTTGACCTAAATCTGCTCACAGAATCACTTTCTAAAGGAAAAGAGATCTTGGAGAATAAAGGATTTTCGGAAGAGTTTAAACTTCATTTCGAAGACTTTTCTCAAAAAGTAGAGCAGGCTATCAAAGAGGTGGAAATGCTAATCCGCATGAATTAATGGCGGTACTGGTATTTTTCGCTATCTAATTTTCAAGCCTAAGGTTACTTTTTACTTTAGCAGAAGAAATTCTCCTTTAAGAAAATCAATTACGAATGCCAATTATTGCCTCTAGCTACGGAGGACCTCCCAAATATTTATTCAATGGACATTTAGAAACCATTATACCCAGTCTGCTTAGAAAAGTAGAAGGGGTGGAATATACCCGGGAAAAAATTAATACACCTGATGATGATTTTTTAAATCTGGATTGGTCTAAAGTAGGATCAAAGCAGCTTCTGATCATTTCCCACGGCTTGGAAGGGGATTCCATGAGACATTATGCCATGGGTTTGGCCAAACTTTTTAATCAAAATGGAATCGATGTTCTTGCATGGAATAACCGAACCTGCGGGGGAGAATTAAACCTTCAACCGATCTTATATCACCATGGAGCAAGCTATGACCTCGATTCAGTCATTAACCACGCTTTGAATGATGGATTTTATGAGGAGATTTTTCTGACTGGAATCAGTATGGGAGGAGCTCAAACCTTGAAGTATCTGGGAGAAAAAGGAGTGGATTTACCCAAGCAGATTACGAAGGCAGCGGTTTATTCAACACCTTGCAATCTTCCTTCAAGTGCCGCAACCTTAAAATTTGCTTCCAATAGTTTTTACAAAAAGCGATTCCTTGGAAAACTTAAGGAAAAAATGAGACTCAAGGCTCAGCAATTTCCGGATCTGATTGATTTGGTACTCCTTGAAAGCGTAAACGATTTTGATCAATTTGACACTCATTTCACGGCTAAAATTCATGGGTTTAGGGATGCTGCTGATTTTTATCGAAGTGTCAGTGCGGACAATTGGATGCATCAGATTCAAATCCCCACCTTGATCGTAAATGCCATAAATGATCCATTATTAGGTCCAGAATGCTATCCGATTAAATTAGCTGAACAAAAGTCAAATCTCTTTCTTGAGATGCCAAAAAGGGGAGGACATACAGGCTTTTTAAGAAAAGGAGAGGAATTTACCTGGGCAGAAGTCCGCTTATTACAATTTTTGACTGGAATTTGAATAGCTTAAAGTATTCAAATTAGTCTGGTTAAAATCCCCTGCGTCATGAGAAGAATGTTTTTATTCAGTTTACTGGCTTTTTTTGCTTTGACACTTTTGTTCATGTGGCTTACAGGATTTTCAGAATTCCGATTCGGGTATGTGATTTTGGGAATTTTGTTTCTTCTTTCATTTTTGGGTGTATATGATGTGCTCCAGAAAAAACATGCAATCCGAAGGAATTTTCCCGTGGTTGGAAACTTTAGGTATCTTTTTGAATCGATTAGTCCAGAAATCCAACAATACTTTATTGAATCCAATACCAGCGGAAGACCATTTAGCAGAAATCTAAGAGCTCTAGCCTACAGGAGATCCAAGAATGTCAACGATACCCATCCTTTTGGAACACAAAGAGACATTCATTTGGAAGATTACATAGCTCTAAGGCATTCGATTTATGCCAAAAAGCCTGTTGAGGAGGATCTACGAGTATTGGTGGGAGGTCCTGATTGTAAACAACCCTACTCAGCTTCCATACTGAATATTTCTGCCATGAGTTTTGGATCTCTAAGTTCAAATGCAATTTCTGCTTTGAATAGAGGGGCATTAAAAGGTGAATTTTATCACAATACAGGAGAGGGCGGAATATCTCCATATCATATGGAAGGTGGAGATTTATGCTGGCAAATAGGAACGGGCTATTTTGGATGTAGAAATGAAACAGGTGGATTTGATGAGGTTAAATTCCGGGAAAAAGCCATTTTGACGAAAGTTAAAATGATAGAAATCAAGCTTTCCCAAGGGGCTAAACCAGGTCATGGAGGTGTTTTACCCGGAGTAAAAAACACTAAAGAGATAGCTGAAATCAGAGGAGTTAAAGAAGGAACTACGATTGTTTCTCCTCCTTCTCATACGGCATTCGGAAATCCAAAAGAATTGGTTCAATTTATCCAAAAACTTAGAGAATTATCAGACGGGAAACCAATAGGATTTAAGCTTTGCATAGGTAGAACGGAAGAATTTGAAGATATCTGCAAAGCCATGCTGGAGCATTCGATCTATCCGGATTTTATCACGATAGATGGGGCAGAAGGGGGCACTGGAGCAGCTCCTTTGGAATTCTCGGACAGTGTAGGCTTACCACTGGAACCTGCATTGATTTTTGCCCGACTTACTTTAGATAAGCACAGAATTAAGGATAGAATTAGGCTAATTGCTTCTGGAAAGGCGCTGAGCGCTTTTTCGATTGTAAAAAATATGGCTTTGGGAGCTGATATGTGCAATTCTGCACGGGCATTCATGTTTAGCTTAGGCTGTATCCAGGCTTTACGATGCAATACCAATTCTTGCCCTACCGGAGTGGCAACCCAGGATAAACACTTGAAAAAGGGGCTTGTAATAACTGATAAAGCTGAGCGGGTTTATAATTTCCATAAGAACACCGTCCATGCTGTTAAAGAGCTACTTGGTGCTTCTGGGTATTCTCATACGTCTGAACTTTCAATAAGGGATTTAGTCAGGGGAGACGAGATGGTTGAATTCGCCAATCACTTTTTCCCGGATTCAGTCATCAACCATCTCCATCATAAATCATGAGAAGCGTTTAAGTGCCATGGCTGCAACAGTTCCACCAATTGAAAGGGAACTTGTAGCAGCTGGGGAAGGGGCATTTAAAACATTAATTGCGAAAGCCGATTCCCTGATCGCAAAATCATCCAAAAGTCCCCCAGTCCGATCACAGGCTTGTGCTCTCACTCCGGCACCTCCATCGACTAGATCTGACTCTTGAATTTCAGGAATTAATTCTTGCAAGGCCTTGGTAAAGGCCGCTTTTGAGAAGGATCTATAGAGTTCTCCAAAGCCCGTTTTCCAATATTTTGCTGCCACTTTTTGGAACCCAGGCCAAGCTAATGTTTCTGCCAATTCTCCCAGATTGATTTGAGATTTTTTGTAGCCTTCTCTTCTAAAGGCCAAAACAGCATTTGGACCTGCTTCTACACCTCCCTTTTTCATTCGGGTAAAATGAACTCCTAAGAATGGGAAATTGGGATCTGGGACAGGATAGATCAGATTCTTAACTAGGTACTCTTTTTCTTTTTTAAGCTTATAATACTCTCCTCGGAAAGGGATGATTTTGACATCCGTAATGGATGCATCATTCATTCGCGCTACCAAATCAGAATAAAGGCCAGCGCAGTTAATTACCAGCTTAGATTCAAAAGTTCCTTTTGAGGTTTCAATGTAGTTAATGCCTTCCTTCAGATTAATTTCCAGTACTTTATGATTGAGGAAAATCTCACCACCTTTTTGAATGATTTTTCTTCCATAGGCTAATGCAACCTGGAAATAATCCACGATTCCCGTTTGAGGAACATGGATAGCGGCCACACCAGCACAGTGAGGCTCGTATTCCTTCAGCTCTTCCAAAGTAATACTTCGGGTTCCTGTCAAGCCATTTTGGAGTCCTCGATCCAGCAAAGTCTTCAATAATGGTTTTTGCTCTTCTCTAGTCGCGACAACTACCTTTCCGGTGATTTCGAAGGGGATTTTTTCCTCCTCACAAAACTTCACCAATTCATGATATCCATTGATACAATTTGTCGCTTTTAAGGAGCCTGGCTTGTAGTATAGTCCAGAATGAATTACTCCCGAGTTATTTCCGGTTTGGTGCTTAGCTAGTTGATCTTCTTTCTCCAGAATGGCGATTTTCAAATCAGGCCTTTCGTTTTGAATTTTAAGACCAGTGGCTAAGCCAACAATACCTCCTCCAACAATGACAATATCGTAAACCATGTAGAATTCAATTTGAGTCCAAATATAAAGGTCCAAGAATCAACCTTCCCGGTTTTGTTTGGAACAAATTTTAAAAGGTTTAAGAATTTTTCAGGCAGACATTGAACCAAGAAGGTTTACTTTGACTTTAACTTGCGAGTGCAAAAGTTTCCTACCGACCTCAGATTAATGCTTAGATCCGCTTTTTTCGCGATTTTCTTTCTTTTTTGCCAAGCCTCATTTGCCCAATATCTAATCAAGGGAAGAGTTACGGATGCAGAAACTGGGGATCCCATCGCCTTTGCCAATGTGATTTTGAAAAACACCACTACAGGGATTACCACTGATTTTGAAGGGTATTATTCCATATCAGCTAAAGTCTTGTCTGATAGCTTGGTGGTAAGCTATTTGGGATATTTTACCCAAAGTAAAAAGCTGGAAAATCTCCCTGAGCAAACGCTAAATTTTCAATTAAGACCAAGTTCCTTTGAATTGGATGCATTTGTCTTCGAATCAGGGGAAAATCCGGCTTTTGAGATCATTAGAAGGGCATCGGAGCGAAGAAGAGACTTTGATAAGAGGAGCCTACAGGCTTATGAATCAAAAAACTACACCAAAATTGAAATCGATATAGACAACCTGTCTGAGGATTTTCGACAAAGAAAATCGGTTCGATCGGTTACTTCTGTTTTGGATAGCATCAAGCAATTGACCAATGACGAGGGAGAGAAGATCCTGCCTGTTTTTTTCTCTGAGACGGTTTCAAAATTTTATTACAGAAATAATCCTGAATTGAGAAAAGAGGTCATTGAAAAGACCAAAGTTACTGGGGTTGGAATAACGGATGGCTCAACGACTTCTCAGATCACCGGATCAGTATTTCAGGAATATAATTTTTACAAAAACTGGCTTAACATCCTGAATAAAGACTTTATATCCCCGATTGCAGACGGATGGAAGACCTATTATGACTATGATCTTTTGGATTCGGTTTATGTGGAAAATGACTTTTGTTACAAGCTGCAGGTCTATCCAAGAAGGGAGCAGGACTTGGCTTTTTCAGGTACGATTTGGATCAAAAAAGATGACTATTCTTTAAAACAAGTCGATTTAACCATTCCCAAAGCCGCTAACCTGAACTTTGTAGAGAGGATAAAAATCCAACAGGAACTTAAACCTACTACCGCAGGGCCCTTAATGCCTTCGAAGACCAGGGTAATGGTGAAAATTTCTCAGGTAACAGATAAGACTGCCGGTCTTTTGGCGAAGTTTTATACAGCCACGGATAGCATCGTGGTAAATGACCCTCAACCCACACCATTTTTCAATCAGGCAGTAGAATTAAAACCTGATTTCAGTGAATTTGAGGCTGATTTTTGGCAAAACAGTAGGCCAGACCCTTTGTCGGTAGAAGAGTTAGCCATCTTGCAGATGGTGGATACTTTAAAGAAAATCCCCATCATTCGCTTTTATTCTGAGGGCCTAAAGTTCTTTGCCACAGGATATAAACCCATAGGGAAAATTGACGTAGGGCCATGGCCAGCATTTTTCAATTACAATAATCTCGAAGGAATTCGATTGGGATTTGGTCTTCGAACCAATTACAAATTCAGTAAGAAATGGGTAATCCAAGGCTACACGGGATTTGGATTTAGAGATTTAGAGTGGAAATATTCTGCTAGCCTAACGCGAATTTTAGATCGAAAAAGATGGACCACTATCCAGGTTTATTCATCAAAAGAGATCGAACAAATCGGTTTGGAAATTGCCAGTTTACAATCCAATAGCGTTTTTCTAGCAGCAAGTAGATTTGGGACCTTAAGAAGTCCCTATTTCAGCAGGAATCACGGCTTAGCTTTCCAAAGGGAATTTTTCAAAGGATTTCTGTTTAAAACCGGAATGAACTTCAGTCAATTTGATCCTTTGTTTCCTTTTTACTATTTGGAAAAGGACACCAAAGAATACAGAAATTCATTTGAGACGACTGAATTTAGAGCTGGAATCCGCTACGGAAGGGATGAAATCATCATCATCAATGACAACGAGAGAGCCTCTTTAGGATCCTTGAAATGGCCTATTGTTGAGGTCAATTATGCCAAGGGTTTTAATGGACTTGGTGGAGATTTGGACTATCAAAAGCTGAGTTTTTACCTCTATCACCGAATCAATTTGGGCTTGTTTGGGGTAGGTCGATATGAATTAGACGCTGGAAAGATCTTTGGGGAAGTTCCTTATCCGATTTTGAAGAACCACCTCGGGAACGAAACCATCTTCTATACCACGGCGGCTTTCAATACGATGAATTTCACAGAATTCACTTCTGATCAGTATTTCAGCATTCGCTATCGCCAATCCTTTGAGGGTTTTTTGTTGAATTCCATTCCTTTGATGAAGAAACTCAAGTGGAGATTTGTGGGGAATGTAAATTCACTTTGGGGATCAGTGAGAGACGAAAATATTGCCAATGTACCATCAGTAGATCCGGAAGGAAATCCTCTAAAAACATTTGGAAGACTTGATTTGGGAACGCCGTATCTTGAATTAGGCTATGGGGTAGAAAATATATTTAAGTTTTTCCGAGTGGATTTCTTTCACCGAATGACTTATTTGGATAATCCAGGAGCCAAACCCTTTCATGTGAAAGTGAGTGCTCAATTTATTTTATAACCTATGTTTTTTGGATTCCTTTTCCCCTAAATTTTTCCTTTGAATACACTTATGCATATTTGCAGTCGAAACATGATGCCTGTTTGTATGGGCAGAAAAACAAAATAAAATGTCAAAACAAATTAAGATTACCCTTCCTGATGGATCAGTTAGGGAGTATGAAAAAGGAACAACCGGACTGCAGATTGCTGCCAGTATCAGCGAGGGTTTAGCCCGAAATGTTCTTGCCGCCAAAGTGAATGGTCAAGTTTGGGACGCTACTCGTCCAATTCAGGAAGATTCTACTTTGCAATTATTAACCTGGAATGATGGAGAAGGTAAAAATACCTTTTGGCATTCTTCAGCCCACTTGATGGCTGAGGCGCTGGAAGAGCTTTACCCTGGAACCAAATTTGGTATCGGTCCTCCTATTGAAACTGGATTCTACTACGATGTGGATTTCGGAGATCACAAACTGGAAGGAGAGGAGCTGGAGAAAATTGAGCAGAAGATGATCGAACTCGCCAAACAAAAAAGCGAGTATATCCGAAAAGAAGTGTCAAAAGCCGATGCTTTGGCTTATTTCCAAGAAAAAGGAGATGAATATAAGCTCGACCTTTTGGAAGGATTGGAAGATGGTTCAATCACCTTTTATGAGCAAGGAAACTTCACTGATCTTTGTCGTGGACCACATATTCCTAACACAGGATTTATCAAAGCTGTTAAGCTGACCAATATTGCCGGAGCCTATTGGAGGGGAGATGAAAAACGAAAAATGTTGACCCGTATCTATGGGGTTACCTTTCCAAAAGCTCAGGAATTAAAAGATTATTTGACTTTACTGGAGGAAGCGAAGAAGCGCGATCACCGAAAAATCGGTCGAGAGTTGGAGCTTTTCACCTTTTCCGAAAAAGTAGGAATGGGGCTTCCTTTGTGGTTGCCTAAGGGAACTTTGCTTCGTGAGCGTCTGATTAGCTTTATGAAAAAAGCTCAGGACAAATCAGGCTACCAACAGGTAACTACTCCTCATATTGGAAGTAAGGTTTTGTATGAGACTTCAGGTCATTACGAGAAATATGGTAAGGATTCATTCCAACCTATCACCACTCCTCATGAAGGCGAAGCGTTTTTGTTGAAACCAATGAATTGTCCTCATCACTGCGAGATCTACAAGCATAAGCCTAGATCTTACAAGGATTTGCCAATTCGTTATGCGGAATTTGGAACCGTCTATCGGTACGAACAAAGTGGGGAATTGCATGGTTTGACCCGAGTGAGAGGATTTACGCAGGATGACGCCCATATTTTCTGCCGTCCAGATCAGGTAAAAGAGGAGTTTATCAAGGTAATCGACTTGGTTTTGTATGTTTTCAAAGCCTTGGGATTCCAGGATTATACCGCTCAGATTTCCTTAAGAGATCCAGAAAATAAGCAGAAGTATATAGGTACAGATGAAGCTTGGGAAAAAGCAGAGGCTGCGATTATTGAAGCTGCTGCTGAAAAAGGGCTTGAGACAGTAACTGAATTAGGCGAAGCAGCCTTTTATGGTCCTAAGCTTGATTTTATGGTTAAGGATGCTTTGGGAAGAAAGTGGCAACTAGGAACTATCCAAGTTGACTATCAGCTTCCTGAGAGATTCCAACTGGAATACATTGGATCAGACAATCAAAAGCATAGACCTGTGATGATTCACAGAGCTCCATTTGGCTCTTTGGAAAGGTTTGTAGCTGTCCTAATTGAGCATTGTGCAGGTGATTTTCCACTTTGGCTAGCTCCTGAGCAGATTAATATTTTGCCTATTTCTGAGAAATACATCGGGTATGCAGAGGAATTGAAAGGTATTTTGGAAGACGCCGGTATCACAGGAAACATAGATAACCGTGATGAAAAAATCGGAAGAAAAATCCGTGATGCTGAAGTCAAAAAAGTCCCTTTTATGCTTATTGTAGGGGAAAAAGAGCAAGAGGAAAGAAAAATCTCCATCCGAAAAAGGGGAGAGGGTGACTTAGGGAGTTTCTCAATTGAGGATTTTATTAAGTATTTTCAAGGGATTATTTCAGAATCACTGAACAAGGAAGAATAACGTAAAATTTTATTCTGATTTTCTGAATCAGAAATAATTCCGATATTTGCAGGCAATTTCAAATTAAAACGACAACAGCTAACTTGAACCAAAGACCACATCAACAAAGAGGAAGACAAGAAGAACCCTATAAGGTTAATCATAAGATCAGAGCCCGTGAAGTTCGGGTAGTAGGTGATTTTGTAGAGGGAGGGAACGCGGTTCTTTCTTTGGACAGAGCCATCAAACTAGCAGAAGAGAATGAGCTTGATCTGGTAGAGATTTCTCCCAACGCCACTCCTCCTGTTTGTAAAATTATTGATTACGCGAAGTTTAAATACGAGCAGAAAAAGAAGCAGAAGGAAATCAAGGCCAATGCAGCTAAAGTCGTTTTAAAAGAAATTCGTTTCGGACCTAATACAGATGATCACGACTTCAACTTTAAGTTGAAGCACGCAATCAACTTCCTAAAAGAAGGAGCCAAGGTAAAGGCTTACGTTCATTTTGTCGGCCGTTCGATTGTTTTCAAGGAAAGAGGGGAAATGCTTCTTCTGAAGTTTGCCCAAGCTCTTGAAGACCATGGAGTGGTAGAACAAATGCCAAAGTTGGAAGGAAAGCGGATGAATATCTTTATCGCTCCGAAACCTCATAAGAAATAATTTCAACCAACTAAATACAGCAAAATGCCAAAAGTAAAAACCAAATCAAGTGCGAAGAAGCGGTTCACTTTAACAGGAACCGGCAAAATCAAAAGGAAACACGCTTTCAAAAGCCACATCCTGACGAAAAAGTCTACTAAAAGAAAGCATAACCTAACCAAAGCTGGTTTGGTACATACTTCCGATGAAGGTAGAGTAAGAGATATGTTGAAAATCTGATTTTCAACAAATTCCCTTTAACAATTAAGGTTTATTTATTCACCAGATGCTTTGGTAAAAAAGATTCCGATCGATCGGAGCACCAAGTGTCAAAAAACAAAAAACTATGCCTAGATCAGTAAACGCGGTTGCGTCAAGAGCAAGAAGAAAAAAGGTTTTAAAGGCCACTAGAGGTTACTTCGGAAGAGGTAGCAACGTTTGGACTGTAGCCAAAAACAAATACGAGAAAGGTCTTCAGTACGCTTACAGAGACAGAAAAGCTAAGAAAAGAGAATTCAGAGCTTTGTGGATCCAGCGTATCAATGCCGGTGCTAGAGAGCTCGGAATGTCCTATTCTCAATTGATGGGTATGTTGAAGAAAGCTGATATCGAACTTAACAGAAAGGTATTGGCAGATCTTGCAATGAACCATCCTGAAGCATTTAAAGCTGTAGTTGAAAGAGTGAAATAAGGTTGGCACTACCTTATTTTGCGAAAGCCTTCCTTCGGGAAGGCTTTTTTTATTTAAAACAATTTAAAAATCCCATAAAGGGAAATCATTAAAATTGAAATTACGCTAAGCCAAAACATGATTTCAGACCAAAATTCAGACATGATCTGAAGTCCTCGATTCTTTTTTCTAAACTGCACAGAAGCCACAACAACAACCAATAGCAATACTGAACCGACTACTCCACCCGAAAGAATCATAAAGCCAGGCAATTCCACAAAAAGAAAGGTGATGACCCAAAGTATAGGTAGGATCCAGGCCAACAACTTAACCCACCTTTTTCGATTTGATTCATTATTTGCGGGTATCCAGCCAAATTGAGAAAAGACATCTGGAAACAATCTGGACCAGTAGGCAAGTGTAGCGAACACACTAGAATACAATGCAAAAAAAGCCCCTGTTAAATAACCCAGTCTAGCCCCTTGACCAAGTGATTCTGTATAGATATTGGCTACAAAATTTATCAATTCTGTTCCATCGGGAATTTCTTCCTGTTCATGTAATACAGCCGCACCCAATAAATAGAAGGAAGCTGTGACCAAAGTGTAAATAATCATGGCCAAAAAGGCATCGAGATACATAATTTTGATCCAAGCCTTAGCTCTCACTTTCCATTCTTCACTACCATCATTTGGCCCGGTATATTTTGCATATCCCTTTTCCTGGCACCAATAAGTGTAAGCAATAATTTCATCACTAGCCACACCAGTAATCCCAAATGCTCCAATAGCCACAAAAATCACCTCATTAGGTAGGTTGAAAGACAATCCAGACAATACCTCATCAATCGAAAAGCTAAATGGAGTAAAGAATAGACCCACCAAAGAAGCAATAGTAAAGATGGTAAACCCAAAAACCATCAGGGTGGCGACTTTCTCTATCAGATAATAATAGTTTTTGAAAATAAGTAGGCTAAGCGTGATGCCTAGAAGTACTACCCAAAATGAAACTGTTGCTACTGGAAAAATCAGTGACAAAACAATTGCTGCTCCGCCGAGCATTCCGCCTAATTGAAGAATTTTTAAAATGGTCAAGCCAAAAGTTAACCAAACAGTCCATTTTCCTTTTCCTAATTTCGGTCCAGACAGATTATTGAATTCGGCCATCAAGGGATTTCCAGTGATAATGGCATTTTTTCCAAATTCAAGTTGGATTGCTACTTTAATTAAGCAGCTTACCAGAATTACCCAAAAAGTAACAAAACCTCCTTCAGCCCCAAGGAGAGTAGTGGCAATTAATTCACCAGAACCTACAATTGATGCTGAGAGAATGAATCCGGGGCCTAAAAACCTAAGTTTTTGGAAAAAATTGTTGGGAGGATTTTGGATTGATTTCGGGTTCATTCGTTTTGAAATATACCCAAAAAAGAAAGTCCGCTAAATAAAAAAGGCTTCCATTTCTGAAAGCCTTTGTAGCGAGGACGGGAGTTGAACCCGTGACCTCAGGGTTATGAATCCTGCGCTCTAACCAACTGAGCTACCTCGCCATATTTTTTGTTAATAATTTCTTTTTAGCGTTGATTTTTGAAATTAATGGCTAAATTAAACCACCATCGATCTCCAAAAAACGGGTAAAATTCCATTTGAATTTTACAATTAGCCCCCTTTCTGAAAGGGAATGCAAATATGAGGTCTTGTACTTTGAAATGCAAGTTGAGTCTTAAGAAAAAGTGTGAAAAAATCACCTTTAAACAATCCTGTCATGGTTAAAAACAAATTTGTAGCTGATTATCAAATAAATGCTTCTAAGAAGATTGTGTTCCATTATTTAAGTACTGCGAGTGGGTTGGAAGAGTGGTTTGCAGATAATGTGCGAATTGACGAAGACAAAAATTACATTTTCAATTTCGACAATGAGGATCATTATGCCCGCTTAGCGGCTTTGAGAACAAATGTTCATGTCAAATTCGATTTTTTTGATCCCTCTAATCCAGAAAGTGATGATCATTCTTATATAGAATTCAAGCTGGAGGAAAATGAATTGACCCAATCCCTATTTTTAAAGGTGATAGACTATTCCAATGAATATGAAGATGATGAATTGGAGGCTATCTGGGATGGACTTGTCAACAAATTGAAGGAAATTATTGGTGGGTAATTGGTAGGGATTTACCAACTTTGAAACCGCAATAGAACTTCGCCGTATTTTCTCGGAGGATTTCCCGCCTAATGAAAAAATTAGATAAGCTTATTTTGGGCTCTTTTATCGGGCCCTTTATCCTTACATTTTTGGTTGTTGACTTCATTTTATTGATAGTCAACATGCTTAAGTATTTTGATGAGATTTTCGGAAAAGGATTGGGCTTTGCAATCTATGCAGAGCTGATTGGGTATTTCGTGATCAGTATTTCTCCGATGGCTTTGCCTTTGGCAGTTTTGCTTTCTAGCCTGATGACTTTTGGAAATTTAGGTGAACACTTTGAGCTCACAGCAATCAAAAGCAGCGGGATTTCCCTTACAAGAGCTTTGCGCCCAATAGGAATTTTTGCAGCTGTTTTGACAATTCTAGCCTATTTATCCAATAATTACCTCGTTCCAAAAGTCAATCTCAAGACCTTCAGTTTGCTTTATGATATCCGGACAAAGTCTCCTTCGCTTGATATAAAAGAAGGGGTTTTCTACGCTGGAATTCCAAACTATAGCATCAAAGTCAATGAAAAGCTGGATGATATTCGGCTAAGGGATATTATTATTTATAACCATGCTGATGGTCAGGGAAACTTGAATGTTACCCTTGCGGATTCTGGAAGAATGGAAACATTCATGAATGATTCCTATATGAAATTGACCCTTTATAATGGTCAAAATTATAAGGAAGCCCGATCGACAAGAGGAATAAGTGAGCCGCCGGTGGAGTTTTCAAGAACAAAATTTGCTGAGAATATCATGGTGTTTGACCTTTCTGCCTTTCAGCTAAATAGGACTCCAGAAGACCTTTGGTCTACCAATAGAGCTATTAAAAATATTGCTCAAATCAAAGATGGTTTGGATTCCATTTATTCCTTGGTCAATGATCTGAAATATCAGAATTACCAGACTGCAGAAGGCATTTATCCATTTTTTACCCGAAATAGAAAATTAACACCTCCAGCTGAAATAGCTGAAAGAAAAGCAAAAGACGATACCCTGAGAAAATTGAAAATCCTTAGAGAAAGGGAGTTGAATGATTCAATTTCATCTAACCTAAATACGGATGATTCAGTGGCAATTGATTCGAACCAAAAGGCAGTAGAGCCTACTAAGATTTCTTTAGAAACAACGGTCAGAAGTGAAAGAGCAGATTCCATACTAAGTCAAAAACTTCAAAGAAGAAAAATTGACACAGCAGTTCAATTTACCAAGCAGCCAGAGATTATTTCTACAGTAGATACTGCCGGAGTAGGGGAGAAAAAGCCGAAAGTGGTAAGGACAACACTTCTGACAGACGAAGAGAAGGCTAGAATTGATTCATTGATGTACAAGCAGGGTTATATTACCAATGCAGTAACCATGGCCCTAAATAATTCAAGAAATCTTAAAAACACCTTTAATGTAAAAGCTTCACAAGTAGATGCACACGAAAGGGAATATCGACGGTATGAAATCGCTTGGTATCAGAAATATACCCAAGCAATTGCCTGTTTTGTAATGTTTTTAATTGGTGCTCCCTTGGGATCTATTATTAAAAAAGGAGGATTGGGGTTACCTGTATTGATCTCCATTATCTTCTTCATATTGTTCTATATGTTATCCATCACAGGGGAAAAATGGGCAAAAGAAGGATTAGCCGATCCAATGTTGGGTACATTTTTCTCCAATCTATGCTTAGTTCCTTTTGGGCTGTTTTTCTTAAGACAAGCAAGGAAAGATGCTCGTCTTTTTGAGGCAGACTTTTACACAGGAATCCTCAAAAAAGTCAAAGGAGCCTTTCAAAAATGAAAATTTGGAGTTCTTTTTTATTATTGAATTTTTAGCTCTACCTTTGTGACTGTTTTATTAAATTTAGCTAAACATGTATTTAACATCAGAGAAAAAACAAGAGTTGTTTAAAAATCATGGACGGTTAAAATCTGCTACTGATACAGGTTCCCCTGAATCTCAGATTGCCCTCTTCACTCACAGAATCCAGCACTTGACCGAACACCTCAAGTCAAACAAGAAAGATCACTCCTCAAGACTAGGTTTGATGAAGCTGGTAGGTAAGAGAAGAAGCTTGCTAGACTACCTCCATAAGAAAGAGATCGAGCGTTACAGAGCAATTATTGCTGAGCTCGGAATCAGAAAATAATCCTTTCGGTAAGGTTCTCTATTGTTGAGAACCTTACTTTTTTCTTTTTTAAGGTTGACTATATTTTTAAACCTTAATCGCTTTAATTCTAACAAACATTTATGTTACCAAACTTAATCACCAAGTCCATCCAATTAGCAGATGGCAGAGAAATTATCATCGAAACCGGTGCTTTGGCCAAGCAGGCAGACGGTTCAGTAGTAGTGCGGATGGGAAAGACCATGCTTTTGGCCACAGTTGTTGCAAAAAAAGATGCTTTAGAAGGAGTTGACTTTTTACCACTTTCCGTTGACTATCAGGAAAAATTTGCTGCCTCTGGAAAGATTCCAGGCGGATTTTTGAAGAGAGAAGGAAAACTTTCCGATTACGAGGTTTTGATCAGTAGATTAGTTGACAGAGCTATTCGTCCGATTTTCCCGGATGATTATCATGCTGATACTCAGGTTGCTATTACCTTAATGTCATCCGACGATGAGGTATTGCCGGATTGTTTAGCGGGATTAGCTGCTTCAGCAGCCCTTGCTGTTTCTGATATTCCATTCAACGGACCAATCTCTGAAGTAAGAGTTGCTAAAATTGATGGAAACTTGGTATTAAATCCAAGTCCGAAAGCTTTAGAGACTGCATCCTTAGAGTTCATTGTAGCTGGCTCTATGGATTATATTTTGATGGTTGAAGGTGAAGCCAATGAAATTTCAGAAGATGAAATGGTGGAAGCTCTTCAATTCGCCCATGAAGAAATTAAAAAGCATTGCCAAGCTCAACTTGAGCTAACCAAACTGGTAGGCAAGGAGCAAAAAAGAGAATATTCTCACGAAAAATCTGACAAGGCTCTTTACGACAAAATGAGAGCTGAGCTTTATGATAAATTGTATGAAGCGGTAAGCCGTCAGATCCCAAATAAAAACGAGAGATCTGCCATCATCAAGGAAATCAAAGAAGCTTTTGTTCAAAGTTTAGGTGAAGATCATGGCTTTGAAGCAAGCCTTATCGGACCTTACTTCCACAAACTTCACAAAGAAGCTGCTAGAAATCTTACTTTGGATGAGAAGAAGAGATTGGATGGAAGAAAACTAGACGAAATCAGACCAATTTGGTCTGTAGTTGACTACCTTCCTTCTGCTCACGGTTCTGCAGTTTTCACCAGAGGTGAGACTCAATCAATTACTACTTGCACGCTTGGTACCAAAATGGACGAGCAAATGGTAGACGGAGCCGTTCTATCTGGTTACAATAAGTTCTTCTTGCATTACAATTTCCCTGGATTCTCGACTGGTGAAGTAAAACCAAACAGAGGTCCTGGTAGAAGAGAAGTCGGACATGGAAACCTCGCAATGAGAGCTCTCAAAAAGGTACTTCCGTCCGAAAATGAAAATCCATACACAATTCGTGTAGTTTCTGATATCCTTGAATCAAATGGTTCGTCCTCAATGGCAACCGTTTGTGCGGGTACTCTGGCATTGATGGATGCAGGTATCCAAATCAAAGCACCTGTAACGGGTATTGCTATGGGTATGATCTCTGATTCCAAAACAGGTAAATACTCTATCCTTTCAGATATTTTGGGTGATGAAGACCACCTAGGAGACATGGATTTCAAGGTGACAGGAACTTCCAAAGGAATCACTGCTTGCCAAATGGACCTTAAAGTAGAAGGTTTGGATTATTCAGTATTGAAGGAAGCACTCTATCAAGCTAAAGAAGGAAGACTTCATATTTTGAATGAAATCTCTAAGACTTTAGATGCTCCAAGACCTGACTTGAAGCCACATACTCCGAGATCATTCATGATGTGGATTCCTAAGGAGCTTATTGGTGCTGTAATCGGACCAGGAGGTAAAGTAATCCAAGAGATGCAGAAAGATACTTCTACCACTATCGTAATTGAGGAGGTAGATAATCAAGGTAAAATCAACGTATTCTCTGCAAATCAAGCAAACATGGATGCTGCTATTCGAAGAATCAAAGCGATTGTAGCTCAGCCAGAAATCGGAGAGGTTTATACTGGAAAAGTAAAAAATATTCAGCCTTTCGGAGCTTTTGTGGAATTTATGCCAGGCAAAGATGGTTTACTTCATATATCCGAAATCAAGTGGGAAAGACTTGAAAGTATGGATGGTGTGTTGGAACCAGGCGAAGAAATCATGGTCAAGTTAATTGACGTTGATAAAAAGACTGGCAAATTCAAACTTTCAAGAAAAGTTCTATTGCCAAAGCCTGAAAAACCAGCGGCTAAAGATCAAGCTTAAGAAACATTTGCTTATCTTATCAAACTAAATTTCAAATTCTCAAAATATCAACCCTGAATGAGGCAGCTAAAAATTAGCAAACAGATTACCAACAGAGAATCTCAATCCTTGGACAAGTATCTCCAGGAGATTGGTAAAGTGGACCTGTTGACAGCTGATGAAGAGGTAGTATTGGCAAAGCGTATTAGAGAGGGTGACCAACTTGCACTTGAAAAGCTTACTAAAGCCAACCTACGATTTGTGGTTTCTGTGGCTAAACAATATCAAAACCAAGGTCTTTCGCTTGGTGACTTGATCAACGAAGGGAATTTAGGTCTTATCAAAGCCGCTCAGCGATTTGATGAAACTCGAGGCTTTAAATTCATTTCCTATGCGGTTTGGTGGATTAGACAATCTATCCTTCAGGCTTTAGCAGAGCAGTCTAGAATTGTTCGTCTTCCTTTGAACAGAGTAGGTTCTTTGAATAAAATTTCCAAGACCTTTAGTGAATTGGAACAGAAATTCGAAAGAGAGCCATCTCCTGAGGAATTAGCAGAAGTATTGGAAGTAACTGCCTCAGAGGTAGTAGATACCATGAAAATTTCTGGTCGTCACGTGTCTATGGATGCTCCATTTGTACAAGGGGAAGAAAATAGCCTTTTGGACGTTTTGGAAAATGATGGGGACGAAAAGCCAGATGATGGCTTGATGACCGATTCTTTGAGAAAAGAAGTTCAAAGAGCACTATCTACGCTTACTCAAAGAGAAGCAGATGTGATCACCCTTTACTTTGGACTGAATGGTGAACATGCGATGACCTTGGAAGAAATTGGAGAAAAATTCAATCTTACTAGAGAACGAGTTCGCCAGATTAAAGAAAAAGCAATTCGAAGGCTTCGACATACATCCAGAAGCAAAACATTGAAACCCTACCTGGGATAACAATAAAAGGGGTGATGAACCCCTTTTTTATTTATACCTCGCTTAAGTTTTCCCGCTGAGAATTAGTAACAATTCTCACCTTAGGGAATTTTAACTTTCCCGAGTTTTGTTTCAATTTCATAAATGACAAAATTTAACCGATTAATACGCGCTATTAATGAATGAAGCTATTGAAAGGGTCAAAGTTCTGATTATAGGATCTGGCCCTGCAGGGTATACTGCAGCTATTTACGCCGCAAGAGCGGGAATGAGTCCAGTGCTTTATACAGGTGGACAGCCTGGAGGCCAATTAACCATTACCACTGACGTTGAAAATTATCCTGGCTATCCTGATGGTATCATGGGGCCAGAGATGATGGAGGATTTCAGAAAGCAAGCAGAAAGATTTGGAACACAGGTTCGTTATGGAATGGTGACTGCAGTGGATTTCTCTGCGCAACCTCACGTAATTACCGTGGACGACCAGAAAACCATTCATGCGGATACCGTAATTATATCCACAGGGGCTTCTGCCAAGTGGCTTGGATTAGAAAGCGAAACCAGATTGAATGGAAAAGGTGTGTCCGCATGTGCTGTATGTGACGGATTTTTCTTTAGAGGACAAGAAGTTGCAATTGTAGGAGCAGGTGATACCGCTTGCGAAGAAGCTGCTTACTTGGCTAACATTTGCTCGAAGGTTTACATGATCGTGAGGAGAGACGAAATGCGCGCTTCTCAGATCATGCAAAAGCGAGTGATGAATAATCCTAAAATCGAGATTCTTTGGAATACAGAAACTGATGAAATCTTGGGTGAGGATGAAGTAAAAGGAGTGAGAATTTTGAATAATAAAACCGGAGAAAAACGAGAAATCTCAATTTCTGGCTTCTTTGTTGCTATTGGACACCAACCCAACACAGCAATCTTCAAAGATTTTATTCATATGGATCAATCCGGATATATCAAAACCATTCCGGGTTCGACCAGGACAAATATTGAAGGGGTTTTTGCCTGTGGCGATGCCCAAGACAATGTCTATCGTCAGGCTGTAACTGCTGCTGGAACAGGGTGCATGGCGGCTTTGGATGCAGAACGCTTCCTAGCCGAACAGGAAAATCACTGACTGATTAATGAAAATTAACTACCTGAAAATCATATTAGGATTATGCTTGAGCATTGGTTTCTTTGAGGCCAATGCTCAAGTTTTTCCTAAGATTATCAAGAAAAATACTACACAAACTGGAGTCCCTGCAGAAAGAAGGAATATTGAACTTCGCCAATTTGATCAGGATACCTACCTGAGGACACTTACTTCCCAGACTGATTCCATTCTTTTCCAAGGTGATGTCAACCTTTCCCGAATGAGATCTATCATTAGCGAAGATCCATTGGGATTTATTTGGGCTCCAACCAATCAATTGGTGAAAATTTCTGAGCAAGTCCAGATTGATAGTATTTGGGTGACTGCCTTTGAATACTTTGCCAATTGGGATAGCAAGAAGGTAGATATCTATAATCTTGATATTCGAAATTTTCAGGACAGTCTCCAATTGAGACTTTACGATCCACGTTTTGGAATGAACTGGAAATTCCCCTTGGATGAATCCAAAAAGACCTCTGAATTTGGCGCAAGGTGGGGAAGAATGCATTATGGGGTAGACTTGGATCTGGAAACCGGTGATCCGGTATATGCTGGATTTGATGGAATCGTAAGGGTCAGAGCATATGATCGATATGGCTGGGGATATTTTGTCTTAGTAAGGCATAAAAATGGCCTAGAAACTTTGTACGGCCACCTTTCCAAACAAATCGCTGAAGTAGGAGATGAGGTAAAGGCTGGAGATATCCTTGGTAAAGGTGGGAGTACGGGTAGGAGTACCGGATCGCATTTGCATTATGAAATGAGGTACAAGGGACTGGCCTTTGATCCTGAAAACGTCTATGACTTTGATAAAGGGGAATTAACCAAACAGGATATTTTAATTTCGAAACAGTTATTTTCCCAAGTTGCAAAAGCTAGGGCTGCTGCCTACCATCGGGTGAAAAGAGGAGATACCTTAGGCTCTATTGCAAGAAGATATGGAGTAACGATAAGCCAAATAACTCGATTGAATGGAATCAGTACTAGATCTATTTTACGAGTTGGGCAAAATCTTAGAGTTAAATAGAAAGAAATGAAACTTGATATTTTGGTAATTGCGGCCCATCCTGATGATGCGGAATTGGGTTGTTCAGGAACAATTGCTGCACAAGTAGCAAAAGGCCATAAGGTGGGTATTGTTGATTTAACTTATGGAGAAATGGGTACCAGAGGTACACCTGAAACTCGACTTCAAGAATCTGCCGATGCTGCCAAAATCCTCAAGCTTTCTGCCCGAGAAAATCTAGGCTTCAAGGATATATTTTTTAAAGATGACGAAATGCATCAGCTTGAATTAATTCGATTAATCCGAAAATACCAACCGGAAATTGTTTTGGCCAATGCTATCCGAGATCGACACCCAGATCATGGAAAAGGTTCTTCCTTGGCTTCCAATGCCTGTTTTATGAGCGGCCTCCGAAAAATTGAGACGTATCTGGATGGAGAATTTCAACAAGCCTGGAGACCTAAATTTGTCTACCATTACATCCAAAACAATTACATCGAGCCGGATTTTATTGTTGATATCACTGATTTCTGGGATACCAAAGTAGAGAGTATCATGGCTTTCAAATCTCAATTTTACGATCCTAAAAGCCAGGAACCTTCAAGTTTTATATCCTCACCTGAATTCTTGCCCTTTATTGAATCAAGAGCAAGAGACTTTGGCCATAGGATCATGACCAAATACGGGGAAGGATTTACTGTGGAGCGATATATTGGAGTCAAAGATCTTTTTGACTTAAAATAATTAAGGGGCCAATCTGAAGATTTCCCAATTACTACCTTCTTTTGACTCAAAGCAGATTCTATCATGAAGTCTACTTGGTCTTCCTTGCCAAAATTCAAACTTCTTTGGTAATAGCCGATATCCTCCCCAATGAGGTGGCCTGGTGATCTCTTGAGTAGAAAACTTTTCCTCTAACTCCTTTATCCTATTTTCAAGAATACTTCTGTCCTCGATTTTTTCGCTTTGTGGAGAAGTCCAAGTTCCTATCTGTGATCCTTTGGGTCTGGAATGAAAATATTCATCAGATTCCTCTGAACTTACTTTTTCCAAATCTCCGGTTATCCGGATTTGTCTTTCTAATTCCGGCCAAAAAAAAGTTAAGGTAGCTTTTGGATTTTGCTCAATTTCTTTTCCTTTTGAACTTTCGTAGTTGGTGAAAAATAAGAAACCGTGATCCACACCCTTTAAAAGGACAATTCTTCCTGATGGATATCCATCTAAACCTAAGGTAGACAAGCACATGGCATTCACCTCCAAGACCTCAGAATCAACAGCCTCATCAAACCAGATTTTGAATTGGTGAAAAGGATTAGGATTTATATCCTTGATATCTAGGGTCTTAAGCGTGTAATCCTTACGAATGTCAGAAAGCTTCATTTTTGGTTTAGTTTGGATAGAAATTTTATCTAAAAGTATAATGCCCATTGGATTTTTAAAATTATGGGCTATATTTTTCCTGAAAACAATAACAACTCAAAAATGAATTCAGACCTAAACAAAAATCCTAATGCCGGAAATTTGCTCATCTCCGAGCCCTTCTTGCAGGATGAGAATTTTGTTAGGTCAGTGGTTTTGCTTTGTGAGAATAATGAGGAAGGGAGCTTTGGATTAATATTAAATAAGCCATCTATTCTCCATTTGGGCGAATTAGTAGAAGAACTCTCATTTTTAGATAACGAAGTCTATGTAGGGGGGCCAGTTGAGCAAAATACCTTGCACTTTATTTATTTCGATGAAAATCAGTTAAATGGAAGTGTTTCCATTGGAAAAAATATGTGGTACGGAGGGGAATACGAAGAATTGGTTGAAAAATTAAAATTGGGAATTATCCCTTCAGAAAAGGTTTTCTTTTTTATTGGTTATAGTGGTTGGGGACCAAAGCAATTGGAAGAAGAATTGAATGAAAATACCTGGATTGTTTGCCGCGAAGATATCGATGACCTGACCCTTCAAAATACGGAGGAGGATTTATGGAAAGTACTTTTAAAAAACATGGGAGGAGAATTTAAGGTCCTTGCAAATTATCCTTTAGACCCAAGATTAAATTAGGCAAAATGCCTACTTTTGCCCATATTGCCGTGAAATTGTAGCGTTTTTATGTCCGAGAAAAGTAACGAATTGTCTGAAAATGACAAGGTGACCCAAGCTTCTGCAGAAGAAGTAACAGGTAAGAAAGAAGTAAGTGAAAATCAGGTAGATTCTTCAGAGGAAGCAAATCCAGTTGAAGATTCAGCAGAAATACAGGAGGTTTCATCTGAAGTTGAAAGTCAGATTATTGAAGAAACTCCAACAGTAACCGAAAAGAATCCTGCAAAAGAGGAAGAAGCTCCCACTGAAGAGGTTTCCGCAGTTTCTGAATCATCGACCGTTGAAAATTCAGAATCTGAATCCCATGATTCAGAATTAGCTGAAGAGGAGGAGTCCGAAGAAGAAGATCTTGACCTTTCCGTGCTTTCCAAGGTTCAGCTTTTAAAATTGCTGAAGGATAAGATTCATCACGGAAATGTTCTAAAAATTGACAAACTGGCTCACGAAATCAAAGAAGCCTTTGAAGAGCTTGAAAATAAGGATAAAGAAGAAGCCCTGAATAAATTCAAAGCTGAAGGTGGAATTGAAGAGGATTTTGAATACCACTTGCACGAAGAAGAAAGGGAATTCCATAAGGTATTCAATGACTTCAGGCACCAACTTTACTCTCTAAGAAAAGAAGCCGAAAAGCAGAAAGAAAAGAATCTAGAAGCCAAAACTGAGCTTTTGAATAAGCTTAGAGATTTGGTTGACGGAGAGGAAACCACTCTTTCCATGAATGCGATTAAGGCTATTCAGGAAGAATGGAAGTCCATCGGACCCGTACCTGCATCTCAAAATAGAAACCTTTGGGCAAGCTTCAATGCTTTGATGGATCGCTACTATGACAATAGAAGCATCTATTTCGAGCTTAAGGAACTTGATCGTAAGAAGAACCTAGAAAGTAAATTAGAGCTCTGCGAAAAAGTAGAAGCGCTAAAGGAGGTTAAAGATTTAAAAGAAGCCATTAAGCAGCTCAACGAGCTTCATGAGGAATTCAAGCACGTCGGACCAGTACCGAGAAGTGATCAGGAAGAGCTTTGGCAAAGATTTAAAGGAGCTTCTGATGCCATTTATGATAGAAGAAAAGTCTATTATGAAGGACAGAAAGAAGTTTACAAGGAAAATCAAACTCAAAAAGAAGCGCTGATCGCTAAACTTGCTGAGTATGCAAATTTCTCAGCGGATAGAATTAAAGACTGGAATGCCAAAACCAAAGAAATCCTCGATATCCAAAAGGATTGGGAAAAGATTGGTCCAGTTCCAAGAGAGGCCGGAAAGGAAATAAATAAAGCTTTCTGGAGTGCCTTCAAGCAATTCTTCCACCATAAGAATTTATTCTTCAAGCAGCTGGATGAAGTAAGAGCTACCAACCAGAAGAAAGCTGAAGATTTAATTTCCCTTGCTGAAGCTTTGGTTGAAAATACCGATTGGCAGAACACTGCTAACCAGCTAATTAAACTTCAGCAAGAATGGAAGAAATTAGGTCCAACTCCTGAGAAATTCCGTGACGCTTTGTACAAAAAATTCAAGACTGCTTGCGATACTTTCTTCGAAAACAGAAGAAATTCTAACAAACAGGCTAACTCTGAATTCGATGCAAACCTTAAGAAGAAGCAGGAGGTAATTGCCAAGATTATTGAATTGGCTAAGGGTTCCTCAGCATCAGAAGATGAATTGACTGCATTGGTTTCTGAATTCAATGAAATCGGATTTGTTCCTAGAAAGAATATCAAGGACATCCAAAATGAATTCAAAGCGGCTGTAGAAAAATACCTTGACAAGCTTAATCCAAGTGGAGAAAACAAGGATGATTTCTTGTTTAGACTCAACTTGAATAAAATCCAGAATGATCCAAATGCTGTTAAAACTTTCAATAAGAAAGAGCATGGAATCAGAAAGCAGATAGCTGATCTGGAAAACAGCATCACACTTTGGAAAAACAACTTGGAGTTTTTCGCAGCCTCAAAAACTGCCGATAAACTCAAAGACCAATTTGACATCAAAATCCAAAAGGCAGAAGAAGAGATTGAAAAGCTGAAAAAGAAGCTTTCCATTTTGAGGGAATTTTAATTTTTCCATCTCAAAATCTGAGAGATAGCCATTGGTTTTAAATTTCTTGGATGTTGAGTTTGGAGTGAAAAGCCCATAAGCCTATATTTGCAGCACAATAAAGGAAGGCCTCTTTAGCTCAGCTGGTAGAGCAACTGACTTGTAATCAGTAGGTCGCTGGTTCGATCCCGGCAAGGGGCTCAAAAACCACTCAGAAATGAGTGGTTTTTCTTTTTAGTCCTTTTTAAATTTATGCATGCTTAATTTTTTTGTTTATATCCTTTATTCAAAATCAACAGATCGATTCTATGTTGGCCAGACGGTCGATTTGGAAAAAAGACTAGAGGAACACAATCAAAACACATACTCAAAAGCACATACAAAAAATGTAAATGATTGGGAAATATTTTTCACAATTGAATGCTCTTCAAGAAATCAAGCGATAAAAATAGAATCACACATTAAGAGTACAAGAAAAAGGAAATACTATCAGAATTTGAAGAAATATCCTGAAATCAGTCAAAAGTTAATTCAAAAGTATTCTTCATAATTCAACGGGTCGCTGCCCCGATAGCTATCGTGGGCGATCCCGGCAAGGGGCTCAAAAACCACTCAGAAATGGGTGGTTTTTCTTTTTATTCCTTTTTAAATTTATTCATGCTTAATTTTTTTGTTTATATCCTTTATTCAAAATCAACAGATCGATTCTATGTTGGCCAGACGGTCGATTTGGAAAAAAGACTAGAGGAACACAATCAAAACACATT
>NZ_SNYF01000005.1:921048-954698 GCF_004362805.1 Algoriphagus boseongensis
TTTGTTTATATCCTTTATTCAAAATCAACAGATCGATTCTATGTTGGCCAGACGGTCGATTTGGAAAAAAGACTAGAGGAACACAATCAAAACACATTCTCAAAAGCACATACAAAAAATGTAAATGATTGGGAGATCTTTTTCTCGATTGAATGCAGCTCAAGAAATCAAGCGATAAAAATAGAATCACACATCAAGAGTACTAGGAAAAGGAAATACTATCAGGATTTGAAGAAATATCCTGAAATCAGTCAAAAGTTAATTCAAAAGTATTCTTCATAATTCAACAGGTCGCTGCCCCGATAGCTATCGTGGGCGATCCCGGCAAGGGGCTCAAAAACCACTCAGAAATGGGTGGTTTTTCTTTTTTCAGAAAAATTCCGAGTTAAGAAATGTTGGGATATATTTTTTTAAAGAATTAATTTTTACTTTCAAATACTTAACCCTTTATCACAATCCTATGAAAAAGTTAACCAGTGCTCTTCTTTTAGTCTTTGCTATTTCTTTAGCCTCATTTATTCCTAAATCTGATTCCCTTTCTCCTGAATATTTTGAAGGAAAATGGGCTGTCCTTGTAAAGGACACTCCTCAGGGTGATGCGACAATCCCTATGCGTTTTGAAACTAAAAATGGGGAAACCAAAGGCTATTTCATGGAAGATGCCTCAGGCGTAGAAAAAACCATGAGTTCAGTTTCCATCAGTGGAGATGTTCTTACAGCTTATTTCAATATTACTGGATATGACGTTTACATCAGCTTGAAAAAAGTAGATGAGGAAAATGCCAATGGTTCATTAATGGATATGTTCACAGCCGAAGCGAAACGAATGAAGTAATCCTCTATATTATTCAAAAAGAAAGCCCCGAATCAATTCGGGGCTTTTTTGTTACTTTTTGCTTTGGGTAAAATCCGGAAGATATTTGATTTTTCCTCCTTCCATGGCTGATTCATGTGCTAGGATTCCTACGCAGGTAATATTTGCTGATTGCCGAGCATCAGGATACGGAGCTCTTTCTTCAGCTAGGGCTGTCAAAAACTCATGAACCAAATGTGGATGGGACCCACCGTGTCCAGAACCTTGAATAAAGGATAAATGCTGATTTTCATCAGAATCATAGACTCCATGAGTAGTAAACTTCTGGATTCCTTCAGGCAGCAAATGAGCATAGTCAGGTATTTTTACCTTTTCTGGAATTTCTCCGGTATGGATCACAGAATCCTCATGCTCGATCAAGGTCCATTCAAATGACTTCTTAGATCCATAGACATCGAAACTTTCTCTGTATTGTCTAGCTGTATTGAATAGGGATCTGGTCACTTCAGCCGATAAATCCGAGTCTTTCAGCTTAATATGACAGGTTTCGATGGCAAATGGAGAACCGTATTTGGGAATCAGGTTTTCGTCAATTCTACCCGAACCAAAGCAGGAAACATATTCAGCCTGGCCTTTTGGCAAAGCCAAGACAGGTCCAACGCAGTGGGTAGCATAATGCATAGGAGGGAGGCCTTCCCAATAGCCTGGCCATCCAGCCATCTCTTGCTGATGAGAGGCTCTTAGAAATTGAATTTTACCGAGCTCTCCCTTTTCATACATTTCCTTTACAAAGAGAAATTCACGGCTATAGATGACGGTTTCCATCATCATATAGGTCAAGCCAGTCTTTTCTGTCAATTCCACGATTTGTCGGCACTCCTCGACAGTGGTAGCCATAGGAACTGTACAAGCAACATGCTTTCCAGCTTTTAGGGCTTTGATTGATTGTTCTGCATGATTCTGGATAGGCGTATTGATATGAACAACATCAATGTTTGGATCTTTTAGTAACTCGTCATAATCCGTGTACACCTTGTCGATTCCAAATGCTTTTCCAATAGCCTCAGCCTTTTCTTGATTCCTTTGGCAGACTGCATACATATTTGCCAGAGGATGTTTTTGATAAATCGGAATAAACTCAGCTCCGAATCCTAATCCGATGATGGCGATATTGAATTGTTTTTTGCTCATAGTTATATTATAGTTTCTATTGAAAAATGGAAAATATTCTAAGATTTAGATGACTCAGTCGAGTGTTAATGAAGTCAGGCTGAGCGAAGTCGAAGCCTATTCAGCAGCCCAAGATTTTAGAAATTTCAAACCTTCTTCTGCAAATCCATCCTGACTTGGAACTAATGGCTTCCAAATGCACACAGCTCCAGCTAGTTCTTTTACTTCAGGGGTAAAGCTTTCTATGGAAATGGTTCCTTGATAATTAATTCCTTCCAAGCCTCTCTTCCACGCTGCCCAATTGGTTTGACCTGTCCCTGGAGTTCCTCGATAGTTTTCAGAGACCTGAACGTGAATCAATTTATTTCCGACTGTTTGGATAGCATGTTCTATACTCGGCTCCTCAATATTCATGTGAAACCCATCCAAAATGGCCTTTGCTTCAGGCTCATTGATATCATTAATCAATTGCATCAATTCCTCAGCGGTATTGATTAAATCCGTTTCAAAGCGGTTTAGTGTTTCAATGGCTAGTTCTAATCCAAATTGTCTGGCCTGATGGCAGACCTTCCTGAGATTTGTCACAGCACGGTTCCACTCAATTTTCTTTTGTTCTGGTGATACCAATCTGGCTTTTCCTACTGCGGAATACATAGGACCTGCAACAAAACCTGCTCCCAATTCAGAAGCAATTTCAAAGCAGGAATCCAGATAGTCGAAACAGGTTTTATGGAAAGTTGGATCTTCGTGCGTTAAATCCCGGCTAGGACCAAAAGCCCCACAGATAATGGGTTTGAGCCCATTATCTGCTAAAGCTTTTTTTACAATTTGAATATCAATCAAGGCTGGATCTTCTACTGGAATCTCCACTGCATCATATCCATAACTCTTGATTTTTGGAAAAAGAGAAATGGTTTGAGTGGAAAATGGGGAAGTCCAAAGCCAAGTGCTGACTGCAAACTCTACGTTCAAGGCCATTTTATTCCACTTTCATGATTCCGTTCATAATCCTCCAGTGACCAGGTACTGTACAGACGAATACATAGTCTCCTGGTTCGGTAGGTGCGGTGAAGACGATTGATTCTCTTCCTTCCGGATCCACCAATCGGGTAGCAGCGATGACCTGAGGGATTTTAGGCACGTAATTTTGCTCAGCACCTTTTGGATCACGAGCCAAATCATCCGCAGCTTTTCCAATAGTTTCCAATGATCCCTTTTGGCCAATTACCAAGTTGTGTTGCATGAAGTCAGGGTTTTCGAAATCGATGGTCACCTGAGATCCTGCCTTCACAGTGAAGGTGGTCTTGTTGAATTTCATTTCGTGAGGAACAACCGCAAGTTTAACTAATGAAGTACCATTGGCTGAAACTGTGGAAGCTGAACCTCCCATCATATCGATATTGGCTCCTGGCTTTTTCAAGGCCAAGGTAGATTTGTTGCTTATTCTTCCGGAGAACATCCAGCCTCCCACATATTTTCCAACTTGATTTCTAGAATCATTTTGGCCTACACGAACTCTTCTTGGAGAAAGTTCTGCCGTGAATAGACCTTTGGTTTTAGCCTTGCCGATTTCTTCACCGTTGATTTTCAAACTCATGCTTCCATCTTCCACCAATGTAGCATCAATGATGAATTGCTCCTCAGGAAGTGGTTTTTTGGTACTGATGATTGTCAATTTTTCATCCTGTGCTACTGCAAAATGAAGCGCATCCTCAAAGATGTACAAACTGTATCCATTTGTGTTGTTACCAGAAGCTACCAAAATTCCATCCATTGGATTATTGCCTTTTGAAACGATCATTCGGATTGCTATTTCCTTTCCTGCTATATCTGGCGGGAAAAGGATGGAGTTTCTTGAATCCAACGGATATTGCTCAGCCACTAAGCTTCTGCTGATTCGGTCAGCTAAAGACAATTCAGAGTCTCCAGTAGCCTGAAGGGCTGCAGTATTATCTCTCTTGGCAAATTCAGTAGGATGAGCTAAAACGGCTGCAAAAATGGCCTGAGGCAAATACGCATCCTTTCCATTCTCGTCGTTATTGGCTACTTCTACTAGTTTCTTGGCCGCTTCTTCAGAGAAAGGCATATCAGAAATAGCCAAGAAAGCATACTTTCTGGTGTGCAAATCTGGGTCGTTGATAATATTAGAAGCCAAAATTGCTTTAAGCGAGGACTCTGATTTTGGCAATACTCTCAAGGCGTTCTTTCTTACAGCTGCAGAAGGATGGGAGAGAGCCTTTTCAACAACCTGAATAGCCTCAGCATTTGAACCATTCAATTCTCCTAAACCAGCCAAAGTCCAAAGTGCATTGATAGCCGGCCCGTTTAGCCCAACCTTGTCTACGCTTTGGTTTCCAATGATTTTATACAATTCAGAAAGAACTGATTTGTCCTGCTTTTCAACAATCAATCGCTGTGCGGTAAGCCTCCAGAACATGTTCTCGCTTTGCAGCGCTTCAATCAACTCATCTCCATCCGCATCTTTCAGATCAAATACTTCTGAATCTTCTCCTCCTTTATAGCTGATTCGATAGATTCTACCATGCTGGCTATCTCTTAAAGGATTGATGTAGGCATTACCTTCACCATTCTCGAAACCTCTTGGAGTAGGGTTATGCTGGATGATGAAATTGTACCAATCGGCTACCCAAAGTGCTCCATCCGGACCAACTTCAGCATGAACAGGTGAAAACCATTCGTCCGAACTAGCCAAAATATTGAATCCGTTTTTCTCTTTATATCCTGACCCCTCAGGATTAATCAAGGCTTTGTGAAGAACTCGACCTGTAGGTTCTGCAACAAATGCGATTCTGTTCCAGTAATTCTCAGGGAAACTTCTTGCGGTGTAGAAATTATGTCCAGCTGCAGCGGTATAGCCTCCATGCCAGTCTACTTGTCTAAGGAATGGCTCCAGGTTAGGCATATCGTAATGCGAATCGATTCCATGAACTGTATTGGCAGGGCCTTGGAATATAGGTCTTTTCACATAGTTATTGGCCATGGAGAAATAGACACTGTGCTGTCCATTGGCAGTCGAGATAAAAGTTTCAAAGTCTTCCGTAAAACCTAAACCCCAAGTGTTGTTAGAAGTATTTCCTAGGTATTCCAAGTTTTCTCCATTTGGCTCAAAACGATAAACGCCTTGTCCAAATCCATGTCTTTTTCCATTGACTTCTCCATTGAATCCTGCGTATCCTAAGACACCCCAAATTTTATTATCAAAGCCATATTTCAAGTTGGATGGACCAGCATGGGTATCACTTTTTCCCCAACCTGTCATCACGACTTCACGAACATCAGCCACATCATCCCCATCGGTATCTTTTAAGAAAATAAAGTCCGGTGCCATGGAAATCAAAATACCTCCATTGACCGCCATGATCGAGGTTGGGATATTGAGATTATCTGCAAAAACGGTGACTTTATCAGCCTTACCATCTCCATCCGTATCCTCAAGGATTTTGATTTTATCATTTCCTCCTTCTTTTCTCACTTCATTTGGATAATCTACTGTCTCGATGACGAAGAGTCTTCCACGCTCATCCCAAGCCATTGCCATAGGATTGATAATCATAGGTTCGCTGGCGAAAAGCTCCATTTCGAATCCAACTGGCAATTGAACTAGCTTCATACTTTCTTCTGGAGAAAGGGGAAGCTGAAATCTAGGGGCAGGATCTCTTCTTTCGTAATTTGGAATTTCGGCATCCTGAAACTGAGGAGTAGGAATTTCATAGGCAGCCAGTAATTCATTTACCTTATCGCCCACAGCCCAAAGGATACCATTGGCTACCAATTCCTGAAATTCAGGCTGCTTCCAAGTCTCCTCATTATGACCATAAGCGGTATAGAAAACTCTTCCCTTACCTTCCTCTCTGGTCCAAGCATAAGGCTCCTTTTTATCGCCTTCTACTCGCTCCATCAAAACATGCATATCGGGATTTAGCTGAGAATGAACGTATGTTTCATCCCAAGTTTCAAACTCTTCAATTCCCTGCATGATCGGATGTTCGGGGTCTACAATTTTTGCTGTGAAACGACCGGTTTCATGTGTGCTAAATTGACCACCTACAGCGCTAACAAACCAGTCTGAATTTCTGAAACACCAAGAAGCACTGTGAATAGGAATCAAAGCCTTTCCGCTTTGGATAAATTCTTTAAGTGCGCTTTCCTGAGACGGACTGATAGAATCATGATTGGCATAGATCATCAAGCCGTCATAATTGTAGAGCACATCTTCATTCAGGTCATTCGGATCTGAAGTGTAGGTTAGATTGATTCCTTTCTGGAAAAGGGGAGTTTCCAGATAAATCATCAGTTTTTCTGAATTATGATGCTCACTCTCGTGACCCAGGACAAGGATTTCTACCCGTCTGGGATCTGTCATCGACAAGAAAGATTTCTTTTTCCCGCATGCGGTCCAAAGAAAAACTGAAGCAAGGATAAGAAGCGAAAAGCCTCTAAAGGAAATTGATTTGGTCATGCTTTGGGTAAATTATTTTCGAGGTCTAATATTCTCAATAATCAAGGTTAAAATCCAACTGTTTTTACTTGAATTCTGACTGTTTTTTTTCATTTTTAATTCGTAAAATAAAATCAAAAAGAATAAATACAGTGAAAAAACCTTTTCAAAAATCCAGAATTCCCGAAGGAAAAGCCTTTGTAATTCAAGAATTAAAGGCTCCATTTTTTGATGTGAACTGGCATTTTCACTCAGAATATCAGCTATTTGTGGTTTTAAAGGGTAGAGGAACCCGATTTATCGGCGACCATATGCAGGCTTTCCGAGAAGGGGATTTGGTACTCACAGGACCTAATTTGCCACACCTTTGGAAAAATGATAAGGCTTACCATGACTCCAATAATGGACTTTCTACCCATGGTATAGTCATCTATTTTCCTGAAGATTTTCTGAATAATGCGATTTTTAAACTGGATGAGTTTGACGGAATCGCGCACATGCTAAAGAAATCCGAAAGAGGAATCCAGATTCTAGGTAAAACCAATCAGGTAATTACTAAAATGATGTCAGATCTGCTTCGGCTTCAGGGAACGAATAGCATCATTCAACTCCTTAAAATACTGGAATTGCTTGTGGATAATCCGGATTGCAAGCTGATCGCCGATGCGGGATATATCAATACGAATAAAGAATCAGAGCGGGATCGGATGGGTCAGGTCTATGAATACGTCATGCAAAACTTCCATGGAAAAGTTAGTCTGGAAGAAGCTGCGCAATTGACCAACCTTTCGGTTTCTGCCTTTAGCCGATATTTTAAATCCAGGGTCAATAAGACTTTTTCAGATTTTGTGACGGATGTGCGAGTTTCACATGCCTGCAAATTGCTTCATGAAACCGATATGAATGTCAGTGAAATTTCCTTCGAAAGTGGTTTTTACACGCTTTCCAATTTCAACAAGCTATTCAAGGAGAGAATCAAAAAAACTCCTTTGGAATACCGAAAGGAGTTTAATCAGACCTTTGCTCTTTTAGAGGGATAAGTTTTGCGAGACTTCCTCGGAATAGGTGGAACTCAGTGGAACCATAAATTTTCCAAGCTGGAGTTGGTGTCGCTCTACTTTGTTAACCAGATTCTTGTTAGCCAAAAATGATCTATGCGTTCGGATAAAATAGGATGGAAGTAATTTTTCTGTTTCTGACAATGTCATCCTACTGATGATTTTTTCCTTTTCCAGTTGAAAAGTGACATAATTCCCCTGGGCTTCACAGTAAATCAGCTCGGAAAAATCAACTCTGACTTGCCCATCGCTGGTTTTTACAAAAATAAAGGCCGGTTCATTCTTTGGACGGAGTTCCAACCATTCCTGAGCTTTTTGACAGGCTTTTAGAAAACGGCTTAGGTTAAATGGTTTAAGCAAATAATCCAGCGCATCCAATTCAAAACCCTTCACTGCATAGTCAGAATAGGCTGTGGTGAATATGATCAGGGTCTCTTTGGAAATCATTGAAGCCAGGTCAATTCCTGAAATATCCGGCATATTGATATCCAAAAAGATCAGGTCTACTGGATTGTTTTTGAGATACTCCAATCCCAAAACCGCATCAGTAAATGTAGCTTGAAGCTCTAAAAAGGGCACTCTGGAAGCGTGTGACTTGATTACTTCCAGAGCAAATGATTCATCGTCTATGGCGATCGCCTGGATCATGAGTGAGTTAGTTGGACTGAAAGATGGACAAAGAAATCAGAATCATTGGCAATGATATTCAATTGATGCTGATTCGGATACAGTAGTTCTAATCGCTTTTTCACATTCTCCAAACCAATACCAGATTCTTCCCTGGATTTCTCTGAAGTAGGTTTTTCGGGATGCACACTATTGACCAAATCCAAATGCACAGAACCTGCCATGCATCTAAGGTTCAAACGAATCCATGACTTTTCCTTGGCGGAAATCCCATGTTTAAAGGCGTTTTCTACGAAAGGAATGATCAACATAGGAGCGATCTCCCCAATACATTGGGACTCGTTGATTTGAATATCTACCTCAAGATTGGCCTGAGAACCGAATCTCAGCATCTGTAGATCAAGGTAATTTCTCAGGTAATCTATTTCCCGAGAAAGAGGAATACTGGGCAACTGATTCTCATGTAACATGAACCTCATCATATCCCCAAGTTTTTGGATACCATCGGAAGTCTTATCGGCATTTTCAATCAAAGCACTTGCATACAAAGTATTTAGGGCATTAAATAGAAAATGAGGATTGATTTGAGAGCGGAGAAAGTCAAAGCTTGCATTTCCCTGATCGACCTGGTTTGTCAAAACCGAAATCTTGCCAACAAATGAGTCATATTTTTTAAAAATGAGACTGGTCAGAGGCTGAAGGATTAGCGCAAGAAAGGCTACAAACCCCACTCCAACGACTGCCACCATTTCCTGGTTATTGTCTATTGAAGCTGCAAAGAAGCCAAATAAGATTAGTCCTAATAATCCCCATTTAAACCATCTGGATGATTTTGTCTTTCCATTTAGCTGGTTTTGGTAAACCAAATAGTATTGATAAATCCCCAAAAAGAATAAGCCAGGAACGATAATTCCTAAGGTAATAAGGGGACCATTATTTGAAACCGGAAGAATCTGGATGAGAAAAAGGATGGTAAAAAGATAGATAAAACCCAGCCTGACCAAATTATAAACCTGAAAATCTTTGAGCTTTGGAGGAGTTAATGCTTGTTCTAAAACAAATGAAGAAATCAAATAACTCGCATAAATTCCTACCACACCCAAATAGAATGTCGGAAATGGAGAACTGATTAATTCAGCCTGATAACCAAAAATAGCGGAAGTAAATAAGGAAGCTCCTGTGATTAATACTGTATAAATAACAATTGGAACTGGCTTTTTGGTGAGCTGGTATTTTGGAATTAAAACCATGTGGACCAAATGAAAAGAGAGGTATAAAACCACAGGTATTATTAAACGAGCCACAAATTGAAAAATTTGAAAACTGGAGCTGATGTATGAATCTGGTCTAAAACCAAAGAGGTTAAATAAAAAAATGGAAAGAAAGGCCATGGTGACTACCCACCATTCAATTTGTCGGAAATCAAGACTTTTGGATTTCATAGTTGAGTTTAGAGATATTTTTGATCAGTACAAACTATTCTGATAGCACAAAAGGGAATTCTTTTTCTCAGAAAAAGAGCAAAAGTAGATTGTATACCAATGCTGCTAAGATCAAAAGCAAAAAGGATTTCCTTTTTTCCATGAGAATAATCGGGCTTAAATTTTTCTTCAAGGATAGAGGCAGGAAGAAGCCCAATCAAAAAAATGTGACGAAAAGCGGGATTTGAGGGGTAGATTGAAGGAGATTGATCGAATATCGAAAATCAAAAATCATAAATCCTCAAAATGGGTATTTCATCAATTCGATTCCCCAAAGCCAAGGAAGTATGTAATAGACCATTAGTGTAATAAGGATAATAGAAAAGATATTCAACCAAAGTCCAGCTTTGACCATGTCTTTCATCTGAAGATATCCTGAACCAAAAACCACTGCATTGGGTGGAGTGGCCACAGGAAGCATAAAGGCACAACTAGCCGCCAAAGTAGCCCCAACCATCAATCCAAAAGGATGAAGATCTAATTTAATAGCCACAGAAGCTAGAATAGGTAGCAACATAGAGGCTGTGGCCACATTGGAAGTGACTTCTGTTAAGAAGTTTACTGAAGCAATGATGATCATCAAAAGGACAAAAAATCCGACTCCTTCAATTAGCGTGAATTTCTGACCTATCCATTCGGCAAGTCCTGTTTCTTTAAATCCTTCTGCCAAGGCCAATCCACCACCAAATAAGATCAAAACTCCCCAAGGAATTTTCTCGGCAGTTTTCCAGTCTAAAATTCTCTTACCTGGAGTAGAGGAGGGGAGGATGAGCAAGGCTACTACTCCTGCCAAAACGATAATGGTATCGTCTATTCCAGGGATAAACTTTGCCAACAAAAAGCTTCGGCTGATCCAAGAAAAGCAAACCAAAGTAAAGACAACCAATACAGATTTCTCCTCAAAAGTGATTTTACCCAAGGCTTTTAATTGAGTGGAAATAACCGATTTTCCACCTTCGATTTGAAAGGATTTAGGTAATTTATTGCCAAAAGTGACTAAATATAACCAGCATATTATCAGTAAGATAAGCGCAAACGGGAATCCAAATAACATCCATTCATTGAAAGCTATTGAATAGTCATAAAGCTCTTTGACTACTGCAGAAAGAATGGCATTGGTTGGGGTTCCAATCAAAGTCGCCATTCCTCCAATAGAGGCCGAGTAGGCGATACCCAGCATGATATTTTTACCCAAACTATCCGATAGGATTTGGTTCTTTTCACCTAATTGATCCTTAAACTGGCTAACCACAGCCAAACCTATAGGAAGCATCATTAAGGCAGTTGCAGAATTAGAAATCCACATAGATAAAAAACCTGTGGCTAGGATAAATCCCAAAACGATCATCCGCAGGTTAGTACCTAATAAATTTATTATGTTAAGTGCAATCCTCCGATGCAAATTCCATTTCTCAATTCCTGTAGCCAATAAAAAGCCTCCCATATACAGCATTACTGTAGGGTGCATGTAATTAGAGGATACAGAATCAATTTTAAGCAAACCCAAAGTGGGCATAAAAATTAAAGGCAATAAAGCTGTACCTGCAATGGGTAAGGCTTCTGTGATCCACCAGATCGCCATCCATACCGTAAGAGCAAGCATAGCTTGAGCCTCTGGATTTAAACCAGGAGATTCTACAAGAAACAAAATGAGAAGGAAGGCAGTAGGCCCAAGGAATAAACCCAAACGGGAAAGCCAATTCGTCATAGCATGGAGGATGATCTTGATGCTAAGATATAAAAGAATTCTAGAGTGCTAGAATCCTTTATTTAACATAATATAAATTATAAAACAACTAAATTGTTTACAATTACAAGAACTCACCAAGAACTTCCAAAAACAATATAAAAGGCAAAATCCTCTCCATTTCCCCAGGCAAAGTCAGCTACCATATTTACGCCTAAAAGTCTTGCGATTTTATATCGTAAACCTGTTCCAATGGTATAAGCCGAATCTGATTCACCAAAGACACTAAATTTCTTGAAAGCTTTCCCTCCCCCCACAAAACCGATTAGTGACCATCTATTGTAAACATTGTAGGTCCATTAGAATATATACTTGACCATAAACTGTAAACGAGTTCCAACGCCAGATGAACCGTCTCCATTTTCTCGATAGAGAACCATGAATTCACCTCCAGTATTTAATGCTTTTAATGGTGACCAGATCAAATTTAGATGGCCAGATCCACCGAGTTTAATTTTATCCTCTGATCTGTATTCGGATGGATTCAGACCAAACCAATTAGTATTGAAATTTGAAACTAAAACAGGCGATAAATTAAGAGCGACTCCTGTACCAAGGTTCCATGCTGGCATCGCTTCTATTTTTCCTTGAGGATTAAGAACTGCTGAAGCAGTTGTGCCAAGTGTTGCCACAATATTACTACCCCATCCATTTCCATAAGAAGCCATCCAACGGAAATAATGTCGTTTACTTGAAAAGTACTCGCGTCCGCTAAAGCTTGCTCCCCAACCCAAAGTAGAAGTATTAGGACCGGTAGACTGACGATCATATCGCAACTGGAATGCAGAAAGGCCAAAAAATAAACGCCCTTTTTTGGAAGTCAATTTCGTTATTCTGCCGACAGCTAGCGGAAGACTGAGACTTGCTTTTCCTGGAAAATTGTTCCCATCAATTCCTGGATATTCAAGCATTTCCAAGGCAAATGCATAATTCAACTTCTGATTTATTTTATCCTCAAACCGTACTTGGGCTCTCCGCGTTCCTGTCAATGCATCTCCAGCTGCGAAATCAATAGTAGTAGGAACGGCAAAAAGATCAGAATGTGTTCCCCATGTCCGACCTATAAGGAGTCTACCTACTACTCCATAAATATGACGTAATCTAGGTGTTTGGTTAAATTCAGGATCATTGATATTATAAAAGTCAAGTTCAATAAAAATCCGTAAAGGCATACCGGTCTCTGTAATGCTTCTTACGTCAATATTAAATCTTGATTCCCTAGCATGAAGGTTCATATAACCACTCTGCGGGACTCTCCCATCGCCAGGGACAGGTACATTTTGAATTTCGTATTGGTATCGGTCATAGCCTCCACTAAAATCTTGGATATAATCTAGTTTCACATAACCGCCAATTGCCATTCTCGCACGACTTCCAAATAGAGGCCAGGAATTTGGGAAATTGGCATCAATGAGATCTTGACCAGTCCAGTCAATCATATTTTCCCGAAAATCACTGATTCGGTCTGCCTCCGGTACTGTTGTTTTCAACGTGTCGCCGGCATGCCAGTCCTGGCCAAGAACGGGTAGAATTGAGCATGTGCCTAGCACCGCTAACAGAATGGTTAATTTTTTCATGTTTTACGTTTTTTGGGGATAAACTAAAACTTGTATTACAATTCCTTTGATTGGTTATTATTTACATTCTACCTGTTATGATAAATTCTAATAAAAATATATCCATAGACAAAAGTCAAGGAAATAGTACCACATCCTTGCAGAACAGTTTCTGGAAAAATAGCACTCAGAAAGTAGGCACAATCAATGCATACTATCCGAGTGCCAGTTCTTAAACTTGTTAGTTAACTATCTTTTAAAGGGCTCTCCCTCCTCCGTAAGAATATTGGATTTATTCCCTAAATCGCCCGTGAGAAGGAAATTATCGTGCTAATATAACCAGTAGTAGGCCTCCGAAATCGCCAGCTACAATCGCTCTATGTTGTACTCCTGGTAAGAATGGTGAAGCCCACTCAAGTAGATTTTTTCAACATTGTTTCAGGTTGCCATTTTGAGAATTTCATAAGGCGTGAATTGACATAACTTCTGCCTACCTGGTTATTTGTCGAATACCGATCCGGAGTTTGGTATATCATCTACCTTACCGTTGGATCTAATAAAGATTCGGTGGTTGAATCGTACATAGTTGAGTTCTCCAGACTGATCTTTGAGCAATTCACCAAGAGATCCTTTGTTTGGGCCTTCGGTGATGATGAAATAGCCCTCTGCCGTGTTGGCCACATTAGCAGGTGCGGGATCTGCTCCCTTGGTCAAAAAGGAGAACTGGACAAACACATATTTGTCGCCCTCTTTGCGGATCTCGATGTTTTGGGAATTACCCTTGAAGACGCCAACGAAGGGGTCGAGCACAGTCGGATCAACGCCTGATGCGACCGGAGACTTGGCCTCGATGCCCGTGAAGGCTTTGACCATTGCGTTCGCAACTTTTTTGTACGCCTCTACTCCGCGATCGCTGTGAACCAAAACCACCACGGCAAAGTTGTGATCTGGGATCAATTGCAGAAAAGAACGCGTGCCGGGCCAATTCCCCCCGTGGCTGGGGCTGGTGACCCCGTCGTAGTCGTGGACGAACCAAGTTAGCCCGGTAAAGTCGCCGGCCTCAGCCTCGACTGCCGGAGCGTGAACATAATCCAGTGCTTTTTTGGACATCAGTTGGTTCCCAGAAGCATCCTTTCCATCTAACTGAAAACGGGCATATTTCAGCATGTCGGTAACTGTAGACCGGATCCCGCCAGAGGCAGCGGACTCTCTTATCATGGGAATGTAGTATGGCTTGAGATCACTGATGCTGCCTTCCCCGTAGATCGGCGGATGACCCCATGCGTAATTTTTAGCCGGAGGGGTAGCGTCGTAATTAAAGGATGATGCATTCATGCCAAGCGGGGTGAGCAGGTGCTCTTCGATCAGGGTCTCGATCGGCTTTCCGCCGACATGCGACACCACATGGGTCGCGAAGGTGATACTGGTGTTGTTGTACATCCAGGTTTGATCGAAGGGATAGATCTGCTCGACGTAAGCCGCCTGGAGCATGACCTTCTCGCTGATCGATCCACCCGGAGGAACACTAAGGAACCCATGGTCGCCATACCAGCCAGCGCGATGATGGAACAAGTCAACGACCCGCGCTTTGGAAGTAGCATCGGGATCCGAAACCCTCCACCACGGCAGGAGGTCGACGACACGTGCGTTCAAATCCAGTTTGCCTTCTTCGGACAGCTGCATGGCCACCGTCGAAAGGAAGGTTTTTGTCACAGAGCCAATTTGAAATTGCGTATTAGGGGTAACAGCCTCGTCAGTGCCAACCTTGGTTACACCGAGTCCTGCACTGTAGGAGTTATCTCCGTAGATGACCCCTACTGCAAGCCCTGGGATTTTCATTTCCTTGATCAGCTCAGCAGTTTCAGCGACAACCGCATCAAAGGTCGCCTGGCCCTTCTTCTCTGTCATTGGTTTTTTGGACTTTTGCTTTTTCTGAGCAAGAGCCGGTTGAACTGCAAATAATGAAGCCATTATTACAGCAAATAAAAGTTTCATGTTTTGTTTCATGGTTCCTCTTTTTTTAATTATTAATAACTGAGTTTATTTTTTGAATGCCTAAGACTTGGTTCAACGATGACTCAAAGCGTCATACGAGGCAACCAATTGATAGGTACGATAAAGCTTATTTATCTTAGGGCTTTAAATAATAAAAGTCGTATAAAGTCCGGGTTACTTCTGCAATGGCCCGATCACGATCAGCTTCTGAGGTTGTACTGCTCTTGGTAAATACGACAATCGCAAAACGTCGGCCGTCTGGTAGCGTTACATACCCCACGTCATTAGCAACACCACCAATAGTTCCTGTTTTATGGGCAACCGGAGTTCCTTTTGGCAGAAGGCCTTTTAGCCTAGCTGCACCTGTACGGGTGCGAGACATGGTGCTAAGTAGAAATTGAGTGCTTTCGGCACTCAAGGCCTTTCCGCTGTCTATAGCCAATAGCAATTGCAGCATGGCATTTGGCGAGCTCTGGTCACGTGGATCTTCTTGTTCGAACTCCAGATTTCGAAGTGGTTGCTTTGCTGCGAGCGTTGGGTCTTTGACAAGAGCCTCTGCAAGTACCGATGCGTAGGCCTTGTCGGGTAAACCATAGAAATCCCTTAAAATTTCGCTGGTATATCGATCTACTCGGAGATCTGTTATCCCAATACTTCGCATCATTTTCGTTACCGCTTCCGGACCACCCGCTAGTTTTAGACAAGCGTCCGTCGCTGTATTATCACTCAAGGTTATCATTGGTTCAATTAAATTGGCTACCGATAACTTGATACCAGGATGCACGAAGTTTACTGCGATCGCACCGTCACCTGTAACCATGGTTTCTTGTTCAACATCAATTAAATCGGAAAGCTTAAGCTCACCTTTATCGACACGGTCCAGCAAGGCGACGGCAATTGCAACCTTATAGGTACTTGCCATCACAAACTGTTCATCACCGTTTATGGTGATCATCTCCTTAGAGCCAATTTCTTGTGCCGCCACTCCAATGCGACCCGCTAACTTCTCTGATAGTCTCTCAATCTTTTGAGAAATTTGTTGTGTGTTATACTCTTGAGAAAATGTAGGTTGAACTGCAACAAATGCCGAGACTATTAAAATTGAAAATATGGTTATGATAGGTTTCATCATTCTGTTCTTTTAAATATTAATCATTGCGTTTTATCGATATATATTAATCCCCTATCCTAAAGGCTGCGTTTTCATCTAAAGGATAGCTCTCTCAATTTTTAAAGTTGGGTCACTTTAAGCCCACTCCATCAAATTCCCGTGGTACAGCATAAAACTCTTTTTGCCAACCCTCAACGTCTATAGGTACACGCTTACTCTCAGCTACTGGCTCAAAACGGATGGGTTGCCCAGGATTAACAGTATCGGGCATGACTTTGGAATCTTTTACAACAATTACCCCGTTAACTAAAACATAAGGAATTCCTGTCGATGGGGTTGTACCCTTCTCATAAGTTGCATTGTCTTTGACATTTTCAGGACTGAAGATGGTGATGTCAGCCACCATACCTTCCTGCATGCGACCACGCACTTGCATGGCTTTTAAACCCATGTCGCCTAATGGCTTGGCATAATTGTAAGAGGTCATGGACACCAATTGCATTAATGGAATGTTATTGTCTTGGCCAAAACGCAATGTTTTCGCAAATGCGCCAGAAGAACGAGGATGAACATTGGGCAAGTCTTCATAGGGTGTATTTCTGGTCAGACCCGTAAATGGAATTAAAGGCATACCATCGCTACCAATGGCCACCCCCGGCATTTTTAGCCAATCAACAATGGCTTCCTTTGGCATTTTATATACTATAACAGCTCTTGTGGGTTCTTTTTTCAACATTTCCTCACGGCTTTCCTGGGTGTACCACTCCCCTGTGGCCACGTCTTGCACCGTTTCTTCGTATTTGTTGCCTAAAGATTTTATCCAAACATCGGGCTCGAGAAAAACGGCATTTAAAGCGGTGGATCCTGCAGCATAAGGATATATTTCGCCCCAAACGTTGAAGCCTCGTTCACGCATTTTAACCAATAATTCGTGTACCAGATTGTATCCGGGATTATTGAAATGGATGGCAATAGCTGGTGCGCCCAGGGCAGCCGCATTGGCCAACATTTCCTGTATACCATTTACCTCGGCCACATCGTCTCCAGGGGTACCTCTAAAGTGCATACCTATCTGACGGCCATAGGCGCCTGCCAATTTTTGCAATTCATAAATTTCACGAGTGGATACCCCCTCGCGCATATAACCCACTGTTGAACCGATACCAATACCTCCCTGGCGTAACCCTTCATCAATTTGAGCCAATATTTCGTTCCCTTGCTCCAGGTTAGGCCTTGTTTTCGACCAACCATCTTTTACACGGGTTTTCAATGCATCCATGGTATACAAGAATTCCCACTCATTGAAGCCATCAAGTACTGCTGCTCGTGCCAACTCATGTGCTACCGCAACTCCATAATTTAAAGGAGTATTCCCTTCATGGCGTTTGTACCATTCATCTAATTTGGGTCCGTAGGCACCCACCTCCAAATCCATAATGGTGGTTCGACCATCGCGAAGCATGAGGTTATACATATAGGGCTCTATACAATGCTGATGCCCGTCAATAAAACCGGGGGCAACAACTTGTCCAGTAGCATCAATGGTTTCTTTACCTTTAATTTCATCTTCGGTAATTAATGAGATTATACCGTCTTTGATACCCACATTTCTGATCCCGTCAAAATTGGTTTCTGGATCCATGACGCGGCCATTAAGGATGACTATGTCAAATTCCTGATTGGGGTCAGCCCCTTTTTCAGTGCTTGTCTCATTACAACTGCTGAAAAAAAGTGCAGAAATGAAGAGGGTTAAAAGTGATTTTTTCATGTTATGAATTTTAAATTCTAATTAATTTTTCTTCACTGCTTTTCCCGCACCAGAGTCATCATCTAAATGCATCTCTCCAAGCTCTGGATTTAGACCAATAGTATGTTCATTTAACCATTTTTCTTGATTGATTGGTGTATACCTTCCCTTGGCTTCAACCGGGAAACGAATTTCCTGTCCTGGTTTTACGGGCAGTACTTCATTGTTTTTTACTACGATAACCCCATTCACAATTACATAAGGAATACCGGTGGTAGGGGTACCATGCTCGCCTACTTTGAAGCTTGAATTATCTGTAATGGAAAGAGGATTAAAAATGGTGATGTCCGCAATTTTTCCAACTTGAATTCTGCCGCGTTCCTTCATGGCTTCAAGCCCGGTATCTCCCAAGTGTTTGGCTGGCCAGTAACTGGCTTGCGATATAGTAAACATCAATGGCACACCCTGTTCGCGAGCCAATCGGAATGCAGCACCATGCGAGCCAGAGGTACGAGGGTGGCCTCGGTATTCAGTCCAATCCGCATCCCATGGCAATAAAGTACCGTCTGCACCAACGCCTGCCATCGCATCACTCGCAATAGTCATGTGAGGAATTGCCAACCAGTGATTCATCCACGCTTTTCGATAGGGGAATTCGACCACAACTGATCTTCCCGGATCTTTTTTCATCAATGCAGCATACGTTTCGTTGGTAAGGTATTGATCATCAACAGGGTCGTAGATGGTTTCTTCGTATTTATAACCACGTTTCTCCACCCATTCCGAAGGGCTTAAGAAAGCCGCTGTTATCGCTGTTGATCCGGCAGCATAAGGATAATACTCAGACCACATATTCAATCCTTTTTCTCTTGCCAATTGCAATTTTTCTTCAATTTCCCACCAGCCATAATCATTATTATGTGCCATCAATAAGGGAGCGTCTAACAACATTGCATTGGTAAACACCTCGTCGAAGGCTATTGGAGCTTCAGTGGGTGTTTCTGATATAAGATGATACCTGGTATGAACGGATGTAAGACGGCCATAGTTAGCGCCGGCCCGTTGTGCGGTAAAAAGCTCGTAGCTGGTCATTCCCTTAGCCATATATGCGCCGGGCACAGCAACACCAATGGCTCCTTGTCGAAGATCTTCATCCATTAAAGCCATCACTTTATTCATTTCCTCGATAGAGGAATTAGTATCTGCCCAACCTTGAACGCCATCTGTCAAAGCTTTGGCTGCATAAGTTGGAACAGTAGAAAAATCGACTGGACCGCTAAGTTCAGCATCAGGATCATGAACAGCCATTCTATTAAATAACAAGCTGGCTGTTGTACCGTAGTTGACTTGCCACCCCGTCTTTGCTTTTTCGTCGTACCACGCTTTTACATTGAACGAACCGGCTTCAAGATCCATACCTGTAGTGACACCGTCTCTTAATGCCATTTTGGTAGCGAACACGTCGGTTGCATGATAGTGGGTGTCAATAAAACCGGGGGCAACAACATGTCCAGTAGCATCAATGGTTTCTTTTCCAGAAATTTCAGCTTCAGTGATAATCGCAATTTTACCGTCTTTAACACCGACGTTTCTGATACCTTCAAAGTTGGTCTCCGGGTCCATGACGCGTCCATTAAGGATGACGACGTCAAATTCCTGATTCGGATCTGCCTCTTTTTCAGTGCTTGCCTGATTACAGCTGCTTAAAATAAGTACAGAAATCAAGAGGGTTAAAAGTGATTTATTCATAATCCGAGTGTTTTCAAGTACTAATATTCTCTTTGATGTAAGATGGAGCCCAAATAAGGGAGATAAGTGCCAGGCGATGGTCGTAGAATATATTGATGATGCCACATAATTGGGCCTGATCAAGGACATTTACGATTATTGAAGTGGAAACCTTTCCTTCACCGATATCATCCACGCTTTCCACTATCCCCTCAAAGAGATCCAGCATATTCTTACCTATGTTCCCAAGGACCCTGATTCGATACGTGCCAGGGCCTGAAAACTGAATAGTATAGGTATGTGGATGAGACAAGGTGCTGAAGGTTTGATCACCTCAAAAGTATTGATCGAAATCCATCAGCAATAGCCACTAAAGTGGACATTTAATAAAGAGAAGAGATATGGAGTATGATTTTTGTCAGGGTTTACTACCCGGGTAATAAATCGAGTTCCTGAGCCCTGCGGACCGCTGCCATTCGATTCTTGACATAAAGTTTCTGGTAAACCCTGTAGAGATGTTTTTTAACGGTTTCTAGGGAAATGGATAATTCCTCTGCTATATCCCCATTATTGGCCCCCCGGGAAACTAACGAAAGAATTTCCAACTCACGTTTTGACAAATCTGAGTTAGATCTTTTAGGCTTTATTATATTATCAGAGCCTATTTTAAGGGAGTAATGTTTCTCTTCTTCAAAGGCCTGTAAAAGCTCCAAGACGTAAGCGTTATCTACCTGGTCTTCAACTATTTCCTTCAATAAAGGAAGGATAGCCCTACCCAGATCTAGTAAGGCACGCTTATTCTTTAAATTTTTTGACAGCGTCAGGGCTTCTTGCAATGGGGTCTTTGCAGCCTCATACTGGGATTCCCCTGCATAAATTATTGCCTGAAGCGCAAGGCACTGAATAAGCATATTTTTTTTGTGAAACTCCCTGGCCTTTTGTGTTAAACCTTGAAGAAGGTCCTTTCCTTTTTCCTCCATACCAGTTTGAATAAAGAGCTTTACCTGGGTTAATTCTGGTATGTAATAGTACCAAAAAGTAGGTTGTAAGTTGAAGTTTGCGAATGGTGAAATAGCTATCGCACTATCAATATCACCCTTTCTAAGAAACAATTCAACTTGAAATGCTTTTACCAATCCCTTAATCGATTCCTGGCCAAATTCATTTGCCAGTATTTCGCAGTGAACTATTTCCCGGTCTAATTCCTGCCATCTTCCTGCAGCCATGTCCGAAAGACACTTTATAAAGTAAAGGTTCATAATCCCTAAGGGCCAATCTTTATAACGGTGTTTTTTTACATCTTCGTGGTATGACCCGATTTTATCGAGACGGTTCGTCATGTATTGAGAAGCGGTTAAACAATATGCACCTATCATCCAGGCAGCTGGGAATACCTCTGGGGCTATGAACGTTTTCAGGGCTTCGCCATCAGTCGCCATCAGGTCTGTATTACCTTCCAGTAAATGAATTATACATCTTCCCTGCAATAAGCGCATCTTATAAAATGGATCCGAAGACGCTAATTTCCTGAACTCAGTATCCAGTTTCTCCAATGCCCTGTCTTTGAAACCTTTGATGGACAGTGCCATGGTATAATAGGCGACTGAGTAGTCACGTTGAAAATAGTGTTCATCCCCGGGGATGAACTCCATGGCTTTCTCCGCATGAAAGAGTGTTCCCTCCATGTCCCCTGATTTGAAGGACATAATATCCTTTAACGAGTGTAACTCACCAAGCAACTTCCTGTCATAGGGTTTGTGGGGATCCAGCTCTTTGGATAGCTCTTCGGCACGACGAGTATGTTTTGCCAAATCCGTAATATTACCATAATAGTTCTCCAACATTGCCGAACTAAGTACTATTTCCAAGGAATTATTCCTCGCCTGAGGGGGAAAAAGGGCGATAAACCGATTCAGCCTTTGGATCCGATCCTGATTGAACAATTCAATTCGATGCCTTTTAAAAACTGCCACAGCAAATTGAAGATCCTCAGATCGAATTGCATTAATCAGTGCTTCTTCAAACATTTGGTTTTCCTCGAACCAACCACTCGCTGCTTTATAAAGACGCTCAACCACTTCTTTGCTAAAATAACGTTCGGTTCGATAATTCAGCTGGCTCTTGAATAAGTGGTGATATCTGTACCACTGGCCCGTGGAATCAAGTGGAATGAGAAAGAAATTTCGCTCCCTTGATAATAGTATAAATTCCCCACTCCCGGATGGTGACAGGTCACTGTCATCAATGGCAGCTTCCATTGTTCTGATTAATTCCAATGAGAATTGATCCATCAAGGAAGTCAAAATCAGGTATTTTTGGATATTAATTGGCAAGCCCTTGTAGACAACTTCATCAAACAGATCCGAAATTATGGAATTGCTACTTGTCAGAGATGTCAGAATTTTTTCAAATGCAATCCCCTCATTTAATCCCATAAGTCCTACAGTGATACCTGTAATCCATCCTTCTGTATTCTGGATTAAGGACTTTATTTGTTCATCCGTAATTGTGGAAGCAATTTTAGATCGAAGTTTTATTGCCTCCTCCGCAGTAAATGCGAGGTCCACCATTCTGATTTGAAGCAGCTTATTCTGTGCCCTTAGCCTGGCCATTTTAAATGGAGGGTCCCGTCGGGTCAGAATCACCAAATGAAATTTCTCAGGAGGAAACTGCAAAATTTCCTGGATGATTTCATGAATTTTCTGTTCTCTGATAACGTGATAGTCATCCAGGACCAAAACAAATGGCTCGTGGGATTCATCCAAATCATTGATCAGAAGGGCGGAAATTAAATGCGATGGCAGATCACTTGCTCCCAGCAAAGATTCCAAATGGAAGGTTCTTTGCGGCCATTGTTCTTTGAATAAGGCAACTATATACGTTATGAAAACCTGCACGTCATTGTGTTCCTCATCAAGGGAGAGCCATCCGTAATTATGGCCCTTTTCTTCAATCCATTGGCTTACCGTTATGCTTTTGCCACAACCTGTTGAAGCAGAGACCAAGGTGAAAGGTGCAGAAATATTGGCTTCTAACCGTTCTATAAGAGCTTTTCGATTTACAAACTCTTTCCTTAAAGCAGGTTTGTAAAGTTTGGACTTCGCAACGAATTGAGTTTTGGAAAAATTTTCCGGTGATTTATTCATCAGCGATCAACTTTATTATTCCTGTCGGGTAATTAGGCATTGTTTTTCTTTGGTTTAAAATAATCTCAACCAGCTTACTTACCAATGTTTTTATAGATTTTTCCCTCTTTCATGTGGATAATTCGGTCAAAGTCACAACCCTTTTCTTGTCCAGAGTGACCAGTGTTTTTCAAGTTATTAAAAAAGTAGTGTTTTTAGGGCTAGCCATTCTATTAAATAACAAGCTGGCAGATGTACCTTAGTTGACTTGCCGACCCGATTTTGCTCTGTCATCGTACCAAGCCTTTACTATTTCACTTTTTATAGACCATTTCCACATCATCTATAATTAGGGTACTACCTATCGCTCCGCTAAAATTAGCACCATCGAAACTGGAGGAAGCCACAAAAATGATATGCGTTGGTAATACAAATGCAGCGGAATCGGAGCTAACATAAGCTTGATCAACGGGTTTCATATAATCCGGGAATGTGCTATCAAGTTCACCGTAAGTAAATGGAATCTCTAAGACAATCATATCTGCCTGATTATTGCTACTTCTAAACCAAGCTGTAGCCAAACGCTCTGTTTTACCACCTAATCTTATTTCCAAGAGCGCATAAATATCTAACATGTCGGGGTACCCTAATTCATTACCCTGTTTATCCTTATTTACTTCACCAGCTTGGTACTTATATTTTAACCTCAGTTTCTCAGGTCTGCCACTAAAAGGAGTTCCAAAATCTATGGCGGCCTGTGGATTAGAGGGGTCAATTTTGTCCGAATCAAAAACACCTGTAAATATTGATCCAGCAGATATGGGTGCACCAAATGTGCCTGCCAGCCTACCATTGTCCAATGTAATCATTTGTGCAGCGAGATTCCCATTTCCTAAATCAAATGGAACAGTTGCCAGTTTATTCAAAATCTGGGTGCCAGGATTGCCAGTTCCCCAAATTGTTGATGCAGCATCCTTTCCTGGCTCATAATAATCCGAACCCGTTTTATACCATTGATTGAGATTTCCATTGTTTAGCTGAGGAGTTGCGGATGCTACAAATGATGTGATGGTCCAGGTGTGCAAACTTCCATCCTCCGCCCTTACAAGAATCTGTTGAGGTTCTCGTAGGTCAAGTTTGTCCCCAACTTGCTTGTCTGCAGTGGCGAATGAAGATAGTTCCAAGCTTTGAATTGAGATGTTAGAAAGATCAACTCCTGCTGGGATTTCAACTTCTACGGTAAACTCATTGGTATTGATCACTGGATTGCTAGCCTGGTTGCTTACAACTATAGACTTGATATTCCCATAGTTTGATAAGCCAAAGAAATCTTCCTTGACACAGGAAAATAAAAAAATGGTAGAAAAGAACAGTATGCTATATTTTTTCATAATTGATGCTATTTATCTTTTAGATCCAAAATAGTATGCCAGCCCAAGATTCAGGGAAAGAAGATCAATTTTGAAATCCACATTTTGCCTGATCTCCCTTGATTCTACCCCATCATTGACCTTTTGGTCACGGACTTGAAGTTCATAGCCTAGCACATTCAGTTGAATCTCAAAGGCAAAGTTTTCCATAGCAAAAAAAGTAATACCGGGACTGATACCCACGCGGAAATTGAAATCAGATGAAAAGGTCTTATCTACCACATCAAGATCTTTAACAGTTCGTCTTAGTGTATTGCCAAATCCAAAGGTCAACCCCACTTCCGTGAAAAAACTAAGGCGTTCATTGTCTGTCAGGGGCACAGAAGACCGAAAGTTTGGCGTAAATTCAATGCCCCTACTTATGGAATTTGATTGAAGGGTATCAGGTTCTCGAAAAACTTGTCCTTCAAATCTATTTTGGTAATACTTAAAATTTATCCCGGCCATTCCATAATCGCCTGTATAATATCCCGCTCTCAATAAAAGGTCATAGTTGAGCCGGTCGCCGGCGATGATGTTTTCGAAGAGTCCTGTAGTATTGGTCGATTGCTTGTCTTCCAATCCAAATGCCATTCCTAAATAAATGTTTCTCTTTTTAAAAGGATGAAAATCCTTGTTGTAGTAACTGGACATCAATTCATATGGGGTAGAGTCATCCTTTTTATCATTCTCTTGGGCCAAGGAGTAGTGAGATAAAAAAAACACCAATACCACGACCACAGAGAGAGTCTTAGGCCGAATGGGAAATATGAAATTGCAATTCATTTATTTCTAAGAATTTTAGTTGATGCCATCAATTATAAAAATAACTAATGGTTGGTTATGTACTTGGGTTTCCTCCAATGAACTTATAATATCTGATCATAAATTCTAAATCTACCTTGGTTTCATTAATCCGCAAGTACTCTAAAACGTAAATTTCGCCATCATCTGGATTCGATTGCCTCTGCCAAACGCATCGTTGGAAGCTCTGCGAGCACCTGTCATATATTCGATACCGGTGGAAAAGTATGCCAGCGGAGTGTAAATTAGATTCACATGGCTAATGGCTCCATCCTTCAATGCAAATGGGGCGCGGGAAGAAGGAACATTCAACCAACCATAGGCATAGGAGAAATTGCTTGCCAACTTGTCACTCCAGTTATGTTTAGCACCAAAAACAGCTGAAAATGATGGCATTCGTTCCAACTTACCATCTGCAGAAAGTACAGCGTTTGCATTACTTCCTGCAAAAGCCATAATGTTTTCACCCGAAGCCTGACCGTAGCTTACATTCCAGGTAAAAAAAGTATTTTTTCCAAAATACTGCCGTCCTGCCACCACAGCACTGGTCTGAAATGCATTCGGATTAGGCCCATTTGCACCACCACTCCAGCTTAACATGCCAATACTGCCGCCAAGAGCCAATAAACCTGTTTTCCAGCTGTAATCAAGTCTAATGGGTATAAGTGGAAGCTGATATATGGCTTTTCCAGGCAGGTTATTTGGATTTTCTATGCCAAGGAAGGAAATATGTTCTATAGCAACCGCTAACTTAAGTTGATCTGAAAGATTCTTTTGATATCTAACCTGTGCTGCCCTTCCACCAAACAACGCGTCGCCGGCTGCAAAATCAATTAAATTGGGAATAGATTCCATGACGGAAAGCGTTGTCCAGGTTTGACCAATAATAAAATCTCCGGCGACGATATATGCATGGCGAAGTCGAAATTGATCCCCTTTAGAAAAGAAATCACCTTCAATGAAAAGCTTTAAAGGAACCTTACCTGTTGTTCTACGAACATCTATGTTAAAGCGAGTTTCCTTCAAAAAGAAGTTCATATATCCCCTGCTGCCGTACTCCGGTTGGCCCTCCACAGGAATGGTTGACATCAAAAACGAGGTAGGATCCAGTGTTCCGCTAAAATCATAGACTAGATCTGTTTTTACATATCCACCAACCTTCATTCGCAGCCCCGAGCCAAACATAGGCCAAGAACCGATAAATGAGTCTTGTACCAAATCTTCGCCTGTGTAAAGGACAACTTGCTCTTTACGGTCACCAGCCGGAACTATCTTCTTACTTAGGTTTAATGAATCCCTCATTGTAGTATCGGCAGGCTGAAGGATCTGGCCATGGCTCAAATTGATAAAGCCTAAGATAAAGATCAAAGACAATGAAATGCTGTATTTCATAATTTTCATATTTAATTTATTATTCACTAAGACCGAGAAAGCCAAGACTATCCAATTTGGGTTCTTATATTTTTGTGTCAGCATTATTATTTTTTTATTATATGGTGGTTATATAAAGATTAGCTAAAACTTGATACTACAATTCTTCTATTTGGTTAATAATTACTTTTAACTTGACATATTAAATTCTTAAAAAAATAGATTTGATTTTCTCTTTTTAACATATCTAGTTTATTACTATAATCTTTAAGCAGTTATTACAAGTTAGGTTTAGGTCGCATAATGAATAAACCTATTAAAACACCTACCATTATGGTTAGGGCCACAATGAACATCTGAAAAAATTGCTCCAATCCAAGTACCATATTTCCACTAGCCATGGTGGCTAAACCGCGAAAGCCAATAGTACCGCCCACCAGTAAAAGAATGGCAGGCATGACAACAATGGATGCTGGTCGGCTTGTTTTAAGTGACCACAAGCTTCCAACAATTACAGCAAGGATTGTCCCTAGCAAATTACCCAGGTTAGCATTCATTATCGAACTACCACCCAAAACCCCCAAATAGGCAATGGCAGAAACCAAAACCGACCAAGCTAAATCTCTCCGAGGAACCTGAAATGCAAGGGCCAAACCCACTAGCAGCAATGGAAAAAAAAGAATTATCCACTTTGGATCTACGGGTGCTTGTGGGGCTTCAGCTCCAATGGTTACAAAAACGCTGGCCAGGCGGACTCCAATTATAGCTCCTGCAATCTGTTTAACAAGCGCAGTTAATCCACTCTTCAAATTGTATAAGCCTGATTTGACCTGTTTCGTCACTAATTCTCCAGTTCCTAGACTAATGGCGTAGCCAGGCAGCAACATGATGACGCCACAAAGAATAACTAAAACCAGATTTAAATCAGGTACCCAATGTTTAATCAGTCCGGAAAGAAAGCCGACAACTAAAGCGCTTGTAAGAGGCATCCACTTCACGGCAGTAGTACCCAAGCGAGGAGAGAGTAAAACTATTCCATAAACAATGAGGCTAAATACCGCTGCCAATAACGTATCCGTCCATCCCGCTCCCAAAAGTAGCGCAAAACCAAATCCGGTAAATACATACCCTAGCATGCTTGGAAATTTGCCCCATGGAGGGGGAATTTGGTCAATGGCATCAATGCGCGGCGCGGCATCATTCAGAGATAAAGTCCCGGCATTAATTTCGTTCAACACATCGCCTAATCGGGCGAGCTTATCCAAATCAATATTCGAGGGTGGTGTAGCCAAAACTTCTGCACGTTTTGGTGCATCTGTCGTTTCCTGCAAGCCAAACCTGATTTCTACAGGAGTAGATTTAAAATTGCCTTTATAGCCAAAATCTTGCGCTAAGCCTTTTAATAGAAATTCTAATCTTCCTGACGTAGCGCCGTATTTATGCGCTGCCAAGCCTACTTTCATGATAAAATTCCATGCATCGTCAAAGGATACCTTTGCTGAAGCAGAAAACGCTTTTGAATCTTTTTTTGGATTTTCCATTTACTTCTGAGGATTTCCTAGTCCGTCAAAATCTTGATTCATGCTTGTTTCCATCTTCCGCATGTCGTTGATTCTGTATTGTTTGCTCATTTCGATTTAATTCTAAATGGCTAAAATGTTATTTGTCTTATGACTTTAAGGTCAGGAGTCCTATTCCGGAATTTTACTCGATAGCCAACACTCCGTTTAATGACTCCTGAACCCTTTCCTGACGGCCCTAGGCATTAAGCTCCCCAGACCTCCTTCATGACTCGCATTAAGTTTCCTCCCATTACTTTTTGGGTATCTTCCACGCTGTAACCCCTACTGAGAAGACCATTGGTGATGTTGTAGAAGGTTGCTGGTGTCTTGAGACCAGTCGGGTAGGCATAGGGAGGATGGCCGTACTCCTTAGCTGTCCAGGCACCGCTCGCAATGATCTGGTCGTAGAGCTTCTGTGCTTCATCATCCGTCATGAGCCCTTGAATCATATAGAAATAATCCATTCCAATGGAGGCATGATCGATACCGGCCACTTCAATAATATGTTCGATATGCGCGAAGAATTGGTCAAAGGTGGGGAACTGACTATCGCTTACAAACGTAGGCCAGCCAACTGCGCCAACGACACCACCTTTTTGACCAATCGCCTTAATCACATCATCTGGAACATTTCGAGGGTGATTGTAAACTGCTTTGGCATTGGAGTGAGAAATGATTACCGGGCTGCTTGAGAATTCAATCATGTCCAATACATCTTTATCGCTATTGTGAACTCCATCGACAATGATGCCCAACTCGTTACACTTCTTGATCAGGTCTACCCCTGCCATGCTCAGTCCGGCATCAGAGCGATCTAGTTGTCCACTTGCAAATCGGTTTCGGTAATTGTAAGTGGGTGCCACCTGGCCAACACCATTTTCCTTGAACTCTTCGAGAAGGTCTAAATTGTCTTCAGCAGCAAAGGCGCCCTGGAAGAGGTACCATATCCCAAATGTTTTCTCTCGCTTGGCACGTAGAATATCAGCGGTGCTTTTTACTTTGATCCAGCCATTGTCCTCGATCATTTGATTATGGAGCTTGAGGGAAGTTCTTGTGAGTTCCACGGGGGTACGGGTACCCCCAACCGAAGCCCCGGCTGCAGTTACGCCACCTTCAATATAAAGAGCAGGCCCCTTGCCAAGAGTCGCTTTATCTACCCTGCCCGACATTGGGTCAATACCCCAGGTGAGCAAGGGACAGCAGCCGTCAAGCACAATCATCTTGTCATGAATAGATCGATCTTCATTCAGTTCTTTTTTTTCGTCTTTCATAATTTTTGTTTTTAAAAATTAATACTCGTTTTTATTTAGTTTTTCATTAATGAACTTTGGCAGATTAACTTCTCGCGCCTTTGCTATTTTTTCATTTATTAGGATGATTAGATTTTTGCCTCCACGCCATGCTCAGGGCCAAGAAACTCCCATAGAAACCTAAAGGAATACCTATCCCGTTGATCAAAATACCACCAAACCATCCTATAGCTGCTGCCTGATAAGCAGCTATTCCCTCTGGAGAAAAATACATCATTACTCTAGGGATCTCGCCCGTAAATAGCATCATGCCAAACACAAAACAATTAATCAAACCATAGATCACTAAATGTGATTTCCAGCCGAGATACAGAAGGGGGATATAAATTATACATAAACTTATGATACTATTTATCGGAGCCGCTTCAGACAGTGGTGTTAAGCCCATCCAAACTCTGATCAGACTAACTACATGAAAAAGAATAGCCACGACCAACCACACAACCTGCATTTTTATAACCAATTTTAATCGACTTTTATTTTTTTCGTCTTTCATGTTTTAAGTCTTTAATAGTTATATTATACTAACTTTTTATCAGTTATCTTATTTAGAAGTTTGATCAATAAACTCATCTATATCATTTTTCAATTTTTGTATAGACGGCTTATGCGCGTACAACATATGGCCTGCTTCATAATATTTCATAGAGATATTTTTCTTTAATTCAGCATCCAGGCCCATATGATTGATTGAATATTCTACACCATAAAATACAGTTGCCACATCATAATACCCGTTGAGAATTAAAAACTTCAGATTCGGGTTGCGTTTCATTGCTGATGTCATATCAGGCAAGGTACTAATGGCTAATTGTGCATTCCAAACCACATTTCCGCTGTGTCTCCAATCCCACTTAAAAGTAGGAGAAGTTACCATCGGTGTATATGTTAAATGACTACCTGCTTTTAAATCATTGTATAAATAATTTTTGAATGCCGTTGCAATTGGACTTAAAAAAGCATCACCTGCAGGGTCTGTTAGAGCAGATTGCGCTAACAAATTCTCATTGGTACCTGTATATCGAGAGTCAAGTCTTCCGACAGTTAAGCCGGTATCTCTAAAAAGTTCTTGAAAAAATTCACTGTTAATGACACGTAAATTTGCTTTAAGCCAATAATCCTTACTTAAACCAGAATAATCTTCTAATTTTTGAGCCAAAGCATTCTTTTCTACATCTGTTAATTGATCACCCTTAAAGAGTGCAAGAGCATATTCATTTTCAGTGAATTTTCGGACATCATTTAAAAAAGACTCAAGACTTTCTCCCTTATCTTTTACTTTGTTGTGATACCATGCCGTTGCCGCATAAGTAGGGAAATGAATCAAATAAGAAACATCATCTCCTGGGCCAAATAGTAAATGATGCATCTCCAATACAGCACCAATCATAATGACCCCATTCACTGCAATACCTTTATCCTGTAGGTATTTAGAAACGCCTGCGCTTCTTAAGGTGCCATAACTTTCACCCAATAAGTACTTAGGAGTATTGAATTTTCCTTCCCGAGCTAAAAACTGTTCAATGAATAGTCCAATACTGCGGATATCTTGGTCCACTCCCCAAAAATCTTCCCATTTTGATTCTCCAATGGGTTTACTAAAACCGGTACCAACTGGATCGATTAAAACCAAATCAGCTTTATCTAGAATCGAGTATTCATTATTAACAATGCTGTAAGGGGCAGGCTTGGTGTAGGTTGGGTCATTAATTTCAACTCGTTTTGGGCCTAAAACGCCAATATGTAACCAGAAGGAAGATTGCAACGGTCCGCCATTAAATGCAAACACGATTGGTCTATTTTCATTTGAATCTGTCTTCTTATAATGGGTAAACCCGGATAATGCAATAGGCTTGTCATTTTCATCACGTAGCTGAATTGTTCCTGTTTCAGCATCAAGATTTATGGTTTTTCCATTAATAATTACTGATTGTTTTGAGGTAAATACCTCACCTTTCGGCAACTCGTTTAATTCAGATTTCTCTTGAGCGAATGAAATTTGAATAAAAAGCAAAAGCAGAAAAGTGAGAAGTTTTGTTTTCATTTTGTTGTATATGGTTTAATTTTTAAATCTTGTTATATGAAATTGCTCATATTGGTTTTGTATAAGCATTACTGTTTTCAGACTTTTTCCATAACAAGTAATTATTCAAAAGCCGGTTAGTATATGGCACAATGCGCTATATACTAACCGTTATGAGCTTTTTTATTTAGAAGTTTGATCAATAAACTCGTCTATATCATTTTTAATTTTCGGCCTTGACGGTTCATGTACGTACAGCGTATGACCTGATTCGTAATATTTCATAATGATATTTTTCTTTAATTCTGCATCCAGGCCCATATGATTGATAGAATATTCTACACCATAGAAAACAGTTGCTACATCGTAATATCCGTTGAGAATTAAAACCTTCAGATTTGGGTTTCGCTTCATCGCTGATGTCAGGTCAGGCAAGGTGCTAACCGCTAGGTCTGCGTTCCAAACAATATTTCCGCTGTGTCTCCAATCCCATTTGAAATTTGGTCTTGTAGCAGCCATTGGTGTATAGGTCAAATGTTTTCCAGCACTTAAATCGTTGTATAAATAATCCTTAAATGCTCCTATGATTGGAGGTAAAATGGCATCGCCAGCAGGATCTGTCAAAGCAAATTGTGATAATAAATTTTCATTAACACCAGTATAACGAGAATCAAGTCTTCCGACAGTTAAGCCGGTGTCTCTTAAAAGTTCTTGAAAAAACTCGCTGTTTGAAACGCGAAAATTAGCCTTAAGCCAATACTCCTTACTTACACCAGAATAATCTGCTAATTTTTGAGCTACAGTATTCCTTTCTGTATCCGTTAATTGATCACCCTTAAAGAGTGCAGGGGCATATTCATTTTCAGTGAATTTTCGGACATCATTTAAAAAAGACTCAAGACTTTCACCTTTATCCTTTACTTTATTATGATACCACGCAGTTGCCGCATAAGTAGGGAAATGAATTAAATAACAAATGTCATTTCCCGGTCCAAATAGCAAATTATGCATCTCTAATACTGCTCCGATCATAATTACACCATTCATGACAACACCTCTATCCTGAAGGTATTTTGTTACCCCTGCACTTCTTAAAGTGCCATAACTTTCACCCAGTATATACTTTGGGGCATTGTACTTTTCTGTTCTGGCTAAAAACTGTTCAATGAATAGTCCAATACTGCGGATGTCTTGGTCCACTCCCCAAAAATCTTCAAATTTTGATTCACCGATGGGTTTACTAAAACCCGTACCAATTGGATCGATCAATACCAAATCAGCCTTATCTAGTATAGAAAATTCGTTATTTACTACTTTATAAGAAGCGGGATTGGTATGAAATGGGTCATTTGTTACAACTCGTTTAGGACCCAGAATACCAATATGTAACCAGAAGGAAGCTTGTAACGGTCCCCCGTTAAATGCAAACACGATTGGTCTATTTTCATTTGTGTCTGTCTTCTTATAATGGGTAAATCCAGATAAAGCAATAGGCTTATCATTTTCATCACGTAGCTGAATTGTCCCTGTTTCAGCATCAAGATTTATGGTTTTTCCATTAATAATTACTGATTGTTTTGAGGTAAATATCTCACCTTTCATCAAATCGTTTAATTCCATTTCTTTTTCCATTTTGCTGTATATTTTATTACTGAATCTTATTTTATTACTTATAGCGGTTTCGTGTATTCATTACGCTCCCCAGACCTCCTTCATGACTCGCATTAAGTTTCCTCCCATTACTTTTTGGGTATCTTCTACACTGTAACCCCTACTGAGAAGACCATTGGTGATGTTGTAGAAGGTTGCTGGTGTCTTGAGACCAGTCGGGTAGGCATAGGGAGGATGCCCGTACTCCTTAGCTGTCCAGGCACCGCTCGCGATGATCTGGTCGTAGAGCTTCTGTGCTTCATCATCCGTCATGAGCCCTTGAATCATATAGAAATAATCCATTCCAATGGAGGCATGATCGATACCGGCCACTTCAATAATATGTTCGATATGCGCGAAGAATTGGTCAAAGGTGGGGAACTGACTATCGCTTACAAACGTCGGCCAGCCAACTGCGCCAACGACACCACCTTTTTGACCAATCGCCTTAATCACATCATCTGGAACATTTCGAGGGTGATTGTAAACTGCTTTGGCATTGGAGTGAGAAATGATTACCGGGCTGCTTGAGAATTCAATCATGTCCAATACATCTTTATCGCTATTGTGAACTCCATCGACAATGATGCCCAACTCGTTACACTTCTTGATCAGGTCTACCCCTGCCATGCTCAGTCCGGCATCAGAGCGATCTAGTTGTCCACTTGCAAATCGGTTTCGGTAATTGTAAGTGGGTGCCACCTGGCCAACACCATTTTCCTTGAACTCTTCGAGAAGGTCCAAATTGTCTTCAGCAGCAAAGGCGCCCTGGAAGAGGTACCATATCCCAAATGTTTTCTCTCGCTTGGCACGTAGAATATCAGCGGTGCTTTTTACTTTGATCCAGCCATTGTCCTCGATCATTTGATTATGGAGCTTGAGGGAAGTTCTTGTGAGTTCCAC
>NZ_SNYF01000005.1:954796-1198591 GCF_004362805.1 Algoriphagus boseongensis
TGGCACGTAGAATATCAGCGGTGCTTTTTACTTTGATCCAGCCATTGTCCTCGATCATTTGATTATGGAGCTTGAGGGAAGTTCTTGTGAGTTCCACAGGGGTACGGGTACCCCCAACCGAAGCCCCGGCTGCAGTGACGCCACCTTCAATATAAAGAGCAGGCCCCTTGCCAAAAGTCGCTTTATCTACCCTGCCCGACATTGGATCAATACCCCAGGTGAGGAGGGGACAGCAGCCGTCAAGCACAATCATCTTGTCGTGAATAGTTCGATCTTCATTCATTTCTTTTTCATTTTTACTAGAGCAGGAAAGTAAAGGTCCTGATGCTGCAGCAAGACTAGCAGAACCAGCTAGTGCAATAAATTTTCTCCTTTCCATACATACATCCTTACTTGATAGTGTTTTTATAAATCTTACCGTCTTTCATTATAAACCCAATGTTATTGGCATCCATAAGTAATTTGATGTCTTTGGTAGGGTCTCCTTTTATAATGATCATATCTGCAAAAGCGCCTTCTTTGATCACCCCAAGTTCAGCACCTGGATATGGATTCTTAAGGCCCGATAAAGCCAGAACTTTGGCATTGTTGCCTGTTATTTGTTGGAGTTGCTCTGTAGGTGTAAAGAACTCATCACGATAGGCGAATTCCTGAACAAATGCATTGAATGGAGCACTGCCAAAAAATACGTCAGTTCCCCAAAGTATCGTAAGCTTATACTTCTTTGCCAGTGCAATGGCATCTCGCGTGCCCTCTGCAACAATCTTTAATTTGGCCTGCTGAATGGGGTCTTGAAACATTGGATTCCCTGCAGTAGGCTGTAATGGTAAAAACAACTGTGGCGAATAAAAAACACCAAGTTCAGCCATTCGCTTTACAGTACTTTCTTCAAGAACAAGACCATGTTCTATGGATTTTACGCCTGCATCCAGTGCGGCTTCCACACTATTATTCATCTGCGAATGTGTCATCACATACGTTCCGTATCTTGTTGCTTCTTCAACGGCAGCCTTAATTTCTTCTGGCGTATACTGTGCCGCTTGAAGCGGATCGGTAAAGCTCGTTACTCCACCTCCGGTATGGAGTTTAACCTGTGATGCTCCGCGAAATAACTGGTCACGAACAGCACGGCGTACCTCATCAGTACCATCAGCAATTAAAGTATGCTTCCACTTGTTTACCACTCCACCATTATCTACACCATCATAATAGGGATGACCATCTACATGTGATCTAAAATCTCCATGTCCGGATGTTTGTCCTATGGCTGCGCCACTTGGGTAAATCCTGGGTCCGGAAATTATGTCCAGATCTATGGCACGTTTTACACCAAAAACGTTTCCGCCTGCATCACGAATGGTAGTAAAACCGTGCATGAGATAGTCATTTGCACGTCTTGCTGCATTGATACCCTGCTCAAACTCATCCTGATTTAATAATTTAGGCAAATCAGATGCGAACATCACGTGTCCGTGTCCTTCGATCATGCCTGGCATTAAGGTGTTCCCTCCCCCATCAATAATGGTTACATTATCGGTTTGCGCTACCATTAGAGGTTCTGCGGATATTTGTTTGATTAAGTTTCCTTCCACCAAAACATCGGCTTTAATAAGCTTATCTGATGTGCCATCAAACACTTGTACATTCGTAAAAAGTGTAATCTTTTTGGGTTTTTCTTGTGCGAATAGCATCAAGTTGAACTGGCATAGAATTAATACCAGTAGTTGCTTTTTTAAATTCATAACTTATTTATTTCGTGATAATTACTAATTAATTTCATCTAATTTGGAGTTCTTTAGATCCTAAGGAAAGGGATTAATCTTTGCGTTTTACTGATTCAATCGCAACTGGATTACTTAACTTTTGACCTTTTACAAAAGGGCCTTCGTCGGATGTTTCCCTTATTTGCTGAATGGCCCGCACTACATCCATACCTTTCACCACGCGTCCAAAAGCGGCAAAGCCTTGCATATCAGCATTACGACTACCCCCAAAATCCATACTGGGCTGATCTCCGATTATTATAAAAAAGGCGGCAGCGGTAGCAGTACCCACTTCTCGACGGGCTAGCGAGAGGCTTCCGTCGAGGTGTTTAATGCCTGTTTGTTGCGTGGATTCATGAGCAATGAATTCGGTCGGAGGCGACTCTGTTAGTAATCCACCTTGTATGGCTTCAATAATTGGCGAACCGGCATCATTGTCAGGACGGATTACCCTGTAAAATGCCGCTCCTTTGAATAACCCGCGATCCACGTAGTCCAAAAAATCCCCTGCAGATAAGGGGGCTCGTTGAGGATATACCACAACTTCAATATCTCCAAGAGATGTGCTCAGAATTACAGCAACTGACTGCTCTCCTGTGCTGTCTTCTAAAGTTTGAAATGTTTCTCCCATAGTATAAATAGTTTATTGATAAATGTTTTTTGAATAGTTATTCGATTGATTCTAAAAATCCTTCAATGTTTTGAGTTTGAAGCCAATCATGATATTTACTATGCCTGCAATTGCAAAACCGATCCCCATCCAAGTGGTGATTGTGAGCATACCAACCAGTGCATTATTGGTAATGAAATAGCCAATTACTATTGAGATCAGGCCGCTCACCATACCGAATCCCCAAAGGGAGTTGGCCTCTTTTCTGCTTTGAAATGCTTCAGCTAGTGACATGATGCCGGATACGATAATCCAAAAACCAACCACGAAAGGAAGAGAAGCTGCTGTTAATGCAGGATTGGAAAGGAGGACAAAACCAAATAAAATATCAATGAGACCTCCTGCCAATCCCCATCCCCAGTTAGGAATCGTATTTCTGAGTGAAAATGAAGCCCCAGCCTTTACTATTCCGGTGACCAGTAAGCTAATTCCTACATAGAGTGCAACTCCAACCAAAGCCTCGACGGGATGTCGAAATACAAAAAATGCGAGAAGTACAAGGATAATTCCTCTTAATAAGGTGAGCCACCATAGTTTTTGTAAAGCTTTCATTTTTTAGTTTGAGTTTTATTATTGTTTGGATTTGACCGCCGATATATATTGAGATTGAATTCTTTTGTTAACGAACTATAAGTCAGTTTCTAAAATGCGTACTGATAGTATTTCGTGGCGAATGTCATTTAAAGCATTAAGAAGCCCTAAAAGAGCAGATTGGTCTGGAAAGCAACCGATAAGATTAATTTCATCTTTTCCAGGTTGCTTTTGAATTTGCATATCACCGGCTATGGCTAAAAGAGCTGAGGTGGCCTTACCCGAAATCCTAATCTGATAGACAGAGGATTCATTGGGTATAATTTTCCTAAAATCAATTATTTCGTCCCTTATCATTTAGCCAAGCTACGAAGGGAGAATCTTACTATTCCTACGACTTAAGTCGCAAAAAAGTAGGGTTATGGTCTTTATTCGACTAGATGACTGGTACTTATTTGGTTTAAAGCACGGATATTGGCGGATAATTGGCCTGTTTGATTCTTATGTTTAAGGCCTTAAAGGAAAAATGGGTCCTGATCATAGAACATAAGTAACTTGAATGATTCTAATAAACACTTCATGCTGTATTTGGAGCAAAAATTCAACACTCTAATGGTTACAACTCATTTGATCCTACTAAAAAAATGGGGGGTTGCTATCATTTTAATCTTTAGTTTTTTCTTCAACTTAAAAGAGACTAAAGCACAACAATTTAATACGGACAACTATCTCACCATGTCTCATGGAACCACGACGGTAACGATGACCGCAGGAGGAAGAAATTCCGGGGCGATATTGTCTTTTGCCTTGATTCCTAATTGGGAGTTTTTTGTACAAACTTCCTTGTTTTGGGAAAACGAAAAAGAGTTAGTGCCACAGCATTTCAATTTACAGGGTTATGCCAAATACATGTTTTGGGTAAACAAAGAAAATGATGGTGGTGGGGCTGTTTTTTTGGGATTTGGTAGGTCTCCAGGATATTGGGATGAAACTGAGTTTTTACAATCCCATAGAAGCATTTGGACGGCTGTCCCTATTACTTTTGTTTTATTTAATAAAACCATTTCGTGGGATCTTATGCCAGGAGCACTATTAGATTGGAGCAATACCGATATTAATGAGGCTGCATTAGGATTTACTTATTCTACCCGAATTGCAGTTTACAAGATAATTCCCAAATCAGCTATCGTAGGAGAAGTATATGGGACAGCTGGCTCTGCTTATTCTAAACCAGAGTACAAAATTGGATTTCGTTGGGAACCGAATAACACGATAGTACCAGCCATAAGCTACGGCAGGGCTTTTGATGGATCCTCTGGTGCTCGATTAGAGATTGGAGTCACAATTTTCACACCTCAGTATTTAAAAAAGCCAGTGAACTAAGACTGGGTTAATTCAAAATCCTTATCTAAGTCAAATCAATAGATTTAGAAAAAATTAATGGCAAGACTCCAAACTTAATATACTGAATGTGTATTCATTACATATTCCGTATTGTGCTAAGCATTGAAGTACGACTGGTGACATTTAGCTTTTTAAAAATATTTGTCAAGTGACTTTTCACGGTTACGATAGAGATATTAAGTTGATCGGCTATCTCTTTATTTCTGAGTCCATCAGAAATAAGCTTTACAATCTCTTGTTCTCTTATGGTTAATTCTTGAAAAATCAATTTTTCTGGATTTCTCACAGCTGTGGATTTGCTGAGGCCTAATCGAGCAAGTGTATGGAAAGAATCACTTGAAGATCTAATGAGATTAAATAATTCTGGTAAAACTTGATATACTTCAACTATCGGCCTTGATATTTGATCTCTATCAGCATATAATAAGGCTTTTTCCAGTGACTTTTCTGCAGACACAAAATTACCTAAGCGATATTCTGCTATTGCTTTCAAAAGTGATATATCGACAGTGTGGTAGTTGTTATAAATTTCATTTAGGGATGATTCAAGAGTTTTAAGTACCTCCATTGCTTCCTTTACCAATTGAATGGATCCGTGAGTGACAATGATTCGAAGTTTTGTTAGTTCAGGAACGTCTATTAAAAATAAATAATTACCCGTCTGTACTTTCGCCCAATCGTTCAATGCCCAGTCTAACTTCTTTTCCCCTTTGCCATTATGCCATAGAACCCTTGCTCTAATGGAATCGGAGTAATCTTGAAACTTCGGGTTATTTAGGTTCGAGGCCAATTGACTCATTTGTTCTAGAAATGAATTAGTTGCCTCCATATTTCTTTTTAAAGAACTAAATAGAGCCAATCCACTTAGGGCATCAAAATAAACCCTGAAATGTAACCTGCCCTCCAAATCCAATATTTGTTTAAACGCCCGTTCGCATTCATCCTGTAGGTAAGATTGAAAAGCAAAGTTCCCAAAAAAATACTGACACCATCCTTCTGAAAAATTAAAATCGGTATCCTGAACAAGAAAATGCAACTTTTTTACTTGATTAATTGCTGATTCAAAATTTCCTGAGAGTAAGTGAACAATTACTTTACCGTGAATGGCACGAGTATGCATTATTGAAGAATGATCAAATTCTTTTTGAATATTCTCAAGTACCCTCAAGGAAACATCAGAATTACCGAGCATCTGTCTACTTGTGGCTAATATTAATTCCCTTCTGGCGCCAAACAAACCACTTTCGTCTTGATATAAAGCTTTTGACCTTTCTAGACATTCTTCTGCTTTTTTAGGATCTGGGCTGACATAGGTCAGATAGTAGCCTAAATGAAACAGATATCGCGAAACATTTTCTGGGTCAGAATTTTCAATCCCAATAGATTCTAACAAGTTCAGGATCGAAGAAAAATCATCAAGATTCCATGTTTCTTCACATATAAGTAATTCTGTAAGTAAGAGATCAATATGGGTATTACGGATTTGCCGTGGTATGCTTTTTATCCAGCGTTGTAAAATCCACCATTGTCCTTTTTCCAGAAAGACTCCCCTATGGGTCTTTATCAGATTGCAGGCTAAAGTGTAGTTATTAGCTTTGATCGAATAATTCATCGCATCATCAACAAGGCCATTATCTGAATACCATTCACTTATTTCATTATAAAGTGTATTGGCTAAAGCTGGTTCACTCTTTATTAACTGCCTTTTTAAAATATCGCCAATTAAATGATGGAATCTGAATTTTCCGTGCGAATCTCTGATAGGGATTAAGAAAAAGTTCAATTCGACAAGTTTGGAAAGGAAAGTCTCAGCCGAACAGGAATCGGGAAAAGCAATCCTACAAATAGCACTGATCAGCTCTTTGTCAAATTGATCAAAAAGCGCACAAAGTTGCATTAACCTAAAAAAATTCGGGTCAATGTTTTCACTAATATGAAACATCAAGCGATCAAGATCATTGGCTAATATTTCATTTTCATTGTTTTCATAAAAAGGATCCGAAAAGGATTTTACCAATAAAAACATCCGAATCGCTAAAATCCATCCCTCCGTATTTTCTAAAAGCGAGTTAATCTCCGAATCCTTGATTCTAATGTCATCAGCAGTAGATAATAGCTGATGAATCTCAGATTTTTCAAATCTTAGATCACGCATACGGAGCTCCAACATTTTATTATATAATCTCAGTGCTCTCAACTGAAATGGAGGGTCCCAGCGGGTGATTATAACCAACTGTAAATTGCTTAAATTCTCATTGATCAATGCTTTTACCAATTGGTGGATTTCTGGATTTTTAATCAAGTGATAATCATCCAGCACCAACCTGAAATTTTTCTGAAGTTGGTTTACAGAATTGATGATTCTGTTTATAAGGGCATCCCAGGAAAGGAAATGAAGTTCTTGTTTATTTTTAAAAATGTTTTGAATCTTCTTAGAACCCTCAATTTTCTCTAAAATATCAATCAAATAGGTAATGAAAACAGAAGTACTATTCATGCTTTCATCCAAAGAAAGCCAGGAAAAATCTTTTTGGTAGTAGTTGAGCCATTGACTTACCAACACACTCTTCCCATAACCTGCCGGAGCAGATATAAGGATCAGAGGCATTAGACTATTTTCTTCCAACTTTTCAACCAGATCAGTTCTGTGTAAAAGATCTTTAGATAAAGTAGGACTATTTAGTTTAGTGCTAAGCATGAATCAATTGAAAAAAAGGTGTTCCCAAATTGGGATATTATTGCAATGAAGATAAAACTTTTGCACAAAAAAAAAGTGGCAGAAACAAGGATTAATGGAGTTATTCAAAGTTTAATGGAATAAATGGGGTCCAAAAGGGAAAACTTTTTAGAAAGAATCTCAATAATTCTTTCTAAAAGAGTAACTACCACATGTTATCATTTATTACTTGAATTGATTGGGAGCAAACGCTCTTTGCTCAACAAGCAATATTCAAGATTCGCCACTTTTATTTTTGTTCTTAATCCATTACCAAATCTTTATCCTTTCCTCAGGTGCTTTATAATTAGCATCACCCGCTTGAATCCCATAAGCAGTATAAAACGGCTCAAAATTCATCAAAGGTCCATTGACCCTCCACATGGCCGGGGAATGGGAATTGGTATTCACGTAAGTTTGCATGTATTCATCCCGAGTTTTCACTCTCCAGATTCTGGCGATAGAATAACAGAATCTTTGGTCTGGAGTAAATCCGTCAATTTGGGTTGTATCCTGACCTTGTTGGGTAAGTTTGAAAGCATCGTAGGCAATATAAATTCCACCGTTGTCTGCAGTATTTTCTCCGATAGTCATTGCACCTTTTACATGCACAGAATCCAAAACCGTAAAGGTGTCATACCGATCGATCAGCAATTGAGTTTTTGCTTTAAACTTCTCATAATCTGCTTTGGTCCACCAATTCTTTAGATTTCCATCTTTATCAAATTGAGCTCCCTGATCATCAAAAGCATGGGTTAATTCGTGGCCAATCACCATCCCGATTCCTCCATAATTGATGGCATCATCTGCATTGGGGTCGAAATAAGGATATTGGAGAATCCCTGCGGGAAAGACAATTTCATTTAAGGACGGATTGTAATACGCCGTCACCGTACTAGGAGTAGTCCCCCACTCTGTTTTATCCGGTGCTTTTCCGAATTTATTGAATTGGTATTGGGCATCATCTTTTCTTAGAGCCAATACATTTTCAAAGTACTTTTCCCGATCAATGCTTACCGGATATTCTCTCCATTTATCAGGGTAGCCGATTTTCTTGGTGATTGAATACAATTTTTCCTTAGCCTGAGTCTTCGTGCTGTCGCTCATCCAGTCCAGGTTATTGATCCGTTGCTCAAAGGCTTTCTGAAGATTATTCACCAAGTCCAGAACTTTTTGCTTGGCATTTTCATCGAAATATCTCTTCACATACAATTGTCCCAAGTCAAAACCCAATTGCCGATCTACCTGCTGCACCATTTCCTGAGCTCTGGTAAGTTGCTTGGATTGTCCAGAAACTACCTTGGAATACTCAAAAGCTGCTTTTTGGAAAGGAGAACTCAAATAATTGGAATATTCACTCAAAGCATGCGCTTTGAGATAGGTTTTCCAATCGGCTAAAGGAACAGGTTTCAACATCGAATTCAGTCGATCGTAATAGGCGGGTTGTCTGATATCCAAGGAATCAGTTTTAAGTCCTAAACCTTGAAAAAGCTCATTCCAGGCTATATTTCCATGTTTTTGATCCAAAACAGCCACTGCCACCTTGTGGTAATTTTCTTTAACTACCCTGCGCTCAATTCTGGTTTTGTGAGATTCCGCCAGTTGCTTTTCAATTGTGTAAACCTTCTCGGCATTTTTCTGAGATTCCTCGGCCGAATTGCCAGTTAATTCAAATAATGTCGAAATGTATTTTTGATAGGCTTTTTGAATTCCCAAAGTGGAAGAATCCGACTTGAAATAGTAATCCCGGTCAGGAAGTCCTATGCCAGTTTGACTCAAGTGGATGATGTTGATCGTACTGTTTTCGTCATCCGGAGAAATTCTCAACCCAATGATAGACTGATTGGAATGTTTCAATTCTGAAACAATAAACTTCTCTAGATCACCAAGGCTTGAAATCTGGTCAATTTGATCCAAAATGGGTTGAATCGGCTCAAATCCTCGAGCATTGATCGCAGTAGTATCCATGCCAGAAGCATAAAAATCTCCTACTTTTTGTTCTATTGAGCCTTTTGGATGAGATCCAGCAGAAATCTCTTCGAGAATGCTTTCAAGAAGTTTTTTCTGGGGAATATTCAAAAAGGAATAAGACCCTACCCCCACTTGATCCGCGTCGATTTCGGCTGAATTATACCACTTTCCATTGACGTGCATGAAGAAATTGTCCCCTGGTCTGATGGTAGAATCGATTCCTTCCAAGTCAATAAAAACTCGGGGTTCAGGATCAGGAGAGGTTGGAGAAGCACAAGCCCAAATCAGGGCTAAAGGAATCAAAAAGAGCTTTTTCATAGCTGGAAATGGTTTTTGGGAATTTAAGAGAAAAAATTAAGACAGAAAATCCGTTCCTATAATGAGGTGAGTAATTCTGGATAATTCTTAATTGGCAATTCCTAAAACCTTAGCTAATACATTTCAGTAGAAAGCGATAATGAAATACCCGATCCTATTCTTCATTTTTATTTGGTCCACTGCACTGAAGGCCCAGTCAGTCATTGTCAATCCTGATGGTACCCATTCAGTAATCCACGATCATGGTAATACCCAGGTAATTGTCAATCCAAATGGAACGCATTCGATTTTATTAGGTACCGGAAATATAAAAACCTTGGTCAATCCTGACGGAACCCACAGTCAACTGATTGATCATGGGGCTACAAAAATTTTGGTTAACCCAAATGGAAACCATTCCATTCTTACTGGAATAATCTCAGGGCCCACACCAACAACCATTCTATCAGTTGTTTCACAGGCTAGTTTTAGAAATAAAGAGAATTCAAACTCAAAGTCTTTACCATCTCAGAGAGCTAATCCCCAATGGCTAAAAATAGGAAAGAACAGGTATTTACTCTTGCCAGATGGCCGATTGATTCCATTATCGAAGAAAGAAAAAAAACCTGGTAGATGATTGAGTAAAATAGCTTTGAAATGCTCAATTATTGCTTTAAAAAAGATTTGTAGTAGTAATGTGAAAGAATTGATGTATTCCATTTTTTTCTATTGTCGGGTTGGCTTCCTAATTTCATTTATCCAAAATTCTATCGGAATTCGAGAAAATTTTGTAATTACCTGACTAAACTTTAAAAATCAATCGTGTCAAAAATTAAAGAACCCAAGCTTCTTGAAGTATTTATTGGAGAAGAAAAATTTTTAAAAATTTCCGACGTAGACGAGATGTCTGCATTTTTTATGAGTATCATCAGTCCTTCCAACCATTGGCTGTTCGTCGGTAGCAATGGTGGCATTAGTGCCGGAAGAAAAGACCCTGAAAACGCACTTTTTCCTTACTACACAGATGATAAAATTATTGAATCTTCAGAAATCACGGGGTCCAAAACTATTTTAAGAATTCAAAAGGAGTCTGAAACTTTCGTCTGGGAACCATTTTCAATTCATTTCGCAAATCAGTATAAACTGAGAAGAAACCTTTACAAAAACATTTACGGAAACAAGATCCTATTTGAGGAGGAAAATCTTGACTTGCAACTCAGTTTTCAGTACCAATGGTCTACCAGCGAGCAATTTGGTTTTGTCAAAACTAGCCGGATAAGTAACCTTTCAGGAAATTCAATCCATCTTTCTTTTTTGGATGGGATCCAAAATATCATGCCTCAAGGGGTGGGAAGTGCTCTTCAGAATATGAGAAGCAACTTGGTTGATGCCTATAAAAGAAATGAACTGGATCGGGATAGCGGCATAGGGATTTTTGCATTGAGTGCCATCATTGTGGACAAAGCAGAGCCCAGTGAGGCGCTTAAAGCGAACATCGCTTGGTCACTTGGCTTGCAAAATCCAACCCGTCTCCTCTCCTCTTCCCAGTTGGACGCTTTCCGAAAAGGAGAAAATCCAAAAGAGGAAACCGATATAAAAGCCAAAAAAGGAGCCTATTTCGTATCCTCTGAAATTGATTTGCCAGTAGGAGAAAGCAAGGAGTGGATGATCTTGGCGGATATCAATCAAAATGTTTCCCAAATCAGAGCATTGGCACATGCTATCAAAAGTGATCCTCAGCTTATGCTCCATGTCCAACAGGACATCGAGAAAGGGACACAGGAATTGATCAAATTGAATGCGGCAGCTGATGCACTGCAACTTACTGCGGATTTCCTCAAGGACACCCGTCATTTCGCCAATTCGATGTTTAACATCATGCGTGGAGGAATCTTTGACAGCAACTATCAAATTGAAAAGGCGGATTTGAGGGCCAATATCCTTAATGCCAACCGGGAAATTTTCTCCAAACATTCAAAAACCTTAGATTCTCTTCCCGAGCAATTCTACTTATCTACTTTAAAAGAACTCGTCCAAACTTCCGATGACTCTACCTTTAAGAGAATTTGCCTGGAGTACTTGCCTTTAAAATTCAGCAGAAGACATGGGGATCCAAGTCGACCTTGGAATCAATTTTCAATCAATACCAAAAATGAGGCAGACGGATCAAAAGTCTTGGATTATGCAGGTAACTGGAGAGACATCTTCCAAAATTGGGAAGCCTTGGCACTCTCCTACCCTGAGTTCATTGAAGGGATGATATTAAAGTTCTTAAATGCTTCAACATTTGATGGTTATAATCCTTACCGAATCACCAAAAATGGAGTTGATTGGGAAAGAATTGAGGCAGATGATCCTTGGTCATATATCGGATATTGGGGAGACCATCAGATCATTTACTTACTGAAATTCCTTGAGTTCACGGAGAGTTATGCTCCGGGAAGACTTGCATCCTATTTCAATGAGGATCTATTTGTTTATGCTAATGTCCCCTACAAAATCAAACCTTATGAGGATATTCTGAAAAGCCCTAAGGATACAATAGATTTTGACCACTCTTTAGACCAAGCTATCCAGAAAAGATGGACTAAGCTGGGTTCGGATGCGGCATTACTTCAGAACCAAAGCGGAGCTATTCACCAGGTTAATTTTTTGGAGAAGGTTTTGGCATCGGTTCTTGCCAAAATTTCCAATTTCATTCCTGAAGGAGGAATCTGGATGAATACTCAAAGACCGGAATGGAATGATGCCAACAATGCCTTGGTAGGCAATGGGGTATCCATGGTTACCCTCTATTATTTGAGACGATTCTTGGTCTTTTTCACTGAAAACCTCCTAAAAAATCCAGGCCAAGAGGCAAATTTATCTGTAGAATTAGTGGAATTTTTCCAAGGAACTCATGAGGCTCTTCAATCCCACCAACATTTACTTTCCGGAAAATTTACCGACAAAGACAGAAAAACAGTACTGGATTCTTTAGGCCAAGCGGCAAGTCAATATCGGTCAAAAATCTACCAGGATTCTTTTAGCAGTGAGCGAAAAAGCCTTTCCGTTCAGGAATTGATTGAATTCTTCAAACTAGCCCAAAGCTATTTGGAACACACCATCGATGCCAATAAACGTGAGGATAATCTCTATCATGCCTATAATCTAATGACAGTAGAAAATGAAGCGGAAGTATCCATCTCCTATCTCAGTGAAATGCTCGAAGGTCAGGTGGCCGTGTTGAGTTCTGGTTATTTGAGTTCGGAAGAAGCATTGCAGACCTTGGATGCATTGCGTTGCAGTAAGTTATATCGGGAAGATCAAAATAGCTATCTCCTTTATCCCAACAAAGAATTACCAGGGTTTTTGGAGAAAAATAACATTCCTGAGCTCGATGTCGCCAATTCGCCCCTATTGTCCAAATTAGTACTAAAAGGAGATAAAAGAATAATAGAGCAGGATGTGGATGGACAGTATCATTTCAATGGGAACTTTAAAAATTCCACGGACTTAGCTAAAGCCTTAGTGGAATTAGATCCAAATACCTACCCATTGTCGGAGAAAGATAAAAAAGAGGCTCTTCAGGTATTTGAAAAAGTATTCAACCATAAGGCATTTACTGGTCGCTCAGGGACTTTTTACGGATATGAAGGTTTGGGATCGATTTATTGGCACATGGTCTCCAAACTTCAGCTAGCTGTATGGGAATGCTCCGAAAAGGCTGCAAGAGAGAAAGCTCCAGACAAGATCTTAAATAAACTCATTGAGCATTACTACGAAATATGTGAAGGAATCGGGGTTCATAAAAGCCCTAAAGTCTATGGGGCTTTCCCAACTGATCCTTACTCCCACACTCCTTCAGGAAAAGGTGCTCAGCAACCAGGAATGACAGGTCAAGTCAAGGAGGATATTATCTCTAGATTTGGAGAGTTAGGTCTAGTCATCCAAGACAGTAAGCTTTTCTTTTTTCCTTTCATGTTGAAAAGATCTGAGTTTTTGACCAAGAGCCAAGTGTTTGGCTATATAGATGTAAATGGGCAAAAGAATGAATTAAAGGTCTTTGAAAATTCGCTATGCTTCACCTTTTGTCAAGTTCCGGTTATTTATGAATTATCTGATAAGAATGGAATAGAAGTATTTTATGAAGGGGGAATCAAAACTGTTCAGGAAGGATCATTGGTGCTAGATTCTGAAACAAGTAAAAAAATCTTTAACCGTACAGGAGAAGTCAAGAAGCTGTTGGTTCATCTCAGCAAGGATACGGTAAAATAAGAAGCCCATTCGATCGGAATATGTCAAAGAAATTCAAGTTAGATCCTGTGGCTGAAGAGAAAATCGAAAGGCTTCTCTCGCAAATGACTTTGGAGGAAAAAATAGGCCAGATGTCTCAGGTTCGCCATTTTGACGACATTAGCCAAGAAGATATCCAAACCAAATTCATAGGCTCGGTCATCCATACTCAGGGACCGGTTCCCGGTAAAAGTGCCGAGGAATGGCAGGAGAAATTTACTGAACTGCAAAAACAAGCTTTATCAACCAGACTTCAAATCCCACTTTTGTTTGGAGTAGATGCGGTTCATGGACAAAACACCTATGAAGGAGCCACAATATTTCCGCATAATATTGGTTTTGGATCAGCTGGAAATCCAGATTTAGTCGAGCAAGCCGCGGCGATTACTGCCATTGAATCAAAAGCCACGGGATTTAATTGGGTTTTTTCTCCCTGTGTGGCCATTCCCATGAATGAAAAATGGGGACGGGTTTACGAGGCTTTTTCTGAAAGTACAGAAATCACCACGAAGCTTACAGAAGCATCGATTAAAGGCCATCAGGAGAAAAGTGGCAATCTGGGAGTGATGGCCACTGCCAAACACTTTATTGGTGATGGAGCGACTGATTTCGGCAAAGAGGGAGGAATTACTTCTCTTAGTCGGGAGGAAATCATTGAGCGCTTACTTCCCCCCTATCAGGCTGCCGTTGATTCTGGAGTTGCCTCGATTATGGTTTCTTTCAATTCGCTGGATGGCCAACCTATGCATGCTCACAAGGAGCTGATTACAGATTTGTTGAAAGTACAGCTGGGGTTTGATGGAATAGTGGTTTCGGATTGGAAGGCTTATTCAAGATTTGGGCAAAATGATATCATCAAGGCTGGAATCGACATGGTTATGGCCGTGGATGGGGATTTGGATGGATTTCAGGAAGGTGTTAAGAATGGGGTTTTGGATGGTTCTATCCCGGAAGAACGAATCAATGATGCCGTCAGAAGAATCCTAAGGCAGAAATTCCGATTTGGACTTTTTGAAAATCCATTCCCAGATAAAAGTTTGATTAACCAGATCGGAATTCCCGAGCATCGGGCAGTTGCTAGACAAGCGGTTCGGGAGTCCTTGGTTCTTTTGAAAAACAAAAATCAAGCTTTACCTCTAAAGCCAAATTCCAAAATAGTGGTTGTAGGTCCTTTTGCGAACAATTCTGGATTACAGTCAGGAGGATGGACAGTCAATTGGCAAGGGACCACAGAAAACTATAAAGGTGCCACCACTTTATTGGAGGGAATCCAAAAGTTTGCTCAAAGTGAAGTGAAATATGATGCTGAGGGTAAGGTGGATATCGAAGATGTGGATGTGGCAGTGATTGTAGTCGGGGAAAATCCATATGCAGAGTTTTTCGGGGATATCGATGGTGAAATGAACCTATTTCAACTGACCCTTACCGAAGAGCACCAAAACTTGATTAATGCTTACTCCGAAAAGGGGATCAAAACAGTAGTAGTCTTGATTTCTGGTAGACCGCTGGTCGTTACTCCACAAATCGAGCAAAGTGATGCTTTTGTAGCTGCTTGGTTACCAGGTTCTGAAGGAGATGGAGTAGCTGAAGTGCTTTTTGGACTATTTGATTTCAAAGGAAAATTACCCCACTCCTGGCCTAAATCTGTAGAAGATTTTCAAGGGAAATTCGGCCCAAACTTTTGGGATGAATCAATTATCCCGCTTTTCCCTTTGGGATTTGGATTGACATATCAAGCAAAAAAATCAAATGAATAGATTATATCACAAAGCCTATATGCTATGAAAATAACTTATTTAAAATCCCTTTTTCTAGGAATGGCCGTATTTGCGGCATTTTCATGCAATGAAAAATCAACTGAAGTGGAATCAACCAAACGTAAAGAAGTGACTGCAAAAGAAATTTTAGGAAATCCAGATTATCAGGCCATCTGTTATGAAGGCTACCGAGAAAAATCCAGAGACATTCAGCCTACCGTCGAACAGCTCAAAGAGGATTTGAGAATTTTATCAGCAATGGATATCAAAATCGTACGGACGTATAATGTTCAGCTCGCCCATGCAGGTACCCTTCTCAAGGCCATTCGAGAAATGAAGGATGAAGATCCGGAGTTTGAAATGTATGTAATGCTGGGTGCATGGATCGATTGTAAAAATGCCTGGACTGAAATGGAGCCTGATCATAATGTAGAAAGCGAACAAAATGAAGGGGAAATCCAGCGGGCTGTGGCATTAATCAATCAGTATCCCGACATCGTCAAAATTCTTGCTGTAGGCAATGAAGCGATGGTCAGATGGGCTACCAGTTATTTTGTACAGCCTTCAGTAATTCTTAAATGGGTAAACTATTTACAGGATATGAAGGCAAATGGTAAGCTGCCAAAAGATCTATGGATTACCAGTTCGGATGATTTTTCATCTTGGGGAGGAGCAGATTCCAGCTATCATACAGAGGACTTAGCCAATTTGGCTCGAGCGGTGGATTATATCTCTATCCATACCTATCCTTACCACAATACTCATTACAATCCGAATTTTTGGAGAGTACCTGTGGAGGAATCCAAACTGACCGAACTGGAAAAAGTAAATGCAGCAATGCTACGAGCCCGTGATTTTGCCAAATCACAATATGACTCTGTGGCCAACTACATGAAAAGTATCGGAGTGGACAAACCTATCCATATTGGTGAAACTGGTTGGGCGAGCGTTTCTGATGGATTCTATGGAGAGGAAGGTTCCCGTGCAGCAGATGAATATAAAGAAGGCCTCTACTACAAACACATGAGAGAATGGACGGATCAGGCAGGAATTTCCATGTTTTATTTTGAAGCATTTAACGAGCAGTGGAAAGATTCAGAAAATCCTGTGGGTTCTGAAAATCACTTTGGCCTCTTTGGACTAAAAGGCGAGGCAAAATTTGCCCTATGGGATTTAGTGGATAAAGGAATTTTTCAAAACCTTACCCGAGACGGGAATCCTATTGTAAAAACCTATAACGGTGACAAAGAGAGTCTTCTAAAGGAAGTCATGGCTCCACCTGCTAAATAGTTTTAAAAATAAATTAACCACCTAACCCTAATAACCATGTCATCAACCACCAAAACTATACCGATGGGCCAAAAAATAGCCTTCGGTGTAGGAATGTTAGCCAATCAGATGTTTCCTGCTTCACTTGGGATTTTTATGGTTGTGCTCGTTCAAAACCTGGGGTTTCCAGGTTGGATGTGGGGAATCGTGTACTTTCTGCCACGTGTCCTCGATGCCGTTACCGACCCAATCATGGGTTTCATTTCGGATAATACCAAATCAGTATGGGGAAGAAGAAGGCAATACGTTTTCCTCGGCGCTATCGTGATGGGAGTCACTTTCTCAGTGATGTGGCAGCTTTATGGGGAAAATAGTGTGAGTTATAACTTCATATATTTCCTTTTGGGCTCTTTTGCCTTCTACATTGGTCTGACCATTTTCAGTGTTCCTTATGTGGCCATGGGCTACGAGATGAGCGAGGATTTCCATGAGAGAACTCAAATCATGGCCATTGCTCAGTGGATTGGGCAATGGGCTTGGGTAATTGCTCCTTGGTTTTGGGTGATTATGTATGAACCAACCTGGTTTCCCAGCCCGGAAGCCGCAACCCGTGAGCTAGCGGTTTGGGTAGGTATAATCTTCGCTTTGTGCGCGATGGTTCCTGCTATTTTTATTCCCAGTAAATCAACCAAGAATGAAAATTTCTCACCCCTGACTTTCAATGCAATTGGAGATAGTTTTGCACAAATTGTCAAAGGTTTTAAAGAGGCCTTTTCTTCAACACCCTTTAGAAAACTTTGTATTTCTACTTTTTTCATCTTTAATGCATTCAATACGGTAGCCGGTTTTGTCTTTTTTATAGTGGTATGGCATCTGTTTAATGGCGATGCAGGAGCGGCAGGCTATTGGACTCCAATATTCGGGAGTGTGGGAGCCTTGGTGACTACGTTTATTGTGATTCCTATTGTGGCAGCAATGTCCAAAAGGATTGGAAAGAAAAATGCCTTCATGGTATCCCAGGGCATCGCTTTAATAGGATATACTTCCTTATGGTTTCTTTTTGTACCCGGCAAGCCATGGTTGTTCATCTTTTCACTTCCATTCCACTCGTTCGGGATCGGTAGTCTTTTTGTCTTGATGATGTCCATGACTGCCGATGTGATCGATCTGGATGAATTGAATTACGGAGTTCGAAGAGAAGGGGTATTTGGTGCTATTTATTGGTATATGGTAAAGTTTGGATTTGCCATCGCCGGAGGTTTGAGTGGGTTGATTTTGACAGTAGTGGGTTTTGATGGCAATGCTGCTGTTCAACCGGAAGGAGCCGTAACTGGCCTCCGTTTGTTCTTCTCAGGGCTACCTATGTTGGGTACGATCGCAGCCATGTATCTCATGCATGATTACGATGTGGATGAAGAAAAAGCCAATCAAATCCGTGCAGAACTTCAAAAGCGTAAACAAGCCAAACTGAATCCAAAACCTTATTATTCCGGATTTATTACTGAAAATTCCATCTCTCTTTCTGAGGTGGACAAGCTTGCGATAGCAAAGCACAAAAGTAGGTTTGAAGGGAAGTCAAATGGAGAAATAAAGGCCATGTTTACAAACACATTCAATGCTGGTTTCCATGGCTTATGCTTTAGCCCCTATTTGGAAGGGCAAAATATCGGAGACACCCTTACTGAAAAGCAGATCAAGCGAAGGTTGGAAATCATTGCTCCCCATACACAATGGGTGCGTTCGTTCTCTTGCACTGATGGGAACGAGATGATCCCCAAATTAGCTCGAGAAAAGGGTTTAAAAACGATGGTCGGCGCCTGGTTGAGTACCGATAAGTCAAAAAATGAAGCAGAAATATCGCAGCTCGTCCGACTCGCAAAAGACGGGTTGGTAGACATTGCCGTTGTCGGTAATGAGGTGATCCTTCGAAATGAACTTTCCAAAGAAGAAGTTCTAAGCTATTTGAAAAGGGTGAAAGAGTTATTGCCCAATGTGCCAGTCAGCTATGTGGATACATACTCCCTTCTTTCTCAGAGTCCGGAGATTATGGCTAATTGTGACTTGATTTTGGTCAATTGCTATCCTTTCTGGGAGGGATGCAGCATTGACCAGGCCCCGATTTACCTGCAAAAAATGTATGAAATAGTCAAAAAAGCCGCAGGAACCAAGGAGGTGATCATTACGGAAACAGGCTGGCCAGACTCAGGGGAAATATTGCAGGAAGCTGTGCCATCTCCTGAAAACACAATGAAATACCTGACCGCTTCCAATGAATGGGCGAAGCAGGAAAATATAGCCTTATTCAATTTTTCTTCCTTCGATGAACCTTGGAAAGTGCACCATGAAGGGGAAGTAGGCCAACGATGGGGAATTTGGGACAAAAACGAGAACTTAAAATATTGATAAAAAATGTCTTTCAACGCGGATAAAATTTTGGCACTTGCCGGAAAAAACCTGAACGGACTCAGTAAACAAGAATTAGCAGAATCCTTTCGTGAATTGCTACAGGATGGCCTGCACGGAATATGCAGCAGTCCCTATGAGGAAGGGCAAAAACCGGGTGATTTGCTTACCGAAAAACAAGTTCGGAGAAGGCTGGAAATCCTCCGGCCCTATACCAAGTGGATTCGTTCTTTTTCCTGTACTGAAGGAAATGAACTCATTCCTATGATCGCTAAAGAAATGGGGATGAAAACCTTGGTGGGTGCATGGCTAGGAAAGGATGACCAAATCAACCGAGCCGAAATTGCGGGATTGATCAAGTTGGCAAAAGAAGGTTACGTGGATATAGCAGCCGTAGGGAACGAGGTTATGTATCGAAAAGATCTTTCAGAGGACCAGCTGGTAGAGTTTATCGAAAAAGTAAAAGAAGAAATTCCAAAAACGCCTGTGGGCTATGTGGATGCCTATTACGAGTTTGAACACCGCCCTAGAATCACCGAGGCTTGCGATTTGATCTTGGCTAATTGCTATCCGTATTGGGAGGGCTGTGTCTTGGATTATTCCCTTTTGTACATCAAGGATATGTATAATCGAGCCTTAAAAGCAGGCAAAGGCAAAAAAGTTATTATCACTGAAACCGGCTGGCCAAGTCAAGGAACACCTTTGTATGGAGCTATTCCTTCAGATGAAAACTTTATGAAATACTTTATCAATATTCAAACCTGGTCAAAACTGGAAGATATTGACATTTTCTACTTTTCTTCCTTTGATGAATCCTGGAAAGTAGGTGCCGAGGGCGATGTTGGGGCTTACTGGGGAATTTGGGATAAGGATGAAAATTTGAAGTATTAAATTTCTATAGACACAAAAAAGGGCCATTGCTGGCCTTTTTTTTATATTCTTTTATCTCATCTTTTCAACTCCCACGTAATAGTCCAAATCCAGTTTTATGTCTGCGCATTCTTTGACTTGTAGCTGAGACCATCGAGTTTTTGCTGAAAGCCTCATTTTTTCACCCCCAATTTCCACATCAACTGGCATAGTGAAACTAGGCAAACAATTAATCCAGCGATAATTCAATGTTTGCTCATCGGAATAATAGTATTCCAAAATCGGAATTCTGACATCTCTTAAATATTGGTCAAAAATTGGAGTTAAATCTATCCCAAATGCTTGGGAAATGTACGATTCAACCTGTTTGGTATTCACAGTTTGGTGGTAAAACTCCTTATTCAGGCCTCGCAGAATCCCTCTCCACTTTTCATCGTCATTTAAAATCTCCCGAAGCATATTCAAAAGGTTCCCCCCCTTGTAATACATATCACCCGAACCGCGCTGATTTACCCCATACTTCCCGATGATTGGAATATCATTGGCGATACTCATGCGGGTTCCTCGCACATATTCCTGACCGGCTTCTTTTCCAAAATGGTAATCCAAATACAAACTTTCCGAATAATTGGTAAAGCTTTCATGGATCCACATATCGGCAACATCGTTGTAGGTGATGTTATTGGCAAACCATTCATGCCCGGATTCATGGATGATGATAAAGTCAAACTTCAAGCCCCAGCCTGTTCCGCTCAAATCACGCCCTCGATAGCCATTTTGGTAGCCATTGCCATAAGTGACTGAGCTTTGATGCTCCATTCCCAGATAAGGTGCTTCGACCAACTTATAGCCGTCCTCATAGAAAGGATATGGCCCAAACCAATGCTCAAAAGCTTGCATCATTCGCTTGGCATCCTGAAATTGAACTTTGGCCTTTTCGAGATTTTCTCTCAAGACAAAGTAATCCATGTCCAATTCCCCTTTTTCTCCGGCATATTTTTCTCCGAAATGAACATAGTCCCCGATATTGATATTTACCCCATAATCATTGATTGGATTGACCACAGACCAATGAAAAGTGTCTGTGGTTGGTCCCCTTTCAATATTGACCAATCGCCCATTGGAGATATCCATCAAGCCTTTTGGAACAGTCACACTGATCTTCAAACTGTCTACCTCATCCGCCGGATGATCCTTTGTTGGCCACCAAACACTCGAGCCTATTCCTTGATTGGAAGAAGCGATGAAGTGCTTGCCATTAGAATCTTTATTCCAGGTAATTCCTCCATCCCAAGGCGGACGAATGGCCTCTTTGGGTTGTCCCTCGTAGGAAATTAATACCTCCTCTACGCTTCCCGGAACTTGCTTTTTCTTTAGCGTAATAAAATGGGCAGCTCCTTCCCTTCTCACTTCCAAAGCTTGACCATCCTGAACGGCTGAAGTAATCTTCAAAGGCTCCTGAAGGTCAATCTGCAGGGTTTGGTTTTCAGTTTTTACCTGATATCGAACGAGATTTGAACCCTTGATCGACTTGGATTCTGGAAAGATTTCCACCTTCAGGTGATAAAACCCCAAATCCCACCAGGCCCTTTCAGGGGTGATACTTCCTCTGAGGGTATCTGCCCGGGTGTAACTTTTTTGGGAAAAACCCTGAGAGGTGAAAAGAAAGAAAAGTAATAATGAAAGCTGTAGTGCTGATCTCATAAAGAGGCTGTGTTTGGATCAAATAACTTTTAACGATTAACCTTTAGCTACACTTACCTTCCGCCTGGAGGGCAATGTTTTTTAAGGTAATCTGTATAAAGTTTTCTCAAATGAGCGGTGGTTCCCTCACCTTCTGTAATTCCATGAGAACGGTTGGGATAAGGCATAAACTGAAACAGCTTTCCATGCTTGATCAATTCATTGATCAACATCTCGGCATTGTCGTAATGCACATTATCATCCCCAGTACCATGGATGTAAAGTAAATTTCCCTGAAGATTTTTAGCATGGGTGATCGGTGATCCAGCAATAAAATCCTCCAGATTTTCCTGAGGAAGTCCCATGTATCGCTCCTGGTAAATATTATCGTAAGTCAGCTGGTAGGCCACAGCCGCCAAAGAAATCCCTGTTTTGTAAATCTCTGGGTATTTAAACATCAGGTTCAAAGTGGCTGATCCTCCCCCACTGTGTCCCCAAACTGCAACTCTTTCTGCGTCTACAAAATCCCATTTGACAATCTGAGCAGCTGCCTCAGCCTGATCAGAAATATTCAAGCGACCGATTTTTCTGTAGATACTCTTTCTCCAGGCTCTTCCTTTTGGAGCTGGTGTTCCTCTATTATCTATCGAAATGTAGATGTATCCATCAGCCGCCATATCGCCCTCATAATTTCGGTTTCTTCCCACGCCGTATGTGTCCTTGACATTAGCTCCCCAAGGTTCTGTGTAGACAAAAAAGACTACCGGATACTTTTTAGAAGGATCAAAATTGTTTGGCTTGATCATCCAGCCATCCATTTCGGTACCGTCTGCAGTGTTGATTTTGAAGAATTCAACAGTTTTAGGCCCTTGATTTTTAGCCAAGTTACTTTCGATGCTGGTAGCTGGATCCAAAGGCTTGTGTTTGGTCAATTCAATCCACTCCATGGAAGGACGGGTGAAGGAATTAGTAAATTGGTGCAATGCAAATTGCCCGGAAGGGGAAATGGAATAGGTATTGGTTCCTTCAAAAAGGAATGGAGTTACCCGTTCCGCTTGGCTTTTTCCATCCAATTTGATTTTGTACAAATATTTCTGGGTAGCATTTTCTGGAGAAGCATGGAAATAAGCAACCTTATTTTTCTCGTCCAGATGAAGTAGGTTGATCACATCATAATTCCCTGGAGTAAGTAGAGTTTCCTTGCCATCCAATCCGATTTTATAGACATGTCTCCAACCGTCTTTTTCGCTGAACCAAAGAAATTCCTTCTTGTCGTTTAGCCATTTGAACTCATGCCTATAGGTTAAACCATAGACATTTTCCCAGTTGGATAGTACATCTATCCAGGTTTCCTCAATTTCCTCAGAAATTACCTTAGCTTCGTTTTGAGGAACATTTACTGCATAGATTTTACTGTGATTCTGCTTGCGATTGAGTTGCTGAACCAAAAGCAAATCAGGATTATTCCACTCCATTCTAGGCAGATAGTGCTGTTGTGGATCCCCGGGGATATTCAACCAAGTAGTTTTTTGGCTTGCCAGATCAATCACCCCAATTCGGGCAGGAGAAGGCGACTCACCTACTTTAGGATACTCCACTGGAACAACCTGAGAATAAACCGAATCCGTAAAATTCATCATGTAATAATCCCGGATTTGATTGGCGTCAATCTGCCAATAAGAAATCTTTTTCCCATCAGGGCTCCATTGAAATCCATCTCTACAGGCAAATTCCTCCTCATAAGCCCAATCGAAGGTTCCATTGATCAGTTTCCGATTTCCATCCTTGGTTAATTGGGTTATTTGACCGCTGGCCAAATTCTCAATATATAAGTTGAATTCGCTTACATAAGCGATTTGAGAAGCGCCCGGTGAGAGTTTTGCAAAACGTAAAGAAGATTCAGGAAGCCCTTTTCCGGCTTGCTTGAGTTCTTTGGTCTGTAGATCTAAAACCCAATAATCTCCCTGGGTATCCAATCTCCAAACTCTTTTGGTATTCGTATAGATCAAAGCTTTTTTACCATCTTGAGAAAAGCTGAAATCTCTAACCACCAGAGGACTTTTTCCAGCTGGAGTCAGATCTGAACTAGAAATAAAGACAGCTGGCTGGTTTGAAGGAAGAGAATAGCGAACGATCTGATTCTTTTCAATTTGGAAGTAAGAATTGCCATCTTTTTCCCAGAGAACTGATTGTCCCGATACATGGACGGAAATCAAAAGCAGGACTACAAAGAGCCACTTAAGGGGGGTATTTTTTCGTAAAATCATGGTAGCAAAATAGGTCTAAAACCTAATAAATCGAAATGAATGATATATACCTCAATTTAAAGGATGGTTGGAAGGGAAACGCTGGCTCCTCCCTTGCGCTTGCTTTCCTCGGCAGCTTCCATAAAGGCATAGATTTCTAAAGTCTCTGCTGCATCCACAGGTGATTTCCCTGACTTGAAAAACTCGGCAATTTTTACAGCCAGAGGTTCGTAGCCTTCATAATTACCCAAAACTAGATTTCCGTCCGAACCAAAAGCCGTTCCTCCATACTCATGCTTTCCGGCTCGCATTCCCCGGAATGTTCCGATTCTTCCGTCTTTCCACTTTCCAACAACCAATTCTTCATCTGGAGAAGTAATCCTACTGACAGACTCACAGCCAGAGCCCATAACGGTGAATAAAATTTCCACTCCATGGATCCCATACCAGAATAAATCGGGATGCCCAGGCTCCAGAGTTGCCGGACTAAATGCATCACATCCCAAAACCTTCCCGATTTTCCCTTCATGTCTCACTGCCTGAGCATTGCTCATATAGCGAAGTGAAGAAGCTGAGAAAATCGGAACCTGATTTTGTTTTGCTTCTTTGTAAATGGTGAGGGTATCTGCAAAACTTGCAGCGACTGGCTTATCAATAAAAAATGGTTTGTTAGCCTGAATCACCTTTCTGGCCTGTTCTAAGCGAGGTTTTCCATCATTAGTCTCCAACAGAACCACGTCAACTTTTGATAAAAGGTCCTCAATCGATTCAGTGATTTCCACTCCAAATTCCTTTACCTGATTGATATAATCTGGAATTCTTTTGTAGCTGGATTCAATATCTCTACTTCCGTAGGGATAAGCTGCGACCACCCGAAAACCAGCTAATTCAGGTCTAGGATTTTCCGAATTAAAAAGTTTGGTAAATGCGGGAGAATGGGAAGTGTCTAGTCCAATGATTCCGATTTTGATAGGATCAGCTTTGGACTTTGCTGATACAGAAAAAGGCAATGTGCCCATACCGGTAACCACTCCAGCGGCCAAACTTTTCTTTATAAATGACCTTCTTTTATAATTCATAAGTAATTGAAATAGAGTTACTAGTAAGTATTCAAGTAAATAATAAATAAAGATTTAAACTTTGAAAAAAATCTTCTTTTGATACAAGAAGTAGAGCAGCAACCAGACCAAGGCTAACGCTCCGAGACTTTCCATGACGGGAAACCAGTCTTCTCCCAAAGGCCTGTAAAGTCCTTCAAATAATAACCTTGCTGTATACCTGAAATTGACAAAGCGATAGATCATGTAAATGGTCAAACTGTTCATCCCAATGACCACAAAGAAGAAAGACCACTTTTTAATTTGTAGGATATCAATAATCCAGAAAAACAGAGCCAGAAATAGAAAAGCAATCCCTCCCGTCAAAAGGATAAAAGAGCTTGTCCACATTCGCTTGAAAATGGGAAAATGAAAATTCCATAGGAGTGCGATCCCAATACAAACCACCCCAACCAAGACTAGGGCTTGCAGCTTTTCCGCTTTGGTCTGAGAGGTTTTTCTTAAAATCTCCCCAGCATAAGCTCCCAATATGGTTAAGCAAATGGCCGGAAATGTGGTCAAGATTCCCAATTCATCAAAAGTCCCTTGAAGTAATCTTCCGGGTAAAAAAGTTCGGTCAAACCAGCCCACCAAATTTCCCTCAAAACTCAGATTTCCAGCTCCAAATCCAGGAACAGGAATTAGAAAGATTGCTGCATAATACGCCAATAAAATCCCTCCGACCCACAAAAGCCTCTTTTGAGCATTAAAATTCAGGTATAAAAAGACAGTCACAAATCCAGCAATTCCAATTCTTCCAAGGACACTTCCCAAACGGATTTGCTCCCAATCGAAAAAGGGGAAAGGTGCATTTTTATCCAGCATTCCCAAGCCAATCAAAATGAGCATCCGAACCAATGCCTTTTTATAGATTATCTTTTTGGATACTTTTTGAGAAATGGCTTTTTCCAAAGAAAAAGGAATGGAAACTCCAGCTACAAAAAGAAAAAGCGGGAAAATGAAATCATAAAAAGTAAACCCAATCCATTCTGGATGTTCAAATTGAAGGGCTAAAGCATCCAGCCAAACCAAGTTAGTTTTCCCTTCAAAACTTCTAAAAAAAGCGTCAGCCCCACAAATCATCAACATATCAAATCCCCTCAAGGCATCTATCGATACCAATCTATTTGAGGGTTCCTGCATCCTGATATCCATGGCTTACAATTTTGGTTCCCAGCCAGCTTGATAAGTTCTTCCCCAAAGTTTCATTGCCTCAGCATCATTTTCAATCCTTCCTGTTTGGGAATTGATCTCAAGAGATCTTCCTGTTCGGTAAGAAATATTGCCTAAATGGCAGAGGAGCACACTTTTCTTGATTTCCGGATAAGGAGAAATCAAGCTTTCCCCATGATCAATTGCATTGATGAAATTGGTAAAATGATCGAAGTCCATGTCAAATCCAGCCCCTCTCTGATCCACTACCGTGTTGGATGTTGGCTCGGCTGACTTGACTAGCTTATTTGAATTGTCAAAAATCTTGTAGGAATTGTTCAGAAGTTCTAAGGTTCCATTTTCTCCATGAAAAGAAACACCAGAACTCATTTCATTGATATCTCTTGCATTGCAACTTCTACCCTCCCACAAAATGGATTTTCCGTCTCCAAAATCATAGCTGGCAATTTGGGTATCCGGAGTCTGCCAATCATCTTGGAAATGATATCTGCCCCCGCTGGAATAGCATTTGGTTGGATAATCCACCTGCAAACCCCAACGGGCTAAATCCAAAAAGTGAACTCCATTATTGACAATTTCACCTGTTCCCCAATGCCAGAACCAGTGCCAATTGTAATGAATTAAGTTGTCCTTAAACTCTGATCTAGGCGCTGGACCTTGCCAAAGTTCGAAATCCAGCCACTCTGGAACAGGGGCTGTTTTTCCGTAGCCAATTGATTTTCGGGTATTGGTATACCATGCTCTGGCGTAATAAACCCTTCCTATTGCCCCAGAATGAAGTTCCTTCATTGCTTCCTGAACTCGTGGCCAGGATCTTCTCTGGTTTCCCATTTGGACCACTTTTCCATACTTCTGAGTGGCTTCAGTTAGCAATTCAGCCTCGGCAGGATTATGCGAACCTGGCTTTTCGATATACACATGTTTTCCGGCTTGCATGGCTAAAAGCGCCGCGGGAGTATGCCAATGATCTGGCATGGCTATAGTCACCGCATCCAAAGATTTATCTTCCAGAGCTTTTCGGAAATCTTTTAATCCGACTGGTGGTTTTGGACTTCCTGACTTCAGCGCCAAAGAAATCCCGTTTTCCAAAGCCCTTGAATCCACATCGCAGATGTATGCAATTTCTACATTTGGAATTTTTGCCAAAGCCTGGATATGCTGACTTCCCCTGCTATTGACTCCAATCACAGCCAATCTGTATTTTTCTTTCAAGGGGTAAGAAGAAAGAATATTGAAAGAAAAAGCTGGACTTAAGGCCCCTAATCCTAAGGTGCTTGTTCCTGCTGCTTTGAGGAAATTTCTGCGGTTAAATTTACTGGACATGTTATGGGTTTATGACATTTGACTATAGACTTCCCTGCGATTTTGAAAGGTTTTCAAAATCTCCAATTCTGAATTTTCATTCATTTGTGCGATTACCAAATCCGGAGAGGTTTGAGGATTCCATAAATAGGAATTCTTCTGAACTACCTGATGAGGGATCAAGGAGGCCATTTTCCAAGCCTCGGAAACACTAGCTAATTGATTTCTAATTAGAAAATTCACTCCCTGAAGCAAGTTCAACGCTGAACCGGCAAGGGTCTGAGAGTTTTCCCGAAGATGGAGCTTGCCTTCGGAAGTGAGCCTTACTTTTCCACCAACTGGGGTTTCATAATCTCCGGGCTCCATCCCTGCTAAGGCAACAGAATCGCTTACCAAAAGCAGTTTATCTCCTTTTACTTTTTTGAAAACCTGGATTACTTCCTTGGGGAGATGAAACCCATCGGCAATAATAGATGTAGCTAAGCCGTCCTCTGCCAATTGGGACCAGAGGTAATTTGGGTGTCTTGGAAGCATTCCATGAGCCCCATTTCCCAAGTGAGTAGAAAGAGTCGCTCCGGCTTTTACGGCTTCTTGAATTTGAATTTGGTTGGCATTGGTATGACCGATAGAAACCAAGACCCCTGAATCCACACATTTTTCAATAAAAGAAGCACTTCCCACCCATTCAGGAGACAGGGTAATCAACTTGATATTTCCTTCTGCAGCATCTTGAAATTTTTGAAAAAGTGACCAATCCGGAGCTTGGACAAATTCCTTAAAATGAGCCCCTCTTGGACCTTCCTCAGAAGAAATGAAAGGCCCTTCCAAATGAATTCCTTGGATGCTTTCTTTGGCTTCCTGATCGGAATGAATCAATTGGATTATCTGCTTTAGTAGCTTGATAAGCATCTCAGAACTATTGGTAATCACTGTTGGAAAGTGATAGCAACCCCCTTTTTCTCTGAGAATTCTGGAGATTTGACCCAAATCCAAAAAGTTATTTTGCAGACTATTGTAATCAAATCCTCCGTAACCATTTACCTGAATATCAAAGAATCCGGGACCAAACCATCGATCAGTCTCCAATGATTCTTTCAGAAGAATCACATCCTGAATCTTATTATCCGAGATGACAAGCTCATAGGACAAGTCATCGAATATAGATTTTGCAATTACCTTTTCCATGACCTGATCTGATGTCCGTAAACTGCATAAAAGACCAAGTACAAATAGCAAGGAAACAACACCCAGTAGGCCAATCTTACGGAATACAAATCAGCAAAATAGCCGTAGAGCATAGGCATAATCGCATTTCCGCAAAGGCCCATAATCATCAGAGAAGCTCCCAATTTGGTAAAACGACCCAATCCATCCAGAGCCAATGGCCAAATCCCCGCCCAGACCAAGGAATTGGCTAAGCCGAGCAATACCACAAAAAGTATGGATATGTCCACAGTCATCCCCCAGAATTGAATTGGGCCTTCGGCAAAGACAATAAACAAGGTCAAAATGGTACCCAAAAGCGTACAAATCCTCAAAACATTGACTTGGGAGATCACCTTAGGAATCAGTGAAATCCCAATCAAATAACCCAAAATGGTAAAGGCCAAGGTAAATGATGGAAATACTTTAGCATCCAACAAGCTAATCCCAAAAGAATTTGCATAAGGTATCACGGTGTCAATTGCTATCACCTGAGTTCCGACGTGAAGGAATATTGCGATTGCTCCCAAAATCAAATGAGGAAACTGGAAGATTGAAGTTTTACCTGAATTTGCGACAGCAACCTCCGCCGACTCATGCTCCGTGTCGATTTCAGGAAGCGGCGAAAACCTTACAAAAATTCCCAAACCGAACAGCACGGTTCCAACAATTGTATATGGGGTAATTACCCGTTGGATCAATTCGGTCAAGGCCTCATCTTTAGCCTCTGGACTCATCAAATCCAATTGCTGAAAAAGTTCATTGTCTCCTACCCTTAGTACCACTGCAGCAAAGAGGATCGGCGCCAAAATCCCGGCTCCTTTATTGAAAATCCCCATGATGCTAATCCGCTGTGCAGCCCTTTCTTTAGGGCCTAAAACAGTCACATAAGGATTAGCTGCTGTCTGCAAAACTGCCAATCCAGTGCCTAATGTGAATAAACCCAAGAGAAAGAGCTCATAAGTTCTTGACATTGCAGCAGGGACAAATAGAAATGCCCCAATTGCCATGGCGAAAAATCCATACATCATCCCTTTTTTAAAGCCAACCGACTTCAACAAATAAGATGAGGGAACAGACATCACCAAATAGGAAATGTAAAAAGCGAATGCAACTAGGTATGAATCAAAATTGCTTAGTGTAAAAGCTATTTTGAAGTAAGGAATCAATATGGCATTGACCCATGAAACAAAACCAAAAATGAAAAAAAGCATACCGATGATTCCTATCGAAATCCAGGTATCTCTGGAACTAAGCGATTCCGCTTTAACGGCTGCTGGGCTTTGAGCCATAGGCTAGGTTGGGTTGGTGATAATGGGTTTATCCAAATTCTACATTTGGAATTTCTATAAATACCAAATTTTACCTTATCAAAACAAGAGCTTTCCTATGAATTAGCAGAAAGTAGGGATGAAGAGTCTTGGTCTAAAAAAATTTGACAGGCTGGATGAGATTGTAAAATTGAAGCTGGATGCCAAACGCTTATTTCTCCTTCCAGACAATCTTTAACAGCCTTGGCTTTTCTCAAATCTGGAACAGAACAGATAATGGATTTTGACTTGAGAATCTGCTTGATTGACATGGAAATGGCTTTTTTGGGAACTGAGTCCATATTAGGAAACCATCCCTCCCCTAATTGCTGGGCTCTGCAAGCTTCATCTAGTTCCACTACCAGATAAGGGACTTCAGTTTCAAAGTTTGCTGGTGGATCATTAAAGGCCAAATGCCCATTTTCCCCAATCCCAACAAAAGCCACATCAATTGGATGATTTTGAATTAATTGAGATAGACGCTCGCATTCTTTCTCAGGATCATTTTCTCCATCGATTAAATGATAAGCTTTTAATTCTACCAAGTTGAAGAATCGCTCTTTTAGATACTTTCTAAAACTTGCGGGATGAGTTATTGGAAGTCCAATGTACTCATCCAGATGAAATACAGTAACCTTTCTCCAATCAATGTCCTTTTCTTCCAGAAGTTGCTTTAAAGTCTCAAATTGGCTGGTTCCTGTTGCCAAAATCAAGTTTGCATATCCCTGAGATGCCAAAGCTTTTCTAATCAAATCTGCACCAATCTTTCCGGCAAGTTTTCCAAGTTCTTTGGGATTTGGACTAATGGAGATATTCATAGGCTAGGTTGGGTTTAAAGTAATTTTTGGATCTGTTGAAAGATCAGGATTCTCCAAATTTCTAACAAGGTCTTTTTTCTAAACTCCAAAGGAAATTTTTCAATGTGCTCAATGATTTAAATCTATTCCTTTGGTATAGCCTAAAGATTTGTAAATTATTCAATCAACCAACCACCTTATTTCATGAAAAGCCTTTTTAAAGTGAGTATGGCATTTTTATGCCTCTACTCCTTCACTTCAGAGCTAATTATCGCTCAGCAACTCCCCGTCGACACAGCTTACTTCAGCAGTTTCAAATGGAGAAATATTGGTCCCCTAAGAGGCGGGCGTTCCTTGGGAAGCACAGGAAGTCCCAGCAGACCCAATGAATATTATTTCGGAGCCACTGGAGGAGGATTATGGAAAACCATAGACGGAGGCAATGAATGGTTCCCTGTTACAGATGGTCAAATCTCCTCCTCCAGTATTGGAGCTGTTGCAGTAGCTGAATCCAATCCCGATGTGGTATATATCGGAGGTGGTGAAACACAACTTCGAGGAAGCATAACCCAAGGCGATGGAGTCTATAAATCAACCGATGCCGGAAAAACTTGGAAGCATATGGGTCTGAAGGAAACCCAAGCTATTTCCAGAATCCGAATCCATCCGGAAAATGAGAATTTGGTTTATGTGGCTGCTCTTGGCCATCCTTATGGAGAGAATGAAGAAAGAGGAGTTTTCCGATCCAAGGACGGAGGAGAAACTTGGGAAAAAGTATTGTACGTCAGTGATAAAGCCGGCGCAGCAGATTTGATCATCGACCGAACCAACCCAAAAATAATCTATGCATCAACTTGGCAGGTCTATAGAAAAGCATGGAAAATGTGGGGAGGCGGACCAGACAGTAAATTATGGAAATCCACAGATGGTGGGGATACTTGGAAGGATTTAACTTCAAATCCGGGAATGCCAGAAGGGCCAATTGGAAAAATTGGAGTAACAGTTTCTCCCGCAAATCCACAGCGAGTTTGGGCAATTGTAGAAGCCAATGAGGGTGGAGTTTTCCGCTCGGATGATGGCGGTTCGACATGGGAAAAAGTAAATAACGAGAGAAAGCTTAGGCAGCGAGCATTTTACTATTCCAGAATCTATGCTGACCCTAAAGATCCAAATACTGTTTATGGATTAAATGTAGATTTCTGGAAATCTACCGATGGAGGAAAGACTTTTGATAAGGAAATCCAAGTCCCTCATGGAGACAATCATGACCTCTGGATCGATCCAAATAACCCTTTGAGAATGATCAGTTCCAATGACGGAGGAGGAATAGTAAGTATCAATGGAGGAGAAACCTGGACTGAGGAAGATTACTCGACGTCCCAGTTTTACCATGTCATGACCACCTCAGATGTTCCCTACCATGTGGCAGGAGCACAACAGGATAACACTACCTTGGCTATGCCCAGTGAAGGTTGGGATCATATGCTTGCGCGGGGACCGGGCCATGGATGGCAATACGATGTAGGTGGTGGAGAAAGTGGATGGATCACCCAAAGTCCTACAGATCCGGATATTTTTTATGCAGGAAGTCAGGGAGCCTTATTAACACGATACAATAGAAAGACAGGACAGATCAGAGACATTCAGGTGTATCCTAGATTTTTCTCAGGAGAACCTGCATCAGCCCTTCCAGAAAGATGGCAATGGACTTTCCCAATCATGTTTTCCCCTATTGATCCAAAAATCATGTATACCACTTCTCAGCATGTTTGGAAGACTACGAATGACGGACAAACCTGGGAAAAAATCAGTCCAGATTTAACCTATGCCGATCCTGAAACTTTAGGTAAATCCGGTGGAATCATCACTATGGACATGAATGGACCGGAAATCTATGCAACCGTTTTTGCCTTAGCTCCATCCAATCATGATGTCAATACCATTTGGGCGGGTTCGGACGACGGAAAAGTCCATATCACTCAAGATGGAGGTAAAAACTGGGTGGATATCACTCCAGCCGAACTTCCAAAGTTTTCAAGAATCAGCATCATTGAGGAAAGTAAATTCAATCCGGGCACACTTTATTTAGCTGCAAACCGCTATCAGGTAGATGACCGTCAGCCTTATGTTTTCAAGACTTCTGACTATGGAAAGACTTGGACCAAAATCATCAATGGAATTACTGACGGGCATTTTGCCAGAGCAATTCGGGAGGATTTGGTGAAAAAGGGACTGCTCTATTTGGCAACCGAACATGGAGTTTACATTTCCTTTAATGACGGAGCTAATTGGCAATCACTTCAATTAAACCTTCCAGACACTCCGATTAGGGATTTGGTTTTGAAAAACGACGATGTGGTTTTAGGCTCCCATGGACGTGGATTTTGGATATTGGATGATATCCGCCCACTGCGAGATGCCCAAGAAGCTTTAGCCCAAAAAGAGTTAATGCTCTTTGAACCTGCAAATCCAATTAGAGGGGTATATGATGCAGCAATTCAATATTACCTTCCTGAAGAGGCGGATGAAGTGCTCATTGAGATTTCTGACAAATCAGGAAATTTGGTTGCTCAGCATACCGGTAAAAAAGACGATAAGAAAAGAAACAGCCCTGGTACAAAAGCCGGCATCAATACCTTTACTTGGGACATGCGCTATCCCGGAGCCACTGTTTTTGACGGAATGATCATTTGGAGTGCAAGGCCTCAGCGTGGTCCGTTGGCTCCAATTGGAGAATATCAGGTAAAGGTTAGAGCCTTAGGAAAAGAGGAGAGCTCAAGCTTCAAACTGGAAATGGATCCAAATCTAAAAGGCGTGACCAAAGAAGATATCCAAAAACAATTTGATCTGGCCATTCAAATTCGGGACAAAGTTTCTGAGGCAAATGAGGCTGTGATCTTAATTCGGGAGATTAAATCTCAGGCGGATTCGATCAAATTAAAATCAAATAGCGCTACAATTAAGCGTATTGATGCTCTGGTTGCTAAGCTTGAAGTGGTAGAAGAAAATCTCTATCAGGTAAGAAATCAGAGTCCGCAGGATCCTTTGAATTTCCCAATCAAATTGAATAACCGTTTGGCTTCCCTTCAGCGAAGTGTGGAAACTGGGCAAGCCCGGCCAACGGATGCAGCCTATGTGGTCTTTGATGAATTATCCAAGGAATTGGAAGGGCATTTGGCAGAGTTGAATCAAATAATACAAACTGATTTAAAGCGTGTAAATGCGACTTTACCCCAGAAAATCGTATTGGAGAAAAAGTAATCCAATTGATTTCAAAAATTTCAAAACCCCAAAAGTTTAGCGCTTTTGGGGTTTTGCTTTAGGATTCTTTTAATTCTGAAAGAATTACACCAAGGTCGTATTGAAGATCCTCATCCAATTTCTCAATTAATTTTTCTGCCTTTTGAAGTTGGACTTGAAAAAGATTGGTCAAGACTGGATGTCTGAATTTCAAATAGCCGTAAAGCTTGATTTTTTCGCAAAAGTACAAAATCAACTCAGCCTGATCAGCCTTATTCTTACTGAGCTTGAGCGCTTTATTTAACTTTCTCCGAATGGCTTGTGCGGCCTTTTTGGCAAAGTAATAGTTCTTGGTATTGGCAGTTTGAAAGGCATCTTCCAACTCTTCTTTGACCGAATCAACAAACAGCGTTGGTTGGTCTTTTTCATAAAGCTTGAAGTATAGAAAAGCCTTATTGTCTCGGCTGAACTTTGCCAAGTCAGAAATCAACTCGATCAATTCCTTTTCAGAGAGGTATCCGAGTTCCTTTTTGATATGGGAAAGACTGGGGATTTCCATCAGCTTTTTGAATTGGTTTTCAACATATAAAAGTCCAAACTAAATTTCCCACAACCCAAGAAACCCAATGCAAAGGAGGACAGGCTCAGTGTAAAAGGAAGCATTCCATCCTCCAAGATTCTTCCCCCATGAGCGAAAATAACTGCAATGGCCAATGTGAAAGCCATAGTAAAAGCCCCAAACCTAAAACCTAATAGAATCAAAATCGCAGAAATAAACTCCACCCATTGTGAGAGTTGAGCGAATAACTCAGGCATGGGCCATTCAAGAGAAGTCAGAAAACCGGTGAGTTCTTCCATTTTACCTTCAAAAAGATAGGAGAAACTAGCCCGAAGCAAGTAAATCCCTAAACCCAATCGAAGGATTAAAACTCCCAAATTGAAGAATGTGGTTTGATATAAATTTCGGCCTTCCATGGTTTAAAATTGATTAAAAAGATAAATCGTCAGCATCCCCCAGCCAGTTCCTGTAACCATACTTAGTATTGCCAAGAGCACTGCGTGAGGCATCAAATCCTTCCGATAAGCTGCCGTTACTGCAGGAGCCGTTGATATGCCTCCCAAATTAGCCATCGAAGCTATGGGAACCCAAATAAAATTCAATCTCAAAAGCCAGGATACTAAAAGCATTCCCATAAAGTGAAGAATAAGCCAGCAGATTACGATTGCAACAAAAATCCAAGGGAGTGTAAGGTTGCTGAAATCCAGCCGAAGACCCAAAATCGCCATGACCAATACAATACAAATCCCGCCCAATTGAAGTGAAAAGCGGGTATTCCAGGATGGAATCAGGTTACCAAGAAGTATCCCAAGAATGGAAAGAATAATTACCAGATTTAGAAATGAAAGTTCCAAAAGGAAGCTAATTCCTGCGAGAGAAAGAAAAATCAAAGAAATCACCAAAGGATAAATTTTCTTGCCGGAACCCTGATCAACTCCTTCCAGATTAATGGGCAAAGAATCTTTTATTCCAACCAATTTGCTTAGCTCCTCCCCTTTTTTGATAAACTGAAACATCAGAATGGTCCAGATATTCACCAGGATATTATCCAAAACCAAAACTGAGAGAAAGATATTTTCGGGAGTTTGAGCCAATTCCTTTAAAATCAATTGAGAAGTACTTCCACCAATCCAGCCACCCACTATCGGGACCAAACCTTTCCAATAGTCATTATCCAGAAAAACGCTCGAAGCCTCTGGTGAAACTCCAACGGAAATCGCAACCAAGACAACTGGCAAAGTTGCGATAAACAAACTTCCTGCAAAAAACAGAATCAAAGGTTTGACTCCCACGATTGCCAATTGCTTTATGGGCAATGCAGCCATTACTGAAAGCAGGGTAATTGGTATAATCCAGTTCCTGCTCAAGCTATGCAAGTAAACTCCAGAAAGATCCCAACCGAATAAGTGTGTAAATCCTGCTGGAATTACATAAGCGAAAAGAATTGCCGGAAACCAATTCAAAATTCCCTCTACAATTCGATTTCTTACCTTATTGATTTTCAGAACAAAAAATACGGTCAATGCAACTATCAAAGAAGCAAGAATGTCTGGATTTAAAGGCATCAGAAAGACTGGTTTAAAATGCTCAGGCATGTTTGAATTCCTTCTTGAAAATTTCCGATTCGGATGTTTTCGTTAGGCCCGTGGATATTATTGTCAGGATTGGGAATACGTACCGACACAGCCGGAATTCCCAATACATTGATAAATGGAGCCATGGGTTGAGAGCCTCCGGTCTGTCGCGTTTTAATATAATTTTCTCCAAAAACGAAAGCCATACCTCGATCCAGCCAATGTGCAAAGTCAGAATCCATTGCCGCTCGGAATGGCAAAGAGCCATTTCGGGTTTTGAATGAAGCTATTTTAGGATATGTTTTTCTCTCTTCGTCGGTAGGTTCATCTCCTTCGATGAGATAAAATCCCTGATCTATCACAAATTTTTGCAAAAGGGCCAATTGCCTTTCATTGGGGGTTTCCTGGACAGTCCGAATATCAATTTCAACTACCGCCTCGGAGGGGATTAAAGTGCGGACTTCATCTCCTACCCAACCCGATCTCAAACCTCTGATATTTAGGGAAGGATATTGGAGTGCCTCTTGGTAATTTCTACCAACCGCTTCAGCTTCCGCAAATCCCATTTCATTTTCCATTTCTTCCATATCCTCAGGAATAGCACTCATTGCCAAAAAATCAGCTTCAGAGATTTCTACCCCTTCATAGAAGCCTGGAATCAATACTTTACCATCCTCGGATTTCATGGCTGCAAGCAGTCTAGAAAGTTGAAAAGCCGGATTAGGCGCAAAATTTCCATATTGTCCACTATGGAGATTGTTTTTAGCCCCAAATACCTTAATCGTAGCCGTTACTATTCCTCGAGCTCCAAATGCCAAATTGGGTAAATTGGAAAAATGACGCGTGCCGTCCATGATTAAAATGCCGTCAGACTGGAATAAGTCCTTGTTTTCCTGTACTACATCTGCCAAGGTCGGAGAAGACATTTCCTCCTGAAAATCCATGATCACTTTTAAATTCACAGCAGGTTCGATGCCTCTTTCCTTCATGATTTTCAACGAAGTAAAAAAAATCATCGCTGGTCCTTTAGAGTCTGAGGCTGATCGGGCAAAAATCTTCCAATTCGGGTCAATTTTTTGGTTAAGACTACTCCAAGGAATTTCAGTCAAACTCGGCCCTTCTTCTTTTTTCAATGCGGGGATATAAGGACTGGCTTGATTCCAGGCAGAGCTATCCACTGGCTGACCATCGATTTGCAAATAGACCAAAATGGTCTTTTTTCCGGGAATTGGAGGCTTTTGTGCAAATAGATTTGGAACTCCATCCTTGGTTAGGACCTGAGTTTCGTAACCCAAGGCTTTCATCACCGAATCACAAAAATTTAGATTGGCTTGAATGTCCTTAGAAACATATCCATTATTAGGGATTTTCAGGAATGCATTAAAGTTTTCTAGAGCTTCCCGCAAGTTGGATTCGGATTCCTGAATTATTTCTTGTCGACTAAGCTGAGCGAAAGTGATTTGGTATAGAAACAGAAATAATATTCCAAAGAAGATTTGTTTCATATGGGCTGGTTTGGATGTGGAATATAAGAATCTTCTTGTTGGATGAAAAAATGAACATACCTTGACTCAAATCAAATAAGGAGTAAAAATCTAAAACTTATTGAATCCGTTCTTGGTATTGCATAAGTTTAGGATTGGAAAAGTAAACTCAAATGGAAACCTACGGTAAAATCTTACTGATCGCGATGCCGGCGTTTTTTATACTGGTATTGTTCGAAAAATTTTGGGGCGTTTGGAAGGGTAAGGACACTGTCCCTTTGAATGACATGATATCCAGCTTAAGCTCAGGAATCACCAATGTCACCAAAGACGTCTTAGGTCTAAGTATTGTGGTTATTTCCTACGATTGGTTGTTTTCCAAATTCGGTCTTTTTCAAATTGAAGCAACTTGGCTGGTTTATGTACTTGCATTTTTTGCTTTGGATTTCGCAGGATATTGGACACATAGAATAGCGCATGAGTACAATATCTTTTGGAATAACCATATCATCCACCACAGTTCGGAGGAGTTTAATCTAGCATGTGCATTAAGACAAAGTATCTCCAGCATTGTTAAGATTTTTGCAGTATTTCTGATCCCGGCAGCTATTTTGGGAGTTCCTCCTCAGGTAATCGCCATAGTTGCTCCTTTGCATCTTTTCGCCCAATTCTGGTATCATACCAGACATATTGGAAGAATGGGTTTCCTTGAAAAAATCATTGTAACCCCTTCCCACCATCGGGTTCACCATGCCATCAACCCTGAATATCTGGACAAAAACTATGGACAGATTTTCATCTTTTGGGACAAATGGTTTGGCACTTACAAAGAAGAAACACCGGAGATTCCAGCTGTTTATGGAGTTACAAGACCAGTTCAAACTTGGAATCCTATCAAGATCAACTTCATGCATTTGTGGCTCTTGATCAAAGATGCTTGGAGAGCAAAAAAATGGTCAGATAAGCTGAAAATCTGGTTTATGCCTTTAGGCTGGAGACCTGAAGATGTAGCCAAAAAATATCCGGTGAATAAAATTCAGGATGTTTATCATTTCGAAAAATATAATCCTTCCCTAACCAAAGGAATGTTGATTTGGTCCTTTACCCAATTGATCGTATTGCTTCTTTTGTTGAGCTATTTGTTTGGGAATTTGGCTGACATCGGTTCCCCGGGAATTTTCTATTACGGAGGCTTTGTGTTTTTGACAGTTTATGCCTTCACAGAATTGATGGATAGAAATCCCAATGCCTGGGCATGGGAAGTGTTGAAGGCCGTTTATGCGATGTATTTTGTATTTACGACCGGAGATTGGTTTGGCCTGAACTCCTTTTTACCGGGTTCACTTTTCATTTTTGTAGGATACATTTTTGTATCAGTAGTTTTAACCATTTGGTTTTCTCTGAAAAAAGAAGACTATCAATTAGCCAGTTAATTAGCCAAAATGAAGGAGCTTCAACTTATACTCCAAGCATACGAAGTAGCAAAAGAAGAACAAAAAAATGTCGCCCTGGCAACTGTGGTCAAAGTGGAAGGATCTGCCTATAGGCGTCCAGGAGCCAGAATGTTAGTCACTGAGGATGGACACTTGACTGGTGCCATCAGTGGAGGTTGCCTGGAGGGAGACGCTTTGAGAAAAGCTCAGTCCGTCATTTTTCAACAAAAATCCATGTTGGTCACCTATGACACCACGGATGAAGACGATCAAAAATTCGGAGTGGGTTTAGGCTGCAATGGAATCATTCATGTCCTGATCGAGCCGATTGATTTAGCGAATCCTTCCAACCCAATTGAATTGATTAAAGAGGCTTTAAAAGATAGAAATACAGGACTTTTATTGAGTATTTTCTCCATCCCAAGATCAAGGTCTGAGCAGGTTGGAACAGTTTATTTGAAGAAGGGTGAACATAAATTTGGAAATCCTCAGCTTATTGAGCCTCAGCTTTGGTTAAGGTTGAAACATGAGCTGGAGACATTTGATCAGCCTCAAAATGAAATCAGAACCTATGAGGATCTGGACGGGATTTCGGTCTTTTTCGAAGTGATCAAACCCAATACTAGAGTCCTTCTTTTTGGGGCAGGAAATGACACCATTCCTCTAGCTAAAATCGCTGATATTTTAGGTTTCGAGTTGATCCTGATCGATGGGAGAAAAAATCTGGCTACATCGGCACGCTTCCCCTCAGCCAAACAAATCATCCAAGGACAGGCGGAAGAAGTCATCGAACAAATCGAAACTGATCTTAATACGGTAGCCTTGTTGATGACGCATAATTTTGAATATGAGGTTATCGTGTTGGAAAAGTTGATTACCTGCATGATCCCTTACATTGGAATTTTGGGTCCGAAACGAAAGACAGAAAAGTTAATCCAGCGCCTTCAATCCAAAGGAATCCAAGTGGCGTCTGATAATTTCTTCGCACCTGTAGGATTAGAAATAGGGGCTGAAACATCCGAGGAGATTGCTTTATCAATTTTAGCAGAAATCAAGGCTGTTTTAAATAAGAAGCAACCGATTTTCCTGAAAGACAAGGATGGGCCAATTCATGAAAAAGCTTGATGAAAACCGGAATAATCATCCTTGCTGCCGGAGCTTCTACCCGATTAGGTAGACCCAAACAATTGATCCAAATTCAGGGGAAAACACTTTTGCAAAGAACCATTGATTCGGCCTTAAAAAGTGAAGCCAGTAGCTTGGTTGTAGTATTAGGATGGAATCCAGAGTTGATCCAAGGAGGCATTAATTCTAACCAAATCCCTTTTGTGATCAACGAAGAATGGGAAGAAGGAATGGCGACGAGTATGCAAGCTGGATTAAAATTTCTAATGAATGAGGAAAATCCAGACCAAGTGGTGTTGTTACTTTGCGACCAGGCTTTGGTAACTTCCTCTTCAATAAATGACTTAATCGCTCTACATTCCAGCAGTAAAAAAGGAATTGTTGCTTCTTCTTATTCCAACACTTTAGGCGTTCCTGCATTGTTTGATAAGGCATATTTTCCCGAACTCTTAGCCTTAAAAAGTACTGAGGGAGCCAAAAAAGTCATTCTCAAAAATCAGGAAGATGTGGCTGTTATGGATTTTCCAGAAGGTGCCATTGACTTGGATACGGAAGAAGATTTTGAAAGGCTAAAAAGAATCCTAGCTGAGTAATTTTTGGCGACTTCTAAGTTCCTCAAGCACCTGCTTTACCCAATCAATCGCAAAGTCAATATCAGATTCAGTGGTAGCTCGTCCTAGGCTAAACCGAATGGATGCTCTTCCCAAATCTGAATCCAAACCCATGGCTTTCAAAACATGACTAGGTTTTGGAGAAATTGAAGTGCAAGCAGAACCAGAACTTACCGCCAGTTTAAGATTGATTTTTTTTAGTAACTCTTCCCCCTCAACACCTGCAAATGAAATATTGGAAACATGTGGCAATCTGTTTTTCTGACTTCCATTCAAAGCTGTACCCTGAATCTTCAAAATGCCTGCCTCTAGCTTGTTTCGAAGGATTTCCAATCTTTTTCCCTCTAATTCCATTTCGGCAAACCTTAACTCTGCTGCCTGACCAAATCCAACTATTCCTGGGACATTGAGCGTTCCGCTTCGCATGCCTTTCTCATGACCGCCTCCATGGATTTGAGCCATTGGTTTGGGTAAATCATGGTTATGTCTGACATATAAGGCTCCAACGCCCTTTGGCCCATATAATTTGTGAGCAGAAATAGCCATTAAATGAATCCCTTTTACCGAAACGGGAACCTTACCAGCTGCCTGGACCCCGTCAGTGAAAAAGACCAAATTCCTTTTTTCGCAGATTTCAGCTAATTCTTGAATGGGATGAATTATTCCTGTTTCATTATTAGCCCACATCAAGCAGATCATCTTGGTATGAGGCTGGATAGACTTTTCTACCAATGTCAAGTCAATCTCTCCCTGAGATGAAACAGGAAGGTAGCTAACTTCAGCTCCTCTTTTTTCCAATTCTGCAAAGGTGTCTAAAACCGCCTTATGCTCGGTTTGGCAAGTGATGTAATGCTGCTTTTCTCCAGAATAGGAATCAAAAATCCCTTTAATTCCCAGATTTATAGACTCGGTAGCTCCCGAGGTAAAAATGATCTCCTTGGCTTTTGCTCCAATCAATTGAGCAATTCTTTCCCGAGCTTCCTCTACTGCATTTTCTGCCGCCCAGCCATAGGGATGACTTTTGCTTGCAGCATTTCCAAAGTGAGTTCCAAAATAAGGGAGCATAGCTTCAATTACTTCAGGAGCACAAGGAGTGGTGGCATTATAATCAAGGTAAACCGGATACTTCATAATCCTAAATCTCGCTTATTTTTTATAACCAACCCCAAAGTCTTCCATGAGTTGTAAACCATAATTTCGAATGGTTTCAATAATCGGAATAGCTGCAAGGCCTCTTTCCGTGATGGAATATTCCACCTTAGGCGGAACTACCGGATAAACTTTTCTGACTATAAATCCTTCTTCTTCCAATTCCCTCAATTGACTGGTCAACATCTTATGGGTGATATGGGGAATGTCTTTTTTCAATTCTCCATAGCGCATGATCCGATCCTTTAATCTCCAAAGAATTGGCATCTTCCAAGTACCCCCGATTCTATCCATTGCGAATTCAACCGGGTTGTAATACAGCTTATTGTTAAACAAGAAATCAGGCATAAGGCTTCATTTTTCCATTTCTTACCAAAAGGTGCATATCATAAACTTAGGTAAGTAAGCAAATTCTAGAAAGTAAATAATCGATCTTTAATAAGTAAAAATTCCATGGGTATGAAAATCGCAATAATAGGAACCGGAAATGTGGGTGGCGCTTTGGCAACCAAATGGGCTAAGGCAGGCCATGAAATTAACTTAGGCGTGCAGGATAGCTCAAATTTTAAAGGAAAGGAATTGTTGAAAAACCCAAATACCAAGGTTTTTTCAATAGAAGAAGCTGTTCGCCTATCCAATGTAATTCTTGTAGCTACTCCAGCAACCGCTGCTGTAGAAGTGGCAAAAAGCCTCGGAAATACCACAGGAAAAATCATCATCGACTCCATGAATATCGTGATGGGCCGGGGGCCAAAAGGCTTCAAAACAACGGCTGAGGCTATTTTAGCCAATACGCAAACCTTAGATGTAGTCAAATGCTTCAATACAACCGGTTTCAACAATATGGTCAATCCAATTTATGGAAATACTGCCCTTGATATGTTTGTGGCGGGAGATAGCGAACTGGGAAAAAGAGCAGCCATCCAGCTCGCGAAAGACGCCGGATTTGGTGAATGTTATTCGATTGGAGGAAATGACAAATTTGAGCTCATAGAGCAATTTGCCTGGTATTGGATCAATTTGGCGATGTTCCAAGGCCAAGGTCGTGAAATCGGATTTAAACTTTTAAAACGATGAAAGTAGCCCTAGTCACTGGAGCCGCAAAAGGTCTTGGGTTTGAATGGTGCCATCAACTCGGATTAAAGGGATATAAGGTAATCCTTACTGCAAGAAATCTAGAACAGGCTCAGCACGCAGCAAATGAATTAAACCAACAAGATTTGGTCATTTATCCCAAAGCCTTGGATGTAGCAAATGAATCGGAAATTGAAGAATTGGCCTCTTGGGCAACTGAGCTATTTGGAAGAGTTGACCTCATTGTCAACAATGCAGGCATCAATCCAAAAGACTATCCGGATAAATCCAGAATGGCAAAGGCTTTTTACCTGGCTCAATTAGATTATCAAGAAATGCTCCAGGTAATGCAGATCAATAGCTTAGCTCCTTTGATGGTAGTCAAGCACTTTTTGCCTCTTTTGAAAAAAAGCGAAAACCCATTAGTGGTCAATATTTCCAGCTGGCTTTCTTCCGTCAGCCAACTTTCTTTTGGAGGACATTATGGATATGTAGGAAGCAAAAATCTGTTGAATGTCCTGAATAAATCCATGGCCCTTGAACTCAAGAATGAGGGTATAATTTGCGTCAATGTCAATCCAGGCTGGGTTAAAACCCAAATGGGAGGACAAAAAGCAACTTTCACCACAGAGGAGTCAGTCAAAAATTTGATCGAAAATATTGTCGAAAAAGTAAGCTTAGAGGATACTGGAAGCTTTTTGAATTTTGACGGTAGCCCACATCCATGGTAAATTACCAGCTCATTAAATTGCCATGCAAGAAACCTGGACTTTTGATTTTATTCAGAAAACCCAAACTGAGGATGATTTGGATGCTTTTTTAAATTCCAAAAAGAAGGATCTGGGGATTTTCCTTTCCTATTATTTTAGAAAGCAGGGAGCAATTGCAGAAAATGTCAAACTGGTCAAAAGCCCCTCTTTTTCCTCACCCTCCTCTGGGATAATTCAACTGGAATTTGAGCTTGTTCACTTCAATGCATGTTTGGCAATAAATGAAAAGCAAACAGACCAAATGGAGGTTACTTTTGAAATCCTTCCTCAAAGTCAGCAACTCAGATTGACAGGTCCCTATTGGCCAAGTCGAGAGATGGATGAGATTTAGAATTTTAGACATTAGACTCAAGATATAGAACCCAAAACTCAAGAAAGGAGGCTGAAAAATCCTTTTGGGGCATAGGATCTCCGATATTAAGTCTGCCTTATTTCAGCTTCCGTCTTCAATCTTCTATCTCCAGTCTTCCCAGTTTTTAGGTTGCAATTCCTCGTAATTGAAGTATTTTTGGGGCATTAAACTGATTATGAAAGAAGCTCCAGAGTCGCTCAATTTCATCGAGCAAATAATTGAAGAAGATTTAGCCAATGGTTTTCCTCAGGAAAAGTTGAGATTCCGCTTTCCTCCAGAACCAAATGGATATTTACATATCGGTCACGCGGCCTCAATTTGCCTAAATTTTGGTTTGGGAGAAAAATACAATGCTCCTGTCAACCTAAGATTCGATGACACCAATCCTTCCAAAGAAGAGCATGAATATGTGGAAGCCATCAAAAGAGATGTGGCTTGGATGGGATTCAAATGGGCAAATGAGTGCTATGCTTCTGATTACTTCCAGCAGCTTTACGATTGGGCTGTTCAACTGATCAAAGACGGCAAAGCCTACGTCGATGGACAATCTTCTGAGGCTATGGCTGCGCAAAAAGGCACTCCTACTACTCCTGGTACTAATAGTCCCCACAGAAACCAGTCTGTGGAGGAAAATTTGGACTTATTCACCAGAATGAAAGCCGGTGAGTTCGCTCCTGGCACTTATGTTCTTCGAGCCAAAATCGACATGGCCTCGACTAACATGCACATGCGGGATCCTATTTTGTATAGAATCATCGACAAGGCTCACCATCGAAGTGGGACTGCCTGGTGCATTTATCCTATGTACGACTGGGCACATGGAGAATCTGACTATATCGAGCAGGTTTCTCATTCTCTTTGTACGCTAGAGTTTAAAGCACACAGAGAATTGTATGATTGGTATTTGGATCAGATTGTAGACCCAGCCAAACTTCGTCCTAAGCAAAGAGAATTTGCTAGAAGAAACCTGAGCTATACCGTGATGAGCAAGCGTAAACTGCTCGAATTGGTACAAAACAAGCATGTTTCGGGTTGGGATGATCCAAGGATGCCAACCATTTCCGGATTAAGAAGAAGAGGCTATACGCCTTCTGCAATCCGTAAATTCAGTGATCTGGCAGGCATTGCCAAGCGCGACAATGTGACGGATGTATCTTTATTGGAATTCTGTATCCGAGAGGATTTGAATAAAATCGCCACTCGAGTAATGGCGGTTTTGGATCCTGTGAAATTGGTCATTACCAACTATTCTGAGGGAAAAGTGGAAATGCTTGAAGCGGAAAATAATCCAGAAGATCCTAATTCAGGAACTCATGAGGTTCCGTTTTCAAGGGAATTATATATTGAAAGGGAAGATTTCCAGGAAGAAGCCAGCAAAAAGTTCTTCAGACTTTCTCTTGGCTCTGAGGTAAGATTAAAAAGTGCTTATATCATCAAAGCTGAATCGGTAATTAAGGATTCCAATGGAAATATCGTGGAAATCCACTGTACAGCGGATCTAGACTCTAAATCCGGAACAGGAACAGAAGCCAGTATGAGAAAAGTAAAGGGAACGCTTCACTGGGTTTCCATTGCTCACGCCATTCAAGCTGAGGTAAGAGAATACGATCGTCTTTTCCTTGATGAATCTCCAGATGGACATGAGGATAAAAACTTTCTCGACTTTTTGAACCCGGATTCTCTTAGAGTTATTCCAAATGCCTTTTGCGAACCTTATTTAGGTAAAGCTGGCCTTCAGGATAAATACCAGTTTCAGCGTTTGGGCTACTTCACCTTGGATACAGATTCTAAAGACGGAAAGCTGATTTTCAATAAAACTGTAGGACTGAAAGATTCATGGGCAAAGCAGAATGTAACTCCAGAAGCCAAACCTCAGGCACCACAACCTAAGCAGGAACAAGGAAAACGAAGTGCTTTGAATGAGATTCAGCAAATCGGAAAGAAGATTACCAATCTTTCCGGAGAAAAGCTGGAAGCTGCCAAAGAGTCCATTGCCCAATTCGCTGAGGAAATCAGCTATGAGGAATTAGAGCCGCTTTTTGGTACCGCAGCGAAAAAAGTCGGGACCCGAATTGCAGTGGCGATTTCCCTAGGAGTTTTGTTGAAAAATGGTCAAAGCAGAAATGAGGCTATTAATTCATTCCTTGAAGCTGCCATTTCTGATGAAAATGAAATTCTAAGAGAAGAAGCTCAAAAGCCTGGTTAACAAATACTTAAGAGCACAAATAAAAAAAGGCAGGATAACCTGCCTTTTTTTATTTTAAGAAGTGAAATTCAATTTTTTATGCTCTTCGAATTTCCAGTTTGATATCTGAAAACTCTTTCTGCTCAATAAACGGCTGACTTCTCAATCTTCTTCCAGTGGCAGCAAAAATTGCATTCGCAATTGCTCCACCAGTAGGAGGAAGTGCAGGTTCGCCTAATCCAGTTGGATCGAATCCAGAATCAACAAAGTGAGTCTCGATTTCAGGAACCTCTTTAAGTCTGACCAAACGATAAGAATCAAAGTTTCTCTGCTTTGGCATTCCATTCTCGAAAGTCAGATTGGTATACATCGCATGCCCCATACCATCGACAATTCCTCCCCTTACCTGATGATTAGCTCCAGTTGGGTTGACTACAATTCCGCAATCAGTCACCGCAGTGATTTTCTTTAAGGTTGGTGTTCCGCTCACCATCTCAATATTGGCAACCTGAGCCACATAAGATCTGTGAGAGAAATACACAGAGAATCCTTGCTTCACATTTGGGTCTTTGCCCCAATTAGATTTGTCTCTTGCAGTTTCTACTACAGAAATCATTCGATCCACATCATAGCCCAACTCTCCTACTGGATTGGTTTTGGCTCGCTTGAGTAATTCTAATCGGAAAGCCACAGGATCTTTTCCAGCTTCTAAGGCTACTTCATCCAAGAAACTTTGCTCTGCATAAGCCAAGAAATTGGTAATCGGAGCTCTCCAGGCATTGGTAGTAATGCTTGACTCATAGTTTACACTTTCAATCAAAACATTATCTACAGCACCTGAAGGGAAGTTATTTTCTCTGGTGCTATTGCCGGCATTCATGCCGACACCTCGAAGCTTATAACCCACCATTTCTCCTGATTCATTCAAGGCAGCCTCAAATTTGTAACGAACAGCAGGACGGTAAGCACCACCTGTCAATTCATCTTCTCTATTCCAAGTAACCTTTACCGGAGCATTGATTGCTTTAGAAATATGAACAGCCTCCTCTACATAGTCAGCTCGAAGTCTTCTTCCAAATCCACCACCCAAACGGGTGATCTCAACAGAAATATTCTCTTTTGGAATTCCTAAAATATCCGCTGCAGCTTGTCTTGCACGATCCGGAGTTTGGGTTGGTCCAATCAACTCACATCGATCTGCCTGCACATGCGCAAAAAAGTTTTCAGGCTCCATCGGAGAATGAGCCAAGAAAGGACACTGATATTCTGCTGTTACGATCTTGGCAGCACTTTTAAAAGCTGCATCCACATTACCATCCTTTCTTCTGACCTCAGCTTTTCCATTTGCGATCAGTTCTTTGAAAATCCTGTCGTGATCGGCAGTACTTTCCACATTTCCGTCTGGCTCATATTCTACACGGAGAAGTTTTTTCGCTTTCATCAATGGCCAAGTGGAGTTTCCAACTACTGCAACACTGGTTCCGAAAGTAATCACGTCAGTAATTCCAGAAACTGCTCTTGCTCCTGCATCATCCAAAGATTTGATTTTCATTCCAAAAGGGGCTCTCTGCACCATGGCGTGCATCATTCCTTCTCTGTAAAAATCCAATCCATACAAAGGAACACCGGTGTACATCTCTTTTGCATCGACGTTTTTAACGGGGGTTCCAATGATTTTAAAGTCATTTTTATCCTTTAAAGCCACCTCCTCAGGAGCCTGCATTGTTGCAGCCAATTCAACAAATTCTCCAAAATGGCCACTTTTACCTGAACCCTTATGAGATATAATTCCTTTTTCAACCGTGATTTCAGAAGCAGAAACATTCCAAGTTTGAGCAGCAGCAGCTACCAAAACATGTTTTGCTGTCGCACCAGCTTTTCTCAATCTTTCCCAGCTATGAGGCATAGCTCCTGATCCACCTGTTAATTGGCGATCGTATTTTTCAGTATCCAAATTGGCCTGAACTACCCTCACTTTTTCCCAATCCGCATCTAGTTCTTCAGCAACTACCATCGGGAAGGAAGTCTTGATATTTTGACCCAATTCTGGATTTGGGGAATAAATCACCACATCTCCTGTTGGAGAAATGGACAAATAGGCATTAAATGATTTGGCTTGAGCTAAAATTTCTTCAGTGCTCAAGACCTCAACTTTTGGAGAATCGCAGCCAAACCAATTAAATCCAATAAATAAACCACCGGCTGTGGTACCGGCTATTTTCAGAAAATCTCTTCTGCTTGCTCTAGTTATCGTCTTCATGGTTATTTGGTTTTAGCGGCTAAGGCTACAGCTTCACGAATTTTATGATAGGTTCCACAGCGACAAATGTTTCTGTTCATCGCGTTGTCAATTTCCTCCATGCTTGGATTGGGATTTGACTCCAAAAATGCCGCAGCAGTCATAATTTGACCAGCTTGACAATAGCCACACTGAGCTACATCGACTTCTGCCCAAGCTTTTTGAACCGGATGATCTCCATCTTTGGAAAGACCTTCAATGGTGGTCACATCTGAATTTCCTACACTGGAAACAGGGGTGACACATGAAAATGTGGGAGTTCCGTTGACATGAACTGTACAGGCTCCGCACTGCGCTATCCCACAGGAAAATTTGGTTCCCACCATTCCTAGGTGGTCTCGAAGTACCCACAACAAAGGAGTATCGTCATCCACATCCACCGTGTGAGCTTTGCCGTTGATTTTAAGGTTAAAGGTTGCCATGAGTTGCTAATTGATTTGAGTTATAAGGTAAAAAAAATATCCTAGTCTCATGCGGATTTCTTTTCTAGTTGACTGATTTTTTGATGAATAGCCAATGGGCCTGATTAGTGTTTTTTCAAACCTTTTGCACCTTTTTCTCTCAATTGGAGTTTGAGAGTTTTACAGACAAAAACCAGCTCTAATTTATATGGGAAAATTTTTCCTAAAACTCCTCAAGTATATCATGATCACTTTTATTTCACTTGTTTCTATCCTCTTTGTGATAGGCTTTCTATTTATCCAATTCAGCCCTCAATTTGGAGGAGAATCAAGTGATGAATTGAAGGCCGAATATTCCAAATATCCTTACTATTCCGAAGGGAAATTTTCAAACCTGATTCCAACCACCATGGATATGAACACAGGAAAAGCCATCCGAATGCTTCCTGAATTTTTTAAAAATGATCCTGCCCGACTTCCTGATTTTGAGCTCCCTCTGGAAAAACGGGATAGTTTAGAATTGGTGCAAGATTCCATTCCCACTCGTTTGGTTTGGTTTGGACACTCGGCATTCCTTCTTCAATTGGATGGAAAAAATATTTTGATCGACCCGATGCTTGGGGAAGTTCCTGCTCCAAATCCGCTTTTGGGTAAGAAAAGATTTTCAAAAGAACTCCCCATAGAAATAGAAAAGCTTCCCAAGATTGATTTGATCCTGATCTCCCATGATCATTACGATCATTTGGACTATGAATCCATTCAAAAACTAAAGGCCAAAACTGCCAAATATCTTGTTCCGTTGGGTGTGGGAGCACATTTTGAACGTTGGGGAGTAGACAGAAAAGACATTGAAGAATTTGCCTGGTGGGAAGAATTGGAATTGGATTCTATCCGCTTTGCCTTTACTCCTTCAAGGCATTTTTCTGGAAGAGGACTCGGAAATAGATTTTCCACACTTTGGGGTTCATGGGTAATCCAAGGCACTTCAGACAAATTATATTTCAGTGGGGACAGTGGCTATGGTCCTCATTTCAAGGAAATCGGAGAAAAATATGGCCCCTTTGATTTTGCCATGTTGGAATGCGGGCAATACAACGAAAATTGGAAAGAAATCCACATGATGCCTGAGGAAACCGCTCAATCCAGTTTGGATTTACAGGCTAATGCATTTATGCCAATTCATTGGGGCGCCTTTACCTTGGCTATGCATTCCTGGACAGATCCGGTTGAGCGAGTGATGAAAAGGTCAAATGAAATCGGCGCAAATGTCTTTGTCCCGAAAATTGGAGAATTTATTGAGCTTTCTTCAGAGACTCGTATAACAGAAACTTGGTGGATTAAACCCTGAATTTCAGGCAATTTTCTCAGATAAGATTGGCTTTTGACTTCTTTTTCTTATCCCAAGAATCATAGGATATGGAAAAAGTAAAGTCTCTTTTGGTGATTTTGACTATTTTCATCTCCTCATAAAACAATAAAAACCCTAAAACCTATGTCTCAAACCATCAAAGCAGCGATCGTAGGAACCGGATTTATAGGTCCGGCCCACTTGGAAGCGCTAAGAAGAATTCCCAATGTAGAAGTTGTAGCTCTTGTTGAAGTCAATCAAGAACTAGCTAACGAGAAAGCCCAACTCCTCGGAATTCCAAGAGCTTATGTATTCGATGAAATGCTCAAGCAGGCGGATATCGATGTAGTCCATATTTGTACTCCTAATTTCCTTCACTTTTCACAGGCAAAAGCAGTTTTGGAATCAGAGAAACATGTGATTTGTGAAAAGCCGCTTGCCGTAAAAATTCATGAAGCGGAGGAATTAGTCAGTTTAGCTTCAGCCACAGGCTTAGTGAATGCAGTCCATTTCAATCTTCGCTATTACCCGGTTGTGCGCCAAATGAAGGTGATGCGTGAAAAAGGAGAATTGGGAGAGGTGTATAACATCATTGGTTCTTACCTTCAGGATTGGTTGTACCTAGCTACAGATTACAACTGGAGATTGGAACCGGACAAGTCTGGCGATTCTAGAGCTATTGCGGATATCGGTTCACACTTATTAGATATCACAGAATATGTGACAGGCCTTAAAATCACCGAGGTAATGGCTGATTTTTCAACGGTTCATAAGACTCGATTAAAGCCATTGAAGCCAATTGAGACCTATTCCGGTAAAATGTTGACCATGGACGACTACCAGGAGGTTCCGATAAATACCGAAGACCATGCGACGGTTATGCTTCGTTTTGATAACGGCTCCAAAGGTTCAATCACTGTATCTCAGGTAAATGCGGGTAGAAAGAACAGACTGAATATTGAAATTGCGGGTTCTAAAGCCAATTTTGAATTCAATTCAGAAAGACCAAATGAGCTTTGGATTGGAAGAAGAGAAAAGGCAAATGAACAATTGATGAAAGACCCTTCTTTATTCCACAGAGAAGCTTCTTCATTGATCAGCTTCCCGGGAGGGCACAATGAAGGCTTCCCAGATACTTCCAAGCAAATGTTTAAGGAAGTATATGCAGCCGTTGCAGCGGGCAAACAGCCTGAAAGCCCTACTTTCCCTACTTTCGCTGATGGTTTGAGAGAATTAATCATTGGAGAAAGAATCGTAGAAAGCAACAGAAAACAGGCTTGGGTGAAAATCTAACGTCTATTAACATTAAGCCTTTCCATTAATTGGAAAGGCTTTTTTATTTTTGAGAACTTAGACCTTGTAAAACCTGTTTTGGAAATTAGAAATTCTAAATCAATTAAAACTTTAACCTAATCCAACAAAAAAATGAACTTAAAGAAAGCATTATTAACCCTAACCTTAGTGGCTTTTGCAGCCATTACATCTTATTCTCAAGAAAAACCAAGCCCGGCAATGACCGCTGAAGGAGCTGTCGGGGATGCGAAAATCACTGTGAATTATTCCTCTCCTGCTGTAAAAGGCAGAGTGATTTGGGGTGATTTGGTTCCACTTGGCCAAGTTTGGAGAGCTGGAGCTAACGAGGCTACCACTTTTACCACTACCAAAGACATTATGGTTCAGGGCAAAAAACTTCCTGCTGGAACCTATAGCTTCTTCATTATCCCAGGCGAGTACGAGTCTACTTTTATTTTCAACAAAGTAGCCAAGCAGTGGGGCGCATTTAACTATGATGCAAAAGAAGATCAATTGAGAGTGTCTGTTCCTTCTCAGCAAACTTCTTCCATGCAGGAAAGATTGAAATATGAAGTGGCTAATAACAAACTAGCCATTATGTGGGAATACGGAAAAGCGGAGGCGACTTTGGCTCCTTCGATGTAATTAATTCCTTTTCCATGATCAAGCCATCGGGGAAATCCTGATGGCTTTTTTATTTTTGTCCCCTCATGAGCAATTTCGACCCCTCTTCTTTTGACCTGCCAGTAAATGAAATTATCCCTCAGGTCAAGGATCACCTCCAAAATCATAATTCTCTGATCATTCAGGCCCCTCCAGGAGCGGGAAAAAGTACGCTTTTACCCCTTGACCTATTAGATGAACCTTGGCTCAAGGGAAAGAAAATCCTTATGCTGGAGCCGAGGAGATTAGCCACCAAAAGCATCGCAGAAAGAATGGCTTTTATGATTGGAGAGAAAGCCGGAGAGACTATCGGGTATAGAATTCGTTTCGAATCTGCTGTTTCCAAAAGCACAAGATTGGAAGTGATCACGGAGGGAATTCTGACAAGAATGATGCATTCTGACAATGAATTGCAGGATGTAGGTTTGGTGATTTTCGATGAGTTTCACGAAAGAAACCTTCATTCTGAAGTTGCATTGGCACTTTGCCGAGAAGTCCAACAGGTTTTAAGGCCTGATTTGAGAATTCTGCTGATGTCGGCAACCATTGATGCTGACCAGTTAGCTCAACTTTTAAATTCTCAAGTAATCCAAAGCAAGGGAAGGCAATTTCCAGTTGAGGTCCATTATTTAAATGAAGTGGATGAATATGCAATCGGTGAGGATACTGCAAGACAAATTATCCCTCTTGCCAAAAGTCATCCGGGAGATTTTCTCGTTTTTTTACCTGGGCAGGGTGAAATCAAAAAGGCAGAAGAAATTCTAAAAAGAGCTTTATCAACCGATGCGATTATTCCTCTTTTTGGTCAATTAAGCCCATCCGATCAACAAAAAGCAATCCTTCCTCATCCACATGGAAAGCGAAAGATTGTGCTTTCAACTGATATAGCGGAAACTTCCCTAACTATCGAAGGGGTTCGGGTAGTGGTTGATTCTGGCTTTGCCAAATCCAACCGTTTTGATCCCAGATCAGGCTTATCCAAACTGGTTCTCCATAGAATCAGCAAGGATTCAGCAGATCAAAGAAGTGGCCGGGCGGGAAGATTGACTTCGGGTCATTCTTATAGACTTTGGTCTAAAGCCACTCAAGCCCAACTTCAGGAATACCGCATACCTGAATTGATGGAAGCTGATTTGACTGGATTGGTTTTGGACATGAAGGTCTGGGGAAAAGATGATATCCGCTCCATGACCTGGCTGACTCCCCCACCGAAAGGAACTTTGGTTTTGGCTGAAAAGACTTTGGAATCTATCGAGGCTTTGGAGGAGGATAAATTGACTGAGCACGGAAAGGAGATTCATAAACTGCCATGCCATCCCAGAATTGCGCACATGCTGATCTATGCCAAAAGGATGAATCAGTTGGGGTCAGCTACAGATATCGCAGCAATTTTGGAAGAAAGAGATCCTCTTCCTGCGGATTCTGGAGTGGATTTAAACCTTAGAATTGAGGCGCTAAGGAAATATAGAAGTCGTGGGGTGAGTTTGTCTAGGATCAAAAAGATTGAAAAAATCGCAGCTCAATACCGCAGGATGTTTGGGATAGAAGCGCAGAATGATCCAGTTGATCCTTGGGCTACAGGTTTACTTTTGGCCTATGCCTATCCAGAACGAATCGCAGCAGCGAGACCGGGAAATAATGCTCAATTTCAGCTTTCCAATGGAAAAATCGCCCAAATTGGACATAGGGATGATTTGGCTCATGAGTCATGGCTGGCAGTTGCTCATGTGGATGCTAGAGAAGGAATGGGTAAAATTTGGTTGGCTGCACCATTAAATCCTAAAGACCTTGCTCCCATGCTGAAAACAAAGGAAGTTTTAGAATGGGACAGGAAAAAAGGCGGTCTTTTGGCTCATACAGAAATCCGAATAGGTGCTATAATCCTAGGAAAACGTCCTCTTCAAAACTTTGATAAAAGCCAAGCTAAAGCTGCAATTCTTGAAGCATTGAAGGAAGAAGGCGAATTTTTGCTGGATTGGAATGAGGAGGTAGTCCAACTCATTTCAAGGATTCAATCCCTTAAAATCTGGAATCCCGATCAAAACAGGCCAGATTGGACAATCGAGAATTTATGCAATTCGGTTGAGGATTGGCTTGAGCCTTATTTGGATGCGATCAAACAGAATGAGGATTTGAAAAAACTCGATTTGAAGAATATCCTTTTTCACAGTTTGAGTTTTGATCAACAAAACCTTCTAGATGAACTAGCCCCAGACAAACTCCAAGTTCCTTCAGGAAGTCAAATAAAAATTATTTACAAAACTGATGGGGAAACTCCTTTGATTTCGGTAAGGCTTCAGGAAGTTTTTGGACTTTTGGAAACTCCAAGAGTCAATCAAGGCAAAATTCCGGTTTTGATCGAGTTGTTATCTCCGGGATTTAAGCCTGTTCAATTGACCCAAGATTTAAAAAGCTTTTGGGCGAATGGATATTTCGAAGTGAAAAAGGAATTGAAAAGACGCTATCCTAAGCACGAATGGCCTGAAGATCCGATTAGCGCAGAAGCGGTAAGAGGTGTTAAGAAGAAATATTGATTTCCATCTTTTCCAAATAATCCAACAACTGAAGGAAAGATGCGATAGAAAATGGAGTCATGGTATTGGTTTGGATTTGCTCCAAATAAACCTGCTTTAATACCGGATAATCCTCAGGATTATAAAGTTTAGCCAAAACTGCTCCTCTAAAGGAATTGTAAACAGAATGGTTGGACTGAAAAATCTGCTCTTTACTTCTAGCAAAATAGTCCTCTAAAACCTCCGGATAACTCATTTGGTCTAACCAGTCAAATCCATAATTCAGAAAAAATTCTTCGATCTTTTTGATGGCTTGATGAATCTCTTCTTCATTGGTGACAGCAAATCGCTCAGGAATGGTTTCAGAAATATCGCTTGGCTTGAGAAGCAAGGTAATTGAGCGCTCGAAATGGTCGGAAATTGCAGGGATAAATTTTTGAATCAACTCCTCTACTGCATTTATTCTGGTCCCGATTCTATACTCCAAATAGCTTTCGTCAGGATACTTTACAAAATCCACTAAAACCACCTGCTGTCCTTCTGAGAAATTTTTTGTAAAGGCCATTTTAGCCAAGTTGAATCTGAACCCATGTTCATTCAAAAACAAATTGTGCAGCCCTATTACATTTAATTTTCTCATACCTATATATAAAATGAAGAAAAGTCTTTTTTGTTATTTAATCACTCAAATAAATCTTTCAATTCCTTAAACATCGGTTCTACTTCACTTTTTTTGATGGCAAGGCTTCCCTCATCTTCAGGATTGTGCAAGTAATGATTCCAATGCTTTTCAGCTTTTTTGATTGTCCTTGGAGTAATGTCAAATTCTATGCCGTCTAGGTAATCCTTTGCCAAGGTAGATGCTTTGAAATTCCCGAAGAGATACACTCTAAACAAATCCACAAACCGATTATTCAAATCAAACTCTTCCAAAATCTGGACAAAAGCACCTTGAATGGCCTTGTTATTTCTATCAAAAATCTTCTCAAAAATGGCGTCTAAGGCTTCTTCGTTAAACTTGGTTTTGGAAAGTGCTCTGCAAGCCAAATAAGAAACTTCCCAATCCTCCCCTTTTACCAGCTCAATTAATTTATCCTTTATTTCTTCATCAGCCAAAGAACCCAGCTTATCCGCAAAGTGATAGGCCTCCGATTCCTTGGGGTCAGTCATTCTATCGAATAACTTTTGAATTTCATCCTGCATGTTTTTAAACTTAATTTGTACAAAGATAGGCCGAATTGGTCCCCAACATGATTCGAATTCCCGAAACTGAAAAAATATCTCGAGAGGCACTTTTTCAATTGCTTCAAGAAATTAGGCAAAAGGATTTGAATTTTTACTATGAGCCCTCTCGACATCAATTGATTATTGAATCTGGGGATATTTGGCTGGCCAAAATTTATCTTTCCTGGAATTGGGAATGGGAAGAAAAAGAAGGTTTAAAAGAGAATCCCGATCCCCATTTTGCGCTTGGAATTATCAAAGCAGGACAAGCTGCGGTGGGATATTTTCACCGGGGAACGCTCTTGGATCACCGCGTATTCAGAGCATACATGGTCAGACAAAAGCAAGGAAAATCCCAAATCAAACATCTGAAAACCAAAGGAAAATCAAGAGCCGGATCGAGAATAAGACTGGCTGAAACAGAACGCTTTTTTGAAGAAATCAACGAGCGATTAAATTCTTACCATGAAGCTTATCCAATAAGCCATTGGGGGATTAGTTGCTCAAAAACGCTCTGGGCGTATTTCTTTTCATCCGAACTCCCCCCACCTTTTGCCTCAGATTCAAAAAATTTGATCGAGTTGCCATTTCATTTGAGTTCAGGATCATTTGAGGAATTGAAAATTGCCGGAAGCATTGTTTCGGATTTTCACATCATTTTTTCAGAGGAAGGGAAAAAAGTGTTTTCTACTAACTCGAGACTAAACAAACCTGAAGAAGAGGATTGGTAAAAAAAACTTTGGCTCCGTCATCCAGAGCCAAAGTGGGGTTAGTGGTAAAATATAAGTTGTGTTAAGCAGTGGTAGACCCAGAACTTGGGAAATGATTAGAGATCATGGCTAAAGTCTCATGAGCCATTTTCACATTATATTCATAAGCCAAGCTTTTGTAATTCACCAAGTCCACGATGGTACCAATAAAGCACAAACCGACTGTCAAGATGTAAAGGATCCCCAATCCAACTTGACCTAGGATAAATCTATGTAATCCAGCAAATCCAAAGAAACCAATCAGGGTAAGGATTAATATCATTTGGGAGTCTTTTCTTCTTGCCCGATACACTTGAGCAAATAAAGAAGCTTGATCCTCATCCATGTTTTTCATCAATCCCTGGATATATCCCAGTTCCATTCCTTCCAATTCTGGAAGGTGTCTCAATACATTAGCCATAATTGTGTGTTGTTTTTAGGTGTTTAATTAAAGTCCAGATACGGTGAAAGATTGCAGCAAATGCTAGCATTGCCAGTGGATGCATCGACCAAGAGGCTTGAATCTCTCCCCTTGCCAACAGGTTCATCGATCTTCCCAACCCACAACCAGGACACCAGGAAAATCCCAGATTATCCAAAGGACAAAGGCTGAAATGCTGACTAGCTTCAGGATTGATGGTCAGGATGGCGATTAAACTACCTATCCAGAAGATCAATTCCAGCGGAACCTGCTGAATCCATTTGCTGATTTCTTTCATGCCAAGGAAAGTACGAAAAAGGTGCCAGCAAACCAATGTGCCCTAAAACGGCTAATTTGGGCCTTTCTAAAAAATCCTTGGATGATAAACGAACAAAAAAGTGTACGATAACGAACGCTTAAAGTCAGTTTATTTGCTTAAAAAACTTAATAATCCCGGCTTATTCACCTCAGAAATTCCAACCTGAAAAATAGAAATCTTGAAAATCCGAAAGTCGTTTTGCAAGCATTTTGTATTTTGGAGCGCTCTGTTCAATAGCTTATGTCCCGAATACCTTATTTACTTATTATCCTTTCCTTTTTATCTATTCAATTTGTCCAAGCTCAAACTTCCTTTGACCTATGGGTAGTGGATACGGAAGGGAAAGGAAGTAGTTTAAAACTTTTAGCGGAAACCGCTAAGTCTCTAACGAATCGGCCTGAATATGACAACCAACCCAATTTTATCAATGATTCGGAGTTGGTTTTTTCTGCGGCTGATAATCAGGGAAATCACGATATTATCCTGTACAGTTTTCGAACTGGGAATTTTACCAATTTGAGTAAAACCTCGGATCGAAGTGAGTACTCCCCCACTTTAACTGACTGCAAGCAATATATTTCTGCTGTTGTTGTAGAACCTGATGGAAAACAAAGACTTTGGCTCTATCCGATTAATCAGGAACCTGCTGAATTGCTTTATGATGACATAGCTCCGGTCGGATATTACGATTGGTATGATAACAAAGCTGCTATGTTTGTCTTGGGAGAGCCCAACAAATTGGTTTATGCATGGGGAAAAGGAAATGTTGAAGTAATTGCAAACAACATCGACCGATCAGTTAAAAAAAGGCCTAGAACAGCCGAAATCACCTTTTTGGATAGAAATGAGTTAAAAGAAAGTCCGGAAGGTAACCTAGTTCCGATTAAAACTTATGACCTGAAGAAAAAGAAAATCAACGCTATGGGTAATTCCTTACCCGGATCACAAGATTTAATCTGGATTGATAAAAACCACCTGCTGATGGCTAAAGGAAATGAAGTTTTTATCAAATCTGCTACCGGTTCTGAATGGAATTCAATTGGAAAAATCACCTCATCAACTCATAAAAATATTACCCGAATGGCTTACAGTCTGGAGCTAAATAAGCTTGTAATTGTCATGCAAAGAAATTAACCCAAAACTCATGAATAAGAATTTTAAAAATTTATTGGTCTTATCCTCTATCCTACTCTTTGCCTCCCCTCTTTCTGCCCAAATCGAGGACAAAAGAGGCCTAGTGGCAAAAGGAGCAGAACTTACCAAAGTGAAAGACGGATTCAGTTTTACTGAAGGTCCAGCAATCAATCGACTTGGAGACGTGTATTTCACTGACCAGCCAAACGATAAGATTTACGTCTGGAACTCTAACAGTAATCAAGTCACGCTCTTTAAAGAAAGTGCTGGAAGGTCAAACGGGCTTTATTTTCAGCTAGACGGGAAGCTAATTGCCGCAGCTGATTTAAATAATGAACTATGGGAAATCGATCCGAAATCTGGAAAAGAAACCGTTTTGGTTCCTTCCTTTCGGGGAAAAAAGCTAAATGGCCCGAATGACATTTGGGTTCGTCCTAAAGGAGGTTTGTATTTCACTGATCCGCTTTACCCAAGGCCTTATTGGGAAGGAATAAGAGGAAAAGAAATGGAGCAAGATGGACAGCATGTGTATTATCTATCCGCCGACCGTTCTGAACTTTTCAGAGTTACTGAGGATCTGAAGCAACCCAATGGAATTATTGGAACTCCGGACGGGAAATTTCTTTATGTCGCTGATATTGGAGATAAAAAAACATGGAAATACGAAATCATGGAAGATGGGTATTTGACCAACAAGACTCTTTTTTGTGAAATGGGATCAGATGGAATGACTATCGATGACCGGGGAAATGTATACCTCACTGGAAAGGGAGTAACTGTATTTGATAAAAATGGGGAGCAAATCGCTCATATCCCTGTTCCTGAAAACTGGACCGCAAACGTCACTTTCGGAGCATTAGACAGAAAAACCCTCTTCATCACGGCCATGGGTTCGGTTTATACCTTAAAAATGAAAGCCAGAGGAGTTTGGTGAAAACTAAGAAGAAAGAAGACCGAAGTAACGAAGAAGCAATCTGCAGCTTACTTCGGTCTTCCAACTCCAAGCTATTTTAGCAATTTCCTTCCAAATCGCAGCTTCCTCCGTCTTCAGAGGAAACCACATCCAGAACAGGGTTATTTTTCGCAAACTCGGACCAAGCTTTTTCCAGTGATTGGTCAAAAACCTCATCTGGCTGTGCACCAGAAATTCCGAATTTCCTATCCAAAACAAAAAAAGGAACTCCTCTTACTCCTATCAATCTAGATTCATAAATATCCTGATCAACAGCATCTTGATAAATTTCTGATTCAAGCATAGCTTTTATCTTTTCTCCTTCTAATCCTACTTCTTTTCCAAGGGAAATCAGAGTATCAAAATCATCTACATTTCTACCTTCAGAGAAATAGGCCTTCAAAAGCCGCTCCTTCATGGCATCCTGCAAACCAACTTCTTTAGCCAAATGGATCAGTCTATGGGCATTTTTTGTATTGGCTACCACAGCCTTTTCGAAGTCAAAAGTCAACCCTTCAGCCTCTGCCATTTCAACCACATTGGCTGTGATTTGTCTGGTTTGTTCCAAGGACCACCCCTTTGATTCTGCTAAATGCTGGATAGTACTGATTGAAGGATTGGTTTTTTGCTCAGGGTTTAATTGAAAGCTTTTCCATTCAATATCCACTTTATCCCGGAAAGGAAATTTTTCCAAAGCTTTTTCCATTTTACGCTTTCCGATATAACAAAACGGACAAACGACGTCTGACCAAATTTCGATTTTCATATGATTTTGCTTGATTTTAAATTCTTATGGAGAACCCACCATTTGAATTACCTTCTTAAAGTCATGCTGGATTTCCTAGTAATTTTTATTTACTTAAAGACAAATCAGAAATTCACCCAAAGAGTTCAAGAAAACCTGTGAAAACCAAAGAATGCCCCTCTTGTGCGATGGAGATCGATGCGAAGGCAAAGATTTGTCCTATATGCAAATTTGAATTTCCAAAGAGATCCGCCTGGATTACATGGATGGCCATTTTCTTGGTCCTCATTTGGTTAATTTCCTATATCCTCTAACCCACCAGACCCAGCTATGAATAAGCGCTCTTTCTTAAAATACCTAACTGCATTTGGACTTGGCGGCACACTTTTCCCCACGAATTCCAAGGCCTTTTCTTTCGACAATTTGGATTGGAACTCAGATGACATCTGGGATCAGATTAGGGCAGGATATAAGTTAAAACCCGATTACATCAATTTGGAAAACGGGTATTACTGCTTTTTGCCGGAAGAAACTCTTGAAAAATACATCAAACATATCCGAGATGTTAACTACCAGGGCTCTTGGTATATGCGGACTGTTCAAGTTGAAAATAAGGCAAAATCTGCGGCAGCTTTAGCTGAATTGGTTGGTGCAAGCCCTGAGGAGGTTGTATTAACTAGAAATACCACCGAGTCCTTGGATTTGATTATTTCCGGTTTTCCTTGGCAAGCTGGAGACGAAGCGATTTATGCCATTCAGGATTACGGAAGTATGCAGACCATGTTTGAATTGGCTTCCAAGCGTTGGGGAATCAAAACGGTGAAAGTCGATATACCCCTTCATCCCGCCTCCGATGAGGAAATCGTCGAGGTTTATCGAAAAGCCATCACCCCAAAAACGAAATTGATGATGGTGCCACACATCGTCAATATCACGGGTCATATCCTGCCGGTTAGAAAAATTGCCGATATGGCTCATTCTTACGGGGTAGATATTATGCTAGATGGAGCTCATGCTGTAGGGCATTTCACCTTCAACATGCATGATCTAGATTGTGATTATTATGGTTCGAGCTTGCATAAATGGCTCAGCGTGCCTTTAGGAGCTGGATTGCTTTATGTGAAAAAGGATAAAATCAGCAAAATCCAGCCTCTTTTAGCCCCTTTCAATTTGGACTTGACTACTATTGGTTACCTAAATCATATTGGCACGCATCCCGTCGCAACAGATTTGACTGTATTGGACGCGATCGATTTTCAGCAAAAAATTGGTTCAAAGAGGAAGGAAGATAGATTGAGATTTTTACAAAAATACTGGTCAAATCAGGTGAGAAATCATCCTGGAATCATGGTCAATACACCTGAAGACCCTGCTAGATCCTGCGGAATCGGAAATGTTTGGGTAGAGAATTTCACTCCGGCTGACATGGCAAAAACCTTGAAAGAAAAATACAATATCTTCACCGTTGCCATTGATGGTGCAGGAGTTAAGGGGTGCAGAATTTGTCCAAATCTTTACACGAGTACCGAAGACCTAGATCATTTTGTAAATGCTTTAAAAGAAATGGCTGGCTAGAATAGAAAAAATTCAATTTTCCCCCTTGTTTTTTGAGGTTTAACCAAAGCTTAATGGGTTGATTTAGAATAATTAACCCTAAACGGATATTTTTTTGGTATTTTTCTTGCAATTAAACTTCTCACCTACAACATTTGCACCCTCAAAAGCATGACATACACTCTAGACATAGCGACTAAAACTCCTTCAGCTTTCAGCCTTGTGTTGAGAACTGTTGCTATGCCTAATTTTTCACCTCTTAGGAGGAACAGGTTTACTTTTAGGGTTTGACCCTATAATGCATTTTGTTTTCCTACGTGGAAAACTCCCCTAGCCTAATTCCCAAAGTAAATTATTAAACCCAAAACCAAGTCCTTTCGGATTTGGCCAATTCATGCCAACTCAATGGAAGAAATCTCTTTCAAAATCATTGTAGCTGATCCCTCTCACAAGATCTATTCTACTCAGATCACTGAGGAAATGGAAAACTCTGCCAAAGCCAGAGGTACGGGTATAGCCAAAAGAAGTCCTGCCTACATCGAAACTAAAATGGAGGAAGGAAAAGCGGTTATCGCTTTGACTTCGGATGGAACTTGGGCTGGCTTCTGTTATATTGAAGCCTGGGGACATGGAAAATATGTTGCCAACTCTGGTTTGATCGTATCCCCCGAATTCAGAAAATATGGCTTGGCACGAAAAATCAAGGCAGAAATCTTCAAACTGAGTCGCAAAAAATACCCAGATTCCAAAATCTTCGGATTGACTACAGGAGCTGCAGTGATGAAGATAAACTCCGAATTGGGTTATATTCCTGTGTCATATGCAGATTTGACCGATGATCAGGAGTTTTGGAAAGGTTGCCAGAGCTGCATCAACTATGAGATTTTGATGGCAAAAAACCGTCAAAACTGTCTGTGCACGGCAATGCTTTATGATCCAAATGCCAAAAAGAAAGAAATTGAAGAAATGGCACTTCGGGAGAATTTCAAAAAAGAAATCAAGTTATTCGACCGTTGGGTTCGTCTTAAAAAATATGTAATGCTCAAATTGGCCAAGTCAAAAGACTCAGCAAAGAGCTTTTTCCTCTAATCTATTTCCCTAGGGAAAAAACCTATTAAAAAATGAAAAAAGTAGTTTTGGCCTATAGTGGAGGCTTAGATACCACCTTTTGCGCACTTCACCTTTCCAAAGATTTGGGCTATGAGGTCCATGCTGTATTGGTAAATACTGGAGGATTTTCCAAAGATGAATTAGAGTCTATCGAGTCTCGCGCCAAAAGTCTGGGAATTGCTTCATTTAAAATTCTTGAAGTAGTTGACACTTATTATCAAGAAGTTATCAAATACCTAGTTTTTGGGAATGTATTGAAAAATGCAACCTACCCTCTTTCGGTATCTGCTGAGCGTATTCTTCAGGCCAAATCTTTGGCTGAATATGCAAAGTCAATTGGTGCCAAAGCAGTTGCTCATGGTTCCACAGGAGCTGGAAATGATCAGGTTAGATTCGATATGATTTTCCAAACTATCGTTCCAGATATCGAAATCATCACTCCAATTCGAGATTTGAAGCTTTCCCGTCAGGAAGAAATCGAATATTTAAAGAAGCATGGAGTTTCAATGAATTTCGAAAAGGCGGCTTATTCTATCAACAAAGGAATTTGGGGAACTTCGGTAGGCGGAAAAGAAACATTGACTTCTTCTGAGTTTCTACCAGAGGAAGCTTGGCCTACTCAAGTCACTGAAACTACCCCTAAAGAGATCAAATTGACTTTTGTTCAGGGCGAGTTAAAAGGAGTGGATGGAGTCGCTTTTGAAAACCCAGTGGATGCTATTCAAAAAGTTCAATCATTGGCTGCTCCATACGGAATTGGACGTGATATCCACGTCGGAGATACCATTATCGGGATTAAAGGTCGGGTAGGTTTTGAAGCTGCTGGGCCTATAATAATCATCAAAGGACATCAGCTTTTGGAAAAACATACCTTGACCAAATGGCAAATGTTCTGGAAAAACCAGCTTTCCGAGTTTTACGGAAATCACCTTCATGAGGGCCATTACCTAGATCCTGTAATGAGAAATTTGGAAGCTTTCCTTTCCAGTACTCAGGAATTTGTAACAGGTGATGTTCGGGTATTGCTTCAGCCGTATCGTTTTACCCTTTTGGGAATTCACTCTGAGCATGATTTGATGTCATCTAAGTTTGGCAGCTATGGTGAAATGAACAAAGGCTACACTGGTGAAGATGTAAAAGGATTTACTCGAATTCTGGGAAATCAAACTTCAATTTTCCATAAAGTAAATAGCCATGACTAAGATCAAAACCGCTGTCATCGGTGCTGCAGGATACACTGGAGGAGAACTCCTCCGGATTTTGGTCCACCACCCTGCCTGCGAGTTGGTTTGTGTCCATTCCAATAGCCAAAAAGGAAAAAAAGTAGCCGAGGTTCATCCCGATTTGATTGGAGACTGCGACTTGGTTTTCACAGATGAAGTTCCAACAGAGGGTTTAGATGCAGTTTTCTTGGGCTTACCCCATGGAGAAACAAAAGCATTTTTGGATGCTCATCAATTTTCTCCGGAAACAGTGATCATTGATTTATCAACTGACTTCAGAGATGAATCACATGGCTTTGTTTATGGTCTCCCTGAAGTAAATTCAGCTAAAATCAAATCCGCCAAGCGAATCGCAAATCCAGGCTGCTTTGCAACTGGAATCCAATTAGCCTTAGCTCCTGCTATCGCAAATGGATGGGTAAATGATTCTATTCATATTTCAGGAATTACGGGTTCTACCGGTGCTGGAAAAAAATTGGCTGAAACTTCACATTTCAGCTACCGAACGGGAAATATGTCTGTTTACAAGCTTTTTACCCATCAGCACCTCAAAGAAATCCGCCAGACCTTTAGGCAGATCAAGCCAGAATTCATTGAAGAATTGCTCTTTGTCCCCTATCGGGGAAATTTCTCCAGAGGAATATGGGTAACAGCCTATTTTCCTTTCGAAGGAACTGAAGAGGAAGCGGTAAAAGCCTATAAAGAGTTTTATAAAAATGCGGCCTTTACGCATGTTTCAGCGCAGGATATCGATCTAAAACAGGCTGTAAACACCAATAAATGCATACTTCATATTCAAAAAGAGGCTGGGCAATTGGTGATTTATTCTGCTATAGATAACCTGCTGAAAGGGGCATCTGGACAAGCAGTTCAAAACTTCAATCTTGCCTTTGGTCTAGATGAAAAGTTGGGTTTAAACCTCAAATCAATAGCTTTTTAAAAACAAGTTTACGAAGCTAGAGGAAAGAAAGAACTGGTTTAAAGCCAAGGGCTTGAGCAAAAAACACCTCGTAATTCGTAAATCGTAAATCAGAATTTCAAATGAATTTATTCGACGTATACCCCTTAATTCCAGTGACTTTGGTGAAAGCTGAAGGATGTAAACTTTGGGATGATCAGGGACAGGAATATTTAGACTTGTATGGTGGTCATGCCGTGATTTCCATAGGTCATACTCACCCACATTACGTAAAGCGAATCAAAGATCAATTGGATCAGATTGCGTTTTATTCCAATTCCATTCATATCCCTATTCAGGAACAATTGGCTCAAAAGCTTGGAGAACTTTCTTGTCTTCATGAATACAAGCTCTTTTTGGTCAATTCTGGTGCAGAAGCAAATGAAAACGCCCTGAAAATGGCATCCTTTGCCACTGGAAAACCTGGTTTTATTGCTTTTTCCGGATCATTTCATGGGAGAACTTCCGGTGCTGTAGCATTGACTGACAATCCAAAAATTGTGGCGCCATGCAATGAACGTACAGATTTTCATATTCTACCTTGGGGAGATTTAGAATCTGTCGAGGAAGCTTTGAAATCAAATGCCATTGCTGGAATTATCATTGAAGGAATTCAAGGAGTTGGCGGAATCCAGGTTCCGGAGGTTTCTTTTTTACAGGGTCTTTCTTCTCTTGCTAAAAAATATGAAGCCAAATTAATCCTTGACGAAGTTCAATCCGGATACGGAAGAACTGGGCGATTCTTTGCTCACCAGTGGGCTGACGGAGTAATGCCAGATTTGATTACCATGGCCAAAGGTATGGGCAATGGTTTTCCTATCGGAGGTCTTTTGATTTCACCAGAATTCAAAGCTAGCTATGGCTTATTGGGAACCACTTTCGGGGGTAATCATTTAGCTTGTGCAGCTGGATTGGCTGTTTTGGAGGTTTTGGAAAAGGAAAAACTTCAATCTAAGGCCTTGGATCTAGGGAATAAGGTGATGGAGGAACTTAGAAAAATTCCTGGTGTCACCGAAGTCCGAGGAATTGGACTAATGATCGGATTAGATCTGGATCGAGATGCTGGTCCAGTCAGAAATGAATTGGTGAAAAAGTACCACATCTTCACCGGATCAGCCGCAGGAAAGCAAACCATTCGTCTCCTTCCTCCTTTGTCTGTAGAATGGAATGAGTTAAATTCGTTTATAGTCGCATTAAAAGAGATTCTCTCCAATTGAGAATCGAAAAATCCAGAGATGATGCATTTCACAAAATTTGAATCTTTTGATTTAGGGCAAGAACTTATTGAACTAGCCCTTGCTTACAAAGCCAATCCAAGAATTGACCTCGCAAAAGGACAGGGAAAAAGGGTGGGTTGTATTTTTCTAAATCCCTCACTAAGGACTCGTGTTTCTACACAAATAGCCGCCCAAAACCTCGGCATGGAACCAATTGTCCTGAATATGGACAAAGAAGGCTGGGCGCTTGAAATGAATGAAGGTGCCATCATGAACAAAGGAACCGTCGAGCATATCAAAGATGCTGCTGGTGTTTTAGGAACCTATTTCGATATTTTGGCTATCAGAGCGTTTCCTTCTTTGACTAACAAGGAGGAAGATGTTACCGATTTTATTTTTAGTCAATTTATCAAATACAGCGGTGTACCAGTGATTTCTCTTGAATCTGCTACTAGACATCCTTTACAAAGTCTGGCTGACCAGATAACCATTCAGGAAAATTTGGCTGGAAAAAAGAAGCCGAAAGTTGTCCTGACTTGGGGTCCACATATCAAAGCTATACCTCATGCAGTAGCGAATAGCTTTGCAGAATGGACTTTGGGAATGGGTCATGACCTGACCATCACCCACCCTTCTGGGTATGAATTGGATGAGGAATTCACCAAAGGAGCAACCCTAGAATACGATCAAAGTAAGGCCTTAGAAGGTGCTGATTTTGTGTATGTTAAAAACTGGTCAGGATTCAATGATTATGGAAAAATCATTTCCACGGACTCAAGTTGGATGCTTACAGAAAAGCATCTAAAACATGCTCCGGAAGCCAAAGTCATGCACTGCCTACCTGTGAGAAGAAATCTGGAATTGTCCGATGAAATTCTGGACAGCTCAAGATCTTTGGTACAAAAACAAGCTGAAAATAGAATCTATGCAGCACAAGCCGTGATCAGTAAAATCCTCGGCTAAAATCTTTTTAAACCCTCCCAACCTATGAAAATCTCTATCATAAAAATTGGCGGCAACGTCATCGACTTCCCGGAGAAGTTGGATGCATTTTTGGCCTTATTTGCCAAGTTCCCCGGACATAAAATATTGGTTCATGGGGGTGGAATCTTGGCATCAAGATTTGGAGAAAGCATGGGAGTAATGCCAGAAATGGTGGATGGGAGAAGAATCACCGATAAGGACACCTTGGACATTGTGACCATGGTTTATGCGGGTTTAATCAATAAAAATATTGTAGCTAAGCTTCAAGCCCTCAAAGTAGATGCAATCGGGATGACTGGTGCCGACGGAAATTTGATCAGATCGATCAAAAGACCTGTAAAAAGCATCGATTATGGATTTGTTGGAGATATTCAGGAAGTAAACACCAAGCTTTTGGATACTTTATTGGCGGCCGGTTTGCAACCCGTAATCAATGCAATTACGCATGATAAAAAGGGTCAATTGCTCAATACCAACGCCGATTCCATTGCATCCTCCCTAGCAACGAGTTTGGCGAAAGACCACCATGTGAATTTGTATTTCTGCTTCAACAAAAGCGGGGTATTGATTGACGAAAAAAACGAGAGTTCCATCATTCCTTTGATCAATGAAGACATCTATGCAGAATTGAAAAAGGAAAGTGTGATTCATTCCGGGATGATTCCTAAACTGGACAATGCCTTTGCTGCACTCGAAAAGGGCGTACAACATGTTTGGATTGGAAAAGCCGAAAACCTGCTTTTAGCAGCTAAAGGAAAACTTTCAGGCACTACCATAGAACGTCATCGTTACGATTTGTACTAATGGCAGATCTGGAAATCCTATACCTTGAGGCTGTAGAACTACTCAAGAAACTGATCCAAACCCCCTCTTTTTCAAAGGAAGAGGTAAAAACAGGGGATTTAATTGAGTCATTTTTGAAGTCAAAAGGTGTAGAAGTAAATCGCTCTGGAAATAACATTTGGGCTTTTACCTCAGAGTACAATCCAATCCTACCGACCATTTGGCTTAATTCCCATCACGATACCGTCAAACCCAATTCAGGTTATACCAAGGATCCATTTAATGCAATTCAGGAGGATGGAAAGCTTTACGGTTTGGGAAGTAATGATGCTGGAGGGCCTTTAGTAAGCTTGATTGCGACTTTTTGCCATTTTATTGGAAAGCAATTACCCTTTAATCTTCTCCTGATAGCCTCAACTGAAGAAGAAATTTCTGGTCAAAACGGGATTTCTTCAATCATTCCCACTTTGCCAGGAGCCGAACTTGCCATTGTAGGTGAACCTACCCTTATGAACTTAGCGGTAGCAGAAAAAGGACTTTTGGTAATCGACGCTAAGGTCAAAGGTAAAGCAGGTCATGCCGCAAGAGAAGAGGGACTCAATGCCATTTATCTAGCCTTAGAGGACTTGGAGAAAGTCCGAAATTTTCAATTCCGAAAAACCTCTGCATTTCTGGGTAGAACGAAGGTCACTTGCACAGTTATCAAAGCAGGTCAGCAGCATAATGTAGTTCCTGATTTATGCGAATTCACTTTAGATGTGAGAGTGACCGATGCTTATACCTTAGAAGAGGCCTTGGATGAATTAGAATCTAACCTAAATGCGGAATTGGTTCCAAGATCTTTGAGATTACAATCCTCACATTTACCTGAGAATCATTTGATGTATCAGGTTGCTGATGCGTTAAATCTTGAAAAATACGGAAGCCCTACCCTATCCGATCAGGCCTTGATTCCTTGGCCTTCGGTAAAAATTGGCCCTGGAGATTCAGCACGTTCTCATACAGCTGATGAGTTTATTTATCTTTCAGAAATTAAAAAAGGAATCCAAGGCTATATCTCAATACTTGAAAAATACGCTGAGCTCAGCTAAAAATAACGACCATGAAACTTTGGCAAAAAGCCACCGGCAGCAAAAAAGAAGTAGAACAATTCACCATCGGCAGGGATCCTGAATTTGATAGTATTCTGGCTCCTTTTGATGTTTTGGGATCAATGGCTCATGCGCATATGCTCGCCAAAATTGGCTTATTGACTGAAGAGGATAATGCGATACTTCAAAAAGGTCTGAAGGAAATCTATTTTGAAATTGAGCAAGGAAAATTCAGTATAGCGCCTGGAGTCGAAGATGTGCATTCCCAAGTAGAGTTTTTGCTTACCGAACGATACGGTGAGGTAGGGAAAAAGCTACACAGCGGAAGAAGTAGAAATGACCAGGTTTTGGTGGACTTAAAGTTGTATTACCGAGCTGCAATCCAAGAATTGGTGGGAGAAGTTTCCGAATTATTTGATCTCCTTTTGACCCTTTCTGAAAAGCACAAAAACGACCTGATGCCTGGGTATACCCATACTCAATTGGCCATGCCCTCTTCTTTTGGACTTTGGTTTGGTTCGTTTGCAGAGAGCTTGACTGAAGATATGGGGCTCTTGAAAGCCGCTTTTGATTTAAGCAATAAAAACCCTTTAGGTTCTGCGGCAGGCTACGGCTCCAGCTTTCCTTTGGATAGAACCATGACCACTGAATTACTCGGATTTGCAGACCTTCACCATAACGTGATCAATGCCCAAAACAGCCGAGGAAAAACAGAAAGAACCTTAAGTTTCGCTTTAGCCGGACTAGCTGGGACTTTAAACAAGTTGGCTACAGATGTTTGCCTTTTCATGAACCAGCATTTTGCTTTCATTTCTTTTCCAGATGATTTGACTACGGGAAGCAGTATTATGCCTCATAAGAAAAATCCTGATGTATTCGAGTTGATCCGGGCAAAAACCAATCAAGTTCAGGCCGTTCCTACGGCAGTGGGTTATCTTTTAACCAATATGAGCACAGGTTATCATCGAGATATGCAATTGCTAAAAGAGGAGATTTTCCCCGCCATCGAGACCATGAAATCCTGCCTGAGCATGAGCACCTTTATGCTCAAGTCTATCCGAGTAAGGCCAAATATTTTGCAAGACTCTTTTTATAAACACCTTTTCTCTGTAGAAGTAGTCAATGAACTGGTGCTTCAGGGAGTCCCATTTAGAGATGCCTATAAAAAAGTAGGATTGGATATCGAAGCAGATCAATTTTCTCCCGATCAAACTTCATTGAATCACACCCATGAAGGAAGCATTGGAAACCTTTGTACCAAAGAGATTCAAGAAAAAATGAACAAAAGCCAAAAAGAATTTGACTTTGAAAGAGTTCTACAAGCGATTCAAGGCTTAATCAAGTGATTCGATTCCTCTTTTACTTGATTTAAAAATAAAATTTAAAGCTCGACATTTTGATTTTCAAGATTCGAGCTTTTTCTTTGCTCTATCCTTTCACTTTTTAGTGCAAGGATTTATAAAGAAGAGGCGAGAGACAGGCTCTATGACCCTCTGGCAACCTGGAAAGTCCAAGGTGCCAATTCCTGCCGAATAAGATGGTCTTATTCGGAACTATAAATTCCTTGCAAGATGAACAAGCGATTTATCCCATTTCAGTTTCCTGCTGCTAAATCAAAATCCGGATTCCATTCGGTAAGATTCACGCTTTTCCCTAGTTCTTAAAATTGAATTTCCAGCCCTATTGGCTTGAAATGGCAATTATTCTATTCAGAAACTTTTAACCTAAACTATAAAACTATGTCTACCTATCGATTTGAAACACTTCAATTACACGCCGGACAGGCTCCCGACCCAACCACAAATTCACGGGCAGTTCCAATTTACCAAACCACTTCTTATGTTTTCAACAGCGCCGAACATGGGGCAAATCTCTTCGGATTGAAGGAATTTGGAAATATCTATACGCGGATCATGAATCCTACTACAGATGTTTTTGAAAAAAGAATTGCAGCCTTGGAAGGCGGTGTTGCAGCTGTAGCAACAAGTTCTGGACAAGCTGCTCAATTTTTGGCTTTGAATAATATCCTCCAAGCTGGTGAAAATTTTGTTTCCACCTCCTTTTTGTATGGCGGAACCTACAACCAGTTTAAAGTAGCATTTAAGCGCCTAGGAATTGAAGCCCGCTTCGCAAAAGGCGACAGTCCAGAGGCTTTTGAAAAACTTATTGACTCCAAGACAAAAGCTATCTACTTGGAAACCATTGGAAATCCAGAATTCAATATCCCTGATTTTGAAGCAATCGCAGGATTGGCCAAAAAACATGATATTCCATTGGTCGTGGATAATACCTTCGGAGCTGGAGGATTCCTTTTCCGTCCAATTGATCATGGTGCCAATATTGTCACTTGTTCAGCAACAAAATGGATTGGAGGGCATGGAACTTCAATTGGCGGAGTGATTATTGATGCCGGAAATTTTAATTGGGGAAATGGAAAATATCCGCAATTTTCGGAGCCATCTGAAGGCTACCACGGATTGAATTTCTGGGAAGTATTTGGAGAAAATAATCCACTTGGCCTTCCAAACATTGCCTTTGCAATCCGGGCCAGAGTTGAAGGATTGAGAGATTTTGGTCCTGCGATTAGCCCTTTCAATTCCTTCCTTTTGCTTCAAGGAATAGAAACTCTTTCCCTCCGAGTACAAAGAACCGTTGATAATGCCTTGGAAATAGCCAAATGGCTAGAAAGTCACCCTAAGGTTTCTAAAGTAAATTATCCTGGATTGGCTTCTTCTCCCTATCATTCCTTGGCTAAAAAATACCTCAGAAATGGTTTTGGTGGTGTTTTGAGTTTTGAAATTAAAGGCGATAAAGAATCCGCATCTACTTTCATCAACAATCTGAAACTGATCTCTCACTTGGCTAATGTTGGCGATGCCAAAACATTGATCATCCAACCTTCTGCAACAACCCACCAACAATTGACGGATGAAGAACAAAAAGCGGCGGGAGTTACTCCTACCCTTTTGAGATTATCCTTGGGTATTGAGCATATCGATGATATTAAAGAAGATATCCAGCAAGCATTCCAAACCATTTAACCCAGTAAATGAATCTAATCAGCGAATTTGCAGACCTGACTATGACAATTGAGACTTTCCATTCTGACCAACCATTACTCTTGGAATCTGGAGAGGTTTTGGAGCAATTTGACCTAGCCTATACTACCTATGGTCAGTTGAACCGGGAAAAATCAAATGTCATTTGGGTAATCCATGCCTTAACTGGCGATTCCAAGGCTGCCGAATGGTGGAGCGGTTTAATTGGAGAAGATAAATTTTACGATCCATCCCAATATTTTATCATTTGTGCCAATCTACTGGGAAGTAATTATGGCTCAACCAATCCCCTAAGTTTGAATCCAAAAACAGGAGAAAATTACTTCTACGATTTCCCCCAGATTACTCCAAGGGATCTAGCTGCAAGTTTGGAAAGACTTAGGACACATCTTCAGTTGGATCAAATCCATACCTTGATCGGAGGATCTTTGGGAGGGCAAGTTGTTTTGGAATGGGCAGTGACTCTAGGTCAAAAATTGGATAATGCTGTCGTTTTAGCCTCTACAGCCAAAACTTCTCCCTGGGTCATAGGCCTAAATGAAACCCAAAGAATGGCAATAGAGTCAGATTGTACTTGGGGACTGAAGCAAGAGGATGCCGGGAAAAAAGGATTGGAAACTGCCAGGGCAATCGCCATGATAAGCTATCGACATCCGGACGACCTAGCCAAAAAGCAAAAAGAAACTGAAGAAAAACTGGATGGTTTTAGAGCTTCCTCCTACTTAAGGTATCAAGGTCAAAAACTTGCCAACCGGTTTAATGCGCTTTCTTATTGGACGCTTTCTAAAGCTATGGACAGTCATGATTTAGGGAGGAATCGAGATGGAATCGACCACGCCTTAAGTCAAATTCAGGCCAAGGTTTTGGCCATTGGAGTCAACTCAGATTTGCTTTTTCTTCCTGAAGAATCTCAATTAATCAGTAAAAAAGTAAAACGAGGAACGTACAAAGAAATCACTTCGACTGCCGGACACGATGCTTTTCTGATTGAATTTGAGCAGCTGACCTTTCATCTGAGATCATTTTACTTGGAGGGATAAAAAAATAAAGGAGGGATTTTCCTCCTTTATTTTTTTGCTCTTGTCCACTCCACTGTCCTTCCTACAAAAGAAAAACCGAGGTAACCTTTTACTTCCAAAATCTCAGGTGATTTCAATTTGATTTCGCAGGAATAGGTTTTACCAGACTTGGGGTCATAGATTTCCCCATCTTTCCAAATTCCTGAAGAGTATTTTAATCCTTTCAGAATTGGAAGTCCCATCAAGGGTCTGGTTCTGTATTTGGGATCTGAATTTTCCTTATCGACAGCAGGTTTGCCCTCAGGATTAGGATCCTTCAGCCAGACGATTTTTCCCAAGTATTCTGAACCAGTTTTAATGATTTCAACTTGTGCGGTTTTTTCTGTGTTATACCACACACCTAGTATTGCTCCTTCTGACTGAGCCATGAGCTGAGTGCTTTGGAAAAGCATGACTAGCAAAAACAAGGAAGCGAATTGACAGAATTTCATGAAAATTAAGATTTGATATCCTTAAATACGGATAGATTTGAAATTGTTTAGAAGTCATGGAAATAAAAGAAGCGGGAAAAATAAGGGTTGGTTGTACTCATAATGAGTTTTTTCTGGAAATGCTCTGGGAAAAAGCATTGTGGATCAAGGAATTAAAAACTTTGTTGATTGCTGATCTTCATTTTGGTAAAGCAGCACATTTTCGAAAATCCGGCATTCCAATTCCTGAACCTGTACATGATTGGGATTTAAAACGACTGGAAACGCTTCATTCCACCTATAGACCAGTTCACACCTATTTTTTGGGAGATTTGTTCCATAGCGATTGGAATGAACAATGGGAAATCCTTAACTCTTTCTTGGAAAAATTCATAGGAACCCAATTTCATCTGATTAAAGGAAATCATGATATTTTGGCTCCTTCAGCTTATAGACAATCTATTCTTCAGATTCATGAAAAACCTTTGAAGCTTGGAAAAATGATCCTCTCTCACGAGCCTATGGAAAAGGTAGAAGACGAGTTTCTTAATATCTGCGGACACATTCATCCGGGAGTTTTTCTAAAAGGCAAGGCAAGGCAGGGAGTAAGATTACCTTGCTTTCATTTGGCAGAGTCAGTTTTGACCCTTCCAAGTTTTGGGAATTTTACCGGTTCGGTATCCTTACAGCCTAAAGCCACTGATAAAATCTGGGTAATTTCAGGTGAAAAAGTGATTCCTCTCCTTTCTGGCACATCGATTGGTTAAATCCCCTTGGCTTTTCTATTTTTGAGCAGAATTATCCCACTATGGCTAACCCAAACCGAAAGAAAAAGACTCTAGGACATTTCAAATTCGGAAGCGTACTCTTCAGCACAACCCTGTCCCTTTTTATAGTTGGATTGTTTGGAGTGATCTTAATTCAAGCTAGGTCACTTACCAAAATGATTCGGGAGAATATTGAAATCCAGGTTTTTCTGGATAAGAATCTAGAAGAAACTCAGATAACCGAAATTGGAAATTCCATTAAATCAAGACCATTCGTTTTAACCAAGTCTGATTCAATTGGGATACGATTTATTTCCGATGAGGAAGCTGCTGCAGCTTTTATAGAAAGCACCGGGGAAGATTTCACTAAGTTTCTTGAAGACAATCCCCTCAGAGACAGTTATGTAATCGCTGTGGCAGAAGAGTTTCAAACTTCTGAGCAACTGGAGGCCATTGCCAAAGAATTGGAGACCATTTCCGGCGTTTTTGAGGTGTCTTATATGACTGATTTGGTTGATTCGATCAACAAGAATCTTTTGAAAGTCAGTATTGTCATGGGTGGATTTATTTTAATCCTGATCATCACCGTAGTAATGCTGATCAACAATACCATTCGCCTGGCTTTATTTTCACAAAGATTCCTGATCCGATCCATGCAATTGGTAGGTGCAACTAGAGGATTTATCCGAAAGCCTTTTCTTGTCCGAGCATTGATTTTCGGGATGATAGCTGGCGGTGTGGCTTCTGCCATTCTTTTTGGTTTAGTAGAATACACCAAGTCCAATATCGAAGGATTTGCCATGCTTCAAAATTTCGAAATGCTGCTTATCCTATTTGGTGCCTTGATTATTATTGGAGGTATTCTTTCGGTATTTAGCACTCTACGTGCTGTCAATAAATATTTAAACATGTCTTTGGACGAACTTTATTAAGCTATGAGCAATAACCTTCTCCCCTTTTCTCCAAAAAATTATAAGCTTATGCTTATTGGATTAGCCTTGATTATTCTGGGTTTTATCCTGATTGGCTTGGATGATCAGCCACATGGAAATGGGATTTTGGGCTTAACAATTGGTCCAATTGTAACCCTTGCAGGTTTCATTTTTGAATTTTATGCCATCTTTGCGAAGGCAGAAAAAAACTGATTTCCCTCCCCTTTCCTACTGAAAGGTTAACCCAACTCCATGCAACCCAATACCTACGGAGAAGTATTTCTAATCAATAAGCCTTTAGAATGGACTTCCTTTGATGTAGTCAAGAAGGTCCGAAATGCCCTTCGAATAAAAAAAGTCGGTCACGCCGGCACACTAGATCCCCTTGCTTCTGGATTATTGATTGTTTGTGCAGGCAAAATGACCAAGCAAATCGAGACCTTTATGGGGCAGGAAAAGGAATACACCGGAACTTTTGTGATTGGCGGAACTACTGAATCCTTTGATTTAGAAAAACCTATTATCAATAGTCAAGACGCTTCACATATTACGCTGGATCAAGTCATCTCAGCAGCAGCAAAGCTAACTGGGGATATTCTTCAGGTTCCTCCCATGCATTCTGCAATAAAAGTAGATGGAAAAAGAGTCTACGAAGCCGCAAGAGCCGGAAAAGAGGTAAAAATGGAAGCCCGACCTGTTCGGGTCAGAGAATTTGAAATCACTCGATTTGAAAACAATGAGGTAGATTTTAGGATTTCCTGCTCCAAGGGAACCTATATCCGAAGTTTAGCCAGAGATCTTGGAGAAATATTGGAGGTCGGAGCTTATTTGAAAGCCCTTTGCAGAACACGAATCGGAGAATTCAAACTTTCTGAAGCCAAAGAATTGTTGCCTTTAGTAGAGGAAATAAAAGCTAGGCCCAATGAAAATTTATGAAGGACTAGAAGGTTTTAAGCCTATTTCAAATGCCGTTGTCACCTCGGGCACATTCGATGGCGTGCATTTAGGCCACCAGAAGATCATTCAGCGAATCAGAGATTTAGCAAGAGAGATTCAAGGAGAGACCGTTCTTATTACTTTTTGGCCACATCCAAGACTGGTCCTTTATCCCAATGAGCACAACCTCCGACTTCTATCCACTTTTGAAGAAAAAGCGAATTTGCTCCGCCAATTGGGAATAGATCATTTGGTTACCATTCCTTTTACTCCGGAGTTTTCTCAGCTTTCTTCTGAGGAGTTTATCAGAAAAGTCCTTATCGAGAAAATTCAGACCAAAGTCCTGGTTATAGGATATGATCACCGATTTGGTAAAAACAGGGAAGGAAGCTTCGAGTACCTTCAAGCCAATAGTGAGGAATTCGGGTTTAAACTGGAGGAAATCTCCAGACAAGATGTAGATGCAATCGGAGTATCCAGTACTAAAATTCGGAAAGCCCTTGAATCCGGAGATATAAAAACCGCCACCTCCTACTTGGGACGACCATACGAATTGAATGGTTTGGTAGTGAAAGGACAGCAGATTGGCAGGTCGATTGGATTTCCTACGGCCAATATCCATATTCCCAATAGCTATAAACTTATCCCCCATGACGGCGTTTATGCAGTGGAGGCCAAAGTGGATGGGGTTCTTTACAAGGCCATGCTGAATATCGGAAACCGGCCAACGGTGGATGGCACAAGGAAGACCGTCGAGGCCCACTTATTTGACTTTCAGGGAGACCTTTACAATAAACTAATTACGATCTATTTCAAGGAGTTTATTCGTGAGGAAAAGAAATTTGGAAGCTTGGAAGAATTGAAAAATCAATTGACCCAAGATCAAAAAACAGCGAAATCAATACTATAAACCCAATTTGACATGATTAATAAAACTGTTTCCGGAGCAAAAGAGGCAGTGGCAGATATTCCAAACAATGCTTTCCTGATGATGGGAGGCTTTGGCCTAAGCGGAATTCCTGAAAACTGCATTTCAGCTCTTTTAGAAAAAGACATCAAGGGATTGACCATCGTTTCCAATAATGCCGGAGTGGATGATTTTGGAATCGGTTTGCTTCTAAAAAAGCGGATGGTCAAAAAAATGATTTCCAGCTACGTAGGAGAAAATGCTGAATTTGAGCGCCAGTTATTAAGTGGAGAGCTCGAAGTAGAACTAATCCCTCAGGGAACTTTAGCAGAAAGAGTGAGAGCCGGAGGAGCTGGAATTCCTGCATTTTTTACGCCAGCAGGCGTGGGAACAGAAGTAGCCGAAGGCAAAGAAATTCGTGAATTTGATGGGAAACTTTACCTGATGGAACGATGGCTCAAAGCTGATTTTGCCATTGTCAAAGCTTGGAAAGGCGATACAGCTGGAAACTTGATTTTTAAAGGGACTGCAAGAAACTTCAACCCGATCATGGCAGCTGCCGGAAAAATCACCATTGCAGAAGTTGAGGAATTGGTACCTGCCGGGGCCTTGGATCCTAATGAAATCCATACCCCTGGGATTTATGTTCAGAGGATTTTCCAAGGGGAAAATTACGAGAAGAGAATCGAGCAAAGAACCATCTCCAAGTAATCCATTCATTCCAAAAGCAAGCCCAAATGTTAAACAAAGAGCAAATAGCCCAGCGAATAGCGAAAGAAGTCCAAAATGGACAATACATAAATCTAGGCATCGGAATCCCTACCCTAGTAGCGAATTACATCCCGAAAAATCTCGACGTAGTTCTTCAGTCAGAAAATGGATTATTGGGAATTGGTCCTTTTCCTAAGGAAAGCGAAGTGGATCCCGACCTTATCAATGCAGGAAAGCAGACCATTACAATGGTTCCAGGATCAGTTTTATTTAATTCTGCCGAATCCTTTGCCATGATTCGAGGAGGACATGTGCATTTGACTATCCTTGGAGCGATGGAAGTTTCTGAAAATGGAGATATCGCCAACTGGAAAATTCCCGGAAAAATGGTCAAAGGAATGGGAGGCGCAATGGATTTGGTAGCTTCTGCAGAAAATATCATTGTCGCCATGCAGCATTGCTCAAAAGACGGGCAATCCAAGCTTTTACCTGAGTGTACCCTACCCATCACAGGAATTCGATGCGTGAAAAAAATCGTAAGTGACTTAGCAGTTTTGGAAATTTCTCCTGAGGGTGGATTTATTCTTAAGGAAAGAGCTCCGGGAGTAAGTGTTGAGGAAATCCAAACCAAAACTGCCGGAAAATTGATTATCGACGGACCAGTTCCAGAAATGAGTTTCAATTAATTTTACCCCAAGGAACCACAAGAAGAAAAAGTGGGTTTGTACCAAAAATCAAAAGAATGAAAAAATCAGAAATAAAGTTTCAGGTCGAATTAGACGAGAATAATCTTCCAAAAGCAATTAAATGGGATGCTTCAGATAAAGAAGGGGATGGATTTGAATCGACCCGAAGTATCAGTCTCAACGTTTGGGACAACTTGAATCATTCAACTTTACGAATTGATCTTTGGACTGAGGACATGTCAGTTGCCGAGATGAAGCGATTTTATATAGACATTATTGGCGGAATGGCCCAAACACTTTTGACAAGTACAGGTGATGAATATATGTCCGAAGAGATGAAAGACCTCTGCGATCGGATGGTCAAGCATGTCAATGAAGAGAACCAAAGAAACTCTTAATACTTAAAAATTTTAGGAAAGGCTTAGAAAATTCTAAGCCTTTTTTGTTTTGGAAAATTTAATTTTTGAAAAAGTTAATTTTTGGAATTTTTAATAAACGCTTATTTAGTTTGAACAATTTCCAATAGACCCTCCTAAATTTTTGATTTTTTAGGAAAAACATCCTCGGTTTCCATCAAATGGCTAAAAGTGTCCTTGAAAATCAATTTTATTTTTTCTTGGTATAAGAACTAGAAATGCGCTTTTTACTATAAATTTCGAGCAATTGGAATGCTAAAAAGCTTATTCAATCACCTTATAAAAAATCATAAAATAGCCTATGAGAAATTTTACTAGCAAAATCTGGTGCTCAGTATTAACACTGGCCTTCTTGGTTTCTTTTGGAACCTCCTCAGTGTTTGCTCAAACCACCATTTCAGGTACGGTAACCGACAAGGAAACTAAAGAAACTTTGGTCGGTGTAAATATCGTAGTGAAAGGAAAAGTAATTGGAACAATTACAGACCTTTCAGGAAAATTCACATTGAATGTGAATCAGGAGCCTCCATTTACCTTAATATTTTCAATGGTTGGCTATACCTCAACAGAGGTAGAAGTAACCGGTGGAGCCTCAAACATTTCAGTTGAATTGGAAGAATCCTCCATCATGGGTCAGGAAGTGGTAATTTCTGCTTCTCGCGTTGAAGAGAACATCATGAAATCACCAGTATCCATTGAAAAGATGGATATCATCGCTATCCGAGAAACTCCTTCAGCGACCTTCTACGATGCATTAAACAACCTGAAGGGTGTTGACATGATGACTCAAAGTTTGACCTTCAGAAGTGTAAATACCAGAGGTTTTGGATCAAACGGTAACGTAAGAATGGTTCAACTAATCGATGGTATGGACAACCAAGCTCCAGGCTTAAACTTCTCTGTCGGAAATATTGTAGGTATTTCTGAATTAGATCTAGAAAGCGTCGAATTGATTCCAGGTGCAGCGTCTGCCTTGTATGGTCCAAACGCCTTGACCGGATTACTATTAATGAATAGTAAGAGTCCTTTCCAATATCAAGGTTTAAGCGCATATGCTAAAACTGGTTTGATGAATGAGGAAGGAAGAGTAGATAACAATGGAGATAAATTGGGTGCTACTGGCTTTTATGATGTAGGAATCAGATATGCCAAGTCTATTGGAAACAAGTTCGCTTATAAAATCAATTTGAGTTACTTGAAGGCTCAGGATTGGCAAGCCAATGATTTTAGAGACCAAAGCTTATTGAATGGAAATGGTCTAAATGATGGTTCCCATGCAAATAATATTGGATACAACGGTGTAAACTCTTATGGAGATGAGACCAACGTGAATATGTATAACAGTTTGTTTGCAAATGGTCAGCCTGGAACTGGAGCTGGTGGAACTTCTCCTTTCTTAGGATTCATAGCTACTAATCAAATTCAGACTCCATTAGGTAGATTTACCTTACCTCAATTGACTGGACAAACTCCTCAGCAGTTGTTTAACCAAATGATTCCTGGCTCAACTGTGACTAACATTTCTAGAATTGGTTATTTGGAGAGAGATTTGGCAGATTACAATACCAAAAGCTTTAAAGGAAACCTTGCTTTACACTATAGATTTAATGATAAAATAGAGGGTATTCTTCAAGGAAACTATGGTACAGGTACAAGTGTGTACACTGGCGCTGATAGATATGCTCTAAAAGACTTCTATTTGTATCAAATCAAGGCTGAATTAAGAGGTGATAATTTCTTCTTAAGAGCTTATACTACCCAAGAGCGCTCTGGCGATGCTTTTGCGATAGGAACTACAGCTGCATTAGTTAATGAGGCTTGGAAACCTTCTACAACCTGGTATCCTCAATACTTCACCACATTTGGTGGTGGCTCCTATCAGATCTATGCTACAGCTTATTTAACTGCTATTTCTCAAGGAGCTACTCCTGCACAAGCTCAGGCAGCTGCAACTGCAGCGGTAAATTCAAATGTTGGAAACCTTCATGGAGCAGCAAGAGGTGTAGCTGATTCTTCTACTGGAAGTCCAGTAGGATTAGGAAGAGCAGATGTACAACCAGGATCAGAGGCATTTAATAATATCGTGTCTCAAGTAAAAGAAAATCCAATTCCAAGAGGTGGAAGGTTTGTTGACAAATCTAATATGTACCACTATGAGGGTATGTATAATTTTAAAAATGAAATCAAGTTTGCTGAAGTCTTAATTGGCGGTAATTACCGAGTCTATGACCTAAATTCTGAAGGCACATTGTTTGCATTGGACGAAAATGGCGAAGAGCAAAAAATAACCGAATTTGGTGGATATGTTCAGGCGGCTAAAAGTTTGATCAATGATAAATTGAAACTGACAGGCTCTTTGAGATATGATAAAAACGTAAATTTCAAAGGTCAGTGGTCACCTAGAGTATCAGGTGTATACTCTGCAGGAAACCACAACTTTAGAGCTTCTTACCAAACTGGTTTCCGTATTCCAACAACTCAGGATCAATACATTGACTTAGCTACTCCTCAAGCTAGACTAATTGGAGGTTTGCCTTTCTTTAGAGACAAATATGATTTAGTAGGTAAGTCATATACTCTAGAATCTGTCTTGGCAGGTAGTCCAAAATTGTATGAATTCACTGAATTCAAGCCAGAAAGAGCTGTAGTTTATGAATTTGGTTACAAGACCTTGATAGGTCAAAGAATGTTGGTAGATGCATCTTTGTACAATACCACGTATGAAAACTTCATCGCTGGACAGGTAATTGTAAAACCTACTGGCCCAGCAACTAGAGAAGTTTATTCTTTGCCTACCAATTTGGATGAAAAAATTAAGGCTTTTGGATGGGCCTTAGGACTTGATTATAAACTGGCTAAATCATTCAACTTAGGTGGTAATATCGCTTATAACAAGTTGAACGATAATGCAGGACTATCTAATGAGCAGATTGCTTTCAATACTCCTGAATTCAGATACAATGTTTCTTTTGGATATCGTGACAGCAAGAAAAAGCTTGGCTTCAATGTAGTTTGGAGATATCAGGATAGCTACTTGTGGCAGTCTTCTTTCGTAGGTCCAGCTGTTAGAGTTACTGAGCAAAGCGTAATGCCATCTTTCAGCACTCTTGACGCTCAATTGAATTACAAATTGAAGAGCATCAAGTCAATTGTGAAAATTGGCGGTACAAACATTCTCAATCAGTCCTACCAGTCTAACTGGGGTAACCCAACTATTGGAGCGATGTACTACATCAGCATCACCTTTGATGAGTTCTTGAATTAAGATTACAACTAACCACCAACCAAAAGCCATCCCAATTATGGGATGGCTTTTTCTTTTTTAGGAGTTTAAATACTATTCAAAAAAGACCTAAAGTGATTAAGCTTAAAAGAGTTCTCACTTCTTTCTTTTGGGATTGGTAGGGTGTTTTTAAAAGAATTTCAAGAGATTAAGTAAAGGTTTAATTCAAATGCCTTGGATAGGCAAACCTTAAATATGAAGAGTAAGAAATTCAATTTTATTACTGATAAGTCTCAAACCAAAAAAGGCTAACTCCATAGTGGAATTAGCCTTTTTTCAGTTGGTCTTAAGGTGTTCAATTCACCTCACCCATCATTTTCTTGAGAGTAGATTTAAGCAAGAATAGAACTATTGCAGAACCAACTACGGTATACACAATCATCATGTACTGATCCGGCATAGCTGCAATTCCCTCCTCTGTTCCCCCACTCGCTTCACCAGCAATCAATCCTGCAAAAAGATTACCCAAAGCAACAGAAAGGAACCAGATTCCCATCATTTGCCCTCCGTATCCATTTGGAGCTAATTTGGTAACCAAAGAAAGGCCTACAGGAGACAAACTCAACTCACCGAAGGTATGTAGCAAATAAGTAATGATAAGCCAGCTAGGAGCCGCTAATTCGCCTGATGCTGCAATCTTGGTAGCGAAATACATCACGAAAAAGCCTAAGCCCAAAAGCAACAAGCCAAAAGTGAATTTTAATGGAGAACTTGGTTCAAGATTCATTCTTCCTAGCCATACCCAAAGAGCTGCAAAAAACGGAGCAAAAATGATAATGAAAAGAGAATTGATAGACTGGAAATAACCGGTTGGGATATCCCAACCAAAGATAGTTCGATCGGTAAACCGTTCTGCAAACAGATTCAAGGTAGAACCCGCCTGCTCAAAACCTGACCAAAACATAGCGGAGAAAATAAACAGAATGGCAATCACACCAACCTTATTCTTATCTGCCTTTTGTAATCCTCCAAAGGCTATTACATATCCCAAATAACCAAAAGCAACGACTGCAATAACAGTTCCTGACGCTCCGGCGATTGAGGAAGCATCAATTGGAATAATTCCTGTAAAAAGGATACCAATCACCACGGCAAGTACGATTCCAATAGAAGAAGTTATCGTCTTCAATTTCTTTTGAGAGGTAATTTCTTTTTCAGTTTCTACCACAGGCTGATCTCCGAAACCTTCCAAGGATTTGCCAGTCAACTTATACTGAATTAGGCCAAAGACCATTCCTAATCCCGCAAGTCCAAATCCCAAATGCATATCATATTCTGCAACTGTGGAACAAGCAATTGGAGCGATGAATCCTCCCAGGTTAATTCCCATATAAAAAATCGAAAATCCAGCATCTCGCTTTGAACTTCCCGCAGGATACAACTGACCAACAATGGAACTGATATTTGGCTTTAATAAGCCCGTTCCCAATACGATCAATATCAAACCTAAAAAGAATGAATTGGTGTCTAAAGCACTCAAAGATTCCTTTGGTCCGGAAGAACCTATTATCCAATTTTCAATGCCTGGTAGAGCCATCATAAAATGACCTAGGGCAATAATAATCCCCCCATACCAAACAGATTTCTTCAATCCAAAAAGTCGATCAGCCAACCAGCCACCAGGCAAAGCCAGCAGATAAACGCCCATAGTGTATAGGCCATAAATTGCTCCGGCTGTTTTATCATCAAATCCCAAACCTCCATCGACAATGGCTTTGGTCATAAAAAGGATTAAAAGAGCCCGCATGCCATAATAGCTAAATCGTTCCCACATTTCTGTGAAAAACAAAGTCATTAGCCCTTTAGGATGACCAAATGCAGTCCCTCCTTTAAATTCTGAATTGCTTAAATTTTCCAAGGATTATACTTTTTTGGTGATATTAATTTTACAATGATAAATCTTTTTGGCTCTTGTTTCAAAAGAATTCCCTTAAGGAAAGCAATTGCTTTGTTTAGATTGAATTCGAGAAAATTCCACAATCCAATTCTCCAGAAAAAATAAGATGATTAAAATCAGAAGATTATATGGAATTCGCTTCGAAATCGATTGAAAAGCTAAATTTTGATGTTTTTTTAGCTTGACTTTGAGTTTCATTACTTAATTTTGTCCAGACAATTTTCAGTAAATAAACCCAAATCATTATGCAGAACCTCGTTCTGGAACCCCAAATCCTTTCTAATTCCTTTTCAAAAATTCAGACTTCAGGCAAAATTTTTCATAACCTGAGCCCTGCTGAATTGGTCGAACATGCATTAGCTAGAAAAGAAGGTAGCCTGACTTCCACAGGCGCATTCATGGCTGATACAGGTAGTTTCACGGGACGGTCTCCAAAAGACCGTTACATTGTTAGTAATGAGTTAACAGAGAATTCAGTTTGGTGGGGAGACATCAACATCCCTATTTCTGAGGAGTATTTTGAAAGGATTCTTCAGAAAATGGTAAAGTATCTTGAGGATAAAGACCTGTATACTCGGGATTCTTTTGCTGGAGCGGATACAGATTACCGGATGAACCTTCGTGTGATCAATACCTGGGCTTGGCACAACCTATTTTGCAACAACATGTTCCTCAGGCCAAATCAGGAAGAATTGAAAGAATTTGAACCTGATTTTACCATTATCTGCGCCCCAGGTTTTGAGGCTGATCCACAAGAAGATGGAGTCAAAAATCCAAATTTTGCGATCATCAACCTTTCAAAAAGGATGATTCTGATTGGAGGAACTGGGTATGCAGGAGAAATGAAGAAGGGAATTTTCTCAGTTTTGAATTTTATCCTCCCCTATCAGAAAAATGTGCTTTCCATGCATTGCTCCGCTAATCTTGGGGAAGATGGTGATACAGCAATATTCTTTGGGCTTTCTGGGACTGGAAAAACCACTTTATCTGCTGATCCAAAAAGATATCTAATAGGTGATGATGAGCATGGTTGGACAGAAAATTCAGTTTTTAATTTTGAAGGAGGTTGCTATGCAAAAGTGATTGACTTGAGCAGAGAAAAAGAACCTGAGATTTTTGACGCCATCAAATTCGGAGCAATTGTCGAAAATACAAGGTTCAAGAAAGGAACGCGGGAAATTGATTTTACTGATAAATCCGTAACTGAAAACACCCGTACCGCCTACCCAATTCATCATATCTCAAACGCTGTCGAGCCTTCCATAGCAGGTGTTCCAAAAAACATTTTCTTTCTGACCGCAGATGCTTTTGGAGTGATTCCACCTATTTCAAAACTGAATAAAAGTCAGGCTATGTATCATTTCATTTCTGGCTATACCGCCAAAGTCGCAGGAACTGAGATGGGAATCACGGAACCCAAGCTCACCTTCTCGGCATGCTTTGGCGCGGCATTTTTGCCACTTCATCCAACTGCCTACGCCAAGCTATTTGGGGAGAAAATGGAGAAAAATGAGGTAAATGTCTGGTTGATCAATACAGGATGGACTGGTGGTCCGTACGGAATTGGTTCCAGAATGAAATTAGCCTATACCAGGGCCATGATTTCAGCTGCATTAGAAGGCAAATTGGACTTTGCTCCTTTTGCAAAAGACCCAATATTCGGATTCGAAGTCCCCAAAATTTGCCCTAATGTTCCATCTGAAGTTTTGAGCCCAAGAAAAACATGGAACGATCCAGAAGGCTATGATAAGCAAGCCAAAGAATTGGCATTGGCCTTTGTCAAAAACTTTGAAAAGTTTAGAGAATACGCCTCAGAAGATATCCTTTCAGGAGCGCCAAAAGTCAGTTAATCAAAAAAAGGAGTGATAATCACTCCTTTTTCTTTTAAAAAGCCAAAAAAAACAAGTTCAAACCCTATTTTTGTGCCTCTTGAATTTTTACCTAGAAATTGGCCAAAAACAAATAACTCTTGATGAAAACAGCTGAAATTATTACCGAAAAAGGCACTATGAAAGTGGAGTTTTATGAAAAAGATGCTCCCAACACCGTTCAAAATTTTATTGACCTGTCAAAAAAGGGGTTCTATGACGGTTTAACTTTTCATCGAGTGATTCCAAATTTCGTGATTCAGGGTGGTTGCCCAATCGGAAACGGAGCCGGTGGACCAGGTTATAAAATCAAATGCGAATTGGATGGGGATAATCAATACCATGACCGTGGTGTCCTTTCCATGGCTCATGCCGGAAGAAATACAGGTGGTTCACAGTTTTTCATTTGTCATAGCAGAACAAACACCGCACACCTAGACAGAAATCACACTTGCTTTGGAAAGGTAGTGGAAGGCTTGGAAGTCATTGATGCCATCCGTGCAGGAGATAAAATTGAGAAAATTGTAATCCTCGAAGATTAATTAACCCAAATATCAGGTCTGCCTTAAAACATGGCAGACCTTTTTTATTTCTCTTTCAGCTCTTTCAAAATTTCTAAAATGGCTTTGTGGATAGTTGGCGCTGTCTCAGGTCCCAAAGAGTTTATTTCTCCGTAAGGTCTTTGCGATCTTCCATAGGTATAGGGCGGATCCACATCCCATTGACTTTTAGGTATGATATAACCTACCATATCATTGGACATTCCGGCAAAAAACTTAAAACTCCCTGGAGTTTGGCTTTGAATTGATGGGACTTCCAATGGTTCCATGGAAAAATCAGCACCTTCTGGATTTTCAATTCCTCCATGAAGAATTTCAGGGTACAACTCCCCAGGCACATGTACAAAGGTAGCAGGCCCCAAAGTCCAGGCGGAAACTTCTGAACGAATAGTTTTCCATGCAATAAAACCCCGATCAAAAATCCCCAAGTAAGCAGCTAAATGAAACAAACCGTTGTCCATTTTTAAGTCAATAGTCTTTGCTCTGATCGATAAATCCAATTCGGAAAATTGAGTTAAGCTGGAATCCTGAAGAAGTTCGAGCGTAATTTTTGCCAATGCCTTTCCCTGTGCCATCATTTTCTCCGGACTTTGCTTTTGGAAGTTTTCTCCAGAAAAAGGGTCTGTAACAGTCATTTCGGGATGAGTAGTCATCAATCCTCCAATTGCCCCATTCATAAAAATCGCTACTCCGCCTAAACCATCAAGCTTTGTCGAATCGGAAGTATCAAGGCCATTTTCCACAAATTCCCTCCAAGGACTTGCAAAATCAGAACTGATCTGAATATTCTCCGCCCAGAGAGTTTCCGGATGATTTCCCCAATTCATGATGGTTCCAAGAGTTTCATCAGATTCCCTATCAATTACCTGCATCAGACGGAGGCTAGGGTCATAAACATGGGGCATTCGCGTATCGCCCACCAAGGGCTTTAAACTTTCACTTTCCTCGGCAAATCTAATTTTAGCAGGTTTTTTAGCTAAAATAGCTTGAGCAACTGCCTCCTTGACTCCTTCCTGAACTTGAGTCAGGTATTCTGGATATACTCCTCTAACATATTCTGAAGGACCCCAAATTCCCATTAAATCCGGAGAAGAATGAACATGTGTACTCTGAATGATTACATAATCCAATTCAGGGAAAGATTCCTTAATCAACTTCCTTGTGGCTATTACTTCATCATTCCCAAAGCCAATCATATCAATTACAGCCACAGCCATGATGACGTCACCTGATTCCAAAACCATCGCTCTGGCCCAAAGCGGATCTAAAATCCCTTGTGCAGGTCGGGAATTATGAAAACCTGCAAGCCAAATCGCATCAAATTTTCCGTTATCGTTTGAATCCTCGTAGGTATCCCCATCCTCTGGATTGTATCTCGAATCTCCATTGGCATCCGTCCAGGTTTCAAAAAAGCTGGGAGTAATATTCACTTTTGAAAATCCAGCTTTCAAAATCTGCTTTGGACTCTTTAAAGAAATATCAATCCCATAACCAGAGTGCCTGTCTCTAAATCTATAAATACCCAAACCGATACCGATTAAAACCAAGAGGGAAACTAAGATGGATAAAGCTAGAAGGGCCTTTTTCATGTAGGATTAAGATTGATGTCCATAAACTACTAAAAATGAATCAATTCATATATCCCCTTTTCTGGAATGAAAATTGAACAGTTGGTTTCCCCAATTGCATCCTTATGAAAAAAAACTATCTACTTACAATTTTCATTCTTGGATTTTCCTTTTCCACTTTTGCTCAGCAGTATGGAACTGCACTTGGTCTTAGACTAGGCAATTCGGATTTGAATAGAACCTTGGGGCTTTCAGTCCAACAAAGGGTAGCACCAAAAATCACTTTGGAAGGAATTATCCAAACAGATTTTTCTAGAAATTCCACTACCTCAATTTTGGTGGAAAGACATCATTCACTTTTGTCCAAAAGATTCAATTTTTATTACGGCGGAGGTATGGCTTTTGGATCTGAAGAAAGCTTCCAGAAACGTCCAGAAACCAAGGAAATCATCCATACTTATGGAAATCAAACCTTGGGAATTGATCTGATAGGCGGAGTGGAATTAGCTCTTGCTGGAGCAGTGATTTCTTTAGATTACAAACCAAATATCAACTTGACGGGTCGGGAGGAATTTTATCGTGGGCAGATTGGGATTTCTGCCAGAACTATTTTGGTAAAAAGTAAAGACCAAAAAAAGAAGCAAAGACAACGTCAGAAAGCTAAAAATGCCAGAAAACAGTCCTCTTCTAAAACGACATTTTCAGATTGGTTCAAAAAGGATTAAGTCGGGTTATTTTGCTGCCAATACAACTTTTCATGGATATCCGATCTCTTGACAATTTCCCGATACCACTTCATCCTTAACTTATTTTTTTCTTCATCACTTAGGTAAAAATCGGGGTTTTTGAATTCTTTAGCCTTTTTTATTAAGTCATAAAGGAATATCGAAGCGGAAACCGAAATATTGAAACTTTCGGTAAAACCCAACATAGGTATATGGACCAAGCCATCAACCTTTTCCTTTACCTCCTCAGAAATCCCTTCGTGCTCATTTCCAAAAACTAAGGCTAATTTTTCATGGGCTTTTAATTCATGAATTGAAATAGAAGAAGCATCCGGGCTGGTTCCGTAGATCTTGTATCCTTTTTCTCTCAAGGAACTAAAGCAAAGCTCTACTGATGAGGAATCTTTTGAATAATACTTATGCAAATCCACCCACTGAGAAGCGCCACGTGTGACATAAGGGTTGATCTTATAAGTATTCGTCTTTTCGATCACATGCATGTCTTGGATTCCAAAGCAATCACAAGTTCGGATCACGGCACTAGCATTGTGGGGCTTATAGATATCCTCCAAAACCACCGTAAAAAATCGGGTTCTATTTTCCAGCACCTTTTCCATTACCGATTTTTTATGCTCGGTTATGTATTGGCCCAAGTAATCTAGGAGCCCTTGGTCAAATTCTATTTCTGGTTCTTTTTTACTCATTTTAAAAGAAAATTGGGGCTTTTAGAAAAGCCCCAATTGTTCGTCATCTTCCTTCTTTGGAGTAAGGTCAATAGTGCTGCCAATTTCCAATTCATCTTCAGTTTCCTCCTCAGAATCGTCGACAGTATCTTCTTCTTCATTTTTAGATGAAATTGAAGACTTCTCCGATTCTATAAGTTGAATTTCTTTGACAGGATTTGAACTTAGCTTATTCCCAATTGCCTTCCAGCCTTTCACATCGATCAGCATTTCCAAATCATACTCCATCACCTCTTCTTCTTTACCTTTAAGCAAAGTGATGACGACTTGAGCAGCAGGATCCGTGGTAGCAACCTTGAGGTAAGATTGCTTATGATCGGTTATGAAATTAAAGCGCTTATTAAGCGTGGTGGTCTCGATTAAGAATCTTTTGACAAAATAGGATTTACTTCCACCGTCAAAATATATGGCTGAGATTACTTTTTGAGCATCAAACTTCTCAATGAGCAAAACATCCGATGGTTCGTATCGATTGGTCAACTCAAAGCCTGTCAATTCGTAATCCCCATTTTTATAGCAAATCAGGATTTTATCATCACCGAGGAAATTACCAATTAACTTACCTCTTTGATCGGTATTCAATCTGCCCACAGAAGGATCATAATAAACATTCAATCCTCCCAGAGTAGATACCCCTTCCATCTTGAATTGAATTTTTCGAACAGGATATTTGGTCAAAATATTTCCTCCTGCATTCCTTCCCTTGATTTCAATTTCACTGAAGTCAAAGTCAAAAACCTTGATTCTGGCTTTTGCTCCTTGGGTAAGGTAAACAGTAACAGTTTCGGCTTCTCCGTTTGGATTTGCAGTTAGGTAAAGAACTTTTGATCCTTTGGTTCCTTTAGTCAAGTCGTATTCTTTGTCCCTGGTAATCCCTCCTACCTGGAAACGCTTGACCATGGTTCTACCCGAAGTGCCATCCAGATAAATCAGGTTATAAGTCATCCTTTCGTCGTTCTTTCTGAAGACCCCTACAAAGAGAATATCCTTACCCATAAAGAGTTTTTCCTGAATTTTGGAGACTACCATTTTTCCGTCTTTGCGGATGGCAATGATATCATCCAAATCAGAGCAATCGCAGATGAATTCGTCCTTCTTCAAACCAAAACCCACAAAACCATCTGCTCTATTCACATAAAGCTTGGCATTGTTGGCTGCAACAACTGCAGCCTGTATCGTATCAAATGCACGGATTTCGGTCTTTCTTTCTCTTCCCTTTCCGTATTTATCCAAAAGGTTTTGATAATACTTGATGGCATATTCGGTCAGGTGCTTGAGGTTGTAATTGACTTCCTTGAGTTCTTCCTGAAGTCTTTTCATCAACTCATCCGCCTTGAATGTATCGTATTTAGAAATCCTCTTGATCTTGATTTCAGTAAGTCGAATCAAATCTTCCTGAGTGATTTCCCGATAAAAATCAGGTTTGTAAGGATCCAAACCACGATCAATAGCTTCTAAAACCGCTTCCCAAGTGGTACATTCTTCAATGTCCCGGTAGATCCGGTTTTCTATGAAGATTTTTTCCAAGGAAGAGAAAAGAAGCTTTTCCATCAATTCCCCTTTTCTAATCTCTAATTCCCGCTTTAGAAGGGCCTTGGTTTGCTTGGTGTTGTATTCTAGAATTTGGTTGACCGTCAAGAAGACAGGCTTTTCTTCAATGATCACACAGGCATTGGGAGATATGGAAACCTCGCAATCTGTAAATGCATAAAGCGCATCTATGGTGACATCCGGCGAAACCCCAGGAGCCAATTGAATCTGAATTTCAACATCCTTGGCGGTATTATCTACCACCTTCTTGATTTTGATTTTTCCTTTGTCGTTGGCTTTAAGAATAGAATCAATCAAGGAATCAGTGGTTGTCCCGTAAGGGATTTCCTTGATCAGCAAGGTTTTGCTATCCTCTTCTTCTATTCTTGCGCGAACTTTGATTTTTCCGCCTCTGTGTCCTTCCTGATAGTCAGAAAAATCAGCCAATCCACCAGTAAGGAAGTCCGGTAAAACATTCGTTTTGTTTCCTTTTAGGATTTCAATTGACCCTTCGATCAATTCAATGAAGTTGTGGGGAAGGATTTTGGTAGAAAGTCCAACTGCGATCCCTTCTACCCCTTGAGCGAGAAGAAGTGGAAATTTAACCGGCAAGGTGATGGGTTCTCTTTTTCTCCCATCATAGGAAAGTTGCCATTCAGTAGTCTGCGCGTTGAAAACTACCTCAAGGGCAAACTTGGAAAGTCTTGCTTCAATGTATCTAGCGGCGGCTGCACCATCACCGGTTCGGACATCTCCCCAGTTCCCTTGAGTCTCAATTAATAAGTCTTTTTGACCCAGATTCACGATTGCGTCTCCAATCGAAGCATCCCCGTGTGGGTGGTACTGCATGGACTGGCCGATGATGTTGGCAACCTTGTTAAATCTACCGTCATCCATTTCCTTCATCGCATGAAGGATTCGGCGCTGTACAGGTTTCAAACCATCTTCTATGGCAGGCACAGCCCGCTCCAAAATCACATAGGAAGCATAGTCCAAGAACCAATCTTTGTACATCCCGGTGACAGGGACGGAATCATGCAAACTTTCGTCTGCACCATCGACTAGGTTATTTTCGTCACTCATTTAGAATTCATTTTTGATGTGGGAATAAGGAAATCCTTCCTCCATGATCAAGAATTGATAAGAAAATATTTAGTGTAATCAGGCTGCTTCACTTTCCTCTTCCTCTTCAGCCTTTTTAGGGTCATCCAATGCCAAATCTTTCTCAATTCGAAGATTATCGATGATAAAATTCTGGCGATCTGGAGTATTTTTCCCCATGTAAAACCCAAGTAAATCCGAAATTTTGGTCTCCTTGTTGAGGATAATTGGATCTAATCGGATTTCCTCACCGATAAAGGTTCCAAACTCTTCCGGAGAAATTTCTCCCAATCCTTTGAATCGGGTAATCTCAGGCTTCCCGCCCAGTTTATGAATGGCTCGCTGTCTCTCTTCGTCTGAATAGCAATAAATCGTTTCCTTTTTATTCCTTACTCGGAAAAGAGGTGTATCCAGAATGAATAAATGGCCATTCTTTACCAGATCAGGGAAAAACTGTAGGAAATACGTCATGATTAACAGACGGATATGCATTCCGTCTACGTCAGCATCCGTAGCGATTACGATTTTTCTATAGCGAAGATTTTCTATTCCATCTTCGATATTCAAAGCATGCTGAAGCAGATTAAACTCCTCATTTTCATACACAACCTTTTTGGTCATGCCGTAGCAGTTCAAAGGTTTTCCCCGAAGAGAAAAAACTGCTTGAGTTTGAACATCCCTTGATTTTGTGATTGATCCAGAGGCAGAATCTCCCTCGGTGATGAAGAGCATGGTATTGTTTTTCACATCCTCATCCCCTTTCGAATCATCATAATGTACCCGACAATCTCTTAGCTTTTTATTATGAAGATTCGCCTTTTTAGCCCGCTCATTGGCGAGCTTTTTAATGCCTGAGATTTCCTTCCGCTCCCGCTCAGATTGAAGAATTCGCTTGAGCAATGCATCAGCTGTAGCTGGATTTTTATGGAGATAATTATCCAACTCCGTTTTGATGAAGTCGTTGACAAAAGTCCTTAAGGTCGGGCCATCTGGGCCAACACTCTGGGAACCTAGTTTGGTTTTGGTTTGAGATTCAAAAACTGGTTCCTGAACCCGAACTGCAATCGCAGCTACCACAGATTGTCGGATATCTGAGGAATCGTAATCTTTCTTATAAAACTCCCTTACCGTCTTGACAATCGCCTCTCGGAAGGCTGCCAAGTGGGTACCGCCTTGGGTGGTATATTGACCATTGACAAAGGAATAATACTCTTCACCATAACTTCCTGAGTGGGTTATGGCCACTTCGATATCATTTCCTTTGAGATGAATGATCGGGTAGCGGATACTTTCTTCATCAATTTTATTGGAAAGCAAGTCATAAAGACCTTTATCAGAGAAAAACTTCTTCCCATTAAAATTGATAGTAAGCCCAGCATTTAGATAGGCATAGTTCCAAATCTGATTTTCTAGATACTCAGGAATGAAATGGTAATTCTTAAAAATACCGGAATCCGGAGTGAAAATGACTTTGGTTCCATTTCGTTCAGAGGTCTTTTCAATCGCAGATTCTGAGATCAAAACCCCTTTTTCAAATTCGGCAACTTTGGTTTCTCCATCCCTAAAAGCCTGAACTTTGAAGTAATCAGAAAGCGCGTTTACAGCCTTGGTACCTACACCATTTAATCCAACTGATTTCTGAAATGCTCCTGAGTCATATTTACCTCCAGTATTGATTTTAGACACGCAGTCAATCACCTTTCCGAGTGGAATACCACGACCATAATCACGAACTTCTACTTTGTGCTCAGATATTTTGACTTCTATGGTCCTTCCAAACCCCATCATGTGTTCATCGATGGAATTATCCAAAATCTCCTTTACCAAAACATAGATCCCATCATCTTGGGCACTTCCATCTCCCAATTTTCCGATATACATCCCAGGACGGAGCCTGATATGCTCTCTCCAATCCAGAGATTTGATACTATCTTCTGTATACTTAACTGGTTCTGCCATAGTTTTTTAACTGCGCTGTACCGATTTGAATTTTCCAATAAACAAAAGAAACAAGCCAACAACCCATACCAGCAAAAGCACTGGCATCAGGTAAAACCAAAAGTTAAATTCACTTGCTGCAATTACCTCTTGGTTATTGATTGAGTGTATGTAAAAGACCAAAAGGCCAAGGCTTAAATTTAAAATTCCTCCGAAAGAATAAAACCAGGTAAGAAAATAATCCCGATAACTATCTCCTACCGGAAAAATCCTGTGAAGCTTTTTATTGGATTTAGTTTCAAGGGATTTTGGAGGAAAAAGAACCACAAAGTTCAGAATAATAAATCCTCCTATCATGCCATAAAAAAAGGCATCTCGACTCCATGTCCTTGCTAAATCCCCATTTGAATCGAATCCGACTCCTACTTGATCAGGGAGTGCTGAATAGAAATAAAGTAGGAAGAAGATAAATGCCAGAATACTCAAATAGTAGAAGGCCTTGCCAAATCTGTAGTACATGAATTAATTGGATTGAACGTGCTAATATAACCTATTTGAGCAAACCAAAAGGGTAAATCCCGAGTTCTAAATGCGGCAATTTCTGACAATTCGGAGGTTTTTTTTCACAAAGCTGTGAGTCTCAACAACCTTTCTTTGAACAAAAGGAATCGAAAAGAATTCCTCGACTTAAGTTTAGAATGCCAAGTAATTTCAGCCGATCTTTGGCCTTTCAAAAAAGTAATTCATGAAGCGATCAATATTCTATTTAAGTATCCTTTTCAGTTTGATTTTGAGTTCTTGCAGTGCCCCGTTGGATGCAGGCAAAATAAACCTTGAAAATTGGAAGGCAGACCGTTACGGGTGCAAGGGACTTAGAATACAGGATTTGGAAGAATTGGAAGCCATAAAAAACACATTTTTAGGAGCTGATAACCAAGCGATAATCAAGACTTTTGGAAGGCCAGATCGTGTGGATTTGATGGACAAAAGCCAAAGTTTTTTCTTTTACTTTCTTGAGCCTAGCAAGGAATGTGAAGGGGTAGAAATAGAAAAAGAACCCTTACGAGTTCTTTTTCGGCTAAATGCTATCAGTAAAGTTTCTGAGGTAACAATTACAAACCTGAACCCATAAAGCAAAGCGCAGCTGCACCAAGAGTTCCGGCATTATTTTCAAGTGTCGCTTTCCTCAATTTAAGATCCTTCACGTAGTAAGGAGTCAAATATTTTCTGGTGTTGTATTCAATGGTCGGCATCATAAATTCCAATCCTGCTGAAATTCCTCCTCCAAAGTAGACATCCGTCACGTCCAAAATTCTTATGGATGAAACAATCGCTTCACTTAGGATCTCTGCTACTTCTTTGAAAACCATCAAAGAAACCTCATTACCTGCTTTTGCAGTATCTACAAGCAAGTGAGTTCCCAATTCTTTTCCTACAAGTACTCCGGCTTTTTCAGGATAAGCTGTGACTAGATTATCCATGATTTTTAGGATTCCATTTCTACCTACCAAGGTTTCTAGACCTGCATTTCCTCTGGAAAGCATATGTCCCATCTCCAGCGCATTACCTCTAGATCCTTTGAACACTTGTCCATCTAGAACCAAAGCGCTTCCGATTCCGGTACCCATGGTGATGAAAAGGAAGTTTTCAGCTACTTCTCCCTGACCAAAATAGAATTCTCCAATGGCCGCCGCCGCTGCATCGTTTTCAAGGAAAAACTCGTGGTTGGGGTACTTTTCCAGCAAACTGGACTTGAGTGGGAAATTATTTAAATCCTGAATGGCTGGAATCTCCAAAGGTGTCATTCTGTCCTTGGTAATCATCCCGGGAAGTCCAATTCCGACTTTTTCCACATTGGGATATTTTGCCAGGTATTTTCCGATGATATCTACGAAACAGGGTCCAAAACCAGCAGGATTTTCTCTATGGGTGGTGGTATCTTCTTTTTGGAAGTCAAGCATATTGCCTTCCTTATCCACTAAGCCGATCTTAAGATGAGTTCCCCCCACATCCACTCCCAAAAACTGAGTATCCGTTGACTTCATTGTTATTTATAGGTTTGATTGTCAAAAAAGCAAAACTATTGGTTCACTTCCTATATTCTTTGCCGATCTCGTAAAAAATTTTGTGAACAGCAGGACAGACCAGGGTATTTTTTAGAGATAATTCCAAAATACCCAGCATATTCTTTCGATCGGTATGGGGATATTCCCTGCAAGCTTTCGGTCGGTCTTCGTATACCAAGCACTTATTATCCGCTCCAAGAAAAGGGCAAGGGGCAGTTTTCAACACATAATCCCCGTCTTCATCCCGATATAAATATTCCTCCATGAATTGGCTGCTTTTCATTCGAAAAACCTTCGCCAATCGATCAATATCAGTCTGTATAAAAATCGGGCTGGTGGTTTTACAGCAATTTGCACAATCCAAACAGTCAATCTGCTGAAAAGCTTCTTCATGAAGCTGATGAAAAGTAGCGTCCAGATTCTTAGGCTTACTTTTTTTCAGCCTTTCCTTAAGCTTTTTATGGGCAGGAAATTCAGACTTGCTTTCCTTTCCAAATTTCTCCAAATCTACCGTTGAATTCACAAGCTATTGAATTTCAAATTATTAGAATTATAAGTATCTTAAAGGGAGATAAACCCAGTTGTTATGAAAATTCACCCCTCAGAGCTTTATTTCTATCACAGCTCGCTTCAGCCCATCGATAAGCAAACCAAGGCTTATGCGAAATCCATCACTCAATTTGTCAATGAAATTGATTTGATGAAAGAAAATATTACTGCCACGCAATGGGATCAAATTCTCATAATGCTAAATCTCAGGCCAAAAGATCTCTTAAATAGAGCTCATCCTGACTATCAAAACCTGATCGCAGGAAAAGAATGGGATGAAGAAAGCTGGCTCAATATTCTAGTTCGATATCCTCACCTGATTAAATCACCAATTGCGATTTTCAAAAACAAAGCTATCCTCTGCAAAACTCCGACGGATATTTTGAAGCTTGATTAATCCCGATTTAAGGAGATTCCGTTTTCCTGTATCAAGATTTCCCTTGCTTTGTACAATTGTCCAATGCACTGTTTAAAGTGCTTTTTGCTCATGCCAAGAATAGCCTTGATTTCTTCAGGGTCAGATTTATCATGAAGGGGTAAAAACCCTTTTTCATCCAAAATTTGAAGGATTTTTTCTGCGCCTTCTTCGTATTTGACTCGTCCAGTGGGAAGCAATTGCAAATCTAACTTACCGTCATCCCTTCTTTTTTTGACGAATAGTTTTTTCCTTTCTCCTATCTCCAGAGGCTGGAAAACTTCATTGGCGTACAATAAACCCTCATAACGATCTTCCAAAAGCACTTTATACCCCAGGTCAGTTTTGTCAAAGATCAATCCTTCACATTCATTTCCCGATTCATAATCTTTAGGCGCCGGGTAGATAAATTCTCTATACTTACTTACTCCGATAAGCCGATTAGAACGGTAATCCACGCAGACACGAATCAGATATTTTTGCCCCGCAATCATGGGTTTTCCCATTTCTGCATTGGGAACAAAAAGGTCTTTGGGAAGTCCCCAGTCCATAAAAGCCCCGAATTTGGTAACCTCTTTAGCTTCCAAAACCGCAAATTCATCTAAGATTGCCAGAGGTTTTTGGGTAACAGCAACAGGTCTATCCTCGCTGTCTGTATAGATAAATACTTCTATTTCATCCCCCTCTTTCTCTTCACCGAGAAGATAACCTTTGGGTAAAAGCACTTCTCCCCCATCCGATAATGCCAAGTAGGCACCAAAATCTGTAAATCGATTGATCGGGAGTTTGCTGATTAGGCCGAGTTCTTTCATAGTCCAAAGGTATAAAGATTAATCCGATCGGAAGTTTCAAAATAACGACAAACAAAGTCAGGAAAGCTGAAGTTGAAATTGGAATTAGAAAGGCTTAGACTTAGTTTTGGCCTATACAAATGGCAGTTTAAGCCAAATTAAACCCAAATAGTAACGTTTTTAACTCGTAATCATTCACTTATGAAATCAATCTCAGTTATAGGATCAGGTACCATGGGAAATGGAATCGCCCACGTTTTTGCACAACATGGATTTCAGGTTTCCCTAGTAGACATCCAAGCAACCCAACTTGAAAAGGCTTTGTCCACCATTTCAAAAAATATGGATCGCCAAGTAGCAAAAGGAAGTTTAACTGAAGAGGATAAGTCAGCAGCTCTTGCGGGGATTTCCACCTTTACCGATATGCAAGAAGGTGTGAAAAATGCAGAATTGGTGGTAGAAGCTGCTACAGAAAATCTTGATTTAAAGCTTGAGATTTTCAAAAAACTGGATCAATTCGCCCCTGCATCGGCAATTTTGGCCACCAATACCTCCTCTATCTCGATTACAAAAATCGCCGCGGTTACCCAAAAACCAGCTCAGGTTATTGGAATGCATTTCATGAACCCAGTGCCCGTAATGAAATTGGTTGAAGTCATAAGAGGATATGCCACATCCAATGAAGTGACGGAACAAATCATGGAGCTTTCCAGAAATCTTTCCAAAGAGCCTGTTGAAGTGAATGACTATCCAGGATTTGTTGCAAACAGAATTCTCATGCCAATGATCAATGAGGCGATTTATAGCTTATTTGAAGGAGTGGCGGGAGTTGCAGAAATCGATACGGTGATGAAATTGGGAATGGCACACCCTATGGGACCATTGCAATTGGCAGATTTCATTGGTTTGGACGTTTGCCTTTCTATTTTAAAAGTCTTGCACGATGGATTCGGAAATCCAAAATATGCACCTTGCCCTCTATTGGTGAATATGGTGACAGCTGGATACAAAGGCGTTAAAACTGGAGAAGGATTTTATCAGTACACTCCGGGAAGCAAAGAATTAGTGGTCGCTCCAAGATTTGCAAAATAAGCTTAAGAAGAAATTATGCATTTAGCTGTTTCAGGAAATATTGGTAGCGGAAAAACTACGCTTACAGAAAAACTAGCCAAACACTATGGCTGGAAGGCTGAATTTGAAGCTGTAGACAACAATCCTTATTTACCTGATTTCTATGAGGATATGAAGAGATGGGCATTTCATCTTCAGGTGTATTTTTTGAATTCCAGATACAACCAAATCCGGACTATTCAGGACAGCAATGAGAATACTATCCAAGATAGAACCATCTACGAAGACGCATACATTTTCGCAGCAAACCTCTACAAAAGCAAACTCCTAACCGAGCGGGATTATTGGAATTATAGAAGTTTGTTTGACTCTATGATTCAGCATGTCAAAGCGCCAGATTTGCTGATTTATCTAAAAGCAGATATTCCGAAGCTGGTCGGTCAAATCGAAAAGCGCGGAAGAACCTATGAGACTGCCATGCGGATAGATTACCTGAAAAATCTTAATCAGCACTATGAAGATTGGATTTCAGGATATAAAGAAGGAAAACTTCTTATCATTGACGTGAATGACTTGGACTTTGTGGAAAGACAAGAAGATTTCGCCTTCGTGGTAGGAAAAATTGAACGGGAAATGTTTGGGCTATTTGCCTGATCATAAAAAATCAAAAAGGTCGAGATTTTAAGATTTCGGCCTTTTTTTATACCAACTTCCTCTGCAACCAATTAAACAAAATTTGTCTCTGCTCCTCTTTTGGATTGACTAAAAGTTGATCCAATCTCTTCAATGAACCTCCAGTCATTAAGGTTTCAAATGGGGAAAGCCTGATCAATTTGTAACCATGAATACGGGTCTGTAAGTCAATTTGGGCATCGTTATAGGCTAGAAGCTTCCATCCTGTTGCTCCATTTCCAGTAAAATCCCCCGATTCGGACGCCTCTCCAAATACATGTTTGGCAACAGGGGGACCGTTCCAAATCCGGGTTTGAAACCCTGCTTTTAGAGCCTCTTTTTCATAAGAGCGACAAAGCCTTTTGTAAGCTTCCGAAAAAGAAAAGTTAAACTCCGAATACATTTCAGATCGAAATGAAGTAAGTCGGTAGCGATTAAAGTGAAGCTCCTCATCCCAAAGGATAAAGTACCGTCCAATCTTAAAATCGAATTTTAACTTTTCAAGAAGTGGCAAAGATCCATTTCCTCCCAAATCCTCGAGAATTTCCTTAAGCCAGCTTTTCCCTTTAGCATCGAGGTATTTGGGTACAATCTCCAATTGAGGCTGCCATTCGTACTCAATCCCACTTTCCTTTAGGATCAAGTCTAGCTGGCGGGTCATCAAATGCTCCATGGCTTAGGTATTTTCCCTTAGGATTTCCCAGGTATGATCCGCCAATAATTTAATTTCTGCGACAAAAAACGCCCAATCTTTTTTTCTACCCCATTCCTCCGGAGCGATCATGCTCAAAAAATCAGATCCATCTTGCTTTTGGTATAAATAATAGATGTGATTGATCAGGGGTTCAAAAGCCACAGAGGCCTGATAGATTCTTTCTGAAACCTCTACCCTTGATTGAATTTTCTTTGCTTGCTCAGCAAGTAATTGCATTTGCTCATAAATCTGAGACAATTGCATATCCGTCTGGCTATGCATAGCAGCCACGGCACGACCGGTAATTTTACCTTTATCTTCAGGCTTAATTATCGCACTTCCGGAATGGTGGGCATAGGGAAGCGTACCCGGATTTTCGGTAGTTTTTTCCTTCATCAGCTCTAAGTCGAGCTTGTCCACATCTATCTTTTTGCCTGTCATTTGCTTGATTCTACTTCTGTGGAGATTCTTTCTTTGAGATTTCCTTTAGATCCAGGAAAGGTTGTTCGGCTGGAAATATCGTACCCGATGTACAATACAATCAGCATAAAGATGACAAAGAGAATCAAGAATAGTTTTTTGTTCTTCTGCATGGTACTCGCCTTATGGCTACAAAATTAACACTTGAGATTTTTTTATGTTCATTTAATTCTCAAGAATAGAAATCATGCTTTTTCAAAATTGTTTTTAAATTTAGCGAAGACGAGAAGAAACAGAATTTTTATCACCTACACACATTTTAACCCGACTATGTATCAACTCATCAGCGAGCAGTCCATTTATCAGTATTTTGGGGACGATGATCCAGAAATGATCCGGGAAATGATCCAAATCATTCTAGAAACCAATATCAAAGACCTGAAAGAGTTGAACACCTTCTATGATTCGGGAGATTTTGTTTCTATCAAAAAGAGATGCCATAAAGCCAAACCAAGTATGAGCTATATCGGCGCGCTCAAAACAAGAAAAACCCTGGAAGAAATCGAGGAAAACCTCGAATCCTCCAAAGGATTGAATCAATCCCTTCAAGATCAATTAGGGATCATCGAAACGGAGCTGAATAAATTTCTCTCCGCAATCAAGTAAAAACCAAAACTCAAATTGAAACCAATGCAGCGGAAATTATTCCTTCTGCCGATTATGCTTTGCTATTTGGCACCAGCGCAGGCGCAAACTCCTTTATCTGTTGACTACATCATGAGGGATCCCAAATGGATGGGGACTTTTCCTTCCTCTCCCATTTGGAGTGAGGATAGTAAAACTGTCTTTTTTAATTATAACCTTGAAAATGATCCATCCGATTCCTTGTATAAAATTGTTTTAGCTAATCCTGAATTGATTTCAAAAGTCCATTGGGCAGAGCAAAAAACCTTGAGAAAAGAGCAGGAAGCTTATAATGCTGATCTATCCCTGAAAATCTATCGAGTAAAAAACGAAGTCTTTTTGGAAGATAAAAAGAAAGGCAGTATTTCTCTTTTTGAATGGCATGAGCCTGTGAGCAACCTCCAATTCCTTTCTGATGAGAATTTGATATCTTTCAATTCAGGAGGAAATATTTTTGTTTTTGACCGTACATCAAAGAGAATCTCAAAAGTTACTTCAATCAATTCGGGAACAAAACCAGCCAATGGTTCAGGAGTTTCTACAGAATCCAATCCAGGATTTTTGGAAGCTGAAAATCTAGCCTTACTCCAAGTAGTCAGAGAAAGAAAAGATGCTCAAACTCAAACCAGAGCCTATAGAGATGCAATCAGGGAAAGAGCTACCGATTTTGTGTACTACACAGGAGGAAAAAACCTTTCCAATCTCCAATTAAGTCCTGATGGCAGTTTTGCAACTTTTTCAATCTTCACCCCTGCAACCAATAAAAACACAAAAGTACCTGACTACACAGCGGCATCCGGCTATACAGAAGATCTTAATGCAAGGCCAAAAGTGGGAACCAATCCCGCCAAAGTCGAAATTGGAATCTATGACTTAACTCGAGATACGGTCTATTTTGTCAATGTAAGTTCCTTGCCAGGAATTAAGGATTTGCCTGATTATGTGAAGGATTACCCAGAGAAAACCTGGGAAGAAAAAGAAAGAAGTGTCCTACTTTCTGGACCCTACTTTTCACCTGATGGAAAAAAGGCTGTCGTTCAGGGTCGTTCCAATGACAATAAAGATCGGTGGATTGCGGAAGTGGATTTGACAACTGGAAATTTAAAAAACCTCGATAGACAACGGGACGAAGCTTGGATTGGTGGCCCTGGAGTGAGTGGATTTGGAGGAACATTTGGCTGGTTACCGGATAATAAGCACATCTATTTCCAATCTGAGGAAAGCGGGTATTCTCATTTATACTTATTAGATGTGACTACTGAAGAGAAAAAAGCCCTTACTTCTGGTACCTATGAGGTCTTTTCTCCTTTCCTATCTAAGGATAAAAAGCACTGGTACCTGACTACTTCAGAGGTTGATCCTGGGGAAAGACATTTTTACAAAATGCCTGTCTTGGGAGGAAAAATGGAAAAATTGACTTCCATGACCGGAAACAATGAAGTAACACTTTCTCCGGATGAAAAGTATTTAGCAATCATCTATTCCTACAGCAACAAACCTGCTGAACTCTATATCCAAGAAAACAAAGTAGGCGCACAAGCCAAGCAATTAACCTCAGGTCAGAGCGAGGAATTCAAGGCTTATGCCTGGAAGGATCCTCAAATTGTCCGATTCCCTGCACAAGATGGCGCTCAAGTTCCGGCAAGACTTTATCTACCAGAAGCTTCTAAGAAAAATGGAGCCGCGGTGATTTTTGTTCATGGCGCAGGCTATCTCCAGAATGTCCACAAGTGGTGGAGCAGCTATTTCCGGGAATATATGTTCCATAATTTATTGACTGACCTGGGATATACGGTTTTGGATATAGACTATAGAGCTTCGGCTGGCTACGGAAGGGATTGGAGAACAGGAATCTATAGACATATGGGAGGAAAAGACCTTTCCGATCAGGTTGATGGCGCTAAATATCTCGTTTCCCAGCATGGAGTTGATGCTGATCGAATTGGTATTTATGGGGGAAGTTATGGCGGCTTTATCACCCTAATGGCTCTTTTCAACCATGGAGACGTTTTCAAATCAGGTGCAGCCTTGCGCTCAGTTACCGATTGGGCGCATTACAATCATGGATATACTTCAAATATTCTAAATACCCCTGAGGAAGACCCGATTGCCTACAGACGTTCCTCCCCAATTTATTTTGCTGAAGGTTTGAAAGGAAATCTCCTCATAGCCCATGGAATGCTAGACGTCAATGTACATTTTCAGGATGTCGTTCGATTAGCCCAGCGATTGATTGAATTGAAAAAAGACAATTGGGAAATGGCAGTTTATCCAGTTGAAGATCATGGGTTTGTGGAGCCAAGTTCCTGGGCAGACGAATACAAGCGTATCTTGAAGCTTTTCAACACCACCCTACTTGAAGAATAAAAATGAAAAAACTTAGCACGACATATTTACTAATCTCTTTAGGTTTTCTTCTTTTCTCATGTGAGAAAAAAGAAGCGCCTAGAGTAATTCAAAGAGGGCTGATTGCAGAAAAAGCCATGGTGGTTTCTGCACGTGAAGAAGCCTCAAAAATCGGATTGGAAATCATCCAAAAAGGAGGAAATGCCTTTGATGCCATGATGGCTACCGAGATGGCTTTAGCGGTTTCCTATCCATTTGCAGGGAATTTGGGAGGAGGAGGATTTATGGTCTATCGCTTGGCAGATGGCAGCACTGGCTCCTTGGATTATAGGGAAAAAGCTCCTCTTGCCGCTTCAAAAGATATGTATTTGGATGAAAACGGAGAGTTTTTAAACCAATTAAGCACCAAGGGTGCCTTAGCTTCAGGAGTACCAGGCACAGTTGCAGGAGTATTTGAAGCTCAGGCAAAATTTGGAAAACTTTCTCCAGCAGAAATCCTTCAACCCGTAATTGATTTGGCTAAAAACGGATTTGTTGTTACTCCAAATCAAGCCACTAGGCTTGAAAGAGTAAGGCAGGTGGTCGTCGAAGTCAACGGTGAGGAAACTTTCTTCAATCAAGAAATAAAATCTGGAGATACTCTAAAAATCCCTGTTTTGGCAGCTACACTTGAACGAATCGCCAAAAATGGAAGAGATGAATTTTACAAAGGCGAAACAGCCAAAATTCTGGCTAAGCATATGCTGGCCAAAGGTGGAATCATAACTGAAGAGGACCTTGCTAATTATCAGGCAGTTTGGAGAGATCCGATCGTTTTTCCTTACCGAGGTTTTAAAATTATCTCCATGGCTCCTCCTAGTTCTGGGGGAATCACTTTGGCACAAATTCTTAAGATGATTGAACCATTTGATTTGAAGTCATTTGGCCACCATTCTCCAGAATATATCCAGGTTTTGGTCGAGGCGGAAAGAAGAGCTTATGCAGATAGGAATTATTTTTTGGGCGATCCTGATTTTGTAAATATTCCTGTTGATCAATTACTTGACTCAGAATATCTAAAGTCAAGGATGGAGAATTTCTCCATAGAAAAAGCCACCAAATCCGAAGATATTGCTGAGGGGAAAATCCAGTTTTCAGAAAGTATGGAAACTACCCATTATTCTATTGTTGACGCAGAAGGTAATGCTATCTCCGTGACCACTACCCTGAATGGAGGTTATGGCTCCAAATTGTTTATTGATGAATTAGGCTTTTTCATGAACAATGAAATGGATGATTTCAGCGCCAAACCAGGAACTCCAAACATGTTTGGACTGATCGGTGCGGAGGCAAACAGCATAGCACCGGGCAAAAGAATGCTCAGTTCCATGACTCCAACTATCGTTGAAAAAGACGGTAAGCTCTGGATGGTGGTAGGCACTCCGGGAGGATCTACAATTATCACTTCTGTTTTGCAGACGATATTGAATGTGGCAGAATTTGACATGGGAATGCAGGAAGCTGTGAATGCGCCCAGATTCCACCATCAATGGCTTCCTGACTTGGTTAATTTCGAGCCGGATTCTTTTGATTCCACCATTATTTCAACCCTAAAATCAAGGGGATACCTAATCAATGAAGGAAACAGTCCGGTTATTGGAAAGGTGGATGCAATTTTGGTGTTGCCGGATGGAAAATTAGAAGGTGGCGCTGACCGAAGAGGTGACGATAAGGCGGTTGGGTTTTAAAATCCCATAGAAAGTCTTATCTAAAAAATAAAAGGGCTATTCTTACGAGTAGCCCTTTATTATTCTTGCGATATATTTTCCAATGATATCAAATTCCAAATTGACCAAATCCCCTACTTCCAACTGGTGAAAATTAGTATGCTCATAGGTATAAGGTATGATGGCCACGGAGAACTTCCCCGGACCGCTATTAAAACAGGTTAGACTGGTTCCATTGATAGTAATCGAGCCTTTTTCCACTGTTACATTTCCGGTATTCGGATCAAATTCAAAATCAAAAATCCAGGAACCATCTTGGTCTGAGATCTTTTTTACGACTCCGGTTTGATCCACATGTCCCTGCACAATATGTCCATCAAATCGTCCATTAGCAGGCATGCATCTTTCCAGATTTACTTTCTTGCCCTCTTTCCAAGTGGAAAGATTCGTCTTTTGGATAGTTTCCTGAATTGCCGTTACCCTGTAGAATTCTGGAGATGTCTGGACAACAGTAAGACAAACTCCATCATGAGCCAAGGATTGATCGATTTTAAGCTCGTGGGCTATAGTTGAAGAAAGATCAAAATGAAAATTAGATCCCTCTTGGGTGATTTTTTGGATAGTTCCAAAGGATTCGATGATACCGGTGAACATCTGTTGATTTTTAAAATTCAATGTTTCAAGGAATAAGCAAAAATTGCCTTTTTCGGTTTCAAAGTAAGCGAAATATTACTTTATCTTCGAAAGTCAAACCCATCAACCAAGCATGCTTAAACTCGAAGACACCTATCTCCACAAAGGAAAAAGGCGCGCATTAGTTCAGGAAATCAAGGCAAAAGGAATTAAAAGCGAACGGGTTTTGGATGCCATTAATACCTTACCCAGACATTTCTTTTTCGATACAGCATTGATTTCTCATGCCTATGAGGACAAAGCATTCCCTATCGGTGAAGGCCAGACGATATCCCAACCCTATACCGTAGCCTTCCAAACAGAACTTTTAGAGATCAAACCAGGAAATAAAGTTTTGGAAATTGGAACAGGTTCTGGATACCAAGCTTCCATTCTTCATCTTTTAGGAGCTGAGGTATTTACAATTGAGTATCAGAAAAAGCTTTTCGAAAAGACCCAGCGTTTCTTGGCAAGACTTGGGATTCAAATGCATCTGTTCTATGGAGACGGAACAGGAGGCTTGCCACAATATGCCCCTTTTGACAAAATCATTGTAACTGCAGGTGCGCCTGTTGTCCCAGAAGCGCTGATCCAACAATTAAAGATTGGAGGGATCTTGGTCATTCCTGTTGGTGATCGAAAGAGGCAGACCATGGTAAAAATCACCAAAAAATCTTCAAAAGAAGTTATAAGAGAAGAATTTGAAGGATTTGCTTTTGTACCCCTTTTGGGAAAAGATGGTTGGAGATGAGAGAAAGCTGAAAGTTAAAGTCCAGTTTTAACACATGAATTAGAATAATATTCTGATCATCCAATTATCGACTACCAAAACAAAATATTATTCTTATTTTTGTTGAAATTCTTTTTTATGGCTAAGAAAAAATTTGCGAGAGAATCAGTTACCATCATGACCGAGATGGTACTTCCCAACGATACCAATACCTTGAATAACTTAATGGGGGGACGTTTGATGCATTGGATGGATATTGTAGCGGCAATTTCAGCTCAAAAACATAGCAATCGGATTGTGGTAACTGCATCTGCAGATAGCATCTCCTTCAAGCAGCCCATCAACTTAGGTAATGTCGTCACTTTAAAAGCGCAGGTCACTCGTTCGTTTAATTCTTCTATGGAGGTTTATATCGAAGTGACGGCTGAAGATATTCCTGCAAGCAAAAAACTGACAACGCATCGTGCTTTTTTCACTTTCGTGGCGGTAGATCAAAACGGGAGACCTATCGAAATTCCTGAGTTGATTCCAGAAACTGCTGAAGAGAAAGAGCTTTATGAAGGCGCCTTAAGAAGACGTCAATTGCGCTTGGTTTTGGCAAAACGAATGAAACCTGAAGATGCTCAAGAACTCAAATCGATTTTTAATTTGGACCAACCGAGTTGAAACTAAGAAGGAAAGCAAAAAAGCTTTCCTTTTTGCTTTTTAAATCAAATTCAAACTTTGCCTTCCGGCATTTTTTAGGCAATTTCCCAGCATGAACACAGAGAATCTTGAACAACTTAGCCAGTTCCTCCAAGAAGAAATTTATTTGATTCCGGAAGACAGGGAAAAAGTTTTACAGGAAATAAAGGCCACTCCCAAGGCCAAACCCATTCAAAATCAAATTCAGGCAGTTGAGAATTCTACGGAAGTGAGTTCAAGCATGGTAGAGGAATCATTTTCTCAAATTGAACCCGATCCGATTCCTGTAAAAGGAAACTTTTCTAAAGGAATTCTCTTGGTACATGAGGAATCAGAACTTAATTCTGACTTGATGGATATGCTAGTCAAAATGATCAATGCTTGTGGGCATTCCATGTCAGAAATTGGGTTGGTCTCTTCAGAATCCTTGGAAAACAGAACAATGGATGAGTTTTTGGCTTTGAATGCTCACATTGTGCTGAAGTTTGGAAGAATCAAACATCTTATCAACGCCCTTCCGGCTCATCCCTATGAAGTTTTTTCTGAAGATGAAACCGAATACCTGTTTGCGGATTCTTTATCCATGATAGCTGAGGACAAGAAACTCAAAAGGGATCTTTGGCAAGCCCTTCAAAAATTATTCAAATTAACTACCTAAGAGCAAATGAACGCCGAACAAATCAAGTGGGCTAAACGATTTAAGTGGATCAGTCTGATCGAGGGAATGTCCTTCCTAATCTTGCTTTTTATTGCAATGCCTTTAAAATACATCATGGATATGCCACTTGCCGTGACTTATGTGGGCTGGGCTCATGGGTTGCTGTTTATTCTTTATATCTACACCGTTTTTCCTACTGCCAGTAAATTGAAATGGGAATTTGGAAGAACATTTTTCGCCTTGCTAGCATCCATCTTGCCATTTGGTCCTTTTATTTTCGATAGAAATCTGAGGAAAAACCAACATGTAAAATTGTAAATCATGGCCTTGATCAGTAAGAAAAAGCTCATCTACCCTATTTCTGCGGGACTGAGAAAATACCTGATCAAATATGGACGGGAAGTGGATATTCCCATTCATTACCATGAACTTTTGCGGTACTCCAATTCTATTGCCCTATACGATTCTAAAGATCAAGATACGCTTTGGGAGACTGTTTTCTATGACCAAAGTGATCGGGAAGAAATTCACCTGAATGTCAAAAAAATCTACGCCTTGCTCAAAGCTGGTGGAGATATGTCTGTGATGAATCACTTGTACATTGACCGGATTGACCTGTGTATTTATGGAAATACTCAGCCATTTCGAGTGAGAATCGTGAATCGTATCAACGATAACTTCGATTATTTCTATATCAAAAATGCGGATGCCTCGAGGGTTTATGGATTAGAATTGGAGGATTTACTTTCTCCAAATCGAATAAGCTACTTGGTTCACAAGAATACCCTAATTGAGGAACATATTGCTGGAATTCCAGGCGATAAGTTCATGAGGCAATTTGAGGCCGATCCTAACCTCAATCCCATTCGTTTGGCTAAAGAGTTTGTAAAATTCAATGAGCGCTGCTTTGTACGGCTTTTGGGAGATATGCATTCGTCCAATTTTGTGGTGGACGTTACCCCAGATTTCGAAGAAACCCATTATCGTATTCGTGCTATAGATTTTGACCAGCAATCCTATGAAGGGAAAAAGTCGATCTACCTTCCGCAATATTTCAAAGAAAATAATGGCCTGATCAAGCTGGGAATGGAATATATCACTCCAGAATCCATGCGTCAATACCAACGTGAGGAAAGAGCCCTGATCGCAACCCGCCTTAAATCCTCTCATAAAGAGATCGAAGATATTCTTCACACCATGGAAAAGGACAGGATAGCTCCAGCCGAAAATGTGAACTCCTTGAAGCAGGAATTAGCCAAGCATTACAAAAATCAAAAGTTTTTGGATTGCAAAAACATGGGTGAAATTCTAAGAACTAGTTTGGAGCAAGTTCTGTAAATCCAACCAAAACCCTTATTTTAGAAAATAAGCCAAAGCACTATGGGAATGAACGTCCGAAAATTCCAAACTTTTGAATGGGTCGATTATGAGAATCCAAAAAAATCAGAATTGGCTGAATTAATCAAACCATTTGGAATCGACTACCATGTTTTGGAGGATACTTTGCAGGTGGGCCACCTGCCCAAAATCGAAAAGCTAAACAACCTTAATTTTATAATCTTACGAGCTTATTCGGTAAGCCCTGAAAAGCAGTCTTCCACTATCTCCGATCTTACCAATAAAATTGGCTTTTTCTACAACGATTCCACTTTGATTACCATTCACCAAAAAGGGTTTAAATTTTTGGAAAACATAGGTGATGACATTGAAGATCCAGAGTCCTTGATGATCAAGATTGTGGAAAGAATGTTGGAGACGTATGAAAAACCTACAGAGTGGCTATCTGACTTGATGGATAAATTTGAAAAAGACGTATTTCTCCACAAGCTCCAGAAGTTTTCTGTTCATGACCTATATTATGGGAAAGCCAAAGCTAGGGTATGTAAAAAACTTCTTCTCTTAACCCAAACCGTTTTGAATCAGGTTCAGGTACATCCGGATAATGTTACCAAGCTTCAAGATGAAAAGGAAACTCTTTACAATCTGATTCACCAACTGGATGAATTTTTGGAAGATGCCAATTCCCTTCTCAATATTTACATATCTACCACTTCCCAAAAAACTAATGAAGTGATGAAGTTGCTGACCATTTTCTCAGCATTCTTCTTACCGCTAACTTTTATTGTAGGAGTTTATGGAATGAATTTCCAGCATATGCCTGAACTCAGTAACCCATATGGATATTACTATACCATTTTGACCATGATTTTGATCTCGGTCTTAATTTTTGTTTGGTTTAAAAGGAAAAGGATTATTTAAAATCCAGCAGTTTGCCTTCTTTTTTGATTTGGTTGTCTTTTGCTGCTCCAATTGCAATTCCCAAAGACAGTCCAATAGGAATCCCGATTCCAATGAATGCAAAATTCTTTAGGATTGCTGAAAATGCTACGCCAAAAGGAATCCCAAACGCTGCCATTCCTATTCCCATCCATAGTGTTTGGAAATGCTGTGGAGAATACAAACCCGCTTGGGTGTTTAGATCTTTTAGAAAAGCAGAAAAAGTTGAATTTACTTGTTTTGATAATGCCTTGTCCTCGGCAGATATACTTCTCAATTCCTCGAATTTACCATTCCATTTTGCTACCAAATCCTCGCGTACATCATGCTGATTTGCAGCTGAAATTAGCTGATTAAGCTTTTCGACTTCCTTTAAAGTCTTTTGTCCAAGTTTAGAAAGAAAGGATTCGGGGAATTGAGAAATTTTCATCTTCTATTTGATCAATCTTTTCAAATAGATTCCATATCCACTTTTCCCAAGCTTTTCAGCAGCTTTCAGAAGTTGTTCTTTTTCGATAAAGCCATTTCTGTAAGCAATCTCCTCAATACAACCGATCTTCAATCCTTGTCTTTCTTCAATTACCTCCACAAACTGAGCCGCTTGAAGTAGAGATTGATGCGTTCCTGTATCCAACCAAGCAGTACCTCGATTCAAAATAGCCACTTGAAGCTTGCCCATTTTAAGGTATTCGTTATTTACATCAGTGATTTCGAGCTCTCCTCTTGGGCTTGGCTTGATATTTTTAGCTATTTCAACAACCTGATTGTCATAGAAATAAAGACCGGGAACCGCGAAATTTGACTTAGGGTTAACAGGCTTTTCTTCGATTGAAATTGCTTTTTGGTTTTCGTCAAATTCAACCACTCCGTAGCGCTCAGGGTCATTCACGTGATAGGCGAAGACCACTCCTCCTTCTGGATTGGTATTCTCCTTAAGCGTTTTATGTAATCCCGATCCGTAAAAAATATTATCCCCAAGGATCAAAGCAACTTTATCATTCCCGATGAATTTCTCACCTATAATAAAAGCTTGAGCCAAGCCATCTGGGCTTGGCTGAACTGCATATTCAAAAGAACAACCCAATTGAGATCCATCTCCCAAAAGCTTTTGAAATGATGCAGAATCCTCTGGAGTAGTGATTATCAAAACTTCTTTGATTCCCGCCATCATCAAAACTGACAAGGGGTAATAAATCATGGGCTTATCATAGACCGGCATCAATTGCTTACTAACTGAAATGGTCAAAGGATAAAGTCGTGTTCCGGATCCTCCGGCTAAAATGATTCCTTTCATAAATGTGAAAAACAGAATAAATACTGGCACAAAGCTATAATCCTAAGCAGATTAAAAAAAACCAATCATAAATAAAGGCCCTGAGATGAAAATGAAATCGATTTAGGCACTTTGGAAAGACCTTTTGGTAGTATTTTTCGGATGAAATTTGATTTCATCCAAATAGCACTGATTATGAAGTATTTCTACACCATCCTATTTTTTTCACTAACTCTCCTCTTATTCTCTTGTAAAAAATCAGAAGTACCGGTTTTCCAAGAAAGTGAACTAGAAACCTATCGGCCTGAATATCATTTTACTCCTAAGAAAGGGTGGATAAACGACCCGAATGGAATGATATTCATTGATGGAGAATATCATCTGTTTTTTCAGTATTATCCAGATAGCACTGTTTGGGGACCGATGCATTGGGGGCATGCAGTTTCAACAGATTTGGTTAATTGGGAAGAAAAACCCATTGGTTTATATCCTGATTCCTTGGGTTATATTTTTTCCGGAAGTGCGGTTTATGATGGAGAAAATACTTCAGGACTTGGTAGTTCAGAGAATCCACCTTTGATAGCCATCTTTACTTACCATGACATGGAAGGAGAAAAATCCGGGAAAACAGATTATCAAAGTCAGGGTATTGCTTTTTCTCTGGATAAGGGAAAAACCTGGACGAAATATGCCGGAAACCCTGTTCTTCCTAATCAAGGAATCAAAGACTTTAGAGATCCGAAAGTCAGGCAAATAATTCATCCTGATGGTCAAAAGTCATGGATAATGACTTTGGCTGTAATGGATAGAATCCAATTTTTTGAATCTCCTGATCTCAAGAATTGGAAATTACTTAGTGAATTTGGACAGGATGTGGGTGCTCATGGAGGAGTTTGGGAATGCCCGGATCTTTTGGAGATGACTGCTCCTGATGGAACAAAAAAATGGGTTTTATTGGTAAGTATAAATCCAGGAGGGCCTCAAAAGGGGTCTGCTACGCAATACTTTATTGGAAACTTTGCAGAAGGAAAATTCACTCCTGATGATACCATGATCCGATGGCTTGATTATGGACCAGACAACTACGCAGGAGTAACTTGGTCCAATCTACCTTCTTCTCAAAACAGAACGCTTTTCATAGGCTGGATGAGTAATTGGCTTTATGCCCAAGTCGTTCCTACAAAATCATGGAGATCGGCCATGACTTTACCTCGAGAATTGTCTTTAATTGATATTAATGGAACCCTCCTTTTACAATCCAAGCCTGCCAAGGAACTGGAAAACCTAAGAAAAGAGGAATATTCCATTTCGAATGAGGAATACCCTCTTCCGTCTCAAGCATTTGAATTAATCGCTGAAGTGGAGGATGAATTTACCCTAGAATTCTCTAATGAACTCGGGGAAAAATTAATCCTTTCCAAGGAATTTGGATTGGTTTCTATCGACAGAACCCGTGCCGGGAAGTCAACTTTCCATGAAGACTTTGCCGCTGTACATTCTTCTCCTATGAGTTGGGAAGCAAGGACTATCCGAGTATTTATAGACGCTTCCTCAATCGAATTATTTGTAAATGAGAGCGAAATCACCATGACCTCACTCCTATTTCCTGGTTCCCCATGGAAGACGGTAAGTCTTAGTAAGGGACTTGAAGATGTCCGAGTATTTTCTCTAAAAAAATAGTCTACGAATACTTCTAAATATCAAAATCAATTCATTTACCTTTGAGTTGGTTTTGTGTTTAAAAAAATGAAAAAACAGGGAATTGCCTTCCTTTTATTCTTCTGCTGGATAGTTGGCATAACTGCTGTTTTTTCCTTTCCTCCCAAGCTCAACCAAGCTTCTCAAAAAGCCCCTATAACCACAAGTGTTAGTGAAATTCAATCCCAGAATATTCACTTCAGGGCATCCCAAGACAGGCCTCAAATTCCTCCCTTTGAAATTGATTGGAGGCTAAGTGCCAAATTGAATTCCACCTGGATTCCGGAATTTAAAGCTGTCCGATCCATCTATTTACCACCTTCCTTTTTTCAAAAATCCAAAGCACTTTTTGATGTGAAAGAAACCTTTATCCGGTTTTTTCACAGCTGGTAGAAAGGTCTTTTTAAGCCCAATAGGGCACTATTTTATTTCCTTTCACCAAAATCTTCTTAAACATGTTCGACATTGAACCTGTGACAATTGTTTTGTCACTTCTATTATTCGGTGCCTTCACCGCACCATTCGTTTACCATTCTTCCAAGAAAAAGAAAAAAACTAAGGCTCTGGAATCCAAACTCAATGAGCTGGCGAAGGCTCAAGGAGCAAACCTTTCTCTGACTGAAATCTGGAGAAATTATTACGTTTTCGGACTTGATCCTGCTAAAAACTGCTTGATCTATTTTCAAGATACTCCCGAATTCTCTCCTATTGTTCTGGATTTGAATGATTTCAAAAAAGTAGGAGTAATCCGAAAAAACCTAGAGTCCAAAAACGAATCCAGTGGACGCCAGATCTTGGATTATTTGGCTTTGGAATTCACGAAAAAGTCAGGCGGGAATTCAATCCAGCTTGAGTTTTATAATGGAGACTTATTTTCTGACCTTATGGGTGAGACTCTTCTCGCCGACAAGTGGTTAGAAATTTTACAAAAACAACTTAAATGATAAATCGGGGGTGGTTCAAACCCATCCCCATTTTTAAAATTTTATGCCAAATAAAAATGAATCTTGGGGATCCAGAACTGGTTTGATTTTAGCCATGGCTGGAAATGCAGTTGGATTGGGAAATTTCTTACGCTTTCCAGTTCAGGCGGTACAAAACGGTGGAGGGGCCTTTATGATCCCCTATCTGGTTTGTTTTATTTTAATGGGCATTCCTCTCCTCTTTACTGAGTGGAGTATAGGGAGATTCGGAGGAAAACTGGGCAATCACAGTACACCTTATATCCTGGATTCCATGAACTCTAAACCCATCTGGAAATACATTGGAGTTTTTGGAATATTCACCAACATAGCTGTGGTGGCTTATTATACCTACATCGAGTCTTGGACCTTGATTTATGTGTTGCATAGCATAGTTGGCACATTTTCCGGAATGGATAAGGAAGCCGTGAGCACCTTTTTCAATCACTATGTCAGTCTTCAGGGCTCTGATTTTGGCATCCCTCTTTTTCCTTTATTCAGTTATGTATTCGTCCTAGGGATAAATGTTTACATCCTATCGACTGGCCTTGGGGGAATTGAAAAAGTTGCTAAAATAGGAATGCCCCTATTGATTCTCTTTGGTGTTATTCTAGCTATTAGAGGATGGACTATGGGATCTGATTTTGCGTCAGCTGAATTTCCCGAGGCAAATGCATGGGATGGAATCAATTTTCTCTGGACTCCACAATATTCCTCTTTAGCTGATCCAAAAGTATGGTTGGCAGCTGCAGGGCAGATTTTCTTTACACTTTCTGTGGGGATGGGATCCATTCAGTGCTACGCATCATACTTAAAGGAAAACGAAGATATAGCCCTAAATTCAGTCACTGCAGGATTTACCAATGAGTTTGTTGAGGTATTGCTGGGAAGCGCTATTGTAATTCCTATTGCAGCGGGATTCCTTGGAATGGACTGGGTATTGGAAAATGCCGGTTTTGGTATGGCTTTCCAGACAATGCCTTATTTATTCCAGCAATGGGGGCCAATTTTCGCTGTTATTGCTGGGGTTTGTTGGTTTGGCTTACTCTTTTTTGCAGGTATTACCTCCTCCTTGGCCATGGGAACACCTTGGATGGGTTTCATGAATGATGAGTTTGGTTGGGGAAAAGTGAAAGGAGCCATTTCTTTTGGATTGGTGGCTTTACTGATGGGAATACCAACCGTTTTATTTTATTCCTATGGCTATTTCGATGAATACGACTATTGGGGAGGAACGGTAAGTTTGGTCATTTTCGCTTTGCTTGAAACTATTCTGTTTTCCTGGGTATTTGGAATGAATAAAGGATGGCAAGAAATCAACAGAGGAGCTGACATCAAAATACCATTGATTTTCAAATGGATAATGACCTATGTGACCCCTGTTCTTTTATTGCTGGTTTTCATTGGGGCTTTGATTACTCCAGAAAATAATGATTGGGCTGGAGCCATCTCAAATCTGCTGCAAGGAAATGCTTGGACTCTGGATTCGGGATCATTAATCTCAAAGCTTACCTTTCAGGACATTTATTTAGAAATGGAAGCAAATCCTTTGGATACCGAATTCTATAAAAAGAAAATCTTCTACTCTGGCTTGGCCCGAACCCAATTACTTCTCCTTTTTGGATTGATTTGTCTTTTGGTTTGGTATTCTAGTTTAACTCGTAAACGCCTACAATCATGAATACTTCCGCACTAATTATAGCTATCCTCACTCAGGGATCCATTCTAGCAATCACTGCCTATTGCTTTTATTTGATTTTGAAAAAGCCATCTTCTGACCAAAACTAGGCTGGAAAAGAGTTTGGAGTAAAGCCTGCTGTGAAAATAGCAGGCTTTTCTTTTTGCCCTGAAATGGAATAAACCAGACAATTTTGGTAATATAGGTTTGATCAAAACCTATAAACTATGTCATCGAATTCCAAAACCTACACAAACGGAGAAGTATCCGTAACCTGGGAGCCAGAAAAATGCATTCATTCCGGTAATTGTGCCCGGGGACTTTTTAAAGTTTTCAACCCCAAACGAAAACCCTGGATAGATATGGATCAGGCTACGAGTGAAGAAATCGTAAACCAGGTCAAGAAATGTCCCAGTGGTGCACTAGGATATTTTTACAACGAGAAATAAAAAGTTTTACTCCATGCGGAAAATCCTAATTCTTTTTGCTCATCCTAAATACGAGCATTCGGATGTCAATCAGGCTTTGCTTGAGAAAGTCAGACCTCTGGAAAATGTTTTAATCAGGGATTTGTACGAGTTATACCCAGATTTTAACATCAATGTCCAAGAGGAGCAAGAGCTATTATTTGAGTATGAGGTAGTGGTATGGCATCATCCCATTTACTGGTATTCCTGCCCTCCTATTCTAAAACAATGGATTGATCTGGTTCTGGAATTTGGATGGGCCTATGGACCTGGAGGGATTTATCTGAAAAACAAATATGTGCTCAATGCGGTGACATCAGGGGGCTCACAGGAAGTCTATGCACATGAAGGAAGAAATAGATTTACCATGGAGGAATTTCTTCGACCCTTCGAACAAACAGCATATCTATGTAACATGAGATATCTGCCCCATTTTCAGGTAGGTGGAACACACCGGATCACTAAAGATCAGCTTTCTCAAAAAACAGAGGAGTACAAAAACCTTATCCTTAGGCTCAGGGATGAAGAAACGATTACCATTCCTTACACTCAAAAGCAATAATCTATGGAAGGATTTTTATTTGATGCGATCATTTACATAATCGCTGCAATCATCTGTGTACCAATTGCTAAAAGATTGGGAATGGGATCGGTCCTGGGTTATTTGATTGCCGGGATTTTGATCGGTCCCTATGCTTTTGGATTTATCCAAGACGGGCAATCAGGACAGGATATCATGCATACCACTGAGTTTGGAGTGGTCATGATGCTTTTTCTAATTGGGCTTGAATTAGAACCTAAAAACCTCTGGAAGATGAGGGATTTAATCTTAAATGTCGGACTTACCCAAGTCTTAGTTACCACCTTCCTAATCGTTGGAGTAGCGATTTTATTTGGAATTTCCTGGCAGATGAGCCTTGCAATGGGAATGGCAATGGCTCTTTCTTCAACAGCAATTGTCCTTCAATCCTTAAAAGAAAAGAATCAACTCGAAAGTCAATCAGGCAAAATGTCTTTCGGAGTTCTTTTGATGCAGGATATCGCAGTGATTCCAATTTTGGCTATCCTTCCACTTTTAGCTACAGCACAGCTGGTAGAAAGCGGGGATTCTCACGGTGGAATTTTGGAAAATCAACCTGGATGGGTTCAGACTTTGATGATTTTTGGAGCCATTGGCGTGGTAGTTCTTTTGGGAAGGTTTGGTTTTGGACCTTTGCTCAACTGGGTTTCCAAAACCAAGCTTCGGGAATTATTCACTGCCTCAGCCTTATTGATTGTGGTCGGAATTGCCTTTTTAATGGGTTTAGTAGGGCTAAGTCCAGCTTTGGGTACTTTCTTGGCAGGAGTCATTTTAGCAAATTCCCCCTATAAGCATGCCCTTGAATCCGATTTGGATCCTTTTAAAGGCTTACTCTTGGGCTTGTTCTTTATGGCAGTTGGAGCCACTATCAATTTTAACCTAATCATCGAGAATCCATTTCTGATTTTTGCAGGAACTCTTGGCGTGATGTTGCTAAAGGTGATCGTGCTTTTTTCGATAGGAAAATTCAAAAAACTCAATCTTCAGGAAAACCTCAGCTTTTCATTTGGTTTGGCTCAAGTCAGTGAATTTTCATTTGTCATTTATGCATTTGCCCTTCAATTGGGGATTCTCACCGCATCATCCTCAGATAGCTTAATGGCCATTACAGCCCTGAGCATGACCTTTACCCCTATTCTAATGCTTGTTTTGGATAAAGCTGTTCTATCCAGAATGGATAAAAAGGATTCCAAGACCAAACGTGAGGCAGATTCATTTGAGGAAAAAAACAATGTGATCTTGGTAGGCTTCTCTCATTTTGGCTCTACCCTTGGCCGCTTTCTAAGGGCAAATGGAATAGAAGCGACAGTTCTAGATTACAATCCAGACCAAGTTGACCTCTTAAGAAAAATGGGTTTCAAGGTTTTCTATGGAGATGCAACACGAGTAGACATGCTTCATTCTGCGGGTGCTGAGGAAGCCAAAATTCTAATTTCTGCTATCAATTCAGAAGAAACCAACAAAAAGCTAATCGAGGTTTGTAAGGAAAACTATCCTCATTTGGAATTGATGATTCGGGCTAAAAATCGCTTCGATGCTTATGAATATCTTGAAATGGGCGAAGAAAATATCTACCGGGAGCATCTGGATACCTCCATCAGAATGGGAGAAGATGCTTTGAAAAAACTAGGATTTAGAGCCTACACCACGCATCGGCTTGCTGCCCAATTCCGAAAATATGATGAGGATGCTTTGCGAATACTGGCCCAATACAAAAGCAATAAGGAAGAATACATCTCCAAAGTCAAGAAGCAAATCGAACAACAGGAAAGCTTCCTTTCCAGCGAATTGAATAAAAAATTCTCCTTGAACGATCATGCATGGGATAGCGAAGCCATGAAAGAACAAAAATAATTTTGAATTTCTTTGGATTATTAAACAGTGTTTAATTATTTTTGACCGTTCAATAAAATTGAAATGGGAATCGCTGATAGAAAAGAGAGAGATAAAGAAGAGTTGAGGGAAAAAATCCTTCATGCTGCCAAAGACCTTTTTTTAATCAAAGGCTTCGAAAAAACCTCTATTCGAAATATTGCTGACCAAATCGAGTACAGCCCAGGAATCATTTACCATTATTTCCGGGATAAAAACGAAATTTTCCATGCCCTTCATCAAGAAGGTTTTCGGCAGTTAATGGCCAAAATGAGCGTATTGGCTTCAGTTCGCAATCCAATTGAGCGCCTCAAAGCCATGGGAAGTATTTATGTAAGCTTCGCCTTGGAAAACCCTGATATGTATGATCTTATGTTTATCAAGGAAGCCCCAATTGATCATGTAATCGACTTAGAACATGACGATTGGAAAGAAGGTGGTGGCACATTCAATTTTCTAAGAGGAACAGTTCAGGAAAGCATAAACCTAGGATATTTCAAAGGTCATGACCCGGAAGCCCTTTCATACATGATCTGGTCTGTAGTTCATGGTATGGTTTCCCTAAGTATTAGGAAAAGATGTGATGTGGTTTTGGCTTCCAGAAAAGACAGCATTGTAAGTGATGCTTTGGATGAATTTTATAAAATCATAGATCGTCTCTAAAAAAATTTACCTATCTATTAAACACTGTTTAATTTAAAAACGATGTATAAAGCTAGAACAGATTACCTAAAAAAAATCCTTTACCTTCTGGTGATTTTTTCCCCTTTGAATTCTTGGGGACAAGGTATTTTAAATCAATATCTCCAAGAAGGCCTAGAACAAAACTTGGTTTTAAGGGAAAAAAACATTGAGCTGGAAAAAAGTCTTTTGGCCTTAAAGGATGCCAAGAGTTATTTCCTTCCAACCGTGGATTTTGGAGCAAATTACACCTTGGCGAGTGGAGGCAGAACGATCAGCATTCCTATTGGCGATCTTTTAAATCCAGTTTATTCGACCTTAAATCAACTAACCGGAAGTAATTCATTCCCACAACTGGAAAATGTTAATGAGCAATTCCTTCCGGATAACTTTTATGACGCGAGAGTCAGAGCTTCCCTCCCATTGATCAATACAGATTTGATTTATCAAAAGGAAATCAGGGAAAAACAAGTGATCCTCTCCGAGTACGAGTTGGATATTTATGAAGCCAATTTGATTCAAGACATCAAGATGGCTTACTATACTTTTTGTACTGCCCACACTGCAATTGAGGTAATCGAAAATGCGAAAGTCCTGGTAGAGCAAAATCTCAGGGATAATCGAATCCTTCTCGAAAATGGAAAAGGTCTTCCCTCCTCTGTACTCAGAGCGGAAAGTGAAGTGGAAAATATCAATGCGCTTTTGATTGAAGCCAAAGCTAAAAGGCAGAATGCAGCGAATTATGTGAATTTTCTCTTGAATCGCCCCATTCAAACCGAAGTGGTTTTTGAGCCTCAGACCCTTGATATGAAGGAATTTGCTGAGCTGATGGGTGAAAATAATATCTCAGGGAGGTCAGAACTTCTTCAGGTCCAAACGGCAGAATCAATCCAGGAAACTATCCTGAAATCCAATAAAAATTACTGGGTACCCAAGTTAAACACCTTTGCAGACATGGGTTCTCAGAGTTTTGATTGGGCCTTTGACAAGCAATCCAGGTACCTACTTTTTGGCTTGAATATGACTGTTCCACTTTATCAAGGAAATAGAAATAGAAACCAAATTCATCGAGGAGAACTCAACTTAAAGTCAGTTCAAAATCAAAAAGAACTCCTCAATGAGAAACTTTCTCTAGATCTCCAATTAGCCAAAAACGAGGTTTTAACCCAGCAGGCTGCCTTACAATCAGCCGAAAAGAAGCTGGAATCCTCTGTTTCCTATTTCCGATTGGTAGATCGGGGATTTAAAGAAGGGGCAAATTCCTTAATCGAATTCCTGGATGCGAGAAATCAATATACCCAAGCCTCGCTTCAAAAAACTATCAGTTCCTACAACCTACTCAAATCTCTGGCGGCTCTTGAGCGCCAACTGACCACTTCAAATTGAAAGCCATGAAAAAGCATTCTTATTTACTCCTAGCATTTGTTCCGGTCATTCTTTTTTCATGTGGAAAAAAGGAAACCAGCGAAGATACCCTTGTGAAAGGCGAGAGTATTCCTGTCCAAATCCTCTCCATTCAGCCGGGTAGTTTTTCTACAGAAATATCGGCGAGTGGGACCTTTTCCACCAAAAATGAAACCGTGTTGGCTTTCAAAGTCGGAGGAATCATTTCCAAAATGAACGTCCAGGAAGGTGATCAGGTCAGAAAAGGACAAGTACTAGCCACCTTGGATAGAACTGAAGTGGAAGCGGGCTTTAATCAAGCCAAACTTGCTTTTGAAAAAGCTCATCGAGATTTTACAAGAGTGGGAAACCTTTATCGGGACAGCGTGGCTACTCTTGAGCAATACCAAAACAGTAAAACTGCCCTAGATATATCAGGACAGCAATTAAAAGCTGCTGAATTCAACCTTTCCTATGCGGAAATCAGGGCTACCCAAAATGGTTTTGTGCTTAGAAAATTTGCCAACCCAGGCCAATTGGTTAATTCAGGAGCTCCGGTATTACAAATCAACGGGGCTGGGCAAGGCAATTGGGTCTTGCAAGTTTCTGTCAACGATTTCAATTGGAGCCTTATTTCCACCGGTGATTCAGCCTCCATTCAACTTGATAACCTGGGCAAGGAAATTTCCGGAAAAGTCATCCGCAAAAGTCCAGCAAGCGATCCTGTCACAGGAGCCTACTGGATTGAAATTAGCCCAGATAATTCAAGTGAGCTAAATCTTGCCTCAGGGATGTTTGCAAAGGCTAAGATTTTTCCCAAAAACCCACAGACCGGCTGGAATATTCCTTACGAGGCGCTTCTAGATGCGCAAGGAAATGAAGGATATGTATTTGTAACCGCCGATGGAAAAACAGCCAAAAAGGTCAAGATCAAATTAGGTAAGCTGTCTACACAAACAGTGGAAGTTTTGGAAGGGCTGGAAGGATATTCCCAATTGATCAGCTCTGGAAGCGCTTATTTATCGGATGGTTCCACTATTACCATTAAGAACTGATGAAAATCTCAGAATTCGCGGTTAAAAATTACCAGTTTACTCTGGTGATCTTCCTGATGGTAATTGCATTGGGAGCGACGACCTTTTTCAACATGCCCAGAAGTGAGGATCCAGTCATTGAATCGCCCCAATATCCCATTGTGGTAATTTATCCTGGCGCAAGTCCAGAAGATATGGAGGAATTGATTGTAGATCCTATGGAAAAAGTGATCTATGGCTTGGAAAACATCAAGAAAATCAAAACCGAAATTAAAGACGGAGTTGCGGTTCTTTTTGTGGAGTACAATTACGAAGAAGATGTCAATGAAAAATACCAGGAACTTGTCCGAGAGGTAAATATCCTCAGACCATCCCTACCTCAGGACATTTTTTCGATAGAAGTCAGAAAGGTCAGGCCATCAGATGTAAATATTCTCCAAATCGCATTAATCAGCGAAAATGCCTCCCGGGAACAGTTGAATAAGGCAGGTGAAAGACTCCAGGAAGAACTGGAGAAAATAACCGAACTGAAAAAAATTGACATTCACGGACTACCAGATAAAACCGTCAAAGTAGAGCTTCAGCTTGACAAAATCGCTGAAATGAATATTCCACTAAACGCTATCCTTGGAAGTATTCAAAGCGAATTGACCAATATTCCTGGAGGACAGATAGATGCCGGAACCAAAACTTTCAATGTAAAAACTAGCGGCAATTACAAAAGCGCTGAAGAAATTGCACAGACGGTCATTTATTCCTACCAAGGTCGGACTATCCAACTTCAGGATGTTGCCAAAGTCAGCAATGATTTTGAAGATGAAAAACACATCACCAGATTAAATGGGTATAGATCCATTTTCGTCACTGCAGCGCTAAAAGAAGGAAACAACATCACCAAGGTTCAGGAAAAATACCTTCCAATCATTGAAAAGATAAAAGCCGAATTGCCTCAAAATATTGATTTGGTGTTGGCTTTTGATCAAGCTGAGTATGTAAACAGAAGATTGGGAGGACTTGGCGTCGATTTTCTGATTGCCATCGCCTTGGTATTTATTACCCTCCTTCCTTTGGGAAATCGGGCATCCATCATTGTGATGATTTCCATCCCTCTTTCCCTAGCCATTGGTTTGGTTCTACTGAATGCTTTAGGTTTTGGTTTAAATCAGCTGAGTATAGTCGGATTAGTGGTGGCACTGGGGCTGTTGGTAGATGACAGTATCGTGGTGGTTGAAAATATCGAAAGATGGATCCGGGAAGGAGTCAGTAAAAAAGAAGCCGCATTAAAAGCTACAAAACAGATTTCCTTGTCCGTGGTGGGTTGTACGGTTACTTTGATTATCGCCTTTTTGCCCTTAGTTTTTCTTCCAGAGGCATCCGGTGACTTTATCAGAAGTCTTCCTATGGCGGTCATTTTAAGTGTTTTGGCCTCCATGTTGGTTTCCTTGACTATCATTCCATTTTTGTCTTCCTGGATTTTAAAAGACAAAGGACCTGATCATAGCAATAAGGTTTATGATTGGTTTCAGAAGCTAATCCAAGCCAGTTATGCTCCACTTTTGGAAAGAGCTTTGAGAAAGCCTTTAGTCACTTTGGGCATTGCAGGATTAATATTTGTAGCCTCTTTGAGCCTATTTCCAATAATTGGTTTCAGCCTTTTCCCTTCTTCAGAAAAGCCTCAATTCTTAATTAATATCACTACCCCACTTCAATCGAGTATCCGGAACACCGATCAAATTACCCGAGAAGTAGAAAATGAGCTTATCCAAATTCCGGAACTGGTAAACTTTGCATCCAATGTCGGAAAGGGTAATCCCAGGATTTATTACAATGAAATCCCCGAAAATGAGCGTACGGACTATGCCCAGATATTTGTTCAATTGAACCCAGAAACAGCTCCTCCAAGGAAATTGGAAATAATCGAAGAATTGAAAAGTAGATTTTCAACCTATTCTGGAGCGAGGATTGAAGTTAAAAACTTTGAACAAGGTCCACCGATGACAGCTCCCGTTGAGGTCAGACTGTATGGAGAAAACTTGGATACTTTGAGGTCATTGGCCTTCAAAGTCGAAAAATTGCTCCAAGAAACACCGGGCACGATCTATATCAACAACCCGGTAACCAACTTGAAAACAGACATTCGGGTAACAATCCAAAAGGAAAAAGCCAGACAGTTGGGAATCAATATTTCTGAAATTGACCGCACAGTTCGATTGTCATTGGCAGGTTTGAATCTGGGCCAATTTACAGATGAGGAAGGTTTTGAAAGATCTATTCTGGTAACCTCCCCAAAAGAGGATCAGGCTTCATTGGAAAATCTAAATGGAGTTTATATCTACAATCAAGCTGGATCGTCCGTTCCTTTAAATCAAGTTGCAGACTTTAAGTTGGAGAGCAGCACCTTGACGATTGACCATTACAATAAAGTCAGAGCAGTTTCGGTCTCTTCTTTCGTGGATCAAAACTTTCTCAACGACCGGGTAATCAAGGATGTAATCCAAAAAATGGATCAAATCCAATTTCCCGAAGGCTATTCCTATAAAATGGGTGGGGAATACGAAACTCGTGAAGAATCCTTTGCCGGATTTAATAGCGTGATCATTGTTACGGTCTTCCTCTTCATCGCAGTTTTAATTTTGCTATTCAGAACCTTCAAAAGCACCATCATTGTTCTTTCCGTTATTCCCCTAGGAATGGTAGGAGCTTTAATCGGACTTTGGATCACTGGGAACTCTTTATCCTTTGTAGCGATTGTAGGTCTTATTGCGTTAGCAGGAATTGAGGTAAAGACCTCCATTTTGCTGGTTGATTTTACCAATCAATTAAGAAAAGAAGGAAAACCTTTGGACTTAGCAATCCGTGAAGCAGGAGAGATTCGTTTTTTACCGATAGTGCTGACTACCATCACTGCCATCGGAGGATTAATCCCAATTGCTTTGAGTACCAATCCGCTGATTTCTCCTCTGGCTATTGTTTTAATCGGAGGATTGGTCAGCTCAACTTTGCTTTCAAGAATTGTCACTCCGGTGATGTATAAACTAGTACCGCCTAAAATTTGAAAACATGAACCAACATTTCTCTCAACTCAAGAAGGCTGTAGAAGTATTCCATTCTTATGGAATATCCCTAGTAGGCCCACGCAAAAATGATCACTTTATCAAGCAATTAAATATGGATCCTGTATTCGTGAAGGGATTGATATTTGAGCTGGAATACAACCTCCAAGTAGTCTTACAAGATGAACTGTTAGGAAACGCTTGTACTCCAAAAGAGGTGATCAAGCTTCTCCTGAATATTCCACAGGACAATTAAAAACAGGCTTAGGCCTGTTTTTTTTGCTCTTTAGTGAAAAAAATAGAAGCTGAAAAAATAATTGGGCTCTTCACTCGTCATAATTGGGAAATAATTACCCAATGAAACTTCGATTACTGAGCACCCTTTTTTTACTGCCACTACTCTCCTATTCCCAAAACTGGAAAGAGTCAGATTATCAAAAATTCAATGCTTCTTCTTTCTTAAGTCTTCCAGCTTTAACCCAAGCTTTAGATTTCAATAAACTTGACTACCCCTTGCTACAAGCGGCAATTTTTTATCTGACCAATCTGGAGCGGGAAAAATATCAATTAAAGCCATTTCAGTTTTCTCCTGAAGTAGAAAAAACAGCCTCTGGACATGCTCAGGACATGGTGAATTACAATTTCTATTCCCATACCAGTCCTATTCGATTCAGAAGAACGCTCAGGGATAGACTCAATTGCTCGGGATTAAATCCAAAATACATCGGAGAAAATATCTGTAGCACTTTTGGTCTTCAATATGAAGAAGGCAAGAAAGTTGGAAAACCTGCTAAGCCAGGTGAATTCTACTACCTCAATGCTTCAAATCCCTCTAAAATCCCTCCACATACTTACCTTTCCTTTGCCAAGTCGGTTGTTAATCTCTGGATGAAATCTCCGGGGCATAGGCAAAATATTCTAAACCCTGCATTTACACATTTGGGATGTGGTGCATTCGTTTATTTTGAAAAGTCCTTCTACGGTATGCCATATTTTATGGCCGTGCAGAATTTTATAGCTCGCTGATAGATTTTTCTGTAAAACAAAATTCAAATAGATAAATAGGACATTTGATTCCTCCTGAAATTTTGATTTTTCCTTCATTTTGAAGAAATCGCAGGGTGTCAATTTCAGAACTGGATTCAGTCAGCCTCAACTTTTCCCAAAAGGATTTACTTCTCCTAAATCTTGCCCTAGCCCTGATCATGTATGGAGTAGCTTTGGATTTGAGTTGGAAGGATTTCAAATACCTGATGCTCAATCCCAAAGGATTTATTCTAGGAATTGTTTCTCAATTTTTGATCCTACCTTTTCTAACCTTTCTCCTCGTCCTTGCAATAAAGCCACCACCTAGCGTAGCCTTGGGAATGTTTTTGGTTGCTGCATGTCCAGGCGGAAATGTTTCAAACTTTCTAAGTTCCTTGGCAAAAGGGAACACAGCACTTTCAGTATCGCTTACAGCCTTCTCCACTGGGTTTTCAGTGGTTTTGACTCCTTTAAATTTTGCTCTTTGGGCTGGTTTTTACCCGCCATCTTCATCCTTGCTTCAAGAGATCAGTCTGGATATTTCTGAAGTTTTTATGACTGTGGGATTGATATTAGGAATCCCTTTGATTCTCGGAATTCTTACCAGTCAATTTTTTCCCAAATTCGGGAAGCTAGCGTCTACTATCCTCAGACCCACCAGCATCCTGATTTTTGCCGCATTTGTGGTACTTGCCTTTCTTGGGAACTTTGATCTTTTCATCCAATACATTGGCCTTATTTTTCTTTGGGTTTTAGGGCATAATTTAATTGCATTGGGCGCAGGGTTTTTCACGGCTAAATTGGGAAAACTGCCCCTCCCTGATGTAAAAACCTTGACTATCGAAACAGGAATCCAAAATTCAGGTTTGGGGCTGGTTTTGATTTTCACTTACTTTGAAGGCCTTGGTGGTATGGCCATCATTGCTGCCTGGTGGGGAATCTGGCATCTGATTTCCGGCATGACAGTGGCCCTTCTCTGGAAAAATAAAACATGAAAAACCTAGCAAACGCTATTTTAAGAATTTTAGTAAAAATTGCGCTTCACGGATATTTTCGAAAAATAATGGTCCTTGGCAAAGAAAATATCCCAAAAGGATATCCCATCATTTTGGTAGCTAACCATCAAAACGCATTAATCGATCCCCTTCTATTGGCCACTCATACCAGATTAAACCCCTGGTTTCTCACGCGCGCTTCGGTTTTTAAAAATCCCTGGGTAGCCAAGATTCTTAATTTTATCCGAATGCTCCCTGTTTTTAGGGTTAGAGACGGCTTTTCTACCATTCAGCAAAACCAGCAAATTTTTGATAAGACTTACGACATTTTAGCCCAAAATGGGACGGTGATCATATTCGCCGAAGGAAGTCATAGCCTTAGGAGGAATTTACGGCCCTTGAGTAAAGGATTTACCCGTATGGCTTTTGGCTTGATGGAAAAATACCCAGGAAAAATTCCCATGGTTTTGCCTGTGGGGATTGACTTTAGCGCACACAAACGATCAGGAAGTCAAGTGAAAATCACATTTGGCGAACCAATTTTGGTAGATATGCCTGCCTCAAAATCAGGTATTCTCACCAAAACCCTGGAGAGTAGACTGAAAAACCTTATCGTAAATATTCCTGATGAAGGATATGATGAAAAGCTGGAAAGCCTTATTGAGAATCAGATTGACTTAACGAGCAAAACCAGTGTCGAAAGCTTTTTGAGTTCGGGTCAAATTTTAGAGACTTATATCGATCCCTCAGGATTGAAAAACAAAGTCATGAAGATTTTCCACTTCCCTCTTTATTTCATTTGGCTTTGGATCAGTCCAAGAATTGAAGACCGAGTTTTCGATTCTACTTTCAAATTCTTAATCGGCTTTTTCCTTGCACCATTGTGGTACCTTTTCATAGTCCTCCTCGCTCTTAATTCTTCTTTTGGATCATGGGCTTTGACCTGGTTGATTATGGCTTGGATCAGTGTTTTATGGAATAAAAATCCTCAAGAATAAGTCTGACAAAAACCAAATAATATTTGGTAGAGTTTTATACCTTTGAGGAAGATTATAAACCCAAAACACTACAGTCATGAGCGAGGATTTCCTTCCCATTAATGGCACCGACCATATCGAGCTATATGTCGGCAACGCCAAGCAAAGTGCACTTTTTTATCAATATGCTTTTGGTTTCGAATTGATCGCCTATTCCGGGCCAGAAACAGGTGTAAAAGACCGAGCTTCCTATGTTTTGAAGCAGGATAAAATCCGATTGGTATTGACTTCTCCCCTGACCTCAGATCATCCTATAGCCCATCATATTCAGAAGCATGGGGATGGAGTAAAAGTATTAGCCCTTTGGGTAGATGATGCTGAAAAATCATGGAGAGAAACGACCTCTAGAGGAGCTGAATCAGCAGGAGAACCTAAGGTCTATTCAGACGAATTTGGAGAGGTGAAAATGGCCTCCATAAAAACCTACGGTGAGACAATCCATACTTTTGTAGAAAGGAAAAACTATTCAGGCGTATTTCTTCCAGGGTTTAAGGAAAGAAAAAGTACCTACCGGTCTCAATCCATTGGTTTAAAATACATTGACCATTGCGTAGGAAACGTAGGACTGGGAGAAATGAACAAATGGGTAGAATTCTATGAGAACGTAATGGGATTCAAGCTTTTGATCACATTCGATGATCAAGACATCTCTACTGAGTATTCTGCTTTGATGTCAAAGGTGGTTTCTAATGGAAACGGATACATTAAGTTTCCAATCAACGAGCCTGCAGAAGGAAAGAAAAAATCCCAGATTGAAGAATACCTTGATTTTTATGGTGGGGCCGGAGTTCAGCATATGGCTATTGCTACGGATGACATCATTCACACGGTAAGCGAATTGAGAAAGCGCGGTGTTGAATTCCTTGTTGTTCCTTCCACATATTATGATGATCTCTTGGATCGTGTTGGTCAAATAGATGAAGATTTACAGCCTTTGAAAGATTTGAATATCCTGGTAGATCGGGATGATGAAGGATATCTATTGCAAATTTTCACTAAGCCGGTTCAGGACAGACCAACCCTCTTTTTCGAGATTATCCAAAGAAAAGGAGCCACTTCCTTCGGAAAAGGAAATTTCAAAGCTCTTTTCGAAGCAATTGAACGAGAGCAAGAACTTCGGGGAAATCTTTAAGTTACTTCCTAGTCAAAAATAGCCGGACAGAAATTCTGATCCGGCTTTTTTGTTTTCAGACCCTAGAATTCCATAAATTCAAAAAATCTTGTTGCTATGAAAGTTCTACTTACCCTATTCACCCAAACTGTAAAAGGAGGAGTATTTTTCCTTTTGCCCTTAGTCTTGATTTTAGTCTTATTAAAAAAAGCCGTTGAAATCATTATGCCTTTGTCTCATTGGGTGAATGAGATTATTCCTTTTGAATTACCTTTTTCAGCATTCACCCTGAGTATAATCCTACTGGTCTTTTTGTGTTTTATAGCTGGTTGGTTAGCTAAAAAGGGGATTGGAAAAAAAATGATTCTTTGGCTGGAAGACAATCTTTTAACCCTCTTTCCTGGCTATCAGTTGATGAAATCCACTTACGCAGCAAAAGTTGGTGTAGGAATGGATCATGAATTTCCTGTCGTTCTGGTTCCAATTGATGGCTGGATGTTTGGCTTTTTGGTTGAAGAAATCAATGAAAAAGAGGTCTTGATTTTTGTTCCTTCTGCTCCAAGTCCTTGGGAAGGGAATCTGGTAATTTTTGAAAAAAATAACATCAAACCTTCCAGGCTTAAGCCAAGCGATGTAGTTACCATTTTGAAAAGATTGGGAGTCGATAGCAAGTCTATGATTGAAAAAGCATAAAAAAGCCCTCAATTTTTCTTTTTGAGGGCTTTTGAAAATTTCTAAAGCTTATTTGTACAGCTTGCTGTGCATTTTTTTCAGTTCTTCTAGCGGAATTTTTATCACTTGTCGGTCATAGGTCATCAATCCGTTGGTTTCAATTTCTACATCCGTGGTTTGAGTATAGATCGCAGCAGCCAAACCTCTAGGAATGTATTTACTCAAATCTTCCAAAAGAATAGAATATCGAGCTTTCAATTCATCAGCAGTAGAAAAACTTTGATAGCCCCAATTGTCTTTTTGCTGCCAAGTATGGCCTTCAAGGGGAAGTCCCAAGCCTCCATATTCCCCCAAAACCAAAATTGATTTTTCGCCGAAGATTTTTGGATCTGGCATTACTGGATCCGGATAATTATGCAAATCCAAAATATCACCCACTACCTTGGTTCCTTCCATTTCGAAATTTCCACCGGAAGCTGAATTTATCAGACGACTTGGATCGAGCTCGCGGGTCATATTCACGATTTCTGTGGTTTTAAACTGTCCCCAGGCCTCGTTAAATGGAACCCAAACCACAATAGACGGAAAGAATTTGAATTCCTTGATTATTTCAGCCCATTCTGTTTTAAAGATTGACTCAGATTCAGGAGTTCGGATTTTCTCTACATTTTCCCGAATCACCCCTGGTCTAACTTCCCAGCGATTCCCCATATCCCCACTCGGCATATCCTGCCAAACCAAAATTCCCAACCTGTCCGCATGGTAATACCATCGAGCTGGTTCTACTTTCACATGCTTTCTAATCATGTTAAAACCCATTTCCTTGGTCTTTTCTATATCGAAAAGAAGCGCTTTATCCGTCGGAGCAGTATACAATCCATCTGGCCACCAGCCTTGATCCAAAGGTCCATATTGGAAAAGTGGCTTTCCGTTAAGAAAAATCCGCTGAAAACCGTCATCAGTTTTTCCCATCCTCACATCTCGATAGGCTGCATAAGATTTCACTTCTTCGATCTGCTTCTTTCCTTCCCAAAGTCGGATAGAAATTTCATATAAGTGCGGATTCTCGGGAGACCAAGGCTTTGGATTATTCAATTTAACAGGAAGTGGGGAATTGACTTTTCCCTTATAAGAGCCTACCAAAGTAGCTCCATCCTTCACTAGTACTTCTACTTCCTGAGATGCACTCGACTTGGATATTTCAGGGTAAAAAACTTGGACTCCATTTTCCCAGTCGGTAATTGAATAACTGGATAAAATATGGCTTTCCGGAACTGTTTCCAGCCAAACTGTTTGCCAGATGCCAGTGACTGGAGTATACCAAATTCCTCTTGGCTCTTTTACTTGCTTCCCTCTAGGCTGAGGACCAGAATCACTTGGATCCCACACTCTGACTCTGATTTTTTGGGTTTTGGTTTTTTCAAGCTGGTCAGTGATATCAAACGAAAAAGCATCAAAACCTCCTTGATGTTTTCCGACTGAAACTCCATTTACCCAGACTTCTGTTTCCCAGTCAGAAGCTCCAAAATGAAGTAAAACCCGCTTATTTTTTCTATCCAAATTGAGATCAAAAGACTTCTCATACCAAAGTTCATTCTCAGGTCCAACAGTTTGCTGTACCCCTGACAGATAAGATTCGACTGGAAAAGGAACAGTTATTTTTCCTGCGAAACCGGTTTCTGGCAAGCTGCCTTTCGGCAAAATTGCATAATCCCATTGTCCATTTAAGTTTTGCCAATTTGCCCTGATAAGCTGAGGTCTAGGATATTCTTGCAAGGGTGAATCAGAATCAACTAAATCTGTCCACGGGGTCTTTAATCTGGCTGTTTGTCCTAATGCAAACTGGCTTACCAAGAGTATTGAAGCCAATAAAAATTTCTTCATAATGAAATAATTTGAAAGTTATAACTCAATGAAAATCAAACCATAAAATCATCTTATTCAAATCAGTACTAACAGCTCTAGCTGGAGCTTGAGCACCTGGGTTGGGACCAGGTGAATTGCTTTCCGCTGGGTTTAATTCAACGCTTGGAAAGGAAATTACCAAGTCTGAGTGACTAGAATTGGCTGTTGCAAAATGTGTATTTAAAGCCAAGCCGCTTAATTCTGATCGGATTAAAAGTTTTACATAATCGAATTCAAACCATGCGGTGGTAAAAGAATTGAATCCTGAATTTTGCTCCGGCTTTCCTATTTCCTGATTGTTTACTGCAATTTTCTTCAACTCTTCTTCAGGGAAATCAAATCCCAAACCCAACTGATCTAAGGGTCTTCCATTGGTATTAGCTGAAGTAGCTTCCATTTTCAGTCTTCCATCCGGGAGAACAAGCCAAGTCAATAAAGCTGGCCAGGGCTTGTAAGTTGATTGGATTTGGATGGACCCATCCTTCAATCTCTTCCAAGTCACTTGATGAAAATCTGAATGGATCCCTTCAATCTTTTGATTTTGGGAAAAAGGCAATACGTGCATTCCAACTTTCACCTTATCCAAGGTCCCTTGGGCTTTACCAAAAACATATAGCTTTTCCCCTACTCTCACTTGAAGATCCACAGTAGATTCTCTAACTGTCGGATTATTCTCAAGAGGTTGATTGTAAGGATTTTCTTTAATAAGGTCTTCTGGAAAAACACTGATAAACAAAAACGCTATCCAGGTAAGAGGGAATAATTTCATTTTGAGGGTAATTGACAGTCTAAAATAACGCTAATACCTAGGTAAAAAAATTTTAAGGCTTGGGCAGGTCAATCCAAGAGAGGAATTCCACCTGAAATCCCTTCTATTTTCTAAGATTCGTGGCAATTTTTGACATTTTCTATATCTTAGATTCCAACTGAAATTTTTGAAAAAACATGAGTTCTATCGACCCTGCAATCCTTTCTAGAGCCCAAAGTTGGCTGGATGGAAATGTAGATGCTGAAACTAAAGTCAGCATCAAAAAATTAATCGCCGAAAACCCCACTGAATTGGTGGATTCTTTTTACCAAGACCTTGAATTTGGCACCGGAGGACTTCGGGGCTTGATGGGAGTTGGTACCAACCGCATGAATGTGTACACGGTAGGGATGGCTACCCAAGGCCTTGCAAACTACCTTCTTCAATGCTTTCCGGGCCAGGTAATTAAAGTTGCTATTACCCATGACAGTAGAATCAATAATACGCTATTCGCTAAAACCACAGCTGATGTTTTAACAGCAAATGGGATCCAGGTTCTTTACTTCAGGGAAATGCGCCCTACTCCTATGCTTTCATTTGCAGTTCGCTATTTCGGTTGCAAATCAGGCGTAATGATTACTGCTTCCCACAATCCTAAAGAATACAACGGATATAAAGCTTACTGGGAAGATGGAGCTCAGGTGGTAGCCCCTCACGACACTAACATTATCAAAGAGGTCCAGAAAATTACCTCTTTCGACCAAGTGAACTGGAATAAGGACGATTCCTTAATTCATTATATCGAGTCAAATTTTGATCAAATTTATCTGGACAAGGTTAGGGAATTAAGTCTTTCAAAATCTGAAATCGAAGCCCAGAAATCCATGCCGATAGTTTTTTCTCCTATCCATGGAGCCTCAGGCAAAATGGTACCCGCGGCATTAAAGACTTTCGGCTTTGATAATGTCCATGTCGTAAAAGAGCAAATCGAGCCTGACGGAACTTTCCCAACAGTTATTTACCCCAATCCAGAAGAAGCTGAGGCTTTGACCCTGTCTATTGAATTGGGTAAAAAAGTTGGTGCTGAGTTGGTTTTGGCCTGCGATCCGGATGGGGATCGATATGCTGCTGTGGTTCCTAATGAAAAGGGTGAATTTGAATTATTGAATGGAAATCAAACGGGCACCTTGTTGACCTATTATTTGCTGTCTAAGTGGAAGGAATCCGGAAAATTGAATGGAAAGCAATTCATGGTCAATACCATTGTGACCACAGAATTGATCAATGAAATTGCTGCTGGTTTTGGAGTAAAGTGTTTCAATGTACTTACCGGCTTCAAGAACATAGCTGCTATTATAAGAGACTTGGAAGGAAAAGAGAAGTTTATTGGAGGCGGTGAAGAATCTTATGGCTATTTGGTTGGGGATTTTGTCAGGGATAAAGACGGAGTCAGCGCCTGCGCAATGGTAGCAGAGGTTGTTGCTTACTACAAAACCAAAGGCAAAAATGTATTCCAAGTTTTGGCAGAAATCTACAGCCAATTCGGTTTTTACAAGGAATCCTTGATTTCAGTTACCAAAAAAGGAAAAGACGGAGCCGAACAAATCCAAAAATTGATGGCAGACTTCCGTACTAATCCACCTAAAGAAATGAACGGTTCTGAGGTGGTAAAGATCATCGATGTGAAGAACTCAACCGTTACCCATGTTAAAACTGGCCAAGTTGAAAAGCTGGATATGGATAAGTCGAATGTAATGCAGTTTTATTTGGCTGATGGAAGTAAAATTTCAGCGCGTCCTTCAGGTACAGAGCCAAAAATAAAATATTACTTCTCCGTACATGCTCCCATCGCTGATCCAAAAGAATACCGAAAGGTGGAAGCAGAATTAGTAGAAAAATTAGATGGATTGAGAGCTTACTTTAGCTAAAGAATCCAAATCCTAAAAAAGCGCCAAATGGCGCTTTTTTTATTCCTTCCCGAGATGGATTACCGCATCTCCTACATTGATTACCGGATTGTTATTGAGACCAATGACATGCCCATTGGTAGCTGCTTTTATTGGAACTACCACCTGCCCATAAGGATCCGAGATTCTGGCAATGATTTCACCCTTTCTCACAAAATCCCCTAGCCGAACTGAGGAATAAAAGATCCCTGAAGCTTTAGCTCTGGTCCATTCACTTTCTTTCAACACAACAGTGTCTTTTGAAGCCTGGTCAAAATCAATCATGCCTAAATGATGAAGCAGCCTTTTTGTTCCAGTAATTCCTTCTTCAATAGCATAATTATCCAGCCGCATGGATTCTCCTCCTTCATAGACTAATAAGTGCTTCTTGGCATTGAAGGCAGTTTTCCTGAATGACTTTTCAATATGCTTTGAATTGACAACAAAATGAGTCCCAAAGGCCTTAGCTAACTCCAGAGCAGCCTTATCCTTGAAATCCACCCGAATCTGGGGATGATTGGACAGCATCCTTCCACCTGTATGAAAATCAATTCCAAAGTCAATCTGTGGAATTATTTCAGAACTCATGATATATGCAATCCTTGAGGCTAAAGAACCCTTTTTATTTCCTGGAAAACTTCGGTTGAGATCTCTACCATCAGGGAAGGTTCGGCTATTTGAAAGGAACCCGTAGATATTTACCAAGGGAATTATAATCAATGTTCCTTTCAATAAGGTAAGCCCACTATCGAATTCTTCCAGGATTTTTTTAGCCGTGACTACCCCATTTATTTCGTCTCCATGAACGCCTCCTGAGATCAAAATCACAGGTCCATCCTCCTTTGATGACCTGATAAATATGGGCAAATCAATAAGCGTGTGGGTAGGAAGTTTGGCAATTGGTAATTCAATATTTACAGCCTGACCAGGTCGGACACGAACTCCGTTTATCTGAACTTCTCTCATGAATTCAAGACGAGGGACATAATTTTAATTTCAGTTTGCCCATTTTCTTGTTTATTTCGCATCAGAAGACTGGGCCCATGAATATACAAGAAAACATTTCCCTTAAATCATTCAATACTTTTGGAATTGATCAAAAGGCCAGATTTTTTTCCTCCGCAAAAACACTTGAAGATTTGAAAGCAGCTCTTACCTGGGCAAAATCCCAGAATCTGGAGGTTTTGGTTTTAGGAGGTGGAAGTAATATTCTTTTGACTAAGGATTTTCCTGGACTGGTTTTGAAAGTCGAATTAAAAGGGATTCAAGTTGTTTCTGAATCTGAGGAAGAGATTTTAGTACAAGTTGGGGCCGGAGAAATCTGGCATGAATGGGTTATGTATTCCATTTCAAAGGGTTGGGCTGGACTGGAGAATTTATCTTTAATCCCAGGAACTGTGGGAGCTTCCCCAATGCAAAATATTGGAGCCTACGGGGTAGAAATTCAGGAAGTTTTCCAAAGTCTTCAAGCTTTGGAAAGAAATTCTCTTGAAATCCATTCTTTTGATTCCAAAGCTTGCAAATTCGGCTATCGGGAAAGTGTATTCAAACATGAATTAAAAGACAGGTACATTATCACTTCGGTGACTTTTAAACTGAATAAAACACCCAAATTTCACATTGAATACGGGGCTATTAAGGAAACTCTAGCCGAGAAAGGTATTCAGGAATTAAGCATTAAGGCCGTTAGCGAGGCTGTAATCCAAATCAGAGAATCAAAACTCCCCGACCCGAAAAAAATCGGAAATGCTGGGTCATTTTTTAAAAACCCAACTATACCAATTGCTCAATACGAAAAGCTGAAAATTCAATTTCCAGAAATCCCAGGATATCCAAACGAGGAAGGTATTAAAGTTCCCGCAGGGTGGTTAATTGAAAAGGCAGGATGGAAAGGAGTCCGTCTTGGCGATATCGGAGTTCATGAAAAACAAGCCTTGGTATTGGTAAACTATGGCAATGGAATAGGAAAAGAAATCATGGATCTCTCAGAAAAAATCCAAAAGTCTATCTTAGAAAAGTTTGGAATAGCTTTAAATCCAGAGGTGAATTTCATTTAAATCAAAGAGTCCTGAACCACTAACTCTTTGGAGTATCGGTCTACTTTAACTCCGAATTTTTTCAAGAAATCCACCCCCTCATCGCTTCCGATTCCTTTATACTCAGCATAGGAAAATAGGTAAACAACCTTCGAAATTCCCATTGAAAATATAATTCTTGCGCAAGGAAGACAGGGTGCTAGAGTTACATAAAGCGTAGAACCATCAACTGAGGTATTGTTTTTAACGGCATAAAGAATAGCGTTTTGCTCAGCATGTAGAGCCAAGGAACAACTTCCTTTGGAATCCCTTGCACATCCATGTTCAGGAAATTCGACATCACAGTTATGAGTTCCTGCAGGTGGACCATTATACCCGATGGAAATAATTCGGGTGTCTTTTGTCAATACAGCACCTACGTGTTTTTTTATGCAATGGGAACGCTTGGCAAGATTTACCGCCAATTCCATGAAAATATCGTCAAAATCAGGTCTACTCATAATCGTGTTTTGTCAAAAATAGTATTCCTTACCTAAGGCAAGAAATTCTTGTTACTATTCCTTCTATTTTTTCGTTCAGAAAGAAAAATTAAATTCATTCCTGAAGTCTGACTTCCGTATTTATCACCCCTATGAAATGTAATTCTAGATTCGGCATTCTACTAGTACTCGTGGCCTTTCTTAATTCATGTAGCTCTATAGAAGTTTTTAAAGAAAACTCTGAAATCCCAATTGCAAAGCCTTATCAATCCTTTGTAATTGTAAACAAGGAACTCGAAATGCAGGGGTTCGAAGATAAGTTTATTGATGAATTGGTAAAGGAGGAACTTCAAGCCCGGCTTGAAGCAGCTGGAATGGTGTACGATAGGGAAAGGCCTGACGTCGTTATTCGATTTCATTCCAATGAAGATTCTAGGCAACGGGAAGTAGTAAATTATAGAAATCCTTATCCTTACTGGGGATACAGGATCTATGACCCATTTTTATACAATCCTTATAGTAGTTTTAATCAGCCTAGAATTAGTACTTCAAATTATGAATTGCTTCAAGTCATTGTAGATTTCATTGATCCGGAGAAAGATAAATACTTAATGACCTTAACTTCGGTTACTGAGGTTTCTAATCCAAAATCCCTAAAAACCAAAGTCCTAAAGTCACTCGAAAAAGTTACTGATACATTTCTAACCCTTAATAAAATCCAAAATGACTGACTCAAAAAAACACCAATCGCTTAAGGAGTTTTACCCCTATTATTTAGAAGAGCACCAAGATACCACTTGTAGGATTCTCCATTTTATAGGAACTGGTTTGATTTTCGTAATTCTCATCTATGCTATTGCTACGGGGAATTATAGTTGGTTAATTTCTATACCCTTTGTGGGCTATGGATTTGCCTGGGTTGGTCACTTTTTCTTTGAGAAAAATAAGCCCGCAACCTTTCAGTATCCCCTTTACAGTCTTGCCTCAGATTTTAAAATGTTCTTCGATTTGCTCAGAAACAAAGAAAAGTTCAACCCCAAAGCCAATATTCATTGAATAAGTACAATTTTTTTGGCAAAGTATTTGTCAATTCGGAATAACATGATAATTTTGAATAATTATTAATGCATTTCGACTCCAAATTTTTGCATTTTGATGTTGACAATAGTTCTCATAGACGATGACCCAATAAGCACATTTGTGACGGAGAAGCTTATTTCCAAAAATGTGAAGGAACCTTGTCAGTTCTTTAAGTATCAAAGCGCCAAAAGAGCCCTTGAGGAGATTACTGATATTAATCCTAATTATTTGTTTCTCGACCTTAATATGCCAGAAATGACAGGTTGGGATTTTTTGGATAATTTTCATCCTGAAAATAATCAAGCCCAGATTTACATTTTGAGCAGCTCGGTAGACGAGAGAGATATCAACAAAGCAAGCCAATACCAAATAGTCAAGGATTATTTATCAAAACCTTTGATAAAGAAGTATATCCAAACAATATTCAACTGACTCTCTGGTCAGTTTTTTTTTGCCCCCACCCCATTTCAAAAAGAAATTAGAAAGACATTTATCAAGTGCATTAATAGGTCAATGAAAGACTGAATTGAATTCCATTTTATTGATTATAACAGGAAACTTTTTCAATTAAAAAGGTAAAATCTTTGGAATAAGATTATTTCATAAATAAAAACTTGTGGTAAATTGGATTAGAACAAAGGCAAAGAACGAAGATTCTAAAAACTGAAAAAAAATTAAAGACCTCTGTATTGATGGAATTAAATTTTTGCCTTATTTCGTACCGTTCAATCATTAAAACCCTTTAAAAAACAAACTATGGAGGATTTTGAAGAAGATTTCGACGAAATAGACGACTTCGAAGAAGAGGATGAATTTGAAGATGATTTCGAGGACGAGTATGATCTCGAGGAAGAAAACGAATTCGTCGATGACAACTTTGTGGACTTCGATGAGGAGGAAGAAGATTTCGAGGATGATGACTTCGAAGAAGAAGATGATTTTGATGATTTAGATTAAAATCTTCCGGTAAAGATTCGGGACTGATCTTTGGTTATTTCCATAGTCAGATTTATCTTCGCCCATCTTCTGAAATTCAAAGCAAACATCATGATTCTACTAGATATTTTCAGCTCACCAATTATGTCAGGAGCTCAACTGTTCCTATTAATTGTGTGTATTCTTATCGGACTAGGAGCTGGTCTTTCAGCCTACGATGCTAGAAAGACATTCTCTAAGAAAAAGAAAGCTGAACATTAATTAATTGATATTCAATCGAAAAGGAGGTTTTACCTCCTTTTTTTTTACCCCATTTATCATGAAAAAGCAAAACTTCAAGAACCACGTAAGGTATTATCCTTTCCATCATTTCATCCTCACTCCACTTACCTTGATTTATTTGGGATGGACAATTTATAATTGGGACTTTTCGACCTCACAAGGTCTTTGGGATGGAGTTTATAATTTGATTGGAGCTATCATATTGGTTTTACTGCCTTTTTTGGCAAGGATTTATGCCCTAAATCTTCAAAATCGAATTATTCTTGGTGAAATAAGAATGAGATATTTCCACTTGACAGGAGAATCCTTTGAAAAACTTGAAAATCAATTAAAAATGGGACAAATCGTGGCTCTCAGATTTGCAAGTGACAGTGAACTTCTCGGGCTAATTGAAAAAGCAATCAGTAAAAAACTTTCTCCAAAAGATATCAAATCAAGTATTCAAGACTGGAAAGGAGATTACAGAAGGGTTTAATCAAATAGCTTTTTTGAAAGTTCTTCCCGCAAAAGCCTTTTAAAATTTTCAAGGGCTTTTTCTTTGACATTTTTTGAAGAGAAATCTAAGTCTGGTAATTCGAAAACAAGATCAAAGCCAGCCATTCGGGCATCTTTTCCCGAAGTAATTAAAGCGATTTTTTTTCCTTTTCTTTTGGCGAGTTGAAGTAGCTCGAAACTAGCCTTACCCTGATCACTTTGACTATCATATCTCCCTTCTCCAGTGATAATCCAATCTGCATCGCTGACTTTTTCCTCCATTTTTACCATTTCAAAAAAATAAGTAGCCCCAAATTCAATGGAAACAGGAAAGAAAAAATCCAAGCCTAAGGCAATTCCACCAGCTGCACCAAACCCCTCTTTATCCTTCCAATCCCTCTTTTTCTTTGCCTTAAATAAATCAAGAACTTGATTACAAACGCCTTCAAAATAATCCAAGTCTTTCTCCAAAATGCCTTTTTGAGGACCGAAAACTCTGACTGCTCCATTTTGACCTAGAAAGGGATTCCTTACATCACAAAGAAGGGTAAACTTTATTTTTGGAAGATTCGGAGGGATTTGGATATGCTTGATTTTACTTAAAAAGCCAGGAGAAATGGGATTTATAGCTCTCCCTTTTTCATCTAAAAATTCAATTCCTAAAGCAGCTAAAATTCCTGTACCCATATCCACTGTAGCACTTCCTCCAAGCCCTAAGAAGATTTCCTTTGCCCCAAGATCAATGGCTTTTTTGATTAAAAGACCAGTACCAAAGGTGGAAGTAATGGTTGGGTCTTTCTCAGATTCCTTTAATAAAGCAATTCCAGAAGCTGTGGAAACGTCCAGATATGATGTCTTTTGAGAAGAGTCAAACCCAAATTCTCCTTTAATTCCCCTACCCAAAGGGTCTAGGGTGAGACAAGAAATCTTTTCAAGATTTAAAGAATCTATGAGCAAAGCACAAGTACCATCTCCACCATCAGCTACGGGCTGAATTTCAACTTTTGAATCAGGATATTCCTTTTGGATCGCATGAGCAATTTCATTAGCTGCCATCGTAGCGTCCAAAGTTCCTTTGAAAGCATTTGGGGCAACCAAAAACCTCATAGCTGCTTTTGCTTCATTCTTGCAAAATAATCCTTGGTAGCTGCTTTGACCTTAGGTGCTAGGTATATGGCCGCAATCATATTTGGGAAAGCCATCACGGCATACATTCCATCTACAAGACTCACTACCACTTCCAACGAAGCCACTGCTCCTACCACAATCGTGATCAAATAGAAGTAATTGTAGTAATCCGCCTTATCAGCTCCAAATAAGTAATTCATACACTTATGGCCATAATAGGAATAAGTAAACATGGTAGAAAGAGCAAATACCAAAACAGACAGCATCAACAGATACTTGCCTATTCCTGGAATACCTAATTCAAAGGCGGATAAAGTCAACTTCACTCCGTCATTTTCTGTTGTCTCCCAAACACCTGTAAGCAAAATGGCAAGAGCAGTCAAAGTACAAACAACCACTGTATCAATAAATGGCCCCAACATGGCAATCAAGCCTTCGCGAATAGGTTCATTGTTTTTGGATTGCCCATGAACCATAGGTGCGGTCCCAATCCCCGCTTCATTGGAAAAAGCTGCTCTACGGGCACCTACAATAATCACGGATCCAACCGCACCTCCCATGACCGCATTTCCGGTAAAAGCATCTACAAAAATCAACTCCAGCATATCTGGAATTCCGGAATAAAACTTAGATACGATCAGGATTACAGTAATGAAATAAATTCCAACCATAAATGGAACCATCGCTGAAGCCACAGCCGCAATTCTTTTAATCCCTCCTAGAATTACAGCCGCTGTCATCAACATCAATATAATGCCAATTATCCATCGATTCCTTTCAGTTTCTTCAATGGTATCAGGTTCCAAAAGAACGGCTTGAATTACCGCTGTAAGTTGATTGGCCTGAAAAATCGCCAAAAGCCCAATTACCCCAGCAATACAAAAGATATAGGACAAGAATTTCCATTTCTTTCCCATTCCATTATCAATCACATACATGGGACCTCCTTGAATTACTCCTGCTGAATCATGACCTCTATACATGATTGCCAGTGAACAGGTATAAAACTTGGTAGCCATACCCACAAATGCAGCAATCCACATCCAAAATATCGCTCCCGGCCCGCCCATATTTAGGGCAATCGCCACTCCTGAAATATTTCCCAAACCAACCGTAGAGGCAATAGCGGCAGAAAGGGCCTGTCGGGAGGAAATTTGACCCGGAGCCAAATCATCATCATATTTTCCACTTAATAAGCCAATTGCATAGCCCATTTTTCGAAATGGAATAAATCCTGAATGGATGAAAAAGTAAGTTCCTCCTCCTAATAAAAGGACCAAAATCGGAGGGCCCCATATCCAGTTACTAAAATTGACAATTAGGTCGCCCATGAATTCCATCTGAAAGTGCTTTGGTAATTGAATTTGATTTCGATAATAGGTTCAATATTTACCAAAACCAAAAAAATATTTTTTAAACTAAAATGAAAAAGCCCGAGGTAAATTTCCTCGGGCCTTTGAATAAAATTACCAATTGACCTTTGGAGATCGGTAGAATCCAATTCCCTGATTATCCCAGCGTTTTCCGTGGATTGCAACCCTTTTGCTGAAGCTTTCCCAATTTCTATTAGATTTTGCTGTCCAGGAAACCTCCGCAAGAGCTGGAAGCCTTGGAAAGACCATGTAATTGATATCTTCTCGATTCGTGATGGTTTCAGTCCACAAAGGAGCCTCAACACCTAAAATATTTTCAGCAGCTATTCCATCCGCAAATTCAGAAGGTTCCCACAAATAGGCAGAGTCCAATTCGATATAAGCGGCCCAATGAAGCCCCAAGCGAGTAGTACTATCGTATTGCATATCGAGATAAGCTTTGGTAGCCGGGGACATCAAAACCAAATTTCCTTGATCCTTCGCCAACTTAGCATTATCCTCTTTTGCCCAGAATTGAGCAACATTTCCCGGCAGAAGCTTTGCAGTCGCGATCTCATCCCAACCGATACTAGTTTTGCCATACTTGGAAACAATGTCCTGAACTCGCTCCACAAAATAGACGTAATCGTCTTTTTCAGTTACATGAGATTCATCTCCTCCAATATGAAAATAAGGTCCTGGGGTCAATTCAGAAATTTCCCTTACCACACTATCCACAAAGGCATAAGTCAACTCAAGTCTTGAAGAAAATGTACTCCATCCCACTTCAGTTCCGGTATAGAGCTCCGAAGCTTGAGGATTTTTCATTGGCATTTCGTAATCCAAATCCTGCTTATTTACTGTGGTCAAATCTCCATCAGGAAGATTGACTCCAGGATTTAATTCTGCATAAGATGCTAAAGCCGAATTGGTATGACCTGGAATATCCACTTCAGGAACTACAGTAATGAATCTTTCTGCTGCGTAAGCCACTAATTCCTTATACTCTTCTTGGGTATAGAAGCCGCCTTCTGTACCACCAACTTCAGTGGAACCTCCGATTTCTGTCAGTTTTGGCCAAGACTTAATCTCAATTCTCCAGCCTTGATCATCAGTTAGGTGCAAATGGAGATAATTTAGCTTATAGGTTGCCATTTGATCAATAAAAAACTTCACGTCTTCTACAGAGATAAAATGACGGGCAACATCCAACATAGACCCTCTGTAGGCGAAGGTTGGTTGATCCTTGATTTTTCCGGCTGGAACTTTCCAAGAAACTGACTGAACTCCAGCTTTGGTTACTTCAGCCGGAAACAATTGGAGAAATGATTGAATTCCATAAAACAAGCCTGCCTCACCTGAGGAGGTGATTTTAACACCAGTTTCAGTAATTTCTAATTCGTATGCTTCTGATGATTCACTTCCGGTTAATTCCAAAACAATTTCGCCTGAATCAAAAGAAACAGGAAGATCAAAACCTGTTGGTTTTCTTAGGCTTTCAGCCAAAAATTCACCTATTCTGGTCAAGTTTTCACTTTTACCCACCAGCATAATTCCAGAAGCTGAGGTGAGTTCAAAAGCTCCAGAGCCATTAGTGATCTCCTGAGGAATAGGAATTATTCCTGCTTCGCTCAATTGAGGTGTTTTTTTACAACCGACCAAGAGAAATGAAAATCCCAAAGCCAGTCCTAATATTGATTTTTTCATAAGATCTGATTTTGGTCAAACTTACTTAAAAATTTTAAAAATCTTTTTTCCAAAAATGGAATAAATTAAATAAACTGCTTACTTAGCTTTTTCTCGATGATTTGACTTTAAATCGAAAAAATAACCTTCAGCATATTTTCTATTATTTAAAAATGATCTTTTGATATTTTAATAGATCAATTTGCATCAAAACCCCAAACCCATGAAAAATAACAAACCAGACCAGCAACTAGCCTCTAGGAGAAATTTCATAAAAGGCTCTGCGCTTGCCGCAGCAGGATTTTTTATAGTACCAAGGCATGTTCTTGGCGGTCCAGGATTCATCGCCCCCAGTGATCGATTGAGAGTAGCCAGTATAGGAGTAGGTGGCATGGGTGCTGGAGATGTAAGAGGAATCTTTAGCTCAGGAAAAGTGGATATGATTGCCCTATGTGATGTGGACGATACCAGGGCAAAGCAAAGTAGAGAGGCTCATCCTAAGGCAAACTATTACAAGGATTACCGCATCATGCTTGAAAAAGAGGAAAAGAACATTGATGCCGTATCCGTTTCTACACCAGACCATATGCATGCAGTACAGGCTTTGATGGCCATGAAAATGGGTAAACATGTCTACGTTCAAAAACCCATGAGCCATGATATTTATGAAGCTAGAATGCTTACTGAGGCTGCTGAAAAATACAAGGTGGTCACTCAAATGGGTAATCAAGGCTCTTCTGGAGATGGGGTCCGCCAAATGGTGGAATGGTATAATGCTGGATTAATCGGAGAAGCAACTAAGGTTTGGACCTGGACCAATCGGCCAGTATGGCCTCAAGGTATTCCATGGCCAAGTACTCCTATCGCCCCTCCTGCTGATTTGGACTGGGATCTTTGGTTAGGTACAGCTCCATATAAAGACTACGTGGGAAATTTAGTACCCTTCAACTGGAGAGGTTGGTGGGATTACGGAACTGGCGCTTTGGGAGATATGGCTTGTCACATCATGGAACCGCCATTTAGAGTTTTAGGACTAGGATATCCCTCATCAGCAGAATGCTCTGTGGGATCAGTTTATGTTGGTGAATTCCAGAGAGGCTATTTTCCAGATAGCTGCCCTCCTTCCTCCCACATTACCTTAAGATTTGAAAGACCGGGAAAAGAAGAATTGGAATTCCACTGGATGGATGGAGGTATCCAGCCTACCAGACCTGAGGAATTGGGGCCAAATGAAATGATGGGTGATGGAGGAAACGGAGTAATCATAGAAGGTACCAAAGGAAAAATGATGTGTTCTACCTATGGTGCAAATCCACAATTACTTCCAACCTCAAGAACCAAAGATGTCTCCTTACCACAAACGGAATATAGAGTACCGGGAGGTTCTAGTGGCCATTACAACAATTGGGTAGAAGCCTGTATTGCGGGACATGGATCTGAGGAATTCAAAAAACTAAGCTCTCCATTCTCCGTAGCTGGTCCACTGACAGAATCTGTTTTGATGGGAAATCTCGCGATTAGAAGCTATGATTACCGGATTCCTAGAACAGGTTCAGATAATCAATTTGATTATCCGGGCAGAGGAATCAAACTGGTTTGGGATGGTGCGAATATGAAAATCACCAATTTTGATCCAGCAAATCAATTTGTAAAAAGGACTTATCGAGAAGGTTATTCTCTTTAAAAGTAAAGGCTTCCAAAATTTGGAAGCCTTTGTTTTTGTTAATCTTCAACTACTAATTCGACTCGTCGATTTTTAGCTCTACCCGACTCCGTCACATTGGAAGCAATCGGCCGGGTTCCTCCCCAACCTGATATTCTCAGGCGCTCAAATTCAATTCCTTTAAAAACCAAAAAGTCTCTCACGCTTCCCGCTCTTTCCAGCGATAATTGCTTGTTCAGGCCCGGATCACCCACATTATCGGTATGCCCGTTAATTCTGATCTTCAATTCAGGATTTTCATTCAAAAATTTTGCAATGTCATCCAAAATCAACTGCGTATCGTCTTCCTCCAATTCTGAGGTTCCTCTTTTGAAATTTACATTCTCTAAAAGGACAATACTTCCAGGTTCAGCTTTAGTCAATTGAACCATATTCGAGGTTTTATCAGTCAGTAGAGAAATTGGCACTTGTAGCGGAAAATAACCTGAAGCGGAAATTTTGATAGCTAGTAAGTCTTTTTCCTTTAATTCCGAAAGAAAAATCGAATCCATAATCGGAAATTCTTGGCTATCTGAAATTGCAATTAATTGATATGTGGTTAGTTGAACTTTTGACTTTCTGTCCACAATGGTCCAGGTTAAAGCCGGTTCTTTTTCAATAATTTGGACGGGAATTACTTCTTCCTTCTCCACCATTTTTTCAGGAACTTGAGTTTCTTCGAGAATTGTAATCCTTTTTATTTCGGTTGGCGCCTGAATATTTTCCGGGAGCTTAGGTGCTTCAAATTCCTCTGGTAAAATCAATGGCACAGGAGTGGCAAAAGTAAGTAAGTCGGCAAAGCCGTCACTATTTTGCGTACTGGTCCAAACAACTTCTTTTCCTTCTACCAAAGTCACAGAAGCCTCTGAACCTCTGGAGCTTATTTGCTCCCATTTAACCGGCAAACTCCAAGATTGCCAAGTGTTGCCAATCTTCTTGGAAATGAGAATGTCCTTTCCTGTTGCCTCAAGATGGGAGTTTGAAGAGAAGAAAAGCTCCTGTTTTTGGGAATTAAAATATGGCCCTATATCCTGACCTTTTCCATTGATCACAGGACCCAAACTTTGCAAAGTTGACCACTCCACAGGTCCTGATTTTTCCGAAACATAAATATCTTCGTTTCCGAAGCTACCTTCCAGATGGGCTGAAAACAGAATTTGCTTCCCTCCTTCTAAGACTCTTCCAGAAGCGAAACCACTTTTGATCTGGACCTCTGGAAAATTAACCCTCCTGAGGTAATTCCAATCCATTCCAAACTTGGAATACTGATGAATTGAAACTCGGTTATTTTCCTGTCTTAGAATAAGCAAGGTCAAAACGTCTTCTAATCCCAAGGCCAAATCAAACCCAGAACTGCTCAAATCCGCTCTATGAACCGCAGTCTTCCATTCTCCGGAATCATCTTTTTGAGTCATCCAAATATCACCTGGATCTGAAATTCCGCCGATATTTTCTGGGTGAAAAGCGCGGGTAAATAATAGCGTATTATTTCCTATCCAAACCGGATTGGTGTCGTCATTTGGGGAATTTGCACCGGAAAGAGATTTGATTTCCTGAGCCTGTAGGGTGGTAAGCAAACAAAAAGCAAGCAACACCAGGCTGCTTGCTTTAAGATTAAGGGTATTATTATTTTTCATAATTATTGATCCAGCACAATGGCAAATACCAGTGGTGCTACGATCGTTGCATCAGATTCAATGATAAATTTTGGAGTATCCAGTCCTAGTTTACCCCAAGTAATTTTTTCATTTGGAACTGCTCCAGAATAAGATCCATAAGAAGTAGTCGAATCGGAAATCTGGCAGAAATATCCCCAAAGAGGTACACTATCTCTCTGCAAATCCTGATGCAACATCGGAACCACACAGATAGGGAAATCACCTGCAATTCCCCCGCCAATTTGGAAAAATCCAACTTTACTTTCTTCAGTTGCATTAGCTGTGTACCACTCAGCCAAGAACATCATGTACTCAATTCCACTTCTAACAGTATGAACATTTTTCACATCACCAGAAATCACGTGACCTGCGTACATGTTTCCAAGTGTGGAGTCTTCCCATCCTGGAACGATGATTGGAAGATTTTTCTTAGCTGCTTCCAATAACCAGCTATTCTTAGGATCAATTTGGTAAGATCCTTCCAGCTTTCCGGAAAGAAGGATTTTATAGAAAAACTCATGCGGAAAATAGCTTTCACCGGCTTGATCAGCTTTAACCCACTCTTCAAGAATAACATTCTCGATTCTTCGCATCGCTTCCATTTCTGGAATACAAGTGTCAGTTACTCTGTTCATGTGACGATCCAAAAGCTCCTGCTCTTGCTCTGGAGATAACTCACGGTAATTTGGTACACGCTCGTAATAATCATGAGCTACCAGATTAAATACGTCCTCTTCCAAATTTGCACCGGTACAAGAGATAATCTGAACCTTGTCCTGTCTGATCATTTCAGCCAAAGAAATTCCCAATTCGGCAGTAGACATAGCACCTGCGAGGGTAACCATCATCTTTCCACCTTCATTCAAATGGGTTTTGTATCCTTCCGCCGCATCGATCAAAGCTGCTGCATTGAAATGTCGGTAATTGTGCTTTAAAAATTCCGTGATTTTCATTTCGTTCGTGTTTTCAATAGAGGCGCAAAAATACCCAAATTTCAGGCATAAAAAAACCCGAGATAATTCCCGGGTTTTCTTTCAAAGGCTGGGGTTTAAATTATTCAAAGAAGATTGTCTTCACTCTACCTTTGGAATCTTTCAATTCGAAATACACATCTTCAGGAGAAACTCCTTTTAGTTGGTAATTTTTCTGAAAGCCTTCAGGCTGATTGATTTCTTCTGAGGTAATAATCTTATTGCTATTGGCATACTTAATAGTCACTTCCACGCCGGGCTCTTCCAATCCGATGACAGTTAGATTGACAGTATTTGGAGAAATCTGCTTTCCATAAGCTACCAAAGGCGCTTGAATAGGTTGAGCAGGCTTTTCAAAAGTAGCAACTGTATATTCCACCTTTTCCTCATCAGTCAAAATCTCAACTCTATATTCTCCACAAGGAAGTTCTGTCAAGTTGTAAGGGATAATTACATCCTGTCCTTCTACATGGACTTTTTGTTGATGAAGTCTTTTGCCATTGGGATCATAAATGGCAACTTTGGCATCTCCCACACCTTCTTTAAGAAGGACGTTTACTTTTTTGAAATTTGCCTTTACGTCTGAGTTTGCTCTCAAGTCGTCGGCTCCGAATGCGGCAAGGCTACTGATAGAAAGTGCTCCTGCAAGTGCGAATGTTAATAACGTTTTCATAATAGTTTGTTGGTTTAGGTTAGTGCTTTCCTATCTGCGAAGCGCGTACCAACAGAAAATCATTCTTATTTTTCGCAATCGATTGTGCCAGTAGTATTAAGGTTTTTTAAAAGTTATATCAATCCAGCGTTAATCTAAGAATTGGAATTTTCCTTGAAAAAACGGTCGATCATGGGAAAACCATTGAAATCTTGTAACAGTAGCGGACAATCCGAAGTAAAATCTTTAAAAACCAAGGTTACACGAATCAAGAAGAATTAGTGAAAATTAATTTTTAAAAATTTTCAACCTTTTTAAAATCAAGAACTTGAAAGCAAAAAACCTGTACGAGACCGTACAGGTTTTGTCCGCTAAGATTCATGTTTTTGATCAAAATCAATTTTTAGAATGCATAGCCAAATCCAACTCCGGCATACAATGGCCAGAATCCGTTGTTATTAAAGATCGGTGTCAGATTGATTCTCCAAGTAAAGCCTCCATCTACGGGGATTTTTCTATAGCCAAAGTTCATTGTCCCCATTAGGCTTGGTGATCCATCTACCGGCAAAATATAATTGTAATCATATTCATAGCTCCTGCAGATAAAATTCCCATTGGAATCTATGAAGCCATCACTACAATAGGAATTGTATTCCTCATTATAGGCAAAGAAGGTAGCTCCCAATCCAATCTCAAAATAATGAGGACCTTTTCCATAGAGCTTATTTACCATTACTGGTAAAGAAAAAAATGAATCGTTCGAGGTGGCATACCCACCCATTCCGACACGCATACCCCAAGAATCCATTCGAGTTTTGTCAAACCTGAAATCATAATTAAAGCTGTATGGAAGCCCCGCTCCTCCTAGCTCTACAAAAATTGACCGGTAAGGAACTGTGGTTTCTTGAGCCATGGAAAGTGAGCCCAAACAGAATGAAATGAGAATTAGGAAAAGTTTTTTCATAGTTGGATTAATTTTTACCCCTAAATACGCAAATAGTGAACTAATTGCTACCTCATATTTAGAAATTCTCAAGTTTTGAATCCATTCATAAATTGTAAATTTAGGATATGGAAACTCAGGTACCTAGCTATTCTCTTTTCCAAAAATTGGCTTTGACCTTAGCTATTAGCTTAGGCTATTGTTTCCTTTTAGCTTTTTCCTCCTGTGTAGAAGATGAGTATTACATTGAAGGTTGCCCCCTACCCACCGAGGCAGACGCTATAGGAATCAAGCAAGTTTTTTACGGACCCTATACCAACCAAAGGTATTCTACAGCTTCAGATACGGTTTTATTAAAGGATTTCAGTTTCAATTTTGAATTGGAGTTTCAGGCAAAAGAAAGAGCTTCTATTGGATCTTTACCTGGAAGATCCTTTGCGCTAAGCTGCATTCCAACCTACACAGTGAGAAACATCTCGAATATTTCTGTAATTCTCTTGGAACCCTTTGCAGGTCTGCCTGTAGGCACTGATATCGGATTTTTATTAGAGACTACAGAAGGAAAAAAGATTTCAGAATTAAGGGTTTTCGAAGGAATCTCAGTTTATTTCGGAAGTATTTTAAAAATCACCCCTCAAAATTTTTCTCAACTTAAAACCAGGACCTTCTTATTTTTGAAAAATGGAAGCAGGTATTTTATTGATTCCTCCTCTCCTGTTCTAAAAACTAGCTAACATGCTGAAAAAAATATTTCTTTTCCTCTTTGCCTTGGCAATGATCTTACTTATCGTTTACATGCTTGGGCCAAAAGTGGAAACCCAAAGCTTGACGATAAATTTCCCAGAAGTTCCTACGAGGTTAGCTGATTTAGAAGATTATGTCAGGACCAGAGAGGACACCGTAATCGGATTAAAACCGGGAAATGAGGCCTATATCCAATGGGCTGATAGTTTAAACAAGCGAAAAACTCCTTATTCAATTATTTACATCCATGGATTTGGTGCCGGTCCTATGGAAGGTGATCCAGTTCACAGGTTTCTAGGAGAGCATTTTGGGGCAAATGTATTTGTCACCAGACTACCTGATCACGGAATAAGAAGAGCAAACGGGATGGAATACCTTACTGCTCAAAAATTGGCTGATGCAGCCGGGGAGGCCTATCAAATAGGCAAAAGCCTAGGGGATTCAGTCATTGTTGTAGGAACTTCTATGGGTGGAGCTCTTTCCCTTCTTTTAGCTAGCCAGCAACCTGATATCGCTGCAGTAGTCCTTTATTCTCCAGCAATTCGGGACAATGGAGAGCGGTTGTCAGCCCTATTCAAGCCTTGGTCTAAAGTAGTAATGGAAAAAACCATGACCAAAAACGGAGTCATGGACATGAAAAGAACCGGGGAGAAAGCTCAATATTGGTCGGAAGTCCAGCACATGAATGCCTATGAAAGCTTAGGGGTTTTGATGTACAGCGAAATGAATGAAACTACTTTTAAAAAAATTCATCAACCCTTATTTCTAGGATACTACTACAAAAACGACAAAGAGCAAGATTTTGTGGTTTCCGTACCAAAAATGCTGGAAATGTACTCCCAAGTTGGAACGCCTAATGAATTAAAAAAAGAAGTAGCCTTTCCAAAAGCTGGTGACCATGTGATTGGTTCGTCCATCACCTCAGAAGATTGGCAAGGGGTACTTTTCAGCACGATTGAATTCCTGGAAAATGTGGTGAAAGTGCCTGCAAATCCAAAATTTCAACAGCAAGTAGAGGAAATGGCAAAAGCCAAAGACCTGGTCGAAAGTATAGATAATTAAAAATCAAAAGGTCTGAAAATTTCAGACCTTTTGATTTACAAGCCTTTTTTAAATGGCCAGGCAGGAAGACCAATAGAGTTTACCAAATTGACTTCTGGATTATCCGCCCAAGCGTATCTAATTCCGATGGGATTTTGATTTGGAGACAATTGAATGCTCACTTCATTTTTGCCAGTAATCTTCCCCCAATTTGATTCAAATTTTTCTCCCTCCAATTCAAGAATAAAACCTTTGACAGAATCACCTTGAGTAAGTTTTAAGCCATCGCCAATTTCGGAGTACAGGAGTTTTAAATCGTTCTCAGTTCGGTAAATACTATCAATTTTTGGCCCTGAAGCAAGATTCCTACCTCCGAAAGCCACTTTTTCAGCCTGAAGCCAAAGCCTTTCTCCTACATCCTTTTTGTTTCTTGGATGAATATCCTTCTCTTCTCCGATGTCAATGATTACCGCCATTCCGGTTTTTGGTAATTCCAAAGTTGCAGTTTGTGCGTCTCTCAGGTAAGCCCAATTACTTTCAGGCTGGATATCTAGCCTCTCCATGAAATTGGCCAATTGAACAAATAGGAAAGGGAAGTCACCTATTTTCCATCTTGCTCTCCAATTGGAAATCATGGTAGAGAATAATTCTTTGTACTCCTCAGGCCTTCCAGCATTGCTTTCTCCTTGGTACCAAATCACACCTTTTATCGGATAATTGGTTAATGGGGCAATCATGGCATTAAACATCACTCCTGCTTTCCAATTGAAAAATTCTACGGGTGGAAGCTGGGGTTCAACTATCGAATTCGAATAGCTCCAAGTCCCTTCCAGATTAATTTTCTTACCATTTTGAATGAAATACATCTGGTCTTTTTCTCCCAAAGCAGGCCTATTATTCCAGGTATTCACTGCCCGAATAGTTAAAACATTTTGGCCCTTTCTAAGAATGTCAGCAGGTATTTTCAAATCCGGCATTCCAGCTCCCCAATCTTTATAATGAACTTGAACTCCATTAATATAGAGATAGGCCATTTGATCTATTCTGGGAAATACTAAAACCAAATCATCAGTAGAAGTCAGATTAAACCTTTTTCTAACCCAAGCAATGTGCTCCATGGGATTATCCTTGGGAAGGTTGATAGTGGACCAGCCGGATTCTGCATAAGCTATTGAGGCTACTTCACCGGCTTTGAGTGAATCTGGTCTTCTCACTAAAATATTTCTCATTTCCCTTCGCTTCTCATTCTCAGCAAAGACCTCTTTCCATTTCGGAGCATTCTCCACCATTTCTTTAGCTTCTTCGGTATAGGACCTTTCAGGTATAGCGGCCAAAACCTTTGCCTCGGTCCAGCCTTCTGCGGGAGTTCCTCCCCAATTGGATTCTATGATTCCTACCGGAACGTTTTTTTCTAAACTATTTTTCTTGGCAAAAAACCAGGCCACCGCAGAAAAATCGGGTAGGTTTTCAGCATTGGCTACTTTCCATTCTCCCCCGGAAACATCCGACTTTTCAACAGCACTATAATCGTTTGGAACTTTGAAAAAACGGATGTTTGGGAATTCCTGAAGATTAAATTCCTCTTCCGCTCCTACCACTCCAGACTTTAAAGGCCATTCCATATTCGATTGACCTCCTGCAATCCAAACATCTCCTACATAAATATTTTTAACTGTTTGTATGTTGACATTCAGATCAAAAGGCCCTCCTGCAGGTAGTGGAGGAAGTAAAACCTTCCAAGTACTATCTTCCAAAACTGTGGTACTTCCAATGGCTCCTGCCAAACTTGCTCTGACTTTTTCACCAGGAATCCCTTTACCCCAAAGACTGATTGCCTGATCCCTCTGAATCACCATTCCTTCAGAAATCAATCTGGGAAAGCTTACTTCAGATTCTGGCTTGGATCCACCACAGGCAATAAACAAGGGGATGACCAAGAATAGTAAGATATATTTCCTCATAGCAAATGGGTTAATAAAAAAGGGAGAACTGAGCCTCCCTTTAAGTTCGGTTAAATAAACCGATTGATCAAATTTTCGAAATACTCCTGTTTGCCCGAAATCTGTTTTGGTTCACCCGATGCGAAAGCATGATTTCTCAAATCTTCAAGAGTAAGTTTTCCTTCCTCAAAAGCTTTTCCGTTTCCTGAGTCATAACTTGAGTATCTGACTTTTCTTCTTTCCAAATAGTCCGACTTTTCCATGATATCGGCTGCAATCAACAAACCTCTGGCGAATGCATCCATACTTCCGATATGTGCCAAGAAAAGATCATCAGGATCGGTAGAGTTTCTTCTAACTTTTGCATCGAAGTTTACACCACCGCCCTGAAGGCCTCCGGCTGCTAAAATCACCAACATGGATTCTGCCAGTTCCTGAAGATTCAAAGCAAATTGATCGGTATCCCAACCATTCTGGTAGTCTCCTCGGTTTGCATCGATGGAACCCAAGAAACCACCGTCAGCTGCTACTTGAAGTTCGTGTTGAAACGTATGGCCAGCCAAAGTCGCGTGGTTTACTTCAATATTCAATTTAAAGTCTTTGTCCAATCCAAAATGTCTCAAGAATCCAATTACAGTTTCTGAATCGTAATCATATTGATGCTTGGTTGGCTCCATAGGCTTCGGCTCAATAAAGAAAGTTCCTTTGAATCCATTCTTTCTTGCATAATCTCTTGCCATGGTGAGGAATCGAGCCAAATGCTCTTTTTCACGCTTCATGTCCGTATTAAGAAGAGACATATATCCTTCTCTACCGCCCCAGAACACGTAATTTTCACCCCCTAATTTGATGGTTGCATCAATTGCATTCTTTACTTGAGTTCCTGCGAAAGCCAAAACATCAAAGTTAGGATTGGTAGACGCGCCATTCATATAGCGTGGATTGCTGAAAACATTGGCAGTACCCCAAAGCAATTTGATTCCAGACTCTTTTTGCTTTGCCAAAGCATAGTCTGTAATGATTTGCATTCTTTTCTCATACTCAGCCAAGCTTCCACCCTCTTCAATCAAATCGATGTCATGGAAACAGTAGTAATCCACACCGATCTTGGAAATGAATTCAAAAGCTGCATCCATTTTATCCTTGGCTCTTTGAATCGGATCAGGGTTGGCATCCCAAGGATGAACAATAGTACCCGGGCCGAATGGGTCTCCACCCGTACCACAGAAGGAATGCCAATAGGCAATGGCAAACTTGAAATGTTCCTTCATGCTTTTGCCTGCAACTATTCGGTGTTCGTCATAAAAACGAAAGGCCATAGGGTTATTACTATCCCTGCCTTCAAATTGAATTTTGCCAATAGTTGGAAAATAAGTCTTTGACATGGTTTTCTAGGTTATTTTGATAAATAGGTAAATAGGTAAAATTGATTTTTAATTAGTTAACTGAGGTGATTAGTCGGTTTAATTGCATTTCCCAATTTCGATAAACCTCTTCATAGGAATCGAAAAAATTATGATTAGGCTCCAGAGTTTCCAATAATTCAAGGCCCTCAAAGGCCTCAGCTTCAGAGGAAAATATTCCTGCGCCAATTCCTGCACCCCTTGCTGCACCCTGAGCTCCGTCTGTATCATAGAGTTCCAGATTTACCTGGTTCATATGAACAAATGTCTTTCTGAATAAAGGACTCAAAAACATATTGGCATGACCTGCTTTTACTGTTTGCAGGTTCATTCCCATATTTTTCATCACTCTAAATCCATAAGTCAAGGCAGAAACTATCCCCTCTTGAGCTGCTCTGACCACATGTCTTTTGTCATGCTTGAGCAAATCCAAGCCAATTAGGTGAGCTCCAACAGGTTTGTTTTGCATGATTCTTTCTACTCCATTTCCAAAAGGAATAAAAACCAATCCTTCGGAACCAGCATAAACAGAACCACCTAAGCTATTCATTTCTTCATAGGAAATCCGAGAACCTCCCATGAGTTTTTTAAGCCATGAATTCAGAATTCCAGTGCCATTTACACAAAGTAAAACTCCATAGGAAGGCTTTTTCTGTGAATGGTTGACATGCACGAAAGTATTGACTCGAGACTGAGGATCATAGAGAGGCTTATCAGCCACTCCGTATACTGTTCCTGAAGTCCCGGCAGTGGTTGCTAATTCTCCAGGCTTTAAAACTTGGAGAGAAAAAGCATTATTTGGTTGGTCCCCTGCTCGATATGAAATAGGAACCCCGGCTTCTATTCCGGTTTCCTTGGATGCCGAATCAGTAACTCTTCCTTGAATGGAAAATGAAGGAACTGCCTTAGGAATCCACACTTCAGGAATTTCCATTTGCTTGAGCAATTTTCGACTCAAGTCATTTTCCTTAAAATCCCAGAAAATCCCTTCTGAAAGACCTGTTTCCGAAGTCAAAATTTCACCCGTGAGCTTCATGGCAATATAATCTCCAGGAAGCATGATTTTATGGATTTTGGAAGCAATCTCTGGTTGGTTTTCTATTACCCAGCGTAGCTTGGAAGCAGTGAAGTTTCCAGGTGAGTTGAGAAGATTTGGAAGGCAATAGGCACTTCCCAATCCTTCAAATGCTTTTTCACCAATTGCTACTGCACGGCTATCACACCATATAATTGAAGGCCTTAAAACTTTCTGGTCCTTGTCTACACAAACCAAACCATGCATCTGATAGGCAATGCCTATCCCTTTTAATTCTCCTTTTTTGACTCCCGCTTTTTTGAAGATAAAGGCAGTGGATTCTTTTACATACTTCCACCACATTTCAGGATCTTGCTCGGCCCAACCGGATTCAGGAGCATTAATAGGCATTTCCTCTTCAGGAAATGCCTTTGAAGCGATGGCTTTACCAGTTTGAGCATCTAAAAGAGAAGCCTTTACAGAGCTACTCCCAATATCCAGGCCCAACAATAACTGTCTCATGTTCTACCAGAAAATCGTATATAAGGCTGCAATAATACCTGCAATTAGAATTGCACCAATTTTAAATTGAATACTGGTTTTAAATAGCTCTTTATTTACCTCTATGCTATTTGGATGGTCTTTACCTTTTCCTTCAATCAGGGAAATGATGATCATCAAAGCTGCAAGAACTAGGAATACCACTCCCATTCTATCCAAGAATGGAAGATTCGGGAATACGATTTTCAAAACTACTGAAAGAGGAATACTCAAGGAAGCCCCCACAAGAGCAGCATTGGAAGTGGTCTTTTTCCAGAAAACACCAAAGAAGAAAATCGCAAATACCCCAGGAGAAATGAATCCGGTATACTCCTGAATAAACTGGAATGCCTGATCCAATTGGCCTAGAGCTGGAGCAACTAAAGCCGCAATCACAAAAGCCACCAAGGCAGTAATTCTACCCACTTTCACCTGAGTAGATTCAGAGGCATTTTTACCAAAATACTTGGTGTAGATATCCATGGTAAAAATCGTGGATGTACTATTTGCCATTGAGGCAAGAGAGGAAACAATTGCTGCAGTCAAGGCAGCAAAAGCCAAACCTTTTAATCCAGTTGGTAACAATTGAAGTAAGGTTGGATACGCCCGGTCGGATTTAACCAAATCAGTAGCCGGATCTGTCATGGACTGGATGAAGTTTGTATCTCCACCATTCTTAACAATTACCCATGCTGCGATTCCAGGAATTACCACGATCAATGGCATCAGAAGCTTCAAAAAGCCAGCGAAAATCATCCCTTTTTGGGCTTCATCCAAGCTCTTTGCAGCAAGAGCTCTTTGGGTAATGTATTGGTTGAATCCCCAATAACTCAAATTGGTAATCCACATCCCACCTATCAAAACTGAAAGTCCAGGCAAATCTAAATAGGCATCACGACTACCTCCTTTTCCATCAGAAATCATCATTTCTCCCTTAGAAAGAATCATGGAAAAATGTCCCGGAACTTCTTTGCGAAGCAATCCCAAACCTTCCCAAGCGCTTCCGTCACCTACCATAACTAGGGAGATATAAGTAGTTGCCAAACCACCTGCAATCAGAAATACAACTTGGACTACATCCGTCCAGGCAACAGCTTTCAAACCTCCATAAATGGAATAAATCATAGCAAATGCCGCTAGACCAATTATCCCTGTGAAAAGAGGAACATCCAAAATAGTATTTAGGGTCAATGCGCCTAAATAAAGCACAGAGGTTAGGTTGACAAATACATAAAGGAGTAACCAGAAAATCGCCATGGTCGTACGGACTCTGGTATCATATCGATCCAAAAGGAAGCCCGGCATGGTGTAAATCCCCTTCTTGATATATACAGGAAGGAAGAAAATGGCTACGACCAACAAAGTCGCTGCCGCCATCCATTCATAGGTAGAAATAGCCAATCCCAGCGCAAAGCCCGAACCGGACATCCCGATAAACTGCTCCGCAGAAATATTTGAAGCAATTAAGGATGCACCTACTGCCCACCAGGGAAGGGCTTTGGAAGCAAGAAAGTAATCTGATGAGTTTTTAACATGGCCTTTTTTTTCACGCGAAACAAAAAGACCCATCCCGATAATCAGGAAACAATAGCCAAAAAAGACTATTAGGTCAATGGGTTCAAGAAGCATAGGTAAGAGTTGGGTTGGTTAATTTGATTACAAATAAAATTGTTAGTTGAAACTTTAGGATTTAAGGTCAATAAATATAGCGGTTTGGTGCAAACGTGTGCACATAAAAGCAAGATCCAAGTCAAAATATTTGAAAAATGAGCCCAAATACAGAAAGCTTTCATTCCTCAACCGGACAAAGACTGAAAAATTCAAGGTTATTACCCTTACCTCATAACCTCTAGGGTCTTTTTCAAAGAAAGAAAAAAAATGTCCCAAATTCGCTCAGAGAAATGTCCGAAACCGATCACTTTCATTTTCTGTTCTGCAATTCCTTCTTAAAAATTCTTACAAAAACCTTTACTCCTACTCTAAATTTGACCTTTTCAAGGAAAAGTTTAGATATTCGAGTAGGAAAATAGTAGCTAGCACCAAAATTGGAACACTAAAACCCATGGCTAATAAAAGTAGTGTTTTTGACATGATTGGACCTATTATGATAGGGCCATCTTCCTCCCATACTGCGGGAGTGGTAAGAATAGCCAGAGCAGCAATAAGAGTGCTTGGCGGAATTCCTGATGAGGCAGAAATCACTTTTTACAATTCATTCGCCAGAACTTACGAAGGCCACGGAAGCGATCGGGCTATTTTTGGGGGATTGATGGATTTCAAAACCGACGACGAGAGAATCAAGAATGCGCTTGAAATTGCCAAAGAAAAAGGGTTGAAATACAAATTCAAATCCATTGGAAATTCCTCTGTTCATCATCCAAATACCATTAAACTCAATCTCAAAAAGGGAGAAAGAACTGTTGAAGTAGAAGGAGAAAGCCTTGGAGGAGGCGTGATCAATATTGCCGAAGTGGATGGGTTTGTGGCAAATTTTTCTGCCCAAATGCATACCCTAATTATCAAGGCCCAGGATATTTCTGGAGCAATTGCCTTTATTTCAAGCGTAATAGCTCAAGAAAAAGCAAACATAGCTACCATGTCTGTTTCAAGAAAAGGCAAAAATGACTTAGCTTGCCATGTAATTGAAATGGACTCTGGAATTAACAAGATTACTACCCAATATTTACAATCCTTACCCTGGATCAAAGAACTGATTTATATTCCAGACATTGATTTGTAATTAATTTTCAAATAGAAGACCATAACCAACTAAATATGAAGAAGCTTTTTTTTCTTTTCATGGCAATTTTTGGGGTTTTGCACACTGCAAACTCTCAAGAAGGAATCCCTCCGGGCCCCTACGATCTTCAAACTTGCGTTGAGATTGCCTTGGAAAACAACCTTACCTTAAAAAGAACTATTGCCAATCAGCAAATCAACGAGGCCACCTTACTTCAAAACCAAGGGCAACGAATCCCAAGTTTCAATGTCGGAGCTAGCTCTGGATTTAGATGGGGTAGATCTATTAACCCGGTAACCAACCTCTTTGAAAACAACAGAATTGGAAACATCAACTTATTCGCAAACTCGAGTGTAACAGTTTTCGGAGGAATGAGAGTCAACAATTCTGTTGCTCAGGCAAGAAAGGACTTGGAATCAGGAGAGTTTAGCATTCAAGCTACCACCAACCAGGTTACCCTAGATGTGATCAATCAATTTATTAATGTGGTTTTCAATAGGGAGCAGGTAAAAATCGCAGAAAACCAGCTTAAATCGACTACTGAGCAACTTCAAAGAACAACCAAATTGGTTGAGGCTGGATCTCTCCCACTTTCTGATCAGCTTGACTTGCAATCTCAAAATGCAACCAACCAATTAGAAGTAATCAACGCTAAAAACAGCTATCGCTTGGCGAAATTGAGTCTAGCTCAATTGATGCAAATTCCATTTAGCGATGAATTCGAGGTAATTGAGCCTGGATTTGAGGTCACCACCTTTGACTTGGAAACCAATGATCCTTCAAGAATCTATGAAATTGCCATTGATCTAATGCCTGAAATTAAAGTAAGCGAAGCAAATCTTGAAAGTGCCGAGTACGGAGTAAAAATCGCTAAAGGAGCTTTCTTGCCAACTTTGGGATTGAGTGCAAACGTGTTTTCAAACTATGTAGACCAACCAGGATTTGGACAAACTGAGATCCCACCTTTCGGAGATCAAATCGAAAGGAACCTTTCACAGTCTGCCAACTTGCAATTGAACATTCCGATTTTCACCAATTTCAATAACCGCGCTTCCGTTCAGCGAGCAAGAGCTCAAAAGATTTTGGCAGAAGTAGATAATACCCAAGCCAAAAATCAGCTTAGACAGGATATTGAAACTGCATTTAATCAAGCCTTGGCATCGGAGCAATCTTATGAAGCTTCTTTGACTAGAGTGAAAAGTTTGGAAGAAACTTTCAGAATTGCGAAGCAAAGATTCGATTTGGGAGCGATCAACTCGGTTGATTTCCAGGTAGCTCAAAACAACCTGTTCAATGCCCAAGCAGATCTTTTGAATGCGAAATACACCTATATTTTCAGAATAAAAGTTCTTGATTTCTATCTCGGTAACCCCATTAATTTAAACTAAACCATGGCCAACAAAAAATCGAATAAGCTTTTGTATTACCTACTTGGCGCAGTAGGTGTAATCATAATTTTCGCTGTCATCGGCAGATCAGCCGGATGGATTGGTGGAGTAAAAGAAACTGAGGTAGAATTTGCTACGGTAAAAAGAACTTCAATAGTAGAAAAAGTAAGTGCATCTGGAGAAATCCAGCCTGAAGTGGAAGTGAAACTTTCTCCAGACGTAGCCGGTGAAATCATCGAACTCAACGTGGTTGAGGGAGATTCAGTTGCTGAAGGAAAACTTTTGGTAAAAATCAGACCTGACAACTTCGTATCTGCACTTGAAAGAAGCCGAGCCAACTTGAATCAGCAAATGGCAAACTTGGCTCAGGCCAAGGCGGCCTTGCAGAGATCTGAAGCACAATACACTCAGGTGAAGTTAAACTTCGATCGCCAGCAGAAGCTTTTTAAAGAAAAAGCGATTTCTGAAGCAGATTTTGAAACTGCCAGAGCCAATTACATCTCTGCGGAAAAAGACTTGGAAGCGGCAAAACAAAATGTAGTGGCTTCTGAATTTATTGTAAAAAGTTCTCAGGCATCCGTGAACGAAGCTTCAGAAAACCTCAGATTAACCAATGTAAATTCTCCAGTTTCTGGAATTGTATCCAGTCTATTGGTAGAAAAAGGTGAACGTGTGGTAGGAACTCAGCAAATGGCAGGTACAGAAATGATGACCATAGCTGACCTTTCTAGAATGGAAGTTCGCGTAGACGTAAATGAAAATGACATTGTAAGACTTTCCTTGGGCGACACCACCATTATTGATGTGGATGCTTATTCTACCGCAGGAAAGAAATTCAAAGGAATTGTAACCAGCATTGCCAATACTGCTAATACCAAAGCTTCTGCAGACGCGGTAACTGAATTCAAAGTAAAAATCAGAATCCTAAACAGCTCTTATGAGGATCTAGTGAAAGCTGGTAACAAATATCCATTTAGACCTGGGATGACTGCTTCTGTGGAAATTCTTACTACTTCAAAAAGCAATGCGCTTTCAGTGCCTCTTTCTTCAGTTACCACAAGGGAAGATAAATTAGATACGCTTGCGGGTGGTACTACCAAGTCCAAAGAATTGGTATTTGTAAGTGAAAACGGGACAGCCAAGCTGAGAGAAGTAAAAACAGGTATCTCAGATTATGAAAACATTGAGATTCTTGAAGGTCTGAAAGAAGGAGAAGAAGTGATCTCCGGTCCATATTTCATAGTAAGTAAGGAGCTCAAAGAAGGCGACAAAGTAAAAAAGATGTCAGCTCCGAAACCTGAGAAAGAAGAAGAAAAATAAAACCCATCCCCGCTTAAAAGGCGGGGATTTTTTTTGATTTAATCCAAAGTAAATCTCAATCCAAAGAATCCACGGATCCCTTGATTAGGGGCAAAAACGTAAGTGGGATCAAAAGTTAAAGCATTTGGATTTTGTGGCGTTGGAATCACTTGACCGGCATCATCAAAATCCACTCCACTGTCAAATGGATCAAAAGCTCTCGCTATACTATTTGCAGGTGGAGTGAAGTTTAAAAGGTTTTTAACCCCTCCATATACTTCCCACTTCTCCCCTATTTTTTGAGTAAGCTGAATATTCTGAATACTCCACCAAGGGGAATATTCCGGTCTATTATCTAAAGGACCTAACAAAGGCAACCTCATCGGGCTGTATACATTGCCTGTATAGTCTATTGAAAGTTTTTGGCTAGGAAAAGTGTATCCAATGGTCCAAACCCCGCTAAAACGCTCTGTAAGCAACTGTCTCACCTTATCTCCATCTTCTTCCAAGCTTACATCCATAAAGGTCCCTCCGACCATAAACTTAAAGCCGGAATTAAGAACTGCATCAAAATTCAAAGACAAGCCTTTAGAGACCGCTCCACCATCCAAATTGGAATAGATAATTTGATTGGGATTGGTCTCATAATCCGGTACAATCCGATTGGAGAAGTTGGTGTAAAAAGCCGAGGCATCAAGTCCAAAGTAATTTCCTTGGTCCGTAAAAAACTTCTTTACCCAATTCACATTTCCATTCCAACTTTTCTCTGGCGCCAATTCCTCTGAGAAAACAACTTCCCGCGCCCCTGTCAAAGCTGCATGGTCCTCTGTAAATACATTGGCTACCCGAAATCCATTTCCAACAGAAAATCTGAGCACAGAGGTTTTGTCAAATGAGGAAATTTTGAAATTGATTCTAGGAGAAAAAATATTGCCGTGAACACTGTTATAGTCATACCTCATCCCTGCCAGCAAAGAACTTCTTGTTGAAAATTTAAACTCATTTTGAACAAAGGCTCCAGGAAGATGGATTTTTGAAGGGGAATTCTCTGGTCCAGTTCCTCCAGTAGCCGGAGTATTATCATCGTAAAAAGTATAGCGATAAGCCGCTCCCAAAAGCAGATTATTCCGCTCACCTTCTTTTCTCCAAGTCAACTGACCAAAACCAATTCTTTGATCTGCCAAGTATGGTGTATTGCCATAAACTGAATTTTGATGGTGGCCATTTAGGGAAAACTGAAATGCCAAATTCTTTACCTCAGGGAAATCATATAGCCCAAATAATTCCCAGCGACTGGTGTAAATACTTTCCCCATAAACCTGATCACCTCCTCTAAATTCAGGAGTCCAAGTCATTTCTCCCCCCCACCTATCTTCATACAAATACCGACCGGCGAGAGAAAAGACTTTCCCTCCTTTCCTTTCTACCTGAAATTTCTGAAATAAGGAAAATCTTTTTTGAAGCGGGACATCGGTAAAGCCATCTAGATTTTTATCGATGGGATTGGAATACCAAAAAGTGCTGAGCCCGGTCAAGGAATTAATCTTTTTTCCAATCTTGGATTTCATTCCCAAATCCAAATTCACTTCTCCCCAATTCGTTGCCATTACATCAAGAGAAGTCAAGGGAGCCAATTCAGGCTTTTTGGTAATGATATTTATCAAGCCTCCAACTGCTTCGGAACCATACAAAGTTGAAGCGGGTCCTTTGACAACTTCAATTCTATCGATAAGCGCCTGAGGAATACCTGTCAAACCATACACCGTAGCCAAGCCACTTACGATAGGCATCCCATCGATCAAAACCATAGTGTATGGCCCCTCCAATCCATTAATATGGATATCACCCGTATTGCAGACATTGCAATTGACCTGAGGCCTAACCCCATTTACATTTTGAAGAGATTCAAAAAGTGATGGTGTAGGATTAGCCTTGAAAAAAGCTGATTTATAGACTTCTACTGGCACAGGGCTGTCGAGTTTGGATACTTCCTGAAGTGTTCCACTGACCACCACCTCATCCAATGAATTATCCATTTCCTTTAATTCAATGGACAAAAATTCTCCTTTTTCAAAAGGAATACTCAGAGAAACACTCTCCGATACATAGCCAATTCTTGAAACCTGAATTTGATAGGTTCCTGCTGGGACATCAATCAAATGAAAAAAACCCAAGCTATCCGTGATGGTACCTTTTGAAGTTCCTTTAAGTAAAATATTCGCAAATTCTATTGGCTTTGAATCAGCCAAAACCTTTCCTTTTAAGATGAATTGAGCATTAATCTTCTGAATAGAGAAGAATAGACAAATCCATAGAAAAGTGATTTTAGACATTTAGGCATGGCATTAGATATGCAAAAGTAATAAGTTAGACTACTCTAACAAATTTATTTTTTCACTAAAACTTTCCTTAATTTGGAACTTGATCAAAACCCAATCCTTGAATGGCTTCAACTACCGAAGAAAATTACCTTAAAGCCCTTTTTAATCTCTCCAATTCAAAAGGAGAGGTAAATCTTTCTGAATTAGCACATAGCCTTCAGGTAAGTTTGCCAACAGCGAATAGCATGGTAAAAAGTCTTCAGAAAAGTGGTTGGTTGAAATACGAAAAATATAAACCACTCATTTTAACTCCCGAAGGAGAAAAGGAAGCCGCATTGATTATCCGAAAGCACAGACTTACCGAAATGTTTTTGGTGAAAAAGATGGGTTTCGGCTGGGAGGAAGTTCATGAAATCGCCGAGCAAGTGGAACATATTCATGCTCCTAAATTCTTCCAGAAAATGGATGAAATGATGGGCTACCCTACCATTGACCCTCATGGATCCCCTATTCCAGATATTCAGGGGAGAATTCCTCAGGTTAATTTTACCCCACTTTCTAGCTGCAAACCTGATCAGCTTGTCCAATTGGCCGCTTTGACGAATTCTTCGACTGAGTTTTTGGAGTTTCTGAACAGTAGGAAATTAGCATTGGGTACGGAATTGAAAATTCTCTCCAGAGAAGCCTATGATTCAAGCGTGGTCGTAAGCTATGAGAATCGCCCTCACGAAACCCTGAGTGAGAAGGTGGCAGAAAGGCTTTTGGTAAGAATAATTTGATTCCAATTCAGGTCTAAGCCTTCATTTTTTACATTATAGGTAAGCTTAATGTCAAGACCCTCTTCTAATTTAGAATCCAGATAAACCACTCAATATGATTAAATTAAAAATAATCACTGCTTTGGCCTTCGGCGCACTTATGCCAATTTTATCTTATTCCCAAGATCGGGTTTCCGGGCGAAATTTTGCAACCCGATCAGAAATCCTTGCTCAAAATGGGATGGCTGCGACCAGTCAGCCTTTAGCAACTCAAGTCGCTTTGGATATTTTGAAAAAAGGAGGATCAGCAATGGATGCCGCTATTGCTGCGAATGCAATGCTGGGTCTAGTTGAACCCAATGCATGCGGAATTGGCGGAGATGTATTTGCGATCATTTGGGATGCAAAAACAAAAAAGCTTTATGGTTTCAACGGAAGTGGACGGGCTCCGGAAAGCTTGACCATGGAAGTCTTTAAAGAAAAGGGCCTAAACTATGTGCCTCTACTTGGTCCACTTCCAGTTTCTGTTCCAGGATGTGTGGACGGTTGGTTTGAAATGCATAAGCGATTTGGAAAACTTTCTATGCAAGAAATACTTCAACCCTCGATTGATTATGGTAGAAATGGTTTTCCTGTCTCAGAGGTAATCGCTTGGCAAATGAACGGCATGTGGCCTAGCATGCAGGACATTCCGGGTTTTCGAAAAACCTATATGCCTAATGGAAAAACTACCCCTAAAAAGGGGGATGTATTTAAAAATCTTGATCTGGCCAGAACCTATGAAATGATCGCAAAAGAAGGTAGATCAGCTTTTTATGAAGGAGAAATTGCTAGAACCATAGACCGATTCATGAAGGAAAATGGTGGGTATTTGAGCTATGAGGACTTAAAAAAGCATACTTCCGAATGGGTAGAACCAGTAAGTACAAATTACAGAGGCTACGATGTTTGGGAATTACCTCCAAATGGTCAGGGCATTGCCGTGCTTCAAATGCTCAATATTTTGGAAGGTTATGATATTAAGTCTATGGGCTTTGGAAGCGCGGAATATCTCCACGTACTCACAGAAGCTAAAAAACTGGCTTTCGAAGATCGGGCTAAATTCTATGCCGACCCTGCCTTCAACCAAATCCCTGTTGAAAAGCTAATCTCCAAAGAATATGCAGCAGAACGCAGAAAGCTAATCGATCTGGAAAAGGCGGCTACTGAATATCCAGCAGGAGATCTTGAATTGGGAAACACGACCTATCTCACGGTAGCCGATAAGGATGGAAACATGGTCTCTTTTATCCAAAGTATTTACGATGAATTCGGATCAGGAATGGTACCTGATGGACTTGGCTTTGTTCTACAAAACCGTGGACAGCAATTTAATGTCCAGGACCCCAACCATTGGAATTCCTTGGCGAAAGGAAAAAGACCTTTTCATACAATTATCCCTGCTTTTATCACGAAAGATGGTGAACCTTATTTAAGCTTTGGCCTCATGGGTGGATCAGTCCAGCCACAAGGTCATACCCAGATTGTCATTAACCATATTGACTTCGGGATGAATTTCCAGGAAGCAGGAGATGCGCCTAGAATGAGACACAACGGTTCCTCCGAACCGACCGGATCGAAAATGACTAATGGAGGCACCTTGAATTTGGAGAGTGGTTTCTCTTATGAGGTGATCAGAAAATTAGAGGAAATGGGACATCGGGTCGAATTCAGCGTAGGCCCTTATGGAGGATACCAAGCCATCTATTTTGACCGAATAAACAAAGTCTATATCGGAGCTTCAGAATCCCGAAAAGACGGTCAAGCAGCGGGATACTAAAATGAAAAAGCCATTTATTTCTACATAAATGGCTTTTTTCTTTTAAAGCGTTTTCTGCCAGTTCCAGCTATCTCGCATAGAATCTTCCAGAGAAAACTTTGGATACCATCCGAGGACTTGGTTGATTTTTGTGGTATCAGCCCAGACTTGGATGACATCTCCGGGTCTCCGGGGTCCTATTTCAAAGTTGAGCTTTTCCCCGCTTACTTTTTCAAATGCTTGAATCACTTCAAGTACCGAATTGCCCCGACCAGTTCCCACGTTGAAAACGTCGTAAAAATCCATTGCTTGATTTTTAAGATAGCTGATGGCTCTCAGATGCGCATCCGCAAGGTCTACCACGTGGATGTAGTCTCGGATACAACTGCCGTCCGGAGTAGGATAATCATCCCCGAATACAGTCAATTTTTTCCGGATTCCTGCTGCGGTTTGGGTGATAAAAGGAACCAGATTATTTGGGGTACCTAGAGGTAATTCTCCGATTTTGGATGAGGGATGAGCACCGACTGGATTAAAATATCGGAGCGAAATCACCCGGATTCCAGGCTTACTTTTCACAAAATCAACCAAGATATCCTCACAGATTTTCTTAGTATTTCCATAAGGACTTTCTGCTTCCTGTCTTGGCGTAGCTTCAGTCACTGGCAAAACCTCAGGCTGACCATAAACTGTGCAAGAGGAAGAAAAAACCAAGTCCTTTATATTTTTTTCTTTCATCCAGTCCAATAAGACCAGCAAAGAACCCACATTATTCTTATAGTATTTCAAAGGAAAAGCAGTGCTCTCTCCTACTGCTTTGAATGCTGCAAAATGGATAACCCCTGTAATCTCATGTTCACCAGAGATCTTTTCAAGAAGGCTTCTGTCATTACAATCCCCCTGATAAAAAGCGAATCTTTTTCCGGTGATTTCTTCCAAACTATCGATTACTCCGGCTGATGAATTGGATAAATCATCCAAAATAATGGGCTCAAGACCGGAATTCCACAATTCAACTGCAGTATGGGAACCTATAAATCCGGCCCCTCCTGTTATTAAAATTTTTCTCATTGGTTTAAAAAAGGATTTTGGACAAAGCTATTTGAAATCTTTCTTTTTCAAATGAAAACTTCATCGGATCAGGGTGAAAGTCCCGCTTTTCTCGGAGGTTTTTCTTGATCCTTCCAATTGATAGGTGTATTGAATCAGATAGGAATAGGTCGAGATCGGAGCCTCTGTATCTTTAATTTTTCCATTCCATCCATCGCTTCCTTTAAAAACCAAATTACCCCAGCGGTCCCAAATCCACATTTCAAAAGACACACTACAATTGGAAACTGGTCCATATGCCCCTTCTTTGGGATTAAAACCTGTGGGCATTCTCACCTCTGGGAGAGCCTGATTTACGCGGGCACTACCCCTTAGAACACAACCATTCGCATCCTGAACAGTGTAGGAATATTCCCCAAATGGCAATTCTTCAATTCTTGACCCAGTTCTGCCATCATCCCAAATTACTTGGTAGGGTCCTGTTCCACCGCTGATTTCCAATTCCAAAACTCCGTCTAAACTCCCCTCACATCCTGGGTTTTCTACTTTTGCCAGAACTTGGATAGGTTCAGGACTGGAAATTTCCACAGGAACCTCCAGGGTACATCCTCTTTCATCCTGAAGCAATAGGTTTTGTTTTCCTGCAGCCAGCCCAAAAACACTCAACCGATTTCCATCCCAACTCGATTCTTTTCCTAAAATCATGTAGGGAGGATTTCCACCGGTAATTTTCAAAATAGCTTCTCCATCCTCTCCTCCATCACAATTGGTTGGATTAGTTTCTATTGCTCCATTGATTTTAAGCGGTAAAGGCTCTTCCAATTCAAAAAGCAAAGTCTCAACAGCACAGCCGGTCTTATCCTCTACTTTCACTTCATATTTTCCGGAAGAAAGACCTTTTGCCTTTGCTGATTTCAATTTGGAATCATGGGACCAGGTAAAAACATAAGTGCCAGAACCTCCTGTTGGAAAAATTTCAATTTCACCATTGGATTCTCCTGGACAAGCTGGAGGTAGAGAATTAAACTTCTCAATTTTAAATTCTGGATAAAGCTTGACCTCCAATTTTTCTGAAACTCCAAAACACTGAGAATTCTTTTTACTGGTCTCCTCATAGGAAATCCATTTTTCACTGGCCTGTAAATCCCATTCAACTTTGATCTCTGGGGAATTTTGGCCTGAAATAATCTTTCCTCCACTTATCTCCCACAAATATTTATGATCTGCATTGGGATAAGGTGCTGAATAGGCAAGAATTGTTTCTCCTCCACAGAGTCCGCTAGGGCCTATCGGCAAGGCGGGATTGATTTCATCCGTCACCTCCACTTTCAATTCTATAGGTTTCCCGGGGCAACCTTCATCGGTAAAAGTTTGGACCAAAACCAAGCCATCTGGATTAGGAGACTTCCAAAGAACTTTGACGCTCAGCAAACTTTCTTCTAAAATATCTCCACCCTTGACTTCCCAATTAACCTTTGAAACATTCGAGGTATCTTTCAAGGTATAAACTATTTCATCTCCAAAAGGACAAACCGACACGGGGCCTTCCAATTTGCCTGTTGATTCTTTGACCTCCACCTCAAATCTGAAAGTCTCTTCTTCATCACATTTCCCACTTCCGGAAGTCGCAAATACGCTGACCAAATATTTTCCTGGTTTTGCAAAGGTGTGCTTCACAGACTTCCCATCTTTGGTGGAAGTTTGATCCCCAAATGACCAGGTAAACTGGGTGAAAATTGGGTTTTCAGGATTAATTTCCCAAATACCTTCCTCGCCCAAACAAGCTACTTTCTCTCCAATTACCTCAAATGAATACTTGGAATCTGCCTCGTACTGTATATTCTCCAAACCCGTACCAATGGAATATCCATACGATTCTATTTGACCTGATCCATAGACATAGCCAATTAATCCATCAGGATTACTCACCCAATTAGCTCCTTCGGGAACCTTAAACTGGGCATAGGAAAAATCAGTCCCCGGCACGGGCTTAAATTGATTCCCAATGGATTGTCCATTCAAAAGTGTTTTGAATTCAGATTTTTTGGGCACAATCAAGTTGACAAAATGATCGACAGTTAGATTAAATCTTCCATAGAGTTTTCCGGTAGAAAATGGGGCATTAGTAATCAATTGCTCATTAGGTGAGTATTGGAAAAAAGTAGGATCACCCAGCGAGGCCGCAAAAAATTCATTGCAAAACCCACTTTTCGAAAGCACCGCCACAGCGCTAGGTTTACTAGTAGTAATATAGGCCACTTCATTTTTCCCAAACTCCAATCGAAGTTGTTTTCCGGCATCCAATCTTCCTTTGGAAACCCCATTCACAAATACTTCCGTGCCATTTTCCTTGGCTAAAACCTTTACGAATTCCCCTGATGTCCTGTCCTTGAGTGGTATGTGGATATAAGATTTACCCCATGTGGATGTTGGATAAGTATGCTGAAAAAGATGATCTCCAGTAGTCCCGCATCTGGCAGAACTGGTCATTCGATTTCCAGAAAACAAGGCTATTTTCTTGCAGTTTGTTCCTCCGTCATTTAAGACCTTCACAGTGGTTCCGGTTAGATCCCCATCAGCTTTCAACTGATAAGTCTGACCCGCATTCAGCTTGATTTTGAAAGGTATATTCTGAGGATTGCTACTTTCGGTAAAAATGGAAGGGGTGATTTCAATTTCCGTATTATCCTCTACAGCAGCTATAACCATGGAACTTTCCAGAATGGTATGATTCAGAGTAGAACCAGCTACATAGCTTCTTTCATGATGGGTAAAAACCATATAATCGAACCCAAGCGAGCGAATGGGAAGAACCACTGTCCCGTCAGAAGAATAAGCCCGTCCATTGATGGTGTGAACTGCAATGTCAGCTGTGGAAATAATCTTGACTGCTCTTTGGTCTACTATCCCAGAAACTGGGTGAAGCAAACCTTCCCGAATAGCATCAAATTCCGCAGAAAACTGTTGTCCTTTTTCCAAAGAAAAAGACAGGGTTTGCTTGGGAGTTTCTATGGTCCCTGAGGTTTTATCAGCCGCTGTTATGAGGAGAAGTACCTTTTCGGTTGCCGTATTTACGGTGTCCAGAGGCCTTCCATTTTCAAGGAATGAGATTAGAAATTCTTTTCCGAGGGTATTGAGTTGGGCAAAAGAAGACGTGGAGGTTAGTAAACCCAGAAAAAAAATAAAAAAGAATTTAAATCTGATCCTGGCAAGCATTTTTCCCTTTCCCCATCACTCTCCTCCAATTTACTTGATCAAGGTGAAAACTCCTTGGATTTCCTCAAATAGCTCTTCACCATTCATCGGATAATAATAAACCAGTCTGTAAGAATAAGTTCCAATCGGGGCCTCTTGTCCTTTTAACTCACCATCCCAGCCTTCTGTTCCGGAGTAAATCAAATTCCCCCATCGATCAAAGACCTTCATGTCAAACAAAACTGAGCAATTGGAAACCGGTTCATAGGAACCATCTTTTGGCATAAAACCAGTTGGCATTCTTACAATAGGCTTCGCATCAGAAATCATCCCTAATCCTCTGACAGTGCAACCATTTGCATCTGTAATCTGGACATAATAGCCTCCGGAAGGCATTGAACTTATTCTCTTTCCTGAGCTAACTGATCTCGTAGATGTTGATGTACTAGTTGAAGCTATCGCAACTCCTCCATCAAAACTCCATTCGTATTTGTATGGAGGTACACCGCCTAAAACTTCAACTGCTAATGATCCAGTATTTCCACCTGAACAACCTTGGTTTTCCTCTACAAATGTCAAAGTCATTGGAGTTATAGCACCTATTTGGCCCTGGATTGAAAGTGAACAACCCTTTGAATCAAGTACAAATAGATTAAAAGGACCTTTGGAAAGTCCAGAGACATTCAAAAATTGACCATCCCAAGAGGATTCTAATCCTTCTATAGTATAGGGTGGAACTCCACCTCCTACTTTAACTCTGAAACTACCGGAATTTGTACCTTCACAGGTCTCTGGTTTGGTTTCTATTTCTGACAACAATCTCATACCTGGAGGATTCTTTACCTCCACTTCCAATTGAGCGCTACCACATCCATCTTTATCCTTAACAGTAACTGTATATTTCCCAGCTGCTAAACCATCAACTTTTGAAGTTTTAGCCTGAGGATCATGACTCCATTGAATTTCGTAATTACCAGAACCTCCTTCGATTTTAACCTCTGCAGAACCGCTATCTTCCCCTGGACACAATGGTGTTAAAATTTCAAAAGGCTTTATAACTATTGGCTCCGATCTTTCGAGTTTTAATACTTGAGAGGATAAGCCACAATCCCCTTCTACATTGTTTGCCTGGAAGGAAATTTCCCAATTTTGAGAATCGATTTTCCAAAGAACTTCCACCTTGGAGGAACCATCACCTGATATTATTTCTCCTCCAACTACCGTCCAAGATATTTGAGAGTTTTTTTCAATCTGAGCTTCGTAGAAATAAGATTCTAGTATGGGGCCACATAGGGTTGATTGCCCTATAGGTTTTGGAAGCGATTCCCCTTTTCCAATCTCAATCTCAAGGGTAATTTCCTCACCCAAACATCCTGAGGAGGATTTTGGAGCTACAATAATTTTACCTATTTCGAAGCCTTCCAGCCATCTTATTGTAATTTGATCATCTTTTTGATCCAAAATTTGTCCACCTGAAATTTCTAGCCAATTTCCAGGAACAGGGACTTCTTCATTTTTCAAAAAATAAGTCACTTCAGCTCCTGGGCAAGCGCTCAATGGACCTACTACCTCCGCTACAATTTCTTCTACTTCTACTTCAAACTCCTTAGTCTCCTGAACGGCACAATTACCAGTTCCTGTACTGGCTGTAATTTTCACAGTAAAATTCCCAGCTTTGTCAAAGGCATGAGTGACAGTTTTTCCTGACTTGGGCGTAGATCCGTCTCCAAAATCCCAGGTGAAGTTTTCAAACTGGGAAAGGGAAGAACTGATCTCCCAAACATTTTCCTCTCCAAGGCAAAAGACTGAGTTGCTGCCAATTTCTTCACCTTGATCATCTTGAATTACTAGCTCAGTCGAGGGAACCGAAAATCCTGCCGAATATCCATAGGATGACCTTTGTCCTGCACCATAAACATAAATTATTGCTCCTTCCTCACTTGTAAAAGAATTGTAGCCGTCATTTAAATTTACTTGTGCATAAGAAAAAGAAGGGTTTCCCGGTACTGGCTTAAACTGAGAGGTAATGGAACCTCCATTCAAACGAATCTGACTTAGAGAACTTGTCGGAGCAATGATATTAGCATTGTTAAAAAGAAACCCAGATTCATCTACAGAGTAAAATTCAATATTCTGAATTCTTTGCTCATTGCTTTGGTAGGTCAATAAAAATGGATCACCAATTAATCCTGGAGAGGTGTTACAATCCTGGCTCTTTGAAAGCAAAGATACTGCTGAAGGGTTCGAAGTTTCAATTGTTGCTACTTCATTCACAGCAAAATCCAAGGTTAAAAATTCTCCTTGGTTTATTGTCCCTCTATTCACCCCATTTACTAAAACCGAAGTGTTATCTGTACCAGCAAGGACTTTCACTATTTCCCCAGAGGTACGGTTTTTCAGAGGAATATGGATATAAGATTTACCCCAGTATTCGACAGGAAAGGACTGATTAAACATATGATCACCTGTTTTTCCACAATCGGCTACAGTTGTCATTTTATTTCCCCCAAATACAGCCAATTTTTTACAATCTCCAGGAGTGGAATTAACCACACGAACACGTGTGCCAGTAAGATCTCCTAACGCCTTGATTTGATAAGATTCACCTGCATTTAATGTAATCGTGTAAGGGGCTTTGGCGGCTTTCCCACTCTCGGTAGTAACTGCAGGCGTAATTTCCACTTCAGTTCCATTTTCATTGGCGATAATTAATGCAGTGGATGATGAATTATCAGGACCGGCAATTATTGGACTAAAATGGGCCGTTACGAAATATTCCTTACCGAGATTTGAAACTGGTAAAATAACCGTGGCATCGGTACTGTTTTGGCGAGTATTGTAAGCATAGACAGCTAGATCACCGGAGGAATTGATGAAAACAGATTTGTTTTCTATTGCATCAGAATTTCTATGAATGATATCGTTGGTGGTCGAAAGAAATTCTTTTTTAAAAATTTGACCTTTGGTAAGGGAAAAAGTCTCCACCTGTCCCTGGAAACTGAAAGTTCCTGAGGCATCCTCATTTGCCGTAATTACAATTACAGCTTTGTCGGGCTGAGTTGGTTTTTGGTTATTCTCCATAAACCCGACAATAAAATCTCTACCAATCGTGCTTTGAGCCATTCCGTGGAGGCTCAAGAAAAATGAAATGCACACCAAAAAGATTATTAATCTTTTGTTGTGCTTCATTTTACAAATAAGGGTGTATCAACTCGGTTTAATTAAGGGTGGTGTTATCTGACTAGGGTGAAATATCCTTTAATATTACTTATTTGTTGACTTCCATCCAATTCGAAGTAATAACTCACAGAAAAGGAATATGTTCCACTCGGCGCATCTTTACCAGAAACTGTGCCATCCCAGCCTTCTTTCCCAAAATAAATCAATTGGCCCCAGCGATTAAATACCCATAGGTCAAACGATGTTTCACAATTTGACACTCCTTTAAAAATCCCATTATCCTTTCTTGGATCAAATCCAGTAGGCATTCTGATTATTGGAGCTGCTTCTTTGACCTCCCCTTTACCAATACTTACGCAACCTTTGGAATCTGTAACCTCTAATTCATAAATCCCTTTAGCCAGTTCAGTAACATAGGCTGAAGAACTGGAAACTTCCTTCCATTGATAAAAGTAGGGACCGAAACTTCCTTTTGGTAGTGCCAACAATTCCCCATTTGAGCCACCTGGACAAGCAGGTTTCTCTAGTCTGACATCCACCTCTAGTGGTGATGGAGAGGTAATTTCAAATTCAAGAGGAACGATACATCCATTGCCATCGGTCACTTTCCAGGAATATTTTCCCTGAGGTAAATCATTTACCAAAAGCGAACCGGAAAAGGAGCTTCCATCAAAATCCAAAACATAAGGCTGAACCCCTCCTTTTATTTCCAATCGAATCTCTCCGTCTGGCTTTCCATAACAAGAGGTTCCTTGAGGCTCGCTTTTAACCACCTCTAATAGTTCCGGCTGGGTGATTTCAATATTTTCCAAAATCCTCACACATCCCAATTGATCTTTGATTTCTACTGAATATTGACCAACTGGTAAATTTTGGGCAATCGGAGAAACTAAACTTGAATTATGAGACCATTTGAAGGAGTAAGGCGGCACTCCTCCTTGAACATCCAAGGAAATGGAGCCTGTAGATTGTCCAAAGCATAAAATAGAAGTGACATTGGAAGTCTTTGCTGTAAATTCAGGAGATACTTTTACAGAAATCGCAGGAGCTTTACCCTCACATTGATTGTCATCTAAGCTATAGGCCAGGTATTCCACTTTTCCTTCTATTCCAGGTTGATCCCAAACTACTTCCAAATCAGGTGATCCTTGTCCGGAAATAATTTGACCTCCAGTCACTGTCCATTCATATCCACGACCTGAAAGCGGATTCGGGGCAGAATAAATGATGGATGCCGCAGGGTCAAAACACACGTCAATAGGTCCTTCTGCTTCAGTGACTGTAATTCGCTGGTTGATTACCACGGGCAATTCTATGGGTTCTCCAGGACATCCATTAGGGGAAAATGGAAGAATTCTCAATTTGGCATTATCATTTGCTCCTCCCCATTTTACCAAGACCGAATCTCCATAATCTTGGATAATTTCACCTCCCTCGATTTCAAAAACACCTTTGGAAAAATTTTCCTTTCCTTTCAGGTAATAAACAATCTCCTCTATATCAGGACAGACGGATTGTTCACCGACTATCTCGGCTTTAGTTTCCAAAACCTGAATTTCAAACACAACCTCCTCCTGCTCATCACAGGAGTTTGGACTTAAGGCTGCGGTTACAGTTACTTCAAAAATCCCTGGTGATTTAAATTCATGCAGTACTTCTTTTCCTTCTTTTACTGCAGATCCGTCACCAAAATCCCAAAGGAAATAAGTGAAATCAGGGTTTTCGGGAAGAATATCCCATAATCCTTCCACATTCAAACAAGCTACCCGCTCCCCTTCTACCTCAAAGTCGTATTTGGTATCTGTTTTAAAATTCAAATTGTCCAGTGCAGCTCCAGCAGCATATCCATAGGATTCTATTTCTCCAAAACCATAGACATAAGCCGTAAAACCATCTTTATTAGAAATCTTATGGGCTCCTTGAAAAATTTCAATCCTGGCTATCGAAAACTGATTATCTCCTGGTAATGGAGAAAACCTTGCTCCCACATTTTGTCCATCCAAAAAAGTCTGATTTTCTGTACCACTTTGTACTACAATATTGATGTAGTGGTTAGTAATGGAAGGCAAAGCCATCGCATTAAAAGTAATATCCTTAAGACTTTGCTCTACTGGGCTGTAGGTAATCATAAAAGGATCACCATTTCTGGCTTCTGGAGAATTCAGACGGTTACAGTCCATACTTTTCGAAAAAACGGTAACAGAAGAAGGCTTTGATGTTTCAATTTTTGCGGACTCATCTTCATTGAATTCTATTGGCAGCCATTCTCCCTGATTTAAAGTACCAACTGATGTCCCATTTACTCTAACCACTGTGCCGTTTTCAGCGGCTACAACTTTAACCAATTCCCCTGAAGACCTACCTTCCAATGCCACATGGACAAATGAAGTCCCCCAGGTGTTTACAGGATAGGCTTGCTGAAACAAATGATCATTCGCTTGACCACAATTCCCAACTCCAGTCCATTTATTCCCTCCGAAAACTGCAATCTTTTTACAATCATCAGCATTATCACCGATTACTCTCACTCTAGACCCAGTCAAATCTCCTCTTGCTTTGATTTGATAACTCTGACCTCTATTAAGTTTTATGGAAAAAGGAGTTCTAGCTTGGTTTCCATTAATAGTTTCGACTGAGGTGGAAATTTCAATGGATGTATTGTCTTCTGTTGCAACTACCAAAAGTGTACTTTCATTATTGATATTCCCATTGAAATTGACACTGGCAGTTAAGATCTCAAAATGGGAGGTGATGTAATAATCCTTTCCTAACGTACCAACTGGCAAAACCACTGTTCCATCCGCACTTCGAAAACGTTCATTAAACGCATGAACTGCTATTTTACCCGAGGAAGAAATATAAATTCCTTTATTCTCAATATTACCACTTGACCGGTGCAAAAGATCCAAATCTTCTGATGGAACCCTCAGGGTAAATTGCTGCCCAGCGGAAAGAGTAAAAGCCTGCTGATTACCCAGATATTCAATTGCTCCAGTTGTATTTTCTGTTGCAGTGATGACCAAAACAGCAAAGTCTGGGGCACCTTGGTTGTTGGGACCGGTGGCAAATACCCTGTTGTTTTCCATGAATCCAACCCAGAATTCCTTACCCACGGTGGATTGCTGCGCCAAAGAAGAAAAAGAGGCAAAAAGCAAAAGTGAAACTATAAGAAATGGGAGGTATAAATGCCTCATAGAAGGAATTAAGGGTAATTAGCCCGTCAATATAATTAACGTTCAAAATATTTTGAGATTAATATTCTCAAATGGTAGAATGTGAATTTGGGATAAAGGTTCAAAAAAATTTTATTCCCTATCTTTGCGCCTCTCAAAAGCCAAACAAATTCATGATTTCAGTAGATAATCTTTCCCTAAAATTTGGAAAACGTACCCTTTTCGAAGACGTAAACCTCAAATTCACTCCAGGCAATTGCTATGGGGTAATCGGAGCAAACGGAGCTGGGAAATCCACTTTTTTGAAAATCCTTTCCGGAGAAATTGATTCCACCTCAGGAGCTATAAACATCACTCCAGGACAGAGAATGGCCGTCTTGAAGCAGAACCACTTTGAATTTGATGAAGTGGAAGTTTTAAAAGCTGTCTTAATGGGGCATAAAAAACTTTATTCCATCATGGAGGAAAAGGACGCGATCTACATGAAGGCTGACTTTACCGAGGAGGATGGAATCAGAGCTTCCGAACTTGAGGCAGAATTTGCTGAAATGGACGGTTGGAATGCTGAGTCAGATGCTGCGGCGCTACTTTCTGGTTTGGGAATCTCCGAGGAACTCCATTACATGCAAATGAAAGAATTGGCAGGTAACCAAAAAGTACGAGTGCTTTTGGCACAGGCGCTTTTCGGCAATCCTGACATCCTGATCCTTGACGAACCTACCAACGACTTGGATGCGGAAACCATCGTTTGGTTGGAGGATTTCTTGATTGATTTCAAAAATTTGGTAATCGTCGTATCTCACGACCGACATTTCCTGGATACTGTATCTACTCACATCGTGGATATTGACTTTGGGAAAATCAAGATCTACTCCGGTAACTATACTTTCTGGTACGAATCTTCTCAACTTGCACTGAAGCAAAGATCCGATCAGAATAAAAAAGCGGATGAGAAGAGAAAAGAACTTCAGGACTTTATTGCACGATTCTCGGCCAACGTGGCTAAGTCTCGTCAAGCTACTGCCAGAAAGAAAATGCTGGAAAAACTAAATGTGGACGACATTGAGCCATCGAGCAGAAAATATCCGGGAATCATTTTCAAACCTGAGCGAGAAGCCGGAGATCAGATTTTTATGACTGAAAATCTGGAACTCAAAGAAGACGGAGTTACCTATTTCACCGACGTAAATTTGATGGTGGATAAAGGAGATAAAATCGCCTTCATTTCCAAGACCAAGCAGGCGGTTAATAAATTTTTCCAAGTGATCATGGAAGAAAGTAAACCTTCCAAAGGAACCTTAAAGTGGGGAGTAACTATCAACAAGGCCTATTTACCTAATGACAACTCCAAATATTTTCAAACAGAGTTAAACTTGATTGACTGGTTGAGACAGTATTCCACCAACCAGGAAGAGGCCTATGTCCGAACTTTCTTGGGAAGAATGCTTTTCACAGGAGAAGAAACCTTGAAGAAATGCTCAGTACTGTCAGGAGGAGAAAAAGTACGATGCATGGTTTCTAGAATGATGCTTCAAAACCCTAACCTCTTGGTTATGGACGAGCCAACCAACCACTTGGATTTGGAATCCATTACCGCTTTCAACAATGCGATTGTTGAATTTCAGGGAACCGTTTTGATGTCTTCCTATGACCACACCTTCGTACAGTCTTCCTGTAACAGAATTGTGGAATTCACTCCTACCGGAACTATCGACAGAAGAATGAGCTATGACGATTACCTAGGCAGCGATGAGATCAAAGCTCTCCGTGAGAAAATGTATGGCAAAAAAATAAGCTAACCGGACTTGCTGCTCACCGCGATCATCATCTATTTGTGCTTGACTGTGGCTGTAGGGGCTTGGTCCTCCAGGTTGGTTAAAAATTCCAGTGACTTTGTATTGGCAGGGCGATCCCTGCCTCTTTTTCTTTCTGCTTCTGCCCTGTTTGCCACTTGGTTTGGATCTGAAACAATCTTCGGAGCCTCTTCAGTTTATCTTGAGGATGGGCTTATAGGCGTAATTGAAGATCCATTTGGAGGTGCACTCTGTCTGGTTCTTTTTGGAATGTTTTACCTGAGACCCATGTATAAGATGAATGTCTTAACCATCGGGGACGTTTTTCAGAAGCTTTTTGGAAAGCGGATTGAGTTTTTTGCTTCGATTTTCATGATCCCAGCCTATTTCGGCTATGTGGCTGCTCAATTGGTGGCCTTAAGCTTGGTTTTGGGAACCGTTGCTGATATAAGTTTGACTCAAGGAATCCTAATCTCCGCAGGAATAGTAGTCTTCTATACTTTCTTAGGAGGCATGTGGGCAATTTCGATTACTGACTTTATCCAGACTACCATGATTGTAATTGGATTGGTCTGGGTCGCAATCATGGTGGCGCAGGAGGCTGGCGGAGTTGGTGCGATCTTTTCTCAAGCTCCACCTGAAAGCTTTCAGTTTTTTCCGGAGAATACTTTATCTGGTTGGACCAATTATCTTGGAGCATGGGCTATCCTTGGTTTGGGAAGTATTCCATCTCAGGATATTTATCAGCGGGTGATGTCTTCCAAATCAGAAAAGGTTGCTGTTCGATCTACCTATCTGGCAGGAGCATTTTATTTAAGCTTTGGTTTATTACCACTATTCATTGCGCTGGGTGCGAAGGTTTTATATCCAGAGCTTTATTTGGAAAACAAACAGATGCTCCTTCCCTCAATGGTTCTTCAGCATGGAGGCTTACCTATTCAAATCATGTTTTTCGGGGCATTGATCTCTGCAATTATGAGTACAACCAGTTCGGGATTATTGGCTCCATCGGCAATTATTTCCGAAAATATCATCCGGCCTTACTTCGGAGATAAACTGCAAGACAAGCATCTGCTTTGGATCTTGAGAATCAATATCGCCTCAGTTGCTGTGATTGCTACTCTGATAGCGACCTGGGAATCCAACATTTATGAATTGGTTGCAGGAGCTTCCATCTTGATGCTTGTTTCCCTTTTTGTTCCTTTGACTGCTGGATTGTATTGGAAAAAAGCCTCAAAAATGGGTGCACTCATGGCCATGGTTATTGGTATGATTGCCTATTTAGTCGCTGAAAATTTAGAATTACCAGAAACACATTTAATTGGATTAGCCTTTAGCATTTTATCCATGCTGATTGGATCCTTTTCTTTCCCGGACCAAAACCATACTACCGATGAACTATCCTAAAATTTTCCTGCAAAAAGGAAAAGAGATCTCCCTTTATAGAAGACATCATTGGGTCTTTTCTGGCGCGATTGCAAAAAGCGATACAGGAATTGAAAATGGGGGTTTGGTTTCTGTTTACTCTTCGAAAAATGAATTTCTTGGGATCGGTCATTTTTCCCAAGGTTCCATAATGGTTAGGATCATCTCTTTTGAGGAAAGGGAAATTGATTCCGAATTCTGGAAAGAAAGAATCTCCTCAGCCTTTGCTTTGAGAAAAAGTCTGGGACTGACAGAAAACTCCGAAACCAATGTCTATCGTCTGGTTCACGGCGAAGGTGATTTGATTCCTGGATTGATTGTGGATTTTTACAACGGAACAGCGGTAATTCAAGCCCATCATGTGGGAATACATAGGCATGTGGAAGATATTGCGCAGGCATTGAAAGCAGTATATGGAGACCAAATGAAAGGTATTTTCGACAAGAGTGCCGAAACACTTCCCAAGAATCTGGAAATTGAATCCAATGAATGGATTTGGGGGAAAGCAGAAACTGATTTGGTGCAGGAATATGGAGCGACTTATAAGATAGATTGGGAAAAAGGCCAAAAGACAGGCTTTTTCATAGATCAAAGAGAAAACCGAAAACTGGTTTCTACCTATTCCAAAGGCAAAAAAATTCTAAACACCTTTTGCTATTCAGGAGGATTTTCGGTCTTGGCGCTTCAGGAAGGAGCCAAAGAAGTTCATTCTGTGGACATCTCCGCAAAGGCGATTGAATTGACTGAGGAGAATGTAAAGTTGAATTCCGGATTCTCTGGAAAGCATCAATCCATAGTAGTCGATGTAGTAAAATACATCAGAGAAATTGGCGATGATTTCGACCTGATCGTTTTAGATCCACCCGCATTTGCTAAAAACATCAAAGCCCGACATAATGCAGTTCAGGCTTACAAAAGGCTAAATGCAGAAGCCTTGAGAAAAATTAAACCGGGAGGGATTTTATTTACCTTTTCCTGCAGCCAGGTGGTGGACAAAAATCTTTTCAATCACACCATCACAGCCGCTGCGATGGAAAGTAAACGAAAGGTTAAGATTTTGCATCATCTCTCCCAGCCTGCCGACCATCCGGTGAATATTTTTCATCCTGAGACGGAATACCTTAAAGGCTTGGTTCTTTATGTCGAGTAAAAATCCTCTCAAACAATCCTTTTTACTATCAGTTTTGTACTAATTTCAATTCCATAAATAAAAATCTATGTATACAGGAATACAACACGCGCATTCTGGAGTAGCTTATCTGGCATTAGCTGCCTTGATCTTTGTGATCTTTTGGGCTTTAATAGGCTCTCTGTCAGGTAGAGAGTTTACAGAGAAAGACCGAAAAATTGCCCTCATCGGCTTTATCCTTTCTCACATTCAATTGCTCCTTGGGCTCATCCTTTATTTCGTCAGTCCAGTTGGTTTCTCCCTATTGACTAGTGGAGGGGCTATGAGTGATGCAGCAGCCCGATTGACTGCTCTTGAGCATCCTTTGATCAATATCATTGCTATCGTTTTGATTTCTCTGGGGTACATCCGCACCAAAAAACTTTCCAATTCCAGAGCAAAATTCAGAAGTGTTTACATGCTTTATGCTGTGGGATTAGTTTTAATCCTAAGCAGAATTCCTTGGGCCAATTGGCTGGGATAAGCTAAAAAACTTCTCTTTTTAATCCGGCTACCTAGTGGCCGGATTTTTTTTGATCATCCTCTTTTTATGCTGATCCGATTTTTTCACCACTCAACATTTTATGCAACTTTGTTTCAAAAACTTTGGTTTAAACAAATGCCATTCTATAGTTTTGCAACGATGTTACAAAAAGCAGGTTTTTTCATTCTCTTCGTAACTGTCTTGTTCAGTTTTCAGACTGCACATGCGCAAAAGTGTAATCTTACACTGAAGGGAAAGATTCTTCATCAGGAAAATGATGAGCCTGTTGAGGCTGCCTATATCTGGATTATGGAAAACCGGACAGGGGCAGTTTCAGATCAGAATGGAAATTTCACCATCCGTGATTTATGCCCAGGTACCTATACCATCCGGGTTCAATTTTTGGGTCACAAAGAAATTCTTCAAACGATCCAGTTAACAGGAAATACCCTAAATCAAACTTTTAGAATAGAGGAAGAATCGCTCGATCTTTCAGGAGTGGAAGTTCACGGACATCGGGAAGCGGTTCAAACGACTACTGCAGTAACTTCTCTTTATGGAGAAAACCTCCTGATGGCAAGAGGAGAAAGCTTAGGAGAAAGCCTTAAGCGTGTAGCCGGAGTCACTACTTTTTCTACGGGAAATACGATTGCAAAACCTGTGATTCATGGCCTTCACAGCAACAGGATCATGATTCTGAATAATGGAATCCGCTTGGAAGGACAACAATGGGGTGCAGAACATGCACCAGAGATTGATCCGTTTTTGGCAGATGAAATCACGGTAATAAAAGGTGCAGAAACGGTAAGATTTGGTCCAGAAGCAATGGGTGGAGTGATTATGGTCAATCCACCTGCCCTGCCTACTTCTAAAAAGAGTTTGACTGAAATTCATCTTTTGGGAAGTACCAATGGAAGAATGGGAAATATTTCTACCTCCCATACCGGAGGTTCAGATAAAATCAAAGGCTTAGGCTATCGTATTCAGGCTTCAGGGAAAAGAGCTGGATACATCAGATCTCCACGATACTACCAGGCAAATACGGGAATGTCGGAGTATAATTTTTCTTCCTCCATAGGCTATAGCAGAGATAAACTTGGAGTTGAAGGATATTATAGCTTTTTCAATACTGAGTTGGGGATTCTTCGGGATGCCCACACTGGAAATCTTTCTGATCTCAATGAAATCATTGAAAATGGAGAGCCATTCCTAAAACCTGACTTCTCTTACGACATCTCCAATCCCAAGCAGGTAGTATCACATCATTTGGCTAAAATCAAAGCGCATTACCATCTAAATACAGATTGGAAGCTTAATCTTCAATATGGATTTCAGGCAAATAACCGACAGGAGTACGATCGAAGACGTGGAGATTTGAATGCAAAACCGAGTTTGGATTTGCAGCTTTTCACCAACACGGTAGATCTTTTTCTTGATCACAATTTTAAGAGCAACTGGAATGGCTCATTCGGAATTAATCTAATCCAGCAAGCAAACAGCAATATTCCAGGAACTGGTGTTACCCCTTTGATTCCTAATTATGACATGCTGAATGCAGGGATTTATTTGATGGAAAAGTATCTCAAAGGTCCTTTGGAAATAGAAGCTGGAGCCAGATACGATTACAGGACAGTTCAAGCAGCCAGATATGTAGGAGAAGAATTGCAAGAGTCCGATCTGAGTTACCAGAATTTCTCGGCCTTTATCGGAGGATTATACCAACTCAGCCCCTATTTCTCCTTTTCTTCCAATTTGGGATCAGCATGGAGACCACCTAATGTGAATGAGCTTTTCAGCCAAGGTCTCCATCATGGTGCTGCAGCAGTTGAAATTGGAGATCCTAATCTAAATTCAGAAAAGTCAATTAAATGGGTCAATGAGCTAGAGTTTGAAAGCAATAAGGCTCTTATTGAACTCACCGGGTATGTGAATCGGATCAACGATTACATCTATCTCAATCCAACTGGTGAGACTTTTGTCAGTCTCCGAGGTACTTTCAACGTCTACGAATACCTACAGGCAGACGCACTTCTATATGGCTTTGACCTTTCCGGAAGCTATTCTTTCTCAGATCGCCTAAATGCCTACATGAAAGGATCGATTATTCGGGCTAGAAATCTGGATGAAAACAACTTCTTCCCTTTTATACCCTCCGATAGAATGGACTGGGGAGTTTCCTATGCCTTGGGAAAAAGCGATTCTAAAAATTCTGATCTGATTACCCTTAGTAATCTCTTGGTTGCAAGGCAATCCAGAGAACCTGATTTCGATTTGGCACCTGCACCTCCGGGATATGCTTTAATCAATATTTCCTATCAGAAAAAAATAAAACTAGCTGATAACCAATTCAATATTGGTCTTCAAGTAAATAACCTATTTGACACTGAATTCAAAGAATACATGAATAGATTCAGGTATTTTACTTCAGACATGGGAAGAAACATTTCTTTAAAACTCAATTACCAATTCTAACTATCAATTATTATGAAAAACCTAAGAAAGCTACCCCTCTACCTACTTGCAATTCTTGCATTTGGATTTGCATCTTGTGAAAGTGAAGATCCGGAAAAAGAAAATGATGGAGAGGTAATTACTGATGTGATCTTAACTTTTCAGGAACTTGACGCCTCGAATAACCCAGTTGGTGCTGCTGTATCCTTCAAGGCAAGCGATCCACAAGGCATTGAGGTTGGAGCAACTCCAACAATTCAGCCAGTAAATGTCACAAAGGGCAAGAAGTATCAAATGACAATCGAAGTTCTGAACTCCATCGAAGGAGAAGATATCACAGAGGAGATTTTGGCAGAAGCAGATGAACATCAATTCTTTTTCCTTGGATCAGGAATTACAAGTAATATTCTTACCACAAGCTATGCCGATGGAAATGGTGTTGCTTTAGGATTGAAAAACTTGGTAACAGTTTCTTCCTCTCCTGGAACAAACAACACCCAACTTCAAGTAATCTTGAGACATGATCTGGATAAAAACTTCCCAGGCGCAAACAATCCAAATTTCGCTAACTACATCCAAGCAGGAGGAGAAACTGATCTAGACATCACTTTCCCTGTGGTGATCAATTAATACTCACTAAAAGAAAAACAAAAAAGGCAGCCTAACCGCTGCCTTTTTTGCTTTCTGAAATATCATTTAAAATCCCTTTCCGCAAATAGCTAAATCGTCAGGATTGAATGCTGAGGGGTTTGCACCAACATTTCCAGCTACAAGAATTACCTGATAGTCCGGACCTTCATTTGCTAAATGGATTTTTACATGGCCATCAAACATCCGCATGGCTTCAAAATCAAGCTGAGAGCCATCGGACAATTTTCCTAGGATCGTGTTTGATTCCAAAGTTTTAGCTGAAACAGGGTTTAGCATAAAGGCAATAGGAGCATCTGCTTGGTCATAACTCCCAAAATGCAAATGAGCAGGATAACTATAATCTGAATTGGCTTTGACCCCATTCATTCTTAGCGTGAGCTCCAATCCACCGGCTACTAATTCCTTCACATTCATAGTACCGGTAAAATCATAGTCACTTGATTTGAAAAGCTCGAAATTCAACTCTCTACCGGTATATTGATCTGGCTCAGTTTCTGAACAGGAGGAAATGCCCAAGAGGACAATCGCTATGAAGAACAACTTTTTCATTTATTCGGGGTTTTGTATTCAAAACGAAATGGAGACACTTCGGTTTATGAATTACTAAAATTATCAAGAAAAACGAGTATTGAGGTATCTCTCGTCACAGATGGCTAAATTTTTCACCCGACACTTTATGCCATTAAAATGGAATTGTAAAAAAATAGCCTGAATTTCCGACTTTAAAAAAACCAAAGAGCCTATCCAATGGAGGATAAAAGACTCAACGTAGCTTTTGATTATTTCCAGAAAAAAAACTGGACTCCCTTCCCTTTTCAGATACAGGCCTGGAAGGATTATTTGGATGGAAAATCAGGCTTATTAAATGCTCCAACGGGTTCAGGAAAAACTTTTGCGCTTTGGTTTCCTGCAATTTTGGAATACATCCAAAATAACCCAGATACATGGCAAAAGCCAAAGAACAATGGAATCCAATTGATCTGGGTAACTCCCCTACGTGCCCTAGCCCAGGATATTCAAAAGGCCATGCAGGAAGTATGCGAGGTAATCGGTTTGCCATGGCAGGTTGCCGTAAGAAATGGGGATACCGACCCCAAAACAAGAGCAGCCCTAAAAAAAAGACCTCCTGAATGCCTGATCACCACACCGGAAACTTTGCACATTCTGATTTCACAAAAGGGTCACCAGGAACTTTTCCACAGCCTTCAATGCATCGTAGTAGATGAGTGGCATGAGTTGGTTGGAAACAAAAGAGGTATTCAAGTGCAATTGGCTTTGGAATATATCCAGGCAATCTGTCCGCAGACTTTTCGTCGCTGGGCGATTTCAGCAACTATCGGGAATTTAAATCAAGCCGCCAAAGTACTCCTCGGAAATGAGCTTCCTATACACATCATCAAGGCCCAAGTTGAAAAAGAGATTTTGATTAATTCTGTTTTCCCGGAGGAAATAGAAAAATATCCTTGGGCTGGACATCTGGGAATCCGGATGTTGGATCAGGTAATTAAGATTATTGAGGAGGGAAAAACAGTTCTTCTCTTCACCAACACCCGATCTCAAACAGAAATATGGTATCAAAAAATCCTAGAAACGAGGCCAGATTGGGCAGGTTGGATAGCTATGCATCATGGATCCTTGGACATGTCTGTCCGGGCTTGGGTAGAAAATGCCCTTCATGAAGGAGTTCTGAAATTGGTGGTTTGTACCTCTAGCTTGGATTTGGGGGTGGACTTTAGACCTGTAGACCGGGTGATTCAAGTAGGAAGTCCAAAAGGAGTTAGCCGTTTTGTCCAGCGGGCAGGTAGAGCTGGCCATCAGCCTGGCCTTCCCTCAGAGATTTACTTTGTTCCCACCAATGCCCTCGAATTGATCGAAGCCGCTGCACTACGAAATGCAATTGAAAAGGAGGAAATGGAATCTCAATTTACCCCGGAACTTCCCTACGATGTGCTTATTCAGTTTTTAGTCACTTTGGCAATTGGAGATGGCTTTGATCCAGATGTCCTTTTTCCCATTGTCAAAAGAACCTATTCCTATTCTAACTTGGAAAAATTTGAACAGGAATGGATCATCGATTTTATTACCAAAGGAGGTGTTTCCTTGGGTAATTATGAGGATTTTCTCAAAGTAGAAAAAAGCGAAGACGGATTGTTCCGAGTCACAAGCAAACGAATCGCCATGCGCCACAGGCTAAGCATGGGAACTATCGTTTCTGATGTTAGTCTAAGGGTAAAATTCAAAAACGGAACCTATTTGGGAACTGTAGAAGAATACTTTATTGCCAAGCTAAAAATTGGAGACCGCTTCTTTTTTGCAGGGAGAAATCTTGAACTTCTTCAGGTCAAAGGACTTGATGCCTTCGTCAAAGTTTCTGAGAAAAAGACCTCAAATGTCGTGAGCTGGATGGGTGCTAGAATGTCCCTTTCTTCCATGCTTTCCGATAAAATCAGGGAGATTTTCAAGGAATACAATCAAGGATTGGTGAATTCCGAAGAGGTTCGGAAAGTACTTCCCATTTTAGATCTTCAAAGCAAATTATCCATTGTTCCTGACGGGGATACTTTTTTGGTTGAGTCATTGCAAAGTCAGGATGGCCACCACTTGTTTTTCTACCCTTTCGAGGGTAGGATGATGCATGAACTGATGAGTGCGCTCATCGCTTATCGCATTTCACAAAGCTATTCTGTTTCCTTAAACATGGCCATGAACGACTATGGATTTGAGATTCTTTCAGATGTTTACATTTCTCCAGAAGAGATTTTCGAAGAGGATATTCTGAGCCTTAAAAATATCGAGGACGATATTCTTCATTGCGTGAATGAAAGCGAAATGTCCAGACGAAAATTCAGGGAAATTGCCAGCATCGCAGGCTTGGTTTTTCAGGGATATCCGGGCAAACCCGCTTCATTTAAGCATATTCAGGCCAATTCAAGCCTTCTTTTCCAGGTTTTTGAGCAGTATGATCCCAATAACCTTCTCTTGAAACAAGCTCGAATAGAATCCCTGAACCAGCAGATGGAAAAGGACATGTTTATCAATGCAATCCAAAAGCTGAATCGACTGAAAATAGTCATAGAAAGACCAGTTCAGTTTACGCCCTTTTCCTTCCCGATCATGGTCGACCGATTAAACAGAACCAATATTTCCTCCGAATCTATAGAGGATAAGGTCGCAAAAATATTGGCTCAAATGCAGGAAGTGGATTAATTCGCTCTCCAAAAGAAGGGAGTGAAAAGAATCAGAATCGTAAACAATTCCAATCTTCCCAATAGCATCAAGAAGGATAAAACGACTTTGGCTGCAGGCGAGAAGAAAGCAAAATTGTCTACTGGCCCTACTTTTCCAATTGCTGGCCCTACGTTGCCCAGACAGGTAGCTACTGAACCTAAAGAAGTAGCAAAGTCATAGCCCAAAAGGGATATTACCAAAGAGCCGATCACAAAAGTGCTCAGGTAAATGAGGAGGAAGTTCATGATATTATTGATAATCCTTCCGCTTACCATTTCACCATTGATAATTAGTGGAACAATCGCTCTAGGATGAACAATTCGTTTGAATTCTAGCCAGGAGTTCTTTAAGAAAACCACGTGTCTTACAAACTTGATACTACCTGCAGTGGAACCAGCCGAGCCACCCAAAAACAGCAGCATAAAACAAATAAACGTGATTCCCATTCCATACTGGGTATAATCATCGGTTACATAACCAGTTGTAGTGATCAAAGAAACAACCTGGAAAGCCGCATTTCTAAAAGCCAGTTCAGTACCAGTTTCGGAGTTGATCATAATCCCGGCAAAAACAATCAGGGTCAACAATATTACTGCACCTGTATATGCCTTAAACTCATCACTTTTCAAGATTCTTGAAAACTTTCCAACTGACCCGAAATAGATCAGGGTAAAGTTGGTGCCTGCTAAAAACATAAAAATCACCGCCACATACTGGATAAAGGCAGAATCATAAAAGGCCATACTGGCGTTTTTGGTGGAAAATCCTCCTGTAGCCAATGTTGTCAGGGAGTGATTGACTGCATCGTAAAAAGTCATTCCTCCTACCCAATACAACAAGGCAGCCGCTACAGTCAAACCCACATACACATACCAGAGTCTTTTTGCCGTTTCTGATATTCTCGGGTGAACTTTATCCGAAGTTGGACCGGGTGATTCGGCTACAAACAATTCAGATCCACCAATTCCCAAAAGGGGAAAAATAGCGACAGTCAAAACGATTATCCCTAAGCCTCCTATCCATTGGGTCATGCTTCTCCAAAAGAGCAAGCCTTTTGGCATACCTTCAATATCGGTTAAAATAGAAGCTCCTGTGGTGGTTAATCCTGAAACCGTCTCAAATAAAGCATCAGATATCGAGGTGATTTCTGCAGAAAGCAGAAATGGAAGCATACCAAAGATGGTCATGATCAACCAGCTAATCGCCACGACAAGATATCCCTCTCGCTTTCTGATCAATTGGTCGTACTTAGCGAATGAGAAGAAAAATATCATTCCAATGAAAAGGGAAATCGCAGCCGACGCCATGATCGGAACTGAGTTTTCTCCATAAATCCAGGAAATCGAAGCAGCAGGAAGCATCAAAACCCCGATCAAAAACATCAGGGCTCCCATGATTTTTCCAATGGCCTTAAAATGAATCATGCTTAATGGAAAAGTTTCTCCAGCGCTTGCTTAGCCTCTGGCAAGGCTAAAACAATTGCTTTGTCATCAATTTGAAGGGTGAAGTCACCGTCAGGGATAAATACATTCTCACCACGTATCACTCCAGCAACAATCGCCGTGGAAGGAAAATGTAGTTCCCGCAAAGGGTGTTTGGTTAAGCGGTTGGTTTTGGTCACACTGTACTGGATAAATTCAGCATCTACGCCATATATCCCTGACACAGCATCCACGGTACCTTTTCTGAGGTATCGGGTAATTTCATTCGCCGCCACCAACTTTTTATTGATCAGTGAATCGACCCCAATACTATGTGAAATGTGAATGTATTCTCGAGTATCTACGTGAGCGATTGTTTTGTAAACCCCATGGTTTTTGGCGGAAAGACTAGTAATAATATTCGTCTCGGAAGATTCAGTCAGCGCCAAAAAAGCATCCATTTCCTCGAGCCCCTCTTCTACCAGTAGTTCAATATTTTTGTAATCTCCATTGATTACCAAGGTATTTGGTAAGTTCTCAGCCAACCACTTGCAGCGTTCTTTTTCATTGTTGACCAAAGTGACGCGATAATCTTTTTGAAGCTTGATAGCAGTAGTCACCGCCATGTCATCTCCACCGATAATCATGACGTTTTTGATCTTCACCTTTTTCTGACCCAAAGCTTCAATGATCGTCTCAGTATTTTTCTTGTGAGAGATAAAGAAGGCATGGTCATTATTTCGAATAATCGTACTTCCTCTTGGTATGATAGTCTTTTGATCCCTTACGATAGCAATAATTCGAATATCCTCGTAGATAGGATCTTCTTTAGTATCCATGATCCTTTGATTGACCAAAGGACTATATTGATCTAGGGTAATGCCTACGATATTCAGCTTTCCTCCTCCAAAATCGAAAACCTCAGTAAAACTTGAGTTTTCAATCATTTTATAAATCTCCCTAGAACAAAGCATTGTCGGAGAGATCAAGTTGTCAATTCCTAGATTATTGAAATAGGAAATATTATCTTCTTTGAGATAGGTGTGGTTTCTTACCCTAGCCATAACTCTCTTGGCTCCAAGCTGCTTAGCTAAAACCGCCGTTACCAAATTGGTTTTTTCAGAAGTGGTAACCGCCAAAACCATACTGGCTTCTTCTACATTGGCTTGCTGCAAGACATCAAGGGAAGTGGCATCTCCTTGAACTGTTAAAACATCAAGTTTGGATGCTACATAATCTAGAACATTGCGATCGGTATCAATCAGCGTAATGTCCTTGTTGTCATAACTCAATCGCTCTGCCAGGTGATATCCCATATCTCCGGCGCCGGCGATTACTATATTCATCCCCATAGAGATAGATTAGTGTATTTTAGTGAGGGCAAAATTAAGGGCTTTTCTATTCCTAAAATTGTCCGAAGAACTTTCTTTTTGAATCCTGATGAAAAGTAAGGATTCCATTTGGCTAAAAACAAATAAATCCAAGGTTTTTACTCTTGGACTAGGTTTTGGATTTAATCTTCCAAAAGATTTTGGCTTTCAGAATCGGGTAATTCTTGAACTTCTTTCAGCTTTCTTTGGATCACCCGGGTCCTTACTCCCACTAATTTATCTAGCTCAGAATTTGCCTCATTCAGCTTTTTCTGAGTTCGCTCCAATAATTCCCCAAACTTCCCGAACTCATTTTTCACAGCTCCAAGAATCTGCCAGACCTCTGCACTTCTTCTTTGAATTGCCAAAGTTCGGAAGCCCATTTGAAGTGAATTAAGAATTGCTGAAAGAGTAGTCGGTCCAGTCACAATTACCTTGTAATCCTGCTGAATTTGCTGAGCTAAACCAGGTTCTCTGAGAATTTCGGCATAGAGACTTTCTACAGGAAGAAAAAGAATGGCAAAATCCGTGGTTCCGGGCGGATGGATATATTTTCCCTGAATTTCCCCAGCTGATTTTTTTACAGCTTTAACAAGCTCCGTCCGATAATAATCCACTTTTACTTTGTCACCTTCTTCATAAGCATCAACCAATCTGAGAAAAGATTCCTGAGGAAATTTGGAATCTATTGGCAAAAGAACCACCTCATCTTGGCCTGGCATTTTTACTGCAAATTCCACTCGATCCCTACTTCCATTGACTGCCGCATTTACAATATATTGATCGGGAGAAAGGAGATTTTCTAAAATGGCTTGAAGTTGATACTCCCCTAAAACGCCCCTGCTTTTCACATTCGTCAAAACTCTTTTCAGATCACCGACACCATTCGCCAAACTCTGCATTTCTCCCAGTCCCTTCTGAACTGCCTGAAGTTGATTGCTAACCAATTCAAAAGACTGACCTAATCTGACTTCTAGCGTTTTTTGAAGCTTCTCCTCTACGGTTTCCCTTATTTTCTCCAATCTGGCTTCTGTATTTTTCACCAACTCGTCCTGACTTCTTCCCAACTCAAAAAATCTGTCCCGCTGCATTTCCTGAAGATCTTTCATGGATTGTCGGACTGTTTCTCCGAAAAGCCGCAAAGCTTCACCTTGGTCCTTGGCGCTTGCTCGTTGATGGTCAAAAACTAATTGGAATTGTCTAGTCAGGGTTTCTCCCGATTCTCTTCTTCCTTCTGCCAGAGATACGCCCAACTCACGATTGATCTTTGCCAATTCCTCGGCTAATAGTGCTTTATGATCATCCTTTTTCCTAATCAAAAACCAAAAAATCAATCCGACTTGGAGGGCAAGTACTAAGTATATCAGGTATTCAATCTGCATAGACTAATTGTTTGGAGGGATCAAGGTAGTTTTTCCTTACTTCCACCCCTAAAAAAGAAAGGTATTCTGAGACAGATTCCGTCGGGATTTCTTCCATGGGCACATGACCAGCCTCAGGGAAAATGACCAGATTTGAACCAAGAATCGCACTTTCAAAGCTGTATGCATTGGATACCGAAATCCAAGAATCTTTTTCTCCCCATAAAATCAGGGTAGGCATGGTCAATCTTGAAAAGTCGAATTCCTTTCTTCTGGACTGGCTAAGTCGATCTAAAGTAGCCTTTCGATTCCCTTGCATCAGCATCAATTCATAATATCGATCTACTGCCGCTTCATTGACTTTGGATTTATCTCCATAGACTTCTTGAAGGTTTTTAGCAAACAAAAACTTGGGAGTGCATTTCAATAAAATCTTTGAAAAGACAGGGTTTTCAGCAACGCGAAAGATCAAAGGTCTGGAAGTGGTTTGAGTAGAATCTCCCGTAGAAACAGTCCTTTGGGCTCTTTGAGGAGCTCCAGAAGCATCAATTAAATTTAGACTGAGCACTTTATCAGGTCTTGAAGTAGCAATTTCCAAAGCCACAGCCCCACCCATGGAATTTCCTGCCAGGTGAAATTTTTCTATTGAAAGCTTTTCAGCTATCCGTTGAACCAAGTGACTGTAATCCTCAATGGAATAGCGCTTTAACTCATCAGGGCCAGTCAAGCCATGTCCTGGAAAATCTAAAGAGATGGTCATGAAATAAGGACTCAATTCCTTCTGCCACACATCCCAGGTATGCAGGGAAGAAAAACTCCCATGCAAAAGAAATATTGGGTCACCCTCCCCCATAAATCTGACATGGACATTTAATCCATCCACCTCAATAAAATGAGACTGTGGGGTACTGTACTTTTCCACTAATTCTTCTGAAGGAATATCTGCACGATACATCAAACCAAGAAAAAACACCAGAGACAAAACTAGGACGGAGATGATCTTTGCAATTCTTTTCAACCAAAGCATGTGTTATTTTTTTATTCCGCAATGAAACAAAACCTACAAAAAATCTTCCCAATTCTCTATTTTCCCAAAAAACTTCTCTGGTGCAACTCAAAAAAATTCTTGAAAAGATCGGTCCAGGCCCTTTGGTTACTGCTGCTTTTATAGGTCCCGGAACGGTAACTGTCTGTACACTTGCAGGGATCGATTATGATTTTACACTGCTTTGGGCTTTGGCTTTGAGTATTTTAGCTACTGTGTATCTGCAAGAAATCTCAGGTCGAATAGGACTGATTACCCAACAGGACTTAAGCGAGTTAATACGAAATCAAACCCCGAGAAAAGTAATAAAGCTCCTTTCCGTTATATTGATTTTGGCAGCCATTGGCTTGGGAAATGCTGCTTATCAAGGTGGAAATATCTCCGGAGCCAATTTGGGTTTAGGGGTATTTTGGGAAGCTCCGGTTTGGGATATAGGTCAACTATCCATCCAATCCGGAAGTCTGCTCTTTGGGATTTTAGCATCACTTCTACTCTGGTCTGGTAATTTCAACCGAATCGAAAAAGTCCTGGTGGGTCTGGTTTTGACCATGTCATTGGCATTTATTGTTTCCGCGATTTTGACAAAACCGGACTTAGGAAAATTAGCAATAGGCTTTGTCCCGAGTTTTGATCCTGGAAAATTTCCTACAGTGGTTGCCTTAATCGGAACCACGGTAGTTCCCTACAATCTTTTCCTGTATGCAAGTTTGGTGAAAAAGAAATGGAGAAATCCCAGTTCTTTACCTTCCATGCGCACAGACATTAGCGTTTCGGTGATTTTAGGTGGCCTAGTCTCCATGGGGATATTGGTAGTTGGAGTCGCCAATCCATCCACTCAACTGGAAAATGCTCAAGACATAGCCAAAGGTCTTTCTGGTGTGTTTGGTGATTTGGGAAGCTTCTTGATGGGTTTCGGCCTAATGGCTGCTGGAATGACTTCAGCTATCACAGCTCCTCTGGCAGGAGGTTTGGTTATTTGTGGAGTCTTAGGCTGGAGTCAGGAAATCAAATCCAAGTCCATGCGAGGAAGTATGGGGATAATTTTGATTTTGGGAATCGTATTTTCTTCCTTTGGAATCCGGCCAGTAACCTTAATTACTTTGGCTCAATTGGCAAATGGAATTCTCCTTCCAGTCATCAGCGGCTGGCTGATTTGGGCAGGAAGTCAGGCTGATTTTTTAGGGAAATACAAAAACTCTTCTTTAGCTACCAGCATTGGTATTTTAATCTGGTTAATCACTTTTATTCTGGGAATGAAGAGCGTAGGAACGGTAATGGGTTGGTTTTAAAAACCTTTGAAATCAAAGATCCCGGGCACTGAAGGTATCTCCCTGACGCAAGTCTCCAGTTTCAAATCCCTTTTTGAACCACTTCATCCGTTGTGCTGAAGTTCCGTGGGTAAAAGAATCTGGCACCACTCTTCCTGTTGCTTGCTTCTGCAAACGATCGTCTCCTATGGCATTAGCCGCATTTAGGGCTTCTTCCAGGTCTCCAGCTTCCATCATCGCAGAACTTCTCTGACTATGATGAGCCCAAACTCCTGCTAAAAAATCAGCTTGCAATTCCAATCTCACAGAGTTTTGATTGTATTCCTTTTCGCTGACTTGACCTCGAAGGCTATGAACTTGGTCAGTGATCCCCATGATTTTTTGAATGTGATGGCCCACCTCATGTGCAATGACATAGGCATAGGCAAAGTCTCCGCCTGCTCTAAGTTTTGTCTCCATATCCTCGAAAAAGCTCAAATCTATGTAGAGCTTTTCGTCAGCTGGACAGTAAAAAGGACCCGTAGAGCTACTGGCATTTCCACAGGCAGATGACACCGAACCAGTAAATAAAACCAAAGTTGGTTCCCGATAGTCCTCAATTAACTGATTCCAAACGTCTTCTGTATCAGCAAGAATTGTTGAAGAAAATTGAGCCATTTCCTCCTCTTCAGCGGTTGGTGTATAGTTTGTCTCAGTGGTAAAACCCTGACTTCCACCCCCTCCAAGCAAACCTCCAAGAAGACTAAGAGGATTATTTCCGGTGATAAAAGAGATTGCCAAAAACAATCCGATGATCACCAGTCCGGTTTTTGAAAAAAGGATTTTAATCAAGGGACCGATCAGCAAAGGATTAAATCCTCCTCCACTTCCACCGCCTTGCCCCCTTCTATCATCTACATTTGAGCTTTGTCTTCTTCCTTGCCATTTCATGGGATAAAAAGTTTGATTTCGAATAAAAATAACCAAATTGGTTTAGAGGAAAACCAGAATTCAGTTTTTCATTCAAAAATAATAAACCCTAAACCTATGAAATCGAAAACTCTTTTTTTCACCCTGCTTCTATTCACCGGAATTATCTCGGGATCAATTGCACAAAAGGCAAACTTCTACCTCGGTACCAAACCTCCAAAAGGCGCAAAGCTTTACTTGGATGGAACAGCCAAATCACTTCATGAAAACTGGAAATATTGGGAAGGCCCAAGATTTTCAGCCGAAATGCCTATCAAATGGGCCGAGGTGAAGGATCCTGTGGATGGAAAACCCGCAATCTCTTCCAATGATCCAGCCGGAGCTGGTGGAAAGTACGGAGCAGCCGATATTGTGACCAAAGACGAATTCCGTGACTTTGAAGCCCATGTAGAGTTTTTGGTAAAAAATGAAGGGGGAAACAGCGGAGTGTATTTACAAAACCGATATGAAATCCAGATTTTGGATGGAGATTATGGATTGCACGGAATGGCGGCAGTAATCAATGAGCACCTCCCTGCGAAGACCGTGTACAATGGAGTTGGAGCTTGGAATGCTTACGACATCCAATTCAGAGCGGCAAGATTTGTGAATGGAAAACTCACTGAAAAGGCTAGAGTTACCATCTATTTCAATGGTGAAAAAATCCACGACAATGTAGAAATCCAACAAGTTTGGGGTGGGCCCAATTCAGGAATTGACGGAGGTAACGATGGAGGGAAAGGGATTACCGATACCCCAGGAGGACTTAAACTTCAAGCCGAAGGTCATGAAGTACTTTATCGAAACATCTGGATAAAGCCAATCAATTGAAATAAAGTAAAAACAAAAAAAAGGCGGTTAAAACCGCCTTTTTTTAAATTCTATTCCGGATTAAAATTCCTTCTTATTGTTTTCCTGATGAACATCCGCCATTCGCTTGCTCGGGTCAATTTCCACTGACTTGATCGAGCCAAATGGTTTAGTTAAGACCAAGGTTTTGCTAAGATTGGTCCATGGCCAAGGATCTGTATGGATACGGACTGGAGTTCCTTTTTCCTGAGGCTTTTCTCCTCTCATAATCACCAAAGGCATATAAATTGACTCCTGGCTTCCATCTTTATAGGTAATCACCAAGTCTATAGGCATTGGCATCAATCCGATTCTTTCCAAAGTAATTTCTGTGTTATCCCCACTTGCCATAACCTCCTTGATTCCATAATCAATGGTTTTGGTGGTAGAGACGAAATACTCCTTGTACCAATCCAACTCTATCCCACTTTCTTTTTCCATGATTCTTACCAAATCATTCACGTTTGGATGTTTGAACTTCCAGGTATTGAAATAGCGAAGCATTCCTCTATCTCTTGCTTCCTCACCAATCACATAACCCAATTGAGCCAAGAATACAGCGCCTTTTGAATAAGCTGCAGAGCTATAGGCCTGATTGGTGTGGTAATGATCCGAATGAGTAGACATAGGTTCTTCTAACCCAGAAAGGGCTAATCGGTAATAGCCAGAATAGGAGCCTCTATTTGGATTAGCATTCTCCTGGAAAATGTTTGACATAGTCCAACCGCTTGCATAGGATGTAAATCCCTCATCCATCCAAGGATAAAGCGATTCATTGGATGCCAAAACACCATGGAACCAGCTATGAGCCAATTCATGAACCATTACTCCCACTAAACTTGCTAGATTTCTTTCTCCTGTAATCAAAGTTGACATGGCATATTCCATTCCTCCATCTCCGCCTTGAACAACAGAAAACTGCTTGTATGGATACTGCCCAAATCTCTGAGACATGTAGGAAATCGCTTTAGGCGTATATTCTTTGAGTTTCTCCCAATTTTCAGTGGTCTTAGGACCTGGGATATAAAAATGGTGTACGGTGATTCCGTTATCCATCTGAACTTTGTCGTGCTTGTATTTATAGTCTGCGCCCCACATAAAGTCATGTACTTGAGGAGCTACGAAATGCCAGGTTAGGGTATTTCCTTTTGGCTCAGGAACTTTCACTCCTTCATCTTCATATCCATGACCGATTTCATTCGGGTTTTGCAAATACCCGGTTCCTCCGAGTACATAAGTTTTGTCAATGGTGATTTTCACATCAAAATCTCCCCAAATTCCATAAAATTCTCTTCCTATGTAAGGATTTGCATGCCATCCCTGCTCGTCATAGTTGGCCATTTTTGGATACCACTGAGACATGGAATACCGAACCCCTTCCTCACTGTCTCTGCCTGATCTTCGGATTTGCAATGGAACCTGTCCTTCAAATTCCATTTGAAAAGTTGTAGAAGTATTTGGCAAAATCGGTTCAGGAAGAGTCACTTCTAAGATAGTTTCTACCTCCTTGAATTGAACAGGCTTGCCATTCATGGTCAAAGATTTGGCATGGAGGTATCCGATTTCATCAGACTTTAGCTTTGAAATTCTATCCCCCACTCTTCGATCTGGATCAGCTATCGTTCTGGATCTGACATCCATCATGCTTCCAGGTTGGAAAGCATTGTAATACAAATGATAAAATACCCGGGTCAAGGTATCCGGAGAGTTATTGGTATACACCAATTCCTGAGTACCGGTGTACTGATTGGTTTTGACATCCATTTGGACATCCATTTTATACTTTACAGCTTGCTGAAATCTACCCGTCTGAGCAAATCCAGAAGCAATACCTACAAAAAGAAAAAGCCCGACCAAAGGCTTCCATTTACTTAATTGCATAGAAACTTTTTTTCTTGCTAAGAAAAGGAAATCTCTTTCCCTTCCCAAACCAGTAATCAAAAAGAATGGGTGAATGGACATTTGGCAGTCATTTATCAAATTTTTCATCCCAATCCCAGCTCTTTTCGCTTATTTACCTTTAGAATAAAAACCACCAAATACATGAGAAAAATTTATTTACTGATTTTGGCCAGCATGCTGTGCTTAGGCACTTTTGCGCAGCAGGTGGACATGGACCAATTCAAATCCATGAAGGCTAGAAGTATCGGTCCTGCCGGTATGAGTGGGAGGATTACAGCCATTGACGCTGTAGCCGAAAACCCAAACATCATTTATGCAGGTTCAGCTTCTGGGGGCTTATGGAAATCTACCTCAGGGGGAATCAAATGGGAACCGATTTTTGACAATGAACGCGTGCACTCTATCGGTGCGATCTCCATTTATCAGAAAAACCCAAATGTAATCTGGGTAGGAACTGGAGAAGGAAATCCCAGAAACTCACTCAATATGGGTTATGGAGTTTATAGATCTCTCGACGCGGGAAAGACCTGGCAATTGATGGGTTTGGAAAAGACCCGAGCTATTCACAGAATCATTGTACACCCAGATGACCCAAACACAGTATTCGTGGGAGCTATCGGTTCTCCATGGGGTGAGCAAGAAGATCGTGGCCTTTACAAGACTACCGACGGCGGAAAGACTTGGAAAAAAATCCTTTATATCGACACCAAGACCGGTGTTGGCGAAATGATCATGGACCCTAACAACCCCAACAAACTTTTTGTCAACATGTGGCAACATCGCCGCTATCCATGGTTTTTTGAGTCCGGAGGAGAATCTTCAGGCCTATATGTAACCTATGATGGTGGAGAAAATTGGAAAAAGCTTAACGCTGAGGATAACGGCTTACCAAAAGGAAAATTGGGAAGAATGGGCTTGGCTATTTCCAAAGCAAATAGCAATAAGGTTTACGCCTTGATCGAATCCTCCAAAAACGCCCTGTATGTTTCTGAGGACGGAGGAGAAAAATTCAGCATGATCAATGATAAAGATGAAATCGGCGACCGACCATTCTACTATTTCGAAATTCATGCAGATCCAAAAAATGAAAATAGAGTTTACACGCTTTACTCAAGAGTAGGTGTCACTGAAGATGGAGGAAAATCTTTCCGTCAATTGCTTCAATATTCCGGAGTCCACCCAGATCACCATGCTTGGTATATCAATCCAAATGACCCTTCACTTTTGATTGATGGAAATGACGGTGGATTGAATATTTCCCGCGACATGGGCAAAACCTGGATGTTTGCAGAAGGCCTTCCTGTTGGACAATTCTACCATGTAAATGTGGATAATGAAATTCCTTATAACGTCTATGGCGGTATGCAAGACAATGGCTCGTGGACGGGTCCTGCTTATATCTGGAGAAATGACGGAATCAGAAATACCTACTGGCAGGAAGTTTCTTTCGGGGATGGTTTTGATGTGGTATCCCATCCTAGAAATTCAAGATATGGCTATACCATGTCTCAGGGAGGAAATGTTTCCCGATTTGACAAACTAACTGGACACAACCGAACTATCCGTCCTACTCACCCTGACAAGGATGTTTTCTTGAGATTTAACTGGAATGCGGCGATTGCTCAGGATCCTCATGATCCTAACACGGTGTACTATGCCTCTCAATTCCTGCATAAATCAACTGATTCAGGCGAAACTTGGGAAATCATCTCACCAGATTTGACCACCAACGACTCTACAAAGCAAAAACAGCAATTCACAGGAGGCTTGACTTATGATATTACCGGTGCGGAAAATCATACCACCATCATTGCAATTGCTCCATCCCCAGTTGATAAAAATGTAATCTGGGTAGGAACTGACGACGGAAATCTCCAAGTAACTCAGGACGGTGGAAAAACCTGGACCAATGTGGTTTCCAAAATGACTGGCCTTCCAAAAAATTCGTGGATTCCTCAAGTTCAAGCCTCTAAATACAATGCTGGAGAAGTTTGGGTTGTGGCCAACAACTACAGAAACAATGACTTCAGCGCTTATGCTTACCATAGTTCTGATTTTGGAAAGACCTTTACTCGAATCGCTGACGACAGCAAGGTTTGGGGATATACCCTTTCTATCAAGCAGGATACTGAAGAACCAAACTTGGTTTTCCTTGGAACTGAATTCGGATTGTATGTTTCCTTTGACAAGGCTAAAACCTGGAACAAGTGGGAACATGGCTATCCTAAGGCAGTGTCTACCTATGACATGACCATCCAGGAAAGAGAAGCGGATTTGGTAATCGGAACCTTTGGACGAGCTTTCTACATTTTAGATGACATCCGTCCTTTGAGAGCTTTTGCCAAGAATTCAGGAAAAGCTCCAGCTGGAAAAATCACTGCGTTCCCTGCTCCAGAAGCATATCAGGTAGAAATCCAGCAGCCTCATGGGGAAAGATTTGCAGCAGACGCAAAATATGCCGGAGAAAACCGTCAGACTGGTGGTCGTTTGAGCTATTTCATCAACGATGACAAGGAAAAGTTAGACTCTGTCACAGTGAAAATTTTCAACGCTTCAGGCGAACAAATTAGAACCTTGAAAACACTTCCTGAAAAAGGAGTGAATAGAATTATATGGAATCTGGACAGAAAATCAACTGCAGAAATGAGCGGTGGTTTTGGTGGTGGTCAAGGCGGAGGCGGACGTAGATCCGGTTTCTTTGAACCATCCGGTGGAGATGCACTTCCAGGCACCTACAAAGTGGTATTCGAATACGGAGGGGAATCTTCTGAGACTTCGATCAAAGTAAACATGGATCCTAGAATCGAATACCAATTGGCAAATCTTCAAGCCAGAGAAAATTTCCTTAAGGAGGTTGAATCCCTTTCATCTGAGGTCAGCGCTGCTACCAAACAACTGGATGAAGCTCAAAAAGTAATCGACAAGGTCAATGCTTTGATCAAAGATGTGAAGACCGATGAAGCGAAAGCTTTGGCCGATGCTACTAAGGAGATCAAAAAGAAACTTGACACCGCAAGAGAAGCATTTAATGGGCCTAGAAGAGAAGGTCAAGGTATTGTCAGAAACCTCTATCCTACTACCATGAACCGTGTTTTTGCACCTAGAAGCTATGCTAGCTCAAGCTATGGAGCGCCTGGAGCGACTGAACAACGCTTGCTAAATCATGGTCAGGAAGCTGCCAAAGAAGCTATCGCAAAAGTGAATGAATTCATGAGTGGAGATTGGAAAGCTTATGAAGAAAAAGTCAAAGCAACCCAAATCGATCTTTTCGAAGCCATAAAGAATTAATCATCCCAAACCTTTTCAAAAAAAGCATCCTGATTTTTCAGGGTGCTTTTTTTTTAATCCCAAAGTTTCAAGAAGTTTGATCCCAATGAAATCCCTTTCAAAAATCTCCTGGAAAACAGCCGCTGGATTAGTCATCGCCAACATGATCGGAACAGGTGTTTTCACCAGTTTGGGATTTCAATTGGCTGAAGTTCAAAATACCTGGTCTATTCTCCTGCTTTGGATTCTCGGGGGAATCATGGCCCTGATTGGGGCTTTTGTTTATGCAGAATTGGGGACCCATTTCCGGAAGACTGGGGGCGACTATATATTCCTTTCAGAGACCATTCATCCAGCCATCGGCTATAGCTATGCTTGGGTTTCTTTGACAGTAGGATTTTCAGCGCCCATTGCCATTGCTGCCATGGCAATGAACAATTACCTGACACCCATGTTGGGAGAAACAATTCTTCCCGGACTATTTTTCCTGTTAGTTATTCCACTTTTTCATACCATTTCCATCGGTAAGTCAGCCATTTTCCAAGACCTTTTCACCTTGGTAAAAGTTCTTTTCATGCTAGTTCTTATAGGCCTTGGTTTCTTTTTTTCATCTCGGGTAAGTCCTGATTCGTTTGATTTTTCCTCTTCATGGAAAAATGAAGTGATCCTCCCTGGCTTCGCTGTTTCCTTGATCTATGTATTTTATGCATATACGGGGTGGAATTCCGCTGCCTATATTATCGAAGAAGTAGACCAACCCCAGAAAAATCTTCCCAAGGCATTAATTGCTTCCACTCTGCTAGTCATGGTAGTTTATGTTTTGCTTCAGGTCATTTTGCTTAAGCATGCTCAAGTGGATCAACTTACTGGAAAAGTCCAGGTGGCCGATATTGCTTTTGGAAATCTGTTTGGAAACTCCGGAGCCTTATGGGTCAGTTTCTTTATCGCTCTTCAGTTGATTGCCACAATTTCGGGCTACAGCTGGGTTGGGCCAAGAATCACCTATGCGATGGCCAGAGATTTTCGGCTTTGGAGTCCTTTGGCAAAAGTCAATTCCCATGGAATTCCGGTTCGGGCGATTCTATTAAACACCTTATTCAGTTTGGCTCTTTTCCTCTCAGGTTCCTTTGAGCAAGTCATGGTTTATGCAGGTTTTGTTCTTCAGTTGATGGGAACGATAACGGTATTTTCCTCCTTGAAAATCAAAAAGGAAACAGGCTTTATCACACCATTTAAGCCTATCCCCCAGTATCTCTACCTGATTTTTAGCACCTCGGTATTGATTTATTTGTTTTGGGACAAACCTTGGGAGAGTATTTCAGGTCTGGGAATTGTAGGAGTCGGATTTCTGATTTTTCTTTTCGACAAAAAAGTCTCCTAAGCTTTGATTATTAAGCTCGACGAAGCTGACCTATAATTATCATGGTTGCAAAAAATGTCCAAGCAACGATCGGAAAAATAAGGTAAGAAAGATTGGAGGAAAGGTCAGCTACCTGAACTCCTACCCAAAACGCGGCTAAAAGCACTAGAATGTTTCCTGCTAGACCAAATTTCAAGGCGGAGATTCCGGTCAGTTTTTCCAATCCCAAAGTGTAATAGGCATAGGAAGCACATACCACAGCCAAAATCACAATCATCATGGCCAACTGATTTTGGCCTTCCAGAAGCAATTGGTGACGAAGTATGGCCAAAAGCGTGAATAATCCGACCCAAACTAATGGAATCACAAATCCAGGTGGCTCAAACCAAAGCCGCTTTTGGGGTTCATTACCCTGAAACCTTAAGCCCAAAAAATAGGCAGGAACATTCAGGAGGATTAAAATCCCCATAAACAAGACCAGATTTAAGGTTAGACTTTCCATTCATCTAAAAGTAAAAAACGGTGGCCGAACTGTTTAGATTCTTTCTGCCACCGTTTCTTTTTTAACAATTTTTAGTTCCTATCGAGCAATCTCCTATGGTAATTGATTTGTCCCAAATGATAATTGAAGTGCCCATACAGATGGATCAGGAAAAAACCTATGGTCATGGAATGTCCGAAAAAAGCGTGGATAGACATGTCGTCTAATCGTTTGGGATGAAGCTTTGGTAAAGTATTTTCAAGAATCTTCTTTACCTCATCAATCTCTGCAATCAAACCATCTCGAGGTTCCCCTTTTGCCCCAAATTCTCTTTCACGATTTCTTTCATAAGGAACAGCTCCCAGATCAAATCCAATAAAGTGCTTCAAATTCCCGATGAGATGCATGGCTAAATTGCCCGCAGAATTAGCTATTTCTCCTTCTACTTTCCAGAGGTTTTCCTCATTTGAATAGAGTTCGAGTTCTTGTTTTAATTTGTCTAAGTCTCTTTGAAATAGCCGATTAAGTTCTTCTAAAGTCATAAATTAAGCTTGGTATTTTTTATAGGCATTGGCCATTTTGACGTCGTACTTGTTTTGGGCGTACTGTGGTCCGTTGTAGCAATATGCAAATTTTGCCCAGTTTTTTGATCGTAAATGATTGATGCAACCAAAAGCCTCAATGTATTTTCCGAAAGCCTTAAGCTGATTTCGCTCGTGCTGGTACATTTCATCCACAAAAGCCTGAACAGTGGGATATCCCAACTTGGTCGCATGATAGCCCATAATCTGATAGCTTCCCCAAGAGGTCGAAGCCAATGCAGCTTCCTTAAATCTTGGATCTGGAGATAAAGCAATCGCTTTTTCTAAACGGGAATATTCCCCTGTTCCTCCGATGTAATGCACCTTGGTCCATTTAGAGTACAGCACATCTGAATTGGATGCATTCGAAATGGAAGCCGGGTTGATTCCCCTAGCCTTCAACTGCTTCCAAAACTCATGGCCTTCAAAAAGTATTTTCGGTCTTCCATCTACCAAAAATCCCTTTCCGCTGCTTTCCACTTCATTGACTGCTTTGACTGCTGCCAGTTCAAGATTATGTCTGGAGGCAAAATCCTTTAAATCTCCTTCTCCCAAAAACTTGCTTTCCAATTGCTGGGCGGGACGAGTTTTTTCAATCAAAACCGTCCAGGTCTTGATTCCTACTTCCCCGTCTACGACGAGGTCATTTTTCTTCTGGAAATCCCGGACAGCAGCGTCGGTCATATTGCCAAAATATCCCGTGGCGGGGATTTCATAGCCTAATTTTGTGAGAAGTTCCTGGAGATATGAAACAAATTCTCCTCTGGATCTGAGCTTGAGATATTGCATAATAGAATGGGTTAAAAATGGAAAAGTACTTCCAAGTTACCAGAAGTACTTCACAAAATCCAGAATAAAAGTCCTGAAAATCAGGAATCAATCACATTTTTTCTTTGACCAAATTTACTAGGCTTGGCCTCACCAGAATTGCTTGGAGGAGATTGAGCGGGTTTGTTTTCTATAGGCTTATTTTCTCTGGGCTCCTGTTTTCTTTCCTCTCCGGCAGGTTCATTCTCCCTGGGTTTAAATGGCTTCTTCTTTTTCTTTTTGCTCTTATCCTTGAACTTTGGCCCAGAACTTGAAGAATCTGATTTTGCTTTTTCTCCTGAATACACAGGTCCATCTCCCAGGCCTTCTGGCAAAGGAATCTGAGTGACATTCATTCCAATCAACTTCTCAATCCGCACAAACTTGTGCTGATCTTTAGGATTGACAAAAGTGATGGCCTCTCCTTCCTTATCCGCACGTGCAGTTCTTCCTACTCGGTGCACATAATCCTCAGGATCACTTGGGGTATCAAAATTGATTACCAACTCAATTCCCACCACGTCAATTCCTCTGGAAATAATATCTGTACCCACTAAGATCTTGACCATTTTGTTTTTGAAGTTGGACATGATCTTTTCTCTTTCCACTTGCTCCAAGTCAGAGTGAAAAGCTTCCACATCAAAATCTTTTCTCAAAACCTTGTATAAAGCCTTCACTTTTTCCTTAGTCGAGGCAAAAATGATAACTGCCTCGTAGGGTTTCTGGGAAAGAATATGTCGTACCAAATCCTCCTTTTGGGGATCATAGACGGAATACATGGATTGAGTCACCCCTTCCGCAGTCTTTCCGATGGCAATGGAAATCTCCTCCGGTTTATTCAGGATTTTCATGCTGAATTGCCGAATTCTCGAAGGCATGGTAGCCGAGAAAAGTACGGTTTGCCTTTTTTGAGGCAAGTAATTGACGATTTTTAAAATATCATCAGAAAACCCCATATCCATCATCCGGTCTGCCTCATCTAAGATAAGGTGTTCAAGAGAGGAAAGATCCATTTTTCCACCTGCAAGCAGTGCAATCAATCTTCCCGGTGTAGCAACCACAATTTCAGCTCCGGTTTCCAGTGCTCTTTTTTGTTGCTCCCAAACTACTCCATCTCCACCTCCGTAGATTGGAATGGAACTGATTCCCAAGAAATAAGCAAAACCTTGAATTTGCTGGTCAATCTGAATTGCGAGTTCACGGGTTGGAGCCAAAATCAAGGTATTAAGCTTTTCAGAACCTGTTTTGGAAATTTTATTGAGAATGGGAAGAATAAAAGCGGCAGTCTTTCCTGTTCCAGTTTGGGCACAGGCGATCAGGTCTTTTCCTTCCATAATAACTGGAATGGCTTTTTCCTGTATGGGGGTAGGCTGTTCAAAGCCCATGGCATCGAGACCATCCTGAAGATTTTCCTCGAATTGGAATGTTCTAAAATCCAAAGTATAGGTGATTTAACGGGTAAAAAGAGCTTGGTTTCAAAAACCAATACTCTCAAATATAAGCCCTAAAATCCGCTAATGCTAACCTGCAAAACAATCTGCCCCTTCTGGAGATTGATTTAGCATGAATTGTCCTTTTGAAGTATATTACCTATCGAATACCAACTAATCACTATGCAACTATCTACATCCTTTAAATTTTTAATCTGGAGTATCCTGATTTTAGTGCCTCTTTTTGGGCAGGGTCAGAATTTTCAAATCCGAGGAAGAGTCGTGGATTCCCAAACTGAAGAAACGCTAGGGGGTGTAACAGTAGTGCTAAGAAATACCCAATACGGTACCAATACAAATTCAGGAGGCTCATTTAGTATAGAAAATGTTTTGGCTGAAAAGTACACCTTAGCCATCAGCTATCCCGGATATAATATTTATGAAAAGATCATCCGCTTGGATCAGGACTTGGATTTAGGAGTGATTCCAATGGTGAAATTCGGAAGTGAAGGAACTGGAGCCGCACTCCAAAAAACCATCAGATCGGCTAATGTCAGCCGTTTATTGGTTGAGCGTCCCAATTTCGTGGGAGGCAATATGTTTTATGGAATTCCACCTGCCCCAAAGGAGGTAGTAGGTAATTTTTACCTGGATACCAAGTGGAATCTGGCCTCTATCCTACTTTATCGTGATCAGCAAGTTTTGGAAGGTTTTCGGGCGAGATATAATATCAATTCTAACCAGTTTGAATTGATGGAACCTGAAAACAACCTAGTCTCTACCATGCAGGGATTTAGGGTACAAAACATCGTTTGGATGGACAGTTCCTATAAAGTACCCAGATACTTCGTCAACGGTATGGACTTTAGAGAAGAGGGTGCGCCTATTTCGGGCTTTTTTGAGGTGATTGTCGAAGGTGAACTTCCCTTAATGAGGAGAACACTGGCTGTTTTCAAAGAATCCAATTACAATGTGGCCTTAATGGTGGGCAACCGAAACGATGAAATTATCAAACGGAATGTCTACTACTACCTGAAAGGAAAAGACCTCTATCCAGTTCCTAAAAAGCGAAAAGAAATATTTGAAATATTTGGTGATAAGGCTGCTGAAATGGAAAAATTCGCAGAAGAGAACTCCATTAATTTCAAGGAAAAAAGCTCGGTTTTCACCCTTTTCACCTACTACAATTCTCTTTTCCCAGGCTTTGTGCCGATTATGTCACAGCTTCTGGATGAAACAGATTAAAAGAGTTTAAAGGGAAAAGTTTAAAGTGAAGAGTTTAAAGTGGAGAGAGATTTTAATCTGATTCAGCCGCTGCTCAAAAAATACTTGATTTCAGAGATTAGTACTTGGTACTTTCGAAATGGTATTTTGGACTAGATACTTGATACTTTGTACAAAAAGAAAAACCATCACCCAAATGAGAAAACTTTACTTTATCGCCTTGGTGCTGCTTTCATGGAATGTGAAAGGTCAGGGATTGCCCGGACTGGGAGCAGGAAGCACCCCGAACAACAAACCGATTCTTCATGGAAAGAATTGGGTAGCTATCACTGGTAAACCTTTAGCCGCTACAGCAGGTGCAGCAATTTTCCAACAAGGAGGAAATGCCGTGGATGCCGCCTGCGCCATGATAGCTGCAACATCAACCATGTGGGATGTGCTTTCTTGGGGAGGAGAAACTCAAGCCCTTATTTACAATCCAAAAACCAAGAAGGTAATCGCCATCAATGCCATGGGCTATGCTCCTACAGGTGCTACCGTGGAATTTTACAAAAGCCAAGGGATGGATTACCCTCCTCAATATGGCCCTCTGGCCGCAACTACTCCAGGAACTCCAGGTGGGATCATGACCATGCTTTCAGAATATGGCACCATGAGTTTGGAGCAGGTACTTAAGCCTGCGATGGAACTGGCAAAGGGGTATCCAATTGAAGCACAAACTGCCAATGCTATTGAAGCCCAAAAGGCAAGAATCAAGGAATGGCCTTATTCTAAAAAGATTTTCTTAACCCATTTGGGAGAAGAAAGAGAGGCTCCATCTCCGGGGGAAATATTTGTTCAGGAAGACCTATATCAAACCCTTTCCAAATTGGTTGAAGCGGAACGCAATGCCTTAAAAGCCGGAAAATCCAGAAAAGAAGCCATTCAGGCAGCTTATGATCGCTTTTACAAGGGAGATATCGCCAAAGAAATCGTTAGAGGAACCAGAGAGCAAGGTGGGCTTTTCACCGAAACTGATCTAGCGAACTGGAAAGTAAAAATCGAAGAGCCTTTGCATGTGAACTACAAGGGCATCGATGTCTATAAACTTCAGGAATGGACTCAAGGCCCTGCTTTATTGCAGTCTTTGAATATTTTGGAAAACTTCGATCTGAAGTCTATGGGATATAATTCTTCCAATTACATCCATACTGTATACCAAGCCATGAGTTTGGCTTTTGCAGATCGTGATTTCTATTACGGTGATCCGGCTTTTGTAAAATCTCCGATGAAAGGTCTGCTTTCTAAGGAATATGCCAAAGAAAGAGCTAAACTAATCCGGGATGTCAATGATCCTAAAATCACAGCAGGTGACCCCTACCCATTTCAGGGTGAAACCAATCCCTACCTGGATATACTAAACAAAAACAAAGAAGCCTTAGCTTCCCTTAATTCAGCTGATTTCAATTCCACAGTGGATGAGAATTTTCTTTCAGCTTTCCAAAGCGGAACCACTTCCGTAGAAACAGCCGATGCAGAAGGTTGGGTGGTATCGGTGACTCCAAGTGGGGGTTGGATTCCTGCAGTAGTTGCCGGTAACAGTGGTGTGGGACTATCGCAGCGTATGCAAAGCTTTGTCCTGGATCCTAACCTAAACCCTTATAACCTTCCTGAACCAGGAAAAAGACCTAGAGTTACGCTTACTCCAAGTTTAGCCATGAAGGATGGAAAACCTTATCTGTCTTTTGCGGTACAAGGGGGGGGATTCTCAGGATCAAAACCTGCTGCAACTCTTCCTCAATGTGGTGGAATTTGGAATGGATGTACAGGAAGCAACAGAAGCAGCAAACTTCAATTCCTACCAAATGCAAAGCAGCTTTGGAGATCATGAAATCAGACCAGGAGCAATCACCCTCAGAGAAGACACCCCAGACTGGGTAAGAAAAGACCTAGCAAAAAGAGGATACACCATTGACCTTTGGAACAAAACCTCAGGACCAATCAATGCGATCTGGTTTGACTGGAAGCACGGCACCTTCTGGGGTGGTTCCAGCGACTATGGGGATGATTACGGAATTGCTTGGTAAGCCTTATATCTAAACCCAAAACCTTCTATAGCCCATGCCCCGATAGTTATCGTGGGTAATCCATGGGCTATATTCATAAAAATCACATTGCCAAGATAGTTTCTATATCCTTGGCCAAGCCAAAGAGAACTAGGATATCCCCTTCCTGGATGCGGGTTTCTCCAGTTACTACCCCGGCGACTTTTCGAATCGTGGATTTATTTCCAAACATGTTGGTTCGCTCCAATTCCCGGATGATCGTAATTACCGAGACTTGGTATTCCTTTCTCAGATTGGTTTCTATCAGGGTCATCCCTATATATCTGGAAGGACATTTCACTTCAATGACATTGTAATCGTCCGAGAGATCCAAAGAATCCAATACATTTCGCATCTGAAGCCTCTTCGCCATTCGCTCTGCTGAGTCTTCCTCTGGGTGAACTATTTCTGATACCCCAATGGCCTTGATGACTGTTTCGTGGACATCATTGATCGAGCGGCTGATCAGGCGCTTTACATTGAGCTGTTTGAAAATAGCTGTGACCATGATCGAGGCTCCCACATTTTCACCGATGGCGATGATTACAGCATCCGTGTCCTTGTAGGGCAAAGTCTTGACCGTCTCGGTATCCGTGGCATCCATGATGATGGCATGAGTGATTTTGTCTTTGACCTGATCTATTTTGACTTCACTGGAATCCACTCCGATCACTTCGTGTCCGAGTTCGGTAAGTCGGCTGGCCAAAAAGCCCCCGAAGTTTCCCATTCCTACAATGATGTATTTCATATGCTGCTACATTTAGGTAATAAAGACGCCCTCCTTGGGATATTTGTACCGCAAGGTTCGGGCTTTTTTGATAAAAGCGACTAAAACAGTCAAGGTGCCCACCCTTCCCAAAAACATGATCAGCGAGACCACCAATTTGGAGCCTGTGCTTAATTGGGCAGTAATCCCCAAGCTCAATCCTACCGTGGAAAAGGCCGAAAATATCTCAAAGGCCACATCCAAAACCGCCAATTCTGGATTGAAGAAAAGAACCATGAAAACCCCTGATCCTATGACAATAAAGGATAAGAAAATTACTGCATTGGCTTTATGGACCGTTTGGTAGTCGATTTGGCGGCGAAAGACCTCTACCCTATCTTTTCCTTTGGCCACACTGAAGGCGCTCAATACTGCCACTGCGAAGGTACTGGTCTTTAAGCCACCGCCCGTTGAACCGGGGGACGCACCTATCCACATCAATATCAGGTAAATCAAGACGGTGGGCATCGCCAAGGAACGCATATCCACGGTATTGAAACCTGCTGTCCGAGGAGTTACCGAACCAAAAAAGGCAGTGACCACTTTGCCATACCCATTCAAGCCTTTCAAAGAGTGATTGGCCTCAAAAAACCAGTAACCTACAAACCCGACCAACAACAATATCAAGGTGGTGTAGGAGATCAGCTTGGTATTGATGTTGACCATTCTGGGAGCATGGTGAAAAAAGGACTCCTTCTCTGTAATCACATGAAACCAGCGATTGAAAAATCCTTTGACAAATTGGAAATAAGCCACAATCACCGGAAAGCCAATACCTCCCAAAATGATTGCAAAAGCCAAAACCAAATGGGTATGGTATTCGGTTCGAAATCCTTCTTCGTAAAGACCATTGCTAAGGGTGGAAAAACCTGCATTACAAAAAGCAGAGACAGCATGGAAAACAGAAAAGAATACCTGTTCTGATGCCGAATCAAAGAGATTTTTATTGATGGAGAAATAAATAATGACCCCTGCAATAGCTTCCAGTCCTAGGGTAAAAACAATGATTTTGATCAAGGTAGATCCTACCTGACCGATATTGTCTTCGTTGATGTAATCCTTTAGAAACAATTGGCTTTGAAGGGAATTTCCTCCTTTGAAAAAGAACCCAAAAAAGCTGGTGAAGGTCATCATGCCCAGGCCGCCAATTTGAAACAGAAAAAGAATGATAGTCTTTCCCAAGCCGGTAAAGGCAGTGGCTGTATCCACCACAATCAATCCGGTCACACAGACTGCTGAAGTAGAGGTAAACAATGCATCCACCCATGAAATCCCGTCGGTGGTCGAATTGGGGAGTTTGAGCAGAATAGTCCCCACTAAGATGACCATAAGAAAACTAAGGATAAAAATCAGTGCTGGATGGATAGAAAATTTATTGATCTCGACAATAATCCTACTCAGATCAATAAAAAACAGCAAAAAGATCAGCACATTGGTCAGATTGGTCTCCAAACCCGGAGGCCAGGAAGTGGTATTTATCCATCCAAACTGAACCAAGGCGAAGAAATGGAGTAAGGCTGTAAGCAATATTTCAAAGCCAAGTCGAGTCTTGCTGGATTCCTTGTAGATGAATAATATTCGATAGAAGTAATTCTGTCCCAGAATCAAGAGGCCAATTCCATAAACCAAGGATTCCAGCTCTCTAATGGTTCTTTCAGGAAATCCCAGGTCAAGGATCCAAAAAAAGAAAATCAAAACGGTAGAGGTAATTCTAAGGATGCTATTAGCCTTCCTCAGTACCCTCAAGGCCAAAAGTTTCTTGTCAGGATTTTTAAATAGGCCTTCGTAGCTCATTTAAATCAAAGTAGTCTCAAATGTAAAATAGATTTTTAGGAAAAGCACATAGACTCTTTTTTAAACAATAAATAGCCCCGGCCCCGATAGTTATCGCGGGTAAACCCGGGGCTATATTATTTCACCACCACGTATGAAAACCATTTTAATGGTTTAACTCCATTCTCAACTTGAATTTTTAAAACCAAACACCCTTGATTTTCAGGTGATTTATAATCAACTTATTCTCAGTTTTCGGATTCCTAGAGTCTTTTAAATTCCATTTTCCTCAGGTTTTTCTGAAACTCAATTATTTCATCTAGCCTTTTTAATCCCATGAAAAGAAAATTTTCTGATCTCCACTGCCACAATCACATGCGCGCTCATTTCCACATACAGGAAAAGGAGAAAAAATTTACCAAAAAAGGAGAGTTCAGCCCCTGGACTGTGATTGCTTCCAATTCCAAAAACAAAGACAAAGGAAAGATGGGGGCAAGCTACAGCCAGATTGATTTGGTCAAATGCTGGAATTCCAACCTTCGTCTTACTTTCAATTCCCTTTATCCTCTTGAAAGGCAGTTTGTTTTGGGAATGGATCCCAAAATCAAGGAAGACAAGTGGTATAATTTTGTAGCCAGAGGAATCTTGGGAGACAAGGGAATCCGCAGGGATTTGTTGCAAACGGCTTACATGCGAATCCCGGATAAGGTGGTGGATTATTTTCAATCGGATACTTACGATTACTGGGAATCCCTAAATCGGGAAAAGGATTTTGTGTTGATTGATTCCGGTAAACGGATTAAAAAGAATGAAATACATGTTCCTCAGGCACTTTTTGGAGATAAAAAAGCTGCCGAAAAGCGGGCAAAAGCAGATCCGAAATCTTATGTCGCAGAAGATGCCTGCTACCGAATTCCAGCCAATAAAGAGGAGCTAAACAAGTCCCTGGCAGATGATACGGAGATCACCATGATTCTAACCATTGAGGGAGCTCATTCCCTTGGGACGGATAAATGCAAATCAGTTCAGGACATCTCGGACCGCATTCAATTCATCAAAAACATGTGGGAGGTTCCGGTTTTCTTCATCACATTTTCACACCATTTTGACAATCACCTTTGTGGTCATGCCCATTCTATTCCCGGTATGGGAAAAATCCTGATGAGCCAGAAAAAGCACATGAATGAGGGATTTAGAAGAAATGGAAAACGAATCATTCGAGAGACACTTGGCTTGGATAGCAACTTAAAAATTGATCCAAAACTTGGGTACAGAATATTGATCGATGTCAAGCATATGGCAGCCAGATCAAGGCAATACTTTTACGAAATGGTCAATTATCTCTTGAAAAAAGGAGATCGAATCCCCATCATCGCATCCCATTGTGGGTATTCTGGAGTCAAAACTTTGGAAGACCACATCAAAAACGAGAAGCTAGAAAAGGATGACTATACTGATCCAAGCAATAAATTCAATGCCTGGAATATCAATATGTGCGATGAGGATGTGGAAATGATAGTCAAAACCAGAGGCCTGTTTGGGATTTCATTTGATCAAAGAATTCTGGGAATCACTAAAGCAGACTTGGAAGACGACAAAAACCAAACCCAGAAAAGAAATGGAATTCAGTTGATTTGGGAAAATATCGAGGGAATAATCAAGAGTGCCTATTCAAACCCCAAACTTTCCGAATCTGATAAAGAAAATGTGTGGAAATGCATCACAATCGGGACAGATTTTGAAGGCTTGATTGATCCGGTTAACCCCTATCCTACCGCATTGGAATATGAGCTAATGGCCAACAATTTGGTTTTTGAAATAGAAAGAGATCGAAAAGATCCCAAAAACACGCACTTATCTCGGTTTAAATCCCGTGAAGATGTAGAAAAATGGGTAGACGATTTTTGCTACAACAATGCCGAGGCTTTCGTGAAAGAAAATTATCCTGTATAGAAAGTTGGGAAGTAAGGAGGTCGGGAAGTATTGAAGTAGGATGTCCGATGACCGATGTGGGATGACCGATGTGGGATGTCCGATGTCTCGTCATTGCGAGGGGCGATTTTCAAGCTTTACTGAATCGAAATGCTGATGCCCCGAAGCAATCTTTTCAACTAGTGGGATGCGGGAGTGTCCGATGTTACGTCATTGCGAGGGGCGATTTTCAAGTCTTACTTAATTGAAATGCTGATTCCCCAGAAGCAATCCCCTAAATCTGAAATTGGATTAAGGAAATCCCTATGTCCCAATGTGGTTTAATTAGAGTGTTCTAAAGCTGGAAGTTTAGGCCTTTCTGACAAATTCCGATTTCAAAGCCATTGAACCGAATCCATCTATCTTGCAGTCGATATTATGATCTCCTTCGACAAGCCGGATATTCTTCACTTTGGTACCAGATTTTATGGGTTTAGGAGCTCCTTTTACTGGAAGATCTTTGATGATAACCACAGAGTCTCCATCCTGAAGGATATTTCCATTGGAGTCTTTGACCACCAACTCGGAAGAAACTTCTTCTTGCTCAGCTTCAGGACTCCACTCATGCCCACATTCAGGACATACTAAAAGATCACCCATTTCATAAGCGTATGCTGATTTACAAATTGGGCAAGGAGGTAAATTTTGCATGGGGCGAAAGTACCCTTTTTTGAATCGTGAAAAAAACCAAATCTACTTCACCTCATGGAAATACTCCCGATCAAAAATTCGGGAATAAATCCAGATTGGAACCTCCTTATGGTAGGGCATCAGATCTTTCAAGACCGCCTGCTGGGTTTCATGGGCAGCCATAACCTTGAGCAGGCTGCGAAAATAAGGCTGAGTATTCACTGAAAAATCAGGATAGGGCAATCCTTGGGAAAGGTCATCCGGGTAGTTTTTCTGAAATCCCGAGGAAAGTTTTAGAGCCACATCAATTTGATTGCTACAAAGCGTAACTTGAAATAGTCTCTTGGGAGAAAAATCGGGACTAGTCAAGTTTTCCTTAAAAACCTCTTCAACAGCCAATCCAGAAAGCCGATGATCTGGATGTCCATATAGTCCGACTTTAGAATCATAGGAAATCAATAGATCGGGCTGAATCTCCAGAATGATTTCCTTCGCTATTTCTTTCAGGGAGTCCAAGCCTATTGCAGTTAATCCTCCATCTGGATAGTCTTTTAGCAGAAGCTGATCTACTCCTATTTCAGCAGCAGAGTTTTTCATTTCTTCCGTACGAAGTCTAGCTAGTTCCACTTCATCTTCTATTCCGGCAGATTTTCCTTTTTCCCCTCTGGTCAGGCAAACCAGATAAATTTCATGACCCTGATCTTTAAGTTTCATTAATGTTCCCGCTACGGTCACCTCATCATCAGGATGGGGAAAAAGAGCCAAAACTCGTTGCTTCGGCTCATCTTCAATCAGATTGTTCCTTTGAGGGATTCCAGCGTCATGCAATTGCCCTTTTGCAAAAAGGATCAGAATCCAAGGCGATAGCAACAGGATAAACCCAATAATTCCTAAAGAGACAATCAGCCACTTTTTCATTCTGATCTTCTCAGACTACTCAAATAAGTAACCAAATTTCGGATATCTCTTTTGCTTAGGAGAGTTCCCATAGGAGGCATGCTGGATGCGGCCATTTGAGAGGATTTGACCTCGGATTTCAAAATGGATTTTTCTTCAGCTCCAATCTTTACTTTGAATTCAGTGTTGGATTCATCCATCAAGGTACCGTTGATTTTATCACCCGAATTCAGTTCAATCGTGATGAAACCATAGCCAGGAGCCAGACGCTTACTAGGTTCTACCAAGGCAATAAGCAATTCCTCCCGTGAAAGCTTATTCCCTATACCATCCAAAGGAGGACCTGCATTACCACCCATATCGTCGTAAGCATGGCAGCGAATACATTGGGCAGTTTGATTTTCAAAGAAGGTAGTTCTGCCAGCTCTAAAATTCCCTTCAGCCAATGCTCCAGCAAATTTCTTCCAAGGTTCATCTCCTGCTTTTTTGTCCAATGCAGCTTCAAATTTTGTCTTCAATTCAGCAGATCCTGTCGCGGTTATTGCTTCCTCAAGTTCTATCCAAGTGACTTCCGGAAGTTTGCCCTGATCAAAATCAGCAAGCAATGTATTCCAAACAGGTAAGCTCTGACTTCCTTCCAAACCTCCCAAGGTCAATAAAGCAGTTTGCTTTTCAGGGTTGGTTCTGTTTTGGATGATATCTGTCAACAAGGCAACTTTTTGATCATTTGGCAGAGAAGTTTGAGCTAAATGTCCTAGACCTGCAACCCGAACAGCTTGGGATTGATCTTTCATTGCCAAGGAAATGGCTTCTCCCAAATTACTGGCATTCAAGGCAACCAAGGAGTTTAGCGCCTGGATCTTTACCTGATCAGAAGGATCGGACTTAAGTTTGGTCAAAAGCAATCCTTCAGCATCTTTTATTTCAAGCTTACCGAGAGCCTTGGCCGATTCTAAGCGAAGGTTTTCCTCTTTGGCATTGATTTGTGAAACCAAAACTGGTTTTACCTGGTCACGAATCAAAGCCGGATCACGGGTCACGGGACCTCTGTATCGACCATCTACCCGGTCTACTAAAGAAGGCTTAGCCCAGGTCCCAATAGCCGCCAGTGCTTCTCTTCTCAACACTTCAGGTGCATTTGGCTTTCCTAAATAAGCTAGGATTTGGTTAAGGTTTTCAGCATTTCCAACCCGCTGGTTTGCACTAATAGCTCTTCGAATCAAAGGCTCATTTTGGAAAGGGGTAGTACTCAAAATCGATCCCAAAGCCGGCAAAGCAGCCGGAACAGAAAAATCATCATGAATGGCTCTTGCCGCTTCAGTTACAATATATTCATCTGAATCATTCAAGAATTTGGCTAATTCAGGGGATTCCAGTCTTCTTAAGGCCAAAACAGCTCCCATTCTGACAGCCTTTGAAGGATGATTATAAAGTGAAGCGATAGGTTCTACCTGTCCAATTCTTGATAAAGCCAAAGAGGCCGCATGACGGATATAGGCATCCACATCGTTATTCGCTTCCAAAAGGGAAATCAGGGGTTGAACAGCTTTTGCCTCTTTACTTCTTCCCAAGGCTTCTGCACTAAAGAAACGTACACGGGCATTTTCATCTACCAACCCTTTGATCAAAGGATCTCCTGCTTTGGAATAGCGAATATCTCCAAGCCATTTTGCTGCCTGGGCTTTGATCTCCGGATCTGAATCATTCAATAACGGAACCAAAGCATCTGCGTAATCCATATTTTCCAATCTGGCCATCTGGCTAATTCCAACAATGGCGTGAATTCTTGCGAGTTGATTGGACTTATCTTGAATTACAGCCTTGAAGGTTTCAAAGCCTTTCTTTCCTCTTTTCGCCAACTCAAATTGAGCTTTCCTTCGAATTCTCATGTCTTCAAAGGAAAGTTTGGATTGAAGTTCCTTTTCGGAATGCTTCTTATAGTCAGCCTTGATTTCTGCCGCAGTTTGCTGTTGCAAAGTCCATCCTTTGGCTGTTTCATCGGTAAGTTTCCATACTCGACCATAAAACTTATCATCCCAACCATTGATCCAATCGGCCATATACAAAGCTCCATCCGGACCAAAATCAATTCCTGTTGCCAAAAATCCTCCAACAATTTTTTCAGTTTTTGTCAATTCAAAACTCGCTCCTTTTGGCTGAAGCTGGAAAGCGTGAAGACCGGAACTAGCTGGGCTACCCACAAACTCAACAACGAAAAAGTGATCTTTCCATCTTTCTCCCAAACCGGCACCTGGATTAAAAACCATCCCAGTTGGGCCACTTACATAATTCTGAATACAAGGAGTAATATAAGCTGCTTGCCCTTCAAATCTTGGCAAGAAAAGCTTCTCATCCATCCATACTTTGTAGGTGTTATTTTCAGGATCTCTGTATTTTCCAAACTGCCAATTGATTCTCCAACCTGTATCTGAACCATTGGTGAGGTAAACCAATCTTTCTTTTTCTCCTGCATGGTCGCCATCATTATCAGCAGATATCAGGTTGTTGTATTGGTCAAAAACGAATTCATGGGTATTTCTTACACCCATAGCAAAAATTTCAAAATCACTTCCATCAGGATTTGCACGGGCAATTACTCCTCTATTTGGATATTTCCATTCTGTCCCATCAGGACCTTTTCCATTAAAACCTATATCCCCGATTCCCCAATAAATTCTTCCGTCAGGGCCCATTTCCACTCCGGACATTCCATGTCCACCAAACCCAATGTGTACTCCATAGCCATAGGAAAGGGATTGCTTCTCGTCCATAATCCCATCCCCGTTTTTGTCTATGAGCTTCCACATATCTGGACCTGCAGCCACATAGAGCGCATCTTCAGTCTCCATGATTCCTCCAGCCACATCCACAACCTCGTCATTGAAGTCCTGAACCATCAATTGTGACCAATCAGCCAAACCATCACCATCGGTATCACGAAGTTTGTAAACCTCATTTTTTTCGATGGTCATATCTCTCCAATCATGGGAACCATCTCCATTGAGGTCCTTAAGCCATGTATTTTCTGAGCTTCTTTCCGGAGAAAGCTCATCTCGAAGGAAGGCTCTTTTGTCATCTATAGTCTGAATGGCTATAGATCTGATTTCCCAGGATTGGTGGCCTCGGATATCGAATTCTGAGTTATTTCTTCTAGGAGATCTGGAATAAAGGATATCTCCTTCATCATTTACCTGAAGGGCAATTGGATCTTTTACCAAGGAATCCACTGCCCAAATTTCCAATTTCAAACCCTCAGCAAGGGTTGGATTGATTGAATTTTTGGCTACTTCCACTAAGGGAGCAATCTCTTCTTTGGTGAGTGTGTGAATTCTGAGATCGAATGGTTCTTCCTTTTTACAGGCAATTAAAAGAAGTGAGAAAGCTAAAGGAGCAAAAAGCTTGGAATTAGAATAGGTCTTGGGCATAACTGACGGCAATTAATTTGGCAAAATAAAAAAATTGCAAAAGAGATAGTTGCCGCTGGTATAAATGGTTTTAAAAACAAAAAACCCGATCAAGGATCGGGTTTTTGTTCACTTTAACCACTAACAACCATAAAACAAAAATAAGTTTAAGACTACTCGGTGATTGAGCTTTGATGTCTTAGTAGTCCGTACGGGAATCGAACCCGTGTTTTATCCGTGAAAGGGATACGTCCTAACCCCTAGACGAACGGACCATGGGGTAAAAATTTCAAATTAGCCTAAGATCAAATTGATTTTCAGCTTGTTGTAGTCCGTACGGGAATCGAACCCGTGTTTTATCCGTGAAAGGGATACGTCCTAACCCCTAGACGAACGGACCATTAAAGACCCCGAAAAACGTGCTTTTTCAAAAGGTTGTGCAAATATAGGCGGTCAGATTTATAAAGCCAAAATAGCCGCAAAAATTTCTTTGGAATTTCGGTAATCCACTGAACCAAAGCCCTAAAAAATCAATTGATTTAGCTTTAAGACTTTTAGCTAATTTCGTCTTTGAAAATAATACCCATGAATACCCTATCAAAAAAAGTAAGAGTTGCTATTAATGGTTTTGGTAGAATCGGAAGATACACTGCCAAACTTATTCTTGATCATCCTAATATGGAATTGGTTGCAATCAACGATTTAGCCAATCCGGAATCAATAGCACACCTACTCAAGTATGATTCAATTCATGGAAAGTTTGAAAAGTCAATCCATCTGGATCTTCCATTTCTAAACATAAATGAGCAATCTGTCCGGCTTTTTCAACTCGGAAATCCTGAGCAGCTCCCATGGAAGGAATTGAAAATTGATTTGGTTATCGAATGTACGGGGAGATTTACAGATAGAGCTGGAGCAGAAAAACATGTACTTGCCGGTACAAAAAAAGTAATCATCTCTGCTCCAGCAGCAGATGATAGCATTCCAATGGTGGTTCTTGGGGTAAATGACCATATTCTCACTGGAAATGAAACCATCATTTCCAACGCCTCCTGTACCACAAACTGCCTCGCTCCTATGGTCAAAGTATTGGATCAAAATTTTGGAGTGATCAAGGGATATGCTTCCACCGTTCATTCCTATACCAATGACCAAAATCTTCATGATGCGCCTCACCGGGATTTAAGGCGTGCAAGAGCAGCTGCTTATTCCATAATTCCAACGACTACCAATGCTGGTAAAGCCCTGGATAGAGTCCTACCTGAAACTTCTGGAAAAATAGAAGCCTCTGCCATGCGAGTTCCTGTTCCTGACGGGTCCTTGACAGATCTTATTGTAGAGTTGAAAACTGAGGTTTCCGCGGAAGAAATTAATAAGGCGTTTAAAGAAGCTGAAAGCGGAGAACTGAAAGGATATCTTCTGGTGGAGTCTGATCCAATTGTATCCATGGACATCATCGGAAACCCTCATTCCTGCATTATTGATGAAGCCCTAACCTCAGCAAAAGGCAACTTGGTCAAAGTGGTGGGATGGTACGATAACGAATCCGGCTATGCTAATAGGTTGGTGAACTTGGCTGAGAGGATTTTTAAGTCTCAGAACTTAAATTAGCCTAATTCATCTTTGAAGGATTATTCGGTTTAGATTTCAAAAATTGATTCCAATCCTCCTCGGTGTCTATATCCGAAAGACGAGGCAAAAATTGATAACTCAATCCTTCTGAATTAGCTCTTGAAACAGTTTCAATAAAAACCTTAGGGGTACTCCATTCCATATTTCTAAATATGTTTGGAACATTTTTTTTCAATCCCAAAAGGTAATATCCCCCGTCCTCAGCTGGCCCGATTACCAAGTCAAAAGAGTTTAATTTCTCAAAGGCTTCCAGGTAAATTGTCGAATTTAAATAAGGGCAATCGGTTCCTATAATCAAGGCTTTAGGAAATCCCAAATCGAAAACCGAGTTAAGGGCATTCTCCATCCGTTCTCCTAGGTCCTTTCCTGATTGAACTTTCAATATCCAATCGGACTGAGTAAAATCCTCAGGGACATAATCGGAAAAGAATAAAAACACCTGGGCATCAAGGGAATAAATAGATTGATACGTAAGATCTACTAGCTCCTGGTAAATTTCAAAAGCTTTTTCAGAACCCATTGTGTCAGCTAACCGAGTTTTCACTTTACCAAGTGTAAAGTTTTTCTGGAAGACAATTATCGCTTGTTTGGATCTTTGTAGCTTGGACACCTCTATTGAAATCGAATTATAAATAAATAGTTAGTAAAGTTAACTGCTCCTTTCAATATCAAATAAAATACTGCTTAAATTATTAGTCTTTTAAAAGACTGCTAACAAAAAAGCCCTCTCCCGAGGGCTTTTTGTTTTAAAGGAGATCAAATATCCTCGGTAAAATCAAGGTAATTTCAGGGAATATCATAATCAACGCCAAGGCCAAAATCATCGCCAAAAAGAATGGCAATAGCGGTCGAATAACCTGAGTAAGGGATATTTTAGCGATTGATACCCCAACGAACAAAAGAGAGCCGACAGGAGGAGTACAAAGTCCAATACAAAGGTTAACCACCATCATGATTCCAAAATGAACTGGGTCCACACCTACCTTGGTCACCACAGGTAAGAAGATTGGAGTGAAAATCAAGACAGCTGGAGTGATGTCCATAAAGATCCCCACACCCAATAGAATCAGATTAATCAATATCAGAATCACCCATTTATTATCACTCACATTGAGCATAAAATCACTGATCATTTGAGGAATATCTTCTGCAGACATCACCCATGACATGCTCATAGAAGTACCGATAAGTAGCAAAACAACAGCTGTAGTTTCAGATGCTCTTACCAAAATCCCCGGAAGCTCTTTTAGCTTTAATTCCCGATAGGCAAAAGATAAAACCAAGGTATAAACCACTGCAATTGCTGAGGCTTCAGTTGCGGTAAAAACACCGATTACAATTCCTCCAATCACTACAATCAATAGGAACAAACTTGGAACAGCTCTCCAAAAAGACCTTCCCAATTGAGCCAAGGTCACTGTTTCTCCATTCGGTAAGTTATTCTTTTTGATAAAAATCGCCGCACAGGCCATTAAAGAAAGTCCAAGTAAAAGACCGGGTAAATACCCCGCAACAAACAATGCAGCTATAGATACTCCTCCACTTGCAAGGGAGTAAATGATCAAGACATTAGAAGGAGGAATGATTAATCCTGTTGTGGAGGAAGTGATATTCACAGCAGCGCCAAGAGTCTTCGGGTATCCTTCGTCATCCATTCTTTTTCCCAAAATACTCCCCAATGCTGAGGCAGCAGCAGCAGCCGAGCCCGCAATTGCCCCAAATAACATGGAGGCAATAATATTTACATACAAAAGACCACCCGGGAGACGTCCTGTGAGACCTTTGGCAAAATCTATCAATCGATTGGCTATTCCACCCCTGTTCATGATTTCTCCAGCCAGCACAAAAAAAGGAATTGCCAATAAGGCAAAACTATCCAAGCCAGTGGCCATCCTTTGGGCAATGGTAGTGGAAGCTGGTAAAGCAGCCACGGTGATAATTAGGGTAAAGAAACTGGAAAGTCCCAAACTCCAAGCCACTGGAACTCCCAAAATCAGGAGCGTTACAAAGCTTAAAACCAAAATTGCGATACTGATCCACTCCATCTTACTCTTTGTTTTTTAGTAGTTGAACAATGTGAAAAAGATGGTAGTAGACTACCAAAACTCCAGAAATGGGTACAATCCCATAAATCCAGCTTAAGGGGATTTGCAGAGTAGCTGATTTTTGCTGGAGAATCTGAGTGATGTAAACCAAATTTCCACCTCCCCAAATCATGATCACTGCACCAAAAAACACCACCATTCCATGAATGAAAAGCTGCAAATACAACAATTGATTTCCCTTTAGTTTTTCAGGTAAAATATCAATGGCCAAATGACCATTCTTTCCTGACACATAGGCCGCTCCGGCTAATCCCAACCAAACCATCATGTATCTTGACAATTCATCTGTGAATGAACTCGGGTCACCTAGCACGTATCTAGAAAATACCTGCCAGGTCACATTTATTACCATCAGGCCCATCAACACAGCGATCAACCATTGGATAAATTGGTCTAAAATCAATTTTAATTTCATTCTCGGGTATTTTGGATCCGGTCGATTAATATTCTCAATTCTGGACTTTCTGCTTTAATGGTTTCATACAAAGCCTTGACTCCTTCAGCAAATGGCTCTTTTGAAGGATAGCTGATTTGAACTCCGGCTTTTTGAACCTCTCTCATGGATTCATCCACAGATTCCTTCCAAAGTTTTGCCTGATAAACCGCCGACTCATCAGCAGCTTCCTGTAGCCACTGCTGCTCTTGCTCATTTAATTCCTCCCAGACTTTGGTACTCACCAATACTACATCCGGAACAGCCGTATGCTCATCGATTGAATAGTACTTGCAGACTTCATAGTGGCGGGAGTTGTAAAAACTCGGTGGATTATTTTCAGCAGCATCTACTATCCCCTGCTGAAGTGCGGTATATAATTCTCCATAGGCTACAGGAGTGGGCGAACCACCCATGGCACGAATCATATTGATAGCCATTTTCGATTCTTGAACTCGAACTTTTAATCCAATCAAATCTTCAGGCTTTTCTACTGGCTTGTCCTTGGTATAAAAGCTTCTTTTTCCAGCATCATAAAAACACAAACCTCTCAGCCAAAACTTTTCACAGCTTAAAAGAAGTTCTCTTCCTATTTCCCCATAAAGAATCTGTTGGATATGCTCATCGTCCCGAAATAGAAAGGGAATGCCAAAGACACTGATTTCAGGGGAAAATGCCTCTAAGGATGCTGCAGAAACCTTGGTCATGCCCAAACTTCCGATTTGTAGCAATTCCAACAGCTCCCTTTCCGTACCCAATTGTTGATTTGGATAAACTTTTACCTTGATCTTTCCACCTGACTTTTCCTCCAATCTTTTGGCAAGAAAAACCATTGCGTTGTGAACAGGATGAGACACGACTTGTGCATGACCCATTTTGATGATTTTCACCCTGGAATCACTCTTGCACCCTATAAAGAAGGATATTAGGAAAAGGGCAACTACTAAAGATTTTATTCTGGTCATTAGGGTTTTGATTCTCGAATGGATTCGATAATATTCATTGCATTCTTAACCATATCCTGAATTTCTCCAAAGGCTCCTTTTGCAATCAAATCCTTTCGGAAAAGTTGAGAACCCATACCTACACAAAGGACTCCTGCTTTAAACCACTTGGTAAGGCTTTCGGCAGTTGGCTCTACACCTCCTGTTGGAATGATTTCGATTTTAGGCAAAACGGCATGAACGGCTGGTACAAATTCTGGTGTTAAAATGTTTGCAGGATAGATTTTTACTAATTGGGAACCAAGTTCTTGCGCAAAAAAAATCTCGGAAACGGTTCCGCATCCCGGGATCCAAGGAACATCCACCTTAGCACAATATTCACCAAGTTTTGGATTCATCACGGGTGCCACGACAAATTCAGCCCCCATATCAATAAACTCTTCAGCTTCGAAAGGATGGTAGATTGTACCGACGCCCAAGTAAAGCCCGGGCATTCTGTCAGCAGCCTCACGGATTTTAGGAAAAATCGATTTGGCCTCTTTTCCACGATTTACCATTTCAATCACCCGAACTCCTCCCTCATAAGCAGCAAATAGTAAGTCCAAACAAACTTGCTCATCTGGATGGAAAAAGATTGGCATCATGCCACCTGCATGCATGCGCTGGATAAATGGCGTTGGATTTCTCATTACCGTTTTATTTTACCAACTGATTCTCCGTTAGCGAGGTCTATAACTTCTTGGACTGAACAAATCAAAATATCACCTGGAACACTATGCTTGAGTGCACCAGCTGCCATAGCGAATTCGATAGCTTCTTTAGGCTTAAAATGAAGTAATCCATAGATAAGCCCGCCAGCAAAAGCATCTCCGGTCCCTACCCGATCCACAATGTGAGTCAATTCATAGGATTTAGAGGAATGTGATTTCTTGCTCCCAAACAGAGTCCCACTCATAGTATTATGTGAAGAGCTATGAGATTCCCGATCAGTCTTGACTATATATTCCAAATTTTTAAAGCGATCAAAAGCATCCTTCTTGGCTTCAGTGAAATTTTTATGGTTTTCATTCAAGCATTGATTGAAATCGCGGGTTCCTGCGATCATCACTTGGGTTAACTCCATCAATTTGGGCATAATGTCATGAGGAGCTTTCCCATATTGCCAAAGATTGCTTCGGTAATTAAGGTCCCCACTGATTTTTATTCCCTTTTCAAAGGCCTTTTCTAAACCCTGGAGTGTCAAATCAGCGCAGTTTTGGGATAAAGCTGGTGTAATGCCAGACCAATGAACCCAAGCTACTCCTTCAAGTATTTCATCCCAGTTAAGCGCAGAAGGACTCAAGTTTGCAAAAGCAGAACCAGCTCGATCATAAATGATCTGGCTACTTCTCTGCATAGCTCCATTTTCCAAAAAGTAAACTCCCATTCTACCAGGAGCATACTCCACGAAGCTGGTGTCAATTCCATTTTTTCTCAAATGACTCTTTGCAGCCCAACCGATCTCATGATCTGGAAATGCAGTGACATGGGCCACATCCAAACCCCAATAAGCCAAAGCTGCTCCCACGTTTGCTTCAGAGCCACCAAATTCGACCTGAAAGGAATCAGTTTGGAAAAAACGCTGGTTTCCGGGAGGTGAAAGTCTAAGCATGACTTCACCTAAGGTTATTACTTTCTTCATAGAAGAATATTTTTCTCTAATTTGACCAAGTTAAGCAATAATACAAATGAACAACACCGTCCTGCTTTTGGATTCTTTAGACAATGTCGGAGTGGCTTTGGCCGATCTTCATGCTTCAGATTTAGTTGAGATCAATAGGAAAACGATTCATATTCAGGAGTTTGTACCTGCAAAACACAAATTTGCGATCACAGATTTAAAGCTCGGGGAGGACATTTTCATGTATGGAACTATCGTGGGAGAAGCGACCGAGGAAATTCCTTGCGGACATGCAATTACCCTGAAAAATATCCGACATAAAACGAAATCTTATCAGGTTCAAACTGGGAAATACCAATGGTCTCCCCCTGATGTAAGCAAGTGGAGAGATCGGACTTTTTTAGGATACAAAAGAACTGATAACCAAGTAGGTACATCAAATATTTGGCTGGTTTTCCCAATGGTTTTTTGTGAAAACACCAATATAAAACTGCTGGAGGAGGCCTTTGAAAAAGCCCTGGGATTCTCCAAATCAAACCCCTTCGAAGACCAGCTTAAGGAATTAATTTCGGGTTGGAAAGGTGAAAAATTTACGGAAACGGTTTCGCAAAAAAGTCAGACTTTTCGCTCCAAAATCTTCCCAAATCTGGATGGAATCCGCTTCTTAACCCACTCCATGGGTTGCGGAGGAACCAGACAAGATGCAGAATCTCTCTGCGCACTTTTAGCGGGATACATTCATCATCCCAACGTGACTGGAGCAACAGTTATGAGCTTAGGCTGCCAAAATGCGGAGGTCAGAATCCTTCAGGAAAAATTGAAAGGTTTAGGCTGCGACAAGCCTCTAGTAATCTGTGACCAACAAAATGAAGGCACTACAGAAGTTTTGTTAGAAAAAGCTGTTAAAGAGACCTTTGATCAGTTGGTGGAAGCCAATAAAATTCAAAGAGAGCCTGCACCTCTTAGCAAATTGGTAATTGGTCTGGAATGCGGCGGATCGGATGGATTTTCAGGAATCTCCGCTAATCCGACTTTAGGAAGGGTTTCTGATTTATTGGTGGCTTTAGACGGAACAGCCATACTTTCAGAGTTTCCCGAACTTTGCGGAGCTGAAGAAAACCTAATCAGTCGGTGTAAAACTCCTGAATTGGCAGATAAATTCATCCATTTGATGGAAACCTACAATGACGCTGCAAAACGTGTGGGGAGCGGTTTTGATATGAACCCAAGTCCTGGGAACATTAAGGATGGACTCCTAACAGATGCTATTAAATCCTGTGGAGCGGCTAAAAAAGGAGGTTCTGCTCCCATTTCAGATGTTTTGGATTATACCGAATACATCAAAACCCCAGGTTTGAATTTGCTATGTACCCCCGGAAATGACGTGGAAAGCACAACAGGTTTGGCAGGTAGCGGAGCAAATATCATTCTTTTCACTACTGGATTGGGTACTCCAACAGGAAATCCAATTTGTCCGGTAATTAAGGTATCAAGCAATTCAAAACTTGTCCAAAAGATGCCTGATTTGATAGATTTCAATGCGGGTACCATAATTACAGGTGAAGAAACCTTGGAGGAAGCTGGAGACAGATTGCTGGAACTTATTATCCAAGTGGCTAGCGGAGAGGTTCTAACAAAGGCAGAGGAAAAAAAGAATTACGATTTTATCCCCTGGAAAAGAGGGGTATCCTTATAAAACAAAAAAGCGGCTCTGGATTTCAGAGCCGCTTTTACTTGTAAAGGGTGATTGAGTTGTTATTTGTTAAACTGGATTTGAGCTTTTACAAGCGTCGTTCCCTGGCCATTTGCGCCACTAACATTTCCAAAAACAGTTCCAGTTCCCGTGGCATCTACGAAGATTCCTGTCCCACCGACAATCTCGATTTGTGCCTCAAAGGAAATATTCCCCTCCAAATCAAACTGAGCCTTATTCAAAATATTATTAAAATAAATAGTATTCCCTTTTCCGTCAGTAGTCAAGGTACTTACGAGCTTTGGGTTTGAATTTATTCCTGCCACATCTAGTCCCAATGCAGTTAATTGAGGGGCAAAAAACTCAGTAACAGGAGCCGCTATTGTATAGACTACTCCATTTTCATCCGGTTCACCGGTAGCATATTGATTAAAGAAGGAATAGCTTTTACCAAGGTAAGTAGCATTACCCATTCCAAATCCAGGAAATGCATAGGGAGGAATTCCATTGGATCCAGCAATGCTTTGATTTGAAAATTTCTCCTGATAAACAACCCCATTAGGAGCCTTTCTGAAATTCTCAGATCCTGCTACAAGTTCATTGATGGATTCAACTACTGCTTTTTCCTCAACTGCAACCGGACTTGTTTCCTCCTGCACACATGAATTTAGGATCAATACCATAGACAAGCCTAGTATTGACCATTTTAAGTAACTCTTTTTCATTGGATTAACATTTAAAGATGATTGGATTTTTTTGACACGTTTTTTACAAAATCTATAAAGTATTTCTTGGTTGAATCAGGTAGTGTTTTCACAAATAGTCTGATTATTGCATTTCATACCAATAAAAATGCCAAAAAACCTATCCAACAATAAAAAAGTTGGCGGATGAGGCCTTTTCTCGAATTTTCTTAGCCTCTTGGTAATTCTTGGAATTATACCATTCAAGGGCTTTCTCTCTACTCGGAAATTTTAATAACACCATTCGATCATGCTTCCACTCCCCTTCCAAAGCCTGCACCGGAAGACCTCGAATTACGAACTCTCCTCCATAAGGAAGTAGGCTGTCGGGTGTCAGCTTTTTATATTCTTCATAAACTTCATTATCATAGATATCGACTTCTACCAAAATATACGCTTCCATAATTTGTTGATTATAATTTGAACTAAGCTGTAGAAAAATTTTATGACTCACAACGATGCAATCCATATTCTTCAATTCGGCACAGGAAATTTCCTAAGAGCATTTTTTGAACCTATGGTCCAGGATTTAAATGAATCAAATAATCAACTGAATATCTGTATCATACAGTCAACATCAGGGAATACACTTGAGAAACTTCAGGCACAAAATTATCAATATCACGTCTTAGAAGCTGGTATAAAAAATGGTCAAAATGTTCAGCAAATCAGGAAAATAACTCGCCTTAAAGACGGATTAAAACTTCCTGAAGAGCAGGAAAAATTTTTAGCCTTTGCTGAAGTTTCTTCGGTAAAATGGATCATATCCAATGTAACTGAAGCCGGAATGGTCATGAAAAAAGAAGGACCTTTTGAAAAATTTGCGGAATCCTTTGCGGGAAGATTGACCCAATGGCTTTACAGAAGATTTACCCAAAACCCCTCCTTAGAAACAGTAATTCTTCCTTGTGAATTGATCACCAAAAACGGTGATCTTTTGAAAAGCTTTGTCCTAGAGCATTCCCGAAATTGGAGTTTGGGAGAAGGTTTTGAAAGTTGGCTGAACCAAAAAGTTTTTTTCTTCAACAACCTCGTTGATCGAATTGTACCGGGATATCCTTCTCATTTAGAATTGGAAGAAAAGAAAACTGACTCCCTTTTGGTGCAAACTGAACCCTATTCCTTTTGGGCCATTGAAGGAAAAGAATCGGATAAAATCCTATTGCCGTTTTTAGAAAGTAAAGCTGAAGTAATTTTAAAAAAAGACATCAGTCCTTATGCCCTTAGAAAAATCAGAATCCTAAATGGCTGCCATACCTATATGGCCGCAAAAGGTCTGGTTTTGGGTTATATTTCTGTGGGTGAGTTTATGGCCGATCCAAAAAATGAGGAAGTTTTAAATTCCTTAGTGGATCTAGAGATCATCCCATTTCTTGGAATGGATGAAACTGAACTCAAAAATTACAAGCAGGAGATTTTCTCGAGATTCAAAAATCCCTTTGTGGAACATAAACTGGCTGATATTAGCCTTAATTCAATCGCTAAATTTAAAAGCCGCTTACTGCCTCTAATTGAACCGTATAAAAAGTCAAATAAAGGACAATCCCCAAAAGAAATTTCAAAGGGGCTCCTATTTTTAATTCTGTACTATCTGGAAAACCCTGATAAAATTAGAGATACAGAGGAAGTGAAAGCACTTTTTAGTCAGTTATCTGAAGAAGTGAATAAAAAAAACAAGGTCAAATATGTTATTGAAAACCTGTTTGACCTGGAATGGAATTCTTCTTTAGAGGATACCTTCGAAGATGTTCTTGAAGAAATTAAAAAATCCAACTAGCCTATTCAAAACCAAGACCTGCGGCATACCTTGCTTTAGCGTAGGTGACACGAAGTTTGGATGCTAAGTCATTTAAAGTCACTCTGGAATCAAAAACAGAAACCTCTCTTGCATTGACCAAGAATAAGCTACTCTCTCCTATTTCAAACCTTCTGTTTTCACCCTGAAGCAAAGCCTCCAAACTTTTAACGTTCTCCTGGAAGGTCAAAACTTGCTGATTGATCACATTCCAATTATTCAGTTCGGATTCCAATTTATTTCTCAGCTGCAATTCCTTTAGATCTCGGGAGTTTTGCTTAAAGTCTATCTTGGCTTTAGTCAGCCCAATGGCTCCTCTGGATTTTCTCCAAAGCAAAGGAGTATACACCGAAAGCCCCCATTTGTAATTATTTTCAAAGAAAGGCGATTGATCAAACTCTGAGAGATTCTCGGTCAAGAAGTTGTACTTCAATTTTACCACAGGGATAACCTGCTGTCCTTTAAGTCTCCGATCCACATCCAAGGACGCCAACTCGTAATCAGTCAAAAGCAATTCAGGATGTGTAACCACAGAAGTTCTCAATTCTGCAAATTCAGGCTGGTTTAGAAAATCCTCAAACAAACTCTGAGGATTTATCGAAGGATCTAAAGCCATAGGCTGTCCTTCCTCATCCCAGAGATAAGTGTTCACCTCCTGAGTTACTGCGAAGAGAATATTTTCAGCAGTTTGAAGTCGGTATTGGCGGTTTAGAAGCTGAGAAAAAGCTTCTACCGTATCAATTGCAGCGAAATCGCCTTGCTCAAAACTTCTTTTAATGGCCTTAAACCGGAAAGTGGCTAGTTCGACTCCTTCTTGAAAGACTTTGAGATTTTCATAGGCCAAAGACCACCTCCAGTACGCATCAGCCGCCATCAAATGAAGTTCATTCAACATCTTGGCGCGTTCCACTTCAGTTGACTCCTGATAAATCTGAGCTTTTCTCAAAGCAGCCCTTCTCTCATCCATGATAAGACCCTGCCCTAAGTTGACGGAGGCTCCAGCTGCAAACAAACCTGAAGTAGGAACTTTGTTTTCTGGGTTTAGAAAAGTACCTGAATTCTGCTCGAAAGTTCCGGACAGCTCCACTCCCATCCAGGTTGGAATTTTGACACCCGCTTCACGCTTGTCGTAATAATTGGATTCGGAAAATTCTTTTTGATCAAGGTTTCCAAAAACCATAGGATCAAATCCTCCCCGGGCTTGCCTTACTTCCATTTGGCCCATTCTCAAGTTTAGGTCCGCTTGGGATGCAATAGGATGATACAACCTCACCCATTCCATAAACTGCTCAAATTCAAGACGTGAAGAATCTTGGGCAAAAGCATTTATGGAAAGGAAAAAGAAATAAAAAACTGCTATAAGCTTATTTCTCATTTTTTACTGGAGGCTGATTTATCCTTTTCTTCTTGTGTATAATAATCGGCTGGGAAGCCATTGAGCTGACGCCATAGTTCGTACCAAACAGGAACATCATTCAGCAAGGCAATACCGTCCGCGCCTGATCCAATTCTCAACAAATCTGGCCAACGATCCTCTTCTGGGTCCTCCACCACCAATACGCGATACATGTTATTTGGTCCTGCAAATTGGTCAATCGCCACTACCACACCACCAAAGGTACCATTGGAAATCTGTGGCCATCCAGAAAACACGATAGCTGGCCAGCCATCAAAAATGAAACGAACTCTATTTCCAACCTTGATTAGGGGAAAATCTACCGGCTGAACATACATTTCAACCGCAAGGTCCGCTCCATTAGGGACGATATTTACAATTTCAGCTCCTTCCTTAATAGTCTCGCCAATCCCGACCTGAATCGCTTTAGCTATATATCCGGACTGTGGTGCTAATATGTATCGATAATTCGTACGCTGAGCATAGTTGGAATACTGATTTTCCAGCTTGGTTACAGTTGCCTCTGCATCAAATTGAGAGGACATGGCTGTGTACATATCCGATTCTGCCTTTGCCAATTTGTCCTTGAAATCATTGTCAATAGCGTCCAATTCAATGATGGCTGTGATCAGGTCATTTTTACTGCTGAGCAATTTGTTTTCAGAGGAAATTAACTTGGCCTGTACTTCTTGGAATTTAAGTCTTCTTCCCTCCAGATCAGTCAAAGATCTAAGTCCTTCCTCATAAAGCTTTTCAGCCCGCTCCATCTGATATTTCCCGATATCGAAATTGACTTTAGCCTGCTCAAACTCAATAGAATCTGACTGAACCTTCAATTCGGCGGATCTGAGTTTATTCTGAGCCTGCTGAATTTTTAGAATATTATTCCTTTTCAATGCTTCAATTTGGTCCTGAAGGGCTCCGACCTTGTCACCATAAGACCTTGCAGATTGGGTTTTCGCATCTACCTGCATTTGAGTTCTTGGCAAAAGCAAAGAATCAAAATATTCATCTTTGACTTCAGAAATCCTCAAAATAGTATCCCCTGCCTGCACCAAATCCCCTTCAGCCACGTACCATTTTTCTATTCTTCCTGCTATAATCGAATGGATGGTCTGAGGTCTTTGATCCGGACGAAGGGCCGTGACATATCCCTTAGATCGGATATTCTGAGTCCACGGCAAAAACAACATCAAAAACATGGCGATCAAAACCCCAGTAAGGATTCTTACCCGCTTTTGACTATCCTTTTGCGGCAAAGTCATGATCAAACTTTTGGATCCGCTAAAAGGAATGGAGTCTAAAATTTTATTATTGGTGATATTCAGCATGGCGGATTAATTTTTGAAATTTTTATAACCCTCATAATTTCCTTGATAAAGCACTTTACCGGAGTCCATCAGGATCACCTTATCTGCTTTTTGAATTATCTCTTCTTCTTCAGAAACCATAACCAAGGTCCAGCTTCCTTTGAAGAAAAAGTCAACCAAACTAGCTTTCAATTCAGGCTTGATAAACTGCAAGGTGTTTTCCATAATCAATGCTTTTGGATAACCCACCAAACCTCGGGCAGTAATGATCTGCTGAGCTACAGATCTGGAAATTCCCTTTCCCTCGGGTTGAAGCATGGTATCCAGACCATTTGGAAGGTGATAGATAAAATCCTTCAATCCAGTTAATTCAATGAGATAATCCAGTTGGGTATTTTCAAAATCTCTTCCGATTAGAATATTCTCCCTGATAGTTCCGTGGAAGATTTGCTGGACATCCAGAAAATCTCCCACCATCCCCCTATATTTTTCAAGATTGATGTACTCCAAAGAAAGATCATTAACCAAAACCTTTCCTTCATAATCCTCGTAAAGACCAGCAAATAAGGCCAGAGTGGCACTTTTTCCACTTCCGCTTTTTCCGGTTATGACTACTTTTTCACCAGCTTCAATAGCAAGGTTCACTCCTTTTAGAATTGGAGAAAGTGCATCTTGAGGCTGAAAAACCAAATCCTGCATGGCATACTTTAAGCCCCCATTTTCTGATTGGATCACCTTTTCATTAGAGGAATGATGCTCCATATCCAAGTCCATCACATGACCTAATTTTTCAACTGCCACCAAGGTGTCATAAACCGTTTCAAGAGATAGAATCAACTTCTCCACCGAGTTGATGACCAATACAATGATGACTTCTGCAGCTACAAACTGGCCTATGGATATCTGGTCATTGATAAGAAGTAAACTTCCCGCCAAAAGTAAGCTGGTGACAATAAGTACTTTAAAGCCGACCATTACCTTGTACTGGAAAATCAGCACAGAAAAGTGTTTGGAACGGAATTCCACATATTTCTGAAGTAGCTTATCCACTCTTAAAATCGGAAGGCGGGTATGTCCAACCAATTTAAACGTATTCAAAGTCCTTCCAACCTCCTCCAACCAATAGGCCGCTTGATACTTATAAGAAGATTCTTTCATCGCTGTTTCCATTCCCTTAGGTCCTGTCAGATAAAAAATTAAGGTCAATAGTCCGATCAGAACAAGCCCAAAAAGAATAAAAGTAGGATGGTAAATAGATAAGAGAAGTAAACCGAAAATCACTTGCAGAAGGGCTGCAGAAAATTCAATCAGGATTTTTGCCATCCCTTTTTGAAGGTTCACCGAATCAAAAAATCGGTTAACGATCTCAGGAGCATATTCCCCATGAAGAATCTCGGTTTTTACTTTTGGTAAGCGATAGGCAATGGAAAGTCCAGCTTTGGTGAAAATTCTTTGCTGCAATTTTTCCATGATCTGCAACTGAGAAATCTGAAGGAAACCACCAAAAATCACCCCCAAAGCCACAATAACGACCAAAATCACCCAGGAAGTAGTAATCCTTCCCCCTAAAATAAAATTCAGAATAGCCTGAATTCCCAAAGGCAAGGAAAGGGTAATGAGCCCGTTCAGAACAGCATAGAAGTAAATGGCATAGACCTGTTTTTTCTCCTCTTTTAAAAGACTAAAAAACCTGGCAGTCGGAGTTAGATCTGAGGAATTATGCATTGGAGATTGTTTTTACAACAAGTTGGTGAAAGAAATGATAACGACCACTACCCTCAGCGTTGGTTTCGGTCATTCCGGGTAAATGTTTGGAATTGAATTTTTGTAAAAGAGAGGATTCCATGACTGTTGAAACCAATGTTTTCGGAAACTTATAGCTTGGATTAATTTCTTGAATTATTTCAGAAATGCGTTCACCGAATTTGTAAACCTGAGAGAAAATTCCTGATTCATGCTCGGTATCTACACTCTTTGTAAGATATCCTTTTATGGATTCATTGACGACTAATTGATGCAATTGAATTGGGTCCAGGTAATCATTTTTACGATAAATCGGCCCTTCTACCATCAGCCGAATAGCAACTCCCAAACGCTCTTCCGGATCCTGAAGATTCGCGGTAGAAAAAACTAAATTATGCTCCATCCAAGACCAATACCAGGCATTTAGATATAAAAGCAACATGTGTTTGTTATCAAAATACCGATATATCGCAGGTTCAGTGCTTCCGATTGCAGCCGCTAGCTTCTTGAAAGTAAAATTCTCCATTCCCAATTCTTGAATCAACCGAGTTCCTTCTTTTACAATAGAAACTCCCAAATCAGAACTGAAGGGGTCTTTTACAAACAAATTACCGCTGACATCCACTCGGATCTTTTTAAGGATAGCTTCCATCTAGCCTGTTTTTCAGATTCACTAAGTTAACGGGAGCTTAAAAGGAAAAGTTTGTAAATCTTTGATTTTTGTTAGTAATATTAACTGAATTAATAATAAAAATCTAAAAATGAGGTAATTACGAAGTTTAAATAGGGAATAAAGTTACTAGGAACCAGTCTTACTAACCCAGATTGCCCAAAAAATGAGAAGTGGATGAACTACCACTAATCTGACCCAACCTACCCATTCTGGTACGCAAAGTCCCTCTTGAACACAAGAACCAATTTGGATAAAATAAACATGGGAAGGAATAAAAGCGATAAGGAGGATCACGATTCCCCAGGATGCCATTTTTCTGGTTTTGGGAGAAACCAAAACTCCCAAGCCTAATGCCACTTCAAGAATTCCTGATCCCAGATTAATTGCAGAAGGAAATGGAAAGTAATCGGGAATCAGAGGAAGGTAAAACTCAGGATTAACAAAATGATTAATTCCTGCTACTGTGTAAAAAATTCCTAAGGAATATATCAGCAAAATTCTAATCCAACTCGACATTTTGGTTTCAATGAAGTTTCTCTTCCTCAACAACAAAATCACCAAGTAGTTTGAAAAGAGGCTCTGAAACTCAAAATCCCCGGTATTTCAGCTTTCCTGCAGCGTATTGATAGAGGGTTTTTGAATACCTCAACATCGCGGGTAGAAGAAAAATATTTAATACAACCACGGTACCGATATACATCCAAAGCTTCGGCTCTTTTACCAAAACTGTCACGGATACCATGGAAGTAATTACCAAGGCCACTGAGAAGGCATAACTGATATACATGGCTCCATCGTAAAATCCCGGTTCCGGAATCAAGTTGGCTCCACAAACTTCACAATGTTTATTTACTGCGGTCAAACGGTTGAAGCTAAAGGCGGATACTGGAAAAAGTTTGCCATTTCGGCATTTGGGGCAGGAACAAGTGGCGATTGCTTTTCCTAAACTGGTAGTGCTCATTGGTTTTTTTTCGAATTTAAAGAGGTGAAAAAGGTATATGTTGTGCTAAATATCACAAAAAAAGGAAGCAGGGCTTCCTTCTCTTAAATTTCATCTAAATCGTAGTCTTTTCCTCTACCCCATCGGAGTAATTCCTCGATTGTATACCATTCAAGGGTATCCAAATCTTTGATTTTAAAGTTGGTGTCAGACAATCTTGACATAATCTCAATCTTCCTCACCTCTCCCATATTGATGAGTCGGTATTTTCTACCGACTCGAAGATTATCCAACCCTATTGCCATTAAGCTTTCGATTTAATCAATACTCCGGTAGCTTCGAAAGTAATTTCTTTCTTAGGCTCAGTGATTGCTTCTACTTCCTCTTTGGTTTTACCCTGATCTTCTGCATAATGACGAAGTGTTTCCACATCAGTTTCGGTCAAAGTAGCGACTCCTTCCATTACGATTGGGAATCCTTGGGAATTGGTAGGAAGGAAAAATCCATAATCTTTGAATGTCACTCGCATGGAATTTCCATCTGGAAGATCCATGGTAAACCAACATCCCTTTTTTGTACAGACTTCCTTGATTTCACCGGTAATTTTTCCCTGAAAAGTCCCTTCATTTTCTACTTTGGAAACCATTTCGGCTGGAGTCAGGATTTGCTCTTCTTTTACGATATCTCCGTAATTACCTGGTACAACCTCTGCTTCACCGATTACTTCATAAGTTGTCTGAACAGATTCTTCGGTGGCCTGCTTGCAGGAAAATGAAATTGCCGCCAATGCGAATACAGCTAAGAAAAGTGTCTTTTTCATATTTTTTGATTTAGTCTTCAAAAATAGTTCAAATGCGCAATGGATAAAAATCTTATTTATTGATTCCTAAGCGGATTGAAATGAAAACAGAGGGAATTTTCAATTTTTTCAATTTTGAAAAACTTTTTGATTAATTCCTCCAATAAAACTTCAGATTCTTTGACAATCCCTTAATTTTACAGTGAAAATTACCTATTGACCCTGCATCATGCCTCAAACCAAAAAATTCATCATTGATTTTGACAGTACATTTACCAGAGTAGAAGCATTGGATATTTTAGGAGAGATTTCTCTTCAGGGAGATCCTGAAAAATCCACCAAACTCCAAGCTATAAAAGACATCACTGATAAAGGAATGGAAGGATCGATCACCTTCCGGGAAAGTTTGGAAAAAAGACTGGATATTCTCAAGGCGGATAAATCTCAAATTTCCAATCTTATTGCAGCACTAAAGCAAAAGGTTTCCAAATCCTTTGAAAGAAATAAGGAATGGTTTCAGGATAATTCTGATGATGTGTACATTATATCCAATGGTTTCAAGGACTTTATCATTCCTATTGTTGCGGATTACGGAATCAAAAAGGAGAATGTCTTTGCCAATGATTTTGTCTATGATGAATCCGGAAAAATCATTGATTTCAATCGGGAAAATCCTCTTTCCAAAAACAACGGAAAAGCAGAAACGATCAAAAATGTCAATTTGGAGGGAGATATTTATGTGATCGGAGATGGCTATACCGATTATGAAATCAAAGCTTCTGGATTGGCCAATAAATTTTATGCCTTTACAGAAAATGTTCATCGACCTAGAGTGACTAGCCAAGCAGATCACATCGCACCGAGTTTTGACGAAATTTTATACATCAATAAATTGAACACGAAGTTTTCTTACCCAAAAAGCCGAATTAAAGTTCTCCTGCTTGAGAATGTACATCCTATTGCAGTAGACCTTCTTCGTGAAGAAGGTTACCAAGTGGAAGTGGCAACTGGAGCCATGAGTGAAGAAGAACTCTGCGAAAAAATTCAAAGCGTATCCATCTTGGGAATTCGCTCCAAAACCAATGTCACTAAAAAAGTATTGGAAAACGCTAATAGGCTATTGGCTATTGGAGCATTTTGTATTGGAACAAATCAGATTGATCTGGAGGAATGCCAAAAGAGAGGAATTGCGGTATTTAATGCCCCCTTCTCCAATACCCGCTCAGTAGTAGAAATGGCAATCGCCGAAATTATCTTTTTAATGAGAAGATTTCAGGATAAGTCTGTGGGAATGCACCAAGGAAAATGGGACAAATCCGCCACTGGGTCTTTTGAAATCAGAGGTAAAAAACTCGGCATCGTCGGTTATGGAAATATTGGAGCTCAACTTTCTGTTTTGGCAGAAAACATGGGTATGAATGTTTTCTACTACGATGTCATTGAAAAGCTTGCCTTGGGAAATGCAACAAAGGTGAATTCCTTGGAAGAATTGCTGTCTACTTGTGATGTTATTTCACTCCATGTTGATGGGCGAAAAGACAACAAATGCCTGATTGATAAGGAGAAAATCAGTAAAATGAAGCCTGGAGCTCTTTTAGTCAATTTAAGTAGAGGACACGTAGTTGACATTCCTGCTTTGAGAGACGCGATTCTTTCTGGTCATTTGGGTGGTTGTGCTGTGGACGTTTTCCCAGAAGAACCAAAAAACAACAAAGAACCTTTTGAATCTGAGTTAATTGGATTACCCAATACAATCCTTACCCCACATATTGGAGGAAGCACCTTGGAAGCACAAGAAAATATTGCCCGATTTGTTCCGGGAAAAATCATGGAATACATCAATACGGGAAATACCTTCAATTCCGTAAACTTCCCGAATATTCAATTGCCATTCTTGAAGGATGCGCATAGATTGATTCATATCCATCACAATGAGCCTGGGGTTTTGGCGAAAATCAACCAAGTCTTAGCCAACTTCAACATCAACATCGTAGGACAATACCTCAAGACTAATGAGAAAATTGGGTACGTAATTACTGATATTGACAAAGCTTACGATGCTGATGCCATCGAGGCACTAAAAAATATTCCCGGAACTATCCGTTTTAGGACGCTTTATTGATTCCACAGAAGGCAAAAATAGCAAAAGCCCCGAAAGATCGGGGCTTTTGCGTTTCTGTTAGCTTTTGGATTATTCTATTTTCACCAATCGCTTTGTGATTGTTTCAAATCCAATCTGTACCTGAATTTGATACAATCCGGCACTCAGGCTCTGTAGATTTACATTTCGGATAAATCCACGCTCTTGGTAACCACTCTCCTCAAAGACCAGCCTACCCGCCGAGTCAAACAACCGAATGCTAACATCATTTGCCTGATTAAGATCCACCTTGATATTAGTTTCCTTGGATGCAGGATTTGGATAAACAGCCACTTGATTGGCTCCAATCTCTCGTGAAATTCGAATTTCTTTAGAAATACTCTGTCCTACCCTATCAATACTTGTGACCGTGATACTGTACTCATAGCGGAGTTCACCTTTACCAATCCAAATTACCTGATTGCCATCTAACTCAAAGTCAATTGACGGATCAAGCTGATAATCATGGATATTGTCTGCAGGATCTTCAGTTTCCAGTACACCAATTACCTGGCCTTTTATCTGGTTTTTAGCGATCACCGGATTGCTCAATGTAATATCCACTGCTTTTGGCTTATCCATCACTAGTACCATCATGCTGACTTTCTCATTGAGAGCGAAAGAATATTGCAAAGATTTCAACCTTCCCTCGATCTGATAAATACCAGGAGTCAAAGGATCGTAATCTTTTTCATTCCATTCTACCTCAAATTCCAAGGACTCTTCTAATTCGTCTACCGACCAAGTATAGTCTTTCAGCTCTTCAAAAGGCGTATTCCAAGCGACTGTTACCAAAGCATTAGAATCAATGGATTTGTTTTTGCCTTTTGCAGGCATGTGGATTACGATATTTCCACCGGAAATTTCAGTATTAGCATCCGCAAAATCAGAACTTCCTAACTGATTGTCATAAACCGTATTTCCACTGATAGTTTCCCAAATCTTTATTCTAAACTTATCTGATTCAGTTGATTCTTTGAGAGCGCCATCGATGGCAGACACCATAAATGAGTAGCCTTCTACACCATTAATTTTACCAGTTCCCTTATATATTCCTTTTGCCCCTGCAATTACCAAAGACATATCTTCATGAGAAGAACTGTTAAAGTTCAAGTCACCATTTTTAAACTGGAACTCTGTATTTCCATCTACCCGATTACTTCCTTTTCTGTATTTAGCTACAAATCCAAAATTGGCTCGTCCTTCTAAATCAGGATCATTTAGATACGCACCTTTTGGAGACCAAATCCATCCACCTCCAGTAATAAATCCTCCATTAGGATCAAAGATTACAGCAAGGTCTGTTAAAGCTGTCCACTCATTACCGCATACATCTACAAGTACCAATTGGATCTGATATACACCCGCCTGTGAATAGGCATATTCTGCTGCAAAATTCTCAAATGGAGCCGTTAGAATGGTTTCATCACCATTATCCCACACCCATTTTGCTTCTACAATTTCACCAGAAATAGACGCATTCACTTGAACAGGATTGTTGATTTGAATAGGATCAAGTGGACCTGAAATGCTTGTTACAGGTGAGGCATCAAGACAAGGATTATCAGAGCAAGACTCTGGTGATCCCGGATTTTTATTAGGATCCTGATCATCACAATCCAAATTATTATCAGCATAGCCTATTGGAGCTAAGCAGAAATATTCAGGTTGTGCATTTTCACTTCCATAGCCATCTCCATCCGCATCGATATAGAAGGCAGTTTGTACACCTTCGTCGATTGTTCCATCACAATTGTTGTCCTTACCATCACAAAGCTCAGGAGCACCAGGATAAACCGTGTCGTCAGAGTCATCACAATCTGAATTATCTACCACATAGCCTTCAGCTGCGGCACAAGCAAATACTGCCTCAGCATTCACATCTCCATAGCCATCTCCATCCGCATCGATAAAGAAGGCAGTTTGTACTCCTTCGTCGATCGTTCCATCACAATTGTTGTCTTTACCATCACAAACCTCAGGAGCACCAGGATATACCGTGTCGTCTGAGTCATCACAATCTGAATTATCAGTGACGTAGCCCTCTGGAGCCGCACAAGCATATACTGCCTCAGCATTCACATCTCCAAAGCCATCTCCGTCTACATCCATGTAGAAGGCAGTTTGTACACCTTCGTCGATCGTTCCATCACAATTGTTGTCTTTGCCATCACACAGCTCAGGAGCACCAGGATATACCGTGTCGTCTGAGTCATCACAATCTGAATTATCAGTGACGTAGCCTTCTGGACCGGCACAAGCAAATACTGCCTCAGCATTCAAATCTCCATAGCCATCTCCGTCCGCATCGATATAGAAGGCAGTTTGTACACCTTCGTCGATTGTTCCATCACAATTGTTGTCCTTACCATCACAAACCTCAGGAGCACCAGGATAAACCGTGTCGTCAGAGTCATCACAATCACCTTCATTTGGAGTAAATCCATCATTATCTGAATCTAAATCTCCAGGATCTATAGTGTTAATACTTATTGTGACAATAGCAATGGCTGAACCCTGATTTCCGTTTACATCAGTTAAGGTCAAGGTGATGATATTCTCTCCTTCATCTGCAACAGTGAAATCAGTTTGACTTAATTGGTAACTCAAAATTCCACAATTATCGGTAGAGCCGTTATCCACATCTAATGGATTCAGAACAAGAGTTTGATCCGCATCAATTTCAAATGCTCGATTACGGGTCAAAACCACTGGAGCTTCATCGTCGGTAACAGTTACATCGAAGCTGCAAGTAGATTGATTACCTGCTGCATCGGTGGCAGTATAAGTTACTCTTGTGGTACCAATTGGGAAAACTGAACCAGGTTCAAAGTTGCTTGTTAAGTTTACAACTCCACTATTATCTGTTGCAAATGGTTGACTCCAAGAAACTGTAGCTCCGCAGATTCCGGGATCATTTGAAACGGAAATATTTGTAGGACACTCATTAATCATTGGATCAATATTGTCTTCACTTTCTGAAATAGTTACTCTGAAACTACATTCTGCAGAATTTCCAGAAACATCAGTAACCCGATAAGTAACAATAGTTTCTCCCAATGGGAACTCCGTTCCACTTGCAAAGCCTTCAATTAACTCAACCGAAGAAATACCACAATTATCTGTGGTAACTGGTGCATCATATGTAATAGTCTTACCTGTAACCCCAAATTCAACTGTAGTACTTATATCGGAAGGACATGTAATCACCGGGAGCTGGAAGTCATTCACCGTCACCGTGAAGCTCGCTGTTTCGGTATTACCGTGGATATCCGTAGCCGTGTAGGTGACCGTCGTGGTGCCTACCGGATAGGTTGATCCGTTCGCCTGGTCAGAAGAGAAGCTTTCTATGCCGCAGTTGTCTGCTGCTTGCGGCTCTGCCCAGCTCACCACCGCTCCGCAAAGACCTGCATCATTACTGATTTCGATGTTTGCAGGAATATTGGTGATCACTGGTTTCTCGCTATCGTTCACCGTTACTGTGAAGCTCGCTGTTTCAATGTTGCCATGAATGTCCGTAGCCGTGTAGGTGACCGTCGTGGTGCCTACCGGATAGGTTGATCCGTTCGCCTGGTCAGAAGAGAAGCTTTCTATGCCGCAGTTGTCTGCTGCTTGCGGCTCTGCCCAGCTCACCACCGCTCCGCAAAGACCTGCATCATTACTGATTTCGATGTTTGCAGGAATATTGGTGATCACTGGCTTCTCGGAATCATTGACCGTCACCGTGAAACTCGCTGTTTCAATGTTGCCATGGATGTCCGTAGCCGTGTAGGTGACCGTCGTGGTGCCTACCGGATAGGTTGATCCGTTCACCTGGTCAGAAGAGAAGCTTTCTATGCC
>NZ_SNYF01000005.1:1198687-1761102 GCF_004362805.1 Algoriphagus boseongensis
AATGTTGCCATGGATGTCCGTAGCCGTGTAGGTGACCGTCGTGGTGCCTACCGGATAGGTTGATCCGTTCACCTGGTCAGAAGAGAAGCTTTCTATTCCGCAGTTGTCCGCTGCTTGCGGCTCGGTCCAGCTTACCACTGCTCCGCAAGTATTCAGATCATTGTCAATAATGATATCCGATGGAACATTCGTGATCACTGGCTTCTCGGTGTCATTCACCGTCACCGTGAAGCTCGTCGTCTCGGTATTGCCGTGGATATCGGTAGCCGTATAGGTTACCAATGTTTCGCCTACCGGGAACTCATCGCCTGAAGTGTGATCAGAAGTGAAGGTGGCGATTTCACAGTTGTCGGCTGCATTTGGTGCCGTCCAAGATGCCACCGCTCCGCAAAGACCTGCATCATTACTGATTTCGATGTTTTCTGGCATGCCCTCGATTACCGGTTTCTCGGTATCATTCACCGTGACCGTGAAGCTCGCTGTCTCGGTATTGCCATGGGTATCAGTAGCGGTATAAGTAACCGTAGTTTCTCCAACAGGGAACAGATCTCCTGAAGCATAGTCAGCAGTGAAACTTTCTATGCCACAGTTGTCCGCTGCTTGCGGCTCTGCCCAGCTTACCACCGCTCCGCAAGTATTCAGATCATTGTCAATAATGATATCCGATGGAACATTTGTGATCACTGGTTTCTCGGTATCGTTCACCATCACCGTGAAGCTCACCGTCTCGGAATTGCCGTGGATATCGGTAGCGGTATAAGTAACCGTTGTTTCTCCAACAGGGAACAGATCTCCTGAAGCATAGTCAGCAGTGAAACTATTGATTTCACAGTTGTCCGAAGCAATCGGTTCAGTCCAGGTTACCACCGCTCCGCAGACTCCTGGATCGTTGTTCACCGTGATGTTGGCTGGAACATTTGTGATCACTGGTTTCTCGGTATCGTTCACAATCACCGTGAAGCTCACCGTCTCGGAATTGCCGTGGATATCGGTAGCGGTATAAGTAACCGTAGTTTCTCCAACAAGGAAAAGATCTCCTGAAGCATTGTCAGCAGTGAAACTATCGATTTCACAGTTGTCTGAAGCAATCGGTTCAATCCAAATCACCACAGCCCCGCAGACTCCCGCATCGTTGTTCACCGAGATGTTGGCCGGAACATTCGTGATTACCGGTTTCACCTCATCCAAAACCACCACATTAAATGATTTTGCAGAAACATTTCCATTAGTATCCTCAACCTTGAAATCAACCGAAATAGTCTGTCCTACATCTGTACAATTGAAATCGAGTGTTGGTAAACCGTCATTAAAAAATTTGGATTTGATTCCACAGTTATCAAAGGACTCATCATTTATTTCTTCAATTGAAAGGGAACCTAGACCGTTTTGATCCAAGAAGACAGAAACATTTGTAGGAATTACCACGATTGGGTATTGGAAGTCACCCACAATGATTTCTTCCTGCTCTGTCAAAGTAACCGAATTAGAATCAGTGACTCGAACCTCATACAACCCTGCAGAAAGGCTACTGATGATTGTACCTGAATCAGGCAAAAGCTCGCCGTTTTTATACCATTCTACAGTGTAAGGAGCTAATCCGGCAAATATGTCCACTTCAAGACGCCCATCTGCAGCTTCAAAACAGGATTCATTGGTGACTTTTAGCCTGATGCGATAGTTTTCTGTAAACTCTGCTACTACATTAGATTCTTGGTTAATCGTAAAAAGGTAAGGGTTTTGATTTCCCGAAATATTTCCTGACCATTGAGCAAAACTCCAACCTTCTGCAGGTATTGCAGTGAGCGTCAAATCTGAACCTTCATTATAAAGGTTAAGATTTGGTTCTCTTTGAATAATACCCTGACCAATTACACTGGTATTTAAAGCATATTGGACTGTTTCTTGACAGAATGATTGCTCAATAGTGTTGTCCAAATCATTGTATTCGATTGGATTGGCACCAGAAAGCTCGGCATAAATACTAAAAGTATTGCTAAGCAAAATTATAGGAACACTCACTTCAATTGTATCTCTTGGATCTACAGAAATAGATTCTTCCGAAATGAAGTCAAGTGCTTCTCCTGATTTATAATAAAGTTTTAGGGTAGAATTCGTTCCCACATCACCTTCATTGACAACCTTAGCGGTTACGGTCATTTCCTCACCAGATTCCGGGCAGTCATTACTGAATAACAAGCCAGCAAATCGAAGATTAGGAGCATCTCCCACAAAAATATTTCTTATAGCTGTGTTGTTTCTTCTATTCGGGTCAGCTTGCTCTTCCAACACATCGACAATAGCTTCCACGGGTTTCAAGCCGCCAATCGCGGAGGAATAAGATGTAGTCATAGCCACTGTTCCATCTTCACCAGCCGCCAATCCACTTACCTCTACATCTTCACCCAATTGGATTCCATCCACTAATAACCTGACCTTAAATGCCCCAGCTGGGACTACACCGATATTTTCATAGGAAACAAATAAATTCACTTCCTCATTTAAATCCGGATTAAGTTTGGACGGAGAAATAAACTGAGTCTCAACTTTTAAATCAGGCCCCGGAGTAGTAATCGAGATCTGTCTTCTATACTCATTATTGCCTTCATCGCATTCGATGATGGTATTTTCCTCATCCAGAATAACCTTAAGCGTAAATGTACCTGCCTCGGTAAATATATAAGGGAGCGCAACCCATTTTCCACCTTTTGGCAATTTATCCAACACAGTAGAGCCGATTAAAACATCATCCAGATAGAATTTTACTGAAACGTTTTCGCCTTCGAAAAGACCTTCATTTCTAACATTTACTGTTAAGAATTGCTCGGTAAACACCTGAAAACCACCTCTCCAAGAAAATGAATTAAAATTGACTTCTGGGTACAATTCAGTACATAACTTAGCAGATGCTACATTATCAAATTCAAATGTTTCATTTACCTCTGATCTTGAATCGGTTCGATAGGTTATTAAATGATTCCCATAAGCTGAGATACTGGTAAAAACACTATCCGCTTTTAATTCTCGAATTTTTAGGGTGTCTGTAACTTGACGTTCAAAAACTGTCTCAACACCATTTTCATTTTTTATAAATGAATTATAGAAGGGAGGAATGACATCTATTTGCCCATAATTATTATAAAAGGTCTTGATTTTAAACTGTTCGCCAGGCTTAGGGCTTGCTGGTTCTACAAGGAACCAAGAATCCCGAGTTACTAAATTTGGCTTCTTTGGTTCATACTTAAGAGTGAATTCATTGGTGACATTATTAGTCTCATCGTATTCATCGATGACCCCGCTTCCAAACGGGTCATCTACAACAATCCTAACGATCTTATCTTCGGTAGTTTCAAAATTAAAAGTCACCTTATATGACCCCAGATTTCCACAAACTGCAATAGGATCCGAGATTAATCTGGAATCTACCAAATTATCATTTATATAAACATTTATAGTAAACGGTATTTCTACGGGAAGCCCTCCAATATTTCGAGCATTAATCCATATTGGGTAATCATCCTCCAGATTAAAGGTGTATAGATCCTGACCAATCCTGTTTGCAGCAGAGTAACTAGGTACTAAATCAGGCTTTTCAGGATAGATTTTATACTTCTGAGTAGCCGAATTATTTACCTTAGATATTTCTGCCACAACATTCAAAGGATCTGCAATGGCTCCGAATGAACAATAATCAATACTACTATTACAGGTATTCAATAAGTCATCATCTAGAATAGAGGTGACAAATGGGTACTCGATAAATTCTCCAGGTTGAAGAATAGGGATAAACACCTCGCCGATCACACCCTGACAGGAAGTATATCGGAATACAAAATTCTCTGCCGGGGCACTCCCATTATTAGTGACTTTTGCAATTCCTGTTATGGCTTCAGTTCTGAGCAAATGATTTCTTCCTTCCTTTTTATTAACAATGATTGAAGCTACTAAATCAGGTCTTGGAGTTACTTCACGATCATCTACAACCACTTCAAAAACATATGGGCCAAATGGCTGAATAAATCTTCCGTCATCTACTTCTCCGGTTACAGTATATACGCCCAAATCCAATGGACCAGTAAAGGACCTATTGAAACCACCAGCAGTATTGCTCGAAATGGTGAAAAATCTACCATCACTAATGGAAATCCTTACAGCTGCTCCAGAGACTTTCGGGGTGACAGATGGATCCAGCCCAAAATAATTTGCCACTCCTGAGAGAGTGATCGAACCTCCGGGATAAATAACAGAATTGTTTAAGCCTCCTGTGACATTGATACCTTCAGGCAAGGCATAGAATCGAATGGCAAAATTATTCAGCTCATTTTTCTCATCTAGAACATTCGTATTGTCTAGGACAATTTTGACCTCATGATATCCTGGGGTAGAAAAACTATAATCAAAACTTATTTCTGTGATTGACTGCGCTCCCAAAAATTGGATCGTTCTTGAATCGATAAACACTTCATCATCGTAGAGGGATACAATAAAGTTTTCAGCAGGGAAATCAGACGTATTTCTGACCCTAGCTGTAAGAGTAAACTCCTCACCTATTGCTGGTGCATTATCACTGAATAAAATATCATCAGCAAAAATGGCTACATCCAACAAGTCGCTTGAAACCAGCGGCAGGGATAGAAATCCACTTGATACCTCACAGCCTTCGCTGTGCTTTACTCTTATCTCGCTTTCCCAATCTGCATCTTCAGTGAGATTATTAGCACTTATTCTATATATTTTCCCATCCGTAACATCTTGGTCAGCAGGATCTTCTTCTTCCATGATCAGCTCTCGAGTCTCTAAGAAACTTCTCAAGGTGAGTTTAGGGAAACCGGACTCAGGTAAATAGCCGGATTTTTCCACATACTTAAACCTAAAAACAAATTCAGTAGCGCTAGTTCCTACTTCTGGGGAAACAAAGCGATTTGTGTAATCTCCACTTCCTACGACAAGAATTTCCGGAACAGATTCTACGGTAACTGTTACTGAACGCTCTACGGTACAGCCGTTTTCATCAGTGATAAACACCGTGTAGGTTGTAGTTACTTCAGGATAAACAAACTGTGCCGAAGAATTAACTCCATTATTCCAGAAATAAGAAACTCCACCAGTTGCTGAAAGTAATACTCCACTACCCTTACAAATTACTGTATCCGGAGTAAGTGTGACGATTGGTTCAGGGAAATGAGTCAAACTTTTCTCTAATAAATTATTGGTCAGGTTTTCATCTTCTTCTACTATACTGACTAATACTGAGTACTCTCCTTTCACACTAAGGTCCGCTTTGGACTCAAAAGTATAATTGTATGATTGACCGGGTGCCAATACTACAGATGCTGGCAAAGCCTCTGTCACCACCGATCCTCCGTTGATTTGATAAGAAAGAGAGATATTTCCAGCAAATGAACTTCCCACGTTTGTGATCCTGACTGTCACTTGTTCTTGATCAGTCAGCAAGCAGGCAGAATTAGGTGTCGAAATTTCAACCAAAGCTAAATCTCTTCCGCTCTCGGAGAAGAACTGGACTGCACCGATACTTACAGGAACAAAACGAGGGACTCCATTAATATCCTCCGACACTACGGTTGTCAAATCTGCACCATTCACAGCCAAAGCTTCTTCTTGGGGAGTAAGATCTTCAGCTGAAATAAATTGAGAATTGACAGTCAATGAATTGGAATCAAATCCTGATGTAGCTTTCCACGCATTTAGATCAGGTGCATCCGTGTTTCCCCATCTTCCAAGATTGACACCTGTGGTGAATAAATTATTATTGTTTATCTGGGCAAATGCTCCCGTTGCACCTATTCGCAATGCATAACCATTAGTGGCTTGGAAAATTGAATTAACTAACTCATTATTCTCGCCGCTCGAAGCATATTCTAAAGCTGCCCCATTAGCATGATTCCAGACAGAATTATGATAGAATTGAAGGTAATCGGTATTTGAGAAGTACACAGTTCGGTTATTTCCCTCGCCCTGAAGGAAATTATTGTAAATCAAATTTGGAAGAGAAGAGCTTCCTGATGCATTGACAATTCGGAGTGCATTTCCTGACTTACTGCTTACTCGGTTGTTTTTTACCAAAGATCCAGCTGAAGAATTTTCGAGTAAAATAGCTATTTGATCCGCCGTGGAGGTAGTCCTGACAGTATTTCCAATCACCAGAGGAGCATCGGTGTAATTCAGGTAAATAGACCTAAAATAGACATCATTCAACTCATTTTCAGAAATGATCACCTGACCTGCCCTGGAAGAAGAGCTGGCCCCTTTTACATAAATGCCATAGGCACCTCCTGAGATTTTGTTAGTGAGAATTCTGATATTTTCCGTGAAGGTTCCTGAAACATCTATCCCTCCTCTGACTTCAGAAGTATTGGTGGTAGAAGGACTTTCAATGATATTACTTTCAAAAAGTAAATTGACTGCTCGGTTTCTAACTTGAATCACCTGAGCTGTGCCCAAGGTTCTGAAAGTCAATTCGGAAAAACTGTAATGTTCTGCATTATCCAACTTCATGGTGTAAGTATCCATGTGGACAATAACCACTGCCAAAGGATCATTACTTGCTGATTTGAAATTCACAGAAAAGTCAGAAGACGCACCGGGTACTATACCGAAATTCAACTGCTCTTCATAGGTACCATCGGCCACCAAAAAGTCAACTTTCCCTGCCACTCCATTCAGTCGCAAAGCCTCAGAGGCAGCTGCAAAAGACATAAAATTCCGCTCTCCAGAACCGGCTGGATCAATGGTATATTCGCCGATCAAAGGTTCCCCCGCTTGGGCAAATTCCACTGCCCCGATACTTACCGGAACAGTCCTTGGATTTCCATCAATATCAGTAGAAACAAAGTCTGTCAAATCAGTTCCGGCCTCAGTAAGAACAGGATTTTGCGGAGTTAAATCCGTGTCAGAAACAAATAAAGGATCTTCATTTAAGGAATTTGCATCTCGGGAAGAAAGAGATTTCCAAGAGGAAAGATCAGATGCGTAAGAATTACCCCATCTTCCCAAATATGTCCCCGAGGTAAACAGGTCATTGTAATCCATCTCCACCAGACCCGTGCTGTTGCTCACAAAAACCGCCTGACCCGTATTGGCCCTGAAAATGTTGTTCTTCAACCTGTTGCCAGCCGATGCCAGCCCGTTGTATTGGATCGCTTCTCCCGTATTGGTGTTCAGCACCGAGTTGTGGTAAAAATTTACATAGGTGTTGTAGTACAAAAATACCGTTTGACCGCTGCTGCTGCTCCCGATCATGTTGTTGGCTACCAAGGCCGGAGATCCGTCCACCGCATTGCAAAACTGCATGTTCAATCCATACTGACGACCACCGAAAAGACGGTTCCCAACAACCCTCGTTGCCCCTTCCACCTCATTCAGCTCCAAAGCGTAGGAAGAACTCCAACTCGTAGAGCGCATCGTCACTCGGTTGTCTTCAATCACCGCAGCGGTCAACCTGTCCACGTAAATGCCGTAAGAAAAAACCTCTAAAATTGTGTTATTGATTATTTCTACCCCTGATCCTCTAAAACTACTCGAGGTACCTCCCCGATAATAAATTCCATTTGACCCTCCTACAATTGTATTTCCAAAAAACCGAATCGAAGATGAAGTAGTAGGTTGTAAAACGACATTTCCTCTTTCAAAATTCGCAGTACTTGTATCAGGGGATTCCAGCATACATTGCTCAATCGTTATATTTTGAACATCACCTTGCGCATGAAGAGTCCTAGCATAAGTAGTTCCCAATGCAAGGACTTTTATGTTTTTCAAAACGTAATGACTACCACCGTCAAACCGAATAACGAAATTATCCGCTGTTCCAATAGCTGAATATTGAATGACAACGTCCTCCGGATTCCCGGATTGGCTTTGAAAAGTAATTGTATTAGTCTCCGATGCCCCCGAAATAGCACCTAGAAGGACCTGTTCCGAATAGGTTCCAGTCTGAACTTCAAAGGTAACCGGACCAGAAATCCCGTTGGTTGTCAAGGACGAAATAGCACCCGAGAAGGAAGGATAGTCTCCTGATGCTCCTATGGAGTAAGTCCCCGAAAGCTGCTGAGCGAATGTTTGACCGGAAAACAGAAAAAGAGAAAGTCCTAGAAATAAAAGTAATTGATGGACTTTGCTAATAAATCGAAGTTGTAAAATTGATTCCATAATGTTTTGGATTTAATCGACTGGTGAAGGAAAGCCCTAAAACCACTTCTAAAAATCCAAAACCCAAGCCGCTAAGGATATCACTCTTGTATCAAATGATAGTACTGGTGTAACAGCTCCCTTTTCTGATGAAAAATCCTCTTCCAATCCATCCCTTTTCCTATTTGGGTCTTTTTACCAATCCGGGTACCTAAAAAAACCTACACTATGGAAGAGCAGGCAAAAAATACATGTGTTAAGTTTTAAAAATAAAGTAAACTCAATAGTAAGTCCCTACCCATTTTATGGCAGATAGGTCCTGCGGATTTTTGATTTTCACCTTGGATGGAAAAGAGGCCCGGATTTCGGGATTGGTTTCAAATACTTCCTCTATCTCATATTCCACCCAATTAAAACCCTTTTTCAATTCCAACTGAAAATCATACTCCACCTCCACTGATTCCTCATCCGACACATAAATCTGTTCGCTGCAGGCGGTATGAATAGAGACCTCCTCGGCCACATAGATTACTTCAAAAAAAGATCCTGGAATGGCATTGTTGTAGCCAGAGTCCTCCAGCCAGGGTCTAAGCTTCTCATCTGAAACCAAAAAAGCAGTCCCCGCCCATTGATCTCCTTGATTCATGCGGATGTAATCAACCCGATAGGCAGGCACTTCAAAACCTAATCCGAACTCCTCTCTATCATTACATCCAAAGAAAAAACTATAGCCTAATTCCCCCTCAAACATGGACTGAACTTCATTCGGTACATTTTTTAAATCCAATCCATCAAGATTTACAGCAAACTGACCCCTTTGATCCACTGTACCGGCAACAATTGGGTAATCCATCCCAAAAGGCATCAAAACCAGCTCCATTTTTGATCTCGGATGATTTTCTATCACCCCCGTGAGCTGTTGAGCGTTTACCTTGGATATTCCCAAGAGTAAAGAAACAGCCACAATCACTTGCATTTTATCCATAGTAAAAGTCAGATTTATTTTTTTTTTCTTCTCACATCATTCACAAAAGCCCAAAGCTCATTCATGGGAACCTTGTGACCTTTGAAAGTAACCTGGAACCTACCGGCACAGACAAATTCTATTTCAGAAGACTGACTTTTGAAATTGAGCCTTTCCAAAACCCGAATCCCTTGATGCTCATAGATCCGTGAATAGCCATCTTCACTTTTTTCCTCATAGTCAGGCATCAATTTTTGCTCAGTAGCCTTGACCAGGACATTTCCGGTAACCCCTGCCCCATCCAATAATTCCATGGAGATTTGTCTTTCATTTCCACCTTCTTCCTGATAGGTGGAAATCACCCCGCTGATTCCCATGGCTTGCTTATGTCCAAGTATGATCTTTTTCATTTCCATTTTTCCCACCTTTTGAGGAATCAGGTCTTTGAGCTGATCGTTGCTCAAAGGCACTTGCTCTTCCAATGTTTCTGGATTGACGGCTGAGTAGTGATCGAAGGAATCCAAAAACTCGGTCAAGGTCATCCCCTCTCCGGAGTGTGACGGAGTTTTTGAGTTTGATTCTTCTGTTTTTTGACAGGAAAATGACAGGAAAATCAAAATCAGCAAAAATGGATTCTTATTCATCTGGACCTGTAATGAGGAATGGTTTGTGTAGTTGGGGAATAGATTTTTTAGAACAAAAAGCCTTGAAAAACCAATCAATAGTACCAAACCGGTTAGAGCACTATAACTCTCAAAAATACCCAATACTGAAAAGGAAGGGTCACAGGTATGTATCAAATGATAGCAATCCTGTAACCTTTCCCCTTTACTTTGAAGCTATTTTGCGACACCCCGCAGGTAAAAAATCACTTCAGTTCCTGATTCTTCCGGAAGGCTCTGATGATCCCGGATTTCAAAACGATAGTCCAAATTTTCACTTTGATTAAAAAATTTCAACCGGTCTGCAGACAGAGAAATCCCTATAGACTGCTTGGAAATGGTTTGAGTAGACTTCATTTTCGAAGACTCCTCCCTACCGATCCCGTTGTCTATGAGAGAAACAATCACGTCTTCATTTTCTCTGAATACATTGATCCAGATCGTTTTAGGCCCTTTCTTTGACATCAATCCATGCCAGACAGCATTCTCCAAGAAAGGTTGAAATACCAAAGGAGGTACCTTTACTCCTTTGAGATTGACGTCCCTTCCCACTTCCAGCTGTACCTGAATCCCATCTTCAAAACGGATGGACTCCAGGCTGAGGTATAATTTGGCAATATCCAATTCCTCCCCAAGCGATATCTTAAACTCTCGGGAGCTTTCTAAAATCATTCGGATCAGCTTCGCAAAGCGATTCAGATACAAAACCGCATTTTCCTTGTCACTCTCAATCAAAAAGACTTTGATTGAATTCAGCGCATTGAAAATAAAATGGGGATTCATCTGACTTCTCAGAGATTGAAGATGAAGCTGTGTGATTTTTTGCTCGTATTCCGACCGGAGTTTGGCCACACGCTGCTCTTCTGCATCCGCTTCCAAAAAGGATATCTTATTTTCTTTTTCTTGGATTTCCTTCTGAAGACTTTGATTCAATTGGTCTCGTAATTTTTCGTTTTCCTTGAGCTGTTCCAATAAAAGGGTCTGAACTTCAAATTTTTGCTCATAGACCTCTCGCTGCTTGATAGCCAAGGCATAGGTATAGAGAAAGTTCTCTGCCAATACTGCCAAATAATACACATAGTAGTATTTGTTGGTGAAGGAGAGGTCTCTTCCGAAAGTCAAAAATGCGAGAATAAAAGAACTGATACCCAAAATCAGGTATCCTGCCAAAATTACATACCGCACCGCCTCCCCAGTTTTGATAGTTAGGTAGATTCCATAAATCAGAAAAATCAAAGTGCAAGGCATGAAAATCAGGATGTAATACCCTCTCATGTAATCATATCCATCCCATAAGTATCTGCCTAAAACGAGTACGGCAAAAATCGAACTGGTTACCAAAGCATAGATCGTAAAGAAGCGGGTAAACTTTGGGAAGTGCTTTCTAAAGTTCAGAATTTCGATCAGGAAAAAGGAAAAAACCAAGTAGCTGGCAAACTGAATGGGAAAATTGATATGGATGAAAAAATCAGCGTACTCCATATAAATATGCTCTACAAATACTCCCTTGACCCTTTTGATCAGATTGACCGCATTGATAAAAGCATACACACTGTAGAGAAGGTAAAACTTCTCCCTGCTTTTGACAAAAAGGACAAAGTGATAGACGGATAGGTAAAACAGAATGCTTGTGACAGCCCAGCCCAGTCCGTTAAAGTTGCTTTGCTCCAGCAGTTCGGTCAGTGAATATCCTTTTAAAAAATCCATGATCAATTACTTCAGGGCTTCTATAAAACCTGCTCGCTTCAATCTGGACACAGGAAGTTTGATGCCGCCTTCCAGCACCACTTTGCCCGTAGATTTTTCATAAGATTTGACCCATTTCAGGTTAATCAAGAAAGAATGGTGAATCCGGAAAAAGGCCAGCCCGGAAAATACATCCTCCAATAGCTTTAATCGTTTGGATACCAGAATTTTCCCATCCTTGAGGGTAGTTACCTGCGAATAGCTCCCCTCGCTTTCGCAATACAACACCTCCTCCGGATCAATCAGGATTAATTGGTCGTCTCGATTGATGGAGATTTTACGGGATTCTTTTTGATTTTTTTTCATCAAGATTCTCTCCAAAACCCTTTCCAAATATGCATTTTCCACCGGCTTGAGCAGGTAATCGAAAGCCCTTTCCCGAATCGCCTGTATCGCATGCTCTGCATATGCTGTCACAAAGACCACTTCAAAATCCCTGTTTGGAAAATATTCCAGAAATCGGAACCCGTCCATTTTCGGCATGGAAATATCCAAAAAAACGCAATCCACACTCAGTTCGGGAAGCTTATTGATAGCCTCTTCTGCTTCTCTAAACTTTCCCACGATTTCCACCTCTTTTACTGTGCGTTGTATTTCCCACTCTAGAGAAAGAATGGACTTAGGCTCATCATCAACCAATGCCACACGAATCATCTTATTTCAAAATTTGAATTGGTTAAAAATCGCTTCTAAAAATCTCATCAGGGAGATACATCTTAAATATTCAGCTCAAAATCCAAATTTTCTAACAAATAATTGATCTTTTTCAAGTTTTAATTTTTAATACTACTAAAAAATCCAATCAAAATGTACCAGTTATGAACTATTCTGTACCATGAGAAAATGGAAGACTATTTTTCGATTTATTGAGCTATGACTTATTCTTCTTTTTCAGATCAATTGGCAAAAGCCCGATTCATTTCCCGCAATTTTTTATGTGCCACTATATTGATTTTTCTATTCAGGTCATCCTTCGCCCAGGAAAACCTCTCTTTCCGGCAGCTTTCTGTGAATGATGGACTTTCCCAAAACAGCGCGATATCCATTGCCCAAGACGTGGACGGATTTCTTTGGATAGCCACCCAAGAAGGACTCAATCGATACGATGGCCGTAATTTTTTGATTTTCGAAAAGAAGTTTCTTGATATCACCGAATCTACCCGTCTCATGCTCGGAAAAGTATTTGCAGACCGGAGGAACAGGGTTTGGATTATTCCTGAAAGTTCCATTCCTGAGCTTCTGGATCGGGAAAAGATGGAATTCAGGCCGATTGAAGGCATTTCTTCTGCCAACAGCATTTTGGAAGATGTGGATGGGACAATCTGGTTTGGTACGCTCTCCGGTCAGCTTTACTCCTGGAATGAAGCGCTGAAAAAGGCCGAAATGATCTGGTCCGATCCGGAAAAAGAGATCGTGAATTTGAACAGGTATGATGAAGCCCATCTTCTGTTGACTTTGCGGGACGAAGTAATCCTTTGGAACAAAAGCTCCGGAACACATACCTCTGTCTGGAAGCCTTACCCGGAGACTATCCTATCAGTTTCAATTCTTGATCATACCGGCCGTTTTTGGTTTGGGACCTTAAACAGGGGGCTTTGGACCAAAAAAGCTGGAGATGAAGCCGTGGCTTCGGACGAATATCTGAACCAAAAAGTAAATCCTGAGGAAATGATCTTGGACCTACTTCTGGATACCAAAAAAAGACTCTGGGTGGCGACCTATGGCCGAGGAGTTCAAAAGATCAATTTAGAAAGAAAAACCCTGTCCGAATACTCCTATTCCAAACAGAATCCAAGGTCAATTCACTACAACGATATCCTGAGTATTTTTGAAGATTACACGGGCACACTTTGGTTTGGGTCTGATGGAGCAGGGTTGAGCTTTTATGATTCATATCTGGAAAAATTCAACTTTTTTCACAATCAGGAAGTACCCGAAAACATCAATATCGACGTAGTCAGGTCCATCTACGTGGACGAATTTGAAAATGTATGGCTAGGCACTTCAGGCAAAGGACTGACACGCTATAATCCCAAAACCAACACTTGGAAGACCTTTGTCCATGACCCTGAAAATGAACAAAGCCTTTCCAGCAATCGGGTCATGAGTCTCTTGGGAGATGGCAAAGGAAAATTATGGATAGGATATCAGGACGAAGGCTTGAGCTTATTTGACCTGAGTTCGGAGCGCTTTCAACATTTCCACACCGAAAGTACTATTCCTCAGCCTGGATCCACGATATGGAAAATATACAGAGATAGTAAAAACCGGTTTTGGCTTTGCAGCAGAAATGACGGTTTAATTTGGTTTGACCCTGTAAAAGGCGTCCAAAAGCAATTTGTCCATCAGCCGAATAGGCCGGAAAGCATACCGGACAACAATATCAGAACTATGCTGGAAGCCCCTTCAGGTGATTTTTGGATTGGAACAGAAAATCATGGAATTGCCAAGCTAAATCTGGGGAATGAAACATTTGAAAGGTATACCCATCAGGCTGGAAACGCGAATTCCATCAGCAGCAACAGCATCAAATCCCTTCATCTGGAAGGAAATAAACTTTGGGTAGGAACCAACGGAGGAGGGCTCAGCCAAATGGATTTGAAAACCGAAAAAATCACCACCCTGAATGTGGATACCGGTCTGCCAAACAATGTCATATACGCAATTCTGGAAGATCAAAACAAGAACCTTTGGCTCAGTTCCAATAAAGGAATCACCAAAGTACACCTGACCAATGATCCTTCCGACCCATTTCAGATTACCAATTACTCCAACTATGACGGATTAGCCACGGAGTTCAACACCGGAGCTTATTTTAAGAATGAAGACGGGACACTCTATTTTGGGAGCTTGGATGGGTTCTACTGGTTTAATCCCGAGGATATTTTCCTCAACGAAATACCTCCAAAAATTGCAATCACCGAACTTTCGGCCTTTGACCAAAAAATTGACCTGAAGGAAGGTCTAAAGCTAAAGCACAATCAGAATACCCTTAGCTTCAGTATGGCTAGCTTGGTCTTTTCCTCACCAGGAAAAAATCAGTTTGAGTACATGCTTGAAAACCACGACGCAAATTGGGTCTCCAATGGATACAATCACCAAGCCCGGTACACTAATTTGGCACCCGGGACTTACAGATTTCTAGTCCGGGGAAGCAATTATGATGGGGTCTGGTCCGAAGAGCCCGTGGCCTTTGAATTTAGCATTTCACCTCCTTGGTATTTTGGCAACCTGGCAAAAGTGGTTTATGTGCTATTGCTCGCCATTATCATCTTATGGATTTATCAATACCTGAAATGGAAATGGCAAATTCAGTTTTCTCTGAAAATGAAAGACCGGGAAACCCAGACTCTGAAAGAAATCGACGAGTTTAAAACTCAGCTTTTCACAAATATTTCCCATGAGTTTCGAACCCCACTGACTTTGATTTCCGGTCCCATAGACCGATTGATGAGTCAAACCGATAGCCCGGTTGTAAAGTCCCAACTGAATCTAGTCAAAACCAACTCCCAACGCCTACTAACCTTAGTTGATCAACTTTTGGAAATCAGCAAGATCAAAACAGGGAAAAACAAGCTGACCATCCGCAAAGGGAACTTTGGACTTTTACTTCAGTCTATTGTAGCTAATTACTTCTATCAGGCCTCTGAAAAGGGAGTCCGCCTATCAGCCAGCATCCCCTTGATGACCGAAGTTTGGTTTGACTCCGATAAAGTGGAAAAAATCGTCAAAACCCTGATTCAGAATGCGATCAAATACAGCAAAGAGAATACGGAGGTGAAATTGGAAAGCTTCATCAATGATGGAAATCTGAATTTGAAAATTAAAAATGAGAGCCTGGAGGAATATAAAAAAGAAGATTTAAGCAAGCTATTTCTCAGGTATCACCTAGGAAAAGGCAATAAAAAGGATTTTGGTTTGGGGCTTTCTCTAGTTCAGGAGATGACCCACTTATATCATGGCGAGTTTAAGATTGATTACAAAGATTCCAAGTGGTTTGAGGTGGCTATAGTTTTGCCGGTAGACAAATATGCTTTCCATCCTGAGGAAGTGATTGATGAAGAGGCGGATACCTTTGAACTCCCTAAATTGCCTGTTCTCAATGAAGAGGAAAAAAACAAACAACCGCTGGTGCTCATTGTGGAAGACAATACCAAAGTTCGGGAGTTTTTGGTAAGGGAATTGGACCCGTATTTTCAGACAATTGAGGCGGAAAATGGAAAGAAAGGTCTTTTTGTTGCCTTGAAAAAAGTTCCGGATCTGATCATATCGGATGTGATGATGCCCGAAATGGATGGGTTTGAGCTTTGCAGAAAAATCAAAAATGAAGAGCTGACTTCACATATTCCGGTTATTCTTTTAACAGCCAAAGCAGATGAGCAAAGTCAGATGGAAGGAATTCAGGCTGGAGCGGACGACTTCATCCTCAAACCATTCAAAACCAATCAATTGCTACTCCGAATAGAAAAATTGATTGAGCTCCGAACCCAACTTCAAATCCGCTTTTCCGGAAAGAATCCCATTTCACCAAAAGAAATAGCAGTTACCAATTTGGATGAACGCTTCCTCGAAAAATTACAGGAAATCGTGGATAATGAACTTTCGGATAGTAATTTCTCTGTGGATGAGTTCAGTAAAAAAATGGGAATGAGCCGAATGCAGCTGCATCGAAAGCTTACCGCATTGACTGGCCTATCTACTACCGCTTACATGAAAGACCAACGATTACGAATGGCTGTTCAGCGATTGGAAAAAACGGACGAGACAATTTCTGAAATTGCCTATGCAGTGGGATTTTCCTCTCCCTCCTATTTTATCAAAAGTTTTAAGGAAACCTACGGAGTAACCCCTGCAGAATACCAACAAAACAATTCAAAAAAATAGGGTCAGCAGAAACTGACCCTAAAGACTAAGAATTATAGTGCTCTTTGTAATAGTCCTGATAAGCACCGGAAGTCACATGGTCTAACCAATCCTGATTGGCGAGGTACCAATCGATCGTGATATCTATTCCTTCGTCAAACTGCAAGCTTGGCTCCCATCCTAGTTCTCTTTGAATTTTGGTGGCATCAATGGCATATCGTAAATCGTGACCAGCCCTATCTTGGACGAAAGTGATCAATTTCTCAGAAGTACCTGACTCGCGGCCAAGCTTTTCATCCATCTTTTTGCAAAGCAAACGGACAATATCAATGTTCTTCCATTCATTGAATCCACCAATATTGTAGGTCTCTCCAGGTTTTCCTTTGTGAAAAACAGTATCAATGGCACGAGCATGATCTTTCACAAAAAGCCAATCTCTAACATTTTCACCTTTACCATAAACTGGAAGAGGCTTCATGTTTTTGATATTATGGATGCAAAGCGGGATTAACTTTTCCGGAAAATGGTTGGGCCCATAATTGTTTGAGCAATTGGACACCACGGTTTTCATTTTGTAGGTATTAGCATAGGCCCTCACAAAATGATCCGAAGAGGCTTTAGATGCGGAATACGGAGATTGGGGATCATAAGGAGTGGTTTCTAAAAAGAATCCTCCATGATCCAATGAACCATACACTTCATCAGTAGAGACATGATAAAACAAATGCTTATCCAAGTGCCCTGCCCAAGCTTTTTTAGCAGAATTGAGCAAATTCACTGTTCCAAAAACATTTGTTTTCACAAACGCCAAGGGATCTGAAATCGACCGATCTACGTGTGATTCTGCAGCAAGATGAATCACATCCGTAATTCCATGCTTGGAAAAAATGCTATCAAGAGTCTCCGCATCCTGAATATCAGCTTTCTCAAAACTATAATTTGAAGCTCCTTCAACCTCCCTCAAATTCTCCAAATTACCCGCATAGGTCAACGCATCAAGATTGACAATCTTATATTCAGGATATTTCTCTACAAAAAGACGAACCACATGGCTTCCGATAAACCCGGCTCCTCCTGTGATTAAAATGGATTTTGACATGAATTTATTTTTTGTAATAATCTAAATACCAATCGACAAAGGACTTTACCCCAAACTCTATGGAAGTTTCGGGTTTATAACCTGTATCCCTAATCAGGTCGGAAACGTCGGCATGAGAAGCAGGAACGTCCCCAGGCTGAAGCGGAAGGAATTCCATAATAGCATCCTTTCCCAAAGCCTTTTCAATGGCCTGGATATAATCCATCAAAAGAATTGGAGAAGAGTTTCCAATATTATAGACTTTATAAGGGACTTTTCCACTTCCTGGATCCGGATTTTGAGGATCAAAATTTGGATTAGGCTGAGCTGGGCGATCAGCTACTTTTATCACTCCTTCTACTATATCATCGATATATGTAAAATCCCTCCTCATCTTTCCATGATTGAAAACTTGGATGGGTTTTCCCTTCAAAATTGCCTCAGTAAAAAGAAATAAGGCCATATCCGGTCTTCCCCAAGGTCCATAAACAGTAAAGAAGCGAAGCCCTGTCGTCGGAATCCCAAAGAGATGACTATAGGTATGAGCCATCAACTCATTGGACTTTTTAGAAGCTGCGTAAAGGGAAATGGGATGATCTACCGAGTCAGAAGTAGAAAAAGGTAGCTTTTCGTTGGAACCGTAGACCGAACTGGATGAGGCATAAACCAAATGCTTAACCGGATGAAAGCGACAGCATTCCAGAATATTCAAAAAGGCTATAATATTACTTTGAATATAGACTTCAGGATGCGTAAGCGAGTATCTTACTCCAGCCTGAGCCGCTAAATGAATTACCACATCAAACTTTTCCTTTTCGAACAGCTTCATCAAAGAATCCTTATCAGAAAGATCCAATTGGATAAATCGATAATTCGGATGCGAGGAAGATTGAACTGGTTTGCCTACTTCGATTTTTTCTTTCGAAATGCCCTCTGATTCCAATCGAGCAAATTTCAGTTGGATATCGTAATAATCATTGATCACATCCAGACCAACTACCTCATCCCCGCGTTCAACCAATTTTTGTGCAACATGGAAACCTATAAATCCGGCTGTGCCGGTCACGAGGTATTTCATAAAGAAAAGTAATGTAAGTTTTCTGGTTTCAAATATAAACTATTCCGCGGATTCGAGGCCCTTTAACAGCCGCTGGTAATTCAAGTAAATCTGTTCATGGATAAATTCCCTCCTATAATTATTGATTACTTCCAGGTGAAGGTTTTCTGCAAGCTGAGCCATTTTTTCTCGTTTGACAAATGCAAACTCAAGCGCTTCCTTTAGGACAGAAGCATCTTTTACAGGAAAGATTAACCCTGTCTTTTGTTGGGTTACCAAGTCTCTATTTCCTATAATATCAGAGCAGATTACCGGAACCTGCATGGCCCCTGCCTCCAATAAAACATTGGGAAAGCCTTCTCTATGAGAAGGATGAACCAACACATCTGCTAAAGCCAAATAATGGGCTACATGATCAGACCAATCAATCTGAACTATTCTTGGGTGATCTTGAATCGTTTTGATCACTTCAGGATTGAGCGGATCCAAATCTTGCTCAAATGAACCAAGAAGGACCAATTTGGACATTCCAACTATTTTCGAATCCAAAAAAGCAGAAACCAACTCTTCAATTCCTTTATCTTTCACCAACCTACCAACTGCTAGGATGATAAAATCATCTTCTCCCGGCATGATCCGCATAGTTGCTGCCACAAGATGATTTTCCTTTAGGGATTTCCTGTTGTAATGCTTTAGATCCACCCCATTGGAAGATCCTTTTCCCATTATTTTCAGTTTACTTTCGGTGGTTAAACCTTCCTTCAAAATGTGCTTATAAAGACCTTGGGAATTTGGCCAAACCTCTGTTGCATTGGAGTAGGTCCACTTTTCAGCACTTTCAAGCAGGCTCTTTTTCTTCCCCTCAGCGGCCATTGCAGGAATACCGGCCAAGGTGTGAATTCTAATTTTTACCCCTGAAAGATTAGCCGCAATCATACCCAGTAGACCGGCTTTTGGGGTATGAGTATGAACGATATCTGGTTTTTCTCGACGAAACAATTGGATCAGTTTCCAAATACAAATCAAATCATGGAATGGAGTGATTTTTCTGGAAAATGGGATCACCTCATGTCTTACACCTTCATTTCGGACTACTTGAGACACTTCCCTGCCATCTGAACTGACAGCAACTACCTCCCAACCTTTTTCCTTCATGAATTTCATCTGACCGGCTAATAAAAGTTTCAGGGAAAGCGGGACAGTAGTTATTCGTATCAGTTTGGGCATCAAAAAAACAGGTTCAGCAAGGACAAAGGTACAATTTTAACGAGTTAAGCCCTCAGAAAATATGAGGGCTTTTGATAAAAATTCAGGTTTATGTGTAATTAAACTTAGGATTATTCTCGAAATCAAAATTGAAATAAATGGGTTGAAGGTAGCTTAATCATTCTCTTCGAGTTCAAAAATCTCCTCCAAAGCCACTCCAAAGACCTTTGAGATTTTCAATGCTAAAACCGTAGAAGGCACATACTTACCTGCTTCAATACTATTAATTGTTTGCCTGGAAACCTGAACCTTCTCCGCAAGATCTTGCTGGGTCATGTCTTTTTTAGCCCGCTCTACTTTAATCGTATTTTTCATAGATCAGAGGGCTAAAACATATTTCTTTTGCTGAAACAAAACCCATCTGAATCGGAGAATAAAAATCAATTGGATCGTAAACATATTGTATCCCATAAATTCCAAATAGCCAAATCCATAAAAAACGAGCGTTCCAATGATCAGGATAAAGGTATTTGCATAAAATGCCAGCAAAAGGGAGTCTAGTCTAAGCTTTTGGATGTATTCATCTTCTTCCTTTTCTCGGGAAAAAGCAATCAAAAATAAAGAGACAAAAACACCGATCAGGGCCAATTCATTGGTGAAATTCTCTTTGGCGTCCTCAAACAGCCCACCCTCTCGAACCTCAAATTCCAGAAAACTGAAATTGAAGTCAAAATAGTTATTGGAAAATAAGAGCAGAGAAAATGGGACTAGGATTAACCAACCAATTTTCTGGAGGTAATGTGGTAGAAGCAATTTAGACAACATGGCTAAGTGAGTTAATTTTCAGATTTAGAGGAAAGGTATTTTTGATACTGGAAGGCCCCATAGATATAGGCATTTAGGAGAAATAGCACCAGATAGGCTGTAAAAATCTCCGAAGTAAACCGGTCAAACCGCACGTAATTGATCAACATCAAGGTAGCTAGACCAAGAATTAACCAATAAAATCCTGTCTGGAAAGCTTGCTGACGAAAAGACTTGATCATCTCATCCTCGACTTTTTCTCGAGTCAAATTCAAAATCCCAAATCCAATAGCCCAGAAACCATAAATGATTTGGGAAGCTTCATTGGGATCCATTTGGGGATTTACAAAAGCCAATCCTATAACCAGAAACACTGGCAATGGAATAAATACGTATCCCAGCTTTTTCCAGCTTGGAGGAAGAAGGGGGACATTCAAAATGGATTTCTCTTTCATAGTGGTCAAATATTTTTTACCAAATGTAAAGTTTGTTTTACTTTTTGTCAAAATATTTTTCCAAAAAAATTTTATTAGGTAGAATAATCCAGAGTAAAACCTTGAAAAGAATTTTCATTTTTATCAATAGGAAGCGGCTTTTATTTACCTTTAGTCAATCAATCCAGCAAAAAATTGAAAATTCAATGATTTCTAATGTAAAAATTGCAATCATAGGTTGCGGAAATCTGGGCACATCAATAGCCAATGGATTATTGGCTTTGGACAATTTTGACCCTAAAAACCTTTCCCTGACCAAAAGAAATACGGAGAGTTTATCCGAATTCGAGGCAAAGGGAGTTCATGTCCATTCCGATAATGTAATAGCAGCAAAGTATGCTGACCTGATTCTTTTGGGCGTAAAACCCTACAACGTCTCTACTATTCTTAAGGAAATCAAACCAGTTTTAGACCCTAAGAAGCAAATTATCATATCGCTTGCCACAGGAATTACCCTGGAAGAAATGTTTACTGTTATTGACCCGGCTACAGTCACTTTTAGAGCTATGCCTAATATCGCTGCCGATATTCAGGAATCGATCACTTGCATCTGCCAAAAACAAGCCTCTCCTACTCAGATTGAAGTAGTAAAGGAATTATTTGATGCAATAGGTATTACTATTACGATTGATGAAAGTCTGATGGAAGCAGCTACTGTGTTAGGAGCATGTGGAATCGCTTATGTTTTACGATTCATGCGTGCAATGATTCAAGGAGGAATCCAAATCGGCTTTGATGCGGTAACAGCCAGTAAAATTGTAAACCAAACTGTTAAGGGAGCTGCTGAACTCATGATTCAAAAAAATATACATCCCGAGGCTGCCATTGATAAAGTGACTACTCCGAAAGGATGTACAATAGTTGGATTGAATGAAATGGAACATCAAGGCTTTAGCTCGGCTATGGTTCGAGGAGTAATTGCCAGCTATGAAAAGATAGAAAAATAGGCTAGAAAAGACCAATGGAACCGGGAATCAAAGATTTCCGGTTTTTTTTTGAATTTTTTATTGGACTTTTTTTCAATGGTCCCAACCCGCTCAGATCAAAAATTGGAAAGCTTTGTGATTTTTAATTCTTATTAAAATACAATTATTAAAATGATAAATATAATTTTTATGATTTTCGATAAAAATTGAATTGTTTTTCTTTTAAATCTTTTTATTAGATTTGTCTCGGGTGATAAACAACTTTTGCTATTCCTTTTTTAGAGAAACGACTTTTAAAGGAAGGACTGTTTGGTAATTTTTTCCTCCTTCCTTTTTTTATTTGAATTAAGCTTCTGCTCATAAAAAAAGCCTCCGATTTTTCGGAGGCTTCTTTTTTGGAAATTTTTGAATTAATCAAATAACTCTATAAGCTTATTTTCAAGGCTTGGACCTCTCAAATCCTTAGCAATAATTTTTCCGTCTGGATCGATTAAATAGGTAGCAGGGATAGCTTGAATTTGATAGGTCTCTGCAGCTGCCGAATTGAAATACTTCAAGTCTGATACATGCGTCCAGGTCAAACCGTCATCAGCGATTGCTTTTAGCCAATCCTCCTTTGTTCGGTCTAAAGACACCCCATAAACCTCAAATCCTTTGGACTTATATTGATTGTAAAGCCTTACCACATTTGGGTTTTCCTCACGACAAGGCTTGCACCATGCTGCCCAAAAGTCAATCATTACATACTTTCCTCTCAAATCTGATAATTTGACCATTTTCCCGTCAGGATTTGGAAGCTCTATTTCAGGAGCAACTTGTCCAACAGACAAAGCTCTCATTTCATCCAATTGCTGCTTCATCTGAAGGATTGAAATGGTACCCGGGTAAACTTCATTCAATCTGCCTATCAATTCATCAATGAAAGGAAAATCATTCTTGGGATTTAAAAGTCCAACAGCAGCCAAGGAAGCAAAGGAATCTCCCATGCTGGTGATCGTCTCTTTTACTTTTTCAGCCTGCCTTGCCTCCAAGTTCATGGCTTCCAGTTGAATATTCTTAATAGCCTGAGCATCATTATTACTCATCGCCTCATAATACTGCTCATTTAAGCTATTGACTTCAAGTTGGTAAGACTCCATCAAAGTTTCCAGCTTTAGCATCTCCTGGGAATCTTTTGATCCTTCGATCACCAAACTGGAAGGCTCATTAAAATTGTAGCTTACAGCGACATCTTCATCCAATAGGGCCAACCTTACCATTCTTTGCCCATAAAGATTAAGCTCATAGAAAGTTGGGGTATTAACCTCCAATTCGTAAGAAAACTCTCCTTTTCCGTTGACTTCGAGGGTATCCAGAACTTTAGGTCTACTATCCGTAAATTGGGAAAGAATGACCATCCCCTCAGGGGCATTTCCAATTTTTCCGGTAATCTGAACTTTGCCCTCTACGGCCGAATCATTTCCTCCACAGGAAAAAACAAGGGCCAATGCCAAACTCCATAATCCCAACATAATTTTCTTCATATGATTAATTTTCCAATAATTCTGACAATAATTTTGATGCTACTTTAGGATCTGCTTTTCCTTTAGATTGTTTCATTACTTCACCCATAAACATCCCCATCAACCCTTTCTTGCCGGATTTGTATTCGGCCACTTTGGATGAATTTTCTGCCAATACATTTTCAACGATTGGCTTGAGCGATTCTTCATCGCTTTCCTGAATCAAATTCAACCTGTGAGCTACCTGCAAAGGAGATTCAGAATTTCCTTTCAGCAATTCAGGATAAATCTTCTGGGAAGCCATGGTATGAGAAACTTTTCCCTCATCTACCAAAAAAACCAACTCTGCTAAAGTTCCCGCTTGGATAGGAAACTCAGAAATGTTAAGATTTGATTCGTTTAAGAAAGACTTTACAGGTCCCATCATCCAATTGGATGCAGCTTTGAAATTTTGGGTATGCTGGCAAATTTCTTCAAACCAAAGGGCCATTTCTTTTTGCTCGGTCAATACACCTGCATCATAAGATGGAAGACCATATTGATCCATAAACTTATGGTACAATTCCTTGGGAAGGGCCGGCATCTTTGATTTGACAGAATTAAGCCACTCTTCTGAAATAACTACCGGACTCAAGTCTGGTTCAGGAAAGTATCGGTAATCGTTCAAATCTTCTTTGGTACGCATACTAGCAGTAGTGCAGGTATTCGCATCAAAAGTCCTGGTTTCAGAAATAATCTCCTCTCCCCGCTCGACTAATTCCACTTGTCTTTCAAACTCATGGTCAATCGCACGAGCCACATTTCGGAAAGAATTCATGTTCTTTACTTCCACTTTCTTACCGTACTCTTTGGCACCTTTTAGCATGATAGAGACATTGGCATCACATCGAAGTGAGCCTTCTTCCATGTTGCCATCGCATATCTCCAAGTATTTCACCAACTTCTTGATCTCGGCCAAAAATGCATAAGCCTCCTCAGAAGTACGGATATCAGGCTCGGATACAATTTCCACCAAAGGAGTGCCAGCCCGGTTAAAATCAACCAAAGTATCTGGTTCACCGGCGAGGTGGATGGATTTTCCTGCATCTTCCTCCATATGGATTCGATTCAGTCGAATCTCTTTTTCAGTACCATCTGAAAGAATAATAGGCACCACTCCGCCCACACAAATCGGTCCTTTGTCCTGAGTGATTTGATAGCCCTTGGGAAGGTCCGGGTAGAAATAATTCTTTCTGGAAAAAATGTTGTATCGAGTAATCTCTGAATTACAAGCCAAACCCATTTTGATCGCGTATTCCAAGACTTTTTTATTGATTTTGGGCAAAGTCCCAGGGTGTCCCAAGGTAATTACCGAAACCTGGGTATTGGGACGATTTCCAAATTCTGTGGAATCTGAGGCAAAAATTTTACTCTTAGTCAACAGTTGGGCATGGACCTCCAGCCCTACTACCAACTGATATTTATTTTTGACTTCTTCGCTTAGCATTGGCTCTTTATTCAAAGCTTATAAAAACATTTCCTTGGCTTTTGCCACGACTTTCGGCAAGCCAGAAAGGTCTTTTCCTCCCGCAGTGGCAAAGAAAGGTTGTCCTCCTCCTCCACCTTGGATTTCTTTAGCCAGATCTCGGACAATTTGGCCTGCGTTCAAGCCTTTACTTGCTATTAAATTTTCATCCAAAATCACTGCAATCTGAGGCTTATCTTCAATTTTGGCTGCAAGAATCACGAGGGCATTTTCTACTTCATTCTTCAGCTCATAGGCCAATTTCTTCAGAGAATCTGCATTTGGCAATTCTACTTGTGCTACCAAAGTATTTACACCATCCTTCTCCACAAATTGCTTTAATAGCTCCAATTTCACTCCAGAAGCTTTTTCTAAGTAGAGATTTTCGATTTCTTTCTTCAGTTCGTTTCTTTCCTGAATCAAAGATTCAATCGCCTTTTTGACATCCTTTGGATTTTTCAGCAAATCCTGAATTTCCTTGACCAAAGCTTCTTGCTCTCGCAAGTAGGCCTCAGCAGCCTTGGATGTGATTGCTTCAACTCTTCTCACTCCAGCAGAAATTGAACCCTCGGAAGTGATCTTGAAAAGGCCAATTTGTGCAGTTGAAGGAACGTGAGTACCTCCACAAAGTTCAACTGAAAAGTCTTGGTCAAATGTGATTACGCGCACAAAGTCTCCGTATTTTTCTCCAAAAAGTGCTGTCGCTCCCATCTTCTTGGCTTCTTCAATCGGCACATTTCTTTGCTCTAGCAAAGGAATATTTTTTCGAATCTTGGCATTGACGATTTCCTCCACCTGAGTGATTTCAGAATCGCTCATTTTTCCAAAGTGAGAAAAGTCAAAACGAAGCAGGTTATCATTTACCAAGGAACCTCTTTGCTGAATATGATCGCCCAAAACCTGACGCAAGGCAGACTGGAGCAAATGCGTAGCCGAGTGATTATTCATGGTCAAGGTTCTCTTTTCCTTGTCAACTTCTGCAGAAAATCTCTTCTCCGGATTAACTGGAAGCTTTTCTACAAAGTGAACGATCAGATCATTTTCCTTCTTGGTGTCGATCACTCTGACTTTCTCAGAATCAGAAATCAACCAACCTGTGTCGCCAACCTGACCACCACTTTCAGCATAAAAAGGTGTTTTATCCAAAACCAATTGGTAGCGATCCCCCTTTTTGTCAGTGATCGTTCTATACTTGAGAATGTGAGAATAGGTCTCCGTGAAATCATACCCGATGAATTCCACACCAGTATCTTCATGAACAAAAACCCAATCTCCAGTTTCAGATTCCGAAGCAGCACGAGAACGGGTCTTTTGCTTTTCCATTTCCTCCGCAAACCCCTTCTCATCTACTGAAAACCCATTTTCTCTTGCAATCAGGGAAGTCAGATCCAAAGGGAAACCATAAGTATCGTAAAGCTCAAATGCGGTTTTTCCGGCAATTACCTTTTCTCCTTTTTCATTCAATTCTGCCTTGATACCCTCAAGCATCTTTAATCCATGATCCAAGGTTCTCAGGAAGGACGTTTCTTCCTCCTGAATTACTCTTGCGATAAACTCCTGCTGTGCTCTTACTTCTGGGAAAATGTCTCCGAAATATTCTGCGATCAATGGAGTCAGTTCGTACAAAAATGGCTGCTGAAAGCCGAGGAAAGTATATCCGTAACGAACGGCTCTTCTGAGGATTCTACGAATTACATAGCCAGCTTTATTGTTAGAAGGAATTTGTCCATCAGCAATGGTGAAAGAGATTGCACGGATATGATCCACGATTACCCGGAAGGCAATGTCAGTTTGCTCGTCTTTCCCGTAGGACTTTCCGGATTTCTTCTCTAAAGCCTGAATAAAAGGCCCAAACAAATCGGTATCGTAGTTGGAGGATTTCATTTGAATCGCTCTCACCAAGCGCTCAAATCCCATCCCGGTATCCACGTGCTTAGCAGGTAGTTCTTTCAGACTTCCATCTGCCAGACGGTTGAACTGCATGAACACCAAATTCCAAATCTCAATCACCTGAGGATGGTCGTTGTTAACCAAGTCTTTACCGGGAACTTCGGCTCTTTCCTTCTCAGTTCTCAAGTCGATATGAATTTCTGAACAAGGTCCACAAGGTCCTGTGTCTCCCATTTCCCAGAAATTATCTTTCTTGGAACCCATGATGATTCTATCTTCCGGGACAATCGCCTTCCAAAGGTCAAATGCTTCCTGATCCTTGGCTAAATTATCTCCTGCATCTCCCTGAAAAACTGAAACATATAACCTGTCTTTTGGGAGTTTATAAACTTCCGTCAAAAGCTCCCAAGCCCATTCGATAGCTTCCTTCTTGAAATAATCACCAAAGGACCAGTTGCCCAACATCTCAAACATCGTATGGTGGTACGTATCTACCCCTACTTCTTCCAAGTCATTATGTTTCCCACTTACCCGAAGGCACTTTTGAGAATTGGCCACTCTGGGATATTTGGCGATTTCATTACCTAGAAATGCGTCCTTAAACTGGTTCATCCCGGCGTTGGTAAACATCAAAGTCGGGTCATTCTTGACCACAATTGGGGATGAAGGAACGTAATGATGCTGTTTGGATTGGAAAAACTCGATGAACGTACTCCGGATTTTTTTAGCTTCCATGGAAGGGATGTCGTGCAGGAAATTTGATTTTCTTTAATTCAAGCCTAAAAAGGCCCTTTTTATCGGGTGACAAAATTAACAGAATTGCCCGGGTAATGGGAATTTTACCGTGGATTTTATTGCCAACGAGTTTTTTATGTTTCTTTTTATTCGTTTGCAAAAAAACTCTAAAAATTAAAAAAATCGACTAAAGAATAAATCCTTTATTTTTTTAATACTTTGATAAATTTTCATGAATAAAATCCGTATTAAATTCATAAAAAATCATCATTTATTACAAATAATCTAAATTTTTTATCTGAGGTTAAAACTTTTTTCCTTTTTAGTATTTTCAGGCACTTTTAGTTCCAGAGGAAAAGCTGGGGTTAAAATCTTGTTCAATTCTAACAATCAAAAAACAAAAGCATGTTTAAACCAAAATTAAAACCCTTTTATCTACTACTATCTACAACCATTCTTTTCGCAGGTTGTGAAAGCTCTATGGTCATTGACGACTCTGCTGTTGAAATGGCAATGGAACAAGAATTACAAACTAGTCGCTTCAATTTGAATTTGTTACCTGAAGTTACAGATTTTTCCAATCTGAGAGAAGGAAACTTCACCGGACGATATTTGATTCTTAGCAAGAGTCAAAATCTTGACAAATCAATAGCTTTACAGGTCGAAAAAGCCGGAGGTGAGGTAGTAAAATCCTTCCCAGAAGTAGGAGTTTTAGTGGCAGTATCTAGGTCTTCCTCTTTCTTGGATGATGCACGAAAAATTTCATCAGTAGAGTCTGTAACTCCTGATTTTATCCTTCAATACACCAAGGACCCAGAAGTACTCGGCGAAGAAATCGTGATGGAATCCAGCAATTCCTCTGGAGATGTTTCTGAAATGGCCACTCCTTTTAATTATCAATCTGCAGTTTTTGATGGTTTTCAGTGGGCCCCAGGTTCAATAGACGCTCCAAAAGCTTGGGAAAATGGATACACCGGTCAAGGGGTTCGAATTGCTATTATAGATGGAGGAATCCATTCACTTCATAATGATATCAGACCTAACCTGGATGTAGCTAGCTCAAAATCAACTGTTCCAGGCTTTAATTTTAATCAGGATGCTGGAACTTTTTGGCATGGTACACATGTGGCGGGAATCGCAGCAGCAGCAGGTTCAGGGATTGTTGGAATAGCTCCAAAAGCAACAATAGTTGGGGTAAAATCACTCCATAATGGCTCTGGTGCATTTGAGTGGATTTTGGAAGGTTTGCTCTATGCCGCAACACCCCAGTCTCAAGGTGGCGCTGGAGCTAACATCATCAATATGAGCCTTGGGGCAGAAATCGATTACCGCAACAATTGGAATGACAAAGAATTCCGTGATGCATTCCGTGAATTGCAAAAAATCTATGACCGAGCAACCAGATTTGCATTCCAAAATGGAGTTACCGTAGTGGTATCAGCAGGTAATGGTTCATCCAATTATGATGTAGAAAGAGAATTCTTCAAACTTCCTGCTCAAAATCAACATGTTATTTCAATCAGTTCTACGGGACCAATTGATTGGGCTAGAGGTGCAACAAATTTTTCTAACCCCGCATATTACACAGACTATGGTAAATCCTTGGTAGACTTTGCTGCCCCAGGCGGAACTGCAGGACTTTTTGTAGTAAACGGTGTAACTTCTTCTTGCAGAGTTGTTGGCACTTATAGAGCCATTACCAATCCTTGTTACGCTTTCGACATGGTATTTAGCTGCCAGAGAGGAACTAGCAATGGTTCTTATACCTGGTCTCAGGGAACTTCCATGGCTGCTCCTGCTGTAGCGGGAGTTGTAGCTTTGATGATGGAAGCCAGCGGTGGATATATGCAACCAGGATTGGTGAAAACAAGACTAGCTAATTCTGCCACTGATCTAGGTAAGCCTGGTAAAGATGAATATTATGGTTTTGGTTATGTGAATGCAGCCAAAGCAGTAGGATTGAATTAAACTTAAATAATATCCTTAAAAACCATAGGAAAGGCCGCGCTCTTAATTGGGCGCGGCCTCTTTTATTTATTTACACTTCTTCTTATTCAAAATCTTCATCAATTCCTGTCCTAAATACGATCCTTTCATTTTTATGATATCCCTTGGAGTATTATCTCCAACTTCAAAAGTCATCGATTCGGCTTGGTGAACGAAAAAGAAATAGGAATTTGAGGTAACTCCGCGCTCCTTACCCTCATTGGGACGAATATTGGGCACATAACCCGGAATCCTTTTGGAAGATTTCTTGATCACTTTCGGGATTAATCCGGGAAAATTCCCGTCCAATTCTTCATTATTGGTATAGAAAATATCCTCCCAAGTGGAATGAAAATCCGCAGCAAAGACAAACTTCCCTCCGCTTTCTTTCATCTTGTTTGTCATAAAATAAGCCAAAGTCTTGGTCTCTGGCTGATTGAAATTCACCCAATCCCTATTCAGATCAATCCCTCCTACATTATGCCTCCAATGTCCCTTGGCTACCCCGTCGGGATTCATCTGAGGCATGAGGTATAAATTATACTTGCTGCGAAATTTTTTGGCTTGCGGGGTGTCCTTGATGATTTCCTCCACAAATGCCTGCATGGCCAAAAAACCAGTCAGTTCTGGGGGATGCTGCATAGAAATCACCATCAGCATTTCCTGATCATTAGCTTCCCCTATTTTCAAGATTTCTAATGGCCTTCCCTCTTTGCTTTTTCCGATGGAAATCACCTCCACAAAATCTTTTTGAAGAAGCATTTCCTTCCACTCTTGCACATGTGCGGTTCCGATTTTATCCTGAGCGGCAACCCAAAGGGTATCTGCAGAAGCGTTCACTTTTAAGAAGGCCTTTTCAGGCCTTCCCTTTTCGTCTTTAGGTTGAAAAAAGTTGCTGGAATCGGCATTAGAGAATGTTTTTCCATCGGAACTGAGTTTTGGAAAATACCGATGAAAGCCTTTCCCTGCATAAGAAAACTCAATCCAAAATTCCTGGGTATTTCCTGACCAAAGTTTAAAAGCATACCATGGACTGGGATTGATGGGTTCGTTTTCGGGAAGGATGGTCACCTGAACCAGCGTATCATTGATTCGCTGAACTCCGTTGAGCCTTGCCCCTTCCAATTGATTGGAAAAGAAAACTCCATTTCCTGCATCCCAAGTCTGTTTGGTTTGATAAGAAATGGTTTGATCCTTGGTTTCTACCACTTGAATCGGCCCTTGTCCCTCCCATTGGGCGGTGGATTTGCAAGCAGAAAAGGTGATAAGGAGAAAAAGAAAGTAGGTAGGTTTAAGAGATTCCATCCAGAAAATTAGTAGATAAACTTAGAATTGATTACAAAACGTTTGGCTAGTTTTCTTTTTCCGAATCCTTCATTATTTGTAATTCTTTTTTGAATTCCTGAATTCGTTCATAGTCATCTGAAATCCCGATGTATTGAATTAAAGCCAGAAAGGAGATTTTGTCCTGAAGATGAAAAGAGATCAAAAGGTCTCTCATTTTCATCTCAAATTCATCTTCATAATCTTGATAAAAGTAAAAATCTGAATAAGTCCCATTTTTAAATTTAACTGTTGCTCTATTATTTACTCCATTGGATACTTTGGGTTCAGGAGATCTTAGGTTTGTCCATTTCATCCCGTCAAAATCCGAAAAAGTGAATTCCAATTTTTGGATTTCGCTTAGTCTGAATTCTTTTTCACCTGCAATTACTTTTTCTAGATCAAAAATCAGATATCCAACAAAGTTTCCGTTCAGCTTTTCTTTTTCATTCATTGAATAAAAAAGAAAGAAAATATAGGACAACCAACCTATCCAAACAATAGGGTAAAAAATGAATTCGACTAACTCGAGATTTAAAAATTCTTGATTCAACCACAAAATTAAGAGGCTTCCCAAGCAAAGGGAAAAAATCCAAAAACTCCTACTTAATCGATTCTTTTGGTTCTTTATAAAAAGTGGAAATTTTACTTCGCTCATCATTTAAACCTATAAAAAAACCTCCAGAATCTCTCCGGAGGGTTCGTAATTCGTAAATCTAAAATCGCAAATTTTTAGACCTTCGGCACTTGCCAGCCATTGTGGTAATGCGCCTTCATCAACTGGTTGGCTTCGGAGTCTGTAAACATATTTTTCCCAGCATCCCAGTACACTTTCTTTCCTGTTTTGTAGGCGATATTTCCCATTTGGGCATTGATCGCAGCAACCGATCCAGTTTGAATGGCACATTTCAATTTGCTGGGATCATTGGCCATTACGGATTCTACAAAGTTGACTGCATGAAGATCTAAAGCCGACCCCTGAGGTCGGGTATGAGGCACTTCCTCCACTTTGTTTTTACGCTGTCCGTCTACAGTTTCTGTTTCTGGAATTACCTTCCAGCCTCCTCGATTCACTACTAAGGTGGCGTTGTTTCCAATAAAGGCAATCCCTTCTGTGGTTCCGTAATTTCCTCCATCGATTCCAGTGGCATGTTCCCAAAGCATATTGAATCCCTCATATTCATACACCGTCTGCAAGGTATCTGGAGTTTCGGAAGCATCATCCGGATAGGCGAATTTACCTCCGGAGGCCATCACTGACTTTGGTGCACTTACTCCCATGGCGTACAAGGCGATATCTATTTCATGCACGCCCCAATCCGTCATCAAGCCTCCCGCATAATCCCAAAACCAACGGAAATTGAAATGGAATCGATTGGCATTGAACGGTCTCTTGGGCGCTGGACCCAACCACATGTCGTAGTCCACACCAGCTGGAGCAGGACCATCCGGAACAACCGGAACTGGCTTCATCCAACCCTGATAAGCCCAACACTTCACGAGTCTGATCTGGCCAAGTTTTCCGGATTTCACATATTGAATCGCTTCATCGTATTGGGAACCCGAACGCTGCCATTGTCCTACCTGAACCACCTTTCCGTACCGCTCTTGGGCTTTCACCATAATCTGACATTCTTCAATGGTATTGGCAATGGGCTTTTCTACATAGACATGCTTTCCGGCAGAAACTGCATCCACCATATTCAGGCAATGCCAATGATCTGGAGTCCCAATAATTACCACATCGATATCTTTGTCTTCTAAAAGCTTCCTGTAATCCTTGTATTGCTTGGGTCTAGTGCCACGGAGTTTGAAAACATCCTCGGTTCTTTGGTCTAAAACCGATTGATCAATATCAGCTAAAGCAACACAATTCACATTGGGGATTTTCAGGTGGGCATTCATATTGGACCAGCCCATTCCTTTGCAGCCAATCAAGCCATAATTGATTTGATCATTTGGGCCAATCGAGCGGGTAAAACGCCCGAAATCAGCCGCAGTCAGGATATTGGGCATGCTGAGTCCCGCTCCCAGCAGCATAGTATTTTGTATAAATTTTCTTCTTGAAGACATTGTTGATGTGGTTTATAGAGTTAATGGTTTATGGAATTTTAGAATTATGATTTACGAGGTGGTGGATACCTACAATCTCTTTTTTCTCGATTTATCTCTTCCTATAGAAAGGATTGGTTGAAATCAAAACTTGGTTCAACACCATCAAGGGACGTCGTAAATCGTCATTCGTAAATCGTAAATCACAAAGGCCGCACCCAGATATTTCTAAATCTTACCGGGTTTCCGTGATCCTGCAATTTGATCGGAAGCTCCTCAGCATGGGCCTTGTAATTCGGAATTCCGATGTACTCAGTTGGTCCTCGGAGGATCACATGATTCTGTACCAAAACCCCATTGATCAAAACGGTAACTGTCGCAGGGGAAGTCAAAACCCCATTCTTATCAAATCTTGGAGCTTTGAAGATGATATCGTAATAATTCCATTCTCCTGGACCTCTCAAAGGATTAACCAAAGGCGGATATTGCTTGTAAATGGATCCAGCTTGTCCATTGGTGTAGGTTTTACTTTCATAAGAATCCAAAATCTGAACCTCATACATGCCCATCAGGAAGAAACCAGAATTCCCCCTACCCTGACCTTCACCGACAATTTCTGTAGGCGCAGACCATTCTACATGGTATTGAGCATCCCCAAAAGGCAATTTGGATTGAATGTCTCCTTTTCCTCGAACCACTACCAATTCACCATTTTCTATTTTCCATTCTGCTGGAGATGATCCATCTTTCGCGGAAACAAAATTATTTAGGCTAGAGCCGTCGAATAAAACAATGGCATCAGAAGGAGGAAGATTGTTTTGTGCTCCTGGAGTGATTTTAGGAGGAACTGGAGTGTAAAATTCCGTAGCCTGAGGCGGAATTGGAGGTGGAGTTTGCTGTTGGGTCTGTGCCAAACTATTCAAGCTCAATCCCATAGCACAAAGTGACAAGGTTAAAAGGTATTTTTTCATCTACTAGATTATTTAGGGTTAAGACTAACTCCGATAAATTACTGGAAAATTGTGGTGAATCCGAAAGCCGCTGATGGATTTTTAATGGAATTCAGGCTTTCCTTTTCTACTTTGGAAAAAAATTACCCTTATGAAAAAGACTGTATTTGGGATTCTTTTGGCTTTTTTCTTTGGTCAAATGGCCCATGCTCAAGAGGAATACTATTTCCCTGGAGAAAAATTTGATCCTTCCATTCCTTCTCCCTCCAAGTTTCTGGGATATCCAATCGGCGACTGGCACACGCGCTACGATTTGATTGTCAAATACTTCGAAAAACTCGATCAAATCAGCGAGCTAGCCAAACTGGAAACCATTGGCTATACCCATGAGCATAGGCCAAAAGTCATCCTAACCATTGCCTCATCTCAAAACATGGGGAGTTTGGAACTGATTCGCCAAAAGCAAATTCAGCTAGCCGACCCTTCTCAGCCTAAACCTGATGTCAGCAGCATGCCATCCATCATTCATTTGGGCTATGGAGTTCATGGAAACGAACCTTCTTCTGCCGAGGCAGCCATGTTGACGGCTTATTGGATTTTAGCAGCTCAATCTGACTTGGCTAAAAATGTCCGAGAAAATGCGGTCATCCATATTGATCCTACCCTGAACCCAGACGGACGAGATCGACATAGCTTGTGGGCAAATTCCAACAAAGGATTTCCTCCTGTCGCTGACCCTTTAGATCGAGAGCATAATGAAGCTTGGCCGGGTGGACGTACCAATCATTATTGGTTTGATCTCAATCGAGACTGGTTACCCTTAGCTCAACCAGAATCCCAGGTAAAAGTAGCTTGGTATCATCAGTGGTATCCGAATGTGACCACAGATTTTCATGAAATGGGAACCAATAGCACCTATTTCTTCGAGCCTACCAAGCCCTATGGATCCGAAAATCCAGTGGTTCCAAGAAAAAATTACGACGACATCAATCCAAGATTTGCAAAATACTTTGCTCGAAACATGGATGCGATCGGAAGTCTGTATTGGACCAAAGAGGTTTTTGACAATAGCTACCCAGGCTATGGATCTACCTATCCGGATATTCATGGAGGATTAGGTCTAGTCTTCGAAACGGCAAGCTCCAGAGGTCATGTCCAAAACAGTCAGCGTGGAGAAATCACTTTCGCCTTCACCATACGAAACCATGTGGTCAACTCTTTAGCCACTATGGAGGCGACCTTGGATAACCGGGTTTACATGCATGATTATTTAAGAGAATTCTTTGAATCTGCTGTGGCTGAAGGAGCTAAAGATCCTGCGAAAAATTATGTTTTTGGAGATGAATTCGACGATAGCAGAAACCGCCTCTTTGTCCAGTTCCTATTGGATCACAAAATTAAAGTTTTTGAAAATTCAGCCTATTTGACTCTGGGAGGTCAAGCGTTCAAAAAAGGAAAATCCTGGATTGTTCCGACTAACCAGCCTCAATACCGCATGGTTCGGACTATGTTTGAATACGAAAAGGAGTTTGCAGATTCGGTATTCTACGATGCCTCAGCTTGGACCATGGCAGCTGCTTATGGGATGCCATTCTCCCCTGCTCCAGCTGCAAAATCTGGAAATCAGGTTACTGAAATCCAAAATCCAAACTTCACTTTCCCCGAAGGAAAAGCCTATGCTTACCTGATCGATTGGTCTGATTATTATGCGCCAAAAATGCTTTTTGAACTCCAAAAAGCAGGGATTCATGTAGAGTCCGTACACCGAGCTTTCTCCTCCCAAACTCAGGAAGGAAAGGTAGATTTTGGCCCGGGAGCCTTGATGATCCCCATGGGATTTCAAAAGCTAAAACCAGAAGAAGTCAGTGCCAAGATCAAAGAAATCGCCGCCCAAACCCATCAACAAGTGTATGCAGTTCAAACTGGAATCAACCTTAGCGGGATAGATTTGGGCTCAAATCTGGTTTCCGCGGTTCAGGAACCCAAGGTGATTATGCTGGTCGGGACGGGGATCAATTCTTATGAAGCAGGAGAAATCTGGAATTTGTTGGACCAGCAATTTGGAATGCCAATCACCAAAGTCAATATGGAGCAAATTGGCCGGGTTAATTTGCATCAATACAATACGCTGATTCTTCCATCAGGCAATTACAACTCCCTTTCCGAAGGACAGGTCAATCATTTGAAAGATTGGATTTCCAGAGGAGGCACTGTTATTTCCATGAAAAACGCATCTCTTTGGCTGAATCAGAAGGGAATTACCAAAGAGGAAGCAGTCAAATTGGAAGAGGAAAAAGAACCCAAATCTCTACCATTTAGCTCAAGAAATGACTTCGAAGGAGCCAAGGAAGTTGGGGGAAGTATTTATCTCGCAGAGCTGGATTTGACGCATCCTATCGCCTACGGGTACCATAGAAAAACCCTTCCTGTATATCGAAACACGGATATCTTCATCCAACCTAGCTCGGATAAATATCTGACTCCAGTCAAATACACCGCTAATCCACACTTGGGTGGATATATCAATTCTACCAATTTGGAAAAGCTAAAGAAAAGTTCCGGCGTAGTGATTTCCTCTGTGGGTCAAGGAAGAGTCGTTCATTTCTTCGATAGTCCAAACTTCCGAGGAACTTGGTTTGGCACCAACAAGCTATTCCTGAATGCCCTTTTCCACGGGGATAATATGGATTAGGGAATTTGAGATTTGATATTTGGGATTTGATAATTGAAAAAAAGCCGCTGAACAAATCATTCAGCGGCTTTTTGGTGTAAGTTGGTTTAGATTAAATTTTAAATTGAATAGGCAAAGTCATCTGCGTGGCTACTGCTTTTCCTCCATTTTTCCCTGGAGTCCACTTCCCGGATTCTGCAACCACTCGAACTGCTTCTTCATCGCATCCTCCCCCAATTCCTCTAAGTACTTCAATGGTATCAACTGACCCATCAGCTCTTACGACGAAAGTCACCATGACCATTCCTTGAATATTGGCTTCCTTTGCAGCAGCTGGATATTTCAGGTTTTCAATCATGTATTTGGTAAACCCTTCCATTCCTCCGGGAGGAACAGGCATTTCCTCAACTTGTTTTTGGACTGTTTCTTGGGCTTTTGCTTGATTAGCAATTAGGCTAATTCCCAGTCCAAGGATTAATCCCATTAAAATTTTCTTTAAATACATATTCATCAGTTTATTAGTTTGTTTTAGTTTTTAATGGGTATCCATGTGCAACTACCGTTGGTCCATTAGTTTCAGGGATGGCTTTTTCATTCGAAGATAATTCAGGAACAGAAGCTGTATTTTCACTTCCTGCCAACTTAAAACTAACAGGCAACCTCATTCGGCTAGCCACTGCCCTACCTCTTTGGAATGCAGGAGTCCATTTTGGGGATTCCATAACCACTCGCATGGCTTCTTCATCAGCTCCTCCACCGATTCCTCTTAAAATTTCGGCATCGCGGATAGAACCGTCTTGATTGATTACAAAGACCACAATCACTGTTCCTTCAATACCCAATTCACGAGCTTGTTTTGGATAGTTCAGATTTTTGGCCAAATAATTATTCCAGCCCGACATACCTCCTGGAGGCTCAGGCATCACCTCTGTAATATCGAAAACTTCATCGGCCTCAGCGGAAATTCTAGCAGACAAATCACTGGGGCCTAAACTCGGACCTTTTGCTTCTTGAGTAGGTCCTTCGATTTCCTGTTCTGGCGTAATCTCACAGGAGAAAACAAATACTAAGAGTGCAATAGCCGGAATCAGTGCCAAGAATCGGGCTTTTTGCTGTGGTCTGGAGTTGGTTTTAGTTAGCATAAGGATACGTTTTTTGGTTTGAAACTGGTTAAAGTTGTTCATAAACTGCCAGCCTGGTTTTGCGGAAATAAGCTGCAATAAAAGCGTAGCATATTCTTTAGGCGATACTTGAGATGTCACTCCCTGATCGGCTTGATACTCATGCACTTCACGTAAGCATTTTTCGAAGAGATAAACCAAGGGGTTGAACCAAAAAACCACCTTAGCAAAATTGACCAAAAGCAAATCCCAGCTATGCTTCAATCGCACATGTACGGATTCATGAGCGAGGATTTGTTTTTGTTTGGGATCCTGGGGATCGAACTCCGGCATCAGGATATAGTCAAAAAATGAAGCCGGAATAAACTCAGGATGAACTGCCACCCAGTGGGTTTCAAAGCGAGTTAATTTTGCCTTTCCTATCAGCCTTTGGGAAATCATAAACCCAAAAATCAATCGGGCAGCAACGAAGGTAGCACCCAACAAATAGATCCCGAATAGAACCTGAGTCCATGTCCAAGTGCTTGATTCAGCAGAGACTCCTTCTCCTACTTGAAAAGTCGGCAAAGTGAATTCCCGAACTGCAGTGGATTGAATCACAAATCCTTCAAAACTCAGCAAAGGAATGCAGAAGGACAGACCCAAAATCACCAATAGAACTGTTCTGTTCCAAGAGAAAAAAGTCAAGCCACTGAACAATACTCTGTACAAACCCAGAGAAATTGCCAGACAAATGCTTGCCTCAAGTAGATAGGTAAAAATCGCGTTCATGATTTCTTTGAGTCATCCATTTTGTCAATTAACTGCTGTAGCTCTTCAATTTCTTTTTCAGAAATGTTCTTTTCTTTCACCATAAAGGAGAGAAAATTCCCAACGGAACCCCCAAAGAAGTTATTCACATAGCGATTGAAAGACTTTTTGCTGTAGTCTTCTTTTTTGACAATTGCTTTGTAAATGTTTACTGTCCCATACATTCGGTGACTCAAATACCCTTTTCGCTCAATATTTCGAATAGTAGAAGCCAAAGTGGTATAAGGTGGCTTAGGATCAGAAAGCTGCTCCAAAATATCCCGGATAAGTAATTCTCCCTGACTCCAGAAAAGCCCCATTATTTCCTCTTCGTGTTGATTTAATTCTTCCATGATTGGTGGTTTTTTTGGTTTTTTAATTACGAACTTTTCGTAATACTACGATTATTATTTAAACCGAAAAAGAATCTCTAACTTTTTTTCAAAAAAAAAGGAAAGCCATATCTGGATTTCCTTATAGAGTTTGTCAAGAATTTAAATCAATCATACTTAGCCTGAATCACCACAGTCCTAGCCAGTACTGGGGAAACCATAAAATAGCCCAGGACCTCAGAATCTCCCTGAACCACTCGGATATTAGTCTCAGGATTTTGAGGAGGAGGACTGAATAAGCCCCCATCGCTGAAGAGCAAATTGACCAATTGATTGAGGTAATCGTAGGCATCTCTATTTAGCCTAAAAAGCTCCAATCGAACCCGATCATTTTCTTCAAAAGCATATCCAAGCTCCAAACCTTGTTCAAAAAATTGAAGGCCAAACGTATCATCAAAGAGCAAATAATCATCCCGTTGATTCTTCAAAGTATCATTTTCAATCACCCGGATTCGGTAATTATTATCCTCTTTGAAAGGCACTTTTCCATATACCTTGATGTAGTATCCTTCTTCACGGAATAGCCTTTCCTCTTCAAATTTCCAGGTAACGCTATCTACAGTAGGTGCTTCTAGCATCACGCCTTCAGATATGTAAATATTTTCACCCCACTTGACATTGAGTTTGTAGGTCTCTCCCACTACGGCTTTTTCCAATGGATTTATTGGTCTGTAGCTTCTGGTGCCATTGATATATCTAAATGGGATGACCTTTTCGGTTCCCGGAATGGTGATAACCACCTCAGCATTATCAATTATTTCCACATCCAGGGAATCGTAATAATCCTTAGAAAGAGAAATTTTCACCTCATTGTATATTCCATTATCTGTCCAAATCCCTTCAATTGTCGGCACCAATTCATCTTTTTGTCCCAAAGGAAGAAAGACTTCCTCCTGACAGGCAGAAAACAAAATCGGGAGTATCCAAAGCCAAATCCTTTTCATCAGAATTGAAAATTATAAGTGATAGATGGGAGAATGGTAAAAAGGTAAGTCATCACGATTCCGGGTCTTGCAGAAATGATTTCTCCATCCGAGGGTTCAAATCTGAAGTCATCATTGTAAATCTCCCTGAATTCGTAGGCAAAAGGATTTTTCCTTCCATAGAGATTATAAATGCTGAAATTCCAGCTACCTCTCCATTTCCTTCCTTTGTCAGCATTTCTCCAAGTGACTGAGGCATCCATTCTGTGATAATCCGGGAACCTATCCTGATTTCTGAAATTGGAATACAATGGAACGTTTTGATTATCGACCACATAGCTCCCAACAGGAAAAGAAACTGCCTGACCTGTGGTGTACACAAAGGTCAAACCTGCCGACCAAGAGGGAGTAAATTCATGGTTGAGTACCAAAGTCACATCATGCGGGCGGTCAAATCGGGGATTGTAAGCCTGATTTTCGCTCACCCCTTCAATCTTTCTCCAGGCTCTTGACCAAGTATAAGCTAGCCAGCCTGTCGTTTTCCCGGTGTTTTTACGGAGCAAAGTTTCCACTCCATAAGCCCAGCCTTTTCCTGACAGGATTTCTGTTTCGACCTGATCAGTAAACAGCACCTGAGCCCCATTTCTCAAGTCAATGACATTTCTGAGGTCCTTGTAATATCCCTCAACAGAAAACTCCCAGCGGTTTTTATCAAAGTTTTTAAATAAGCCCAAGGAAACCTGATCACTTCGAATAGGCTGAGTATACCGATCTGCTAAAACCCATCGATCTATTGGAAGTCCTGCTGAGCTATTCGTAGCTATCTGCACGTATTGGAAATTCCTGTTGTAGGCTGCCTTGATGGAAAACTGTTCATTGATCAAATAGCGAAAAGCCAACCTTGGCTCCAATCCCTGATAAAACTCCATGGGTTCTAAAGTGGAAAAAGCCACTGAATCAATTTGCTTATCGCGTTCAGGTTGATCATTAGGATAGAAATATTCAACTCCTTTTCCCACCTGATTATAAATACCCCAACGCAATCCTGCTTCTGTGCTTAGCTTGGGAGATATCTCATGGGCTACTCCGATAAATAAATTATTCAGCCATCCATTCTTAGGATTGGTAGCAATGGACTGAATACCACTTCCAGGATCAGGAGAAAGATCTACTGGAGAAAAGTGATAGTACTGGCTATGGATTCCCCAGTTCACTGTTGTTTTAGTATCCAAAACTCGAGTCCAAATTGCCTTGATTCCTGTCTCATTTAGACGATTTGTCCATTCAAATCCATTATCTGGATCATTGATTTCCACCTTGTAGCTATACCGAGAATGGTAGCCTTGTAAGTCAAAAAAAGAATTTTCTGAATTCACCCGGTTCCAATTCACTGAGCTCACCCAATTGGTCCAGCCCAAGCCAAACTGATCATCCAAGCCTAAAAAATCCGTCCCCTCGTAGGAGCTTACCGAAATCTTGTCCCTGTCACCAAGCAGAAAAGAAACCTTTCCACTTAGATCATGGAAATTGAGCTTATTGTTTCTCAGGTTTTCATCGCTTGAAAGTTTCAAAAACAAGTCTGCATACGTCCTTCTTCCTGAAACAATGAAGGTGGAGTTTTTCCCAAACAAAGGCCCTTCCAAGGTCAATCTTGAAGAAATACTTCCAATTCCTCCATTCCCTTTTATCTGTTCATTATTCCCTTCCAATAAACCCACATCGATCAAGGCAGAAGCCCTACCACCAAAAGATGAAGGCATATTCCCTTTGTACAAATCCACACTTTTTAAGGCATCTGGATTAAAGACGGAGAAAATTCCAAAGAAATGGGAAGCATTGTAGACTGGGGCTCCATCCAGCTGAACAAGATTTTGGTCTGCTGATCCCCCCCTGACAAATAATCCGGTAGTCCCCTCTCCTGCTGTCTGGACACCAGGGAGTAGTTGAAGACTTCTGAATAAATCTACTTCTCCAAAAAGTGCAGGGATATTTTTTATGGTTTCAATAGGCACGCTGGCCTTTCCCATTTCCAGGTTTTTGATTTGCTCGTCAGGTCTACGCTCTTGAATGATGATTTCTTCCAAAGAGAGTTCTTCAGGTTTTAGAAAAAACCGAAGAGGCTTTTCTGCGTCTTTAGCATTGATAATCCGGATCGATTTTTCATAACCCACATAGGAAATAATCAGCTTGGCCGGAAAGGTCGGATTAACCAATTCAAAATTCCCATCTAAATCTGTCACTACCCCACTTGCCGTATTTCCTTCCCAGTAGACATTTGCTCCGATCAAGGGCTGGGAGTTATTGACATCAAAAACCTGCCCGCGGACTTTACCTAGATTTTGAGCATTTGCAAAACCTACAATTCCAAAAACAAAAAGGAATAGCAAAAACCTAAAAAAGGACATAAGGTAATAGTGGTAGTTTATTTCAAAAGCCCAACGGCCAAATGAAATTAATGTTTGTTAATTCTTTCAAAAGATTAGCTGAAGCAAATACCCTTCACCAAATCTCAGCTTTCAAAATTAGGTTTATTTCCTAATTTCAGGCCATGATTTGGGCATACCCTGACATCAGGCTGATTATTCTATTAGGAGGAGCATTTATTCTCCTCTATATATTTTACATCTCAAGATTTTTGATCATCAATCGAAAATTGAAGGTCGAAAAGCAACGCTTATTCACCAAGCTGATCTTGAGAACTTTGTATTTCATTTTATTTTTAATCGCACTCGCTGGGCCATCAATTGGTAATTCCTTCAAAGAAATTCAAGAAGAGGGAAAAGACATTTTCATTGCTGTCGACCTTTCACAATCCATGATTGCCACTGATATCGGACCAAATAGATTGGCGAGAATTCAATTTGAATTGAAAGAACTCCTTAAATCTTTTCCATCTGACCGAATTGGTTTGATCATTTTCAGTACGGAAGCATTCATGCAGTTGCCTTTGACTTATGACCAAGCGGTAATTAACTTATACATTGACGGACTTAATATTGGCCTAGTCCCGAACTTGGGAACTGATTTAAATACTCCGCTTCGCCTCGCCTTGGACAAATTTGAAAAAGATGAAAGCCAGGAGGTAAAGTCCAAGGCAATTATCCTGATTTCAGATGGAGAGCATTTCGGAGATGATTTGGATGAAATCACGGAAAGATTAGAAGAGAATGGCGTAAAAGTTTTCTCACTAGGAATTGGAACTGAATCAGGAGGTCAAATGCCTAGAGGAAATGGTGTAGTAATTGATCCTCAAACCGGCCAACCGGCTTTAACCAAATTGGATAAGGCTCCTTTACAATATATAGCTTCCCAAACTGGTGGAGAATATTTCGAGATTTCTGATGAAGCTCAGGAAATGGGAAGTTTGATTTCTTCTTTGGAAAGCCTGGAGGGCGGAGTAGCTAACACCAGAACCGTGGAAGCCAGCTCAAATAAATACTTCTATTTCTTGTTAGCGGCTCTTGGCCTCGCAATGATGGATATGATTTTACCAGTTAAAACGATCAAACTCTGATGAACTGGAGCAAGTGGATACTTAGTGTTTTTCTGATTATTCCTGCCTCTTGGACTCGGGTAAGCAGGCTGAATACTGCCATTGAAGCTGCAGAAAAAAGTTATGCCGAAACCAAGTACGAGGAATCAATTCAAAATCACCTTGTTTTGGTTAATGAGTTTGAAATGAGGTCTTCTTCTTTGGATTTTGATCTGGGATTAAGTCATCATTACGCCCAAAAAACTGAGGAAGCTGCAGGATACTATGATATGGCTACCCAAAGCACTGATATGGCTTTGGCTTCTTTTGCCTTCAATCAAGGCGGGATTTTGTTGGGAAACAAAAAGGAATACGAAGCGGCTCTGAGCAAATTCCAATCTGCCCTAATCAAAAATCCGCTAAATGAAGAAGCCAGATACAATTATGAGCTTTTGGCTCGCTGGCTGAAAAGAGACGAGGAGCGCAAGCAACAGGAACAAAACAAGCCAGAACCTTCGGAATTTGCCAAAAGAAAAAAGGCAGAAGCTGATCGATTTGTGGAACAATTCCGCTTCGCAGACGCTTTAAAAGTTATGGAAGATGCATTGGCTCAAGATGAGACAGTCGCTGCCTACCAAGATTTTATGACCACACTTAAGGATGTTGTTGAGATCAATGAGAAATAAACTTGGACTTCTGATTTTAGCCTTTTTCTTCTTTTCCGGAGAAAATATGGCTCAGTCCGCTGGGGATTTTTTCAACCGGGCTGCAAGATCCTATGTGAAAACAGAAACCGATCAGGCGCTTCAAACGGTGAACGATGGGCTGAGCAAATATCCAAATGATGCCAAGCTGAAGGCTTTGAAAGAAAAGCTGGAAAAAGAACAGCAGGAGGAACAACAGCAAAATCCCCAAGATCAGCAACAACAAAACCAGCAGAACCAGAGCCAGCAAAGCGAAGGTGAACAAGGTGATTCCAAATCTGAGCAAAAAGACGGGGAACAAACCAATGAAGACAAGGCCAAAGAAGGTCAAAAAGGCGAAAACCCTTCTCAGCAAAGTGAAGAAGCAGGAGAAAATGCCAATGATCAAATGGATGCCAATCTAGCAGACAGGCAAAAGAAACTGGAAGAAATGCGGGAGAAGCTTAAGGCGATGAATATCACCCCTGAGCAGGCACAGCAAATTCTTGAATCCTTAAATGCAGCCGAATTGAGATACATTCAGCAGAATAAAAAGACACCTACCCAAAGACCAAAAAGAGGTTTGCCGGATTGGTAAAATCTATTTCCTTCAATCCTTTAATTCTTTTGATTTTCAGACTAAACCCAAATTAATATGAGCAAAGAAGTATATATCGTTTCCGCTGTCCGTACGCCTATCGGAAGTTTTGGCGGAAAACTCTCTGGATTTACTGCTATCGAATTAGGAAGCATTGCCATAAAAGGAGCTTTGGCTAAAGCCGGAGTTGCATCAGAAGCCGTGAATGAAGTATTTATGGGCAATGTGATTTCCGCGAATCTGGGTCAGGCACCGGCTAGACAAGCTGCAATCGGTGCTGGAATAGGTTACAATGTTCCATGTACTACAGTCAATAAAGTATGCGCTTCAGGGATGAAAGCCGTCATGCTTGCAGCACAAACCATTATGCTGGGTATAAATGACGTAGTAGTCGCTGGAGGAATGGAAAGCATGTCCAATGTGCCATTTTATGTTCCAAAGGCAAGATTCGGGTACAAGTACGGAAATGCAGAATTGGTTGATGGATTGGTGAAGGATGGACTTTTCGAAGTCTATTACAAATTCCCAATGGGCAATTGTGCTGAAAACACAGCCAAGGAAATGAACATTTCCCGTGAGGAACAAGATGCCTATGCGATTCAGTCTTACAAGAGATCAGCAGAAGCTTGGGAAAAGGGAATGTTCAAAGACGAAATCGTTCCTGTGGAGATGATTGGCAGAAAAGGAGAAACGATTTTGATCGATGAGGATGAGGAATTCAAGAATGTGATTTTTGATAAGATCCCTTCCCTAAAGCCGGTATTTGATAAAAACGGAACTGTCACTGCTGCCAATGCTTCAACCATGAATGACGGAGCTTCGGCTTTGATTTTGGTTAGCAAGGAAAAAGCAGAAGAATTAGGCTTAAAACCAGTTGCTAAGATCCTAGGATTTGCAGATGCCGCGACCGATCCTTTGTGGTTTACCACAGCACCTGCTTTGGCTATTCCAAAAGCCTTAAAACATGCAGGAATAAGCCCAGAAGAGGTTTCATACTATGAAATCAATGAGGCTTTTTCAGCAGTCGCTTTGGCTAATCAAAAGGAATTGAATCTGGATAATGACAAATTGAATGTCTTCGGTGGAGCAGTTTCTTTGGGACACCCACTAGGAGCATCCGGTGCTAGAATCATCACTACCTTGAATTCTGTCTTGCATCAAAAAGCTGGACAAATTGGCGTAGCAGGTATTTGTAATGGAGGCGGTGGCGCCTCTGCCATGGTGATTGAAAAAATGTAAGGATTAATTATCCTCAAAATAAAAAGCAGGCCGAAAGCCTGCTTTTTTCTTTTTAACAACTGTTACTTTTTCTCCTCAGGTTTAGGAAAGCCAGAGGTATATTCTATTTCAAGTTTATCCTTTCCTCCGATAATAAACATAGCTTCCACTCCAGGAATACTCTCCGCTAAAACTCTTGCTTTTTCTGGACCCATGGACATAAATGCTGTAGCAAGAGCATCTGCTTCAGTTGCCGAGTTTGCCAAAACAGAAACGGAAACCATGGAATGGCTTACTGGAAAACCAGTCAGTGGATTGAGAATATGAGGTCTCCGTATTCCATTTTCGTCCAGATAAAACTTCCTGTAATTCCCTGAACTGCTTATTGCTTTATTGTCCAGCTCTACTTTAGCCAAAAGAACATTGGTATTACCCAATTCAACTTGCTGAGGATCTTCAATCCCGATCGACCAAATCGCACCTCGGGAATTTTTCCCTTTAGCTTTCATTTCCCCTCCTATTTCAACCATATAATCGGAAACGCCAGCCGCATTCAGAACTTCGGCCAACTTATCCAAAGCGTACCCCTCACCCAATCCCGTAATATCCAACTTCACTCCCTCTTGAGCAGCGAAAAACCCAGAATCGCTCGCCATGATTTTACTTTCAAAACCTATTAGAGGCATGAGCTCAATCACTTTCGAAGAGTCCATTTTTTCTTTTTCCTCAAAAGAAAAACCCCAAGCCTTAATCAAAGGAAACAAAGTGGGCTCGAAAAAACCCTCACTGAGGCGATGATACTTTCTGCAGGAATCCAGCATATTCCTGAAAGTAAAAGATGGATTCTGGATGGAACCCGAATTGTTAAAATCTGAAACTTCAGATTCCTGGATATAAGAATTGGAAGCTTGATTGATCAAAGAAAAAACGGAATCAAAGGCAGGCTGAAAATCTCTCTCGAGTTCGTTGACTTGAATTCTGTAATAGGTCCCGAAAATTTCACCTTGATAAGTTCGGTACTCCTTTTCCTTTTCAGCACAGGAATACAGTCCAAAAACAAGCAATACGAGGATAAGTCGAGGAAAATGCATGGTAAATTCAACTAGAATTAAGCTTCGCAAAATGTTAAGCTTCATAAATTTTGGTCAAAAATAGTCAAAATGAACTCCTTGGGCGTTATTTTTCCAGAAACTTCCAAACCCTACTTCCAGAATGTCCTTCCATTCTCTTGATCTGAATTCACCCACCCGATTATTCAAAAAATTACCTGCAGCAGGACTTCTTCTACTTGCTTTTACCTGTTTCAACTCCCTTTTTGCTCAAGACACAATCAGGACTTATTACGACGAGGATTCGCTTCATGTAAAAGAAATCCTAACCAAAATCAATGGAAAGGCTCAAGGAGAAGTCAAACTTTTTGATTTGAATGGAAAGCTTATTTTGATTGGAAATCTAAAGGATGATAAGAGAAATGGAGCTTTTTATGATTTGGATCCTGATAGTGGGGATACCTTGAGAATCATTCAATTCAGGGACAACCTGAGACAAGGAAAATCTCAAAGTTTTTATCCCGGAGGCCAAATTAGCCAGGAATCCTATTTTGAAAACAACCAACTGGAAGGCTTAGTCACTTCCTATTTTGAGGATGGAAAAATCAGCGATCAGACGAATTTCAAAGGCAATAAGCCGGATGGGATTTCCCAGATTTTCTACCCAAATGGGCAAGTCAAATCCAGGATTTCCTTCTCTTCAGGACAGTACAATGGATTACTTGAAGAGTTTGATGAAGAAGGGAACATGATTTCAAGCACCTCTTATTCCAAAGGAGTTTTAAATGGTCCAGAAACATATTATTACCCAAATGGAAAAGTAAAATCCCAGCGAAAATTTCTTAACGGAGAATTGGACGGGGAATACTTGCTTTACTCTTCGGATGGAAAAATTGAGCGAAAAGCATTTTATAAAAAAGGATTGCCAGAGGGTGAAATGTTAGAATATTATCCTGACGGGAAGCCGAAAATGAAGGCCATTTATTCCAAAGGCTCCCCTACCCAGCCCATCCTTTTTTACCATGAAAATGGAGAGGTAAGGCAACGAATTTCCTATGATAATTCAGGCAGAAAACTCCGAGAAGAAAACTTTTATCCCAGCGGTAAACCCTATTCAGTAGTTCCTTTTCAAAATGGGGCAGAAAATGGGCAAGTGAAAATCCTCTACGAAAACGGAAATCCAAAAGAAATCAGAACCTATAAAAACGGGAGATTGGATGGACTTCAAGAATGGTATGATGAGAATGGAAACCTGACCAAAAGTGAATTTTACGAAAACGGAAGAATTGTCAATAAATAAGCCCAAAAGCTAAGGCATTGGAAGAGGCTTTTTCTATTTTTGTCCAAACGATTTTCAAATGAGCAATGCGATCAAAGAAACCCATTTCAAATTTCCAGGACAGGTGGGTTTTTACAAAGGAAAAGTAAGAGACGTCTATATTTTTGACCAGGAGCTGGTCGTAGTAGCATCTGATCGAATTTCTGCCTTTGACGTGGTATTGCCAAGACCTATCCCTTTCAAGGGCCAGGTTTTGAACCAGATCGCTGCTGGGTTTTTAAAAGCAACTTCTGACATCGTTCCAAACTGGGTGACCGCCATTCCAGATCCCAATGTTACGATTGGTAAGCGATGCGAACCATTCAAGGTGGAAATGGTAATCCGCGGATATCTTTCAGGTCATGCGGCCAGAGAATATAAGGCTGGAAAAAGAATGATCTGCGGTGTTCCAATGCCTGAAGGCATGAAGGAAAATGATGCTTTTCCTGAGCCTATCATCACTCCTACAACCAAAGCATCCGAAGGTCATGATGAGGATATATCAAGAGAAGATATTCTGGCAAAGGGAATTGTAAGTGAGGCCGACTATTTGGTTTTGGAAAAGTACACAAGAGCCCTGTTTCAAAGAGGTCAGGAAATGGCTAATGAAATGGGATTGATTCTGGTGGACACTAAGTATGAATTCGGAAAGTTTGGAGATCAGATTCTCCTGATTGACGAAATCCATACGCCGGATTCTTCCAGATATTTCTATGCCGATGGTTATGAGGAAAACCAAAAGCAAGGGCTTCCTCAGAAGCAGCTTTCAAAGGAATTTGTCAGACAATGGTTGATTGCAAATGGATTTCAGGGAAAAGAAGGACAAAGCGTACCTGAAATGACTGATGAAATTGTAGAAAGTATTTCCGATCGCTATATTGAGCTGTTTGAAAAAATAACCGGCGAAAAATTCATCAAAGCCGAAATTACCCAAATCGAATCAAGAATAGAAAAAGCAATTCAGGCCTATTTGGCCAATAAATAACCAACTTGTATGAAATATACCATAGATAAAAAAGAGCAATACGTCGTATTCACCCCAATGGAAGAGAAATTGGATTCTCTCCTAGCTCCTGTACTAAAATCTGAACTTTTGACCATCCATGCCGAAGGATTTGGCAATGTAGTTTTGGACCTAAGCCAAGTAAAATATGTGGATTCAAGTGGATTGAGTGCACTTTTGGTCGGTGACCGAGAGTTTGGAAGAAATGGTGGAATCTTCGTCATTTCTGGAATCCAGGAGCATGTGATGAAGCTTTTGAAAATCTCTATGCTTGACAAAAAATTAAACTTGGTCAACACGCTTGAGGAAGCTGGTGAAGCGATCTTCATGCATGAAATCGACGGAGGCGAAGACGAGGAGGAAGATTGATCCCTGATTTTGAAGTCACCATTTTAGGAAATACCTCTTCCATTCCTGTACATGGAAGAAATCACACTGCCCAAGTCGTACGATTTGGGCAGGAGTTTTTATTGGTAGACTGTGGAGAAGGAACTCAGATCCAATTGAGGAAATTCAAAATAAAAGCCTCCAAAATTTCCAATATTTTTATTTCCCACCTTCACGGAGATCATTACCTGGGATTGGTAGGATTGCTCTCCAGCTACAATTTGGCAAAAAGAGAAAGTCCTATTACCCTCTTTGGACCAAAGGGATTGGATGAGATTCTTACCACACACTTCCGCTGGAGTAATATGCATCTCAACTACCCCTTGCATTTTGTGGAAACAAACCCAAATGGATTGAATCTTCTTTTGGATCATCCCAGATTTGAGGTTTTTAGCTTTCCCTTAGTTCACAGGCTTCCAACTACAGGATTCCTGATTAAGGAAAAAGAAGGATTGCGAAGTCTGATCAAAGAAAAACTTCAAGAGAAAAAAATCCCTTTGGAGGCAATTCATAATCTAAGACTGGGAAGGGATTTCACAGATTCAGATGGAATTACTTATCAGGTCAAAGACTATTGCCATCCACTTCCCCCTTTGAGAAGTTATGCTTTTTGTTCTGATACAAGATTTGAACCTGCCCTGACCAATTATATCTCAGGAGTAACCTTGCTTTATCACGAGAGTACATTTTTGGAGGAAGATCTTCAGCGGGCTGCAGATACTTATCACAGCACTGCAAAACAGGCAGGGAAAATAGCGAGCTTGACAAAGTCGAAACAACTTCTTTTGGGTCATTTTTCTTCCAGATACAAAGACCTAGACGCCATGCTAAGTGAGGCAAAAACCGTATTTTCAAATTCTGAATTAAGTGTAGAAGGAATCACCTATCCCATCTTGCCACCAAATGAATAATCAAAACTATTCCCGCCGGACCAACCTTTTTTTAATTCTGGGCAGTATTTTCCTGACCAATGCGATTCTGGCGGAGATAATTGGGGTAAAAATCTTTTCGGCAGAAAAGACCTTAGGCTTTGATCCGGTTAACTGGAGTTTTTTTGATGAATATATCCTGGATTTCAACCTGACTGCAGGCGCAGTTATTTGGCCGATTGTATTTATCACAACTGACATCATCAACGAGTATTTTGGCAAAAAGGGAGTTCGGAAAATCAGTTTCCTGACAGCCGGACTAATAGCTTATATATTTATCATAATCAGCATTGTGACAGTTCTTGTTCCTGCTGACTTTTGGATTGAGGTGAATGCTCAAACTCCAACAGGAAACACCTTTGATATCAATTATGCTTTCAATTCCATCTTCAGACAGGGGTTGGGGATAATACTCGGTTCTCTAACTGCATTTTTGCTTGGTCAATTGATTGACGTTTTTGTGTTCCAAAAACTTAGAGCCATCACAGGTGCAAAGATGATTTGGCTTCGGGCTACCGGATCGACCTTGGTTTCCCAGTTTATCGATTCTTTTGTGGTTTTGGGGATCGCTTTCTATGTATTTGGCAATTGGTCATTAAGCCAAATCATCGCGGTTGGGCTTATCAATTATGTTTACAAGTTTTCAGTAGCCATTCTTTTAACGCCTCTTCTTTATTTAGGCCATGGAATGATTGACCGATACCTTGGTAGGGAGCTAGCTGAACAAATGATGAAAGAAGCCTCTGAAGACGAATCTTTTAAATAATTGAGCCTTCCATGTAAGGAAAAAATCTCTATTCATGATTGAACTATAAGAAAGTCATTTTCTAATTTTTGGTTCAAAAAATCTTGAAATAATTATATTTCTATCTTCTGTAAAATAAAAAAGCAGGAGAAAATCCCCTGCCCTTTATTTGAAAACTAAACCAACTATTATTTAACTACCACAATGAATTCAAAAATAATACAATTATGATTAAATCAAAATCCCAAATAAAAAATTGTTAATTATTATTTTTTCTCTGGAAAATTCCCCCTTTTGAAGGCTAAACCAATCGCCAAACCTTGGCTAAATTGGACTTTTTCATCTTGATCCAAATCATATATGGTTAGTGTTGTCAAGGAAACATTGATCGCTTCAGTGATTTTGGCAACAAATCCCACATCTAATCTATGGTCAATAGAATTGAACGCGAGTGTTTCAAGATTTGCATACATCTGATATCTCATCAAAATTCCAAACCTATCAGAAACCTCTTTTTTCCATTCAGCAAGCAGGTTAAATGCCAACCATTCTTGTCTTACTGTCTTACCGATTTCTACACCATAATTTTCTGGTACTGTTTTATACAATTCTGTATCGGTAACAAAAGTAAACCTTGGAGCAAACGGAGAAAGACGCAAAAGAAACTCATCGTTCGGTTTGTATTCGAACCCTATACCTGTGGTTAGGTAAGCTGGATTTGCCCATTTAGAAATCAATGACTTGGGTTCGGTGTCAAAATCATAACCGGGAGCAAACTGAGAAAGGAAATTGACACCAAAATAAATATTCCATTTTGGGGATATCTTATGACCCAACTTTGAATCCAAATAAATCCTGTCATTCGACTTTCTACCATCCTCACCTTGGTTTTTGACAACTCCGTAAATCAAATCCAAAGTATTATCCCAAGACCACTTATCCTTTGCATAATTTGCTCTTCCAGCCAAATAGGCACTGAAAGCCATGGAATTAACTCCCCCTCCTGTCCAGTTTCCACTGAATGAGGCTTGATTTATATTCAATCCACCGGCAATTTCCTTCAGCCAATAAGTTGTATCCTTCTTCACTTCCTCCGTCCCATCCTGGGCAGATGCAATTCCAATTGTTACTATAAAAAGAAAAATTGTAAATAACTTTTTCATAAGCATTAGTTTTATCAAGATCTAATCAAAAATAAGTAAAGAAATATGGAAAAAAACCCTGAAGATGAACTTATTGTCCGGGACTATCTGGCAAGGCAAAGGACTACGCTGGCAAATGAGCGTACTTTACTCTCCTATATTCGAACATCGCTCTATTTTTTGGTTTCGGGAACAGCGCTTTTTGAGGTGAAAAATTTAGCGCATATCAGAGGATTTGGTTACCTCGCTTTTGGACTGAGTGTAGCTTTTTTAATTCTGGGAATCTTCAACTTTATCCGCGTAAAAAGAAAGCTTAGAAAAGGAAATTACTTGAAAATGTAAATTGGGCAGTTGTAATTTAGCTTCAAATTTGAAGCTCTTTTAAGATTGGCCCGATAGATGCTTCTATTTTTTAAAATATTAGACTATGAGAATCCTAGGAGTAATTTTAATCGTCATTGGTATTGCCATGTTCTTTTCTTCTGGAATTAGCTTCACCACCAAAGAAAAAGTCATTGATGCCGGTCCAATTCAAATTTCGGCTGATAAGCAAAATAACATCGCATGGCCTTCCTATGCGGGAGGAGTCGTAGCTGTAGCTGGTGTATTTTTGGTCTTATTCGGAAAAAAGAAATAAAAAAACTCCCAAAGACTGATGCCTTTGGGAGTTTTGTATTTTAAAGATCATTTGGATTAATTTCCAACCAATCGAACTTGCATTACTTCGTCGGCCTGAACTCTGAAAAACTCCTTGTGAACATTGAATTCCCCTTCCTGCTCTGAAGGATGTTTGGTAAGGTAAGTTCCATCTTCTTGCATCACATAGGCATTGACATTATCTCTGAGATTATAAGAAAGGATATTCATCAATTGCCTTTCAAGAAGTGGTGACTCAACCTTGAACAGTGATTCCAGTCTTTTATCAAAACTTCTCACCATCATGTCCGCACTTCCTGAATAGGTTCTGGTATTTCCATTATTATGGAAATGATAAATTCTGCTGTGCTCCAAGAAGTCACCAACAATTGAGATCACCTCAATATTCTCACTCAACCCAGGTCTACCAGGTCTCAAACAACAAATCCCCCTTACGATCAATTTGATGGTTACTCCGGATTGGGAAGCCCTATACAAAGCATAGATAATTTCTGAATCCTCCAATGAGTTTACCTTGATGAAAATTCCACTTGGAAGACCATTTCTGGCGTTGTCTGCTTCCTGTTCTATGAATTCAATTAACTGTCTCCTCATATCTCTTGGAGCAGTAATCAGATTTCGGTAATCACTTGGCAGGGAATGTCCTGTGATTACGTTGAAAAATTCCGACACATCATTCGCTAAGGTTTCATTGGTCGTCAAAAGCCCAATATCAGTATAAAGCCTTGCCGTATCCTCATTGTAATTACCTGAGCCTAAATGAACATATCGGGTAATTTCAGAAGCATCTTTTTTAACAATCAGAAGAAGTTTGGTATGGGTTTTCAGGTTTGAAATCCCATAAATCACAAAGCAACCAGCCTTTTGAAGCTTTTTGGCTTCCCTGATATTGTTCTCCTCATCAAATCTCGCCTTCACCTCAAAAAGAACCGATACGTGTTTTCCATTTTCAGCTGCACGAAGGAGCGCTCTGGTAATCCTGCTCTCTTTCGCCAATCTGTAAATGGTCATTTTGATCGCCATCACATCCGGATCTTCAGCAGCCTTTTCTATCAAGTCCAAGATGGAATCAATGTTATTGTAAGGATGATGAAGTAAAATATCTTTCTCCTTGAGAATGTCGAAAATATCCGCTCTACCCTCTTCTTGATAGGAAAGGGGTTTTACAGGGTCAGGAACCTGTGGCAACCGATCCCTAAATCGCTTATTTCCAACAATTTGCCAAAGACCAGTGAAATCGATCATACTGATTCTTTTCACCATAAAAACAGAGTCAGGTCGCAAATTCCATCGCTCTAAAAGAGAATTGAGCATCCATTTGGAATAGCCTTCTTCAATCTCAATTCGAACTACACGACCGGTCTTTCTCTCCATTAATTTCCTTTTCACCTCTTCCAGGAAATTGGCATCCATATCCTCACTTTCTTCCAAAGTGAAGTCTCCATTTCTGGTGATTCGGAAAAGACTGACTGATTCAATTTCCACATTTCGGAAAAGAGAAATCAAATTTTCTCGAATCACCTCTTCGATCGGGATTAAGGTCAAAGAGTTTTCTCTTTCGATCTCAAAAAATCTGGGAATATTAGCCGGAATCTGCACAAAACTCATTTTGCGCATATCCTTTTTTTCTCCTGGACTGGTAGTTACCACGCCAAATACCAAGAGTTTATTCATCAAAATCGGGAAGGTTCTATACCCGTCATAAACCATAGGAGTAAGCATGGGGTAAATGGCCTTCATGAAATAATCCTTGACCTTATCCTGCTCCTCGGCGATAAGCTTGGAGACATTGACTACAGAAATCCCCTCTTGATGAAGTTCAGGAAGAATAACTTTGGTAAAATGCTCATGCTGATCCAAATGAAATCGCTGACAATCCTTCATCAACTTTTCCTTAAAAGGATCCTCTCTCAAGCCTGAATAATCCACCCGCTCCTTATCGTAGTCCAGATAATTGTAAAGCGAGCCCACTCGGATCATGAAAAATTCATCCAAGTTGGAAGCGGTAATGGCTAGAAATTTAAGCTTCTCAAAAATGGTTCGATGGGCTTTTTTGGATTGATCCAAAACCCGATCATTGAATTTTACCCAACTTAAATCCCGGCTAACCAGATCACTTTTTTGAATGATTGCCTCGTATTTATCTCCGACTGCAAGTTTCATATCACTTGTTATTCAAATCAAAAGCAAATAGGCTCTAGGATGACCAGAACCGATAAATTATTTAAAAAAAGGGGCAAGAAGCCCCTTTTTGATTAGGTATCTATTTTGGCGTATTTCGCATTTCGCTCGATAAACTCTCGTCTAGGAGCCACCTCATCCCCCATCAACATGCTGAATAAGTGATCCGCTTCTGCAGCTGAATCAATAGTCACTTGCTTGATAGTACGGACATTTGGATCCATGGTAGTAGTCCAAAGCTGCTCTGGGTTCATTTCTCCAAGACCCTTATACCGCTGAACTCCCACGCTATCTTCTTTACCATCTTTGGCCATTTCGGCAGTCAGGCGCTTTCGCTCCTCTTCTGTCCAGCAATAGCGCTCATCTTTTCCTCTCTTAAGAAGATAAAGCGGTGGCAAAGCAATATAGACGTAGCCTCTTTCGATCAAGGCTCTCATGTAACGGAAGAAAAGAGTAAGGATCAAGGTTCGGATATGCGAACCGTCAATATCAGCATCCGTCATGATGATGATTTTGTGATATCTCAAACCGGAAAGGTCAAGCTCTTTATCATCATGTGCTGTTCCAAACTTAACTCCAAGGGCAGTAAGGATATTCTTGATTTCCTCATTGTCGTAGATTTTGTGCTCATGAGCTTTCTCTACGTTTAGAATTTTACCTTTCAGAGGAAGAATAGCCTGGAAATCACGATCTCTTCCTTGCTTGGCAGATCCACCTGCTGAGTCCCCTTCCACAAGGTACAATTCACAAACTGTTGGGTCAGAGTTAGCACAATCGGCAAGCTTTCCAGGAAGACCTCCTCCACCAAGAACGTTTTTCCGCTGAACCATTTCTCTCGCCTTTCTAGCAGCATGTCGTGCTTGGGCAGCGAGAATTACTTTTCCAACAATAATTTTGGCCTCTCTCGGATGCTCCTCTAACCAAATCTGCAAAACTTCAGAAACTGCTGAATCCACAAATCCAACCACATCGGAATTACCCAATTTAGTCTTGGTCTGGCCCTCAAACTGTGGTTCTGCAACTTTTACAGAAATTACAGCAGTAAGCCCTTCACGGAAGTCATCACCAGAAACCTCGATTTTTAGCTTATCGAGCATCCCTGACTTATCCGCATAGTTTTTCAGGGTTCGAGTCAAAGCTCTTCTGAAACCCGTCACGTGCGTTCCACCCTCGTAGGTATTGATGGTATTCACATAGGAAACCACATTTTCAGAATAAGAACTATTGTAATTCATCGCTACCTGAACAGGAACGTCCTGGTCAAGTGACTCGATATAGATTGGCTCTTCGATAATTTTATCCCGAGTTTCATCCAAATACTGAACGAACTCCACTAAACCACCTTCAGAGAAAAACTCGTCGGATTTCGGACTTCCATCTTCCTCCAGCTCTCGGTAGTCTTTTAGGTAAATTCTAATTCCAGCGTTCAAATAAGCCATTTCCCGAAGTCTATTGGCTATGGTCTCATACCTGAATTCAGTAACAGTGAAAATTGAAGCGTCTGGCTTAAAGTGAATAATTGTACCACGCTTATCAGTTGTTCCAACTTGTCTAGCAGGATATTGAGGAACCCCAATCTTGAATTCCTGCTCGAAAATTACTCCATTTCTATGGACAGTTGCCTTCAAATCGGTAGAAAGGGCATTCACACAGGAAACCCCTACTCCGTGAAGACCACCGGAAACCTTGTAGGTATCTTTATCAAACTTTCCTCCAGCGTGAAGTACAGTAAGCACAACCTCCAAAGCTGATTTTTTCTCCTTCGGGTGCATGTCGGTAGGAATACCCCGACCGTTGTCTTCGACTGTAATGGAATTGTCTTCATGAACGGAAACATGGATAGTATCACAATGTCCGGCCAAGGCCTCATCCACTGAGTTATCCACTACTTCCCAAATTAGGTGATGCAGTCCTTTGATCCCCACATCTCCGATATACATTGCTGGACGCTTTCTAACGGCCTCCAGGCCTTCTAATACCTGGATATTCCCAGCTCCATATTCAGCTGGATTCTTCGGTTTTTCTTCACTCATATTTTTTGGAAAAAAGCCTCAAATGCGGGCTAAAAAGGTGATTTTATCTTAAATTTTACAAGCTGCAAGATAGGTAAAAAAAGTGAGTTAACACAGCTTTATTCCAAGCTGAATTGAGGGTTTTTAAGGGTTTTTCAGATTAATACTGACCTGTGCTCAGCATAACCAAATTGCAGGCAGGAAGTACCTCAATCCCAGCAGCTTGAGCTCTCTTAAAAAAATCAGGATTTTCGGCTCCGGGATTAAAAATAATTCGATTGGGATTCAAACCAATCAAATAATCAATCCATTCAGTCTGGTGGTCGGGACCGATATACAAGGTAATGGTATGAATACCCTCTAAATGAGGCTTTTTTCTTAAATCAAGGATTTCTTTACCGAAGACCTCACCCTTCTTAATTCCAATGGGGATAAAATCAATTTTTCGATCAGAAAACATCTTGGCCGCCAAATAGGCATACCGAGAAGGATTGGTAGTCGCCCCGACAAGAAGTGTTTTGAAGTTTTTGGTATCAACGGCTGCCATAGACCCGATCTCTTTCAAAGGTATCCATATGCCTATGTTTCTTACTCTCGTAAATGTCAGCCAGAGTGATCATGATCCCTGTTTCCTCCACTTCCCCAAACTCATCATTCAAAGCCGTTCCAAAAGTCCGCATAGTTGGTGAAAGGTTCATGTAGGTATTGATCAAAGGAGGAATATTTTCTCCCAAGACTCTAATTCTACTGTTCAAAAGCTTATACCCTTCTTTGTAATCTAAATCCTGAAATGGATTGGGCTGGGATAAAACATCCGTATCATAGCTCAATCGTAAATTTGGCTTAGGCTCTACAAGTGCTTCATGATCAGGAAAATAATGATTCATGAAAAGTAACAATAAATCCCTTCCTTCCCGGTTGTAATGCGGGTACATGGTCACTTTTCCAAACAAATATTTTACATCCGGATTGAGCAATACCACTGCCCCGAGACCATCCCAAAGATTATCCAAACTGAATAAGCCTTTTCGATTATCTAAGCTGGGTTGGTATTGTGGTTGAACAAATGACCTCCCCAATTCCAAGGTATAAGGGATGTATTCCTCGATGAATTTTTTAGAAAAATCAAATAAATGCGTCGTGGAAAGGTTCAAAACTCCATCTTCTAACACCGCATTTTTGCACATGATTACCCGATATCCGGCGACGATTTCTTCGTCCTCCTCATTCCAAGTAATCAGCTGATCGTAACATTTTTCGCAGGTATCGTTTTCATCTAAATCAAGCTCCTGACCTGTTCCACCTCCAGCACTTCTAAAAGTCAGCTCCCGAAGTCTTCCAATCTCGCGAACTACATTGGGTGCATTGTGGTGATTCACCAAGTAAACCAGATTGTTCCCATTATTGGTATATCGCAAAAAGCGCTCGGGAGTCAACTCTGCTTTGAGTAGCTCTCGGGATATAGGGGGAATGATAGGAACCTCCTTATGCATGCGACTTTTCAAGTTTGTAAACCTCTTCCTTTATTTTCTCCGCCCACTGGGCATCTTTTTTAGGTTGATCAAATTGCTCATAGGAAATGGGCTTTCCTATTCGAATTTCAATTTTTTTCTTCCTCTGGTGGTACATTTCATCCACCAGCCAAAACATCTCTAAATTGGCTTTTAGGCCAAACTTCTTCCTCCAATTAGCAAGATTGTAAAAAAACTCAGAATTCCTTCCTCCGATGTGGCATGGCAGTATATCCAATTGATATTTTCTGGCCTTGGTGACAAAACTCTTCTTCCATTCCAAATCTTTAATCACTCCATTTTGCTTTCTGGAAACCAATCCTGCCGGAAAAATCAAGACCGCATGTCCATTGGCATAGGCCTCTTCTATTTTCTGATTGGCTTCTTTGGAGTTTTTCCCATGCTTATTGACCGGGACAAAAATCGGTTCAAAATTGTCAAAAGTCATCAGGAGGTCGTTGACCAAAAAGCGAATATCTGGTCTATATTTCCCCACAGCATGGATTAAAGCAATTCCATCCATTCCACCCAAGGGATGATTTGAAGCCAAAATCAAGCCTCCTTCTTTTGGAAGATTTTCTGCACCATATAAAACTATATGAATCTCAAATTCCTCAATTAAGGCAGCGGCAAAATCAAGCCCCTTTTTATCCAAATGCTTTTTTAACACGGAATTCAGCCACTCCTCATGCGTCACCCGCTTGATGTAATTCAACACAAACCCAGGCATCCACTTTAAGAGGCTTGGATTCTTTGAACTAATGGCTTTTTCTATGTCAATAAATTTTTTGGACATTGACTCCAATAAGTGATTTTGGGGGTTGGGAATCGGGAAAATTGAGAACCGATTTAGTCAAAAGTAATAAAAAATAGCCCCAAGCAAGAAACAGGGCAATTGGAAAAACCCATTTCTCTGAAAACCAATAAAATGGATTTTATCTTAAAGTATCAGAGATTGAATCCATTTGAAAGCTTAGCGTCATTTGATTCCTGCATTTACCAGAAGCAATTTGATATTCCCTATTTTTGTCCCAATGAAAGAAACCATTTTATCACTTTGTCCAGGTCCTTGGAAAGATTATGAACTGATCGACACAGGAGGATTTGAAAAGCTTGAGCGCTTCGGTAAATATATTCTAAGTCGCCCAGAACCTCAGGCAATCTGGGACAAAAGCCTTTCTGAGGATGATTGGAGAAAACTAGCGCATGCGCATTTTGCGAAGGAAAAAAACAACCCTGAAAAAGGTCAATGGCAGCAGCTGAAATCCATGCCTCACAATTGGCAAATTGGCTATGAAAATAAGGATGGCTTAAAAATCACCCTAAATCTTGCCCAAACTTCCTTCAAGCATATCGGACTTTTTCCCGAGCAGGCCGTGAATTGGGATTACATTTTTGAGAAAGTAAAAGCCTTTCCCGGTTCAAAGCCCAAGATTTTAAACTTGTTTGGATACACCGGCGCAGCAAGCGTAGCGGCTAGAGCAGCAGGTGCTGAAGTTTCCCATTTGGACTCAGTAAAGCAGGTAGTTACCTGGACCAAACACAACATGGAATCTTCAGGACTGGACGGAATTCGCTGGATCGTGGATGATGCCATGAAATTCATCAAACGTGAAGCTCGAAGAGGAAATATATACCAAGGGATTATCCTAGATCCTCCAGCCTATGGACGGGGACCAGATGGAGAAAAGTGGATTTTGGAAGAGCAAATCAACGAAATGCTCAAAACCTGTAAGGAGATTCTCGATCCGAAAAATCATTTCCTGATCCTGAATATGTATTCATTGAGTTTCTCCTCCATTATCGCAGCCAATCTGATCCAATCCAATTTCGGGGAAGTAAAAAATGCAGAACATGGGGAACTCTATCTTCAGGAAAAACAAGGTAAAAAGCTCCCATTGGGCATTTTCTTCAGATTTTCAAGTTTTTGACCCGAAACCAAAATCATGAATAATCGTCAACTTTTCCTTTCCCATTTAGCCCAAACCACCGATTTTCCTCTGATGATTGAGGTGGAAAAGGCGGAAGGAATTTTTCTCTTTGGACCAAAAGGAGAAAAATACATGGACCTCATATCCGGGATTGGAGTAAGTAATGTGGGGCATCGGCATCCCAAGGTTTTGGAAGCCATCCAAAACCAACTCGAAAAGTATCTGCACTTGATGGTTTATGGAGAATATGTGCAGTCTCCACAGGTTCTTTTGGCTAAAGCTCTGACGGATACTCTTCCCTCCCATCTAAATAATGTTTACCTAGTCAACAGTGGTTCTGAGGCTGTTGAAGGAGCCTTGAAACTTGCCAAAAGATTTACCAATAGAAGGGAAATCCTCTCCTGCGTCAATGCTTACCATGGGAGCAGTCATGGTTCTTTGAGTGTGGGAGGAAATGAAATCTTCAAAAGAGCATATCGACCTCTCTTACCTGGTATAAAAAATATCGTCTACGGAAGCTATTCTGACCTAGCTCAAATTACAGAGAACACCGCTGCGATAATAATTGAAACCATCCAAGGAGAAGCTGGGATACGGGTGGCATGCAAAGAATATTTCCAAGCCCTGAGAAAAAAATGTGACGAAACCGGCACCCTTTTAATTCTGGATGAAATACAGGCTGGATTCGGACGAACAGGCAAATTTTGGGCTTTTGAGCACTTTGGGATAGTTCCGGATATTTTGGTTTGTGCCAAAGGAATGGGTGGAGGAATGCCAATTGGAGCCTTCATTGCAAATAAAGAGGTCATGGGAGTTTTTAAAAACAACCCCCTACTCGGCCATATCACCACTTTTGGGGGACATCCCGTAAGTGCGGCAGCTTCCTTGGCTACCATTAATGCGCTTAAAGAAGAAAAATTAATCGAGCAGGTAGAAGCCAAGGCAAACCTGTTCAAAAGCCTTTTGATTCATCCCAAAATCATGGAGATCAGAAATAAAGGTCTCATGATGGCTGTTCAGTTTGAGTCTTTTGAAATGCTTAAGAAGATCATAGACCGGGCAATTGAATTGGGGGTAATTACTGATTGGTTCTTGTTCTGCGATGATTCCATGAGAATCGCACCTCCTTTGGTTATTTCTGAGGAAGAAATCCGGGAAGCCTGCCAAATCATTCTAAGAGCTATGGAGGAAGCTTAAACCCTTTTATCCAGCTATTTCCTAACTATCTTTCCCTTATAGTTTCAAAAAATCACCACCCATGAAAAAATTACTCAGCTTTTTAGGAATCCTGATTTTCCTTTTGATTCTAGGATTGTTGGGATTTGTTTTTTGGCAAAGCCCAAAATATCAGGGAGAGATTACTTTAGAAGGATTATCTCAACCCGCTGATATTCATTTTGATAAATATGGGATTCCACACATTTATGCTCAGTCTGAAGATGACGCTTATAGAGCCTTAGGATACATCCATGCACGAGAAAGACTCTTTCAATTAGAGATGATGAGAAGGGTCGGTTCGGGAACTCTAGCTGAATTTTTGGGGCCAGATCTAGTGGATATTGACAAGTTTTTTCATACCCTGGGTATTCCTAAACATGCCAAGGAAAGCGCGGCAGCTTTTGTAAATCAGGGGGAAACTTCCTGGAAAAAGGCCGCGGATTCTTACATCGCTGGAGTCAATGCTTTTATCCTAGAGGATCAACTTCCAGTTGAATATCTCCTTCTGGGCGAAAAACCTAGACCTTATACCGTTGAAGACATGCATTCTATTATCGGATACATGTCCTTTACTTTTGCCATGGCCTTGAAAACAGATCCTCTAGTGACAAAAATGGCCAGAGAATTGGGCTCGGAGTATTTAAAAGCACTTTCTGTGCAAACTCTACCTGAGCATCATTTCATTCCTGTAAATTATCCTGACTCCTTACTCAAGGAGAATCTTCTGGTAAGTTCACAATTGAGCGAATTATTGGAAAAGCTTCCGGCTCCTATTTTGCAGGGCTCAAATAGTTGGGTGATTTCTGGTAGCAGAACCAAATCGGGAAAAGTCCTTTTTGCAAATGACACTCACATTGGTTTTGCCGCCCCTTCTGTATGGTTTGAAGCGCATTTGGAATATCCTGGCTTTAGCTTTTATGGAAATCATCTGGCAGGAGTTCCCTTTGGTTTGGTGGGACATTCCAGAAGACACAGCGTGGGTTTGACCATGTTTGAAAATGACGATCAGGACTTTTTCCAAGAGAAACTCAATCCAGCTAACCCAAATGAGATTGTAATTGGTGATTCTATCTTCCCGATTACCAGTAGAAAAGAAATTATTCAGGTAAAAGGTCAAGCAAGTATCGAGTTTGAAGTGCGGGAAACCGTGCATGGACCGATCATGAATCCTGTTTCCAAAGAAATCAGTGCCTTAACCAACAATCCGGTTTCATCTTGGTGGGTTTTCACTCAGGAACCTTCCAAAGCTTTGGAAGCCATTTACCGCATGAATCACGCCCAGTCCCTGCAGGAAATCGCAGATGCAGCTTCCTTGATTCATGCTCCTGGGTTGAACATCATGTATGGAGATGCAGAAGGAAATATCGCTTGGTGGGCTGCTGCAAAACTTCCTATTCGCAGCGATAAAGTTCACTCTAAGATCTTTGTGGATGGATCTGATCCTGAGTCCCAACCCAAAGGATGGTACCCTTTCACCGAAAACCCACAAAGCATCAATCCTTCGAGCGGCTTTGTTGCATCTGCCAATAATCAACCCGATTCTTCCCGAAATGGTCATTTCTTTCCCGGGTATTATTATCCCGGTGAGCGATGGAATAGAATTTCAAAAACCATTACTTCAAAAGAAGACTGGGACACGGAAAACATCCGATCGCTACAACTTGAATCCATCAATGAGACTTATCCCAAGCTTATTCAGTTCCTTTTGGAAGAGGTAAGAAGGGATGATTTTCAGGATTGGAATTCGGCGCTTGAAATGCTTACCAAATGGACGGGAGAACATCAATTAAATATGAGATCTCCCACCATTTTCTACAAATGGCTATACCATACCCTTCGCTTGTCAATGGAAGATGAACTGGGAAAAGATGCCTTCAAAGCTTATTTGGAGACTTTCATGATGGTTAGAAGCAATTCCCACTTCATCACTTTTGAAAATAATCCTTGGTGGGATAAGAAAGGAACAGATGCCATTGAATCCAGAGCCGACATCATTAATGAAGCCTTAAAAATCACTCTGGAGGAGCTTTCTAGTCAGTTTGGAAAGAACTATGAAGAATGGGAATGGAAAAAAGCAGTGGTATTTGAGCATCCCCATCCACTGGGAAGTCAAAAGCCTTTGGACAAAATCTTCAATGTGAAATCCGACCCTGTAGAAGCCAATGAAGAAGCGGTGAATAAACTTGCTTTTGACCTAAATGGAGAGGGTATTTACAAGGTGACTTCAGGTCCGGCTATGCGGATTTTATTGGATTTCGGGAATGTAGAGGAGTCTATTTCTGTGCTACCTACAGGCAATAGCGGCAATAGATTCAGCAAACACTATGCGGATCAAAAAGAGCTCTTTACCAAAGGAAAATATCGGTCTCAATTGATGAATGAACAAGAGATCAAAGAGAAGGCAAAAGGGAAAATTACTCTTCTTCCAAAACCATGAACATGATTCAAAACCTAAGGGTAGAATTATGGGCTCAGTTTGGAGCTGCAATCGATATGCTGGAGAACTCCATCCTAATTGCTGAAGACGAGGTTTGGAATTCATCAGCAGATATCTCCCATCAAGCATTCCATACCCTATTTTTTTTAGACTATTACCTTTCTTTGAATCCGGTTGGATTTAAGCCTCCAGAAATTTTCGGCTATTCGGAGTTTGAGGATTTTCCTCCCCCCTCAATTTTCGACAGAAATGAGATTTTGGGATATCTACAGCAATGCCGACAAAAAGCCTCAGATTTAATTTTGAATTTAGATGAAGTCCAGGCTGAAAAAAGATGGATTAACGAATCCAAGACCATGAATTTTTCAATTTTCGAAATTCTCCTTTACAACCTAAGGCATGTCCAGCATCATGCCGCCCAATTAAATTTACTACTCCGTCAAAAAATTAATCAGGCTCCCTCGTGGGTTTTTAGAGCTGGAGAAAAATAAACTTTCCGATAGGTCATTGAATTAAAGTAAACTTTAATCAAACTTGGAATCAAAAATTTTATTAAAATCCTTCCTGCTAAATATCTTATTTGACGAATTCTTAATTGTGATTTAAAAATCATAGTAAAACAAAATATTTAATCGCAATGCATTTCCTTTTTGGCGGTCATTATCGACACGATTTCCCCAAATGGCTTCTCCCCCAATTTTTGCTCCTTCAGTGAGATCCCAAAAAGTATTCACCCGAAAGGAATATCCTTTTTTGTAAGCAAAATCTTCAGTGAACCCATAGGTTTGAAGATGCAACCAGCCAGCTGTGAAATTTGAATAAATATTTTGCCTCCAACTATGCTCATAAGTCCCATATAACCCAACGGATAAAGGCGACTTAATTTCCCCATCTGGATCAATTACAACATCAGAACCTATTCCACTAAGATCATTGAAATACCTTGTGATGGCCTGTCCTATTACACCTTGCAAATACCATTTACCATTTTTCCAAGAATTCACAACTGTGGAACCTGAAATCCCCCAGCCTGGCTTTAAGATTAATTGATCTTCAAAGCTCCTACCAGATAGCATAGGTATTATTCCCGATAATTGTACTGAACCCCAAGGATACACCTTATCCAGTCTCATCGTAATATCTGGGAAGAGTTGAAAAGTCTGTCCAGCAATTGAATCGGGAACGGTTAGATTTGGAATGATGTATTCTAAACCAACAGCGACATTTGCTCCAAAAAAGGTCTTAGGTACTGAATATCTCAATTGAGGAGTACGAGCTATAATTGATCCTGTTGGTCCCGAAAAATCTACCATTGCCGGCAAGGCATTTACATGAGAAAACAAACTCCACGTTTGCCCAAATAAAAATTGATCAAACTGACCATAAGAGTGCCTTATCCGAAATCCATTGTCACCAGCAAAATCAGTCTCCAATCGGATAAAAACATCTCCTTTATCTGTTTTTCTTGTAACCTCAAACCCCAAACGGGTTTGATCTAATCCATTGTAATAATTTGGAAATGCCTTATTTAATGCACCTGTTGGAATTTCATCAGTTCTAAATGAATTTTTTGAAGATAAATTAAGCCCATCAAAAACTACAAGATATCTTACTGATCCTAATATCCTTAATTGAATTTTACCATCTGTAGTCCTAATATATAATCCTCGATCATCTGCAATATCCAAAGGAGCTGCTTCTTGAATCCTGGTTGAATCTCTTCGAACGGTATCAGCAGAGCTAGTCCCTATTATGGTTTTTTGTTGAATTATATCCTGACCAAAACAAAAGTATGAGCTTTGAAGAAGTAGGATACAAATCAAAAACGAAATTGCATCCCTTTTGTCTAGGTTAAAATTTTTTCTTAAAATCTTAACTCGCTTATGAAACATATTCCAGACTATTTATAGATGATTTAAAACTGTCTTGGTAAGAATAAAATTTAATAATTACTCATTTTTATTATTTAGTCTGGCTTTTAAAATTACAGAATGATTTTTTTTTCGAGTCAGTTTAGCATGTGATGACCAAGGAATTCATTGCAAATAATTAGAATTTCTCAGGTTGATTATTGAGTTAATTTAGAGATTTCAATAAGCTGAATGGTGGCTACTAAATAAATATTGTTCGTTACAGTATTTATATATGCAGAGGCTTTAACTGGGATACTCAAAGAATTGGAATTGATTAATTTCCTTGAAATGGAAATACCAATGTCGTTGAAGCCGGGCTTGTTACCATAAAATGTAGGACCTGAAAAATCATTCCAGCTAAAGGACCCGGCCACATGTGCTTCTAACTTGGATGTGCCCCAATACCAATTGTAAGCGGCTTTTAAGTATTGGGTGTAGCGTTGCTCTCCTCTTCGCAATAAAATGCCCTCAGCATCATCCTCGGGTAAAGAAGGCCTATCTCTTCCAAAAAGAAATGTTGAGGAAGAAAGCTTGACGTGTGGGGAAATTTGATAATTGAGAATCAAATCCAACAAACCACGAGTTGTTTCAGGATTGAAATCAAAGAATCCAGAAGGAGTCGGAATATTGGTTATTCCTTCTGTAAAATTATAATACCATTCCAGATGTACATTGACTTTTGGTTTATAATAAACCAAAATTAGGTCTGTTTCAGTATATCCTCCATTGAATGAACTTCCTCCATAAAACCCTAAAATGAAATCCCCATATTTGAATCCAGCCTGTGTTGAAATTGTAGGTGCCTTAGAGGGAAGAAGTCCTCTAAAAACATTCATAGTTTTAAAACCAAGCGACATGTCCCAAACAAATTTTTCTGAATCATCTGCTTGGAGAATACTGTCTTCAAGTACAGTATTTTCGTTTTGGGCAAAAGAAAAATTATAAATGGTCAGCATTAATACTACTAATACTGACCATTTTTTGCTTAGATTATTACTTTTCAATTTAATTAAATTTAAACTTTACCATGAACTGAAGTCTATTCGCTTCTCCGGTTACTCCATCATGATTTTCACGCATTCCCCACATATATTCGACTCCAGTAGAAACCAGTTTATAAGGGAACCAGATCAAGTTGGCGTGAAAAGAACCTGCTTTCTGAATGACATTGTTTGCCTGGATTGGAGATAGTTCAGTCCCTGCCCAATGGGTGGAAATTGTTGAATTCAACTTTTTAGACCAATAATGATTATACCCAGCATAGGCAAACCAAGACTGAGCAAGATCTAACCCATTTTGGTTAATTACTCCAGAAGCCTTGCCATCCCAAGAAAGCGCTATTATTTTATGTGCTTGACCATTTCCAAATCCGGTGCCCCAGACAAAAGCATCAGTATATTCTGTAACAGATACTAAGATTCTGCTCATGACTGTGATGGCATAACCAGACTTACTGATATTAGGAACTGTAGATGGACCTACCCAGCTAACGGGAAATACATCTGCTCCAAGTTGAATACTGGATCCCTTTGCAGAGCTCCATTTTATCATTCCGGCAAAATTGGGTCTTAAAGGTCTGAATGTACCCTCCAAATTGTCAGGATTATCGATTTGGGCTGATGTTTCCTCTATTGCCAAGGCATAGTGAAATCTTTTACCCAACTTATCTTGCCATCTAATTTGAGAGACTCTACCTCCATATAAAGCATCTCCACCAGAGAAATCAATAGTACCTGCCAAGGCAGATAAATCACCTGAGGTGGTCCAAGTTCTTCCCACTAAAACCCTACCTATTACTCCATAGGCATGGCGCAACCGAGTATTGAGAGCCATATTGGGAGAGTCAAAGAACCAATCAAATTCAATAAAAACCTGCATGGGAAACTCTTTGCCATTTTTCCATTTTGCTTTAGAACGTAAATCAAAATTGACTCTGCTTTCTTTACCATGGAAGGTGGTAGTTCCTCCCAAATCTCTATTTGGTGACCCATCAACTGCTATTGATCCTAGTTCAAATTCATAGGGATCGCCTACAAAGTTAAAATCCCTTATAAAATCAGCTTTCACATAACCTCCTATACTCAAGCGGATTTCGGACCCGAAAATTGGAAGAGAATTAGGAAAACTTGAATCCAATAACTCGATCCCGGTTAGCACAGGCTTGTTATCTCTTAGAGGATTTATAGATCCCTGAACTCCTGTAGGTATGGTATCAACCTGAACTATGTTAAGTGTAGTGTCAGATTTAATTAAAGGAGGAGGGCCATTTTGTCCTAAAACAGTCCCCCCGATGAATTGGAGAGAAATAACAAGGGCTAAAACAACACCCTTAAAATTGAATATGTCCATCTCAATTTTAAGTTAATCCAGGATTTTATTCCGGATAGGCTGGCCTGGATATACTCCTTTCAATACCTCAGAATCCTTCACCACAATAGTACCATTCACCACTACATAAGGTATTCCTGTGGATGGTAAGGAATTCATCCCCTCTTTCCAGTCTGCATTATCTTGCACCGTGTTGAAATCAAAAATGGTGATATCAGCAATAGCCCCAGGCTGTAACCTGCCTCGTTTCTTCATGTCCGGAACCACATCCTCAAGAAATTGTGCCTGATAAAATGAAAGTTTAGCAATGGCTTCCATTAGTGGAATGGCATTTTGTTCACGAACCATTTTTAATAAACGTGCGTGGGTTCCTGCTGCTCTAGGGTGGCCTTTTCCATCTCCATAGGGCGAATCCCAAGTTAAAGGTTTGCCATCGCTTGCTACCAAAGGCATCGCATCAGAGCCAACAAATACTCCTGGTCTCTTCAATGCAGCCATCATGTCTTTCTCTTTCATACTATAAAAAATCACTGTTCCGCTTGGATCTTCCTTGAGGTATTTATTAAAAAGTTCTTCTGTCATTTTCTCACCAGTTTTTACATAAACGATATCCGAATATTCCATTCCTATCCTTTCTTGGAATCCTGGTTTCAAATAGTCAGCAGCAAAACCAGAGGAAGCAAAATTGTAAGGATAAAACTCCCCTGCGATTTTATACCCCTGACTCCTTGCCTCATCAATCAGGTCAAGGCAATTTTCTGTTAATCCTAGGCAATTACTCGGCACATGATGAACCAATAAGGGCACATTATTTAATTTGGCCACTGCAACCATCTCCTCCAACCCAAGATAACCACTCGGAGGAATTTGGGATAAGTAACGTACGTGTGTAGTTATATAGCTCTTATACCTATTTGCTAAATTGGCAATCGCCATTACTTCAGGGCTACCCACTTTCACAAAATATCCAATGGCAAATCCAATTCCTAAGCCTCCCTGTCGAAGTTCTTTTTCCATACCCTTCACTACCAAATTGGTCTCTTCTGGACTATAAGGGTTTGTATTCCATTTAGCACCATCATTAAATGATTCATTGATAGAAGATCCATAAAGAGGAGATCCTTTAGGATCAATTTTATCAAGAATTGCTATACGTGCAGCCATGTGACTGACTGATGCCCCATAATTTGCCTGAGACTTTCCTTCTCTCTCTTTATAAAAACCGTCAACAGGATATACACCCATTTCTAATTCAAGTGGGCTTGTTACCCCATCTCGCAATCCAATTTTCACACCGTATTCATCGACTCCATGCCAGTGCGTATCAATAAATCCAGGTGAAACCACTAGACCCTTGGCCTCAATAGTTTCTTTTCCGGTTATCTTATTTTCAGATATTTCCTGAATAATACCGCCCGAAATCCCAATATTCCTAATTGCATCGAGTTTGGTTTCGGGATCGATTACACGACCATTTAGAATAACCAAATCATATTGAGGTTCGGCTACTTTTTTGTTTTGAGCTATCCCCGGCACGTTCAAAAGTGTTAGACTAAAGAATAATGCGAGGCGAATTTTAATTAAATTTTTCATCTGATTTTTTGATTAATTTCTTCCTATTTGTTGTTAGTGTTGTTTTTATCTGCTGACTTCTTCACCTCGGAAGGAGGTGCCTTCAAGGCACTGGCTCCTGTATCATCAACGGGTATTCTTCCCACATTAATGCTAAATTCTCCAATCCTCTTCTCTTTTTCTATCGGTTCAAACCTCCCCTTTGCTTCAATTGGATATCGAATAGCTTGTCCTGGTTTTACTGGTAGTACCACATTGTTGTCCACCACTACGGTACCATTAACAATGACATAAGGAATTCCTGTTGACGGCAGCCCATTCTCTTTCACCTTGCTGGTGGCATTATCCGTAACAGTAATAGGATCAAACAAAGTAAGGTCTGCCACCTTGCCAACCTGCACGCGACCACGATCTTTCATGGCCTGCAAACCTGCATCTCCTAGATGCTTTGCTGACCAATAGCTAAGTTGAGACAAAGTGAACATTAAGGGGACATCATTTTCCCTGCCCATTCGCAGTACTTTCGCCATTCCGCCCGCGACTCTCGGGTGTCCAGAATATTCTGAAAAGTCTGCATCCCATGGAAGCAATTTTCCATCCATACCAACACCAGGCATACCGTCCGTGGCAACCGTCATATGGGGGATGGTTAACCAATATTTCATCCATGGAGTGCGATAGGGCATTTTTATAATAACCGATTGTCCAGGAGCTTTTTTTACCAAGTCAAGAAAAGCAGCTTTGTCCAACCACTTGTCTGCTAAAGGATCATAAATAGTTTCTTCGTACTTATAGCCTTGTACAGTTTCCCATTGATCCGGTTGAAGGAATGATGCACTTACCACGGTAGAAGCGATGTCGTAAGGGTAGTATTCTGCCCATACATTATAGCCCTTGTCCCTTGCCCGCTTAAGTTTATCTTCATTTTCCCACCATCCATAATCGTTGTCATGTGACAGCAACAATGGGGCATCCAGCAACATGGCGTTGACAAGCATTTCGTCAAGCGAAATGGTGGCCTCTTCAGGCGTTTGGCTTTGCATATGGTAACGTGTATGGACTGAGGTGACGCGACCATATCGGGCAGCAGTACGCTGGGCTTCATAAACTTCGTATGATTCAGCGCCAATGGCCTGATAAGCAAGTGAAGCTCCAACACCCAATGCCCCCTGCCGAAGATCCTCATCAATTTGGCGCATAACTTGGTTCATTTGTTCAAGAGAACTTCGTTGCGTAGCCCAGCCTGCCACGCCATCTTTTGCAGCCTCAGCAGCCAATTCGGGAGAACGAACAAAATCAGCTGGTTTCGTCATATCAACTTCCGGGTCGTGAATCTTTAATCGGTTGAAGAGCAGGCTTGAAGTAGCTCCATAGTTAAGTGGCCAACCCGTTTTTGCTTTTTCATCATACCAGCCAGCAACATCGTACGCTCCAGCCTCCATATCGATACCTGTAGTTGTTCCATCCCGCAATGCCATTTTTGATCCGAAGGGGTCATTGGCATGAAGATGTGTATCGATAAATCCTGGTGCAACCACAAGCCCGGAAGCATTTATGGTCCGCTTACCTTCGATTTTCTCTGTAGTAATAATAGCAATATGACCATCTTGAATACCCACATTCGCAATTTTGTCATACATGGTTTCAGGATCCATTACCCTACCATTTAAGATGACAAGATCATATGTATTTGACGATGCAGTTTTTTGTGCAAGGCCAGAAAAGGAAAAAAGTAAAATTCCAATAAATAAGGTGGTCTTTATTGTTAACCTTGTTTTCATATTTATCCTAGTTAAGAATTGAATTTTTATTTTTATAAAAGATTTGATCCATGATTCGCTTATAGTTCAAAAAATCATTCCATTGGCATCTTAATGAGTAATATTTTATTGTTTTATCCCTATAATTTACCTGTTTTTAATTGAAAAAATTATGAATGATTCATTTATTTAAACCGATTTGAAAGAATTATAAAAAAACTCTTTACCAAGGCAATTCAACTATTGGTGAAATTAGGATTCGTATTTGATGCGCCAATGCAAAAGCATCAGGCCTTACGATATAATAATGATACTGCATGCCTAATGCTACAGCAGTTTGTCCAACTACCACAACTTTCTTTACACCAGTTCCTAATGGAAAGGCCAATTTATTCCCAGAGCTAGCTTTAGGAATGTATGAAAATGTGGGATACCCTGAAATTTGCCATGCATTACCTATGTTTATATTGTACATATATTGCCCACCCATCACTGAAGTATTCCCTCTCTCTTCATTATTGGTAATGCTCCATCCATAGGTGAGCAAGAGAGTGGCAGAACCCCATTTTCCCAATCGTCCATAAGCAGCTTCTGGCCCAAGCAAAACTTGATGCAATCCAATACGATCATCCGTTGCTGTTGGTAGGGAAGCAAATATACCCCCTACTGTCACCCATTTATTATTGAATGTTTTTCCAAAAGCTAAATCAATTGAAATGTCTCCAAGGTCAAAACCAGCATTAGAAAACCCAGACTCATCATACACTGGCTGTTTAATATTAATTGGGATTAATGGCCTTATAAACATATTCACGCCGTTTTTTAGCGGAACAGGCAAGCTAGGTTGAAATGTATATCTAATTCCACTCTGAGTAGAATTCATTAAACTTCCGGAATAGAACTGGAAATCTACCAGGCTGATCATTGCCCCAATTGCAGCGGCAGGATTGGCTAATTTATCCAAGACTTGCTGTGCATCATCCCCTTCTTTATCATCCTTTTCAATGGATTTATCCTGGGCTTTTACAGCTATGCAAACAAAAACAAATAAAATGCTAGCAAGGCAACGAATTAAGTTTAAATAGTTTTTCATATTGTTACTTGTTTAGGTTTGCTCTTTAGATATTGATTTCAAAATATTTCTATTGTCTCCGATAAAAAAATCGAAGCCTTATTTTCTCCTGAAAGGTAAAGATCGCTTTACCAGTCAGGACATTTTTATTTTTCACTCTTTGGCTTTCTAATTAACCACAACATATTGGTTATACCCCGATGGGAAGAGTTTTCATTAGCTTTCGGTTTACTAAATACTCCTATCGAAAAGAAAACTATTGAGATTATTTATGTTTATGGTGCTTTTTATCTTTCCAGATAATTGCAGAAACGTTCATGTTTTCAACATCAGCAGCTGTAACCTCTTCGCCAGCCATGTTTTCTGCATCCATCAGATACATTACATTTGAATCGTCGTTGTACAAATAAACTTTTCCTTTGTGAGTCATATGCTTTAACTCTCTTCTGAGTTTTTTCACATCTGATCCCTTCATTCCTGTGGTCACATCATATTCATCCGTATGCTTTTTGTCAGTGAAAATTATCTGTTCGATTTCCCCTGTTGAGCCATCACTGACTACCTGAAAAGCCTTTGCATTTTTTCCTTTCTTGTTAAATGAAACCAGGGTCTGTGTTTCTTCCAGAGGAACAATTGCAGTTGTTACATCCATTGTCGTCTCTGCCTCATATTCTTGCTCTGCTACAAGGTCGGTCAGGTAATCAAGGGTAGCGATGTCATAATCTTCATCATCTACTTCTGCTGCATTGGCTTGGGGAGAAGGAGTCACAGCTGGAGCAGCATTGCTCTTTGGAAGTGGTTTTTCTGCAGCTTTTGGAGACTGGCTAGTTACTGGGAGGTCATTAATTTCAAATTCTTCAACGACCCATAAATCTTCATCCACTTCAATAGTATCTTCTTCCAGAACAATCTCTTCTTCAGAGGTTGTTTTAGGATTACAGGAATACAATAAAATAATTGATGGTATTATCAGATAATACATCCATACAAGGTTTTTTAATAATTTCTTCATGACATTTGTTGAATTATAATTGTGTAACTTAAATAAGTATTCGATAAAAATTTATTTTCTTCTTAGGACAGTTTCTTAACCTGAAAGGCAATGGTCACATTCAGTATACCTAAAAGAAACAAACCTGCGCCTATCCATGTGGTTATTGCAACAGTCCCAGCAACAAAATCTGTCATAACGATATAGCCTAATACAATTGTGACAATAGCTCCCAATAGATTTATCCCCCAACCAGAATCTCCTTCTTTTTTTTGTGAAAAAGAATCAGCAAACTTCATAATTCCATATGTAATAACCCAGAATCCAATAACAAAAGGAAAGACGACTGCCGTTATTGCTGGATTTGAAAGAAGGATAAAAGCGAAAACAACATCTAAAACTCCTTCCGCCAACTTCCAGCCCCACTGAGGTTCTATTTTTCGAATTGTAAAGGCGGTTATTATCAATAATACGCCTGTAAAGAGTAGGCCAATTCCCATATAAACAGAGAATCCTACTAAGGTTTCAAGAGGATGATTAAAAATCGCAATAGCCAGGGCTATTAAAATGATTCCTTTTATTAAAATCATCCACCAAGGATTAGACACATTTTTCATGATTGTTTGGTTTAAGTGATAAAATATATTTTAATATTTAATATATATAATGAAAATTTTTAATAGCGTATTTCATTATCATATGATTTGTTTTAAAATTTAATATATAAAAAAATCACCTAGTTAATTATATTTTTATAAATCTCTCCATCCTTTATAATTAGTAAAAGATTCACTTCTGGGTTATTAAGAAGTGTTAGGTCTTCTAGGAGATTTCCTTTGACAAGTAAAATATCGGCCAAAGCTCCTTCTTCAATTACACCTAGCTTACCTGGATAAGGATTACGAGGGCCACTCATGGCTAAAACCTCACCATTGTTTACAGTGGCCTGCTTCAGAATTTCTACCGGAGTAAACCATTTTAAACGGTTTGTTAATTCAAATTTTTGTGCATCCTTTAGTACAGGGCTACCGACTAGATCTGTTCCTAAGGCAATCTTCAGATTATACTTTTTCGCCAATTCAAACATGCTGGTTAGTCCATTTTTTGCAGCCAGTTGCTTTGCTTTTTGGTCTTCACTCCAATCATCAGGTGCTTCACCTAGATAAACTCCAGTTTGAGTGCTTAAAAAAGCTCCTTTTTCGGATATCATTTTTGCTGTCGATTCGGTAATAAGCGTCGCATGTTCAATAGACATTGCTCCAGCCTCCAAAGCTTGCTGTATAGCCTGGTCGGTATAGGCATGAACTGCCAGATAAGTACCCCAACGTTTAGCCTCTGATGCTGCAGCATTAATTTCTTCAAAAGAATATTCTACAATATCCAAGGGGTCATACACACCGCTTACTGCACCGCCGACGTACATCTTTAATAAGTTGGCCCCATTACGAAACTGAATTCTTGCGGCATTTAATACTTCGGTCTCGCCATCGGCAAAAATACTCAACCCCATGTGCTCAACTTCGGTCATGTCAGGTCCACCCATTTGACGAGGCAACGTGCTTGGAGTTCGCATATCTCCATGGCCTCCTGTCATACTTATGCCTGCCCCACTTGTCCAAATTCTTGGCCCTACAAATAAACCTTGATCTATTGCCGATCTTATACCGGAGACTTCGCCGGAAACATCTCGAACACTAGTAAAACCGCGCATCAATGTGGCTTTTGCTTCGACCAGAGACAATGCAGCCAAATAGTCCGATTGTGCGTTAAACATACCTGACGGGCCTAAATTCCAAGTAAGATGCGTATGGACATCCATCAGGCCTGGAGACAATGTATTTCCTTTGGCATCAATAACAGTCGCTCCTTTGGGAGCTGTAATGGACTTGGCAATTTTTGAGATCTTATTGCCTTCGATCAGCACACTCATCCCAGTGGATAATTGATCACTTTTACCGTCGAATACATTGGCGTTTGTAATTAGGATTACTTCTTGTTTTGAAGTCTCCTGAGCCTTCAATGAGCCAGTAAAGGCAACAAAAAGGAAGGCTAAGAAATAATTTAAAATATGCTTTTTCATATTAATCTTTTTTTAAGATGGATACTGATTACTTAATCGTATTCTTATAAATCTTCCCATCTTTCATGATCAGGGCTAGGTTCTCTTCCGGTTTTGTCAGGATGGAAATGTCTTTTAATGGGTCGCCGTTAATTAACAAGATGTCGGCATAGGCTCCTTCTTCGATTACACCCAATTTGTCTGGGTAAGGATTTCGTTTACCAGACATAGCAAGCAATGCCGCTGATTTCGATGTTGCCTGTTGTAAAACCTCAGCATTACTAAACCATTTTGTGCGGAACACAAATTCTTCATTCATCCGCTTAATAGTTTCAGGATCTGTTATGATATCAGTACCAAAAGCGATATTCTTAAAACCAATTTTTTTGGCTATGGTGAACATGCTATCGATGCCGGAATAGGCCTGTCGGTGCTTGTTGGCCTGATCCTCTGTATATCCTTTAGGAATAAATGTGTAGACGATTACTTGAGGTGATAACCATACATTCTTCTCCATCATATAGCGAAGTGTTTCTTCATCAATAAGATTTGCATGTTCAATTGATTTCACACCGTTATCTACAGCCCTTCTTATTCCCTCCGTATTGTAAACATGTGCCATTACATAGGTTCCAAAATCCGAAGCAGCCTGGGTGGCAGCTTGAATCTCCTCCGGAGTGAACTCTACTACATCCAAAGGGTCGGAAAACGAACCTGTACCACCGCCTACTGCAATTTTGATTTGAGAGGCCATGCGGCGAAGGTTTTCTCTTGTGGCTTTAAGCACCTCAGGTACACCATCTACTACAACCATGTCCCCGTTGAGAACCATGGGATCCCAAGCCCCTCCGATAAGATCGGATTCTTCAGAATCATGTCTATGGTCAGCATGCCCAGAAGTTTGGGATATCATTGGTCCGGAAGGGTAAATACGGGGTCCGACAACATATCCGCGATCGATGGCTTTCTTAAGGGAAAATGTATTGCCGGAAGCGTCTCGAACTGCTGTAAAACCATTCATGAGATAGTTTCGAGTAGTTTGCGTAGCAACATATCCAGCATATCGGGTATCTGTTGTGAAAATATCTCCAAATGGCATTTGCCCAACAAGATGTTCATGGCAGGCAATAAAACCAGGTGACAGGGTCCGGCCACCTGCATCAATTATAGTCGCTCCTTTGGGAGCCGTAATGGACTTGGCAATTTTTGAGATCTTATTGCCTTCGATCAGCACACTCATTCCATTGGCCAGCTGATCACTTTTACCATCAAATACATTGGCGTTTGTGATGAGGATCACATTGCTTTCAGTAGTTTGAGCCTGACCTACAGCTGTTAAAACAAAAAGTAGGATAATAGCATTTAATAGCTTTTTCATAATGCTTTTTTTAAGGGTTGATCAATCTCAACTGAAGACTTTGTCTCGATTAATTGATTTTATTTTTCATCACAACATTCCTATTTCAATTCCTTCAAATTCCCAATAAACTGATAGAAGAAGCCAATAGACTTTGCATATTCAGTAATCAGAACCCGTTCATTCACACCATGCCAGCGTTGTGTATCTGCAGCTGATTCTACTCTAAGTGCAGTAAAGCGATAGACATTCTTAGTCATCGGTGAAGCTGCAAAATACTTGGCGTCTGCCCCACCAATTACAAGGTATGGTACTACAATCAGGTCGGGGGTTCCCCAGGTTTGGCGGATTGTTTTTTCAATAAGCTGAAACTCGGGTCCGGTTGAGCTGGAGATGGGAGACGGGTCGATGGATGCAGGCAGTTCGGTAACTGTTACCCTTTTATCATCTATCACTTTATTCACGTGTTCAACTACCGAAGCAACAGTTTCCCCCTGAAGGATTCTAAAATTCACCAGCGCAGATGCGAATGGAGGCAATACATTTTCTTTGATGCCACCGTTGACCATGGTTACAGCTGTGGTGGTATGGATCATGGCCGTGGTCATTGGCTGAGTCAGCATAAATTCGATAAACGTGTCGTCCTTGGCTATTAATTTTTGTTGCTCTTCAGATAAGAACGGCCCCATAGTTTTGTACTGATCCCGCACTACATCTGTGATCCGATTAGGGAAAGGGTTTGCTTCCAGTTTTGTAATAGCCAATGCTAAAATGCCGATGTTGGAATTCTTAGGCGGCATCCCGGAATGTCCGCCAGGACCGGATACTTTTAATTCGAGGGTGAGGTATCCTTTTTCTGCCGTGCCTATCAAAGCTGTAGGTGCTTTTATTCCGGGGAATTGTCCGGGAGCAAGCGGAAGTCCTTCATCAAGTACCATTGCGATTTCCTTAATGCCTCGAGACTCTAACTCTTTTACCACCTGACTTACACCTTCTGGACCCATTACTTCCTCATCCTGGCCAAAAACCAAATAGATGGTGCGCTCGGGCTTTAATCCTTTTTTAAGATGCATTTCAATGGACTCCAGAATGGCCATGATCATCACTTTGTCATCTAAAGAACCACGGCCCCAGATGTAGCCATCCGCGATGTCTCCGGAATAGGCGTCATGTTCCCATTGACTTTCAGTCCCAGGTACAACTGGTACCACATCCTGATGACCCATTAATACTACTGGTGCCAATGCTTTATTGGCACCCTCCCAAGTGTATAGCAGACTGAATTTTCTTGGATCGCCAAGGATCTCCTTTTTCAAGGTCTGGTGTGTAAGTGGATAGGTTTTTTCCAGAAATGCATGCCATTCCTTAAAGGCATTTTCATCAAAATCGGTCCGATCCTGATTAGAGATTGTCTTGAATTTGATACCTTCCGAGAGACGTTTTGCTGCGGCATCAGCATCTACCTGAACATTGACTAGTTCTACCTTAGTAGGGGGTTTTGTTCCTTGTGCATTTACCAAAAATGTGGGAAGGAAAATAAGGCTAAGTGAATAAATTAAAGTTTTCATATTTTTTTATTTAAAGAGTGACCTTAGGTCTGCTGACGGTATTCCCGACGACCAATCCAGCCCCGATTGTGATTGCTACTAAAAACATATGTTGAATTTGGTTTTCACCTTGTTGAATTTGTCCTTCTGCTAAGGAGAGGAAGCCTTGGAAACCTGCAAAGCCACTGACTAGCATAAGGATACCGGGAACCAACAATATAGAAGTTGGGCGTCCTGTTTTGGTAGTCCATTTATTTGAAAAAACAACCAGTATAACAGTTCCTAACAAAGTCCCTACAGATGATTCAAAAACCTTACTGCCTAAAAATGAACCTAGGTAAGCGATCAAACAGGCCGCTAAGGCCCACGGAAAGTCTCTGGTTGAAGTTTGAAGGGATAGACATAAACCGATTGCGAAGACTGGAACAAAAAGCCATTGCCAAGCTATATCAGGTGCTGTACCTGTTTGAGCGCTTAGGCTTAGCAATGAAATAACCAACTTAGCTCCTACCCACCCTCCGATAACTAGCTTCAGTAAATAAACCAGGCCACTTACAAGATTGATAATACCAGAGACCACGTTTCCACCCACTAGCTCCATTGCCCCTGTACTTATTGTAAAGCCGGGTAAAAGAATAGCGATTGCTGATACTCCAACTAGTACAATATTTAATTCAGGGATGACCACTTTGGTGAAAGCAGTTAAAATTCCTATTATAAAAGAAGCTATGAGAGGTAACCAGTCCGCTCCTGTAGTTTTGAAGCCGGAAGAAATGATTACCATTATATATACCAAAAAACTCAAGGGAACGGCAACTGCAATATCATACCAACTTCCCATTAATACCCCTGCTATACCGGCTCCTGTAGCCATAAATGAAATAGCACTAGCCATCTTTCCCCAGGGTGCAGAAGTCTTTTTAATTTCCCTTAATTTCAGGACGGCTTCCTCAATATTGGTCTCACCATTTATAACATCTGTTACTAAATCACCCACCAAGGCCAATTTGTTAAGATCTAAACCTGTAGTGAGAGAGGTGATTAAGTGAAAGCGCTGAGGCTGGGATTCTGACTCCTGAAACCCAAAAACAATTCCATTGGGCGTAGAAAGAACTGTTCCCAAATAACCAAAAGAGGCCATCAAGGAAGAAAGAAATGCTTCCAAACGAGCTGAGGAGGAGCCATATCCATGCGCGGCTTCTCCCAATTGTATTACAAAATCACATGCTCTATTAAATGGAACTTTGACTTTTTGATCGCTCATTTTTTTCTTTTTTAATCAATCCACAAGGATTTCTTGCTTTCGTTTCTATAATCCACGTCCAGCTTTTTCACTATCAATTATTAATTTGCCCGATCCATTGCTTCCGGTGGAGCGTCCGTTACGTATTTGATTACTTTTCCTTCTTTGTTAAACCAGAATAGGTTAAAAACCGGAGCTGCTTGTATTTTTTCATCGGGATTACCACCTTTTTTTGAAATTTCAGCACCTCCATTCATCAGGTAGACCTGATCACACTTGAAGACTTCTGCAACAAAATGCTTCGTAATTAAGGGTGTATCCAATTTGATAAAAAACTGCTTGACATTGTCGAGACCCTGTACCGTGTTGGCACCAAATTGCATGGTTATGTTTTCATCAAAAATTTTGAATCCTGAATTATCACTTGTATCCAATGCGTCGAGTGCTTTGAATAAATCAAGCATCCATGCCGGAGTTTCTACTTTGATTAATTTTTTTGTGAAGTTCATCTTATCAAATTTTTATTAGTCAATTGCTCTAAAACTATCCCCACAACTCCTTCAAATCGACAAGAGTCCAGTCTGCATAAGCCTTTGGAGAAGGTCTCTTCAGCCACATTTTGCGATTTTTCACATCGGTTACCACTTGGTGAACGGTGATGTCTTCATCCTGATTGATGGGCTTTGTACAACCACCATTCGGATCAACTTTACCGTTGGTATCATACAATTTCAAATCCATCAGTTTACGCGTGAGTTCAGCATCCACCTTTCCTGCATTTTCGGCAAGCCGGTTGGTCATGTTTGGGAAACGCCCTGATAAAGATTTAGTCATTGAATCACGTTTACCTATGCCCCAGTTGTCGCACATAAACGTATTGGTAACCACCATCGAATTACTGCCTTTGTCAGGAGTACGCACCCGGCTACCGCCCAGTGAAGTGCATTCCATGGCCGCTCCTGAATTTTCATCAGCAAGGGTAAGAATCATGGCCGTACTCATGTTGTAGGTATTGAGGCGATGAACCATGGCTGTTAATGAAGGAGATTCAGCCATTAAGTCAGCCAATATATTGGTACAAGGGATACGTTCCTTGCAAACAATCGAACTGCCCATACTGCTACCATCATGTAAATCCATGTAGGCTCCGTGTTCGTTTACCGCTGTTAGCGGAAACAAGAAACCTGGCCAACCCATCGTAGCATACTTGTAAGAACCATCGGTTGGTATGCGAACGGTTAACACTTGTGGAAATTCTATAAAAGTCTCGCTCCAATCTTCGTTCCGACCGACATACATTCCACCGTCGGCAGAATGGCTGCCCCAGGATAGAATGGATGAGCAACCGGCAAAAGAGCTGAAGGTCGATGATTGGTAAATGCCATACTCCATAATGTTATCCAACATGCCAACCTTATCAAGCGGCCAACCCGTCCCTTTTGCAACTCCATCATAAAACATACGGCACCGCATAGAACCTGAAGAATAAACACGATCGGTCCATTCCCTGGCATCGGCATCCGTTATTCCGCCTTTTGCACGACCGGGCGCGATGAGTATGTCAAAGGTTTTTTGCATTTCATCGACCATGAGGAGACCATACTGTTCACCCATTTCCTGTGGTGTTCCTTTCAGAACAGGAATTAAAAATCCATTTGCTTCGTAAAGCTTGCCACCTTTGGCTTCTTTCAGCAGATTTAAATTACTTATTGACATTTTTTTATTTTTTTAAATTGTTTGTAAAAAATATTTATTTGGTTAAACGAATAGTTTAATTTTTCTTTTTGAAAACGGTCGTTCCTTCTTTAATGGTTTGCATCACTTGAATGTCTTTTATTTTCATTGGGTCCACTTTAACCGGATTCTGATCCAGAATAACCAGGTCGGCCAGTTTACCTTCCTTTAATGAACCCTTGCTATTTTCCTCGAAATACATGTAAGCACCGTTAATGGTAATTGCTTTAAGTGCTTCGTATGCTGGAACTCTTTCGTCTGGACCAAGAATTTTTCCACTGCGTGTTATGCGGTTCACCGCTGTCCATACTGTAAATAGCTGGTTCATCGGGGTAACCGTATAGTCGGTATGGTTTGTAAATTTTATTTCCTTTTTAATAGACGAATTCAAAGGGCTGATAAATGATGCCCGTTCTTCACCAAGATTAGCAAGGTGTACATCACCCCAGAAAAAGGTATGGTTCGTGAAATAGGAAGGAAACAAGTTGTAGGCTTTATACGCATCAAGCTGATCGGGACGCATTACCTGCGAGTGCACAATAACTGTCCTGTGGTCGGCTGTGCTGTCGCCCAGTTGACGTATGGCATATTGATGTCCCTTGATCATCATGTCAATGGATGCATCCCCGTTGCAGTGCGCATAAAGCTGAATCTTGTTTTTATAACCCTTGTAGAATAACTGATTCAGTTCGTCCTGTTCGATGCTGGCGATTCCCCTGCAGTCGTGCGGACATCCTGGAACAGGAGTTAAATAAGGTTGGCTCAGAAATGCTGTTTTCCCTTGTGGTGAACCATCCAGTGTCACCTTCATCCCACCGTACTTGAGGCGATTGTGGTATTCACCGAATGTAGTTCCCATAGAAATCAATGTGTCCAGGTAATAGTACTTTGGAAGTAAAACTAAATCAATGGGAATTTCCTTTTTATCAGCCAAACGCTGTGCAATTTGCATTTGGTCCATCATGGTTAAACCGTCCTGTGCAGTCGTTATACCACAACTGGTATAGTAATCGAAAACGCGCTTCACTTTTGCATCGGTTTCTTCTGCTGTTCCGGTTCTGGTCAGGATATCAACCACCAAATAAACTGCATTTTCCTGAAGCAGTCCATTAGGTTCATTTGTTCCGGGTTTGTGCACAATGGTTCCACCGGCAGGATCCGGAGTTTTTGCATCGATTCCTTTTATCTTCAATGCCGCTGAATTCAAAACAATCATGTGCCCTGAAATATGCCAGACAAGCACCGGGTTGGTTGGGAATGCCGCGTCCAGGTCGGCAAGGGTAGGATGCCGTTTTTCTTCCAGCAAGTCGGGGTCGTAACCCGTTCCTATTATCCAGTCAGTATCGGAGAGATTCAGTTTCTTTTTCTGCTCCTGCATCGCTGAAATAATGTCTCCGATATTATTAATTTTTCCAACGGGAGGAGAATTTAGATCCGCCATATCAATAATGGACATACCCAAAAAAACATGGCTATGACCATCGATAAAGCCAGGCAGTAATGTTTTCCCTTGCAGGTCCGTCATCACAGTGGAATCGCCCTTCCATTTTTCGGCATCGGCCTTTGCTCCTACGAATAAGATCTTTCCATCTTTAACTGCAAGCGCCTCAGCATACTGTGCCGAATCGCCTTCCATAGTAAGAATATCGCCCCCGAAATAAATGGCATCTGCCTGAATACCTGGAGTATGGGCACATCCGGTAATGGTCAGTATCACAGAAATAATTGCGAGTAGCGTTTTCATTTTCATTGGATTTTATTCTCCCTGAAGGTTCATGGCCACCTGGCGGATGTAACCCATTAAAATATCGGGATCAAGATTTACAGGGCAGGTTGAGAAATAAGCAGCAGTAACATCCCGTGAAGGATCTACATAAAGGCCCTGGAACAGGTTGCCGTGTTTAAACATAGCGCCATCATCCCAAACTGCATCCCATTGCCGTGAATTCCGATCAGGCATCCCTTGTTTGGCAAATGATGCTTTCACCCAGTTGTGTTCGGTAAAATCTCCTTTGAGGTAGGCTTCTTTGCTACCAGAGGTCTGCATGGTTTTCAAAACCTGTGGAGAAATGACCTGAGATTCTGAAACTACTTTCCAGCTTGGTGTGAATATTAATGAGAAACGTGCTAAATCCTCCAATAGGGAAATATTTAGGCCATAGGCACCGGCAGAACCATCGCTTCCCATAGGGACTATAAATGAATTGCGTACCCCGATTTTGGACCAAATGCGTTCATTAAAGTTATCTATGAAAGAGTGACCAGTAGCCTCTTCAATTACCCAAACCAGGACTTTTGTAATGAGTGAACTGTAGCGGGCATATTCCCCCGGAACTTCACCAGGCAAGGGTTTTGCGTCGCGCAATACATCTACGGTGTTTTCGATGACTCCATTGTAGTTGGGAACACCAAAGTCCGCTGCAAGGAATCGCTGAAAAACGGAAGCCGGGTTCATCTGAGCCTCACCTGTTTCTGCAATGTCAAGCGCCGATGACATGTTCAATCCATTTAGTAATGAAACTTTGTCCCACTCAGTACCTGCCAATTGTTTGGCATAGGTAGTGATGGGTTTATTTACATCAATCAAACCATCAGCTTCGAGCATGGTGATAAGCGTACCCACAGTTGGTTTTGAAGTCGAAGCCCAAAAGTGTGGCTGTTCGGGTTGCATACCCGGGTATGCTTCATATACCACTTTGCCATGCTGAAGAATCATAATTCCCTGAAGCCGCTGTTTGCCATTGTTCACATATTCATCAAGCGGAAGGGAAGTGGAACCATCACCACGTACGAATGTTGTTTCTCCAACGCTTTTTAGCAGGTTGCGCTCCAATACACTGACCTTACCAGATGCCGGAGCAACGGCTGTAGGTAAAAACTCACTTAAATGCCCGGTGTAATACATGGCATGATCCCCACCTACCTGCATGTGCATATTACTCCAGTATTTTTTGGCGTCTGCTATAAATTTGCGATCAAAAGGTTTTTTTGCTGTGGATATGGGAAGCGTTACTTTCGCTCCCGGCACATCCATTGGATCAATGTTTTCCATTTTTTTAACTATTTATTAGTCAAACTTTTTACAATTGCCCTAGCCATTGCTTCTTCCTGATCGTTGCCGTCACCAGTGCAAAACCATGCTACAACCATGTCATTAGCAGGAGAAATATAGACTCCCTGACCACCGACACCTGCCTTATACATATCACCGTCTGACATCACCGCATCCCATTGGTATCGGTTGGCAATCTTGCCTGCATCATCGTAAAAGGATTGGGTATTTTTCTTGCCGACCCAGCCCTTGTCGTACATGTCAACATAGGTGTGATCGTTTATTTTTTTCATGATTGCATCTGGAATAAGTAGTTCTCCAGCAATTTTCTGGCTGCTTGGTGTGTACACCATGCCAAAGCGGGCGAGGTCACGAAGTGTAGAGTTGACCCCCATAAAGCTCAACGTATTACCGGATGAGCTAACCAAATAGTAAGCGTCATGTTCCATACCGGCCTTACTCCAGATCCGCTCGCTGAACTGTTCATAGAGGGGCTTATCGGCAATTCGCTCCGCAATCAGACCGACTACAAAAGTATTGATCGAGTTGTACTCAAATTTCACATGACCAGGAGTCTTGCGTACCATTGCCCGCAGCACATCCGCCCATGATTCACCCCTTTTCCTCACGTCAGCAACAACACCCACATCTTCAGTAGCAGCCCAGCGATACCAAACCTGGTCCGGGTCTGTTCGGGAATTCTGTTCTGCTTCATCGTGCTCGGTTCCGTTGAGCCCAGTAGCCATGTCAAGGGTTTCCTCTACAGTAACAGTTTCCCAAACTGATCCTTTCAGTTCCTCAAGGTAATCGCTAACGGGTTTCTTGACGTCTACTTTTCCTTCTTGTTCAAGGAACGCCAACATGGTAGCAGGGACAACTTTTGAAACTGAGTACCAGATGTGCTTGTCATTGGGTCGCATCGTTTTATAACGTTCATAGACGATCACTCCATTCTTTACGACAACCATCCCGTCGATGGGTTTCGTATCAAAGTGCTCATTGACGCTAAGCATATTTCCATCTTTGTTCTTGTACTTTATTGCTCCTATCTCTTGGTCAATATTGTAAGGAAAACTACTTACCGAACCCTTCCGCATTACCTGTGCGGTGTGGTAATATTTGTCCATGTGCACCCAGGCAAATTTCGACTCAGCTGTAGGAAACTGGATTTTCACCATATTTTCCGGGTTTTGATAAAATTCGCTGACGGCTAGAACTTTTTCTAAAGGAATATTGCTGGATATATCATCAGGATTTGCATAGATGATGCCTGCATCGGAAGTGTTTTCTTTCTGTTGAACTTCCTCCGTTTTATTGGCGCAACCTGTTATGCCAATTAGAAATAATGCGGTTAATAAAATTGAGTTCTTTTTCATTTTTTTTAGTTGACTTTTCTCAATAATTCCATTGCCATCACGCTTGCCACTTTTGCTCCCACTGGAATCGCCTTGAGATCCACGACAAAACCTGGTTGATGATTTGCATAAGGAAGATCCTTTCCCTCAGCCCTGGCCTTTGCAAATACATCCGGATCTGCCACTCCAATAAAATTATAGACTGCTTTCACTCCCTCCATTCCTTCATAAAGGGATGGAAAATCCTCTGATCCTGTAATTGCCGGGAATTTCTCCACAAGTGTTTTTTCATTCACTACCCCAGAAGACTTCAATGAAGCGTTCACTCGATTCATGGTTTCTACATCGTTGATGAGCGGAGGGGTATGCCCTTTTCGAACAATTTTCGGCATCTTGTCTTCAGGCATGCCATAGGTTCGTGCGATGCCTTCGCTTATATTTTTTACTCCATTGAACAGTTGCTCGTGTACCGCCTCACTGAAAAAGCGGAAGTTTAGTTTCAATGTTGCTTCTTCCGGAATTACGTTATTGTTGATACCCGCATGGAATGCGCCTACAGTTATTACCCCCATATCCCTGGGATCCATTGCCCGTGCGATGACAGCTTGATACTGTGTGATGGCATAGGCCGCCATAAGAATGGGGTCTTTGGTCCATTGTGGGGATGAACCATGTCCTCCAACACCATAAAAGGTAACATCAAGAAGTTCTGTCCCTGCTTCAAGGACTCCACCACTACCCACTACCGTACCTGTAGCAAAGGGCATGGTATGTAATCCAAGTGCATAGTCAGGTTTGGGCACATTGTACTTGGTGTAAAGACCATCTTCTACCATTGCTGTTGCCCCGGCGGCAAGTTCCTCTGCTGGTTGGGCAAGAAGAACTAGGGTTCCGCTCCAACTGTCCTTGAAAGCAGCCATAGTCTTAGCCAGCGATAGTAGCCAAACCGTATGTGCATCATGTCCGCACGCATGCATTACAGGTGCTTCAGAGCCATCCTCCATCTTTACTTTTACCTTGCTTGCATAATTAAGTCCGTTTTTTTCGTCAACATTGAGCGCATCCATATCGGCACGATACAACACAACAGGGCCCTCTCCGTTTTTCATTATGCCCACTACTCCAGTCTTGCCAATACCAGTTTTAACCTCATAGCCAAGGGACTGAAGTTCTTTGGCTACAATTCCGGCAGTTCGAGTTTCGCCAAAACCTAATTCAGGATTTTGATGTAAGTCTTTAAAAACGGTGATTAAACGCTCAGTATCATTATCAACTGAACTGGTGATTTTATTTGCCAATTCTTTTGAGAGACCACTATTTTGGGCCTTGCTTAATGAAGCATTCAAAAAGAGAGATAGAATTATTAAATTCAGAAATTTCATAAGCTTGTAATTGAAGAATGATTGTATTATTTCTTGGATAAACTTTTCACAATGGCCCTGGCCATAATTTCTTCCTGTTGTTTTCCAGTGCTAAAAAACACCACAACTACATCAGCTGAAGGCGAGATGTACATACCTTGACCACCTACACCTGCTTTAAAAATGTCACCATCCGGAAAGACAATATCCCATTGGTAGTGATTTTTCAGACCCTTGATTTCCGGGAATGACTCTTGCATTTCTTTTCCTACAAAGCCGTTGAGGTAAATGTCAGGATATCCACCTTGCTGAATAGTTTGAAGAAGTGCGTCAGGGATGACTTGTTCCTTACTGATCTTATTCCAACTAGGAGTAAAAAGCATTGCAAATCGACCCATATCACGAAGTGTGGTATTTACAAAACCCCATCCGTTTCCGAGACCATATTTCGTCACTCCAACAAGTGCATCATTCTGAGCACCTATTTTGCGCCACACTCTTTCGCCAAAAAATTCATTAAGCATTTTGCCAGATACTTCATTTACAATCAACTCAAGCACAAACGTGTTGATGGAGTTATACTCAAATGCTGAGTGGCCAGGCTTCACCTTTTTCATGCTTCTGAGCACATCAAAAGGAGATTGGTTGAGGTTAGCCTTATCTTCAAATAAGCCAATACTTACTGCCCATTTGTACCAGCCTCTTTCTGGATTGACGCGGGCGTCATCGTTTGGCTCCTCATGTTCGGTTGAATTCAGGCCTGTAGCCATATCCAATGTCTCCTCCACCGTTACTTGATCCCAATCAGAGCCTTTTAATTCTGAAACATAATCGGAAACCGGCTTCTTAATATCAACTTTCCCTTCCTGAGCCAATAATGCCACCATAGTACCGGGTATAACTTTGCTACATGAAAACCACTGGTGTTGGTCAAAAGGCCGCATTGTTTTGTATTGCTCATACACAATATTGCCCTTGTGAAGAACCATAAATGCATCCATCGTACTCGAATTAAAATGCTGCTCCACAGTTTCTTGCTCCATTCCTGGCCGAGTAAAAGTGATATCACCTATACTTGGATCGATCATTTCAGGCAATTCGCTTATTGGACCATCTCTATGAATTTGCATGGTGTATTGGAACGCAGAAATATTCTGCCAGGCATATTCGGTCTTTTCACTGGCAACCTGTATTTGGACGATGTTTGCCGGTGTATGAAAAAAAGAAAAAATATCACGGATTTCCTTTATTGGACGAGTCGATGAGATGTTTTCTTCTGGCGCATATTTTACGCCTGAGCTTTTAGTAGTTTTCATGGCTTCTTTTGGTTTTTCACTGCATGATGCCAGCCCGAAAACTAGGACTGCAAACATTCCAGTTGTTTTGAAAAATGTGGTTCTCATATATTTATATTTCTAGATGTTTTTGAAATTGGAGTTGGGAAAGCTTGATGCTTTTCCCATAATCAATCATATTTTATGTCGTTGTTTTTTATAAAGTCTTTTTTGAGAAACTGAGGGGTAAAAATCATCAGGCCTAGTTCAAATCCTGAAGCTTTATTTCCATCGATTCGTCCACCATATGTAGCAGCTACTACCACAAAGTCATTGGGTTCAAAGCGAATACCTGCCTTATATTCAGCTGGAGAATTAGCCTTACCGGCTGTACCATAAACCTCTCCTACAATTGCTGAGCGTGGAATGATTTTATAAATAGCCAATCTGGAACTATAAGTAAATCCTAGGGCTGTTTTTTTTGAGTTCCCATAATCGAAATCAATTAGTCCTCCGGGCATTAAATCCAAAAAAACATTGTCATGAAATAAGGGGAATGTAATGGGGACTGCAGTCCAATAATTTTTATGCATCGCAGAGTAAGTGCTTTCTGAATAATACCCTCTCGACTGCCCTATACCCAAAAAAACAGCTCCTCCTCCGTTATTTTTTTTATTAACCCAAAACATATACTTACCATAAATATTTGAGGTAAATCGATTGGTAGGTTGGTCCTTATTTTCCCAAAAAAGATTGGCTTGAACATTTAATTCAAATCTGGGCTTCAAAGCAAAAACAGAATACATGGTAGCGTTTCTCTCCCCGTATGTCAGGATAAAAGTTCCAGTACCATGTGGCATGGTTAGATAATTATCAGAATTAAATTGCTGAGCTTTTATCTGCGTTCCTAAAACCAAAAAGTATGTCATGATAAGACTCCATTTTAATAATTTCATATAACTGATCTTTTACTAATTCTTAAAACCTGATTAGAAATCAAACTTTACCATCGCTTGAATTCTACCAGCTTTACCAAGTGCATCATTCGTTGTTCTTTGGGCACCCCACATGTATTCAATTCCACTAGAAAGATGAGTAATAGGATGCCATATTAAATTCACGTGGCCCACTCCTCCCTTTTTTAGAGAATAAGGATCTCGAGATGGTGGTGGGTCGAGCCAACCATAAGCGTAAGCAAGGTTCGAGGAAAGTTTTTCAGACCACTTATGCATATATCCTCCTACAAAAGCAAATGCAGGCATCGTTTCAAGTTTACCATCCGATCTAAGGACAGCATTTGCATTACTTCCTGCAAAAGCCATAATATTTTCACCTGATCCATTTCCATAGGTCACATTCCAAGTGAAATAGTTGTTTTTCCCTAAATATTGACGACCAGCAACGATCACATCAAATTGCACATCACTGTCGGATGGACCGCTATCTCCTCCGTCCCAATGAAGCTGTGCGATACTTGTCCCCATAAGGAGAAGTCCCGTTTGCCAACTGTAGTCGGATCGGATAGCAAAAAGAGGAGCCTGCAAGGTTGCTTTTCCGGGAAGTTGATCTGGATTTTCTATCCCTAAGAAGGGTAGCATTTCTAAAGCAGCTGAGATTTTTAAGTTGCTGTTTATAGTCTTTTGGTAACGAATCTGGGTAGTTCTTCCTCCAAATAATGCATCCCCTGCGGCGAAATCGATCATAAAGGGCAATGACTCTAGAAAAGAAAGCGTGGTCCATGTTTGTCCGATAATGAAATCTCCTGCCACTAGGTAGGCATGCCTCAAACGAAATTGATTGGTAGAACTAAAAAAATCTCCTTCAATAAATAGTTTAAGTGGAACTTTCCCATCTGTTCTTCGAACATCGATATTGAAACGAGTTTCTTGAGACATGAAATGGATATATCCATTATTACCGAATTCAGGAGTCCCTTCTACTGGAATCGTGGACATTAAAAATTGTGTTTTATCTAAGGTCCCATCAAGATCTCCTATAAAATCAGCCTTAAAATACCCCCCAACTTTCATTCGTAAATTTGTCCCAAACATTGGCCAAGACCCAGGGAAGGCATCGTTAACTAAATCATATCCCGTTAATAAAGGTGAAGCTTCTCTGATATCTCCTGCAGGAATAATTCTTTGCTGTAGATTGATAGAATCCCTTGAAACTGAATCCTGTACTTGGCAAAAAGCATAGGAATTAAAAATCATACAGATAAGCAAGGCAAGGAACTTTTGAGCAGTCAGGTTTTTCATATCCAAAATCTTAAAATTGTAATTTCCGACTACCTGACCTTACCTCTACTATAGATAAAATCTCAAAAATGAATTTTCAAAAACTCTAAAAACTTTCAATCTGGAATAGAATTTTGATCATCTCTTCATAGGAGGAAATACATTTATGTTGAAATTAAAGACAGCCTATCAAAAAAAGAATCCCCCAAATGGGGGATTTTATTGCCGCCTATCGGCTTTTTTTAGCCGGAAAAATAATTTTGTTTAATTGTTTAAACTGCTTTCATGAACAAAATTCAATAATTCTGTTCTGTTATTGGTGCCAAGTTTCTTGAAGATATTTTTCAAATGTGATTTTACTGTTTCGGGACTGACATTTAAAAGTTCAGCTATTTCCTTATTTCGCAATCCTTTTGCTGCGGCATTAATTATTTCCATTTCCCGTTCAGTGATACTAAAAATAATTCCCGCTTTTTTTGAAATACTATGAGTGTGGTTTATACTGTAAGCGAGAGTTTCTTGAGTTTGATTTAACTTAAAACTATTGATTTTTGAAAAAATTTCATTCCCAAATTCAGATTTGGTAAAAAAATCCTTCACTTGAACTAATTCCTTTCTCAATTCAAAAAATGCACGCATCTGATTCGAAATCCGGACTTCTTCCAGTGCTAATTTGATAAAATTTTCACTTTCGTTTGGCTCACCTATTTTCGAATACCCTATTGCTAAAAGAAGCAATATATCTAGCTCATGATAGTTTATATTGAATTTTGACAATTCCGTTTTTAGAACATTAAGGTTCTTTATTCCATCCAAAACCTGATTTTGAGAACCCAAACATATTTTGACTCTTTGGCATGTTAGAAATGGGGATTCAATCAAAAAGTGAAACTCCCCAAGATGAATTGGAGCATTGAAGTTTTCTGACCAATTCAAAACACTATTTTCCCTATTGTAAAGGCAGATCCTAGCCTCTGTTGATTCATGAAAATGAAAAAAATGATTTAGGTCATTTTCACTTAAATACACTTTTAAATCATCTAAATACTTTTGGGCAATTTGATTATCTCCTTTAAGTGAATAAGAAATTGCTAACCCGCTAAAGGTGTCTACAACTAAGCGTTGCAAGATTTGCCATTTATTTTCCAGCAATTCAGAAAAGAATTGAATAGATTTTTCAACATCTCCAATTTGCAAAAGTATATTTCCTAAGGTGTAATTGGTCCATCCTTTCTGATAAGGACCTTCACTTTTTCCAAAGGTTTGGTTCTTTTCAAAAGCAAGTGATTTAGCTTCCAGGAATTTTGCGTCCAATAGTTCAAGATATATTCTAATTTTCTGCAATTGCCCCTTCATATTCCAGCTGCATTTAAGAATCTCTTCCTCCAGTTCTCTTATTGCTTCCTCTTTTTTCCCTAGAAAAAAAAGAGATACGGATCTATAAAAACAGTATCGGGCAAGAAAAACATCATTTTTAAGATAAATCTTTTTTGCAATTTCAAACTCCTTTAGCGCTTTTTGGGGATCAGTAAAAATCCAAGTAGATAAAAACGATTTATAAATTGCTAATTCTGCGAAAAGCTCAGTCCCCTCCTGCCCTTCTAGCAATCTTTCACAAAGATTAATTGAATAGACAACTTCTTGGATTTTAAACTCTTCAATTAAAGTCGGTAGCTGGGAGAGAATTAGTTCGGGCCTTGAAATTCTGAGTCCTTCAGGTAGTGCCTTTACCCAAGAATCCAATTTCCAAAGTCTATTTTCATTGATTTCAAAAAATCTATTTTGAATTATCAAACGTGCAGCATATTCATACAACTCCCCTTCCAATGCATAATGAATGGAATCTTCTACAGCATTATTATCAATATACCATTCACAGATTACCTGATATACCTTCCTGACCTTTTCTTTTTCGAATTGCTTTCTAAGTTTATTATAAAAATAGTTTTTAAACAGGTGATGGATTTTTACCAGATTTGATTCTCCATCTAAGCCAATGAAAAAAAGATTGAATTGCTTGAGTTCACTGAAAAACAGATTAGTTTCTGTTTCAGTTAAATTGAGTATTTCCTTGCCAATTTTATTAGCCAACTCAAAATCAAATTGCTCTGGAATGGAACAAACAAGAAGAAATTCCAACAATCTAGCATCGATTCCTTTCAATTGCTCAGTTAAAAAATTTTCGTTAAAAAAATCCAGATTTGAATCTAAAAAATATTTCAAATTTTGATTTTCCGAATTAGACTTCTTTCCTTTCAAAATCAAATTGATGCCTAAAATCCAACCCTCTGAAAGAATATGTAATTTTTCTACTTCACTGTTTGACCAGCCGGTTAATTCATTTTTTTTAAGAAGTGAGTTAATGTTTTCTATGTTGAATCCTAGGTCTTTTTGAGTTATTTGGACTAACTCCCCCTTAAGAAAAAATTCGCTTAGATTTAACTCTGGGAGTTCCCTACTAATTAGTACTAATCGAATATTATCAGGTTTATACTTAATAAAACATGAAATCAATTCATGTATATCCTTATTTTTAATCAAATGAAAATCATCTAAAATTAAATTAAATCGATAAGAATTAATTTCAAGATGATTCAACAGTTCTTGACAAATTACCTCTAATTGGGGAAGGTTAGTAGATTGAAATATTTCCTCAACTTTTTTAAATAATCCAGGGACGTTTTGGTCAAGTGATTTGACAAAATATTCCAAAAAAACCCTAAAATGATCGTCTTTTTTTTCAATTGAAATCCAGGAATAGGGTTGGTTTTGACGATCTAACCAATAACTTACAAATGAGCTTTTCCCATATCCAGCTGGAGCATTAACCAGTAATACTTTCGTTTTTTCAATATCCGAAAGCTTCATGATCAAGTCCTCTTTAACAACAAAATGGCTATCTATTAGTGGTTTACGGAATTTCGCAAAAAACATAAAATCTTAATTAATCAGTTTTGAATTTATAAAAAATTAGCCATAACAGACACTCAATTTACTTTAAAAATCGGGCAACTTTTCCAAGTGACTTAATTTGTACATATTTATTCAGTATTTGAGGGAAACAAATTTTTGAACTTCCATTAAAAACTTTGAAATCAATGGCTTATTTCAGGGAATACAGAGATAGTGGAATAATACTTTAAGCCAAAATTAATCAGGTATACTATTTAAATCAAAGTAAACTTTCTAGTCCAAAAATGGGTTTTCAATTCATCTATGAAAAAGAAAGAATCCAAAAATTACGAGGTACAAAAGTCTGAACAGGAATGGGAAGAAATTCTTGATCCCACTTCCTATCATGTCTTGAGAGAAAAAGGGACCGAAAGACCTTTTACAGGACAATATTACCTCAATAAGGATACTGGAATTTACGAATGCAAAGGGTGCGGAAATGAAATCTTCCACTCCTCCAAAAAGTATGATAGCGGTTGTGGATGGCCAAGTTTCACAGAACCCATCAGACCTGAGGCCATAGATGTACAGATGGACTACAGCCATTTCATGATCCGGGAAGAGATTCTTTGTGGAAAATGTGGAGGGCATTTAGGACATAGATTTCCTGACGGACCCAAAGATCAAGGCGGAATCCGTTATTGCATCAATTCCGTGAGCATGGGATTCAAAAAAGAGGAATAGCCTAAAATTTCTCCTCTATCCCCAAACCAAAAAGCGCAAAGTCATATTTCACAGGATCTACTGGATCCAATTCTCTTAGCTTTTCGGTCAATTCCAAAGCTGTCAGCCAATCCGTTTGTTTTCGGGTAATTAGTCCCAATTTTCTTCCTACCCGGTCTACATGCAGATCGCAGGGGCAAATGAGTTGCGAGGGACTGATCCGATTCCAAATCCCAAAATCCACCCCATTTTCGTCAGACCTCACCATCCATCTCAAAAACATATTGATCCGCTTGCAGGCGGCTTTTCTGGCTGGTGTGGCAATGTGTTTTTTGGTTCTTGATGGCGCATCTGGCAGACTAAAAAACTTTTCATGGAATTTTGTCAAGATGGATTCCATAGCATTTACATCCCCTGTTTGCCCGATTAGAAAAGCTTCTTCCAGACTTTGATGATTCCTGTAAAACCAAGAAAGAAAATGGATGAAATAAAGGGTATCGGTAGAATTGAATGTTCTGTGTTTGAATTCTAGAAATCGAATCAAGTCTTTTTCCTGATGATTCACCAAAAAATCATGTGGAGCATTCTCCATCAATTCAAACAATTCAAGGCACTTATTGATGATGGTTATTCTTTGGCCCCAAGCTAAAATGGCAGCAAAAAAGCCCGAAATCTCAATGTCTTCCTTTTTCGAAAAACGATGAGGAATACTGATAGGATCATTGGGGATAAATCCCGGTTGATTGTACTGATTGACTTTAAAATCCAGAAACTCCTTCAAATCCTCCATCGGATCAAAGCGCCACTTTTACTTCTCCTCCTTGAGTTCCATCAAACCATTTGAAGGAAAGTTCATTTTCCACTTTTTCGGATACATGCCAATCAAAAGATCGAATCTGAGTCAAGGAGCGAAGAGAATCTTCATCGGGGTTGTACAAACAAATGTCGAAATCAGGCATTTCCTTAGATTCCAGGGTATTCCATTTTTCCAAAATCAACCCTTCTTCGATGACTCTGATTTTCTTTCCAAATACAAAGTCACCCAAAACAGAAGGAACACCATCTTTTCTTCTCAAAGCAAAACCAGAGGGGCCAAACATGATTTGTTTGACCAACTTGGCTTCAAGAAGTTCATTGGAAAAAGGAAGTACCTCCCATTCGCTTTCTTTAAGGATTACTTTTTTTCCTTCAGGCTTTAGACGGGTAAGGAGTTGGGAAATTTTCGAAAAGAGAAAGGTCAACCCGATAAAAATCAATCCAAAACTCGCCAAGATTGGATAAGAAATTATAAAAATCGCATTCCAGATAAATCTGAAAAGGTAGTGGAAGAAGAGCTGGACTTTATTCATGAGGAAATTTCTCTGGACAAAGGTACCCTTAGAGATTAAGAATGGCAAAAAATTAACCCAGACCTTGATTTTAATCATCAAATCTGAAAAGTCGGGACAAAAAAATAGCCCTTGTCACCAAGGGCTAAGAATTAGATTTTTCATTTTTAATACAAAACCTCCACAGGGAATCTTGCATTTACGGCACGAAGCTGATCATAAGCAGCCTGGGAAAGTTTGATCACCAATTTGGAATTATCCCCGGTCTCAGGCAGGGTACCTACTACCCTTGCAAATATCGTCATGTCATTTTCCTCATTTTTTACTCGGATGATGCTGCCAACCGGAGCCGATCTATGAAGAACCAAGTACTTTTTATGTCCTCCTGTTCCTTCGATTACTTCTGCCTGTCCGTTTTCTTTGATGTTTTTAAATCCACCGGAGGTGTTTTCAATGGTTGGCTCCACGTTCATTTCTGCAGTAGAAGCCGCAACTTTTGGCTCTCCGATTACCGGTACTGTGGACGGACCTTCTGGAGCCCGTCCAACTTTGATTACTTGACCTGATCTTAAATTATTGGAGCTTAAGGCATTCCATTTGATCAGGTCTTCGACGCTAGAGTTGTATTGGTTAGAAATGGAGAAAAGGGTTTCGCCTTGTTTGACGGTATGAGAAATCCACTCTCCAGGAACTATTGGAGCGGATTTGGTCACCGGTTTTTCTTGTACTGTTTCTTTTACTGGAGTTGGTCTTGGTTTTTCAGGCTCAGGTTTAGGTTCAGGTTTCTTCTCCTCTTTTTTTACTTCTGGTGTAGTTTTGGGCTTTTCTTGAGGAGTGGAAGAAACTGTGGAAACTGATGCTACAGTCACTGGAGCGGCCACAGTTTGAGTTGGTTCAGGAGCAGTTTCTTTGACCACCAAAGTCTGTCCCACACTCAAATCATTACCCATGAGCTTATTCCATTGCTTCAGGGAATCTACTGTTACTCCATATTTTTTAGAAATAGAGAAAAGAGTTTCTCCGGGGGAAACCTTATGAATTGAACCTCCTTCTGGAGCTTGAGCAGAAGTGACGTAAGGAATCCGGATCGTCTGCCCAGTTTTCAGGCCTTGCTTTAAGCTTTCATTCGCACTTTGAATTTCCCCTACAGATGCGCTGTATCGTCTGGAGATTGAAAAAAGAGTTTCTCCCTGAGTGACCTGGTGAAGGATAAAAGTTTTGTTTCCTACTTTTTCCACTCCGATGGAATCTCCCAAAATCAACTCTTCCGCCTTCGCCAAATTCCCATTGAATAAACTGATAAACAGGAAGAAACAACAAACTGAACAAAATGAGGTAATTCGATTATTCATAGGCTTAGAAAATTTTAAACTCAAGCAAATCTTTTTGCAATCTCTCAAAGGCAAGAATTATGCTAAAATTTTCAGGGGCATATAAAACCAGAACCTAGCTTTCGCAAATAGGAAATCCCAACTGAAATTAGCGATTTGACTCCCTCCTGCTTATCTTTTCGATGAATTACGACATTATGAGAGTTATCAAACCCCTGATTTTACTTTTGCTTTTTCTCAATTCCTTTCCTGTTTTTTCTCAGGAAAAAGTAGAAAAGGTATTCACTTTTAAGATTGACAAAGACATCGATCCTGCCATGAACCGTAGGGTAAAAATGGCTTTGGATGAAGCAAAACAGGCTGAGGCAGACTTGATCATCATCGAGATGGATACCTATGGGGGAATTGTCACGGATGCAGATGAAATCCGTACAGCCCTCTTGGAATCAGAAATTCCAGTTTATGTTTTCATCAATAAAGACGCCGCTTCAGCAGGCGCATTGATTTCAATTGCCTGTGACAGCATTTATATGGCTCCAGGAGCCAGCATTGGAGCAGCCACGGTTGTAAATGGAACAGATGGAGCCGCTGCGCCTGACAAGTATCAATCCTATATGCGGTCCATGATGCGAAGTACAGCTGAAGCCAAAGGTCGAGATCCCAAAATCGCAGAGGCCATGGTGGATGAAAAAATTGAAATCGAAGGAGTAACCGAGGCTGGTTCCGTCATTACTTTTTCTGTTTCGGAGGCCATTAAATTTGGTTTTTGTGATGGAGAATTTGACTCCATTGAATCGATTTTGGAAGCTAAAGGCTTCGAAGAAGCTGAGGTATTGGCTTACCAAGAAGGAATGATTGAAAACATTATCTCCTTTTTCCTAAGTCCAGCGATAAGCGGAGTTTTGATCCTAATCATCATCGGAGGAATCTATTTTGAGCTTCAAACTCCCGGAGTTGGATTTCCTCTTTTAGCTGCAATCATTGCAACCCTGCTCTATTTCATACCTTATTATCTAAATGGATTAGCCGAAAACTGGGAAATCATCGTCTTCGGAGCAGGGATAATTCTGCTTGCCTTGGAGCTATTTGTCATTCCGGGATTTGGGATATTCGGGGTTTTGGGGATTGTATGCATCTTGGCCGGATTGGTTTTGGGAATGCTTCCCAATCAGGATTTCAACTTTGATTTCGTTCCTGCTTCCCAACTTTTTGCTGCCCTGCTTACGGTAATTTTGGCCGCCTTAGCATCAGTTGGATTAGTTTTCTGGTTGACACCAAAAGTAAACCAATGGGGAGCTTTTCGAGCGGTAACTTTAGCGACCACTCAAAATCGATCAGAAGGCTATACGTCGAGTTTTTATTCGGATGATCTTCTAGGAAAAACAGGAAAGGTTCATTCCAGACTCAGACCAAGCGGTAAAATCGAAATTGACGGAGAAATCTACGATGCGTATTCCCGTGGGGAATTTCTAGACCAAGGAGAAGAAATTGTGGTGATTTCCACAGAAGGGACATCTCTGAAAGTGAAAAAATGGGAAGGCTGAATTCTTGTTTTTGATAAGTTTGCAGCATGAACCCATTTCAGTCCGTCTATGAGCTGATTGGTGAGGAGAAAATTCAGCAACTCACCTTCCACTTTTATCAAGAAGTGGAAAAGAACGAGGCCTTGAGAAAACTCTACCCCGAAAAAGACCTCAAACCAGCGGAAAGAAGGCTTTTTTTGTTCCTGCTTCAGGTTTTTGGCGGACCTCAGACTTATTCAGAAGAACGGGGCCATCCTAGACTTAGACTCAGACATATGCAATGGGCGATCGATCCGGATCTTCGAGATCATTGGCTTAATTCCATGTTTTCTGCTTTGGATAATTTGAATCTAGATCCCAATGTAAAGGAATTGATGATGGGCTATTTCATCAAAGTGGCTAACCATATGATCAATCAGGAATAAGATGAGAAAGAAAATCTACACCTCTTATTCTGGAGTTTTATTCGCCTTGAGTTTTCTGGTGATTTTTCCCTTTTTTCTAGTCTGCATTTGGGTGCCTGGCTGGAAAAAATTTGGCAGAAAAATCAACCGATATTGGGCCAAAACCTATTTCAACCTGATTTTTTTACCTGTTAAAATGGATATCCGAGCCAAATTGGAAAAAGGCAAACCCTATATTTTTCTTGCCAATCACTTTAGCTATTTGGATGTAGCTATGATGGGATTTGTTCCTGGAGACGTGCTTTTCGTCGGTAAAGCTTCCATCAGAAAGGCTCCACTTTTTGGCTACTATTTCAAAAAACTGCACATAGCCGTAGACAGAGATCGGGTAAAAAGCAGAGCTGAAACCGTTCGGCGGGCTGGAGAAGCTCTGGAAAACGGAAGTGGGATTGTTCTTTTCCCCGAAGGAGGTATCTACACCAAAAACCCTCCGTTCATGGTTCCTTTTAAATTAGGGGCTTTTCGATTGGCTATTGAGAAACAAATCCCAATAATTCCGGTCACCTTGTCCTATAATTATCTAATTTTACCCGACGATGGGAAATTACTTCTCCATCGTAAAGCGGCCAAAATGGTCATTCATGAGCCGATATTCCCAAAAGATTTTGGTTCGGAAGAGGAGCTGAGTAATCAGTGTTTTGAAGTAATTCAAAATCAACTTCTTCTGGATAACGGCTTAAAAGAAAATACTTTTCAAAAAACTGTCGAACAGTGAAAATCGATAAAGAATCAATTAAAAAAATTGCGCATTTGGCAAGGCTGGAATTTGACGAAAATTCCGCTGAGAAAATGTCAAAAGACATGTCCAAAATTCTCGATTGGGTGGAGCAGCTCAATGAAGTGGATACCTCCAATGTGGAACCCTTAACGACCATGTCTTCCGAGGTAAATGACATGCGAGAAGACAAAGTTGGAACGCATATGAGCCATGATGAAGCGCTTAAAAACGCTCCAAAGAGAGATTCTGACTATTTCAGAGTGCCAAAGGTATTGGAATAATAATGAGTCAAAAATCTGTTTTTACCAGTTCTTTAGGATTTGGAATAGCCCTCTTGCTCTTAGTGACGGGAGGGCTTTTTGCCGCCTATTCTTTTTGGCTTCACCCAAATTCCTACCCCAGCTTCACCACCGCTACTTTTTTGGATACAGTAGCAGTGCCATTTACTGAAGTCTCTTTGGGGAATCTTTCTATCCCAATTGAATTGGACAATTTCATTGTTTTTCAGGAATTCAAAGCAATCGCGCCTGCCTTTACCATTCTCGAATCCTACCTATTTGGGATCGCTTTTTTCTTGGTTGCTGTCACTGCGCTGACTTCATTTTCCTATTTCCAGAAATTCCCATTTCTAGGCACTGGACTAGGATGGATTGTTTTACTGACTCTTTCCAATGTAAATGGATTAAACATCGGAGGCCCAAGTTCCAATTACCCTTTACTGATTTTGATTTCGGGATCTCTTATTCCTGTGATCTATTTTCATGTTTGGAAAACTCAGGCACGCTTTTTTGTGAGATGGCTTAGCATTCTATTGCCCTTTTTGGGCTCCATTTTGGCCTTAATCAAATTAAGCCCGGTAGAAAATCCAGGGCTTTATCTGGCAGAACAAGCAATTGTCCCCGCCTTGGGTTTTGCCTTGGCCTGGATATTTTGGCAAGGACATGCCATTCTATCCGGTATTTATGTGCTTCTCGCCAAAGCAAACCAAAACCTAAGCACCAAAATCTCGATTCAGATCACCATTTTAGGAGTGATTTATTTCCTATTGTTGATTGGATTGCTTTTGGATTTAAAAGGCGAAGTCAATATCCCCTTTCCGATCTTTTCCCCTCTCTTCCTGGTCATCCCGATAGGAGTTTTAGGCTGGTTTTCTACCAATCAAAAGATTCTTCAAGAGCCCAATTTAGCTGCTAGCCCTTCAAAAATCCGGCTTCTCTATATTCTGGGATTCGCTGTTTTGCTTTGGCTTTTAGGCAAAATTCAAATCTCAGCAAATCAGCCAGCCAAAGAAATGGTCAAACACCTTTTGGTTTATTCTCAAATGGCGTTTTCCTTATTTTTCTTCATCTACTTAATAAGTAATTTTTTGAATGTGATGAATACTGGTAAAGCTGTTCATCGGATTCTTTTTAAGCCTTATTCTCTACCCTATTATCACTTGAGAATCGGAGGAATAATCGGAACCTTGGTGATTACTATCTATTTGGAGGCCATTATTGCTGCGCAATTTAACTCACTCACTACCAATACGCTAGGCGACTACTATTACCAAACTGGTAAAAAGCTAGAAGCGAGTATTCTATATGAAAACAGTTGGGATCAATACCGCTACAATCCCAAGGCAAAGTTCCTGACTGCACAACTTCTTTTCGAACTTAATCAACCTACTCTAGCCAAGGAGCATTTAGAGCAAAGCTTCTCTGAGGCTCCACAAGTGGACAATATCCTTTTGCTTTGTGATCGATTAAACAGGGAGAATAAACCCTTTGAGGTGATTTATTACCTAGAAAGGGGTCTTAAGTTTTTCCCTGAAAACCCCTACCTAAGTAATAATCTCGCACTCTTCTACACCTTGACTCAGAAGTTTGACGAGGCAAAATCAATCCTGGAAAGTAAGGCTAGCTCAGATCCTGTTGCAGGTTCAAATTGGATTGCGCTTCAATCCAAACTTGGTTTGGAAGTGAATCTTTCAGAATCTGAAAGTGATTTCATTTCACAAATCAACCAATTGGCGGCCATTCGAAAAAGCGGTAAAACCCCTGAATCAAGCCTTACCGAATCCTTAAAAGCTCAAGTAAACAAGGCCACTTCTCCCATGCTGATTAATGCGGCTTGGAGAAACCTGATCACTGAAAGGAATAATGAAGATCCTACTCAGGATTTAAAGAATTTGGATTCTTTGGCTAGGATGCCCGAAATGTTGGATTACACCATGCAGCTTCAGGAATCTGCATCCTTAAGAAGTCTGGGTGCCGGCCGAGTGATGGAAGCAGTGAAGAACCTAAATGGTTTGGCCTTTAGAAATCCAGGAGATGCCGCCTATTACCTTCAGCTTACTGCTAAAATTCAAGCACAAAACCTTGATTTTGAAAAAGCTGGAAAGGATTTGATTGTGGCTGAGCAGAAGGGATTCCAAGCTTTTAATCCAAGTTTGCTTTCTATTCTGGAATTGGGAGGATTTGAAGAAGATGCAAATCGAATCAAAGACAAATTCAACATAGCAAGAATTCCAATCTCAGTTTCTGATTCTCTGATTTTAAAAGATTTCAACAAACTTCTTCCAGAAAAAGCATTTGAGAATTGGAAATCCATTGCTTCTGAACCTATAAAACCCGAATTGGCTTTTCAACTTTTGGCCCAAAAAGCTCATGGATTGACGCGTTCCCAGCTTCAGGAAATTGGGGCAATTCTAAAAGGTAAGACAGATCGGGATATCGAGCTTCAAGAATTTCTTTCCAATCCGGATTGGGCCAATAAGGAATCCTTGTTGGCATTCACAAAATTCCTAGGGGTAAGTGAGGAATTGACTGCAAATCCGTATTTCACCCCTTTGGTTCTGAGTGCAGCTGATCGGGTCAGCGATCCACTTGGCCAATATGAAACCATCAACGCAGCGAGTGATTTCAACCGAGACCCTTTGCTTTGGATCAGAAAAGTTCAGGCAGCCAAGCGGATTGGATTGGACAATTATGCCGCTGCAGCCATCCAAGAAATGAGCACTTGGATGACTTGGGATGAAATTGAAAAACTCCAAATGGAGAACTATTAGGAGATTTCCTCGTATTTTTCCACATTAGACTTTCGAAAAACTAAACCACTAACCTAGCCTCCTCTTTCTATGAGCAGAGTAATTGAAACCCACGAAATCAACAAAACCTACAAAATGGGCTCTGAAATTATCCAAGCCCTGAAATCAGTAAGTATCAATGTGGACCGTGGAGAATATGTAGCTTTTATGGGACCTTCAGGTTCCGGAAAATCAACCCTGATGAATATCATCGGATGTTTGGACTCCCCTACCTCAGGAACTTATATCCTTGCAGGAAAAGACGTCAGCGATATGAGTGAAAATGAGTTGGCTGAAATCAGAAACAAGGAAATCGGATTCGTATTCCAGACTTTCAACCTTTTACCCAGAGCAACTTGCCTGGAAAATGTCGCCTTACCTCTAGTTTATGCTGGATACAGCAGAGCAGAGCGAGAGGAAATGGCTTTTAAGGCTTTGGAAAACGTCGGTCTTGGTGATCGAACTAAGCACAGACCTAATGAACTTTCCGGTGGTCAAAGACAAAGAGTGGCCATTGCCAGAGCTTTGGTAAATGACCCAAGTATCATCCTTGCGGATGAACCTACTGGTAACTTGGATTCCAAAACTTCTCACGATATCATGGAGCTTTTTCATGAACTGCATTCCAAAGGCAATACCATCATCATGGTAACTCACGAAGACGACATTGCACATTATGCACATAGAATCGTCAGACTCCGGGATGGTTTGGTGGAGACAGACAAATTAAATCCGAATCCAACCCGCGGAGTAGCTGCTCACGTTTGATTTTATCCCCTTTTTATCAAAATAGATTCTTATTTTTGCTTGAGATTGACTCGAGGAAGAAATGAAAATCTATACTAAAACCGGAGATCAGGGAATCACTTCACTTTTGGGAGGTACCCGTGTTCCTAAATCAGACTTAAGAATTGATGCTTACGGAACGATCGACGAGTTAAATTCCTACATGGGACTCTTGAGAGATCAGGAGGTAAATGAAAAAAGAGCAGATTTTCTGAAGGAAATTCAGGATCGCCTATTCACAATTGGAGCAGAATTAGCTACAGTTCCGGGTAAAGACAAAGTCAAAAAGCCAGACCTTCATACGGAAGATGTAGAAGTTTTAGAACAGGAAATGGACATCATGGATGCACAATTACCCGCATTGCAGGCATTTATTCTTCCTGGTGGACATCAGTCAGTGTCTTTCGCTCATTTAGCCAGAACAGTCTGCAGAAGAGCAGAAAGGATCGTGGTTGAACTTGCTTCTTATGAACCTGTGAACGATTTAATCATCCAATATTTAAATAGACTTTCCGATTACCTTTTTGTCTTGGGTCGAAAAATGGCTCAAGAACTCAATGTGGAAGAGGTCACCTGGAAGCCAAGACTTTAATCCCGCTCAATATCCTAAAATAATTCCCTTTACCGGCTACAGTGCCTCAGATACCAAGAAAATGAAAACTTCATTAGCTATTCCGGTTAAAAAGATCGCAAAATCAAAGCTCCCGGAAATCAATTTTTCAAATTTAGCCTTTGGCAAAGTGATTTCTGATCACATGTTTGTTGCCGATTACGTCAATGGGGAATGGACCGATTTACGTATCGAACCTTATGCCTCTCTCCAGCTTGATCCTGCAAACGCGGCACTTCATTATGGACAATCCATTTTTGAAGGAATGAAAGCCTACAAAAATGAAAAGGGTGAAATTTTGATTTTCAGAGGGGATGCCAATGCCAGAAGAATGAATGAATCAGCTGCCAGAATGTGCATGCCTGAAATTCCTGAAGAGATCTTTATGGAAGGACTCCTTCAATTGGTGGATTTGGATAGAAATTGGGTTCCTACCGGAAAAGGTTCAAGCTTATACATCCGTCCATTCATGTTTGCTATGGACAACTACATTGGGGTAAAACCATCTGATACTTACAAATTCATCATTTTCACCTGCCCAGTTGGTGCCTATTACAGTAAGCCAGTCAATGTGAAAGTTGAAACCAAGTGGACAAGAGCAACGGAAGGAGGAACAGGAGCTGCAAAAACTGCAGGTAATTATGCCGCTTCTCTTTATCCTGCCTTGCAGGCGCAAAAGGCGGGATACGATCAATTACTTTGGACAGACGGAAAGTCTCACAGTAAAATCGAAGAAAGCGGGACCATGAATGTGATGTTTGACATCAACGGAACCTTGGTTACTGCACCTACTCATACTGGAACTATCCTTAAAGGGATCACCCGAGATTCAGTTTTACAATTGGCAAAAGATTGGGGAAAGCCAGTTGAAGAAAGATTTTTGACCGTCTCTGAACTGGTTGAGGCCATTGAAAATGGAACTTTGAAAGAAGCTTTTGGTACTGGAACTGCAGCTACAATCGCCCATATTGCTAAAATCAATATTGAAGGAAAAGACTACACCATGCCTTCAAAAGGCCCAGAAGCTTTCTCCCACAAGGTCTTGGCAGAATTGGATGGCATCAAATACGGAGAAATTGAAGATCCTCACCATTGGATCGTAAAAATTTAATTGAATAAGCGGGAAGGAAACTTCCCGTTTTTCTTTTATTTAGGCTATGGCAAAAACGATTCAAGCACTTTGCTTTCTATTTTTTCTCACCTCAACCATTTCCTTGGCTCAATCCAAGGACTTTTTATTGCTTAAAAGAGGAGGAAATCAGAAAACCCAAATCCGCTATTATGTCGGGGAAGACCTGACTTATAAAAGCAAAAAGCTTGACTATTTTGTGACAGATAGAATTGTCGAATTCGACAAAGACTTCATCTATTTGACTGAAAATATTCTAAGCCCCGATGACCTTGTGGAAATTGATATCCGGAACAAAGATCCCAGAAATCGCACTCTGAGGAATTTGTCGTCTTTATTTTTGGGCTCAGGGATATTACTGATCGGAGTAGAAACAATCAACAGTATTTACCAAGACGAAAAATTTCAAATAGATGGAGGCGTAGCCACAGTTTCGGGCATTTTAGTCGGCACTGGATTGGCTATGCTTCCGCTTCGATACAAGACATTCAAACAGGGGAATGGAAACCGTGCGCAAATCATTCTGATGCGCTTGGATTAATTGAGGAAAGCTGGTAAAAGCGCATTTTTTTTCGGACTTTTGCAACCTAAATTTTCAACTAGACAGATGACTTCAGAACAACTGAAAGACTTGAAAGCCCGTACTTCGGCTTTGAGGAGGTATCTTTGACTACGATCGGAAGAAATTAGAAATCCAAGATCTAGAGGCCGTTTCGGCCCAGCCAGACTTCTGGAATAACCCAGAAGAGGCAGAAAAAACCATGAAGCAAATCCAAGCTCGAAAGACTTGGACCAGTGATTTTGAAAACCTGGATAAAATTATTCAGGACCTTGAGGTATTGTACGACTTCTACAGCATAGAAGAAGTGACCGAAGAGGAAATCAAGGCTGAATACCTGAAGGCAAAAAATACCGTGGAAGCATTGGAATTAAAGAAAATGCTTTCCGCAGAGGAAGATCAACTCAATGCGGTTTTGGAAATCAATCCAGGTGCAGGTGGTACAGAAAGTAACGACTGGGCCTCAATCCTCATGCGTATGTATATCATGTGGGGAGAAAAAAACGGCTACAAAGTAAGAGAAGTAGACGTTCAGCCTGGGGAAGTTGCGGGTATCAAATCAGCTACTTTGGAGTTTGAAGGACCTTTGGCCTACGGTTTCTTGAAATCCGAAACAGGAGTTCACCGCTTGGTAAGAATTTCACCCTTTGACTCAGGAGGAAGAAGACATACGTCCTTTGCTTCGGTATATGCATACCCGGAAGTGGACGACTCGATTGAGATCGAAATCAATCCGGCCGATGTGGAACTGCATACTTCCCGTTCAGGAGGTGCCGGAGGTCAGAACGTAAACAAGGTGGAAACCAAAGTTCAGCTGACCCACAAGCCAACCGGTATCGTGGTGGTTTGTCAGGTTGAGCGTTCTCAGCTAGCCAACCGGGAGAAAGCCATGCAGATGCTAAAATCCCGACTCTATCAGATGGAGTTGGAAAAAAGAAATGCGGAAATCGCCAAAATTGAATCCTCGAAACTTCGGGTAGATTTCGGTTCTCAGATCCGAAACTATGTCCTTCATCCCTACAAGTTGGTGAAAGACAACCGAACCGGTTATGAGACTTCAGACGCTCAAAGTGTATTGGACGGAGGTTTGAATGAATTCATGAAAGCCTTCCTTCTGGCCCAAAGCGAAGAAGAAGCCAATAAGGATCAAAATTAACTCAGAGGCCGGATGAAATTCCGGCCTTTTGTATTGAACTTTACCTATTCCATGCGCCTGCTCCCCTCCTTTTTTACGTTGGACTTTTTTCTGCTTTGCATGAGCAGCTTCCTTTTTTTCTCCAGCTTTAACATGATCATCCCAGAGCTTCCAGCTTATCTGAGTTCTTTGGGTGGAGAAGATTACAAGGGGCTGATCATAGCCTTATTTACGCTTTCTGCGGGATTATCCAGACCCTTTAGCGGAAAATTGGCGGACAAGATTGGGCGTATCCCAGTGATGATGGTTGGAGCTGCAGTTTGTTTTGTAGTCGGTCTCCTCTACCCCATCCTAAGTTTTGTTTCAGGATTCCTGTTTTTGCGATTTGCTCATGGGTTTTCGGCTGGATTCACTCCTACTGGCGCATCGGCGTATGTAGCTGACATTGTCCCTTTTCAGAAACGTGGAGAAGCCATGGGAATTCAATCCCTTTTTGGATCCTTAGGAATGGCCGCAGGCCCGGCAATTGGAGGATGGATAGCCAGCTTTTGGCCTATCGAAACCTTATTCTACTGCGCTGCCTTTACAGCTATTTTCTCGATTTTAATTCTAATGAGGCTTAAAGAAACCCTTACAGAAAAGGAACCCTTGAGTTTACAAATGTTTCGCTTGAAGAAAGATGAAATCATAGAAAAACGTGTTCTTCTTCCCTCAATTATCCTATTTCTATCTGTGTTTTCTTTTGGAGTGGTACTTACCATTATCCCAGATTTCTCCAGCCATCTTGGGATAAAAAACAAAGGGCTATTCTTTGCTGTATTTACTCTTTCCTCTTTGGGAATCCGTTTGATTGCAGGGAGAACATCCGATAAATATGGTCGGGTGGTCGTGCTGCGAGCAGCGGTAGTTACCATGATATTAGCTATGGTTTCGGTTGCTTTTGCAGAAAGTAAAGCAGTGCTCCTTGCTTCAGGGGTTTTGTTTGGCTCGGCTGTAGGAATGTACAGTCCTACCACAACTGCCTGGGTGGTAGACCTCTCCCTGGATAAATTCCGAGGGAGAGCCTTAGCCACAATGTATATTTTTCTGGAAAGCGGAATCGGGGTTGGAGCCCTAGTTTCAGGATGGCTTTATGCAAATAATCCAGAAAACTTCCGCTTGGTATTCTTATCCAGCGGAGGAGTAGCTTTTTTAGCCTTCTTGATTCTCTTTTTCATCAAGAGAGATCATAAAAACCACTTGCTTTCTTAATAACCCAAGTAATTGCTTACTCTAGGAATTGCCAAAATGGATTTTTGACGTCCATTGTAGTAAGTCACTTTTTTCCCATCAAAAAACGCCCCTTCTTCCAGCATGATGCGAACTTCCTTGTTCCATTCTTTCACAAAAACCACGGCGTTGAGCTCGATAGCATAGCCTGTATTTGCATGAAGAGGAAAATCCCCAGCTCCAGGAGTATCACCCTGATTGTCCCACATTCCAATGGTCGGGCCAGCTGAATGCCCATAAAAACCTAAAGGATGCGTATAGATACTTCCTTTGATTCCCTCCTTTTCCATCTGGATTCGTGAAGCCCGGAGGATTTCATTACCTGTTTTCCCCTCTAAATAATTGGAAGTCAAAATATCCTGAAGCCTATTTCCGACAGCAAAAGCATCTTGCAAATACTTTGGCACTTCAGTTTCTCCGGCTTTAAGCACGTAGGCCATCTCCTGGGTATCTGTATTCAGTCTGAGATAAGTAATCCCAAAATCAATATGTAATAAGTCCCCTGGAAGAATAACCTGATTATCCGGCCTTACAGCAAATGATCTGTTTGCCTCATTGGAGTTTGGATCAGGACGCTGGATATCTACGGAAGGGTGAAACCAGGTATCCAATTTCAATTCCTTAATTCTCTCCCTGTAAAACCAAACCACATCATCCGTAGTGGTCACTCCCGGGGTAATTACCATATTCGAAAGGCCTTCCTGTACAATATGATGAGCAATCTCTTGGATATGCTTATAAGTTGCCATTTCGGAAGCGGTTCTTGTTTCCAGCCATCTCACCGCTAAAGTTTGAGCAGAAACAACCTTCGAGGCCTGATTTGCTGGGAGTTTTCGCATGAATTCCTCGTAATCAAAATGAGTCAATCCATCAGCATGTCCATAATCTTTGGCGAAATTCAAGCCGATTTTCTTGGGATTTTTATCCTGGATGATCTTCACCAAAGCCTCCCATTGGTCAGGTTGTTCTTCAGGATTCCAGGCTCTTTTAAAGGATTTACCCACATCATATCTTGCAACGGCATAGGTTTCTACTGGCTGGTTAGGAGCAGGCTGATACATGACCAAAATGGTTCTCCTTCTTGCAGCATGCCAGGTTGCAGGCAAAAGGGTTCGTATCACTGGATCTTCATTGTATTCCCTTGACATCACAATCCACATGTCAATCCCAGTCTCAGTCATCAAACTCGGTAAAAGTCCTTGAATCCTCTCCTCTAGCCAGGAATCAATGACCGCAGCCTGCTCCCTTTGGGACAAAACAGCCGGATGTTGTGAAAAAACAGGAAAAGTGGCCAAGAATAGACCAAGCAATACAAAGAGTCGTTTCATGTGCTAATAAACTTTAAAGTATCCCTTGCATTTTGGGATAAATCTTGATTTTGATTTCAAGATAAATCATTAGCCAGAAATAGAAAGCAAGAATTACGAAACCGGAGAAAGTTTATCTGTTTGGGCGATATTTTGAAGCCTCTTTTTACTCAAGGAATGGAATCTATAGAAAAGTAATACCGCTGTAATGCTCAATCCAATTAACAATCCATACCAGATTCCTTTTTCGGCATAACCAAATTCAAAAGCCAAAAGATAACCCAAGGGAAGCCCCAAAACCCAATACGCCAAAAGCGTCACGATGGTAGGTACTTTCACATCCTCCATTCCCCTTAAAACTCCAAGTGCAACCACCTGAACTCCATCTGAAATCTGGAACAATCCAGCAATAATCAGCAAAGAGGCCGAAAGGGAAATTACTTCAGGATCATCGATATAAAGGGTCGGGAGGAAAAATCTAAAACTGAAAAAGAGAACCCCACAGAGAAACATAAACCCAATCACCAAGCCAAAAACGACCATCCCGGCTTCTCGCATCGCCTTGATGTTTCCTTTTCCAATTTGATTACTCACTCGGATCATACCTGCGGTGGCAAGCCCTGTGGCAAGCATGTAACTGATCGATGCTAAATTCAAGGCTATTTGATGCCCTGCCAAGGCATTTACCCCGATCCATCCCATCATAATCGCCGCAGTCCCAAAGGCTGAAACCTCAAAAATAAACTGGAAGCCTGTAGGTATTCCGATTTTCAAAATCCTTGAGATCATCATCAGACTTGCATTGGGATTCTTGAGCTTGAAATGGTATTTCTTATATCTCTGTGAACTCAAGACATACCCTCCCATCAAGACCATCATCAAAATTCTGGAGATTAAAGTAGCCAATCCGGCTCCATTAAGGCCCATTTCCGGAAATCCTAATTTTCCCCAAATCAAAACCCAGTTTAAAAACACGTTGACCAAATTGGCAAATACAGTGATATACATGGCCTGCTTGGTCTGAGAAAGTCCTTCCGCCAATTGCTTGAACGTCTGGAAAACCATCATCGGTAAAAGCGAGGCCGTGATAATAAAGAGATAAGGAACAGCTAGAATTACCACTTCCTCTGGTTGGTTCAAAAAGTGTAATCCTTGGGAAAGTCCAAAAATCACTCCAATCAAAAGCAAACTTGTCACCAAATTGATCCATAGTCCATGTCCAAAAAGTCTAGAGATACGCTTATTCTTACCTTTTCCATCTGCTATTGACACCAAAGGAGTGATGCCCATGGAAATCCCAATTCCAAACATCATGATCACAAAAAATATACTGTTTGCAAGAGAAGCTGCTGCCAAGGGCACGGCACCAAGCCTTCCAACCATCATGCTATCTGCTACGCCAACTGCTACCTGACCTAATTGGCTAAGCATAACAGGATAGGCTAAAAGTAAAGTGGTCTTAAAATGATCTTTTATTGTCATGCTAAAAGCCAAAAATTCTTGCTGCCTTTAGAATCCCAGCAACACTAATTGAATCAGTTATCTCCCCATTCATTACCATTTCCAAGGCTTCTGAAAAGTGAAGTTTTTTGATTTGTAAGATTTCGGTTTCCTCGAATTCGGTTTCTCCTTGTTTGAGATCTTGTGCCAAATACACATAGCCCACCTCGTCCGTTACCGAGTTTGATGTATGAATTTTAAGAATTTCGGTCCATTTCTGGGCGGTCAGACCAGTTTCTTCCTTAAGCTCCCGCTTGGCAGACTCCAGCATATCCAGCTCAATTGGCCCTCCACCCATAGGGATTTCCCAAGAGTACTCATCCAAAGTATAGCGAAACTGCCCTATCAACCAAGTGTAACCTTCCTCATCGATTGGGATAATCGCCATGGCCCGATTCTTAAAATGAACCTTACCATAAATCCCATCTTTCCCAGCTGGATTAATAATGTCGTGATTCTCCACAGTAATCCATGGATTTTCATAAATCTTTTGAATGGCTTTAGTTTTCCAGGGATTCTCAGTCATACAAGCTTCAAAAAAAAAGGGTGACAATTGCCACCCTTAGATTTGACTAATTTTATTCTTAGGCAGGAATAGGCAACACTTTAGAGTCCTTAAAGGTAGACAGAATTACCATTGACTGCATGGAATCCACTTCCTTGATTTCAGAAACTTTCTCCAACATCAATTTTTGATAAGCGGTAATGTCCTTAGCGATGATTTTCAAAATAAAGTCACCGGTACCTGTGATGTGGTGACATTCGATCACCTCAGGAATACCGTTGATTTCTTTCATGAAAGCATCAATATTGCCTTTGTTGTGTCCGATCAAGCTTACCAAAACAAAAGTACTTACACCCAATCCGATTTTTTCAGGATCAAGCTTTGCATGGTAGCTCTTGATGATTCCAGACTGTTCAAGCTTTTTCACTCGCTCCAAAGTAGGCGCAGGAGATAATCCTATGTCCTTGGACAATTGAGCATTGGTGATTTTGGCATTCGCCTGAAGGATTTCCAGAATCCTTCTGTCTATTTTATCAAATTTGATTCTTACGCTATTGTCCATGATATTTCGCTTTTACAAAATTTTCTGCTGCGCAAAATTAATATAATTAAGGAAAGTTTTAAATCGAATTAACTCTTTTTGATAAACGGAAATCAAAATTTTCTTAAGTATTACCTGCTTTTCGAAGAAGATTCCCCTATAAACAGTTGAATACCAAGAAAAAATTCAAATTATCTCCTGAGTTTGTCTTTGACTAACGGAAGAAATCCGCTTAAAGTTTATTCTTTTTGATAAAATCTCTGGCTTCTTTATGAGCGGGGTGTTTTCGCTTCGCATATTTTTTTACCCGATCAAAGTATTTCCTAGCCTGAGCTTTGTTTTTGGCTTCGGTTTCTATTTTGCCTAATTGAATCAGAGAATGCAAATAATAACCACTTTCCTGAGACTCTGATTCCTCCCCATATGCTACAGTTTTTAGGTAATATTTTTTAGCCTCAGCCTTATTCCCTACCCGATAATTATATTCTGCGATATAGAACGCGGCATATCTACCGCTGTTGGATTCATATCCGGTCTGCTTTGCATCTATCCTATCCAAAATCTCCTGTGATTGCCGGACTGATTCAGTCCATCTACCCACTGTATACAAATGCCTGGCATAGGAACGATGGAAATATGGATTATTAGGAAATTTCCCATGGAGATACTCAGAAATCCTCAAAGCATCGTATGGCCTATTTTCCATAGAGGCATACAGTCTAAACAGGAAATATTGCGCCTCCACCCGAGTATAGAAGGCATTGGAAGCTACAGTCTCCAATTGTTGCAATCCCAATTGCTTATTTCCCTTCGGAAACAAAGCCATTACAGGTCTTAAAAGCGGATATTCCTCAGGAATCCAAACTGAAAAATAATTAAACAAGGCATCTCCAAGCAGAAGTTCTGGGTTGAATTCCTCCTCTCCTCGGCTCAATTCCATGTATTTCAAAGCATTCTTTCCCGCAAAAGTCGCCTTGGTCCAACTCTTTCTTTCGCTATATAATCTTCCCTGAAATCCATACCCAGCAGCTAAAAAGAAAGCTGCTTCTTTATTTTTTGGATTCTCATCAAAAATCCTTTCGGCTTTTTCATTCGCTCTATCTAAATACTGCAGAAAGATATTGTCATATCTGGTATTGGTCACATCCACTTCTATCCTCCACCAATAGCCTAAAGCCATCAAAAAATCCGGTAATGGATGCTCCGGATATTGATACATGATCACCGCAAAATCTCGCTCTGCAGTTGGGAAATCGAAGTTATACATGCTGTTGATGGCCTTGGTAATTCTATACTGAAGACCCTTGTCCAGCAATAAATATTCAGAATTGGAAGGAGGCAACACAACAGGGCTACTGGCCTGAGCAATTCCCAAAAAAGGAATTAGCATCCAAAACGCAAGAATTAACCCGACACCACACCTTTTTTTCATTGTTTACTTTCTATTAACACCGCAAAACTAAAGCGAATTGTAAACAATCGCTTAGATTTACCTCAATTAAGAATTTTCCTATGGCGAAATTCGCTTCACCTCAAGCACAACGTTTAAGCGAACTGATTGATTTCGATAAAAGAATCTTTTTTTTCGTTCTGGTTCTGATTTTCCTTTTGATCAGGTACTTCACAGATATTTTGATTCTGGAATCCATCCCAGAGTTTGAACGATTGGATGCCCAAGGGGATTTGATGTTTTTCCATATTTTCAATACCCTTAATTATCTCTGGACTCCATTCGCTCTACTTTGGAAGTTCACTGTGATTGCTTTTTTGTTTTGGTCAATAGGCTTGATGGTGGGCTATAAAGCTGATTTTAAGGAGTTATGGAAGTTCGCATTGGTAGCGGAAGTTGTCTTCATTTTTCCAGAATTGCTGAGGCTTTTGGTTTATATGAACCCTTCAGGAAATGTCACCTACCTGGAAATTCAAAACTTCGAACCGCTCTCTGCCTTATGGATTGTAGGACCGGACTCAGTCGATGAAAAGTACCATTATCCCCTTTCTGTATTGAATATTTTCGAAATCATCTATGGAATCGTATGGGTTTATGGATTCCACATGATCAGCAGAAGAAGTTTTCAGGAAAGTACAATAGTGGTTCTAATCGCTTATTTTCTGCCTCTTTTCATTTGGCTGGCCTTCTTTATCGGCGCTTATCGCTAGGATTTAGGATTCTTTTTTTGAATCTCTTCGGCATCTTTCGGAGCAATATTTGACCTCATCCCAATTCTTCTCCCATTTCTTCCTCCAGGTGAATGGTCTTTGGCAAACTGGACAAAGCTTGGTAGGTAAATTCTCTTTTTTCATATCAACTCATCCGGTTGGGTAAGGTATGTTTTTTCAATATTCTACTGGCATCTTTCACTACGTCTGGATCTTTTTGAGCCCCCCAGATTTTATCTCTCGCGATGGATGCGGCCTTTTCTAGATTGACCAATGGATGCGGGTAGTCTTTGCCCAACTCAACTCCATATTCCTGCTGCTCCAAAGGACTTAAATCCCAAGGAGTATGAATAAAAGTTGAGGGAATTGACGAAAGCTCAGGAACCCACTTTTTTATAAAGGATCCTTCAGGATCATGATCCTGAGACTGCTTGACAGGATTATAGATTCTGATGGTATTGATTCCGGTCATTCCTGCCTGCATTTGCAATTGCGGATAATGGATCCCCGGCTCAAAATCTAAAAACTGACGGGCAAGAAAATCCGCTCCTAACTTCCAGTTTTGTCCCAGAGTATGGGTCAAAAAAGAAACGACCATGGCCCTCATTCTAAAATTCAGGTAACCGGTTTCTCTCAAGCATCTCATACAGGCATCGACCAAAGCAAAACCAGTTCTGCCCTCCTCCCAGGCCTGAATCCAATCTGGCCTGTCTTCGAAAGGAAACTTGACAAATCCCCTATTGATCGGTTCAAACTCCATTCTGGACTCCATTTCAAACTTTTGGATAAAATGGCAATGCCAGCGAAGTCGGGATTGAAAATTGGTAAAATTCCTTTTTTGAAATCCTTCCTTGACCCTAATTTGTGACCTTTGGTAAACCTCTCTTAGCGATAAACATCCCCAAGCCAAATAAGGAGAAAGTCTGCTGCAGCTTTTTCTACTAAATTCTGGTTTACTGATATTTCTACTGTAATCTTTCACCCTTTCTTGAAGAAAAGACTGAAGGTATTTTTGCCCCTTGCTTTCTCCTCCCGGCTGCATCAAAGGGTTTGGAGTCATCCATTCCTGAGGAATATGAAAATTCGAAATTTTATCCTTCAAAACTTCCCATTGGGTATTTTCAAGTTTAGGGTTTTTAAGCGGAGTATTCATAAACCCATACCACTCTTGAGTCCAATTAGATCGGTTTTTCCTCCCTCTTTTTACCCCATGTTGCTGATATTCTTTCCAGGCGATATTTCTTTCCTCAAAAAACTTCTGGATTCTTAAATCCCGCTGATAAGTAAGCTGAATCCCAGTTTCCAAATGGGAATAAACTGTTTCTATTTCATATTGAGCAAGCAATTGGGTAAAAACCTCCTCCACTTCCCCATGCAGAAAGGCAATTTCAGCTCCCTTTTTCTTCAATTCGATCTGTATATCCTGCAAACTCTCCCAAATAAACCTCCAATGTCTAGTATCGTATTGGGGGGCTGAAATAAGCGAGGGCTCAAAAATATAGACCAAAAGAACTGTCAAACCGCTTTGAATAGCTTCAGCCAAGGGCTCATGATCCCTTAAGCGGAGATCTCGCTTCAACCAAACCACAGAAATTTTCTTCACAAGAAAAAAACCATTCTACCTCTTCAAGGTTTTGATTTGAATGAAGAAAAAAATTATCCTGAGCGAAGCCGATATCGACCGAATCATTGAAATGGCTTGGGAAGATCGGACACCTTTTGATGCCATCCTGAGTCAATTTGGAATCTCTGAAAGTGAAACCATTGAGCTCATGAGAAAAAACATGAAGCGGAGTTCTTTCAAAATGTGGAGAGCTCGGGTGCAGGGACGCGCTACCAAGCATCTCAAAAAAAGTCCAATGGACGAATTTGCTTTCAAATCCAGAATGCAAAAGCCCATTGCCCTGAATAAAATCTCAAAAAGAAAATAAGGTTAGTTGAATTGATATGAAAAAAGCCGGATTCTTAAGAACCCGGCATTTTTATTAACCCAAACCTATTTAAATAACTTATACTGTTTCAAATGGCCATCTCATGATGCCACCTGCTAAATTTTTTAGATTTTCGAATCCCAAATCAGCCATAATCTCACAAGCTTGACCGCTTCGGTTTCCACTTCGACAATAAACCAAATAGGTTTTGTCTTTTGGGAGATTCTTTACTTGATTGACAAAGTTTGCCGACATGATGTCGATATTTCTTGCCCCTCTGATTTTGCCTCCGGCGAATTCTCCTGGAGTTCTAACGTCCAGAATTACTGTGTCTTTCTGAAGACTTAGGTCGTGAAATGGACCAGCTGGAATGTCTTCGTAGTTTTTTGGTTTTGTGCTAAAGAAGTTGAACATGGTTGTTTCGTATTTTGATTACAAATTTACCATGCAAGTTGTTTTCAGGTCAGTAATAAAAGTCACCTGAGCTTGTTAGCCTTGAACTGGCCTAAATCTTTTCTTAACCTCTAACACGATCAATCTGATCAAAAATACCCAAGGCAAACCATGCATGGCGAAATCACCCCAATCGACCAACTTCATTCCGACAGCCCCACCGGCAATCCAACGTAATTTCCCCCAGATATGCGGTTCAGGAAGGAATGGTGCTAGTCCTAGCGTGGCACAGAAAATAAGTACCGTGCCCCAATTGTTAATGGGATTTAAGCTTTTTGCTTGCTTCTGTTCCATGGATAGGTGATTTGTTGCCAAAAGGTTTTCGGGAATTCCTCCACATGGTCAAACCCTAAAGGCTCATTTTCATTTTCATTTGGGATATAGGCAGTGCCAAAAATGTAATCCCAAAGACTGAGCGATATCCCATAATTCACACCATTGCTTCCTTCCGGAAGGTGTTTGGCATGATGCCAAAGATGCATGACAGGATTGTTCAAAATGTATTTCAAAGGGCCATAGGTAATCTTGACATTTGCATGATTCAAATGACCTATAATGATGGTCACGATATGAAGGACAAAGAAATCATCCAGTCCAAAACCTATCATAGCCAATGGAATATACTGTACTGATTTATAGACTATTGTCTCCATCCAGTGATATCTCAAATGAGCGGCAAAACCCATCTGCTCCACCGAATGGTGTACTTTATGAAATTCCCATAACCAAGGACTTTTATGCAACCATCGATGAACATTCCATTGGATAAAATCCGCAACTACAAACATCAATAGAAATTGAGCCCATGCAGGCCAGGTTCCTACCTGAATTGCTACCAGGTTTTGAATTCCGAAAAGAGCAAGAAAATCATTGAAGGCTTCGACTGCTACATTAGAAACTGAATTGTACACAATCAGGGAGAATAAGAAGAAGTTGAAGAACATGTAAAACCCGTCCAACCAGAAATCCTCTCTAATCGCAGCTTGATTTTTTCTCCAGGGGAAAAGCAATTCTATTCCCCAAACGACCACCGAAATGCCAACCAACCACCAAAAGTAATTGTGCCAGGAAGGATAGAAAATTTCAGAAGTCAGGTAATTCCAATACCCGTAATAGCCATCAATAAAGATCTTAAAATACTCTTTTAGCATGGATTAGAGTTTCATTAATTCTTTTCCGATAATATAAACACCCATTATCAAGACAAACCATCCGAATCCTTTCTTGAGTACTTTTTCATTGATTTTCTTAGAAAGAGCACTTCCAATAAAGATCCCAACAATGGAAAGTCCGGTAAAGACTAACAACATGTTCCAGTCAATAGTTTGGGTAGATAAGTCACCCAAAAATCCAATCAAGGATTTTGCTGCAATTATCAAGAGGGAAGTTCCTACAGCCATCTTCATAGGAAGTCTGGCCAAAAGAACCAAAGCAGGAATAATCAAAAATCCTCCTCCTGCTCCCACAATTCCTGTAATTACGCCAACAATTGAGCCTTCCACCGCAATCAAAGGAAAGTTGAATTTCACTTTCTCATCCTCGTCAGAAGCTTCTTCCTTTTTGCTTTTAATCATGGAATAGGAAGCTGCCAACATGATTAGAGCGAAAAACACCATAATACCGATGTTCTTGGTAATGGCAGTTTCACCCAGTGAAAAAAGAGGATCTGGTAAAGCTGGAACCAAGTATTTTCTGGTAAGAAATACTGCGATAAAAGAAGGTATGGCAAAGACTACTGCTGTTTTGTAATCAACCAAACCTTTTTTCATGTAAGTACCTGCTCCCACTAATGAGGTACTACCCACCACAAAGAGTGAATAGGCCGTCGCCAAAACCGGGTCAACATCCAAAATGTACACTAAGACAGGAACGGTAAGGATAGATCCTCCTCCCCCAATCAATCCTAAACTTACGCCAATCAATATTGCTGCTGCAAATCCAATAAGGACAATTACATCCATTTTATTTCTTGTTTAATTCCTGTCACAAAAGTAGATCACGCCCTAAGTGGAAAGCGGTGACAAATGTTACATGTCCAGAAATCGCAGTATTTAAAGGATAAGATGAATTTATTTTTTGGATAAAATTAGGCTTATCAGCTAAAAAACTTGGGATAAGAATTAAATTAAGGTTATAAAATATCCCCGCCATGAAGATTATTGTCCCGATTGATTTTTCAGAAAACTCCATCAAAGCTCTGGATTTTGCTTTTACCCTTGCAGAAAAAAAAGATGGGGAAATTATTCTAGTTCATGTCATTGAAATAGTCTATGACTTCGCATCCCAAGCTGCCATTGCCTTGGATTCCATGTACAAGGACAGTGAGGGAGCATTCAAAAAATTGATTTCTACTTATAAATCCTCCAAAGTAAAGATCTCCTATAAACTGATTGAAGGAACTGCCTCCATAACCACGGCAAACTTGGCTGAAGAAGAGCAAGCAGATCTAATCGTCATGGGAACTCAGGGCATAAGTGGACTGAAAAAAACCTTAATGGGTTCCACCGCTGTAAATACCATTCGTGAAGCTTCCTGTCCGGTTTTAGTAGTTCCGAACCAGGCAAAAGTATCGGGAATCAAGAAAATAACGCTAGCCTTAGAATTTGCCGATCACGAGGAAAAATTCATCGATTGGATTATTGGACTCAGCCAACGATGGGAATTGGGATTGGAATTCCTTCACGTACAAACTGAAACAAGCTTCAAGGATAAGCTTTGCCTAAAAGGTCTGGAGTCATTTCTTGAAGAAAAACATCCTGGACTTCCGGTAAAAATTCACACGTTCTTTGCTTCGAGTGCATTTGAAGGATTGAATGCCTATCTGGATGAAGCCGAAGAAACTATTTTAGTCATGTGTCACGAGCACAAAAATCTATGGAATCAGGTTTTGCACAAAAGCCAATCCATAGAAATGGCATACCACACACACATTCCCCTGCTGATCATGAATTGATTATTTGCTAATCAACTCTTCAAAATCATCACGGATATAAATCACGTTTCTTCCCAACTCAATCCATCTTTTTTTCTCAAGCTGCTTGAGCAATCTCGAAATCACCTCTCGGGAAGTCCCGAGTTCATTTGCAATTTCCTGATGGGTTGTATGAAGCTCATTGGCTTTGAGTTGCTTCATTTTGGTAACGATGTATCTCATCAGACGCTCATCCATACGCTTAAAAGCAACAGCATCTAAAGCAATTAGCATTTCATGAAATCTCTGCTGATAGGTGCTAGAGACAAAATCCTTCCATTGCTTGAACTCATCCATCCACTGCTCATGGTATTGGATAGGAATAAACATTAAAATAGCCTGCTCCTCCACCACTGCTTTGATTTCACTTGGCCGAGCAGCTGAACAACAGGTTAAGGATAAAGCACAGGTTTCTCCAGGTTCCAGGTAATAAAGAAACAATTCTTTACCCTCCTCATCCATTCGCATTATTTTGATTGAACCATCGATGACCAAAGGAACAGCTTTAATAAATTGACCGGGTTCCATCAATACTTTACCGGGATCTAAATGCATTTCTTGCCCTTTTTCTAAAATCAAATTGAGCAATTTGGGATCGGTAAGATTTGGTAGTGCCTGCTTGAGTTTTTCTAGTGTCATATGCTTTACTAAACCACAAAAATGAATCTGAAGTAAAACTAAGTTAGTGATAATTCTCACAAAGGGGAAAGTTGAGAGAATCAAAGATGACTTTAATCAGAAATCACCCTTTAAGGTGACATATATCACCTAATGTTCGGAGAAGAAAATTTACATTGAGGTATAAAATTAACCCTCGTTATGAAACATTATCAGATATTAATCATTGGGGGTGGCACAGCAGGAATTACCATTGCCGCCCAACTGAAAAGAAAGGATCATAGCCTTCAAATAGCCATAATTGAGCCTTCTGCGAAGCATTATTACCAACCAGCTTGGACTTTGGTGGGAGCAGGGACTTTTGATTTTGAAGATACTGAGAGAGATGAGGCAGATTATATTCCCAAAGGAGTGGATTGGATAAAGGACAAAGCGACCGGAATAGATCCGGATACTAATGAAGTGAAAACTGCTTCTTCTGGAACTTTCACTTACGATTACCTCATCCCGGTTCCAGGACTAGTTATGGTTCCTGAAATGATTCCAGGCCTTAAAGAAGCTATGGATAAGGGAGTGGTTTGCTCTAACTATACCGATCCAAAGCACACTTGGGAGGTTCTACAAAATTTCAAAGGTGGCAATGCGGTCTTCACCCAACCTACTACCCCAATAAAATGCGGTGGCGCTCCTCAAAAAATCATGTATATGGCAGAGGATTATTTCCGCAAAAAGGGAATCCGTGACAAGACCAACGTGCTTTTTGCTACGCCTGGTACCGTAATTTTCGGGGTTCCTTCCTTTGCAAAAACTCTAAATAAAATAATTCACGACAGGGACATCATATTCAAACCCTTTTATGCTCCAGTCAGAATTGATGCTGAGAAACAGGAAATTTACTTCCAGTACTCCAAACCAGGAGAAAGCAATTGCACCATCATGGAAGGCAATCCTTTGGGTGAGGAATTGACTGGTGCGACAGAAATCAAAATTCATTTTGATATGCTTCATTTGGCACCTCCTCAAGCCGCACCAAAATTTATCCAAGAATCCAAGGTGTCAATTCAGGAGGGACCAGGAAAAGGTTGGATTGACGTGGATATCCATACCATGCAGCACAAACGCTTCCCAAATATTTTCTCTATTGGTGACGTCGCTAATTTACCTACTGCTAAAACTGGTGCTGCCATTAGAAAGCAAGCTCCTGTCCTGGTAGAAAACCTAATGAATTTAATTAAGACAGGCAAAGTGGGACAAAAAACCTATGAAGGCTATTCTTCCTGTCCTATTGTGACCGGTTATGGCAAGATGTTGCTCTGCGAGTTTAAATACGATAACATTCAGGATAGCGATCCACTCATTTCAAAATTTGTGGATACGACCAAAGAGCAATACAGCATGTGGTTACTCAAAAAATACGGGCTTCCATTTATGTATTGGAACTTGATGCTGAGAGGAAAAGCTTAATAAGCTTTATCAGAAATAAACCCCGACTTATAAAAGTCGGGGTTTTTAAGTTATTCACAGGTAGGACAACATACAAAAGGCACCTTGGTAAGCGGCGAGGTTCGAAGAATCCTAAAATGCCCCAAACCTCTGCTTAATGGTCTTATTTCAGCATTAGCAATAGTTTCTGGTCTTTTCCCGGTTTCCGCGCTTCTTGCCATCCTTTCAAATTCTGGATTTATTCTTTGCCTATACAGGTCCATCACATCCATGTGATCAAATAGGTTGGTAATATTCCCAAAAACTTCCACCACCAAAACACTCAGCGGACTATCCTCAGGCAATCCAAAAAGGGAAAGTCTCTGGGCTATTTCTTCTGAAGTGAAAATTGCTGTTCCAACTGGATGTTTGTCCTTCAACTGGGCAAGAACATTACCTTTTACCTGGACCTTTACATCTAATTTTAAACTCGCCTGAATTAGATCAGGGACTTTGTTTACTTGGTAGCTTTGAGCCAATAATTCCTGAAATTGATCTTTTTCTCCTTTCTTAGGATTGATTTTTACGCCAATTTTCATCTCTTTTTCACCGAGGAGAATATTCCTAAAATCTAATCCATCCGCCTGATAAACCTGAGCATAAAGTACTGCCCAAAGACTTGTTCGAGGTGGTTTGGAAGTGACATTTTTGCCATTATAAACCGCCTTGGCAAAAGGAGCAGAAACAAACATCCTCAAGTCATCTCTATTTAGGGTACAAAGCAAATTTGGAGCAGGATGCTGAACTCCAGTAACTCGAAGCGGTCTGCCAAATCTTCCCTGAGCAGTTGACCAAAGGTTCCCTTTTGGGGCATTTTGACTCACAGCAGGAAGTTCATTTACACTCAAAAAATCCAGGTTAAACTCTTTATCAACCTCTTCACGCTCCACAAAATGCCCATGCCCAACACGAAACTCATAGGTAAAGAACCCAAACATCTCGGGGCTTTCGGAATACATTCCTGGAGGTAAAGGGAGAATAAAATGTCTATCAGAATCTGTAGAGGGAACCATTTGTTGCATGGCATTTAGGCCTGACAAATCGTTACTCTGTCCCGGGGTGATTACCCGAATCCATTCTGGATCCAAATTTATTGGACTCTCCTCAGGAGCTAGAAACTGCTCTGGAGAGTTGTTGGAAATTAGTTGATCTGGAGAATTTGCCAAAACTCTACAGAAATACTGGTCATCTGGATTATGAATCGGTTCTTCAAACTCTACCCACAAATGTCTTCTTCTGGCCTCTGTAGAGCTGTAATCATCCGCCCTATCGTATGGGGAAAAGGCAATGCCAACGCTTTTAATTTTTGGTATCTGACTTGGCGGCAAAACAGTCGGTAGAGCGAGCCAAGGAGTTTTTTTGGTTTCAACACCCGGATGCTGGGATTTGAAATTGGCCTCAATCTCATAATTAGCCCAGATTTCATCCGGAAAACGAGGTTGGTTTAATACCCCGTGTTTTAGGTCATTTTTAGGCTCCAAAGCATCCAAAAATATAATCCTGGTGAAAGACCTATTCACCTGTCCATAACGGTCATCCTGAATAGCCTCGAAGGAAACAGTATGCTTTAGCTCTATCTCTCCCACCAATACTTTTTTCCTCCATTCTTGGTCCCTGTCATTTCGGAATTTATGGGTTTTGAAAATTGAAAAAGCATCGTTTTGTAAGGCATCCCAAGCCCAATCCCTGTCAAGCTGGTAACTAAGTGCTCCAATCCAATGGTTTTGCAATTCAGCATTGGAAGCGAAAGTAATGCTACTCCCATCAGGAGCTAGAGAATGCCTTATTCTATTGCTGCAACCGAAGGCTATTCGTTGCCCCTTTGGAGCTACCAAAGTCATCCCTTTTGATTCACATCCAAGGGCGTCAGCCAGTCTTTTTACTGCCTCGGATTGATTGCTTTCACTAATTCTCTGAATCAGAGCAGAGAATTGATTTTTTTTCAATGTAGGCACCTCATCTGGTCTCAGATAAATTCCCTGGATTTCGGGCACATTTCCATAGACACCCAACAGGGGTTCATTTTCATCAAAAGGTGGTCTATAAAAACTCAATTGGGTCTTTTTCCCGTATCGGGAATCCAATTCCTGATCTGGATCAATTACCCCAAAATATTCCTCTGAATTCCCCCCTACTTCAGCTACGGCTCTCATAGTAACCCGAATTTGTCGGCCTGTAGGGAGAACCAATTCATTCATACCATTAAGGTTGCTGCTTTTCAAGTCATCTCTTAAAAAAGGATTGGCTTCATTGCCCAAATTCAAGACTGGAACGTCAATAAATTGAATTGGTATATCGAGGGTTTGCTCAAAATCAGATGGAAAAAACCGATGAGTTTGGTAAAGTGTGATGTAATCATCCTTCCCATTTTGACTCCATGCATTGTCCATCCTCAATGATTTCACTTCTACCCTGATATATACTTTTGTAACATCAGGATCTGCAAGAGCCGGCTTTATATTTTTATCTGGAAAAGTCTGATTTCGAAGTAAATCAAGCGCATTCGGGTATTTCTTTGTGAAAATTACTGCTGGATATTCTAGCATAGGTCTCTTCACATGCAGTACCGTATTATCATCAAAGGAAGTCTCATCATCGTCACCTGCATTAAAAATAGTAGCAGTCTGATTTAGAAGATGAAGTGGTTTTTCTATCCTCAATAAGTCAGGGTTGATGTAACGTCTAAAAGAAACAGTCGTCAAAGGGCTGGCTGCATCATTCAAAGGAGAATCCTCCACTTTTGGACCTCCTCCACTGATATCTGCTAGTCTTACTCTAAATTCATAAGTGCCGCCATACCTCAAATCTGTATTTAAGGGAATTGGATTTAGGGTTTTATTGGGATCAACCCCTGGTTTACCTGGATTTCCCTTGGCATATTCGGAATAGTTCTGGTCGGTTTTGAAAAGCTTAATGGCATCCTTGTCCTCAGCAACCATACTTTTTCCTAGCCAAGAGGCATAATACATAGGCATCCAAAAAAAATCATCATTGGGACCTGAGATTTTGTTAGGATAAACCTGATAGGGTATTTCAGTCTTGTTGGTAGCAAGAATTTTAACCAGAGGATGATTTTGATCCAATTCTATAGAATTAAGACTTTCCCATTTTTTCCCTGGCTCCCTGACATCAATTTTATAGCCGTTGACACAAAGAGGAGCATCTATCCGCTTTCCAGCTTCTTGAGGATTTTCTGCAAGTTGCCGAATGTACCATACCAAAATCTGCTCATCATCCCAGCCTAAACGAATTCCAGTTTCAGATTGCGGAGCAAATCCATCCGGCTTCTCTTCTAGCATGTTACCACTGATGGGTTGATTTGCATGGACAACCTTGGCAAAGCCATCATCATAGGAGCGTGATTCCAAAAACAATTCATCCCAAGGGGCTATAGGAACAGGCGCCTGCGGATCAGATGCCTTTTTGTAGGTTACAGGAAAAGTTAATGCAGAAAATACTGGCCGGGTTTCTCCAATTTTCAATTTTGGAATTCTTGCTGCGTATCGCTTAACCAATGGCCCATTTAGGTTGGATTGGTTAGATTCCAAAGTTTTCTTTTGAGCAGTCAAATAAGGTTCATTGATGATATTGGCGTAGATGTATCCCCCTTTCTCAAACCATTCTTTGTCTACTTTGACACTTACCGAATAGATCATCCCACAAGCCTTAGCCAATAATGGCTGCCTAATTATATGTGCAAATACTTTTCCCCAGCTCAGACTTGTTTTGGGAGCAATCAGACCTGAAGGTTTTTGATCGCGAATAGCACAGGCATAGCTGTCGTCGGTGACGGCATTAGGGTGTCTGGGTTGGGTAAAATTAAAGCTCTCTCGATAGCTTACCGGGAGGTATTTTCTGACTGTTTTTGATTCAGGTTTTGGAGGAGGAAGGACTTCAGCATCGTCACCAATATCCATTTTAAAGGACTTGGCAATCTTTTCAATTAAATCCGCCTTTTGTAAGGCTTCATCTACAGATACAGGAATTTCAATAGGAGTAAATGCAGGATTTCCTGGAGCCTCAATGGGTAATTCAACAGTTCCTTTAACTATAGAAATTGAAAATTGAGGTTGAAAATTGGAAAACCCTGGCACAGGTATCTGCTGCATATTGGCAGAAACATTCCAGATTTTCTCCGGATTCTTGTTTCTTGGGATAAGTACCAGATTCAAGTGTAAATTCTCCCCATCAAAATGCTGAGGAAGAGCCATAAGGGTCAAAAGTCTATTCGGTTCCATAATATTTTATAAAAATTGTATTAAGCTATCTGACGGGATTCTTGCCATGTTTCTTCAAAGCTGATATCAATGATAAAGCAGATACTGATATCCAAACCAAAAGTCACTGAGGCGGTACAATCAGTGACACCATTCTGGCGGGTTATGGCGCCACTTGCTTCGATGTAAATCGTCACACTTACCAATCCACCCACCAAACTTGCATGTCCTCTAAACAGCATATAAGCTGTCACCTTAAATAGAGACATGGTGGCGTACAATTCACATCCGACTATATAGGTCACCGAGACAGTGCCTACAACCGGAAGTCCAACCGCAATGGATACCCCAAAACCAAATTTCATGGTCAGGCTTGGGCCAATTTTGGTATCGCAGGCGATTTGAAGGGCTACTTCTCCTACGGCGAAAATGGAGCCTACTCCTACAGAAGCGCAAAGAACCTGAAGCCCACCTCTAAAGCCTATGTATGCACCGGCTGTCGGAAGGAGTTGCTTAGGATCTGAGGTTACTTTAAGCGCAGCATTGAAATATACTCCCAACTCCAAACCTGCCTCTAGTTTGAGTGGTGTGGTTGGAGAGTTGTAAAGGTTTTCTTCTGGAGGGAATCGGACTAAAGGAATCTCCTTCTTAGCCTCAAACTTGTATTCCCAGATCTCTCCGGCATTACTCATGGCTATTTCCAATCCCTTTTTCATCACTGCACCATAATCCCCCTCACTCAAGGAGGCCAAAACTTGCAGTAAATCAATTACCGGTTGGAGGTCTTTATGAAATTCCACATCAGGAGTGGGATAGCCAAGACTTGGGAAATCGCTGTCTTTTTCTCCTTTATAACCTGATTCAGACCCTTTTTTAGAATCGAAATTCCCTTTGATCTTCATCAGCCCCTCAAAATCACCCAGATCGACCACCATGGCCAGATTATTCAATCTGCTTTTCCAGGTTTTCGCCGCATCGGCTGCAAAGGAATCAATGTCAAAATTGAGTTTGGAGTCTACATATTTATCAGGTTGCCCTGTTCTTTTCTCAGTAGTGGCATATTGAATATAGATTCTCAACCCCTCCATATTCACCAAATCAGTCTCAAAAGGAGGGATATCAAATGCCAAGGCTTTATTCAATCCTTCATTAGCTTTTCCAGCCAATAATTTAAAACCCTGATCTACAATGGACTCCCCTTGTTTCTTGGCTTCGATTGCCAGCAATTCAAACACATTAGAAGTCCCATCCTGAATATCTGCGCGCTCGACAAAGACTTTGACTGCATTTAGACCACTACCAGTACCTGTCAGGATAGGGAATGCTTTTCCAAACTCGTTAATAGCGTTGCCTGAATTGGGAAAAATTCCATTTCCAGCCATCAGGCTATAGGCATCTGCATATAGCGGTGGAATTTTGCTCATAAGCTTGGCCCTGCCTTTTTCAAAAGAAGGAGCCAAAATCAAAGCCTTTTGGGTGGACGTCGTCTGTAAGATTCCAAAATTCAGGGTCTCTGGAACAGGATTTCTTAATAGTTCTGAAGGCGAAGCCATCCTCAACAAAACTTTGGGCAGATCCAGTGGGGTCTTGACAAAATTTTTGGTCCACTCTCCTACTCTGATAATCGGAACTGGTACATGCTGTGGAAGTGGTGTCACTTCTCCTGTACCCACATTATGCTGAACAATACTCCAACTTCCGGTCTTTGGTAAAATGACACTTCCTCGGGCAGATGCCACAAATACAGGATCTGCTTTTGAGGGATCTTTAGCATGGGAAAAATCGAATCGGGTAATCCTCATCTGCTGACCTGACTTGTTCAAATCCATGATACAATCAATGTCTCCCCCAATCAAACCTCCCTGCATATCAAGTAATTCCCTAAATCTCGAAGGAGATAAAGGGACACCAGAAGGAGCAAGCTGTACGTACCCAAGTATTTTCTTGGCAGGTGTTCTATTTTGGCTGTGACCTTGAACAAGATTTTCAAGCTCTACATCAGCATCGAACCAAACAGGTCTACAGAAAACAGGAATATTTTCGTTTGGCTTATTCCATGTCTGTTGATTTCCATCTGGATCTATGTATGTATCCCCTGTTTTTCTAAGGTCAGCTCTTTCAAAATCAGCCATACCAGCGTCCTCTCTGATATTTTTGATATTGAAAAGTCCTCGTATAGTACCAGGATGGATTCGGTAAGGCTCTACCTCCTGGGTCTGTCCATTTATTTTGAATTTATACCTAAAATCAAAAAGCCCATCGGTTTCTGGTTGCCATCCGCTATCTAATCGATAAATAAATCCTGAGCTAGTTCGGAATAGTGTAATTGTACGAACCACCCTGATCCCCCATGGGTAAACCAAACTTTTCACCTGAATAATCTCGTGTGAAGTTCGTCCAAGCATCACATCAAATCTTGCCTGACTGGTCTGGGCTATTGCCGCGCTTGGACTTAGCCAATTCGAAAACGTGCTGGCTCCATAGCCTGTAAAATCAATCGTGGAAACAGGGACCCCTTTGGATTGTGCAGCATTGATACCAAATTCCCCATTGAAAATTACAGTTACAGAATCTCCCAGTGTACTGGCTCCAGTTGGGTTTCCAAATAGGTCTAGAATATTATTCAATTGGGTAGTATTTCCCTCAAACATGGGGGAGTCATTTAAATGGGGCTCCTGAGGCCAAATTGCCCCAGCATCTCCTCCAATAGCTCTGATTTGAATCCCTCCAAACAATCTATCTTTGAAAGAGGGTCTGTTCATTTCCACTTTAGGGTTTTTCCCATTGTAATCTGGACTATGATCCAGCCTAGCCAAGGCCTTTAGTCCAAAAGGAAGGGTAAACTGGGCTAAGATGTCTGCTTTTTTATCTTTGAAATTCTGGATCAAAAAGTCAGTCAAAGGGATCGGAGCCAAAGTTACGTTTTGAGTACTTGTATTGAGTAAGCGAGTGGGGCCCCCATCGTTTGGATAATAATTAAAGCCTGCCGGAGGATCCATTGGCTGAACTGGTTCGAAGGTGTTAATGGTGGGCTCCCATGCGACTTGAGGCAAAAGAAAGATTCGTGCAAAATGTCCAGGAACTTTTACCTGCATTCCTTCTACCGTAATCATCTCTGATGAGGTACCGTCAATAGTCGCCTCATTTTCACCTGTACTTCTTGCCACTCCTACAGTCTCTCTTCTCCTACTGATCGTTTGAGGATTCATTCCATAGCTGACACCTACCTGATTGGCATTGGAGCTTACGTCCAAAAGGGCAAAATAATCAGTCTCTAAAATTGCAGTCTTCTGTTTATAGCCCTCCTCATAGTTTGGTATATCCTTTTTCTGCTTTACACTGTTTGAGTTTTTCAAAACCCCTAGTACTGAATCAGGGACTGCGCTATCCGCCATGTGAAGGGATTTCACGTCAACATGTTGAGGGCTGATAGTACCCGAAGGAGAAGTTTGCTGAGCACTTTGTTGATTGCCAAAATGGAAACTTACAATCACTTCATCTTCTTTTTCAGGAACCGATTTTTGGACTATTCTGCAAAACAGCCAACTGACAATTTGATTAAGAGCCCCCCCTTTTCCAGACAAACGTCCCAAAATTCCAAAATTTGCCAAATATGGATCTGGAAGCGTAGGCAGATAACTGACCAGTCCAAAATTCAAAAAGGTGACCGAGTCAGTGATTTTGGTCCAAGTCGAATCGCAGGTCCCAAAAATCAAAAGCCCATTTACAGGAGAAACTGTAAACAGGGCATTTTCCAATGCTAAAGCTAGGTTTTTAAAAGTTGGAACTTTTTGAAATGGGGTTTTATTGTCCCACAAAATATTATCATCAATCAGATAAAGTAGATTCGCCTGGTCACTACCTGCCAAAATCAGCAAGGAATCCTTGGTTTTCACTTCCACAGCGTGGCCATTGACCAATTTTGGCCTATCCACCTTGGCCTGTGCATGGCATTTGGTCAGGATAAGTTCTACCCCTTCGGCAAGAGAATTAAAGATTAAATAAGGATTTTCTGGAATCCTGATCAGAAGCTCTGTTCCATGAGGATTGAGCTTGTCTTTCCAATGGGAAAATTTCTGAAAACTGTCCTGAGCCGATCCAGCCAATGCTGTGATTCCAATTCTTCCGGGATCAGCTAGGACTTGAATAGAGCCAAGCTTAATGGAATTTCCATCTAAGCCTTTCCATTTGGCTTGAATACCTTCCTTGACATCTAGTATTATTCCTCCCGCTCCTGCTGCCTGCAAGGGTGCATTAAGATCCAAAACAGCAGCAGGAATTCCCCACCAACTTTGGCTCAAAGAGGCCTCTCCCTCCATTTCCAAAAGAGGACTTACCTGTTTTTGGGGAGAAAATTTGGAATTAGACGAAATCAAAGGGATCAATACCCTATTCAATTGTGTGGAGTAAGAAGGGGCTTTATTGGCTTGGAAAGAGAAACTCCAAACCTCTTTATAAGCTTTCAAACTACTTGGTCCTAGCCCAGTGATTTTTGGGACTAATGGACCTCCAAAGGTGAATGAAAAAGTCTCTGGTGTCTTGAGCTCTGCCTGAGCAGCATCCTTACCATGTTTTTTGTTTCCATTTACAAAAGGACTGGAGGACTCCAATTGCAGATTAACTTGGACGGTACACAGGGCTGTCAATACCAAGTTTTCTCCACTGAGATTGGGATTGGCAGAAAGTTTAATATGACCAGATTTCACCTGAAGTCCCACAAATCGATCATTTGGAGCTCCAGCCGCAAGTAAATTGGCCTTAATCCAAATACTTCCTGGGACAATTTTGTAAGTATCAGTAACCTCTACCGGTGGGGAATTAAGCTTTTTGAGTTTTGATTCAGAAAACTCAGCTTTGAAATACAGTAAGGGCTCATTCGTACCATTTTTTCTAAGGGCAATTAACTTTTCTACCCGATATACATCCACAAAGACCTGTCGACCATCTATTCTGGTAATTGGCCCAATGGTTTTTTCAACTTTGGCGCCCTGAGCCCAGTTGGGTACAGATCCTGGAATCTGAGAGGATCGTACTGGAGTTTCCCTCACGAAAATCCTTGAATCAGCAACGGTCGTCTCCGCCTTTGCTTCTTTAATTAGCTTATCCAGCTTCTTTTCTTCCTTGGAAGTCAGCGCGCTTCGGTAAAATAAATCAGAGGATTGAACCGAGAGCTTTTCTGGAAAAATCGATGACCTTTCCTGACTGGGAATTGCCTTTGCTAACTCTAACAAGCCTTCATTGAGGACTTTTTCATCCTTTGAGGTTTGGGCATCTAATTGCCCCATTATTTGGGCCAATAAGGATTGTATTGGGTCTTTTTCCATAGGTAAAAATTTTGATTAAAAAGAATCCTACCTTCAGGAAATTCAGGAAATCACTCCGTAAAAATTAATAGAAATTACCCGTCTAATCTGAAAAATAGTAAGATAAGCTACATAAAAAATCCCAAGCAAAACAAATTAAAACGAGTTAATTTTCAAGCATTTATATAAATCCTAAAGATAATCCAATCTCAAAATTGGAAATATCCAAAGCAACTCAAAATCTCCCCAATACCGCCTATCTATTTTTCTTTCCTGAGACATCTAATTTTTATTTTTATTTGCTCATCGGTTCCCATGAAAGCACTACCCATTTTCCTACTTATTATTTGTTTGCCTTTTTGCAGCGTTTTTTGCCAGGAGGTAAGCGTTATAGAATCAAATTCTAAGACTCCCTTATCCGGTGTTATGATTTATAAAACTGAAGGAGGGGTAATCAAACTAACCAACCAAGATGGAAAAGTAGACATCGGCATATTTCAAAATGAGCCAAAGCTCTACTTCCAACTTTTCGGATACAGTTTAGTAAGCACTTCATGGCAAGAATTGGCTCAAAATAACTTTCAAGTTCTCCTTCAAGCTGACTATTTGACTCTTGATGCTGCGGTGATTTCATCCAGCAGATGGAGGCAAAACCAAACGGATATTCCTGAAAAGGTCAGAAGGCTTGACCAATCCAAACTCTTATTACGAAATCCTTCCAACACCGCAGACTGGCTGGGATCTTCCGGTGAGGTATTTATTCAGAAAAGCCAATTGGGTGGTGGAAGCCCAATGATCCGAGGTTTTTCAGCTAACCGATTGCTCTATTCTATTGATGGAGTACGTATGAACACCGCGATTTTTAGAAGCGGGAATCTTCAAAACGTCATTTCTCTAGACCCATTTGCCATTGAAAACACAGAAATCCAATTTGGACCGGGATCGGTAATGTATGGCTCTGATGCCATTGGTGGGGTGATGGTTTTTGAAACTCTTAGTCGCAAATTGGAAAGCTCAGGACTTTCTGGAAATTTCATTTCCAGATTTTCTTCTGCCTATGCTGAAAAGTCTTTCCATGGGGATTTAAGCTATGGAAGTGACAAATTGAAATTCATCACCAGCGCTAGCTATTTTGATTATGGGGATTTGAAAATGGGTAAAAATGGAGGACAGGATTCCTATTTGAGGCCGGATTTTGTAGTAAGAGAAAATGATACCGATGTAGTCAAGGTAAATCCAGATCCATTGAAGCAGGTTGGTAGTGCCTATTCCCAGCTCAATCTGATGCAAAAAGTCTTATGGAAATCAGGAGAAAACTCCACACTGGATTATGGTTTCCATTATTCCGCCTCTTCAGATATTCCCAGATATGACCGTTTGATTGAAAAACGAAACGGACAGCTTCGATTCTCAAGATGGGATTATGGACCACAAATCTGGATGATGAATAACCTCAAATGGACTTTGAGGAAGAAAACGGATTGGTTTGATCAAGTTAAAATCATATTTGCGCAGCAATATTTCGAAGAAAGCAGAATAGACCGAAGACTAGGAGCAGGTTCTGAATTTGATAGAAAAGAAAAAGTAAATGCCTATTCGCTCAATGCTGACTTTTTAAAATACCTGAATGATGAGTCTCACCTAAGCTATGGTGCTGAATGGGTAACTAATCAGGTTGAATCCACAGGAATTCAGCGAGCAATTGAAACTTCAATCGAAAAACCCGCATCTTCCAGATATCCGAATTCTAACTGGAATTCCGTGGCTGTTTATGGAAGTTACCATCGTCACCTCTCAGAGAAATGGAAATTCCAATCCGCGTTGAGATACAACTTCACAGAGATCTCGGCAGATTTCACCAACAATGCAGACTTTTTCCCTCTCCCATTTACAGAGTCCAAAGACAAGCATCATTCCTTGACCGGAAATTTGGGATTGATTTATTCACCTGAACCTTCCTTTTCCATTTCTCCTCTAATCTCTACCGGATTTAGAGCTCCAAATGTGGATGATATCGGAAAAATCTTTGACTCTGAGCCAGGTGCGGTCATTGTACCAAACCCAGACCTAAAGCCAGAGTACGCCTACAATGCTGAAATCAACCTGAATAAGCATTTTGAAAACCGGTTAAAACTTGACCTTACGGGCTTTTATACCTTCCTGGACAATGCCATGGTAAGAAGACCATATACTCTAGATGGAAAGTCAGAAATCATCTATGATGGAGAGGAAAGCAAGGTTTTAGCCATTCAGAATGCTGCATTTGCCAAGGTGTATGGAATCCAAGCAGGATTGGAATGGGTAATCAGTAATAACTGGGTTTTCCTTACTAGATACAATTGGCAAAAAGGAACCGAAGAATTGGATGACCAAAGCCAAAGCCCTTCCAGACATGCTGCTCCGGCTTTTGGCCTTAGCCGACTCAGCTATCAAACTGGACGATTGAAGATTGATTTTTCAGCCCAATACAGCGCCGAACGCTCATTTGAAGAAATGCCGAATGAAGAAAAATCCAAAACCTTCATTTATGCCACTGACGAAAATGGAAATCCTTATTCTCCTTCTTGGTTAGTAGTTAACCTAAATTCCAGCTTCCAGCTTGGCAATTACTTCTTCATTTCAGCTGGACTTGAAAACATAGGCGACCAAAGGTATCGCCCTTACAGCTCAGGAATCGTTGCTCCGGGAAGAAATTTCACCCTTTCTCTAAAAGCTAGTTTCTAAGCCTTTTTTATTTCATTCAGGTAACCTTTTGATTTTAATAGGGTTAAAATCAAGAGAATCCTCTATGAAAAGCTGGCTTAGAAACACATTTACTTCCGGTTTACTTTTTGGTTTTTTAGCCATTATTCCGGGTTGCGAAATATTTTGCACCGATTCCTGTGGCTGTGGACCAACGACTCCTCCGAAAAGTGTGGAAATCAGATCTTTTGAAGTCCTAACTCTTTCCTCTGATAATAAGGAAGTAAATCCATCCGAGACCAAACCTTTTGATCAGGTTGTCAAAGCATTTCGGATCAATGAATTTAACCTAGTTAGTGAATTACCCGGTGAACTTGGTTTTCATTGGGGATTAGGAACAGCACTTGCCTGTAGTCCTGCCCCACTTAGTTCCAAAGAAAAGCTGATCGACCTACAGGTAATCAATACCAAGGAAGTTCAATTGGGAGATGGAACAACTTTACAGGCTGGACAAGACATTACTGAGCTTTTTGGCTTCAAAAACTTTTTCCAAAGCCAATTAATCAGTCTTTCAGAATTCTTAAAAGAGCCCCAATTCCTGTATTTGGGTGAATTTATTACAACAGGATTTATGATGGATCCCGGAAAAAATATTGACTTGGAATTAGACTTTATTTTGAAACTGGAAAAAGGAAAGGAATTCCTAATTCCAAAAGAAGTCTTGAAAATAGGCCCGAAAAACTGACAAAAATCTTCTTTATTTTTCTTTAGATTCATTCCAAATACTGCTACCTTTGCCGCAAAGGTGAATGTAAACCCAATGACTGCAGCAGCCCTTCCTTTGAATAGATCCGGAAAAATCCTTGAGATTCTTCCTTCACCCCTGAAAATCAATTTGATGGAATTAGGCTTCCTACCCGGAAAATACATTACCCTTCATCACCAAGCTCCCTCTGGAGGGCCTATGGCTTTTCAAATGGAAGAAACCCTCCTCGCCTTAAGAAAATCAGAGGCAGAACTAATCCGGGTGGAATTGATTTAATATCCATGTCTGAAACCCTCCTTTCCAAGCAAATCCAGTCCAGTCGTGTGGCAATCATCGGTAATCCCAATGTAGGGAAGTCGACGATTTTCAATTATTTGACTGGGTTAAACCAGAAAATCGGAAATTATCCGGGAGTGACCGTGGATAAAAAAACAGGCCTGATCAACCTGAAAGGAGAAAATTTCGAGATTCTTGATCTTCCCGGTACTTATAGCCTATTCCCAAATTCAGAGGATGAGATCATTGCTCACCGAGTCCTCAATCATACCAAAATCGAAGCCCGTCCAGACTATGTGCTGATGGTAATTGATTCTTCCCAGCTTTCAAGAGGACTTTTTTTAGCTACCCAATTGATTGATTTGGGCGTGAATCTGGCCATTATCCTGAACATGTCGGATTTGGCTGAAAAGCGGAAAATTGAGATCAAATCCTATGAGCTTTTCAAGGCTTTGGGAGTTCCAATCCTTTCCACAGACGCCAGAAACCAAAAAGGACTGGACCAGGTCAAATCTCTGATCAGTGAAAAGAATTTCTCCAAAGGAAGCCAGACGGTAGATATCAAGCAGGTTATTCCGGTTGAAATCCTTGAAAAGGTAAAAGCTAAATTTGAGCTGGAGAACGCCTATCAAGCCTATCAGATGATCCGTTTTGGAGCAAAAGACGTGGCCATGCCTGAGGAAGACCGGCTTTGGCTAGGGCAATTGTTCCAAACCATGAACTTCAGTTTGGAAGAGGCACAGCTAGAGGAGACCAAACTCCGCTATAAAAAAATCACAGATATCGTAACCCAGGCAGTTACCAAGAAAGAAGCTGCCAAACCTAAATCATCCATAGACTCGGTGGTGCTTCATCCATTTTGGGGGTATCTGATTTTTGCGGGGATTTTATTGGTGATTTTCCAGACTATCTTTACCTGGGCTTCCTATCCCATGGATTTGATTGATGGCTTGTTTGCTGAATTGACAGGTTATATAAATGACCTTCTTCCAGCTGGTCCATTGACAAGCTTAATTTCTGAAGGTGTAATCCCAGGAATTGGTGGAGTGGTAATTTTCATTCCCCAAATCGCCCTGCTCTTTGGATTTTTGGCGATTTTGGAAGATACGGGGTATATGTCCCGAGTTGTCTTTTTGATGGATCGATGGATGCGACCATTTGGCTTGCATGGAAAAAGTATAGTTCCTCTAGTTTCCGGAATTGCCTGCGCGATTCCTGGAGTAATGGCCGCTAGAAATATTTCCAACTGGAAAGAAAAAATGATCACCATCATGGTCACCCCATTGATGAGTTGCTCTGCTAGACTTCCGGTTTACATCATTCTGATCGGTCTGACTGTACCAGATGAGTTGATTTTTGGATTTATCAATATGCAAGCCTTGGCTCTGCTTGGTTTGTATTTATTAGGTGTTTTAGGTGTTCTATTTACTTCCTTGGTCATGAAGTTTATCCTGAAGACCAAAGAAAACAGCTTCTTGATGACTGAGCTTCCACCCTACCGTTTACCTCGATGGGGAGATGTAGGAATTACCATGTTTGAAAAGGCGAAAACCTTTGTTTTCGAAGCTGGAAAGGTAATTTTAGCTATCTCGATTATTCTTTGGGTTTTGGCAACCTATGGTCCTCCTTCCCGAATGGAAGAGGTAAGATTGCAAGGTGAAGCAAGATTGGAAAATGTTACCGATGAGTCCGAAATAGCTGCCATTGAAGCTGAAACCAGCTCCCTGCTTTTGGAAAACTCTTTCATTGGAATCATGGGAAGAGCCATTGAGCCGGTAATCAAGCCCTTGGGTTATGATTGGAAAATCGGAATCGCCTTGATCACTTCATTTGCCGCCAGAGAGGTATTTATTTCTACCATCGCGACCATTTATAGTATAGGTGGAGATGTGGAAGATGAATTAACCATCCGGGAAAAACTTAGCCAGCAAATCAATTCCAATACCGGAAAACCGACTTTTGATGTCCCTACCTCATTCTCCTTGATGGTATTCTATGTTTTTGCAATGCAATGCATGAGTACCTTGGCAGTAGTCAAAAGGGAAACTAAATCTTGGAAATGGCCGTTAATCCAAACAGCCTACATGAGCATTCTGGCTTATGTCATGGCCTTTATAACCTTCCAAATTTTCTCTTAATATGTGGCAGGAAATACTAGTTGGACTTATTGTGCTGGGAGCAGTTTTCTATCTGACAAGGAAGTTTTTCCTTCAGCCGAAAACTCAGCCAGGCTGCGATAAATGCGCCAAACCCTGAAAAGGCGCCTTTCTCCCCTAATGATTTTTTGATACATTTGGCACATGGGCAAAATCGCCAGCCAGAGCATACAAACCGCTATTTTTTCCTACCTCGGTGTAGTTTTGGGTTACATCAATGTACTTTGGCTTTATCCCTATTCTCTTGATGCTACTCAATTAGGAACTTTCCGGACAATCCAGGATTTAGGATTACTATTTGTTCCTTTTGCTCAATTGGGAGTTGGACATGGAATCACTAGATTTTTTCCCCAACTCGAAAAAAACCAATCTGCTTTTCTCAGCTATAGCCTGCTATTTTCACTTTTAGGCTTTGCTTTGGTTAGCTTGCTGTTTTTTGGTTTTAAGGAACCCATCATTTCACTCTTTGCTACCAACTCTCCAGAAGTCGTAGACTTTTTGGGAATAGTATTATTGATCACACTCTTTTCGCTTTTGAGCAGTGTTTTAGATGCATTTGCGAGGTCTTATTTAAAAGTAGCTATCCCCACCTTTTTTAGGGAAGTGTTTTTGAGGTTATTGACCTCCATTTTAGTCGGAATTTACCTGCTCAAATGGATCAGTTTTGAGCAAGTCATGCAAGGACTGGTGTTGGTTTATGGAATTGCATTGGTTGGAGTGTTGATCTATTTGATTTGGCTCGGAGTGCTCAAATTAGATTTCACTTGGACTAATTTCCCAAAGGGATTCAGGAGCTCCTTTCTCCGATTTAGTTTGATCACTTTTTTAGCGACGGCGGCTTCTACTCTGATCATGAAGATTGATTCCATCATGGTGAGCTCCATGGTAAGTCTGGAGGCAAATGCCATCTATTCGATTGCTTTTTACATGGCTTTGGTAATCGAATTACCAAGGCGGGCAATTTCTCAGGTAAGTATGCCCGTTATCGCTGATCATTTTGCAAAAAATCAAATCCCTGAAATCAATCGTCTCTATCGGCAAATATCCAATCGTCAACTGTATATATGCCTTTTCCTTTTTGCCTTGATCTGGAACAGTATTGACCAGATCTACCATTTTGTACCAAATCGGGAAATCTATCAGGCAGGTAAATGGGTGGTTTTCTATATCGGAATTGGGAAAATCTTTGATGTGGCCTTTTCTGTAAACAGCGAGATTTTGGTGTTTTCAAAGTATTACCGATTCAACCTGATTTTGACCATTGCCATGAGTGCCTTGATCATTCTGGTTAATTACTGGCTGATTCCAATCTATGGTATTGAAGGCGCTGCTATGGGTTCAGCTTTGGTTATGCTCCTCTTCAATTTGGTGAAATACGCCTATCTCAAGGCAAAATTAAATCTGGAACCATTCAGCTGGGATACAGCAAAAATCCTTTTTATCGGATTCATTTGCTTGGCAATTGGAATTCTACCAGAACTTCAGTTGATCCCTTTTTTAATCATATTGATCAAATCGACTTTGGTTTTGGGCGTTTATATTTTGCTCTCCAAAGTATTGAATGTGGGAAATGAGGAATGGAAATTTATCAAAAAGAGATTAAAAAAGTCCGAGCCTTAGAGTGTTACAAACCTCCGTATAGACAAGATTTGAGCTGCCTTGAAACCGCAAACTTCCACTGTTATCCTGCGTTTTGTGCGAGGCCTCGAAGGGTATCGAGGTGAGGCCTGTTTTTGGAGAGGGCTTCACTCGTAATTGTTTTTAAATTGTGAAGTTTGAACATGTCGACGGCCCGGACCATGCAAATATACGACTTTGATAGAGAGGAGTTGGGTATTCCTGATAAAATAAGGCCGAAATCAGGCCCCGGGTTTTCAGACAAAAAAAACCTTCCAAATTATATTTTACAGAAGAGAACCCAGAACTGATTGAAATCCAAGGAAAAGGGATTTACCTGATAAAAATCAAAATTATATTTTGCGATTTTCTGAATAGATTACTAGACTAAATTTAAATTTGCAGTGCAAAACCTCAGTAGCCATGTATCTGATTAAAAAATTGATCGTTTGTCTGGACCAAACTCCAATAGACCAGACCCTGATCGAACATGCTGCCTTCATTGCCAAAGTAAATCAGACTCGAAAGATCTACTTCGCCAATGTGATCAAGAACCTTTCTATCCCGAAAGAAGTCTTGGAGGAGTTTCCGAATTTGATCGAAAACATGATCAATGAAAGGAAAGAAGCGATGGAAAAAGTGGTCAAACAACATTTCCCTGAAATAAAAGGATTGACCATCAGCTATGTTGTCAAAGAAGGTAACCTTTCCAAAAAGATCCTGAAACTAGCCGAAGAGAAATCTGCGGACATGGTCATCATAGGAAGAAAGGTTGATCTCCCTGGCACTGGTGTAGCTTCGCAACGATTGGCAAGAAGGGCTAGTTGTTCACTTTTAATTGTACCTGAAGGCTCTAGGCCAAAATTGAACAAACTGCTTGTACCCAGTGACTTTTCGGAATATTCCAAAGATGCTCTAGAAGAAGCCATTATGATCGCTGAAAAGCACGGAGGAAAAGTAGAAATAGTCTGTCAAAACGTGTTCAACGTTCCATCTGGCTATCATTTCACCGGAAAAACCTATGAAGAATTTACCGAAGTGATGCGAATGCATGCAGAAATCAATTACAAGAAATTCATTCGAAAAATTGACACTAAAGGGATTAACATCACCCCTATTTACACCAAGGACGATGATGATGATCCAGTTCAGGAAATTGTCTCCAAAGCTCTAGAAATCGGAGCTGATGGAATTATTATCGGTGCCAAAGGAAGAACTGCCGCTACGGCCCTTTTTATAGGAAGTATGGCAGAACGATTGATCCAATACAATGACAGCCTACCACTTTTAGTCACAAGGCCCAAAGGAAAAAATGCCGGGATTTTGGATTATATCCTTGAAATCTAAACTGAAATCAAAAGAAATGAGTCGAAAATCCGGCTCATTTCTTTTTTTGATTAAACCTTAATTTTTCAGCTTTGTCTAACAAGGCAACAATGAAAGAAATCGATCAGCAAATCCTGGAGAAAATCCAAAGCCCTTTTTCCCGTGAACTGGGCTATAGGCTTTTGATCGAAACTTATCAGAAAAAGGTCTATCAGGTGGTGAGAAGAATGGTTTTGATCCATGAAGATGCGGACGACCTTACTCAAAACACCTTTATCAAAGCAATTCGGAATCTGGAAAAGTTTGAAGGGAACTCTTCCCTTTTTACCTGGATTTACAGAATAGCTACCAATGAAACCCTGAGTTTTCTTGAAAAAAAGAAAAAAAGATTCTTCTTTTCAGTGGATGATCATCAGGAAAAACTGGAGTCCTATTTGGATCAGCCCGGAAATTTAAGTGGAGATGAAATTCAGCTGAAACTCCAAAAAGCTCTTTTGAAATTACCGGAAAAGCAAAGGTTGGTGTTTCATTTGAAGTACCAGGAGGAATTGAGTTATGAGGAAATGGCTGAAATTACAGGCACCAGCGTGGGAGCCCTCAAAGCCAGCTATCACCACGCTGTGAAAAAAATTGAACAATTTGTACTAGCCGAATAAACCTTACCGGATCAATCAGGTCTAACAAACGATGGAAAAATTACCCAAAATCAAAGAATTCAATGCTCCAGATGGCTATTTTGACGGTCTTCAGGACAGCATTCTTCAGCGGGCAAGAAAAAAGAATCAGCAGGTTTATTGGAAATATGCTGCAGCAGCTGTTTTGGTTCTATCCCTTGGAATATGGCAATATGGAGGAAATAAGTCTACCACGAGCCCGGTTTCAATAGACGATCAAGCGATGCTATATATCGAAAGCAACCAATGGACAGCTGAGGATGTCTTAAGTCTTTCTGACGATCCCAACGCTATCCTTGACCAAATCTTAGAAGAAGAATTATCTCAAATCAACTCTGAATGGCCAGAAGATGACTGGTTTTAATTAGCTATGAAAAATCTATTCTATATCTTCCTTTTGTCCTTTCTGATCTTCCATGCAGGTGATGCATATGGACAGAGACCTCCTGGGCAGCAAATTGACCCTGAGCGGCTTCAGGCAGCTAGAATTGCCTTTATCACTACCAGAATAGACCTTACCCCGGAACAGGCCGAGAAGTTTTGGCCGATTTTCAATCAGTTCACTGAGCAAAAAGAGGCTACCATGCGCCAAATCGCCAATCTGGGCAGAGGAGCAAATGAAGTAAGTGAAGAAGAAGCCAAATCCAGAATTCAGCAAAGATTCCAATTGGAAGAAAAAATGATCAAAGACGAGCGGGCTTTTGTAGCCGAAGCTTCCAAAGTTCTAACATCCAAACAAATCCTCATGCTCAACAATATCGCAAGGGACTTCACCCGGCAACTTTACCAAAGGCAAAGAGGAGGAGGAAACTAAATAAAAATGCCCCGAAATATTCCGAGGCATTTTGCTTTTATTTTTTGAGTAAATCTCTGATTTCTTCCAAAAGCTTTTCGCTTGGAGTTGGTGCTGGTGGCGCAGGTGGAGGAGCTGGTGCCTCCTCTTTTTTACGGTTCATACTATTGATTCCTTTGATTGCCAAGAATATCACAAATGCGATGATCACGAAATCCACCACATTTTGAATGAACATCCCGTAATTCAAGGTAACCGCAGCGATCTCCTCACCTGCTTCATTTAAGGAAGCTTCTTTCAAAACAAGATTCAGATCCTTGAAATCCACCCCTCCGACCAAAAGGCCGATTGGAGGCATGACCACATCATTTACAAAGGAGGAAACAATCTTTCCGAAAGCTCCACCGATGATTACACCGACTGCCAAGTCGATGACGTTGCCCTTGACGGCAAACTCTTTAAATTCTTTAAGCATTCCCATAAAGTGTAAGGTTGATAGTTAGTTTTATAAATATTCTGAAAATAATAGGTTTTACCAATACTAAGAGCAAAAAAGATAGGTCAAATTACTTGATTCAAAATATTTTTCTGAACCAAAAAGCCTGAATTTTCTTTAACCTTGCAGACAAAATCTTTGATATGAACCCACCTGGAGCTATAAAAAAGCCAAAATTGTTAGAAATCCATGGTCATCAGCGAGTTGACAATTATTACTGGATGAATGAGCGGGAAAACCCTGAAGTGATTGCTTATCTGGAAGCTGAAAATTCATTTTTAGAGCATACCATGAAGCCATTTGAAAAGTTTAAGAATCAACTTTTCAAGGAAATGAAAGGCAGAATCAAGGAAGATGACCAAAGCGTCCCCTATTTTAAATCTGGGTATTATTGGTATGTCCGCTACACTCAAGGGGCAGAATATCCGATTTTCTGCCGTAAATCCGGGAGTTTGGAAAGCCCAGAGGAAATCATTCTGGACGTGAATAAACTGGCGGAAGGCAAGGCCTATTTTCAAGTTGGAGCAACAGTGACTACTCCTAATCAAAAACTTTTAGCCTTTGCGGCAGATGAGGTCGGAAGAAGAATCTATACTATCTTTTTCAAAAACCTTGAAACAGGTGAAATTTTGGGAGAAAGCATTCCGAATGTCACCGGGAATCTTGTTTGGGCAGCGGATAACCAAACCCTATTTTATTCCAAACAAGATCCAGAGACGCTCCGATCTTTCCAGGTTTACAAGCATATTTTGGGCACTGATCCTCAATCAGACATTTTGATCTTTGAAGAAAAAGACGAGGAGTTTTCCTGTGTAGTCCACAAGTCCAAGTCCGAGAAATTCCTTTTTATCCATTCTGAAAGCACCATTTCCTCGGAAATGAGATTCCTGGAGGCTGAAAATCCAGAGGGGGAATTTCAAATGCTTCAGAAAAGAATCCCGCATTTGGAATATGCAGCGGATCATTATGGGGAATACTTTTGGATCCGAACCAATGAAAATGCCCAAAACTTCAAATTGGTTAAAGCTCCCATTTCAGCACCCTCTAAGGAAAACTGGATAGATGTGATCCCACACAGACCAGAAGTTCTATTTGAGGATTTTAATCTTTTCTCCAAGTATTTGGTCACTCAGGAAAGGAGCAATGGACTCACGCAGATCAAAATCAAACCTTGGGAAGGAGAAGGACATTCCTTAGAATTTGATGATGAGACCTACACCGCTTGGATCAGTATCAATCCGGAATTTGAAACTGAGATGCTAAGGTTTGGCTATAATTCTCTGGTCGTTCCTTCCACTACCTATGATTATCATATGGAAACTCGGGAAAAACTGCTCCTCAAGCGTCAGGAAGTGGTAGGTGGTCATAACCCCGAGCAATATCATTCTGAGAGAGTTTGGGCGACAGCCAAAGACGGAGTAAAAGTTCCCATTTCCCTGGTCTACAAGAAATCCCTTTTCCAAAAAAATGGGGGAAATCCTTTGGTTCTTTATGCCTATGGATCCTATGGCTACAGCATGGATGCATATTTTTCCAGCACCAGACTAAGCTTGTTGGATAGAGGCTTTGTCTTTGCGATAGCCCATATTCGGGGAGGGGAAGATCTGGGAAGGCATTGGTATGAGGATGGAAAAATGCTCAAAAAGAAAAACACCTTCACTGACTTTATCGCTTGTGGAGAGCATTTGATCTCAGAAAAATTCAGCTCCAGCCAACATCTCTATGCGATGGGAGGAAGTGCAGGGGGATTATTGATGGGAGCTGTCATCAATCTCAAGCCAGAACTTTTCCATGGAATCATCGCCAATGTTCCATTTGTAGACGTGGTTACGACCATGTTGGATGAAAGTATCCCCCTTACCACAGGTGAATTTCAGGAATGGGGAAATCCAAAGAATAAGGAGTACTACGAGTATATGCTCTCCTATTCCCCTTATGACAATGTGGAAGCCAAGGACTATCCCAATATGTTAGTCACTTCAGGTCTGCATGATTCTCAGGTGCAATATTGGGAACCTACCAAATGGGTAGCCAAACTGAGGGAACTCAAAACCGATACTAACCTTCTACTCCTTCATACCAATATGGAAGCAGGACATGGTGGAGCCTCGGGTCGATTCAATGCCTTGAAAGAGTTGGCTTTAGAGTACACCTTTCTGCTTATGCTGGAAGGAAAGGCCAATTGATTTCCTAGAAAAGTGAGGGAGTGGTCGAGGGACTTGGATCCAAAATTTTGATGGTCTCCAAGTCCAAAGTGGGCAGAAACTGCCGCAACACATAAAAAGTCTCTGGGATCCTGGGAACTACCTCCAAGGATTCCAGACTTTCCTCCTCTTCCTTGACAAATCCGAAGCGACTAAGCATTCCTCCTTCAAATTGACAAAGGGCTTTTTCTCCAGAATTTCTTCCAGGTAATGTTAAAAGAAGGTCCTTTTTGCTTTTCCTGATTAGTGAAATAAACTCCGAAGCACGGGAATTGTATTTCTTTGGAGTTTCCCCAGATTGGCAGGCACCCTTGCAGTTTTGATCCTGAATCGTCTGGCAAGTCACTTTTCGTAATCCACAAAGCTTTTGACAAAGCTGAAAAGACTCAATTCCTGACTTTAAAAACTGCTGGGCTTCCTCGGAGCTGAAGAAGGTTTCCAGTGGTCGGAGATTTCGGGTGACTTTGGCAATCTGAAATCGGTAATATCCAGAGCTATCCTGATATTCGAACAAACCCCAAAGTGTCTTGGGAAGCTTTAGAGCGGAATTGTATTTCGGCCAGAGCCGCTTGATTTCCAAGGTTTCCAGAAGCAAAGCCATCATTTCCGAACCTGTGAGTTTCCACTCCAGAGAAGTGATTTCAGCCTTAAGCTGCTGCTTGAGATGAGGCAAAACTTTGCCCGAAAAATGTCCTTTGAATCTTTCCCGGATATTTAAGGCCTTACCCACATAAATCACCTTCCCCTTATCATTAAGCATGTAATACACCCCGCAGAATTCCGGGATTTCTTTAAACTTGGAAAGAGAAAAATTAGGGGGAAGAAAGGATTCCCCGGCATTTCTTTTCAGGGACGAAAGAATGGTCTCTTCCTTTAATTTATACATCCGGTCAAAGAGAATTGCAGTGGCTCTGGCATCTCCCATGGCTCTGTGTCTGGCCAAAATGGGGATCTTTTGGCTTTCGCAAAGTCTTCCCAAACTGTAGGATCCCAAACCCGGAAATACTTTTCTAGCCAAGCGAACTGTACAAATTCTGGATGAATTCAGGTTTCTCCCCTGTATTGCGAATGCTTCCCGGATAAAACTGAAATCAAAATTCACCTGATGAGCGACAAAAACCCGCCCGTCCAGAAGTTCCCAAAGTTCATCAGCGATCTCCTCAAAAGTAGGCGCATTGGCCACCATTGAATTATCAATTCCAGTTAAGCCAGTAATATAAGGCGGAACTGAATGACCGGGATTGATCAGGGTTTGGTATTCATCTGTGATTTCCTGTCCATTGTGTATCAAGACGGCAATCTCAGTGATTCCTCCTCCAGCAGGAGAACCACCCGTTGTCTCAATATCCACAATCGCGAATTCCATTCTTTAAAGGTAATCTTTTAAGAAAAGAGATTGGTGGCAAAGACAGGAATTGACTTGAAAGTCTACAAAATCGAAGAATAAAACCCCTATTTCTTCACATAAGCCGCGATAAGCTTCTCAGCACATCTTTCTCCATCCATTGCAGCAGAAACAATTCCACCAGCATATCCTGCACCCTCACCGCATGGGTAAAGACGTTTGATTTGTGGGTGTTCGAAAGATTCTCGGTCTCTGGGAATTCGAACAGGTGAGGAGGTCCGACTTTCCACTCCGATGAGCTGTGCATCATTGGTGAAATATCCTTTCATCTTTTGTCCAAACGCTTTGAAAGCCATAGCCATACGAGCACTGATAAAATCAGGTAAAACTTCCCTCATTTCCACCGAGTTCAATCCGGGTTGGTAAGAAGTATCCAAAAGAGAACTACTCACTTTTCGATTTACAAAATCAACCATGCGCTGCGCAGGAGCAGTTTGGTTCTTCCCTCCTATTTCCCAAGCCCTTTGCTCCACCTCAGCCTGAAAATGCATGGCGCTCAAGGCACCGTATTTTTGATATTGAGGTAAATCTTCCAATTCCACAGAAACAACCATTCCTGAATTGGCGAACTTGGAATCCCTCCTACTCGGGCTCATGCCATTGACGACTAATTCTCCGGGAGAAGTCGCTGCAGGAACAATAAACCCACCCGGGCACATGCAAAAGCTAAAAACTCCCCTTTGCTTACCTTGGTACTCAGTTTGCTGAACTAGGGAATAGGCCGCAGCAGGTAGATAAGGCCCCCTGTCAATCTCACAATGGTATTGGATTTTATCAATCAGGTTTTGGGAATGTTCTATCCGAACACCCAATGCAAAAGGCTTGGCTTCTATATAGACTTTCTTGGCATCCAAAAGCATAAAAATATCCCTTGCGGAATGCCCCGTTGCCAAAATAACCCCAAGGCCTTTTATCGTTTCCCCATCTTGGGTTTTTACGCCTTTAATTTCCTCATTTTCGATCAGGAAATCTTCCACTCTGGTTTCAAAAAGAATTTCTCCCCCTGCCTCTAAAATGGATTCTCGAAGTTTTGCTACCAAAATCGGCAATTTATTAGTCCCGATATGAGGATGAGCGTCTACCAGAATTTCTTCGGTTGCCCCATGAGCAACCAAAATCTCCATGATTCTTCGGATATCCCCACGCTTTTTGGATCGGGTATAGAGTTTTCCATCGGAATAAGTACCTGCTCCTCCTTCTCCAAAACAATAATTGGAGTCTGGATTGACAATTCCTTCTTTATTGATTGCCGCCAAATCTCTTCTTCGAGCTCTGACGTCTTTTCCCCTTTCGATAACAATTGGCTTCACTCCCAACTCAATAGCGCGAAGCGCAGCAAATAAACCCGCCGGACCTGCTCCAATAATGATAATAGGTTCGGAATGATGGACATCCTGATATTCCGGAAAATGATCCAAAAGTGATCCGGGATTTTCATTGAGAAAAAGTTCAGCCTCAACGTTGACGATCACTTTCCTCCCTCTGGCATCTATTGATCTCCGTATTTGTCTTGCGAATGAATGGGGAGTTTCGGGAGAAAGCCCGGACTTTTTCAAAACCGTGTTTTTAAACACTTCCGGATCATAAGCCTCTTCTGGGCTTAATTGCAGGGTAAGATTCTTTTTCATGGTAAGGTATTTATCCTTAAATCAGGACAAAGGTAAGCCTCAATCCACCTTTTGAAGCTAGCTTTTGGGCAAAAAAAAATCGGCCTAGCCGATTTTAAATTTTTAAGATTTGATTCTATTTTAATTCATTCTATCCAATACCTCAAATCTGGAAGAGTTTGAAATATATTCAGGAACCAAAGATTTCAGGTGTCTAACCAGATCGGTTTCATTGTTTTTATTCACCAATTCTTGGAAAAGCTCGATCTGACCATCAATTCTATGGTAAGATGATGGCAATACCTGAGCGATTTTGATTTTAGGATGGTGAGTAATTTTCACCGTTTCAAAGTCATTCAATAGTTCCTCGTATAACTTCTCTCCTTCTCTCAAACCACTGAATACAATTTTGATATCCTGATCCACTTTCTTTCCAGAAAGTTGAATCATCTTTTTAGCCAAATCCAAAATCTTAACCGGCTCACCCATGTCAAAGACATAAATCTCTCCTCCTTCTCCCATTACTCCAGCTTCCAAAACCAACTGGCAAGCCTCAGGAATGGTCATAAAGTAACGGGTGATTTCTGGATGGGTAACGGTGATCGGTCCACCATTCATGATTTGTTTTTTGAACAATGGAATTACGGATCCATTGGAACCTAATACGTTTCCAAAACGAGTCGTAATAAACTTGGTATGGAATTTCTTGTGATTAGAATCCAAATACTGATTAAGAGCTTGAACGTACATTTCTGCAGCTCTTTTGCTGGCCCCCATCACGTTGGTCGGGTTTACAGCTTTGTCGGTAGAGACAAAAACGAATTTTTCAACCTGGGCTAAAACCGCCAAATCAGCCAGAACTTTTGTACCGATTACATTAGCATGAATGGCCTCCTCAGGATAATTTTCCATCATCGGAACATGCTTGTAGGCAGCAGCGTGGAAAACAACTTGAGGTTTGAATTCTCTGAAAACCTCTTTCATTTTCTTCTTATTCCGGACGTCGCCCAAAATAATCTTAATGCTACATCCCGGATGAAGTTCCTTGAATTCCTGCTCGATATCATACAAAGGTGATTCCGCGATATCTAGCATGATAATGAGCTTTGGATGATAATGGCAAATCTGTCGGCATAATTCTGATCCGATAGAACCAGCTGCTCCGGTCACCATTACTATTTTGCCGCTAAGATCTTCCTCAATTCTTGGGTTGTCCAAAACAATCTGATCCCTGCTCAGCAAGTCTTCAATCTTTACTTCTCGAATCGCACCTGCAGTCAAGCCACCATTGATCCATTGGTCAACTGGGGGGACGATAGACACGGAAACATTCAATCGAAGGCATTCATCAATAATCTGGCTTTTTCGCTTTACAGAAAGATCCCTGACCGCAATGATCAATTCAGTGATATGGAACTGATTGACTAATTTCTCAAGATCTCCAATACCCCTATAAATTCTCTTACCGTCGATATTTTTTCCGTCTTTTTTATCGTCATCATCTAAAAAAGCAACAATATTCAATTGGCTTTTGCTATCTCTTTTAATAGCCTCCTGAGCAATAATCCCAGCTTCTCCAGCACCAAATATTACTCCATGTTTCAAATGCTTCTCTGAAATTCCATTTTTCACATATACGAACAATTCTTTTACCAGAAGTCTGTAGAAAATCAGCATAAAAAGCGCTGAAAGGCTGGCGATAATCAAAACTGAAGTTGGTAGAAGGAAACGGTCATTTAGGAAATTCCCGTGGAAGAAATTAAGGAATAAGAAAAGGATAAAGGTAATCATTACGGTTTTAAAGATGTTTGATCCGTCTCGAAATCCTGTATGTCTCACAATACCCTCGTAGCTTCGGGTATTTTGCATTACCAAGAGGCCACCGATCATAAAGGTGAAACTTCCAGCAAATGCGTCGTACTCCTCTATAAGGTGTAATTCGAAATTAAATCGAACCAAATACCCGAATAATGCGCAATAAAATAGAATTAAAGAGTCGAATAAGGCAATGATCCACCTGGGGAGAATTTTAAGCCGGGATAAAAAATTCATAGTAAAATTTTATCAAATAGGTTAAAATATGTACTACCTACACTTGATTTTAATAGGATACAAAGTAAGCAGATTTCTACGTTATTTTCAATTATTATGGAAAAATTTGAAATATTATTATAAAAAATCAGCTTTTTATAGGCTTACTTCAAAACATATTACTTGAAAGCCAAATATTATATTTTGAAATCAATAAATCCGGTTTCAAAAAAAGAGATTTAATCAATTTAATTTCCCCCTGTAAATCTTCCTACAGTCACATGACCCTTTTGGCTCACTCCTTTTCCCCTTACCACATTCCAAAGTGTGGCAAAAAGGATTTTTAAATCCAGGGAAAGTGATAGGTTTTGGGCGTACCAAATATCATACTCAAACTTTTTGCTCCAGGAAATTGCATTGCGACCATTAATCTGGGCCCAACCTGTTACTCCAGGTTTTACAGAATGCCTTTTTATTTGTTCACTAGAATAAAGAGGTAAATATTCCGGGAGAAGAGGCCTGGGACCTACCAAACTCATGTCCCCTTTCAGCACATTAATCAATTGAGGAATTTCATCCAGGGATGTTTTCCTAACCAAACTACCCAACCAAGTAATTCTATGCTCATCAGAATGAGTAATACCCTGCTCATCAATCGAATCCTTCATTGTTTTAAATTTCATTATGTCAAAAACAACATTGGATTTCCCGGGTCTCTTCTGGAAAAAAAATGGAGAACCTTTAAAATGTATTGAAAGAATAAGAATGAGGAAAAGGAAAATTGGAAAAAGTATTAAGAACATTAAAAATGAAAGAATTAGGTCTAAAACCCTTTTCCCATACTTCCTGTAAATCACCTCAAGATACTTTTTTGTATTCCTCTTCGATAAGCTTGACAATATACTCCTGCTGTTCCTGAGTTAAATTTGAGGAGCTTGGAAGGCATAAACCTTGAAGAAAAAGATTCTCAGATACTCTTCCTCCATAAAAAGGAATTCTCTTAAAGACAGGCTGCATATGTAAGGGTTTCCATAAGAATCTGGTTTCAATCCCATTTTTCAACAATAAAACCCTCAACTTATCATTGGAAAATCCTGTCTTCCTTTCATCAATCAAAATCGCAGTCAACCAATAGTTAGACTCCGAATTTTCGCTTTCCTCTTGAAACTTTATCCCAGGATACCCATCAAGAAGGGCCTTATAATTTGAATTGATCTTTCTTCTTTTAGAAACCATCACATCCAACTGTTCCAATTGACCAACTCCAACTGCAGCAGCGAGATTGTTCATTCTATAGTTGTAACCAATTTCCAAGTGCTGATAATAGGGCAAATCTTCCCTTGCTTGAGATGCCAGATATTTACCTCGTTCTATTAATGCACCTTCTTTGGAGATCAAAGCTCCTCCTCCACCACTAGTTATAATTTTATTCCCATTGAAGGAATAGATACCAATTTTCCCGTGGGTTCCACAAAAAGCACCATTAACCCTACTACCAACAGCCTCTGCTGCATCCTCGACTACAGGTATTCCATATTTCTCGGAAATCTCCATGATTTCCTTCATCTTGGCTGGCATGCCAAAAAGATGCACTACAATAATTGCCTTAGGTTTTTTACCTAAGGAAATCCTACTCAGAATGGTATCCTCTAGGATTTCAGGAGAAATATTCCAGGTATCAGTTTCACTATCCACAAAAATCGGGGTCGCACCCAGATACATCACAGGATTGGCGGATGCACAAAAAGTAAATGACTGGCAAATCACTTCATCACCTTGTCCTATTCCCATCAGTACCAAGGCTAAATGAAGTGCCGAAGTACCCGAATTCAAGGCAATAACCTGATGAGTTTTAAGTCTCCGATTGAGTTTTGTTTCGAATTTATTTATAAAAGCCCCATTAGTTGCCAGATGTCCGGAACTCATAACTTCTTGTACATACAAACTTTCATTACCTTCGAAGACCGGAAATGAAAGAGGTATTTGGTAAGCCATTAGGGTGCAAAGCTAATCAAGTTGAAACTTACCAAATAAACTACAAAAACCCAACCAACATTAAATTACCACCGAAAATAAAAAAGACCCTCAAGGGGTCTTATTATTTTTTCTTTAATTGAAAAGAATTAATTCAGGTGTAATTTTTTAGGATCAACTTCCTGTTTCTCCATTCTAAACTGAGAAACTTTCTCCGTTGACAAGGGTCTAATTTCCAAAATTTTGGGAGAGTTCATTACTTTCTTTTTCACCTTTTTCACCGTGACACGATCCAACCAATACCCTGAAATCAAAACTACAGCGGATAGAATTGGTAGGACTAGGTTATCTGATAAATCACCTAAACCTAACACCAAAAGAATAAGACCTAACTGGACAAAACCCAAAATCAAGGCTACTTGATTATGCTTGAAGCCCATCCTCACCAAAAAATGGTGAATGTGGGTTTTATCAGCAGTCATAGGGTGCTGGCCTTTGGAAATCCTTCTGGTAAACACTCTAGCCATATCATAGAGAGGATAGATCATTAACGCAATGCCGGTAGTAAAAGAAGGCTTAAATTTCAGTAGGGCTCCTTCGGGTAAGGAAAAATTATACTCCATAAATGCAATCACTAAGCTACCGAGCGCAAACCCTAGAGTCAGGGAACCTGTATCCCCCATAAATATTTTTGCGGGATGCCAGTTGAAAGCCATAAAGGCTAGGATTCCTCCAAGCAATGTAAAACTTAGGACTGCAAGACTTTCCAAACCTTGAATTTGGAACCACGTTCCTAAAAGAATTAAAGAGATGCTGGCAACTGTTCCTGCTAGGCCGTCCAATCCATCAATCAGGTTGAAACCATTAGTCAAGGCTAATAATACAAAGGATGAAAATCCATAGCTAAACCATATGGGTAGTTCTTCAATACCCATAAAGCCATGAAAATCTTTAATTCGGATATCCCCAGCAACCACCACTAAGAGTACAGCTACCAATTGCCCTAATAATTTTTGCTTGGCACTGAGTTCGACCATATCATCCCTCAATCCAACGAAAAACATCAAAGCAATCGCTCCCAGCAAATACCTGATATCAGGTAAAGGATATTGCCAACCCCAAATAGCCAAAGCTACATAAGCTGAGAGTACAATAGAAATCCCTCCCATAGAAGGAGTGAATTTTTTATGGATTTTACGTCCACCGGGTTCATCTCCGATTTTCGCCTTTCTAAGGACAGAAATCACAATAGGAGTCAAAAGGAATCCCACTGAAAAAGATGTGAGAAGAGCAAAAAGAAAGTTCATAATAGGTTGGTTTTAAAAAAGCTAAACAATAAGCCTAATTTAAGAATAATCAATTTTTATGCCTAGAAATTGGTAAATAATTAATTTTCAGAAGATTTTTTATGAAAATTCAAAATTCAAATTAGTAGCAACAAAAAGTCGGAACTGGATAATCAAATGCATTTCTGAGTAGGTCAAAGATTTTTTCTATGGGGTACAATTAATTATAAGCAAACGACTCTTGGCTTCTTGTGCGATTCAAAAGCTTAGATAATCCGTAGATAAGCCAATGTTTATAGGAGTTTTCTTCGAGGTTCTTCCGAGGTTTCTCCGAGGGCTAGAAGTAAGAACCCGGTAAGAATTCGGAAAGCTCTTCCTAAGAAAGTCGAACGAATATAGGCTTATCCTAGGCTTTAGTATGGCTTTGGTGTAAAGGAAGAATGACTTTTCCCTTTCTGAAGTGAGATTAGGCTTGAATAAGCTAGTTTGAATGATCTTAATATTAAATCTAAGCTTCGAAATATTTTTAGGCTCAATTTTTATTTTGCCTATTGGCTTAAAAGCTCTGGATTTCTTCCCATAAATCTTTCCATTCAGGATTAATCGAATTGATTAACTTTTCTTTTTTACTTCTACTCCCCCCTTTAATTTGTTTTTCTCTGGCTATTGCCTCCTCGATCGAATGGAAGGATTCAAAGAAAACTAGCTTAGTTAATTTGTATTTGAATGAAAAGGAATTGGGATTTAAACCGTTTTTGTGTTCGAATACTCTTCGAATTAAATCATTCGTAACTCCAGTATAGAGAACTGTGTTCTTAAAATTGGTCATAATGTAAATTGCTCCACCTTTTTCCATTTAAAAAACTCGCTTTGGGAAACACATCATCGAGAAAGGCTAGTACGTCATCGCGAGAAGCAAATCCATAGCTAGATTATTATAAGAAAATTTACTGCTTCGAAGCGATCTATGTTATTGGAAAAGATTGCTTTGGTTTATACGTCATCGCTAGGAGGTACGACGAAGCTATCTTTTATAGTAAGAAAGAAAAAGATTGCTTCGAGTAGGTAATGTGAACGTCAAACAAATAATCTCTACCCTACCCTCCCGCCACTGCGGGCAGGCGCAATGACGTACTGTCGTCATCGCGCGAGGCTAGTACGTCATCGCGAGAAGCAAATCGAAAGCTAGATTATACTAAGAAAATTTACTGCTTCGAAGCGATCTTTTATTAAAAGTAAGAAATAGATTGCTTTGGATTATACGTCATCTCGAGGAGGTACGACGAAGCGATCTTTTATGTTAGGTGATAGAAAAGATTGCTTCGGGAAGGAATGAAAAGTAAAAGAATTAGGTCTTTTTTTCTTCTCTCGCAATGACGTACTGCCGTCATCGCGCGAGGCTAGTGCGTCATCGCGAGAAGCAAATCCATAGCTAGATTATTCTAAGAAAATTTACTGCTTCGAAGCGATCTATGTTATTGGAAAAGATTGCTTTGGTTTATACGTCATCGCTAGGAGGTACGACGAAGCGATCTATTGTAGAAAGTAAGAAAAAAGATTGCTTCGGGAAGGAATGAAAAGTAAAAGAATTAGGTCTTTTTTTCTTCTCTCGCAATGACGTACTGCCGTCATCGCGCGAGGCTAGTGCGTCATCGCGAGAAGCAACTCGATAGCTTGATTATTCTAAGAAAATTTACTGCTTCGAAGCGATACATATTATTAGAAAAGATTGCTTCGGCCTTTACGTCATCGCGAGGAGGCACGAAGAAGCGATCTTTTATAGTAAGAAAGAAAAAGATTGGTTCGGGTAGGAATGAAAAGTAAAAGAATTAGGTCTTTTTTTCTTCCCTCGCAATGACGTACTGCCGTCATCGCGCGAGGCTAGTGCGTCATCGCGAGAAGCAACTCGATAGCTTGATTATTCTAAGAAAATTTACTGCTTCGAAGCGATCTATTGTAGAAAGTAAGAAAAAAGATTGCTTCGGGAAGGAATAAAAGGGAAAAGAATTAGGTCTTTTTTTCTTCCCTCGCAATGACGGGGATNNNNCGAAGCGATCTATTGTAGAAAGTAAGAAAAAAGATTGCTTCGGGAAGGAATAAAAGGGAAAAGAATTAGGTCTTTTTTTCTTCCCTCGCAATGACGGGGATCGCAATGACGTCACTTCTTATTCCAAAAGTAAATCAAGCTCGCCTGAGCCATCACCGATGTCAAATTCTTCCCTTTAGGAAACTCAGGGGTGCTTTCAGGGTCCAACTGCCATTGATAATTCTTAGCATGGATCAACTGAAGCTTTGAACTTAGCAAGAGATTATCAAATTTCTTATCATATAGGAAGCCTATGGAAAGGTCTATCCAAGGCTTTCGCTGAGTAGATTGTAATAATGCTTTGTTGTAAAAATCCTGATTATTTGCGAGTCGCTCAAACAAAACACCCATCTTTTCTACTCCTTCCACTAGGGAAAATTCAATAGTCTGCAGGTTTGATCCAGTTCCAATTCCAACACCTAATGGTTGTCCATAATTAACAAAACCTCTAGCTGTTATATTAGTATGCCAAGTTATCCCTTGAGTTGGCCCATATCTCAGATTGTAATTTACTGATTCTTGTTGGTGTGTAGCTTCGGCTCGGATTTGAAGAGTTTTTCCCCAATCTGGAACCTCAAATAATTGGTTAAAACCAAAGATAAATGCTCTTGCATGCTCTGGGTTTAGGATATATTCTCTCCAAGTAAAAGCATGATCCCTCCTGCCAAATTCAAAATATAATTCAGATTTGGTTTTCGGAACAACCAAGCGGCCAAACAAAGTAATGGTTTGATCTCTACCATTCGAGTCGAAATCCACAGAATTCCCATTATTGAAAAAGTTTTTCTTCTGGAAGCCTTCAAATATTGGAAACCAGTCATAAAAAGTATTTCCTCTATTAGCATTGTATTGATGAAATGTCCTGGAAAATCCAAAATAAAATCCTTTTATCCATTTTGGATTATAGGTAAAAGTTATTGCATTTAGATACCGTGAATCTCCTGTAAAAGGGATAAAAAAACGATCGTTTAATTCTTGATCTTGTGAGGGAGCAAGTCCAGAATTTTGGAGTTTACCCATTACCATTTGGATCTCAATATTTCCCAAAAAGGTTTTGGCAGGCTTGGTAGTATTAATTGTCAAATGTGGAAATCCTTGGGCATTATTTGAAAATGTTAATGAATTGAATTGACCCGGACCCCACCAAATATTTTCAGTACTTCCTCCAATTTCAAAAGCACCATATTGAAAAGTCAATTTGGATTGTCCCCACCATGGTCGGAAATATAGACCCTCCCCATACTTTTCAGGGAAATCACTTACATTCCATAATAAAAACCTTCTGCTTAGTTGAGAATTAGTAAGCTCTCGTATTCCAGTATTAAACCCGGCGTTTTGAGCTAAAACTATTTCAGGCCGGAAAGTCAGGTTAATAAACTTGAATCTGGACTGCATTCCCCCAGATAAATAGGTTTGAAATCCAGGATTAGGAATTAGTCCATAATCTGCCCAACCGTATTGACGCCCGGTAAGGACACGTGACGTATTTACAAAAGGAAGGACTCCGATTGAAATTCCCTTGACAGATTCAATAGGAAGTTCAAGCGTTTCCGTTTCTTGATAATAATTTGAATTTGATGAAATGGGCCTAAGGAGAAAGGAATAGGGTAAAGAATCAGGGGATAAAAGTTGATTTCTCCTCTGAAGTTCTTCCAAAATTGGAAACCCAGCTGGAATCACCTGCGAATTTGCTTGACAAAAAACGAGGGCAAAAATGAAAACTAATACTCTTCTCAAATCAAAACAGCTTTGGTGTAAATTCTAAAATTTTTCTAAAATAACGGGAATACAACCTAACATAATTAGTTTTCAAACCATTTTCTCTACAGGCTCTTAAATCCTCCTGATTAATAATCAATGTACTCTTTATCGAAGCAGTACTAACTCCCCCCAATCTCATCTTCAATAAATCAATTTCCAAATAGTGGTGTGACAATTTGTACTTGTAAAAAAAGCGAACCAAAAGCTCAAAATCGGCTGCAATTCGATAATCTAATTTATAATATCCAAATTTTTCAAAATTTTCCCGATAAGTAAAAAAAGTAGGGTGCGCAGGCATAAACCCCCAAGTAAAAGCACCTAAATTAAAACGCTTAGAAGAGTAATAACGAACTGTTCTTTCTAGGTTCTCCGGTCTCACAAAACGAACATCAGCGTAAACACATTGAGTACCGAATTCCTGAAAAGTATTGACTATCTGGGAAATTGCATCTGTCCTATGGTAAAAATCATCAGAGTTAAGAATACCTACCACATCACCGGTCGCCATTCGGATCCCCTTATTCATGGCATCATAAAGTCCCTTATCAGGTTCGGAAATCCATTTGGTAATTTTACCCTCATTTCTTTTAATCAAATCAATTGTGCCATCATTTGATCCACCGTCAACAATAATATATTCAATCTCCGGATAATCCAGCTTCTCAACACTATCAATTGTGTCTTGTAGAGTGGCTGCAGAATTGTAGGTAACTGTGATTATGGAAACTTTCAAATGAGTAAAAGAATTAATGAATAATTATAGAAAATTTTCTAAAAGTGATTCCGAAATAATACGGCTTCGGATGAGTTTGGCAGGATTTCCCTGATATATGGTATATGATTCTAGGTCATAGGTAGCAACAGAACCAACAGCCAAAACCGAATGTGAATGGCAAGTCACTCCAGGGCACACTACTGCCTTTGCCCCTATCCAAACCCCCTCTTCTAGCTTAATTTCTCCTACCATCAAGTCGAAGCTGGATTTTTTATAATTATGATTTCCTGTCAGAAGCATTGCTCCTTGGGAAATGCAGACATTAGCCTCAATTTTTACCTTAGCAAGGTTATCAATCCAAACCTCCTCACCTATCCAAACCTGATCCCCCACTTCCAAAAACCAGGGATACTTGATATTTACTGATGGTTTGATTACCACCTTTTTGCCAATTTTGGCACCGAATATCCTTAATAACAGTACTTTTAACTTGGAAAATGGGTTCCATGGGTTTTTGAAAAAGAGCAAATTAACCCAATACCAAATTCCAATTTTTATTTTGGAACCCGGGTTGTACCAATCGTTTTGGAACTTATTTAAATCTGTCTTTTTCAAATCAAGGATTTAGAATTCGAATAATTCGCGATACTGTTTTTCAAAATCAGTTTCCTTCAGAAATTTTTCCGCAAAACCTCTTGCTCCTTTTCTCCAAGAAAGGTATTCGGATTTATCCCAAGACGCAATTTCCAGAATCTTATCTTTGATGTCCATAGGCCGACTCAAGTCCATATCCCATCCTGCCTGAGACTCTGGGAGCTTTCTCCAAGGAGTCTTATCTGAAATCAACACGGGAGTTCCCACATATAAAGATTCAAATATCGCATGACCAAAGTTTTCCCCTTTGGTCAGCAGGGACATCGCATGATAAGATCCCAAAACTTCATGACTTTCTTCTGGCTTGATTTCTCCTTTGTAATTAACCTGAACAAATTCCGGTAATTTTTGTATCTCTAAATTACATTGTTCCCAATATTGGGAATCTTTGATAGGACCAAATATATCCAAACAGACCAAATAACCTTTTGGTACCTCTGCCAAGATTTTCAATAAGGTATCCAGATTTTTCACCGGAGAAATCAGGGCCAGGAAAACCAGCCGGATTTCCATTCTCTTTTTAGGCAGGTCCAAACATGGAGGATCCGTAATCGCGGGAATATTGGAAGCTATTCGAATAGTTTGATCCTCAAGTCCAAACCGAGCTATATCTTCTTTTTCCTGATTTTCTGTGGCGTGCCAAGATATATTCTCAAAAAGATTCAAAACTTTCATCAAGTTTAAGAAAATTCTCTTCTTCAAAGGTTTAATGGCCAAGGCTCCCTCTTGAAGCATACCTCTTGGAGCTATAACCCATTTGACAGGAAAGGAAAGCTGATCTTTTAAAAGCAACGGAAAAAAACTGAAACGGGGGGTAAAAAGGCCATTAATATAAATTACCTGAGGTTGAATTCTATTCAGCTCCTCCTTTAGGTGTTTTCTTCTGAGTTTTTCTTTCGCATAGTATACAAACACCCTATCCTGAATCTTAAGCCAAGTATCGGTTTTGACTGGAAGTATGTCTTCGCAATGTAGATCTCTGCTTCCAGTAAACACGTATACTTCCAAATAATTGCTTAAAAACTGGCTTAGATTCGAGATAGAACGTGTAATCCCACCGCTTTTAAAGGCGGGAGGAAAATACTCATAAAAGATAAAAATGCGTTTCATGGAACAATTTCTCTCATCACTCGACCAGATCAGGATTCCAATATTTCTTGGTACAAGTTCAAATAAGATCTAGAAATCACTTCTGCATCAAATCGTTTTACATTTTCCAATCCTTTACGGATCAAATTTTCCCGATAGCCTTGATCCTGAATGACTCGATTTATTCCAGTTCGAATGGAAAAAACATCAAAGGGATCTACCAAGCAGGCCGAATCTCCTGCCACTTCCTTCATGGCACCCAAATCAGAAGTAATCACTGGCCGTCCTACTGCCTGAGCTTCGATAATGGGCATACCGAATCCCTCGTAAGTGGAAGGGAAACAAAGCATATCACATTCTTGGTAAGCTTGGACAATTTCCTCATGAGACAGATTTACACTATTTCGAAACATTATTTCAAACTTCCTCAAAACTTTTTTTTGATCGCCAGACAAGGGACCGATAATATGTAATCGACAAGATAAATAAGAAATGGCCTCCACTATTCGCTCCAGATTTTTGTTTTCTTTGGTGCCCATGCATAAAATCAAAGGAGATTTTTCATTAAAATCTTTAGCGGGATGATATTTAAAAGATTCGTTGACCGGATTTGGAATTACCTTGATTTTGTTTTTAGCAAAAGGAATGAGTTGGGTTAGCTCTTTTCTAGTGAAATCTGAAATTACAGTGATATAGCGAACTCTCCAGGCTGGCAGCCAAAACCAAAACATCTTGATATATAATTGCTTGAGAAAACTCCCTTTCAAAGCAGATTGGATATCATGAATGGTCAATATTGACCTTTCCCCAGTAACAATTCCCATATATTGGACATCTCCAGTAATATGGATTAACCCAGGCTTATTTCCATTGCTTTTTTTGTAAAATAGAATATTTAAAAAAAGAGAAATAGGGCTGCCTCCAGCATGTTTTAAACTTAGCCTACCAGTGGAAAAATGTTTGGATACTCCATCCTCGATTGTCTCAAAAAGACTTTCGATACTATGATATCTCGGAGAAGGTTTCCTGAATAGGAATAAAACCTCAATCGGCATATATCAGTTTAAATGCCCAAAATTTTCTAGTCATGTAAATAAATACCAACACAAAAATCAGGGTCTTTACCAAGTGATTTAGGACCACCACCAATTCGGTTTCAGCTTTTACCACCTGAAAGAAAATCAAGGGAATAAATGCTGTCAACAATACGTTATGGTAAACTTTTCTCAAAATGAATTTCCAAACCCATAACAGAAAAAGTGCCCAAGCAAACATAAATAAGATTCCTCCTTCTACTCCAAAATTACCATACCCCTCTCCCACAATACTGATACCCATAGAAGTACCTTCTCCTAAGTCAAGACCGGTAAACCTTAAAAAGTTTTCCCTGCCCCCCGCAAGGGTTTTGTTAGGATCCAAAAATCTTGGAACAAAAGAGGATCTTATGGCATCAATTATTGTTTCGCCTTCAAAAAACTCCTGTTCATTAGGCACATGGTACATAATAGCACTGATTATCCAACCCTGATTTAACCGTACATTGTTGCTGACTTCAGTATCTAAGTCCTCATTTTCAATTGGTTCAGAGACAAGAGATTCCAAAAACAAAGTAAAAAATAGTTCGACTTTATTTCCTGCATAGCCAGACCAAACTTGTGAGCGATAAGCGGCTTTTACACTTTGTAAGGTTAATAAGAAAAATCCCGCCAATAAAAAAGTGGTTAGAATGATTTTAATGGAAGGCTTGTATTGATAGGCCCAAAAAATAAAAAAGAAAGCAGACCAAAGGATAAACTCATGAAATAAAGCTGTAGTCAGCGATCGGTAAAATAAAAATAGGATCATTAGGTAAAAAATCCTTCTTAAGCTTAGTTTAGGTGAAAAAAACAAAATTATAGCACCTACAAACTTTAAATTAGAGATGATATAGCCCAGAAACCCTAAGAACCCAAGATATCCGGATAGCAAGTCATAGCCTAAACCTACTAAAAACAAAAAAATCCCATACCGGGAATAAAAACCTAAATCTTCCAGGGGGATAAAATATTTCCATTTTTTCCTTAAACCAATTAGCAAAACAGCCGAAAAAACAAAATATGCAGGAGCTACATACCCCATATAAACAGGCTCCTCCACATACATGTAATATTTGTAATGTAAGGTTGGGAAAGAGTATTCGATTAAAGGGCCTACGATCCATTGTAAACCAGCTACCAAAAGCATCAATTCGAGAATTGGCAAACTCTTACCTAATTCTCTAATAAATCGATAACCTACGTAGAAGACTGTTATTAGTCCAAGTAGCCCCCAATTACTCATTCAATTCTAGTTTCATAAATTCTAAATTTCACTCTCAATCGCTTTTACCATTCGTTCAAATGACCAAGCTTGAATTTGTTCCATCGCTGAATTACCCATTTCTCTCAATTGCTTAGATTCTAGCTTTAGTAGCAAATTAAGCCAAATAATCAATTCACCAGTCGGCAATATCCAACCCACACTTTTGGAAACCAAATCCTCAGCACAACCAACCCTATCGCTTACAATAACCGCTCGGCCACTTGCCATCGCTTCATTCACCGCCAAGCCCCAGGTTTCACCAGGTCCTTTGGAGGGAAGGCAAAACACATCCCCTAGTCGATATACCACTGGCATCATGGTTTGATTTTGGAAGGGTATAAAAGTGATAAAATTATATGACTTCGCTCGCTCTTTTAATCCAGCCTCCAATGGTCCATTTCCCACCAAAATTAATTTTATGGGATTTAATTGCTTTTCATTGACTTTGATCACTGCTTCCATCAGGAAATCAGGTTGTTTTTTAGTTTCCATTTTTCCTGCAAATAAAATCACCAAATCCTCTGATGAAAAGCCCAATTCTTGTCGCCAAGTCTTCGCCTTTTCTTCATATTTTTTTTCGATATTATCAGAAAAGCGGTCAATATCTATAGCATGTGGTGCGTTGACCAGTTGGGATTCCAATAAGCCGTGCTTCAAAAAATAACTCTTATTAGCTAAACCTACGTAAAAGGCTTTTTCTACATGTTGATACACCCAACGCAAAATCTGCCTTCTTAACCAGGTTTTAACCCCAGGATTCTCATCCAATAAAGTAGAATCTCCGCGAAACCAAACAGGTACCTTCCCTTTAAAATATCGTAACACTTTTAAATGGCTCTTAAAATTCCAGCCAAATACCAAAATGGCATCTGGATTAAAAGCATTTATTCGCCATATCAAGCTTGGATTATCTATCCCGAAAAAGTTATGTGAGCCTGGCTTTTTGGAAACATTTTCAACAAATTCAAAGGAATACCCCTCCAAAAGCGGAATGTCCCATTGGATTTCCCTTCCAAAGGTTTTGTCCTTTACCTTTTCCCTTGACTGCGACCAAGTATAAAACACCTTTAGATCAATTTCTCTTCTTGAAGCCAAAAGGGCAAACCAAGGAGCATTGTATTGAATCGGATGAGTGGTGATGATGGCCAGCTTTTTCATACCAAAAACTACCTGATTAATTCTGATCTCATACTTCTTTTTGAAACCGAATAAGTAAAGTACTTTTTCATTTTTAAAAAGGGTGTTTCAAAAGAGTAATAACTCATAGTTGCTATTACCACCGTAAGTAAAAAAGATCCTGCAAAGTTTAAAAAAACATTCGATATCGGTGTGTAAGTGGCATACAACAAATAAACAAAAGGATGGTATACATAAAGGCCATAACTCACCTTACCTAAAAAAAACAAAACCCTGTTTCGTAGAAATCGATTTAAAAATGAGTCGGATTTTGAGGATAAAATAATGCATAAAATACAAAAAAAGGAAATTGAAATAAAGTTGTATTTAACTACTTGAATTACCAAAATTCCAGACCCACTGGTCCAGACCCATAGACCTATCAATGGCAAAGCAAGCAATAGAAAGCTGGCTAAATAACGGTTAAAATATGATGTGGACAGTTTGTTCTTTAACTCAAGAACAGCTATCAGTGCGCCCATTGCCAATTCATCCATTCGCGTAAAAGTAAAATAAAATGTCTCATACGACTGATACACAAAAAACAACCGAAGACAAATAGCAATTGCAATTATAACAGCAATAATTCGGGATATATGACTGGGATGAATGTAAAAAAGCAGAATAGGCCAGAATAAATAAAAATGTTCCTCAACGGCTAGGGACCAGAAATGATCCGGCCCAGCATGAGGCCAATTAAAAGTCATAGGAAATCCCTGCAAATAAAACCAATACCAGAATTGTTGACCCCAATCTGCAAAATCTGACTGGGTAACAAAAGGTAGAACAAAATAATATAGAATTAGATACAAATAGTAAAGAGGGAAAATCCGTAAAATGCGGCGAAGATAAAAGGCGGAAAAAAAGTTTTTAGAATCCCTCGTTGCTATTAAAATGCGGGTAATTAAAAAGCCAGATAACACAAAAAATAACGAAACACCGGTTTGACCAAACACAGCGATTTTCGATAAAAAATTTACGACAGCTGAACCGTCATCAGCCGTTTGAAAAAAATGAAAAAACATCACCATTAGAGCCGCAAATGCTCTAACGCCGTCTAATTCCCTGAAATAAGAAACCTTCATTTATTGAGTTTAACTTTGAAAAACCTATAACCTAAGGTTTTTTACCTGTTCTTTGGACAGCACCTCATCCATAGCGTTCACCAATGCCCTTGCTGATGCCCTTGCAGTATAATTATCAAGAGGGCTCAGGTCAATTTTCCAATCGACCTCCTTCTGAAATATCATTAACAAAGGCGTAAGTTTTTCAACCAAATCCGCAGCCACTTCACCGTCTTGATAGGACAGTAAAAATTCATCCGCACCCGTTTGCCGGATCACTTCCACAGCAGAACTTTTCTCATGCAACATCGCAAATACAGGACGCTTACTGAGCAGGCACTGAAAGGTCTTGGAAGCAGTATAGTGCTGCTCTGTACTTCCGATTAACAACACCCGATCTGCTTTGGCTAGGAAATTAAGAATCTTTAAAAAAGGAAAGCGCTCACGATGTTCCCTCACGATATCTTCCAGACCAAAATCTTTGGCATATGCCGTAATCCGCTTCGCAGGATATGGCCCCGTTCCTACAAAATACAATCTGATTCGCTCATCCCAGTTTCCTGCCTTACGCAAATTGGCTATGGTTTGAAAAAAAGTTTGAACAAACAAATGTGAATTGGGTAAAAATGCCCCCGCATAGATCCAAGGCTTGCAGTCTGGATTCTCATTCCAAGGATAACTTATATCCTTCAAATCAATTTCATGATCTTTTGGGTCAAAGCCATAAGGCATTCCTACATGCACAGGAGGAGTTTTAAAATTCCGCTGAATAACCGGCCAATAATACGCGGTGGAAACCCCGGAAATCAGGGATGCTTTTTTTACAGCATAGGGTTCCAAAACCCTAGCAACAAACTGACTGAGTTTTGCCCTTAGATTGCTTTGATTGGTAAGATCATGCACCCAAGGATCGATATAATCAATCCCATAAGGAATGTTTGTTAGATCATGAAGCTGCCTGCCCAACAAAGCGGTGTAAAAGGATGGAATGGGAATCCAGATAAAATCTATAGTACGTTCTCGGCAAATTTGTAGGGCTGCTTTCTTAAGAAAAGAAAAGGCCCGCAAGCCAATATCTCCTATTACTCTTGGTTTGGTGACTGGATAGGCTTTAGTGTAAATCAATTCGATATCCGGAGATACGGTTTTTTCCATCAAGGGATCGAGAGGTTCTTCATAGTATTGGGAATCCACCGAAATCAGAAGCGGTTTCCAACCCAAATCCATCAAGTAATTCCCGATCAATCTCGGGCGTTGTACACCGGCAAGATTGGCCGGAACCCAATGGGGATAAATGATTAGGAGAGTTTTCACTAAAGTTGTTTCAGAAAAAGAGCCAACTGTTTTGAATTTTCTTCCATATCAGGAATGGAGGTCACAAGCGTCCGAATCTGTTCGCTCTCAATTTCAAAACTTTCTGATTGATTTGAAAGCTCTTGTATCGCTTTAGCCATTGTGCCAGGAGTATCTACCATAACCGGATCGCAATTTCTCCAGATATAACCTCTGCAACCAATTTTTGTGGTTATAACTGGTATACCCCAGCCAAACGCTTTCGCAAGTTTGGTACTGACACCCCGTGAATAATAAAAAACAGGGTTTAAGAAATAGGTCCAGCTGCTAACTTCCTGCTGCAAGGAATCATTATCCATATAACCCAGATAATTGACAAATGGATACTTTGCAGCAAGCCGCTCTCCTACAGCTTCGGGAGCACCCACCAATCGCAGATTGACTCCTTCATATGAAGGAAGTAATTCAATGGCTTTACACACTTCATCAATACCAAAAAAATTTGGCGCATGACTCAGATCACCAATAAACCCAACACGGCCCGCAACAGGATTACGCGTTAAAAATTGTGTTGTTACAGTTCTAGGCACCATCAGCACCTGTTTGGCACCTAACCAGTTTTCCAATGCTTCTTCAACAGGAGAAACAGTTAACACAGCGTCGAGGCCTTTCTGACGAAATTCAGCTTCTTTCTTTAGCATATGGCCAAGTGCATAAGACGAAAACCAACCACGGAAGAATGAGTTCTTTTTCTGAAAACGGGTAGCTTCATGCAGATAGTCACCTGATTCATTACCATGCGAACACAAGATCACTTTAACTTGATTACCAAAAATTGCTTTAATAATTGCTGCAAAAGGAGCCGTATTGCTTAGGTTTAAAAACACCAATTCAATTTTCTTGGTCCGGATCACATCTTCTAGCTCCTTGGCATATTGTTCGGGTTGATAATCATTATATATATTTAACCCAAGCTTCACCCGAAGACGGTAAGTAAAAGAAATATGATAAGACACTTTAAAAACTTCTACATCAAATAGTTTCTCGATCAAAGCCAGATATTCTTCGGTACACACCCTAACTCCTCCTTCCTTTTTGGAAGCATCAAAATAAATTTCATTCGATAAAAAAAGAGCTCTTGGCTTCATAATAGTTGCATTAAGTTTTTCAGGTTTGACAAAAAATCAACATTGGGCATACTAGTATTTAAAAAGATTTAAATAATGTGCGGCAACCACTGGTACATCAAATTGTGCTTCGGCAACTACCCTGCATTTTTGTCGGTTAATGGAAGAAACTTTTTCAACCGCTGCAATCATTTCGACTGCATCCTTTACAACAATCCCTGTAACGCCCTCTTTAACCACCTCCGGTACCGATCCACTACCAAAACCGATCACCGGTGTACCACATGCCATCGCCTCTGTCATAACCATACCAAACGGCTCATTCCATTCAATGGGAAACAATAATGATTTCGCCTGTCCGAGATAATGATTCTTCTGTTCATCATTCAATGCCCCCACATACTCAATTTGCTTTCCATCGATGTGGGGTTTAATCTCCTGCTCAAAATAGGCCCGCTCCTCAGTCAGCGGCGATATATTACCGGCAAGAATTAGTCGATGCCCCGTTGCTTTGGCAACAGAAATGGCTGTGTGGGCACCCTTTATTTTTTCAATTCTGCCCAAAAACATCAGGGGTGCATCTTCAGCAACCACTGCCTTTAAGGTGTACTTATGAAAAGGAATGGCATTGTAAACAGCCTCCCATCGCCCTCCGGCATCAACTCTACTAATAAGATCTTTACTGCATCCTGTAAACACCAGATTTCGGTTTGGCAACTTATTTATTAATTGAATGTTCCTACTGCTGATTTCACGACCATAAGTCATGATCTTTTTGATCGGATCATTAAGGATCGGCAACAGATAAGCCAATCGCCCAAAATTGTGAATAAGATCAAACTTATTTCGATGCTTCCACAAAAAACGCCAGGCAGTAGGTATGGCCATCCTTGCATCCCATTTTTTAGGAGGGAATCCTTCTTTACCAAATGAATGTACGGTACAACCTTCTACTTCGGAACCGGTGGTCACTAACAAATGTACCTCATGTCCCAAACGGGCATATTCCTGGGCAAACATATAGACCAAGCGCTCATGACCGCCGTAGCCTTTAGGCGGCACAAGGATACCCGGATCCATGACTAGGAGTATTTTCATGAAGGAAATTTCAATTTTTGATAGAGTTGATAATAGGCTTTTGCCACTACTGAAAAATCAAGGGGGGGCTGAATATTTTTACTCAGACGATTCACCAGTGTGGGGTCATCAATGCATGCCTGTATTTGCTCCCGTAAACTTTCCACATCCTTGAATTTAAATAACAGCCCATTTTCTCCATGACGGATTTGCTCCGCATTGCCATACACATGACTTGCAATCACCGGAATTCCGGCAGCGAAAGCCTCTTGTATTACAAGTGGACTCATCTCCGAAAACGTCGAACACAAACACAACACATCATGTGCCTGCATTGTCTCCACCACCTCCTTCTGCTGCAAATTTCCTTTCCAATAAATATTTATTCGGTTGGAAGTACTAGCACGAAGTTCGGATTGGTATTCGGCATCATCTGAATTGCCATAGACTGAAAGTGTTACCATTCCAGAATCAATCTCCTTCAGAGCTTCCAACAGAAGATGTAGGCCTTTAAACGGATTAATTCGGCCTAAAAAAAGAAGTCGCAGAGGCCGCTGGGTTGCTTTATTTTCTACCCGCAATGCAGTTCTTGATTGCGGAAGGCCCTGAGGAATAAAACTAATTTTCCGTCTATCAATCCCGTTTGCCAACAGCACCTGTTGGTACCAGTGAGTGATGGATACCACACGATCGCAGGCATCAACCAACGTATGAAGATCGGTTTTAAGTTTGGCAAGAAGGTGGACCGTTCCTAATGCTGTTCCAACCTTATTGTTCCATTGCGATGCATCAATGGAAAGCTGATGCAATACATTGGAAGTACGAACTAAATACGGTGCGGCTTTTGAAAAGCCCCGTGTATGCAAATAACAGGTACTGCATTTCTGAAGATCGATCACCCCATCACACAACATTTCGCCTTTATAAACAAGCGTACCTGTTTTACAGGAGTAGCCGGCTAAATGAAAGGTCATCATCACTTTAGCTCCTGTTTCCTTTGCAGCTAGTACATGTTTCAATGTGATGCCATTACTCCCCGCCAGTTCATGAAAGTGAACAAGATCAGGTTGCTCCCTTTTTAAATACGCAACAAAATGTTTCAACCCTTCTGGTGCACGAAAACCCATAATCAGCGAACGATCCACCAGCGACGGTTCAGCAAATTGATGTACCACTATCCCATCATAGACATAATCTCCTGCCTCCTTTGTTCCCTTATTGGGTATTATTACTTTCACTTCTACCCCAAGTTTTTGCAACTGTTTGCTCAATGCCCAGGTATACACTTCGGTACCTGCGGTTTGAAAGGGAAGAAAATGATTTAGGACTTGGAGGACTTTCAAGGATACAGTTTAATACGATTTTAAGACTTGTTCCTGTTTGTTAATAACAATAGTATTGGAAGGAATAGATTTATGAATGATACAACCTGCACCAACAATAACATTATCTCCGATTTCTACATCTTTCAATACAATTACATCAGAACCGAACCAACAGTTATCGCCTATCCGAATACTGCCTGTGGAATAACCCTGTTCACTGATAAGTTTATTAGATGTTTTATATTGATGATTATGATCATAAAACTTTACTCCTTCACCAAACTGGCAATCGTTACCTATAACTATTTTATGAAAACAATTTATACTACAGAAATTGTTAAAGAATACATGATTACCTATTGACAAAATACCATTCATGCCCGACCGCACTTGGCAATAATCACGAAATTGAACATCAATACCAATTGAAACTTTTGAATTTGAAGCATCAAAAGCTAAAGAAAAAAAACGTCCAACACTAAATTGATCACCAACTGAAAATCTTGGGCCAAACAAAACTCTCCATTCAATAATTTTTAAGTTCAATTTAATTGATCCCAAAATGAATTTTATTTTTCGGAAAATACGAAACATTAGTCTTAACATAGATCGATAAAATTCACTAAAACTTAAATTAAATTAATTTCAGCTTACATGATTTTTTTAAGCTTATTAACAGGAATTACGGATAAAAGCACTTCAATCAATGAAACTTTTCCATGCTTTTTTAAATAATTTGCACCTTTAAAATTCCCTTTAAAAAAATATCTTAAAATATTGCGACAATATATTCTTGTGAAATTTTTATCGGCTATTGCTATTTCATCTTTAGATAATGGATTTTTTTCATTTAAAACTTTCTTAACAAGTTTATATCTTTCTACCTGTGCCTGATAATCTTTACTTTCGTATTTGCTTTCCTGATCCTCGTGAGATCTCCACCATATTAATGTAGGCCAAAAAAGAACAGAGTTGTAATTGGCAGCCAATTTAAACCAAAGTTCGGTATCACCTATATACCTTGCTCCGCTGAATCCTTTTACATCATCAAAATATTTTTTGCGGACTATTGCCCCCCCCGGCCCTGCATAAAAAAAACCACCACCTAAAAAATGCTTTCTATATGCTTCGATGGGTGAATACAAAAGCGGATACTTAATAGTATCATCTTGTGGGCCAAAATAACTAAAACCATAGGCTGCATCAGGAAAATATTCCATTGCATTTACCATTGCAGAAATTGTATGCGGATACATCATATCATCAGCATCCAAATATTTTATAAACTCTCCAGTTGCATAAAAGGCAGCCCTATTCCTGTTGTGATAATCTCCCAGGTTTTTTTCATTAACATATACCTTTATACGGCTATCATTTGCTGCATAAGACTGAGCTATAGCCACAGTATTATCAGTAGAGCAATCATCTACAATAATTAATTCCCAATTTGTATACGTTTGTGCAAGCACACTTTCAATGGCTTCCGCTATGTATTTTTCGCGGTTATAGGCCGTCATTAAAACGCTTACTAATGGAGATTGCACTTTCATAATTAACTGACCTGGCAGTAATACTTGCGCAGGATCTTTGCTTTTAACTTTTTTCTGTAAATATTTACATATGCTAATGCTTGCCGCTTAATAACCTCTGTTGCGGTCATAGGATGTTTCTTCACAAAAACGATTTGTTCAAAAAAATTACAGAAACGATCATTATCAAAATACTCCGGAAGTTTGTTGTCAATAAACCAAGGTTCGGCCAGCATATCGGATAGTTTTTCGGGATTATGTTCCAATTCAAGAACAGCTGATACCGCCTCTTTTAAACTTCCGAATGCATGTACGTTAATGAAACTTTTTTCATTAAACTCGTTACCAATTCGTTCACTCCCCCAGTAAATAGGAATACTGTTTACTTTCATAGGTTCAAATATTTTTTCCGTTGTGTAACCCGGATAAGAGGAGTTTTCAAAAGCCATGGTAAACCGGTATTGCTTAATAAAATCCATTTTATTTGCTACCGGACCACCGATATTATTTAATACCCTACCGCCTGAATCTACTTTTTTATGTTTATTTAATAAATGAAAAAATTCAATACGCTTTTTTGAAAAAGCATTAGAAACCACCATATTGCAGAAAAGGGGTTTGCTTTGCAAAATCAATTGAGGATCTTTTTTCTCCAACAATTGGGGAGTAAATCCATACATTACATATAATGGATACCGCAGATTTTTTCCTCCGTATGCAGCATAATCAAACCCGATTGAAAAATCACATTCCATATAGTTGGGCCTTACATTTTCTGCTATGTAAAGTATTCGAACTGCATTTTTATATTTCAGAAAGTTGGTACCAAATGTGCTGTAAATAACATATTCCGGATTTTCTTCATCTATTACGACATTGAATCTTTGCTTAAGAATCCGAAAAAAATAATTGTCATTATAATCAAACAAACCCCAGAAATCAGAAAAGCATAATCGTATTTGTTGACTCATAATTTAGTAATATTCAAAAATTGGATTTCATATTTTCTTATATATACATGTGCCTTTTAAATCATTCTTCGAATAAGAGACGTAATTATATTAGGAAAAAACGGCTGATCCAACCTTGATCCGATCTTTCGGTTTACAGTATGATGCCTGGGAACCGAATCGGCTACAGCAACCGTATGAAACACTTGCTGATAGCTGGGCGATTGATGAACGGCATTATACAGCTCAAAAACAATATGGGAAGCATTGTTTTGCATTTGCAATAACAATGCTCTGTTGTGGTGAAGCTTTTCAACAGCTGCCGCAAATTCTTCATTACTGTTGATAGGGCATTTAAAGCCGGTTATTCCATCTTCCACCAATTCTCTTATTCCCCCGGGCAGGTCGGTAACTACCGGTACACAACCCCGGCTCATGCATTCAAGCAAAGCCACCGGGAACCCTTCAAACTTTGTGGGAAACACCATTACATCAGCACTGCCCAGCGCTGTCATCAGATCTGTATAAGTAGCCGGTGTTTCAAACACTACATGGGGCTGGCCGTTCCATTGCTGATGCAGCCCCCCTGTTTCGGGGCCTTTTCCTAAAATCAACCAGTCAACTTGTACATTCCATTCCTTCAATATCCTGTCGATTTCGTATAGATCATAGACCCCTTTTGCTTTATCGTGCCTGCCAAGGAACACCGTTTTTAATGACTTTTCCAGCCGGAGTTCCCGCATCACAGGAGGGTGCAGCGGAATGCCATAAGGCACATAGGTCAGATCCGTTGCACGGTGCGGTAACTGTGCCTTTAGTATGTCATAGATATAACAGCTATGTGTAATAAAATGATCTATTACATCATGAAATTTTAAAGAGAGTTCCACATTGTAAGGATCATGTACCAGTTGCACTACCTTGCGTGGGATGTTGAATGCCTGCAGCATAATAAGGTCGTACTGATCGTTTGAAACCAATATACCTTCACCTTCACTCAGCATTTTTGCCAGTTTGCCATAAGTGTAATACCAGTTATCCAGTGGATTCAGTGGAAAATAACGGGTTATCTTTTCCACTTCGGTATCGAGCAGCGCTTTTTGATTGGGATTATTTTTTATATCCAGTACCACCAGTTCCTGCGGCAGGGCTTTTTTCCCTTTGTATAAAACCAGGTTTTGCACCAATGAAGTGATGCCCCCTAGATTATTAACAATTACATGTGCTACATTCATTGACTTTCTTTGAGTGATAATAACCAGGCAGCTGTTAGCTTGAAGCCTTCAACAAGGGAAACAGATGGTTCAAAACCGATGGCCCTTATGGCCGAAATATCGGCCTGCCAAAACCGGGGGTCACCCTCCTTTACTTCTCCATTAAAATGTATGGTTCTGTTCCAACCCAACGATTCCATCAGCAACCCGGCTGCGTGGCGAACAGTTACCGGTTGACCATATGCCAGATTATAAACAGTTGATGTACCCGTTTCAAGTGTTCCCATCCTGAGTAATGCGTTAGCAGCATCTTCCACAAAAATAAAATCACGTGTTTCTTCCCCGGTACCCCACAATACAATCTCCTGTTGCCGGCTTGCTTTCTGAAACAGATCCCAAAGCAATTGCTTTTGCAAACCGGGCCCGTATACCGAAAAAGGCCTTGCAATGGCTGAACGCAGACCATACAACGCTGCATACTCCCTGCACACCATTTCAGACATCCATTTATGATAACCGTAAGGAGAGACGGGTTGTAACTGTGCTGTCTCCGTTACCGGCAAGGTGTGCGGATTACCATAAACTGCAGCACTGGAAACATGTACATAGGTAGCAGCAGGCTGATGCTTCCTCACAGCCTCCAGAATAAAAACCACAGAACGAGTGTTCAAATCAAAATCAGTGAGCGGATGCTGCACCGAAAAACCCACATTGCCACTTCCGGCACAGTTGATAATGATATCAAATGGATGGGCCGATAAAAACAAATCAATGTCTGCACTTAACAATGAAAGTTTTTCATAGTTATATGCAGCAGGCATTTTATCCGCTATGTCAACACCATAAACATGATGGCCTTGCTGTATGGCTGCTGTAACTACATGCCTGCCAATAAAGCCCTCGGAACCCAGTACAAGTATATGCTTCACCTGAATTATTGAATGGTTTGATGAAAAAATAAATACTTCATCACGGTCTTGGTAAAACGAAAACGGTTGTGATGGAAGTACTTTAACAGTAACATACGGTAATAATGAATTACTGATTTTTTAAAACCCTTATGTCTTAATAAATGCGAAAGCAATGAAACAGCAGCAACATAATCGGAATAAGGGTCGCTTACTCTAGGCACTGCAACAGTGCGTGGCAATGCGTGCTGCCACTTGCGGTGCAATAAAAGAGTGTCTTTCAACCAGCCGTATGAAAAGGAGCCGGAAGAAAAATGCTCCAGTAAAATTTCATGGGTAACCACTACTTTCCCCGCTGTACCGGCACTCAATGAAAAGTCAAAATCATATCCATGAAATCCTTTTAACAACACGTCATCAAAACGATGCTCCTGCCATACCGTTTTCCGGGTGGCCATACACACGCCATCTATCAGCGCCACTTCAGAAAACAGTTCCTGTTTCGGATTCAATTGCACCCTTTCGGCAATATTAGTGGCGGGCTGGTGTTGCCAGGTATTGGCACGGTAATGCTTTTTGTCACAATCCACCCAACTGCCCGGTAAGGCCGATTTATACACAGCGCCTGATACACCCACAAGGGCTATGGTGCTATCAGAAAGTAGTTTGCAGATTATATGACCCCATTGTTGGGTATGAAACAACACATCTTCATGAAGAAAGCACAGGAAGTCGTACTTCGCTATTGCTGCCGCCTCATTATACACGCTACAAATTCCTCTACCACTATCCAGGTTATCTACAGTAATGAGTTCATAAGGCACTCCAATAGTATTGGCAATATTTTGCGTAACAGCTGCCAGGTAATCGGGGTTTACCGAACAAATGATCACAGTAATCATAACAAACCAAGCGCTTTTTTAATAAAACCCGATTGCATTTTTGGATAGAAGGATGCAATTAGCACATGCTTCCAACCCATAAAAAATTGACCCGATTTTAATTCGTAGAGTCCCTTATGGCCAAGGTCCAACGAAATGTAGTACTGATTGGTTTGCAGCAGTTTCGGTGAAAGGCCAATAGCATGCTGTTTCAAAAAAGAAACGAATTCCCTTCGCATCACCGTGTCGTATTGTTCCCGATAGGTATTCTTATGCTCGGTTTGATGCGCCTTAGCTATCACACTTTTATTATGATACCTGAAGTAATTGTAGGACGCAGCTACAAAGGCTACTTTACCGAAACAAAGCATCTTTAGCCATGTTAACCAATCGCCGTTGGTTTTCAGATTCACCAGTGCACCGCCCACTTTTTCAAAAACAGATTTTCGAAACAATACGGCGCTGGCATTGGGTATAGTATTACGATGAATGAGAAAGCGCTGGATGTATTCTTTTCCGTCCATTATAAAATCAGTAGTAAATAACCCCTCGGGGTCCAGATCGGCTGTAAAATCCAGCCAAGAGCCGGTTACTTCACCCTCTGCATTCATGCGGTTGCTTTGACAATAAGCCAATACTATTTCCGGATCAGCACCCAGTTTGGCAATAAGTGTTTGCAATAAAAGAGGATCGGCCGAATCATCCGACTCTGCAATCCAGATATATTCACTCCTGGCCATAGCAACCCCTTTATTCCATTGCACAAAAGTGGAGCCGCTGTTAACCGTATTATAATACTTACTAAATCTTGGGTCCGTTATCACAAAAGCATCAATAATATCCCGGCTTGTGTCTGCAGAAAAATCATCCAAAACTACAGCCTGAAATGTGCCATACGTTTGCAGGGCAATGCTTTTTAAACGCTCCGCCAGGTAGGAAGCATGATTATAATTGGGAATGATGACCTGAACGGAAGTGCTCATTTTTTCAGAAAATCTTTCAAACGCTTTAAGGGATACAACAAAATATGTCCCAACCTGTAACTGGCAGTAGCGTAAACAGATTGCCTTGCTGCCTCAACGGTATCATTTTCCTGTTTTAACTGTTGCCACTGCCTGTATACCTCCAGGGGTGAACCAAAAACGGAAAAGTATACCTCCCTGTTATTACTGAACAATTGCTCGCCCAGACGTTGTTGAAGCATTACATTTTGCTTTACATCCTCAATCATCGAAGAGTGCTTCGCCCGGTAAAAGAACAACTCCTCGGGTAATTGAAAAACATTGCCTCCATCCTTGAGCAGGCGGATCCAAAAGTCCCAATCCTCCCATCCGCCCTTCATTGAAACCGAATATCCGCCCACTGCTTTAAAATCATTTCTTCTGAAAAAAGCCGAGCAAAAGATAAAATTATACAGCAACAAATCTTTCAGGGAAAAAGGATTTCCATTAAAAGGAACCGCATCGGTTCTGGCTCCAAAATATCTTCCCCTGCAGTAAACCAATTTTACTTCCTGATTTCTTTTAAATTCATCCATTGCCTTTTCAACATAGGTGGCTGCTATCCTGTCATCCGCATCCAACGGCAACACATATTCACCTGTGGCCCGGGCAATCCCATTGTTACGGGCTGCCGGCAATCCCTGGTTCCTGGTATGGATTACCTGCACACCTGTCATATTAAGATTGGAAAGTATTTCATTTGTTAATTCTTCGGTGGAACCGTCATTCACAACAATGATTTCCCAATTTGTATAGGTTTGTGCCTGTACGGAGGCAATAGCCTCCATGACATATTGACCATGGTTGTAGCAGGGTATGATAACAGAGACGAGAGGATTACTGGGTAACAAACTAAAATACTTTTAAGATGAGCTTCACTAAAGAAATACCATTTGAATCAATTGCTTTTAAAAATTACTTATTGAAACAACGCGGGATATTTCACCTTTTTTATACTGTAATACATAAATTTCATTGTTGCATTTAGCGACATACTTTTCTGAAATAGCAAAAAAAGTAATTTAGAATACTTTAAATAGTCCTTATTATTCAGGGCCTCAAAACAAAGTTGCTTATACACTTCAATATACTGTTCCTTAATGTCATTCCAACTAAGTGAAGGTATAAAAGTATTTTTTCTTCTTTTATAAGCCAGCTCCTTTGCCTTAATTTCCCAAAGCCGGGCTGTCCATTTGTTTTTGAACAAAGAAATGCTACCCGAATGCTGCCGGTAATAAAACAAAGGTTTATCAATATATTTCAATTCTCCCACCTCTTCCAGCTTGTATATAATATCTTTATCAATTGCTTTTTTAAATCCCGGATTAAAGCCTTCGGTTTGAACATACTTTTTCCGAGGGAATATCCTGAAATGCATAATATGTGCACGTTGCTCAGTTTTTACCATTTGGTAGGTCAGACCTTCTGGAATTGGACCAATATTTTCATTGATCCCAAGTACCTTCAAGTCCTGATCGCACATATACATCGTGGAATATATTAAGCTAATATTTTCATTAGATTGTATTTGATCCAAAAGAATTGAAACAGCTTCGGGGGAAATGTAATCATCAGGATCTAATACAGCAAAATAGTCTCCAGTCGCATGTTTGACACATTCTTTTAAAGTAGCCCCATAACCGCTGTTTTTACTATTCCTGTGAAAATAAATATTTCTATTATTTTCCAACAGATCCGAAATAATTTCTTCTGTTTTTTCAGTTGAGCAATCGTCCACAATGATTAGTTCGATGTTTGAATATGTTTGGCTGAGAACGCTCTGAATAGCATTACGAATGAATCTCCCGTTATTATAATTGGCCATTAAAACGGAAACCTTGGGATGCATATAGTCACTTATACGAGCTATCAATTTTTATATATTTTTTGTCAGGCACGCTTGATACAGTAGCGTTTGAAGTATTGATATATGTTTATTGAGATCAAAATTAGTCTTGATAAAATTTCTTCCGGAGGAACCCATTTGAGTGGCCAATTTTCGATCAACGACTATCTTTTTCAATTGCTGGTACATACCTTCAACATCATGTTCTTCAACCAGGAAGCCGGTTTTACTATCAATTACCACATCTTTAATTCCTTTGTGCTTTGTTGAAACTACCGGTAAACCTGCTGCTGCAGCTTCAAGGATACCGACAGGGGTCCCTTCCGAATCACCATCTTCGGCAACTACAGAATGCTGAACAAAACAAAAGGCACGCTTGAAATAATCCTCCAGCTCCGAGTGTTGAATCCATCCTTTGATACTAATATTTTTCTCTAACCCCATCCCAAAGACCAAATTACGCATCGCATTTTCGAGATACCCACTACCTACCATCACCATTTTAAGATCAGGAAACTCATGAATTAACTTTTGAAAAGCCAAAATTGTATAGTAAGGAGCCTTTTTATCAATCATCCGGCCCACCGCCAGAATACTATTGCTTGCAAAATCCGGATGTAAATGAAAAAATTTTTCTTGTGGTCCATATGGATTAACTACCACTTTTTCTAACGAAGCACCTGCTGCCACCAAATCCTCCTTCATATCATTAGATACTGCAATAATGGCGGATGCGTATGCAAACATTTTGGAATAAAGGGTATTATGATATGCAAGTACTTCCTTTTTTGATATATCATACCCGTGAAAATGCACCACCAGAGGAATACCTAATTCTTGACATACCGGAAACACCTGCGCACCGGTAGTTCCGTATTCCGCTAACACCACATCAATTTTTTCCGTTTTCAGATAATGCTTGAGGCCGGCAATAAGGGGAGTATCCAACCGCTTAGCTCCCAATCGTGCGGTAATTCTTTTCCAAAACGTGGGATATTTTTCCAATGGGCCGTACTTTTCGGAATATTTTGGCAAGGTGCCGCCATACAGAAAATGTACATTTCCCTCTAAAAAGTCTTTATGCACCTTTATAAATGACTCCGGTTTTTCGGCACTTTTCGACTCACTAATTATACAAAGGTTCATAGATCCGGTATTCATTTTTCAATAAATTCATCTATCCTGGCATACCATCGGTTACGTGAAAACTCAGTTTGAAAGCGATGAAATGCCTGCTTCCCCATTTCCTGCAGGGTTGCAGCATCATTAATAAGTTGCTCCAGATGCGAAATAAAGGCTTGCTCATCATCAGGCTCTGCCAACATACCGGTAATTCCATCCACCACCATTTCCGCAGTTCCCCCGTTGGATGTCACGACACAAGGAAGACCGAAACTCATCGCTTCCAGAACAGCAAGCCCTTGACTTTCCCACTTACTGGGCTGAAAATAGATATCGGCCCGGCTGTACAGCCCGGCCATATCGGCCACTTTACCGGGTAATTTTATGTTTGGGCAATTTTGTGCCTCATTTCTGCATACATTCAAAAGAGTGCCTTCTCCTGCCCATACGAATTGCACTCCTGGATAACAATTAATAAGCGCTTTTGCTACTCGAATCCACAATGCAGGATTCTTGGTACCAATTACACTGCCTGCAGTTAAAACGGTAATATCTTTATGGTTGCGTTCGGGATAAGAAGGGCTGATGTTTGCAAGAGGCGAATAATTGTACAGAAACGATAACTGATTGTTCAGCCCTTCCACCTGCCAATGGTGCAAAATTCGATTCTTCGCGAAAGCTGAAACGGTTGCTAAACGTACACGCTGGGGAAAAAAACGAATCATTTTTTCCAAAATATACCTATTGCCTCTGTCTAAACGACCCCAAGGCATGGAATGAATGACAAACCGGGTATGTACCGGCAACAAAAAAACCGGGAACAAATCGCCCGGATAGGCATTGGAAACAAAGAGCAGGCTTGCACGCGAACGCAACAGTATCTTGCCCACATAAAGCGACTGTTGCAGAAAATCATACAGAAAATAGAACCGGAGCACATGTTTGCGGTCATACCAATATTCAAGGTGGTCCAGTTCATGGTCCACTATTTGCCACCTGCATGGCATGCTCTCCAAAAAAGAAGCTACCTCCGGAGTAAACTCTCTCTTACGTAAGAGCAGCTGTATTTCGTAACCCCTTTCATAAAAATAGGTACAAAGACCTCTGAAATAAGAAGCTGTTCCGCCAATATGCACATGCTGAGCAAGTAGCAGAACCTTTTTTCGTTTCCAGGGCCTGATCAAAAGTAAAAGAGCAACTCCAGTCAGCGATAACAGCAACTGGACACCCTTTATTAATTTGAGAAATTTGCCCACTTACAGTTGCTCAATCATTTATCGGCAAATGTTTGTAATAAGAGCGGTACCACTCCACAAACCGGCTAAGACCCTCCTCAATGCTAATTTTTGGTTGAAAACCAGTAATTGCATGAATTCGCGTAAGGTCGGCATACGTGGCATAAACATCGCCGGCCTGCATGGGAACATATTCAACCCAGGCCTTTTTATTCAGCAATTTTTCTAATACGAACACAAAATGTCCCAACGGCACAGGCCGGTGATTTCCAATATTGAAGATTTCATAAGAGCCCCCAGTGCGTATTTCCGCACTATCCCTTTTTAAAATTCCCACCAACCCCTCCACCACATCATCAATGTAGGTAAAATCCCGCATCAGGTTGCCGTTATTAAACAACTGGATAATACTACCTTCTTCAATAGCCCTTGTAAAAGAAAAGTAAGCCATATCGGGTCGCCCATAAGGGCCGTACACAGTAAAGAAACGGAAGCCGCGGATATGCATAGGATAAAGCTGCGCATAACTATACGCCATCAACTCATTGGAACGCTTGGTAGCAGCGTAAAAGCTTACCGGCTCATCTACAACAGCATCCTCACGGTAAGGCACTTCATTCGAATTTCCATATACAGAACTGGATGATGCAAAATAGAAACGTGGTACCTGGTACTGGCGGCACAAATCAAGAATTTCAAAAAAGCCACGAAGATTGCTGTGAACATAGGCCTCAGGATGCTGAAGACTATATCGAACTCCTGCCTGGGCGGCAAGATGGAATACACAGCTATATTTTAAATCTTTAAAAAAAGACTCCAATGCATTTCGGTCTGTGATATCTGCTTTAATAAAAGAATACCCGGAATAGGAAGATAAATGAGCTAAACGTGCATCTTTAAGACCAACATCATAATAATCATTATGGTTATCTATACCTGTAACATTAAACCCTTCTTCCAGCAAGCGTTTTGCAAGGTGAAAGCCAATAAATCCGCTGGATCCAGTTATCAGTATCTGCATTAAAGTGATATTATCAAACTATGGGATATGAAATAAAAGAAAAAAACAGAAGTATAATAATGGAGAATGGGCCCTACTTATGTCTTTATAAAAACCAGTCTTAAGCTATTACCCGTTTTAGATATATAGTAATCTGCAAAAGCCGTTCTTTGAATACCTACAAAAAATTCAATGAAATCAGATACAGCGTTAAAAAGATTACTTTGATTTATATTAAAATTGAATCCTTTGAAAAAATATTTTAATAGCATATACCTGATCTTTTGTTTAATTTTTGAATTATTGGTATATATAAATCCATCTGTAAAACTGAAATAAGCAGCTTCACCACTTTTTAACTTATCAAAGACTGTCCAGAAATCAATAAAGCGAATGGTATCTCTTTGATTTAAATAAATTGGTGATGCGACGGTTATAATCTGTGACAGGTTACTTGATTGAATCAATCTTTCTTCATGAGTAACTATACTACCCCATTTATCATTACTGTTACCGGATAACTTACCATTGAAAAAACGATTTGTCATTGTTAAAAGCCATGAAGTGGGTTCTTTTACCTGTACCGGGTGCCATTGGTGAAATACATAGTAATGCGGAGCTCCCAACTGAATACGCGTAATACCAGAGGAGTAAAGTCTTTTATAGAAATCGTCATCCTCCACCCCCCATACCATATAATATTCATCAAACCCTTTTATATTTTCAACATATTCCTTTTTTACAGCACACAAGCCTACATATGATTGTCTAAACTGATTGACCTGGCTGATTAATTTTTCCGGATCACCAAAAATGCCTTGCGGTAAATAACAGCAATTGAAGGTGTAAAAATTATTTTCAAAGTCCAATAAGTTAACTTTTGCCAAAAAGTTACTTTCTATAATAAGATCAATATCAAAAAAAAGTAGCAGAGCGCCTGATGCATATCTTACACCAATATTCAGTGCATGAGCCCTGTTCCAGAACCAACCATCGGTATTTGAATAGATGTATTTGGCAAAGGAATAACCATTCACCAATGTTTCAACTTCCCGGGCTATGGACAGATCGCTGCCGTAATCAACAAACACCAATTCAAAATCGATAAATGTTTGATTGGACAAAGCATCCAATGAACGTTTTACCCTTTCGATTTCCCTATTGCGATAACCGACGATTATTGAGAATAGTATGTTACTAGCTTCCAAAGAATTTACTTATGATTGATGAAATAAAAGTACTCCAATGCTTACGTACACCCATTTTCCCTGTCTCCCATTTTTCAAGCTCATTTTTTAGCTTTTGAAGTAGTTCTGATTGCTTATAGATATATTGTAACTTCTGCTTAAAATGTTCCGGATGGATAACAGAAGCATATGCAGGTAAATTTTGGTTATGAATAAAGGTTTTTTTTGTAAACAAAAACATGTTTTGCCTGTACCACCATTCAACAGATTGATTCTCCCAGATAATTGGACGGATTACATCATAAACAACATATCCATTATCAGCGAATAATTTAATCCAGTATTCACTCCACTGTTCATTTAAATGATTCTGGCCGCCTTGCCCTGGAATCGCTGCTCCAAATATTATCATATCAGAATGCCGGCATAAACTATTTATAAAATCCTCTGCTGATTCAGGAGGAAGATGTTCTGCAACTTCGAGGCAAATAACTAAATCAAACTGTTCCTGCAAGTCGAACGGCCTTGTTAAATCATAAGCTACAAATTCCTGAGGAAGAACATTTTCAAACAACTGTTCCCTGTTTACATAATCTCCATCAACACCTTTAATTTTTTCAACTCCGTACTTTTTAACGACTTGCAACCATGTTCCTATGCCACACCCTACGTCCAACACAGAAGTTGGTTTAACATATTTAAAAATTTCCGGAACTACTTGTTCCGCTGCTCGGGTGTTGTGTACTACTGTTTCGTGTATATACATTCTATTGATCTGTAAAATTTATTGTTTCGAAATAGAACTGGTTTAAGGCAGGGTCAAGTTTGCAACCAGAAAATAACGGATCAGAGGAATTCAGCTCGAAGTAAAACGCATTATAAATTATGTCGTAATCATATTGAACATTGCCAAGATACAGATCACAGAAATATTTACCCTCGCCATAAATAGGAAACTTAGCTATCTCAATACAGAAAGATCCTTTCGTTATTGGCACTGTAAAAAGCTTTTTTGCATAATGCCTGTTATTGAAAGCCATTATTGGCTTATTATTTTCATTTTTGATAACAATTCCAATTACTAAATCGGAAATGGGTCTTTCTTCCTCAAAATCAATCAATATTTTACAATGTGCGCCTGAAAAAAAAGCGATTGTGGGTACTTCATTGTTAAACAACCGAACTCTAGTCAATCCATACCTTGAAGAGTAAATTTTACTTTTATTCTTTAATAGATTGAATTCGCCGTTTTCTGATGTAATAACTTCATCATCTGAAGATTCCCTTTTAAGATAGGTGCTGACAATTTTCGAAGTATTGCCATCGGCAAGCAATCCTCCCCTAGCCATCAAAACAGAACGCTTACACAAATTCTGTATAGCCTCCATATTATGGCTAACGAATAATACTGTTCGTCCCTCCCGCTCACTTACATCCCTCATTTTTCCAAGACATTTTTTCTGGAACTCAGCATCTCCAACCGCCAGAACTTCATCTATTATCAAAATTTCTGGCTCTAGGTGTGCAGCTACCGCAAAAGCGAGGCGAACATACATACCGCTGCTATAGCGTTTCACTGGTGTATCGATATACCGTTCCACTCCGGCAAAATCCACAATTTCATCAAACTTGCTTTTGATCTCATTACGGGTCATCCCAAGTATGGCACCATTCAGAAAAATATTATCCCGTCCGCTCAGTTCTGGATGAAAGCCCGTACCCACTTCAAGAAGGCTGGCTACTCGGCCTTTGATTTTAACACATCCTGTAGAAGGTGCAGTGGTGCGGCTCAATATTTTAAGTAAAGTACTTTTACCGGCACCGTTGCGGCCAATAATGCCAAGAACCTCGCCATGTTGCACTTCAAAATTAATATCACGCAGGGCCCATACATAATCGCTATTGCCTTTTTGGGTACGGTCGTTGATTTCACCAATTTTCAGGTATGGGTCTTCCTTGCCTCTTGCTAGTTGCCACCAACGGTTGATGTCGTGAGAAAGCGTACCTGTACCAACTGTACCCAAGCGGTATTGCTTAGAAAGGTTTTCTACTTTGATAACTGTACTCATGGAAGGGAGTTAATCGTTAAATGTTAACTTCTTAAACGTTAAGGGTTAAGCGTTTTTTTGATCGATGTTTTAAGTTCGATTTTTTACTAACCTAGAGGCTGAATTCAGAATTTACCATGATCCTGTTGAAGGGTTTTGAGTTAATTCGTTTGTACTATGTTGAATCGACTAATCTTTTAACTATTAAGGCGAGGGGCGATCGTTAAGCGTTCAAGTATTACACACAAATGGTTAGATATGGGTTCGTTTAACGTTTTACCTTTTAACGATTAACGGATATAGGTTAAGTGTTAGGTTACAACTAATAACTAATGACCCTTAATTAATTACTCCCTTACACCGTGTCCATAAAGGTCCTTTCCACCTTAGTGAAAATCATTATTCCAAGGAAAAGAATCGCCAGCATAAAGCAAAAAGGATAGACTAAAGAACCAAGTTCGAATCCTCCAGTTCCAAATAACGCAAAACGAAAGGCTTCTACAATTGTACTCATAGGATTCCATTCAATAATTGGTGCAAAATTTTTCCCTTTAATAAAAGATAGTGGATAAGCTACAGGGGTGGCATACATTAGTAGTTGGACCGCAAATCCTATAAGCACGGTAAAATCGCGGTATTTGGTAGTGAGTGAAGAAATTATGATACCCAAGCCCAAACCTAAACCTGCCATCAACAAAACCAAAACAGGTAATAGAAACCAGCTAAATCCAAAATGAAAAGGTGTACTTTCAAAAATCGCGTACCACCCCATTACTGCAAGTAACAATCCAAATTGGATGCACAGTCGGACTAAATTAGACATAACGACAGATAAAGGAATGACAAGTCTGGGAAAATAAACCTTCCCGAAAATCCCAGCATTAGCCACAAAGGTATTGGAAGTGCTGGTCAAACACGCACTGAAATAATTCCACAGCGTTATTCCACTCATATAGAACAGCACCGGCTGGATGCCATCTGTAGGGATGTTAGCGATCTGTCCAAAAACCAATAGAAACATCAGGGTGGTAAGCACAGGTTGGATAAGGTGCCAAAGTGGCCCTAAAATGGTTTGCTTGTATTGGGCCACAAAATCCCGTCGAACAAAAAGCATCATTAGGTCACGGTAGCGCCATACCTCCCGAAGATTAAGGTCGAAAAGGGATGTTTTGGGTTCGACAATTAAGTCCCAGTGTTCATCTGAGTCGTTATGGTGATTCATCTATTATTTATAAAAAAGGGGATGTTAAGAGATGGAGATGTTCCAGAGTTAAACTTTAAGTAGTTAAAAAGTTCGGAGTTTCACTCCAATCTCTTTCGAATCGAGTTTGAGACGAGTTGGGGCAGGTGTTTAACCTTTTTTAAACAACCTAAGATCCGACACCATCATATCCTCTACCAATCCAGCTAGGTCATATTCCGGTTTCCAGCCTAGTTTGGTTTTGGATTTGCTTGGGTCTCCGATCAGGAGGTCAACTTCGGTGGGGCGGAAGTACCTTGGATCAACACGCACTATCGTGCTGTTTAATTGAGGAAGGTCTACCTCTTCGACTTCGCTCAGGGTGACATTAGTTGCAGATTGGTATTTCTCCTCATCGATAGAATCCAGGATTCCGACTTCATTGACTCCTTCTCCCTCCCAGCGGATGGAAAAGCCCACATGATTAAAGGCCATTTGGACGAAGTCACGGACTTTGGTGGTTTTGCCTGTGGCGATGACATAGTCTTCGGGTTGGTCCTGTTGTAAGATCAGCCACATGGCTTTGACATAGTCCTTGGCATGCCCCCAGTCTCGCTTAGCATCAAGGTTACCTAAATACAGGCAATCCTGCTTCCCTAAAGCTATGGCTGACGCTGCCATGGTGATCTTTCGGGTCACAAAAGTCTCCCCTCTTCTTGGGGATTCGTGGTTGAATAAAATCCCATTGCAGGCAAACATTTTGTAAGCCTCCCGGTAGTTTTTTGTAATCCAGAATCCGTAAATCTTGGCAACGCCGTAGGGAGAGCGTGGATAGAAGGGAGAGTTCTCATCATAGAATCCCTTTTCATTTTTATTCTCGGGCATACCTCCATAGAGTTCGGAGGTAGAGGCTTGGTAGATTCTGGTCTTCTTTTCAAGCTTTAAAATTCTGACCGCTTCCAAAATTCTGAGAGCTCCTACTGCATCCACATTGGCTACATACTCCGGGGAATCAAAGGAAACCTTCACATGGGACATCGCCCCAAGGTTATAGATTTCATCCGGCTGTACTTCCTGGATGATGCGGATGATATTGGTAGAATCAGTCAGATCCCCGTAATGAAGGGTAAAATTCACCTGAGACTCGTGCAGATCCTGGTACAGATGGTCAATTCTCTGAGTATTGAAAGAGGAGGCTCTACGCTTGATCCCATGAACTTGGTAGCCTTTTTCTAAAAGTAATTCGGCTAAGTAGGAACCGTCTTGACCGGTGATGCCTGTGATTAGGGCGGTTTTCATGCTTGTTTTTTACAAAGTGGGTTTGAGAAAATTGGTGGTTTTGATTTAGGTAAAAAAGGAATATTATGAATGGTATACAGCCTAGCGCTTTAGATAATTTCTCAATTTGATGTATCGATGCGGAAATAAGACTTTAAGATAAGAATCCACCCAAGTTTTAAATCCCACCCATTTCCCATGGTGCTGCCTTTTGTAGGCAATATATTCCGAAAGGGCTAAACCTTTGATATGATGGGCCATTTTCCAGCGTTCCTTTAAAGTCAGCTTTGGATCTCCCCAATATGGAATGGTATTGATTTCACATTCAGCCAAGTACTTGCCGGTGGTATAGCAGAAAAAACCTGCTTTTTGAGCTCTAAGCCCATAATCATAATCACCGAGATAATGAGTGAATTTGCTTGAGACAATTCCAATTCGGCCGACAATTTCCTTTGGAATTAAAACCAAGTTACCGTTTATATAAGTGACCTTCTGAGGACTTCCATTGGGTACTACCATCCCCTCATTGGTTAAGCCACCATAGGAAAACTCATTGGTACCCGGCCTTTTGCAGGCTGCGCTTAGTATGACTGGTAGGCCAATAGCGTTATAATTTTCAACCAAATCAATTAGTGCATCCTCCAGAAGAAAGGTATCGTCATTTAGCCAAAGGTAAAAGTCAAATTGCTCAGTTTTGATGGCGGATTCCCAAGCCATTCGCATTCCTCCTCCCCAGAATTGATTCCCATCTCCTTTAACCACTTGGACATGTGGGAATTTCTCGGCAAGCATCTCTCCTGTCCCATCTGATGAATTGTCATCGCAAATAAAAACCTGCAGCCTGGCGTTTTCTGGCAGAGTCTGTTCAAACAAATTACTTAGACAGGCTTCAGTCTTTGCTTTTCGATTAAAACAGGTTAAAAGAATAGCTATTTTCATTTCTGCCAAGGCAAAAACTAGATCTTTACTTCTTTAAAGTTTTCCTGATTTTTCAAAAACCAGGCATAGGTCTTTCGAATCCCTTCTTCTAACCCGGTTTTGGCCTTCCAGCCTGCCTGAGTCATTTTGGATACATCCATCAGCTTTCTTGGAGTACCATCCGGCTTACTCGAATCCCAGATAATTTCTCCGGTATGTCCCACAATTTTTTGAATCAAAAGCGCCAAATCTTTAATGCTCAAGTCCTCTCCTGTTCCGACATTGTACAGGTTATCTCCCAGATTGTTTTCCAGAGCAAAAATCACCGCCTCTGCAAGGTCCTCCACAAATAAAAATTCTCTCATTGGACTTCCCGTCCCCCACAAAGTTACAGTGGACTGTTGACCGTCGACTGTTGACTGTTTGGCCTCATGTAACTTACGAATCATTGCCGGAAGCACATGGGAGGTATTTAAGTCAAAATTGTCGAAAGGCCCATATAAATTGGTAGGCATCAAGGAAGAAAAGTCCTTTCCAAATTGCTTTCTAATGGCTTCACAGGTCTTAACCCCTGTAATTTTTGCTACTGCATACCATTCATTGGTAGGCTCCAATGGACCTGTCAACAGATAATCTTCCTTAAGTGGCTGAGGCGCCAGCTTAGGATAAATGCAGGAAGATCCCAGAAAAATGAATTTTTGCACATCCAATTTCAGGGCCTCATCAATCAGGTTATTTTGAATCTGCATGTTTTCCATCAAAAACTGATACGGAAAACTCGCATTAGCCAAAATCCCTCCTACCCTTGCCGCTGCATCTATGACTACTTCAGGTTTTTCATTGGTGAAAAAATCATGAACGGCAGCCTGATTTCGAAGGTCTAATTCTGAAGAGGATGTTCCGATCAGATTGGAATATCCTTTAGCCTCCAGAGCTCTCCAAATCGCAGATCCTACCATTCCACGATGACCGGCGATGTAAATGCGGGTGTTTAGTTTTGGATTCAAAGATTAATTGGAAAAGGTTAAGAGTTAAACGTTAAGAGTTAATTGGTTCAAGTTTCAACGTTTAACGTTTAACTTGTAACATTTAACTGCGAAGCAACCAAGAACTGGACTGAATCTTGTCTCCCAAGCCATCTATGAGTTCAATACCTAGTTCTTCGCAAACAGGAACCTCAGGAATAGATTGATTATTTTGATCACCTCCATTGGCAAAAGCAAGGTGGTGAGAAGATGAAAGTTCTTGATAAACTTTTCGGATCGTTTCGCAAACTGTTCTATCCTGATCGATAGATAAATAGACCCTATCCACACTTTTGATATTGGAGACAATGAACATGCGTTCATCCTCCAATTGAAATTCTTTAGAACCCTTCAAGGCCCGCTGATGATCACTGTTTATAATCACAATCAATTCATCTCCTACTGACTTGGCATTGTTGAAGTATTCTATATGCCCCTTGTGGATGGGATTGAAATAGCCTGAGACGATGATGGCTTTTTTCATAAGTTGAAATTCTATGCTCGAAATTCAGAAATATAACTTGGCAAAAATGAAGGAAAAGTTAAATGTTGATTGCTAACTAAAAATACAGCTTCGCCCTTTCAGTCCCATTTAAACAAAAAATATGAAGAAAAATTTGCGTTTTTCTAAATTACTTTTTGGAGCTCAGATGGAACCTAGCAGTTATTTTTCAAGTACCTCTAAAACAACCTATCAACCCTCAAAAGGCTCTAAATTGATTTCTTTGAGGCTTTTTTGTTAAAAAGTCATGAACAAAGATAAGCAACTGAGTAGTTTTTGTACTCATTTTTTATCCTATTTTTTAATGGATATTTCATATACTAAAAAATGCATTTAATGCTTATCAAAAAATTCTATGGGACTTAAACATTCATCATAAAACCCGCCCAGATCTTTCTCATTAACCAGTAATTTTTTCCATAGTCAATCAGAATTTCTTCGCCTTCATTAATATCTTTTTTGGCAGTGATTCGAATCACATCATGTTCGTAGTCAATTTTATAAGTCGCATTACTTTCTTCAGAGTGATTATACAAAGAAGAGTAACCCATGCCTACAAACTGAAGGCTCCCATGTGTTGAACATTCTTCACATTTACAGTCAGAATGACGGAATATGTAATCGTTCAAATTTTTATCATACTGATAAGCAGATCGATTTGATAATCGAATCCCTTTGGCTTCTTCAATCAATTCTCCTGATAAAATTGTTTCTTTTGCAAATACTCCATATCCATGGATTGAAGAACTTCTAACTTGGATTTTGTGAGAAGGACCCATAATCACCTCTAAATTTTTCTCACCTTTCTTGTTGCAAAGCCTTTTTTCCTCCTTGATGATCTCGAAGGGAGTTTCACCTTCAAAATCAATTCTCTTATCACCTAACTCTGGAAATTCGGCCTTAAGTTCTTGAAGCCTTTTTAGTAATTCGTCATTCATCACTTGCTCTAATTAGGTTAACATAGACTTCTTCTTTTAAACTTCCTGTTATGAAAGTTTCAAATTTCTTCTCAAGAACAGTCTTCTGAAATCTTCTGAGATTAATTCATAATTTTTGTCATTAAGGATCAAATGAGTCTTGCCAATAAAATTGGGCTGATCTATATACCACGGTGCACAATAGTTACAATAGAGCAAAGGCCTCAATTGATCTGAATTATTTCCATTCCCTTGATGAATCAATCTATAATCCATCAAAATACATGCGCCTAAATTCAATTCAGGATCTATAAATTCTTTATTGTCACTAAATTTTACCTCTTCTAGTTCTCTTTTATGTGAGCCTGGCCAAATACGAGTTACTCCATTTTGGTGATTAAATGGAATTAAAGGTATTAACAGCCCAACGGCATGAGGTGGCAAAAGCGCCTTTGGTACATTATTAAAAACAGTACCATCACAATGTATTCCCATAGGTTTTGCCCCTGGCAGAGATGTTACACAAGTAATACTTTCAATCACTAAATCCGCATCCAAAAGGTTTTGGACAATGGGAAAAATTAGAGGGTTGGCAAAAAAATTAGGATCATTGAAAACTCCCTCAACTTCGACAGTGATTTGAAATCTTTTATCTCCAACCATATGAACTCGGTCCTCATTCTTTTCTTCAAAAAAGTATTTTTCATTATTCGATAGAAAGCTTTTATGGAGATTTTTAATCAATTCTGGTTTAAAAGCATTTTCAAGAATAAGAAAGCCATCCTTTCTAAAGTCCTTGAGCAACTCCATTAAATGATCTTGATCAATCTTTTGAGTTGATACCTCCTGTGCACTGAATTTGGCCATTCCCAAAATTCCTTTAATTCTTAATTTCTTACCAATTTATCAGAATACTTTTCTTTTTAAAAGTGAATAATACCTATAAAAATAGTATTTCCAAAAGGCATTCAATTTGATCTCGGTAATATCCTGGGGCCGGATTCCCAACCTCAAAAAAACTCTTTTAAATGCCTTCCAAGGTTCTTTTTGAAGTAGAAAATCATATCGCAAGGTTTGAAAAAATTGTTTTAAACTAGGTCTACTGTCCCAGATTTTCCCTTCAATTCGCATTCCGGCGTATTTGATTACATAGTCAGGAGCCTTCACTTTCATGGTGATAGGGAACCCCTTTCCAAAATATCTGGTCAACAATTCGTTAGCCTGTGCTACAAGTATTTCTGCCTGGAATTTTTTGACTAGCAATTCAAATTGTCCTTCATCAACTAGATGAAACGGATAGTGATGGATATCTAACAACCATTTCAATCGAAACCACCCATGTTTTGCACCATGCACCAATAAATAGATTAACTCAAAATCTGGCCGAAGAACATTTATTACTCTTCCCATGACTTCCATTTTCTCAACATACTTTGAGCCAAACCTAATACGCTCAGCTTGAGAAAACTTTAAAAAATGAGCATCTAATTCCCAATGAATTTCAAGCCAAATACCAGTTTCCGGATTAAAAAGTGAAAGCTCATGCTTAAGATCCATAAACCAATTTCTCCGAGGAACATCATTCACCCATTCTCCTTGGGATACCCAACCTTTGGAAATCAAGATTTGACTCAGTTTCAAAACATCATCCCGGTCAGGAATAAAAATATCAAGGTCTTTAGATTTTCGGATGGAAGGGTCCTGATACAACCGATATGAAAGTGAATAACCCTTAAGACAGCTAAAGAAAATTTTCGTTTCTATTAACTGATCAAGGGTTATTCGAATATTATGGAGGAAGGATAAACTCTCAATTTTTTCAACTACTCCATCTTCTTTTTGAAAACTATTCAATCCAAGGTTAATTAATTGAGAGTAGCTTAAGCTATGTCTTTTTAATAAACCTACCGGTGATGAAATAAAGGAACGTTGGTTTTCCAATTAAGAGGTGATAGGGGTAGGGCTTAAACTTTTCCCAGTATTTTCCTTTTTAGAAAAAGTTTTTCCTGTATCCACAAAAACCTTTTTTATTTCAGGCTTCATCCATTTTTTTTTATTCTCCATTACAAACCTCGTTTCAAATACATTTTTTTGTATTTCCTAAAGGTAGGAATTCTTTTCTTAATCCAAAAAAATCTGTAAATATTTAACAATAGGATCCTGTTAATGTTTGATGAATATTGACAGAAATGAAAAGAAATTGGTGAATATTGTTAATAAGTGATTTGATGGTATTCCTTAAGATCACAAAATCCGCATATGAACCTGTCCCCAACTATTACCCAGGAATGCCCTTCAACAGGATTATTTTTTTTTACTCCTACAAAATAAGTGAATGGGATATTTTGCTTCTTAAGCAATTGTATGGCTTGCCAGGATTGATGTCGACAAGCATTAGGCCAAGGAATATATTTTGCTGCAGTTTGAACTGCGAATGCTATATCCCTTGACTCTTCGAACTGCTGCTGGGACAGTTGAATAGTTGAAAAATTTTTGATGACAATTTTTTCTGAAAATGCATTTGGAGACTTAATTAAAACCAAGTATCCTCGATAAATAGATAAACTAATGACCTTAAGGACTAAAACTTTTCTTTTTATGGGCGTATTCCAAAAAGTTTTTATCCTATGAATCAGACTTTTCATACATCAACTTTTTATCAAGCAAAGTCCTTACACTTTCCAAAAGCTCGGCTTCACACACCTCGTCTGAAACCTCATACTCTTGCATTAACTTTTCTTTGATCTCAACTAATCCTAAATTATTCCGAAGGTGATTGAAAATACTGCAAAAAGTCGAGTTCAAATTCAAATATTCATAGGTTTCCACATCAAATAGTATCCCCTCATTATCAATCTCTGTAAAGAGAAACCTGTTTTCATCTAATTTAAAATACTTGTTTTCCATTAAGATCTCTAATTAAAATAGTTCAATCATTTTTTTCAATACAGATAATTTCTTTCAAAATACTTTCCGCAAAAAATTCATAGCTCAATGTTTCAACAGGCCGCTTTGCCAACCAAAATGGAGCGGTCTTGGAAATTGCACTTAAAAGTTCAAACTGAAGCTTTGCTTTACCCATTCCATTGATCCACTGACTTCTAAAGACATTATTTCGAAGACGTTGAAATCCTTCAATGCCTTTCAACCTTTTAGTCTCAAATTGATCACCTTCCTCCTCAATAAAGATTATTCCATTCACCTTCATGGGCTCGTCCATAAAACTTTCATGAAAAAATCCTCCAAATTTCTCTACGTCTGGCCTCAGCTGGTATGTTTGGCTGGTATCATACGTAGTCTGATTTTCTAGAGTCGCCTTCCACATCTTTATTAAAGGATAGGAAGCTTCTGCAACACATATGCTTCCTATTAAATAAACTAAGGCTGTATCATCAGTAAATAAATCGTACCCCTTTTCCTTAAGTTTGATAGCAGTTGTTGATTTACCTATCCCTGAGGGAGCAGCAAAAAGCCAGACTCCTCCTTTCGGATCTATTACACCTGATACATGAAAGGGAATGAGATTTCGTTGAAAAAGCAAAGCCACCATACAATTACTATAAAAATATAAAAGGATAGTATTCCAATCTTCACAACATGCCTGTATCAAAATGGTATCACCCTTCTTGACAAAATAATTAGCCACACCCTCTACCTGATATTCAAATTCAGACTCATTGAGTCTGCAATAGGGCTCCTCATAAACGTAATCTCGCTCAAATTCAGGGAGCTCATCAGAAATTTGAACCTTAAATTGTACAGATGCATTAGTGCTTACTTTTAAAAAAGCAGGAATTTCAATTTCGGATTCGCAAACGAGACCAAATGCCTTATACTTATATTTAGTATTTGTAAAATTAGTCATTTGAATAATCAGCTTTTCCGGCAAAACTCTGCCTTTGGTACATTTCTTTGAACAAGCCTTTTTCTGATATAAGATCCGAAAACAAACCTTCCTGCTTCACTTTACCCTTGTCCAAGACATAGATATAATCTGCTTTCTTCAAATTATATAATCTATGAGTGATGAAGACGGTAATTCTATTTTCTGAACCCTCCAGCAAGCTTTCAAAAATAGAGCTCTCTGAAATCGCATCCAAGGCACTTGTAGGCTCATCCAAAACCATCAGTTTTGGATTTCGATAAAAAGCTCTTGCAATCGCCAATTTTTGCCATTGTCCCCCACTTAATCCTTTCCCATCTTTAAAAATTTTGCCCATTTTGGTCTTAATGCCCTCTTTGTAGGGTGCAATAATTTCGGCTACTTGAGATTTTTCCAAGGCTTCAAGTATTCTCTCCTCATGATCCAACTTCTGTTTTTCTCCCAAGCTGATTAACTCCTCAACTGTTAAAAAATAATATTGGAAATCTTGAAAAAGAAATAGGCTGCGCTCACGAAGGCTTCGATTTTCTATGGTCTCAATCGAATGACTACCAATTAAAACTTTACCAGGATCTACAGAATATAGCCCTGCCAAGATTTTTACCAAAGTAGATTTACCCGATCCGTTCACGCCCACGATACCTATTATTTTTCCTTTTGGTAATTTCATTGACACATTTTCCAAAGCTAACGAGTCACTATCCCGATATGAAAAACTCAAATTCGAAATTTGAATAGAAAAGTCATTTTCCGGAAATTTATTTTTCTCGCAAAATGATGTTTGATGATCAACAATATCCAGAAATCTAAAAATGTCATTCAAAAAGATGCGCTGCTGGATGAGTTCTACGAAGGAATTCAAAAAGCCTTTCAGATTCGATTGCATTCGCTGAATTCCTTGAATATAAACAACCAATAAACTAATCCCCAAACTTCTATTGAAGGCTTTCCTAGCAACGTCCAATAATATGAAAAACAACACCGTGACTTCAGCAGTCTCAGTAACCAATGTATATCCTAAGAGCCTCTTATTAAGCTTACGCTTTTCATTAAAGATAAATTCCTTGATTTTTCGGTATCGAAATAATAGTAATTCACCAAAATTAAGCGTTCTGATTTCTTGAGCATATGAATCACCTGTGAGAATATAATGGTAATAATCAGACTCGCGCTCTTTAGAAACTACATTCTTTTCCAATCTATTCATAGCAAAACCACTGTACCATTTCACCAGAGCTAGAGGTATCGCTATAAGCAAGATTATCCATGCATAAATATTTATTAAAGAAAAGAAGTAGCCTACCAGCAAACTGAGAGACAAGCCGTTACTAAAAGTTGCTTGGAATTGCTGAAACAGACTAGGAATCCTATAAACCGATTGCTGCTGTGCTAAATGAAGGCTATCATAATATTCAGGATCTTCAAAATACGAATAAGGAATAGAAATTGATTTTTTCAAAATCAAGGCATTTATCGAATCCTCTAATTTTTCTTGATAAATACTAGAAATGTATGATGAAAATTGACTTAGACCCACTTGAAAAAGTTGCAAAAATACCATCAATGCCAACCAGATTAATACCGAATCAAACGATTCTGTTTGATCTAATATCATATCAAAAAGCTTTTTAATAACAATCAATACCACAACAGGGAGTATCGATTGGAAAAAAATCAAAACCAGCTGCGTCGAAAATAAACTTGGAGAAACAGTCCAAAATATTTTTACCGCACGACTATAAATGGAAATTGAATTTTTGAAAAACGCCTTATTCAACCTCATCTTTTGTAGGGGAATTCAACTCAATCAAAATATCCATTTGTTTGAGCGCATTTATTCTATCCTTGATATCCAATTCATCTTCCATCCCATTGTGCAAAAAATTCTTTTCACTTGTAAACATAACTAATCGATTTTTAATAGAATAAGTCTTTAGATCATCAAATTTTTTGATTGTGTGATATTCATAAAAAGCAAGAGTAAAGGCTCCGTTTTGCTTTTTTTGGAGACGCACCCTCTCTGGCAAAATACCCTTACAAACATTTCTAAAGAGTGCTCGCCCTTTAGGCTTAGGTTTGAAAACATGGCTAGGCAAACTATAAATGAGCTCTAGCAAACGAACATCAGCTAAAGGAAATACCATGTCAATCCCATAGTGATTGGCAAAAATAGACTCAGCCTCCATTCTCATACATGTGTCTGCACCTGTGATACTAGATTTCATGTAGTACTTAAAACTCTTTGAAAATAAGAAGGAAGTATCTTTCAAATCAAAATTTACCTTATATGAAGGATTTAGCAAGTCCCTGGTTTTTTGAATTGCAGCATATTCAGGAAAAAATGTGCCTGATTTCTTATCTCGGTAATATTTAAAAATATTCTTAATCCCCCACCTTCTAAATTCTAAAATAAATTTGAAAATTTCTAGGTACTCCCTTTTTGCTAAATAATCGTAGAAGTAGCTTCCCGCGGGCGAAGAAATTCCTTCATCACCGGGAAAACCACTAAACATAACTTCTCCTAGATATTTTTTGGAGAAATCTCTGAAAATCGTTTCCTGCCAGTTCCCATAGTCATAACTGGAACCTCCAAAAATCTCATTAATTGAGTTAATCTCTTCGAAAGCATCTCTGTAGTGGAAACGATGTATCTGATGATGATTTGATCTGTTTAAATCTGCATAATTAATTATTTCCTCCTGAGTCTCCTTTTCATCTATACCTGCCTCGGAATATTTTTTTGTCTCATCATCTAGGACAAAAGAATAAGTATGCAGATTTTCCTTTGGAATCAGCCTTGAAAGTAAAACAGCTATGGCCGAAGAATCCATCCCACCACTTAACTGACACCCAACTTTCGTCATGTTTCGTAATCGAACCTGGATAGCTTTTATCATCTGATTTCTTACCAAGTCATAGTACTCTTCATTCGTTTTTTTTTGGTCCAACTCAATGGGTAAAAGTTCCCAATACCTCTTCTCTACAAGTATTTGATTGGGTTTTATGTCTATATAATGTGCCGGTTTTAGGCGGACGATATCACGGAAAAAAGTGGCCTCTACATCCTGGGGATAAAACTTAAGCTCCTTAGCAATGAATACTTCGTTTAAAAGAAGCTTAGTTTTTTGTGATTTCTTAATCAAAGGAATACTTGTTCCGAATATCAACAAGTCGTCTTTTTGTAAATAAAAAAGTGGCCGGGCTCCTAATTGATCTTTAGCCAGAAATAAAGTTTCATTCTTTTGATTCCAAATCGCAAAACTAAAATCCCCATAAAAATACTTTACGCAATTTGAACCCCATTTTTTGAAACTATAGAGGATCACTTCTTGATCTTCAGCAGTTTCATCTAAACCCAAACTTTCTCTAAGCTCAGGCAAATTATCCAACCTAGACCAACCTGCATAAGTCAATTCAATGAATTCCGGAACACTGTCAACTGGATATTGATCATTTATAGAAGTCAAGAATATTCTTTCGGAATCAATTTTTGGATAATCTCCTATTTCAGGACAATTTGAAAGAAATACTTCTTGTGTTTTTCCAATTGGAGTATTTCCAAGACCAAGTATTCCAAAAAAACCCTTCATTGATTTCAATCAATTTCAATTTTTGATTCTTAAGAAACGTTTCCATCTAGGGAGTTTTTTATCTTGATGATATCCATAACCGTTTCCATACGCATAAGCATAGCCATATCCATAACCTTTGTCCATATGGACATCATTCAAGATCCCGTATATTTTAGTAACCCCACCTTTTTCCACCAAATTATTCAATATTTGGACGTTACCTTTGTCGGAGAAGCCCTGACGGAAAATAAAGAAGTTAATATCCGAGAATGCGAATAATTGTTTAGTTTCTGACACTAAACCAACCGGAGGGCAATCAAAGACTACAATATCATAGTTTTCTTTGATTTCACTTATGATATCAGTGAATCTATCTTGAAGTAAAAGTTCAGCTGGATTTGGGGGAATAGGTCCTGATAGGATTATATCTAAATTTTCATGCCCACTAGATTTGACTACTTCCTTCCATGAAATATCACTAATTAAACAAGTACTCATTCCTTTATCATTGGTAAGATTAAAATCTTGAGCAATTCTTGGTTTTCTTAAATCCAAACCTAAAAGAATGGTTTTTTTTCCCATAAGAGAAAAAACAGATGCTAAATTGACTGATAAAAAGGTCTTTCCTTCTCCGGATATCGGAGAAGTAACCAAAATACAGAGTTTATCTTTGTGAGGGGAAAGGTAGGCCAAATCGGCTCTCAGAGACCTAAAAGACTCAGTAATCGGAGACCTCGGACTATTAATAACAGGAAGTTTGTCAGAGGATGTATTTCTTCCTATTATCCCAATTAATGGGACTTTGATTAATTTTTCCAGTTCATTAGGATCTTCGATTTTATTATTTAAATACTCTTTCAGAGCTATTAAAGTGATTGGAATTAACAACCCCAAAACCAAGCCAAAAAATAAATTTTTATTTTTGTTGGGACCTATTTGACCAACAGTTTGTGCTTGGTCGAGAATAACATTTTTAGGAAGATTAGAAGCAAGGGTTATTTCTGCCTCTGCTTTTTTCTGTAAGAGATAGATATAAATGTTTTCATTGATTGTAAACTGCCTTTGTATCCCGATGAGATTTCTTTCAGTCTCGGGTAGGGTCCTGATTTCTGATTCAATCTCAAGGATTCTCCTGTTCAGTTCGGCAAGAATATTTTCATTGCTTAAAATTGCAGATTTTAGGTTATCGTCCAAGGCTTTTTGAGCATTTTCAATTCTAGAATTGATATCCTTTACGGCAGGTGTCTGTTCGGAAAAATTTGCTTTCAACCTCTGCTGCTCCGTTCGCAGAGAAGATATGTTTTCTACCAAAGAAATGAGTATAGGGTCTGAAATTCCAACCATAGATGGGGCTGACCAATCACCCAATTGATTTTTGTTTACATAAGTCTTTAAGGTATTTAGGTACTTTAGATTCAGTTGAGCCTCAGATTTTTGCTTTTCTATATCTTCCAATTTTTCAAAAATAGCTGAACCTTCTTCGGAAAGGTTGAATATTTTGTTTTCAGACCTATAAAGTTGAAGTCTATTCTCAGAATATTGAAGAGAGTCTGAAATTCCTTTAAGCTGATCAGTTATGAATTTGATGGTGTTTTCTACTGCGAGGTTTTTTTCTTGAAGCTCTCTATTCAAATACGTTCTCATAAGCTGATTAATATAATCCTCACCCATTTTCGGCAGAGGAGTTATCATGCTTAAAGTGATAATGGAGGAATATTTCTCTTGTGTCTTAGCATTTATTTTCCCTCTCATTTCTCTAGCTAATGAAGCATTATCCTGAAAACTGAATAATATTTCATCTCCCGGGATGGAAGATATTTGACTAACAGAAAACTCAAACAATTCCAATAAAATAATGGGCTCATTGAAAGAAAAAATAGAATTGGGAAGATTGACTGCGTCAATTTTCCGGGAGTTTAATGGATTTCTAGGGTCATAAAAGCTGAACCCCTCAGAAATAACTGTAAGTTCAAATCTTTTAGAATCAAGAACCTTTAATTTGAACATCCCTCCGACAAGCATAGGTTTGTCTTTTCTATAATTCAAAAAAATTGGAGTATTTCCATAAATCTGCGCAATATTAACTCGATCTTTTACAAAGTACCTAACATTCAAATTCATCTCTTTGACTGTTTGCTCAGCTAAAGAATAAGATTTTAAAATCCCTAATTCTTCATCCATATTACTATAGCCATATCCAAATCCACCTGGAGTAAAAAAATCAGACGACGGAACTTCGTCTTTAATTACAAGAGTCCCTTCAACTAAATAGACTGGAGATTCAAAAATATTTTTAGTAAACGAGACACTAAATCCTAAAATTCCTCCAATTAAAATCCAAGGCCAAAAACTAAATAGCTTGGACAGAAATGCCTTAAAATTAAAATCTTCTTCCTTTTGAATTACTACCGGAATTTTAGGATAATCACTATTATCATTAGAACTTACGTTCATAACTCTTATTTATTTTTAGAATATTTCTCTGGAAAGATTATACGGAATTAAAGTAATTAAGGTGTTTCTTATAAGCCAATGATTTATTCGGAACAAATTAATACAATTGTTTCGGCCATAAACTAATGAACTTAAATAAGGACTATGGTTTGGTAAAGCTTAAATCGAAATGCTTTAGTAGAATACAAAAGAAAAGAATCAACTCCTTAATTTGAATTTATATCTAGAAAAGATTTTTCTTTCCTTAATAATTCAAAGAGTCAACTAGAGCTTCAAAGTTAATATATTTGTTTTTGAATTTTAAATAATTAAAAATGTTTTTCAGATACATTTTTAATCTTTGAAGTATCATTTTGAGGAAAGAAATCCTTGAAATACTCCTCCTTCCAAATAACCTATATCAAAGAATTCCTTAATTTTCAAATCAAAACTCCATTTATGAAAATCTTTTCCCGAGTTTTTAGACCTACTTGGTAAAAATAGAAAATTCAACGACCTCCGTCTAAAGAGATTCATTTTTCAAACTAAAATCTGGAAATGAACTGGTTAATGTTCTCTCAAAATCTTGCAACCTACCAGTCCAAAGAAAGAATTTCTCAAAGATTATTTTTAGAAACATCTTAGGATGCTTTGTTTCTTGATACGCTCATATAAAAAGTCAAGAGGATATCTTAATGAGAAAGAAAATCCGAATTAGAATAAATTCAAAGACTTATTCTTTTTCCATGGTATTGTAAAAATCACCTTAAGAAGTTAAAATCGAGCTTTCTTTAATTTCGATAGCCCAATTTTCAATCCTAAAAAATATAGTTGTCAAATTGAAATGAAATGTATTGTATACCTTGTTTTGTGGCTAGATCTCTTATTTAAACCTCTTAATTGCTTGTTTCCACCACGATGGTTTTTCTTCTTCATAATAACCATAGGAATTAGATCCATAACCATAACCATATCCGTATCCATACCCATATCCGTACCCATATCCCTTATCGAAATTAACGTCATTTAGAAGTCCATAAATCTTAGTAACTCCACCTTTATCAACTAAATTATTTAGTAATTCAGAGTTGCCTTTCATGGAATATCCTTGCCTGAAAACAAAAAATTTAATGTCAGCATGAGCAAACAATTCCTTTGTTTCGGATACTAAACCTACTGGTGGACAATCAAAAACTACCACATCATAAACGCTTTTGATTTCTTCAATTATCTCTCCGAATTTTTCCTGAAGAAGTAGTTCCGCAGGATTGGGAGGGATCGGTCCAGAAAGGATTATATCAAGATTAGGATAACCTGAGTTTTTTACTACTTCTTGCCAAGGTGTGGTGCTACTCAAGCAGGTACTAAATCCTTTATCGTTTGTTAAATTGAAATCTTCACCAATTTTTGGCTTTCGAAGATCCAATCCTAATAAGATTGTCTTTTTTCCCATCAAAGCAAACACTGAGGCCATATTGACAGAAGCAAACGTCTTTCCTTCCCCAGAAATAGAAGAAGTAAAAAGAATAGACACTTTATCTTTTTGTGGACTTAAATACGATAAATCGGCCCTAATCGAACGAAAGGACTCTGCCACTGATGACCTTGGATTATTCAACACCGGAAGGCTATCCACAGATGTATTTCTTCCAATCAAGCCAATTAGCGGTACCTTAATTTGCTTTTCAAGCGATTTAGGATCTTCAATTTTAAAATTTAAATAATTTTTTAAAGTGATTAACCCAATTGGAATCAAAAACCCTACAAGTAAACCGAATATTAGATTGGATTTAGTATTTGGTGAAATTGGATAGTTTCCAGCCTTAGCAGAATCCAAAACCATATTACTTGGCATATTAGATGCCCTAGTTATTTCAGACTCAGCCTTTTTTTGAAGAAAATAAATATAAATATTTTCATTTATTGTGAACTGTCGCGTGTAGCTTAACAATTTTCTTTCAGTTTCGGGAAGTTGATTAATTTCCCTTTCAGCAGTCCGAATTTGATTATTAATGTTACTAAGAAGGCTTTGGGTATTGGAAATAGAGGAGTTGACGTTTTCTTGCAATGCACTAGTCGTGTTTTGGATCCTAGCACTAATGTCGCGGACTTGTGGAGTTTGATCAGAAAAATTGGCAGTAAGTCGAAGACGTTCTGCCTGAAGATCAGCTAAATTTTGGATCAAACTACTTAGGAGAGGATCAGCTGTTCCTACGATTGATGGAGCAATTAAATCTCCTGATTTACCATTTCTTAGATACTCATTAAGGGTTTGCAAATATTTTAGTTTGATTTCATTTACTCCCTTCTCCTTCTCCAACTCCTGAAGTTTCTGAAAAATCACAGAACCTTCTTGAGACAGGTTGAATACTTGATTTTCAGAACGGTATCGCTCCAACCGGGCTTCCGAATAACGAAGAGAATCGGTAATACCACTCAACTGATTATCAATAAATTGAATTGTATTTTCAGCTGTTTGGTTCTTTTCATCCAGTTCGCTTTGGATATAAGTCTCCATCAAGGTATTTAGATATTCGACTCCCTTTTTTCTAAAAGGAGTCTGAATACTAAGGGTAAGAATTGAACTTGGTTTGCTAACAGATACTGAAAGGCTCTGTGACATACTCAAAGCTAAAGAATGAGGATCAACTAATCTGAAATAGATAATCTCCCCTGGCAGTCCAGAGGCTTTTTCAACTGTAAATTCAAAAAAATCATTAGTTATAACTTCCCCAAAGCCAAATTCATTTTTTTCCAAAATCAATTTACTAACACCCGTTTTAAACTCAGGGTCTAAGGGATTAAATAACGAAAAACTGGGATCTTCAACAGTTAAAGAAAAAACTCCATCATCTAAAATCTCAATACGGAAAAGACCTCCAACTACTTGTTTCCTTTTCCAGTCCACGTTAATAAAGACGGGAGAGTTTCCAAAAATTTCAGTTTTCCTAGGCCATCCATCCTTAAAAAATTGAACATTAAAATCCAGTTTATTCAGTGAAGAATGCGCTAAATCGTATGATTTAAGGATTCCTATTTCATTATCGATGTTATTTTTCCCGCGAAAACCAAGACCTGAAGAAGCAAAAAGATCCGTCCCAAGAGAGGAATTAGTTTCTTTTAACATTACTTTAGATTCGACCCTGTATATAGGTGTCGATGTTCGATTCAAATAAGTACCATAACCAAATCCAAGAATTACGAAGAAAAGTATAAAGGGCCAATATCTAAGGTAATTGAATAAAATTCCCTTAACATCTATCTCATTATCTGCCAGAACCAAAAATGGAGCACTGGAGTTAGGCTTTACTTGGGATGAAATTTGATTCATTATTAGTTTACAAACAAATTCGCAATCAGAAAAACAGTAGTCAACACCGAAGAAAGTAGTAAAAAGTTTTGTATACCACTTTCTCCTGCACCAATTTCTCGAATCTTCATAGGTTCAGCATACAATTGGTCATTAGGTTGAATAAAATAAAAGGGAGACTGAATCAATTGTCGGTCGTTAAGATTGACACGGTGGAGTTTTGTTCCTTCAGGATATTGGCGGATTAGCAAAATTTCATTCCTTTTTGCTATCGTACTCAAATCCCCAGCATTAGCTACAGCCTCAAATATAGTTAGCCTCTCCTGCAAGACGACAAATTGACCTGGTTGTCTGAATTCTCCCAAGGCCGAATAACGAATACCCCCAAGCTTCACACTCAAATAAAATTCTGATGTGACATATTCTCTCAACTTTTTTTCAATTTCCAACCGGGCTTCATCAATAGTCTTTTCTTTCACATTTACTTCTCCTACGATCGGAAGACGGATATTACCGTACTTGTCAATCTTATATCCAGTCAAATAATAAACATCGCCTCCAGAACCTCCCTGAGCCATCACCCCACCCTGCCTATTTTGAAAACTGAATCCATTCTTTATCATATCCTCAATAGTTTGGATATTAACATCAAGAATGTCATTATACTGAAGACGATATTCAGGAATCTCGTAAGAAATCAACTCTCCTTCTGATATGGGTTGATTTCCCTCCAAATTTTGAAGATAAATGATTTTTTCGTTAGAAACACAAGAGAAAGTTGCCCATGCTAGGCCTACAATTCCAATTGCTTTTAAATACTTAAGCATAAAGGTTTTTAAAATTCGATATCAAAACCTGACAAACATAGGAAAGAATGTCTAATTGAATAGACATTTCTTCAAATTTGAAATGAATTTTTAGGGATTTTTTAAAAATTCATTTTCTTTCAGTGAAGGGTCCTAGGCATTTCTTTTAAACCTAATTGATGTCAAATAGGAAAGATTCTGGACTTCTATAAAGAAATTTAAGCTAAACACTTGATTTTGAAATTATTTATAAATCATTGCTTAAAAATAGAAATCCCTAGGTTCCTTACTATTTAACTCTGAATAGATTAAATTTTAAATACAATGCACAAGATTCTTTTCAGACCGAGATTTCATCACTCTAATGAAGATTTACTCGTATCTCAAAGACTCGATAGGGTCAAGCTTACTTGCTTTGAAGGCTGGGATGTACCCTGCAATCAAACCTACGGCAATACATATAATGAAGGAAATTATCATCCATAACCAAGGAATCAAGAATCCTCCTGGGCCTATGAAATTGGCAATAATATTTCCAATTCCTATTCCCAGCATCATCCCGAAAATTCCACCTATTACACAAATAACAATCGCCTCAATTAAAAACTGCTGACGGATTCTCAAAGGTGTAGCTCCTAAAGCTTTTCGGATTCCTATTTCCCGAGTTCGCTCAGTTACGGAAACCAGCATAATATTCATCAAACCAATGGAAGCTCCCAATAGGGTAATAAATCCTATTCCGAAACCACCTATTCTTAAATATCCTGCGACTTCCTCCAAACTTTCAGCAACTGACTGACTTTTTGCAAGTTCAAAGGAATCTTCCTGAGCTACTCTATCCTGACGGATTTTTCTCATGATTCCGATAGCCTGACCCATTTCGTAGTCAATTTTCCCAGGATCAGAAGCTACTCCGGTAATTCTATAATTGAAGCTTCCTCTAAGATCTAACCTGGAAGCATTTTCGATGGGAATCAATATTTGTCGGTCTGCACCTTGGTCCTGACCTACTCCACCTTGCTTGTCTAAAACACCGATAACGGTATAAGATCTGCCCAAAAAAGTCACTTTATCATTGATTGGATCCTCTCCTGCATTGAATAAGGTCTCTTCTATTTCTTTTCCGATAATTGCTACCGCACTACCATACCTCACATCCATCTGGCTAAAGTTTCTTCCTTTTGCCAGTTTAATAGCCTTGATAGAAAGGTAATTTTCATCCCCTCCTCTAATTCTTGTATTTGGGTTGGTTTTCTTTGATCCTCTTTTTACCTCAGCAATTCCTGTCACTGAAGTGAAAACCGTAGAAATCCCTATTGCTGAAAATTCCTGCTTGAATTGGCTTGCCTCCCGGTAATCAATTCTAGGATAGATTTTCTCGGTTTTTCCCTCCTGCACTACCCTTCCACCACTTTCTCCTTTATTTCTAATGTCAAAAGAATTCGCCCCCAATCCTGCAAAACTCTCCGCTATCTGAGCTTTAATCCCATCAATGGCAGTTAGCATCCCCACCAAGGAGGAAATTCCAATTGCTATGATGGCCCCAGTCAAAACAGTTCTAAGAAAGTTGACCTTAACAGATTTAAGGGCTTCGCGGACATTCTCGATCAAGTTCATATTTTGTTCGTTTTAGAACAGGTTTATAGGAAAAATTCTCATTTATCAACTAAGTATAAGCAAGTCCTTTTACCCTGCCAAAAGTACGTTTATTCTTTATTAAAAGATTGGAAGATTGAAAGATTGGAAAATTTGCAAGACGAAAGGTTGGAAAGTGGTAAGTTGAGGGATTGTAATTATGTCTTTTAGTTATTGGGAATTGGTTATTGACAATTGATTATTTTTAATGCATTCGGTCACCTCTTAGCTCCATATTTTTCAAGACCTCCGCTTCGTAAGCCAACCATTCCTGCCATCGTTTATTTACTTTTTCAGGATCATAGTATTTCCTGGCCAGCTCAATAAAAGTCACATAATGTCCCGCCTCTGAGATCATCAATTCGTAATAAAACTTTTTCAATTCATCATCCTGAATATGCTGTGAGAGCAATTTAAAGCGCTCACAACTTCTGGCCTCAATAAGTGCATTCAACAGAAGATATTCCGTCAATTGCTGCATGCGGCTTCCTCCCTTTTTAATGAAATCATTTAGTTTGGCGACATACTCATCCTTTCTTTGTCGACCAAATTTCATCCCACGCTTTTTCAATTGATCCATGACTCTTTCAAAGTGTCCCCACTCTTCTGCTACTAAGGGAGTCAGGGTATCCACCAGCTCTTCCAAATCATTAAATCGCACGATTAGGCTGATGCAAGAAGAAGCTGCTTTTTGCTCACAATAAGCATGATCCACCAAAATATCCTCAATCTGCATCTCAGCAATTCCTACCCATCGGGGATCAGTAGGTAATTTCAGATGCAGCATTTTTTGTCTTGTACTTTCTTCCCAGCTCATAATTTGAAGTGAAGAATTAATTTTTATTACTCTATTAATCAAATAGATACCAAGATATACCTAAATCCAAGAATGAACGATATCCGGTATAATCTGGGGTTACGAAATAACCTTCATTTTTCATCAATCCTGCATTCAAATGGTTGTATTTCAGAAGAACTCGGGTTCGGTTTATCCTGAAATCCAAAAACACATCGACCACTGGATACGCATAAACGTCAAAGCCATTTTGAAGGTAAAACTGCTGATAGGATGGATTGTAAGCCTCTGCAAAAAATGAGGATTTGTACCGTATATCTACCCCCATCTGTACAAATACATGCTCATTGAATGCAGGGCTATCAAAGTAAAAACGGGTATTGGCGTAAAGATTAGGAATCCTGAATTTATCAGAAGCACTTCCAGTCACTTCAGTATAGATCACCTCAAAATCCCATTTGAATTTCTTGCCTACCTGGAAACTCCCTTCTATGCCAGGCATCAGCATAAAAGCTTCACCTTCGGCCTGAGCAACCTGCTTATCTTCCCCGAAGTAGACATAATTATTAACCCTGCTAATCGAAAGTGTAGGTCGGATTCTGAATTTTTCAAAATCAAGCTTTACCCTTCCCTTGACCTGATCCATTCCTATGTTGGAAAAATCATTCTCCCATTGGTAATGATTTCCAAAATAAATCTGCTGCATGGAAGTGGGCCTATAAAGCGCCTTGGTGTATTCCAGTTCCAACCAAGGTGAAATAAAAAGTCCATGGATTTTGAATGCGTCAGCAAGCAAATATTCCCCATCAGCCTGAATAGACCACTTATCTGATAGTTTGCCGATTAATTCTCCTCCAAGGTAAAACTCGTTGTAGTTTTCCTTTTTCTCTGGAAAGAAAGGGCTTTCCATTTTCGCATTTCTGAGTTTGGCGAAAGCATTGTAATAAAAACCTTTGACAGTCCCTTTTATCCCAAACTCATTTCTCCATTCAGAAAAAGAGCTGCGGTTTTGGGTAGTATCAGGATTGTTAAATCTCTCTTTATTGAAAAACAGGGAATCAGAAGTATTGAGATTGGCAGTGAATCTCATTTTTTGGTTTTTACGATCAAAAACATGGTAGACCTGGAGTCCATTGCCCAATTTGTATTCATGATAAAAATGGGAATCCTGACGAAGATCGGAGGCCTGTGAATTCCTCAACCAAACTTTTGCATCCTCATAGGTGAAATAGACAGAAGTCTCATCCAATTCCGGAGGGATAATCCCACCGATTTCATTTACCAAATGCCTCATTCTGGAAAAAGCTCCCAAAAACCAATAACGTCCATTTTCCGATCGGTAGTTGGTATGAAATCCATAGGCATTTTGCTCTACCATATGGTCATCTCTTCCATTTGGATTTAGGGTTTTGCGGATTCTTTCTGTTTTAAAATCAAAACCAACATTCCATCTGGGATTGATATTTCTTGCGAAATAGATGTCCAGCATATTTCTATTTCCCCCACCAAAAAATGCGGACATCTCGGTAAATGGAGATTTGGTATCAAAAAATCGTCTTTTAGCTGGGTCCACGAAATAGAGATCATAGGCATGAAATCCAGAGGTAGCTCCAATAAGCTCAGGGGCCTGATAAAAAACCGGCTTGGCAGCACTTCCTATATTTCCAAGGTCTTGATACTTCCAGGAGTTTTTGGCGACAGGATCATAATTGTGGAAGTTAGTCAGAAGGGTGTCCTGCTCGAATAATTTTAGGCTATTCCTTTTGATGTCTTTTTCATAAAAAAACAGGGAAGTTTTAGGACCATACACCATTCTGGTGCTATCATCCAAAAGCGACTTTCTGGTGTCCTCATCCCCTTCCTGAGGCTCCGCCAAAACCCGGCCTTGCCTTGCAGTTTGTCCTGAAGTCTGGGTTTGCACAGGTCTTTGCGCAAAAGTGAATTGCATTCCAAGCAGGCAAAAAACTACTCCGAAGAAAAAACCATTTTTGATCACTTGGCGGCTAATTTTTTACTAATGTGGTTCAGCAGTATTTCTCTATCCTGAGGTTCAAAGTATACCTCTATTGGCAGGGCAAAAATCGGAAAATCCCCCAAAAATCCCCCATTACCCAGAGATTTAAGTTTTTCAGCGTCTTTCTCAGTACAAAGAAATACCGGATTTTGGCTTTGATGGATTTGTGCAGCCTCCAAAAAGATGTCCAAATCGTCCTCTGAATAGGAATAATGGTCCGGAAATGAAAATGACTCAAGGACATGATACTCTTTCCTAGAATAGTCTATAAATAATCTATCATCCGCCAAACCTGAAATCAAAATCACTTTGCCGGTAAAATCATATTCTGAACCCAAAGAATAGGGCTTTCCATATTTTATTGATGAAAAAAGAACAGGAACCTCAGAACTTAAATAAGGCAAAAGCTCATTTCTAAACTGGTTCTTTTCTTCCTTAGAAAGAGAGCCCGGACACTTGCTTACAATTACAGCATCAGCTCTCTTTGCCCCATTTCTGGATTCTCTCAATCGACCCATGGGCATCAAAAAATCTCTGGAAAAGGGTTTGGAATATGGGGTAAGCAGAAGGTAAAAATCAGCCTTTAATTTTCTATGTTGGAAGGCATCGTCCAAGATCACCAAGTCTAATTGAGGAATCAGACTTTTGATCTTTTGGATACCTAAAACCCTGTCCTCATTTACAAAAACGGGGATTTCTCCTTTAAACTTCTGAAAAAGCTGAAGTGGTTCATCGCCAACTTCCTCTGGCAAAGAAGCTAAACTTAGCTGCAAAAATCCTTTGGTTTTTCGTCCATAGCCACGACTCAGGCTTGCAATTTTTTTCTCTTCTTTAAATTGAGAAATCAGGAATTCCACATGGGGCGTTTTCCCTGTTCCCCCAACTGATAAATTCCCAACCACCAAAGTTGGGATCTCTCCTTTATGACTTTTAAGCAGTCCTTGGTCATACAAAAAATTACGGACTCCCGTCACCAGACGAAAAATCAGTGCAACGGGAGCAAGTAAAATGGCATACCAAGGCATTGGGGAGAATTGTTATTTTTGACCAAAGAAAAGAAAAATATGGGACAACAAATCCAGGATGTAATTTCATTTCTAGAGGCTTTCGCTCCTCCGGCTTATCAGGAAAGTTATGATAATGCCACGCTGATATGCGGAGATAGAAACGCTGAGATCAAGGGAGTACTTTGCACTTTAGATTGTACTGAAGCCGTAGTTGAGGAAGCCATTTCTATTGGAGCCAACTTAATAGTGGCTCATCATCCCATCGTTTTTAAAGGCTTAAAAAGCCTAACCGGGAAAAATTATGTGGAAAGAACTGTCCTCAAGGCTATCAAAAATGATGTAGCAATTTATGCCATACACACCAATTTGGACCATGTGTCCACGGGAGTCAATAAAAGAATTGCAGATCGACTTGGCTTGGTAGACACCAAAATCCTCCAGCCTAAAAAAGATATTTTAACCAAGCTTGCCTTCTTCGTCCCACCAAAAGATAAAGACCAGGTTTTGGATGCCGTTTTTCAGGCTGGAGCTGGACAAATCGGAGAATACAAGGATTGCTCTTTCCAAATCGAAGGAATGGGAACTTACACCCCTTCCGAAAAAGCCAATCCTCATATAGGCCAACCAGGCATTCCTCAATACGAAAAAGAAATTCGGATAGAAGTTATTTTACCGTCTTACCTAAAAAATAAAATTATTCATACTTTAAAAAGGGCCCACCCCTATGAGGAGGTGGCCTATTACCTTTCTTCTTTGGAGAATGAAAACCAAGAGGTCGGAGCAGGAATGATTGGTAGGCTGGAAAGCCCAATTTCTGAGGAAGAATTCCTGGATTTTCTTAAGGAAAAAATGAATCTTAAGGTATTGAAGCATACCTCTTTAAGAGGAAAAAAGATTCAGAAAGTGGCTTTATGCGGAGGAGCAGGCATTTTTCTCCTTCATGATGCCAAGAGAGCCGGAGCTGATATTTTCATCACTTCGGACGTGAAATATCATGAGTTTTTTGACGCAGAAGGGCAATTAATTTTATGCGATATCGGACATTATGAGAGTGAAATTTTTACAAAAGATTTACTCGCTGAACTATTGTCACAAAATTTTCCTAATATTGCACTCTATTTGACAAAAGTAGTTACTAATCCCACATCCTACCGATAGTACATGGAAAGTACAGTAGCACAAAAACTCGACGCTATCTACAACCTTCAGCTCATAGATTCTAGACTAGATTCCATTTTGAAAGTACGAGGAGCTCTTCCTGAAGAGGTCCAAGACTTGGAAGATGAGATAGCAGGCTACGAAACAAGACTTGAGAAATTCCAAAACGACATTGCTGGCTTCGAAGAAGACATCAAGCGTTATAAAGAAAATATCAAGGAGTCTGAAAAGTTGATCAAGAAATATCAAGATCAGCAGATGAACGTCCGAAACAACCGCGAGTACGACGCCATCACCAAGGAGCTCGAACTTCAAGATCTTGAAATTCAGGTTGCTAAGAAAAAGATCGCTGAAGCCGGAGTAAAAATCGAGCAGAAAAAGACCGATTTGGACGCTTTGGATTTGGTGATGAAAGATCGCCAAAAAGATCTTGATCAAAAGAAAAATGAATTGGACACCATCATCGCTGAAAGCGAAGCTGAGGAGTCCAAACTTTTGGCTGATAGAGAAAAAGCAGGAAAAAAGGTTGAGGAGAGATTGATCAAATCCTACAACAAAATCAGAGCTAATGCTAAGAATGGTTTGGCTGTAGTAATGGTTAAAAGAGGTGCTTGCGGAGGTTGTTTCAACACCGTTCCCCCTCAAAGACAAGCGGATATCCGTGAAAAGAAGAAATTGATTGTTTGCGAACACTGCGGAAGAATCCTTGCAGGTGTCGAAGACGAAATCGAAGAAGATACTACCAAGGCAAAAAGAAGAACTGCGAAAGCATAATTTGATTTTGCCCTTTGAAATCCCCGGAGCCAAAACTTCGGGGATTTTTTTTGTCTTTTTGAATTTTAAGAAAGAATTAATCTAACAAAATTGACTTCTGGCTAATTATATGGCTATATTGAAGCCAATGAAAAGATTCACCCTAATTCTTTTTCTTTTGATTTGCTGCAGCTCAGGATTTGCTCAAAGTCTTGAGACAAAAACTTTTTTGGCTTTATTTAAAGCAAAGGAATTAAAAGAGATGAAAACCAGTCTTCGTCAGATTGAAGCCCAGTTTTCATCAGTTTTTAAGACCAAAACCTATTCTGGCAATTCTGAATTGGCCTTATTTATCGAAGTTCCTAATTGTGACTTTGATGAATGCTTTCTTGGAGAATTCTTGGTGGATTTAGAAAATGGAAAAAAACAACAACTTCAAGCTATTGCATTTAGACTTTTTGATCTGACTACGAATCAAGAGCTTCACCAAGAATCATTGGCGATGTATGAAGATATGCAAGCCAAGAAGAAAAAGGACGCCAAAACGACTAAACACCAGTCGGTTTCTCTAAGTGGCCCTGGTCATTGAATTTTCTGACCACGAAAGTCCCATCCTCCAATTGTTCAAGTACGTAAAGACAGAGATTATTGTGCTCAAACTGATCCATGTATCTCAGGTCATAATTGAGCATCAAGCTTAGAAAAATTCGCATGGCTCTTCCATGCATACAAACCAAGATGGTTTCTCCTGGACCTTCTAAAATTTTTGAGATACCTCTTCTCATCCTATCAGCAACTCGATTCGGGCTTTCTCCCCCAGCAATAGCATAATCCAAATTTCCCTGCTGCCACTGGTGAAGCATATGTCTGTAATATTCTCCTTCTTCAGGCGTCATTGGCGTCCCCTCATAATCCCCCCATGAAATTTCATTTAACTCAGGAAGAGCTTCACTTGGAATTCCCAAATCCAAAAAACCTTGGATGGATTGCTTGGTACGGATCAAAGCTGTGTGATAAACCTGATCAAAAGGAACTTCTTTATACGCTTCAAAGAAGGCTCTGGCCTGAGCTTTTCCCCTTTCATTGATCGGAGCGTCAATTCCACTCCCCTGCACCACACCCTGTAAATTAAAATCAGTTTGACCGTGTCTTACCAGGTAAATTTTTTTTCGATTCAAGTTTCTTTATTTTTGTCCGAGGCCCAAATAAACTTCATTTAGCCCATATTTTAATGGCTTTTATTTCCAAACCTTCCTTAGAAAGTCTGAATTCCCCAAGTCGAAAAACCATGATTGATCATTTGGGGATTGAGTTCACAGCAATTGGTGATGATTTTTTAGAAGGAACCATGCCTGTAGATCATAGAACCATACAGCCCTACGGCTTGTTACATGGTGGAGCAAATGTGGTCTTGGCAGAAACTTTGGGTAGCTTGGCTTGTTCTCTGACTATTGATACAAGCAAACAGATCTGTGTGGGACTGGAAATCAATGCCAATCATCTTAAATCTGTTCGTGAAGGCAAAGTCAGAGGTGTTGCCAAACCAATTCACCTAGGTAAAACCACTCAAGTTTGGGAAATCAAAATCTTCAACGAGGAAGAAAAACTATGCTGCATCAGCAGAATCACCATGGCTATTTTGGATAAAAAATGAATCAAACTCAGGTCCTGAATATCAGTAGTCAAGCGGAGGTCTTGGATGCCTTATTCCAAATAGGATTGGAATCCGGAGGTTCTTTTGCCATTTGGAAAAAACCAAGGACTCAAAAGCTGGAATTCATTTTGGATGAGCGTGCTAATTTGGATCGGGTTTCGATTGAGTTGGAAGAATTGCCAGCAGGTTTTATCGTTCATCCTTTCGCTGATCAGGAAGACAAAAAGGCGTTTTTTATTCGAGCCAACCAATATTTTTCACTTCAATTGAATCAAGAAATTGAAGGTGAAAAATTACCTGAGTGGATTCAGAGCAAATTAGGTGAACCCAGTGAATTCAGAAAGTCAGAAATTTCAAGATTAATAAGAAGTACTACTTCCAATTCTGGAAACATCCAAAAAGGCGGAGAAAAAGAGGATTTTATCAAATTGGTAGAACTTGGGATTCGTTCCATTGAAGAAGGTACTTTAGAAAAAATTGTCCCCGCCCGAACTAAGTCATTGACTTTACCAGAAAACTTCGATTTGGGAAAAACCTTCCAAAACTTATTGAAATCCTACCCCAATTCCTTTGTCAACTTCTTCCATATTCCTCAGGTAGGAACTTGGATTGGGGCATCGCCGGAGGTTTTGATTGAGACCAAAGGAGATTTTTTCTTTACCATGTCCCTTGCCGGTACTCAACAGGCAACTGGAGACAATCCGCTTAAATCCGTGGCATGGACTCAAAAGGAAATTGAGGAACAGGCCCTGGTTAGTAGATACATTGTAGATTGCTTCAAAAAAATCAGATTGAGAGAATATGAAGAACATGGGCCAAAGACTGTTTTGGCGGGAAATCTTCTTCATTTATGCTCTGATTTCAAGGTAGACATGAAGGCCACCAATTTTCCTCAACTCGGCTCCGTGATGGTGGATTTATTGCATCCTACTTCAGCAGTTTGCGGAATGCCAAGAAAGGAAGCCCATGAGTTTTTGCAGGAAAATGAAAGCTTTGACAGATCCTTTTTTGCAGGTTTCCTAGGCCCTGTGAATATTGAATCAGAAACCTCCATTTACGTCAATCTTCGCTCGGCTAATATCCAGGAAAACAAAGCAATTCTTTATGCGGGGGCTGGAGTCACTGAAGATTCCGATCCGGAAAAAGAATGGGAAGAGACTGAGCTCAAATGTGAAATTATAGGCAAGTTCATCCAAAATCCATCCGCTTGATTATCCAGCCAATTCTTGATTTAGTTGCCATTTGTGCCAAAAAAGGGATAGAAAACGCTATTCTTTCCCCAGGATCTCGAAGTGCGCCTTTGACTTTGGCTTTTGCCAGACATGCTGATATTCATTCTCGGACGATTTCTGATGAACGCTCTGCCGCTTTTATTGCGATGGGAATGGCTCAGCAGCTCGGGCAACCTGTCGCCTTGGTTTGCACCTCAGGTTCGGCTGCCTTGAATTATTATCCAGCCATTGCAGAGGCCTTTTTTCAGCAAATCCCCCTACTAATCCTGACGGCTGATCGCCCACCAGAGTGGATTGATCAATGGGATGGACAGACTATCTACCAGCAGGAAGTGTATGGCAAGCATATCAAAAATAGTTTTCAACTTCCAGATTCTTTCGAACAAAAGGATCAAAAATGGCATGCTGAACGGATCATCAATGAAGCCATCAATTTGAGCAGGCAGTTTCCTGCAGGTCCAGTTCATATCAATATTCCTTTACGAGAACCCTTCTACCCTGATCCAGAGGAAACCTATGAATTCCCGGAATCGCCGAGGGAGTTCACGGTATTGACCAGCCAAAAGCAACTCAGTGAGGAAAGTCTAAAGCACATCCAAAACAGACTTTCCGAGATCAAGAAATTGGTAATTGTCCCAGGCCAACAAAAACCTAATCCTCAATTGCAAGGTGTTTTGGATCAACTGGTAAAGGAAAAAGAAGTAGTCGTCATTACTGATACCATTTCCAATTTGCAAAGTGAGTCTTCTGTTTCTCTTCATGATCATTTTGTGGGGAATGAAAGCCTCTTTGAGGATCTAAAACCGGAACTGGTGATCAGCTTTGGAAAGTCTATTATTTCCAAGTCTCTAAAGCAGTTTTTGAGAAAGAGTAATTGCTCCCACTGGCATATTCAAGAAAATGGGGAGGCGAAAGATACCTATCGACATTTAACCAGAGTCTTAGCTTGTTCTCCTTTAGGTTTCCTGAATTGGCTGAAAATTAATCTCCAGGTTCAGGATTCCGAGTATTTTCAAAAATGGCATGCTTTGGAAAAGACTGTGCTTCAAACTTTACCAAGCGCTTTTTCCGAGTCTGAATTCGGTGAGTATCCAGCTTTGAATCTGATCCTGAAGAAAATCCCTCCTTTTTCTAAACTCCATTTAGCCAATTCCATGGCAGTTCGCTATGTGAATTTCCTTGGAAAAAGGAATCAGGAAATCATTTGCAATCGGGGAACCAGCGGGATTGATGGTTCAAACAGTACGGCAGTTGGCTGCACTTTCACCACCAAAGAACCGGTTACCTTGATTACCGGAGATATGGCCTTTTTCTATGACCGCAACGCATTCTGGCATAATTATCCCATGCCGAATCTTCGAATTATCATACTAAACAATCATGCAGGAGGAATCTTCCGACTGATTGATGGACCAGCCAAACAGCCGGAATTGGAGGAATATTTTGAAACGAAGCAAAGGCTGACCGCTTCTCATTTGGCTCAGGAATTTGGATTCCATTATGATTTTGCGAAAAATCAGGAAGAGTTAGAAAACGCCTTAAAAGATTTTTACCAGCCTAGTTTACAGCCAAAGATTCTTGAAATTGAAACTTCAAGTCCAAAAAATGCCGAGATATTAAAAAAAGTTAAATCTAAAATTCAGGAGGCAATAAAAGGCTAAGCATAATAGGTTTAAATAGCTTTTAAGCTAAAGAATAATTATAAATCGGGAGAATTGCTTCTCCCGATTTTTTGTATGAAGTAAATCATCAATCCTAACTGGCCAATCTCGAAGAAAGTCATCGGTACGAGTCCGAATACCACTCCAAATCCTGAGAAAATCAGAATCCCTGCGATCAAACCCAAGACACCAATTACCTGCCCTAGTCCAAATTTCAGATTTTTATACCCGAAATAACTTGCTCCCAGAAAAGCATAGCCCAGGCCAAATGCTTCAAACTTAATCCAGTAATAATCCTCGATACTGAACAAAGGAGTATGAAGTGCAATCATATCCGCTGAATACATTAGGATATTAAAACCAATCATAACCCACAGGGCAATTTTCAAATACTTGTTTGGATAAAATCGCTCTAATCCCAGCAATCCGAGCAAAAAGCCAACATAGCTAAAAAAGGTGATCAATTTCACTCCGGTAAAGCCTGTTTTATTGGATACAAAACCATCTTCTATCCATTCATATTCCCAACCGATCTCAAAAAAAGCAATGAAAAAATAGAGTAAGCCCGACGCGAATGCGAAGTACAGATAGGATGGAACTTTCCTCTCCTCATCCTTAAAGCTACTTTTCACTTCTTCCCATTGAAAATCCAAGGCCTCAAAGAGTGCCTTGACCGTGTAACTCCTTGGAATCACTTCCCCAGCTTCGATTCGCTGGATTGTACGCACATTCAGATTGCATTTTTCGACGAGTTCTTCCTGCGTCAGTCCTTTGGCTTTTCTCAATTCAGAGATCTTTTTGCCTAATTCTGGTTGTTTCATGATGAATTTTGATTTTGAATTAACCATGGCAATTTCTTGGATTGGAATTGGACAAAGGGCGAAAAAGGGGCGGAATTAACCCGACATTAACCCGACATTTGTTTTTTAGGCTTTAAAGAGGATTTTAATGTTCAAAGGAAAAGCCTAAAAACCAAATCAAGATGGCAAAATCAAAGATAGAACCCTATTCAGTGCGGGATTCCTGTTTTCGGGTTTCCAAATCACTGAAAGCTCTGTAAACTGAGGAATACCCGGGATTTCCATAAATCTAACTTTTAAATCATATCCCTCCTTGAGCGAACTGGGAACTATTGCCACTCCCAAGCCATTTTCTACCAGTCTGAAAATGGTCAGGGCATGGACAGATTTGTGCTTGATTTTAGGAGAAAAGCCGGAATTCCTGCAAATACTCATGATTTGCTCAAAGTAGAAATTCGAGTAATCGGAAGAAAATAGGATAAAGGATTCCTCAGAAAACTGGCCTACACTTTTGAAATCCTTTTCACCGATTGGATGATTATCAGGAACAACCAGAGAAAAAGTATCCCGAAACACACCTTTCATTTTCAGATCCTGAGGCACAGAAGAAAGCCGGACAAATCCCAAATCAAGCTTATCCTTTTGGATCATTTCTACCTGCATCTGATTGCTTAATTCCTCCAAACTGGTAGTGATCAAAGGTTCTGAAGCATTGATGCGAGTTAGTAAATCAGGCAAGACCTTATTGGAAGCCGACCCCAAAAACCCTATCCTAAGCTCCCCTACTTTCCCCAAAGCAATTTCCTTCAGTTGCAACCTGGTAGTATCTAGGTGATTCAAGACAAAATCCACCTCCGATTTGAGATACTCTCCGGCTCGGGTTAATTCCACATGTTTCTGATCCCGTTCAAAAAGCTGGACTTCCAGAATTTCTTCCAGCTGCCTGATCTGCCGACTTAACCCTGGTTGGGAAATAAAAAGGCGTTCGGCGGCTTTTCGGAAGTTTAATTCCTCTGCCACAGCCTGAAAATAACTTAAGTGCCTAAGTTCCATTGATACCTAATAGTTATCTTTATATGATCATAATAGTATCAAAAAGCATCAAAAATTGAAAGTAATTTTGGAAAAGAATCTAAACCCAAGCCCACATGAACGCCTTTCGATACGGTCAAGATCATCTCACTGCTTCAATCGCATTAAAGTTAGCCCGAAAAGAAATCCAAGGGATTTTAAGCGCTGAAACCATTGAAAAAGTAAAAGCATCCTCAGAAGCAGTGGAGAAAATTGCAAAGGGAGAAAGGATAGTGTATGGGATAAATACAGGATTTGGTCCTCTTTGTACTAGTAAAATCTCCGCTTCAGACACGCAAACACTTCAGGAAAATCTTCTGAAAAGCCATGCCGTGGGAGTTGGAGAACCTGTAGATCTGGAAATTTCCAGGTTAATGCTGGTTTTGAAAGCCCATGCTTTGGCTCAGGGATTTTCAGGAATCCGGCTGGAAACTTTGGAAAGGATTATCTGGATGTTGGAAAACGACCTTATTCCAGTAGTTCCAATTCAAGGTTCAGTAGGCGCTTCAGGGGACTTGGCTCCCCTTTCCCATTTGTTCCTTCCCTTGATCGGAATGGGAAAAATTCATTACCAAGGTGAAATTCAAAAAACCTCGGAAGTTTTTAATAGACTGAAAATCAAAGCCCTAAAACTTGGCCCAAAGGAAGGATTGGCTTTGATCAATGGAACCCAGTTTATGGCAGCCCATGGAGTTAAAGTGGTGGAAAGACTTCATAATCTTTTGAGCCATGCGAGCATTACTGGAGCGATGATGATTGAAGGTCTGATGGGTTCTGTGAAACCATTTTCAGCAGAATTACATCAATTAAGGCCCTATGCCGGAAATCAGCATGTGGCACAAACCATCCTTAACCTTTTGCATGATTCAGAAATCGTAGCTTCCCACCTGCATTGTGCGCGGGTTCAGGATCCTTATTCCCTTCGCTGCATGCCTCAAGTGCATGGGGCAAGTTGGAATGCTTTTCGGCATGTAAAGGAAATTTTGGAGATTGAAATCAATTCAGTGACGGACAATCCCGTGGTGTTTAATGAAAATCACACCATTTCCGGAGGACATTTTCATGGACAGCCGATTGCTTTGCCACTGGACTATGCGACTTTGGCGGCCTCGGAAATTGGAAACATTTCTGACCGTAGGATTTACTTATCCATTGAAGGTGATACGCCTGGAGTCCCAAAATTGCTTTTGAAAGAAACTGGCTTAAACTCCGGATTGATGATCCCTCAGTATACCACTGCTGCCTTGGCTTCCGAAAATAAGGGACTTTGCTTTCCCGCTTCAGCAGATTCCATTCCTACCTCACTTGGACAGGAAGATCATGTAAGTATGGGAAGTATAGGCGCGAGAAAGGCACTTCGGGTGATTGAAAACGTGGAAAAGATTCTGGGAATCGAGCTGTTTTATGCCGCTCAAGCCATGGATTATCATGCTCCGCTAAAGTCCGGTAAAATTATGACGGCCATTTATCAAAAGGTTCGTGAATTAATCGATCCTGTGGTCAGTGATCGAATAATGTATGAGGACATGGAAACGGCAATCGATTTGGTGAAAAGCGGTGAACTGGTAAATCTAGCTAAATCTGTGGCCGATCAGGAAGGATTAGCTTTTGAAACCGAGTGGAGCAAATTGTTTAAATTCTAAAAAAGCTCACAGCTGACACAGATGTTCACAGATAAAATCTATCTGTGAACATCTGAGAAATCTGTGATACAACACCATGAAAAACCTAAAACTAATCGGCCCTTTTGCCCAACTTCTCACTTTAGATAAGCTTCCTTTAAAAGGTTCATTGAAGGACGAGCAATTAGAAATTCTTGAAAACTCGGGAATTCTGATCAATGGGGAAAAAATCCTGAAAGTTGGAGCTTGGGAAAAACTTTTGAAGGAATTTCCTGAGGCTGAAATTCAGGAATTAAAAGGTGATTATGTGGCAGTTCCTGGCTTGATCGACTGCCATACCCATATTTGCTTTGGAGGAAGCCGGGCAAGGGATTTCGCCATGAGGAATGCCGGGAAATCTTATTTGGAAATAGCAGCAGCTGGAGGAGGGATTTGGGATACAGTAACCCAAACCAGAAAACTTACCCAAGAGGAATTAACCCAAAGAGTCATTCAAAATGCTTCTAGGCATCTAGCCGATGGAGTCACGACCATTGAAGTGAAAAGTGGCTATGGGCTTTCTTTGGAGGAAGAACTTAAAATGCTCCGCGCCATTCAGTATGCCAATTCAAAAATTCCAGCTGATTTGGTTCCCACTTGTTTAGCAGCTCATATGAGGCCAAAGGATTTTGCAGGTTCCAATTCGGAGTATTTGGAGGAAATTTCTGAGTCTCTTTTTCCAATTCTTAAAAAGGAAAACTTGTGCAATCGTATAGATGCTTTTGTGGAGCAAAGTGCTTTTTCTCCGGAAGAAATACTCCCCTATTTTTCAAAAGCCAAGGAGTTAGGCTTTGAGCTAACGGTCCATGCTGACCAATTTACTGCTGGAGGATCCGAAGTTGCGGTGAAAGTCGGAGCACTCTCAGCAGATCATTTGGAGGCTTCAGGAGATCAAGAAATTTTAAGATTAGCCAAGTCCAATACCATTGCTGTTGCTCTGCCTGGGGCAAGTATTGGTCTAGGATGTGATTTTACACCAGCAAGAAAAATCTTGGATCAAGGAGGTGCTTTAGCAATCGCCTCCGATTGGAATCCGGGTTCTGCTCCCATAGGTGATCTATTGGCTCAGGCTTCGATTTTGGCAACTTTTGAAAAGCTGAGTTCGGCTGAAGTCTGGGCTGGAATCACTTTTAGAGCAGCCGCCGCTTTGGACTTAAGCGATCGGGGGAAAATAGTCCCTGAGTTGCTTGGGGACTTTGTCGCTTTCCCTACTTCGGACTATCGGGAAATTCTCTACCATCAGGGCAAAATAAAACCAACAAAAGTCTGGAAGTCTGGGGCTTTGATCTTCGGATGATAATTGGGATCAAAATTCCATAACCAAACTTTGGAAAGATCACCTGAATTGAGAAAGAGCTTTCCTGATTGATTTCTACAGGTAAAGAAATTCAAAAATTGAAATTGACATGACATTTAGAGAAAAGATATTACAAGGAATTCCAAGCAACCTTCCTCCGAAAAAAACAAGAAATCCCAACCTTTCCCATGCGCCTAAAAGAAAGGATATTCTTTCTCCTGAAGAGAAAAAATTAGCCTTGAGGAATGCTTTGAGGTATTTTCCAAAAGAATTGCATGAGGAATTAGCTAAGGAGTTCATTCAAGAATTGAAGGATTTCGGTAGAATTTATATGTATCGGTTTATACCGGATTACCCCATGCATGCTCGGGCGATTTCGGATTATCCCGCCAAAAGCCAACAAGCCGCAGCTATCATGCTGATGATCCAAAACAACCTGGATCCTGCAGTGGCCCAGCATCCTGAGGAACTTATAACCTACGGAGGAAATGGGGCGGTTTTTCAAAATTGGGCTCAGTACCTGTTGACCATGAAGTATCTGGCAGAAATGTCTGATGAGCAAACCTTACACATCTATTCTGGTCATCCTATGGGGCTTTTTCCCTCTACTCCAGAGGCTCCACGAGTGATCGTGACTAACGGGATGATGATTCCCAATTACTCCAAACCAGACGATTGGGAGCGATTTAATGCCTTGGGAGTCACCCAATATGGACAAATGACTGCGGGTTCGTACATGTACATTGGCCCACAAGGAATCGTCCATGGAACGACCATTACGGTAATGAATGCTTTCCGAAAAAAACTTCAATCGGGGGAATCTTCCCGAGGAAAAATCTTTTTGACGGCAGGGCTTGGAGGAATGAGCGGAGCCCAACCCAAAGCAGGAAATATTGCTGGATGTATCACGGTATGCGCAGAAGTCAATCCTTCTGCAGCAAAAAAAAGACATGAACAAGGATGGGTTGATGAATTGATCGAAGACTTGGATTCCTTGGTGATAAGAGTCCGAAAGTCAAAAGAAAATCTTGAAGTAGTTTCAATTGCTTTCCTGGGTAATGTGGTAGATGTTTGGGAGCGATTTGATGAGGAAAGCATCTTTGTGGAACTTGGCTCAGACCAAACTTCCCTTCATAATCCCTGGGCCGGAGGGTATTATCCAGCAGGATTAAGTTTTGAGGAATCAAATCGACTGATGGCAGAAAATCCTGAAGAATTCAGAGCAAAAGTTCAGGAATCACTTAGAAGACACGCATCCGCCATCAATCGACATACGGCAAAAGGAACCTATTTCTTTGACTACGGAAATGCTTTTTTGCTGGAAACATCTAGAGCTGGAGCAGATGTGATGGCAGAAAATGGAATCGACTTTAAATACCCAAGCTATGTCCAAGACATTTTAGGACCAATGTGCTTTGATTATGGTTTTGGGCCATTTAGATGGGTTTGTACCTCAGGGAAAGCTGAAGACCTTAGAAAAACCGATCAAATCGCCGGTGATATCTTGGAGCAAATCAAGGCCACAGCTCCAGATTCCATTTCTCAACAAATGCAGGACAATATCACTTGGATTCGGGAAGCTGAGAAAAACAAACTTGTAGTCGGCTCCCAGGCCAGAATTCTCTATGCTGATGCTGAAGGTAGGGCAAAGATTGCAGAGGCCTTTAATCTGGCAATTGCCAAAGGTGAGATTTCTGCACCGATAGTATTGGGAAGAGACCATCACGATGTTTCTGGCACAGATTCCCCTTACCGTGAGACTAGCAATATTTACGATGGAAGCCGATTTACAGCCGATATGGCTATCCACAATGTCATTGGAGATAGCTTTAGAGGTGCCACATGGGTCTCAATTCACAATGGCGGAGGAGTTGGCTGGGGAGAAGTAGTGAATGGAGGTTTCGGTTTGGTTTTGGATGGAAGTCAGGAAGCTGAGAGGAAATTGAAATCCATGCTTTTCTATGATGTAAATAACGGGATCGCCAGAAGAGCCTGGGCTAGAAATTCAGGATCTCTGGAAGCTATTCAGCGAGAGATGGATAGAAGTCCAAAATTAAAAGTAACACTTCCAAACTTGGTTGATGATCATATTCTTGAAGGGCTGGATTAACAGCCCTTTTCTTTTTTTCACCCAAGTCAATTACCTTTAAATATATCCCAAACCTATTTCCTATGAACCTAAATCAAAATCCAAGTGCCTCCAACTGGAATGGAAGAAAATCTGACTCAACAGAATACTGGCATCAGGCTGTCCAGCTTGTTTCAGGTTTAAATTTCTCAACCCAATCAGGAAAAAAAATAGGAATTCTGGGCTATTCCGGGGAAGAAGGAGTCATTCGGAACCAAGGAAGATTAGGAACCCAAGAAGCTCCGGCTGCGATCAGAAAAGTTTTGGGTTCGACCGCTTTACATCTTCCTGATCAGGTTCCAATTTTGGACTATGGAGATATTGTCACTCTGGATGGGGATATGGAAGCCTCTCATGAGGCGATTTCAGAAATTTCCTATGAGCTTTTGAAATCAAATCACTTCCCAATTCTCTTGGGTGGTGGGCATGATCTTGCATATGCTAATGGCAAAGGAGTGAGTAAATATGTGTTGGAAAAGGAAGAGAAACTCGGAATAATAAACCTAGATGCACATTTTGACCTCAGGCCCTTGGCTAATGGAAAAGGACACTCAGGTTCACCTTTTTTTCAATTGGCGGAGGAACTAAAAGGAGATTTTCATTACCTCGCTTTGGGGATTCAAAGAGCAGGTAATCCTAAATCGCTTTTCGAAACTGCCCAAAAAGTAAAGGCCAAATACCTTGTGATGGAGGAGTTTAGACTGCACAATTGGGAATATATCGAGGAGCAGATTATTTGGTTTTTGGACTCAGTAAATAAGGTCTACTTAAGCGTGGATTTGGATGGATTTTCCTCGGCTTTTGCACCAGGAGTTTCGGCTCCTTCTCCCATGGGATTTGATCCGCATATCGCATTCAAGGTTTTTGAATTGATTGCCTCCAGTAAAAAATTGATCAGCTTGGATGTGGTAGAACTGAATCCGAAATACGATCAAGACCATGCCACCGCAAGGCTTGCTGCCAGAACTGTTGAGTACATTGCCCGCAAAATATTTGAATAAAAAAAGCCTGATTTTCATCAAATCAGGCTTGAAGTATCTTTAGACTTAAATTAAGGTATCCATTTGATATTCTTAAAGTTAGGCTTTCTTTTTTCTAGGAAAGCATTTCTACCTTCCTTGGCCTCTTCAGTCATATAAGCCAGTCGGGTAGCCTCTCCTGCAAATACTTGCTGACCTACCATGCCATCATCTGTCAAGTTCATGGCGAATTTCAGCATTTTGATAGAAGTTGGAGATTTGGCTAAAATTTCCTGAGCCCATTCATAAGCTGTGGATTCAAGTTCAGCATGAGGAATTACTGCATTGACCATTCCCATCTCGTAAGCCTCTTGAGCCGAATAATTTCTACCCAGAAAAAAGATTTCACGGGCTTTCTTCTGTCCTACCATTTTTGCAAGATAGGCAGAACCATAGCCCCCATCGAAACTGGTGACGTCAGCGTCTGTCTGTTTAAATATCGCATGTTCCTTACTCGCCAAAGTCAAATCGCAAACTACATGGAGACTATGCCCCCCTCCTACAGCCCAACCTGGAACCACGGCAATCACCACTTTTGGCATAAAACGGATGAGCCTCTGCACTTCAAGAATATTTAATCTATGGTATCCGTCATCCCCAACATAGCCTTGATGTCCTCTGGCCCTTTGGTCACCACCGGAACAAAATGCCCAACCTCCATCTTTCGGGGAAGGTCCTTCACCTGAGAGCAAGACAACTCCAATGGAAGTATCTTCCTGTGCATCATAAAAAGCATCATATAATTCTGCAGTGGTTTTTGGTCTAAAGGCATTTCTTACTTCAGGCCTATTAAAGGCGATTCGGGCCACCCCATTGCATTTTTTATAAGTTATATCTTCGTATTCTTTGGCAGTAATCCACTCCATGGTTTTCGTTTTGGTTAAAAATCCGATTTTTTTGCAAGATAACCCTCTTGTCTGAAATTTGTTGAGTAGGCCAAGACCATACTTTTCTTACATTTCTTCATGTTCCAGCTTCGCTTTGAAAATCAGGTATTCAGCAAAACTTCAGATTTTGAACAAAATCTTGAAGGTCTTCCTGATTTCGCGAAGGAGTCTATTTCCTTTTGCAAATTTTGGCTAAATGGAACAACTGAGTTTAACCAACAAACTTCAGGATCCACGGGTATTCCCAAAACTATCAGAATCTCTCGAAGCCAATTCTTAGCCAGCGCCAAAGGAACCGGTGAATTTTTCCAAATGGGAGAAAATTCCAGAATACTTTGTTGCTTGAATCCTGCCTATATCGCTGGAAAAATGATGCTGGTTCGGGCAATGGTTTGGAATTGTGAATTGGTTTTGGTCGAACCCAATTCTGACCCTTTAAAAAATTGCTCCGGAGAATTTGATTTGGCAGCATTTGTCCCCTTGCAAGTTGAAGGGACTTTCAACAATCCTGAAAGCCTTGCCAAGCTTAAGTCTATCAAAAACTTGATTATTGGAGGTGCACCGCTTTCCTCTGGATTGAAGCAAAAGCTTATTTCCTCCCAAATTTCAGCTTATCAGACGTATGGGATGACAGAGACTGTTTCCCATATCGCCTTGGCAAGGATCGAAGCAGGAGAAATGCTGTATAAAACCTTACCTGGTGTAATCATTGGGAAAGATGAACGAGGTGCGCTTTGGGTACTTTCTGAAATGGGAGGACCTGAAAAAATCCAGACCAATGACCGCATAGAACTCTTTTCGCCAAATTCTTTCCATTGGCTAGGACGAGTGGATTTTGTGATCAATTCCGGTGGAATCAAGCATTTCCCTGAAGAATTAGAGCAAAAAATCGAGCCATTGGTCGATAAATATTTTCCCAATTCAAGGTTTTTCATTTTTGGTGAATCAGATGAAAAGCTGGGAGAAAAAATTGTACTTCTTGTCGAAAGAAAGGAAAATCAAAAATCAGCGATTGATTTGCTAGAGGATTTAAAAAATGTTTTGAACAAATATGAAATTCCAAAAGCAATCTATTTAAGAACAGAATTTGCAGAAACCCCAACAGGCAAAATAGATCGCAAACGAACTTTCGCAAATCCATGATTTTTTTGATTCTTTCCCTTTTTCTTCAACTAGGCAATCCCACGGTTCAGGATAAAGTCAACACCAAACTTTTGATCCAAATCCATCATACTAAATCAGATCAGGGGAAAATTCGAATCCTGATTTTTTCAAGTGAAAAAGGGTTTCCCGATCAACCTGAGCATGCCCTAAAAAGCTATTCAATCACACCAAAAAACAAAGCAGGAGAATTACTGGTAGAAGACTTACCTGAGGGTAAATATGCCGTTTCAGTCATTCATGATGAAGACGGAAATGGGAAATTAAATACCAATGCGGTGGGATATCCTTCAGAAAAGTTTGGATTCTCAAATAATCCGAAGGTCTATTTTAGCATTCCAAGTTTTGAAAAGGTGGCCTTTCAGCTGACCAAAGAAGCTAAAACCATTCTTATCAACCTTCATTAGTCGATATCTTTCAGCCAGCCTGTGATGCTGATTCTTTCTTTTTTGGTAGGCAAAACTTCATGAGGAATTTCCCCACTCAGGAACACAACTAATCTGCCTCCCACTGGCAAAACATCCTCTACTCGCTCTGAACCATCCTCCTGAGGAAAATACATTCGCAAAGCCCCTTCGTCTTCTTGGCTCCAAGAATCATTCAGATACAAAATCACGGTAACCACACGGTGAGGAACTTGATTAAATTGGTCTAAATGTCTAATGTAAAAAGAACCAATTGGATACCTGGCAAAATGCCCTTCGAATGACTTTAGCCCTAAGAAGCAACGCTGGTTGATCGCTTTTCTGACCTGATCTACCTTATCCCAATAAGCGGCCTGTAAGGGAGTCAACTGATCAGCTTCCATCCACAAAACCTGGTCATTCCGGATTTCTGTTCGGATCTGCTTTTTGTCTCCTGTTCCCACGGCTGCTTGACGAAATTTCCCCTCATTCAATAACCTGGTCTGTTCCTCCAAAAGAGCAACTCGAAACTCCTCCTCAATAAACCCATCAATGACCACGTAGGAGTTGGAATATATTTCAGCACTAATTCGGTCAAGTATCTCTTCCATAGATTTGGCTTTGGGCTGCAAAATAACCACTTAATTGAGCGAAAAACCATACTTTTGCGGAAAGCATTCGAGATGAATTCCTCAAAAATAAACTACACAGGACTTGTCCTGGAATACGACTCAGGTATTGTTCCCCCACCATACAGCCACGTTTTTCGCTTAGCCCTGGACTGGTCAAAAGGTGATCTGGAAGCGCAATTAGACTTGCATTACACAGAACGGGAAGAACTAAGTGAGGAAGAAATTCTGGATGAGGGATTCACGCTTCAGGATGATTTCAGCTATAAAGGAAAGCTAAACTCCATCTGGATCAAGCCTTTGCAGCAAATGCATGACAAGACCAAATGGACCAATAAGGACATTGAAGAGGGAGGAATCTCGGTTACGCTAACTGAAAAAGGAAAAGACCTTGGCTTAAAAATTCCTTCCAATCAAGAGGAATGGCAATTGATGGCTCAGGACCTAATCCAGGCGATTTATGAAACCATCAAAAAAGAAGCTCCTCTCAAGGTGAGTTACCGAAAAGTCAGCTCGGAGGATACGATTGATTGCAGTTTAACAGTTCATTTTTCAAACCGGGAAGTGATTTTTGAGAAAAATGGAAAGTCCAATCCAGTGAATTGGGAATATGCCATTCAGCTGATGAAAATGATTTTTACTCCGGACTATCACTACGAACTGGCCAAGGAAGAAGCAGGTAAAAAACGTGGTGAATACATTGAATGCGGAGATGGGTATTGGCATGAGTTGGGAAAAGGCGTGGTCAATATTGACCCTTCTTTCGATGCTGTTGGCAAAATCAAGCAAGGCTTCGAAGAGCTCCTAGGAGAATAATTATCTCCTATTGCATATAAGAGACTGATTTAATTAACTTTAGAGAAGGTTAAATCAGTTTTTTTATGGAAAAAGATAAAATTTTTATCAGTCACAGGCATTCTGATACGCAAAGTGATTGCAGAGCGCTAAAAAGCGAACTTCAAAAGCATTTTGGAAAAGAAAACGTTTTCCTGGATATCGAGAATTTAGAACCAGGAATCAAATTTGCCGAGGCAATTGAAAAAACGCTTGCACAAAGCAAAGTTGTGTTGGTCGTGATGGGCCCGGATTGGCAAGGTCCTAAAGATGAAAATGGTATACCACGCCTATTTCAAGAAAATGACTGGGTAAGACGTGAGGTAGCCGCTTCACTTCAAAGTCCCGGTACTCGGGTAATTCCAATTCTGCTAAAGAATATCTCTGAGCCTAAAGCTTCAGACCTACCGGATGATTTAAAACCTTTGGCCGAACTACAAGCCACGGAGATTAATATTAAGCGCTGGGATTACGATGTTGAGCAATTGATCAAGTTCCTAGAGAAAATTGTTCCTAGAAAACCAAACCCAATCCATGAAAGTGGATCTACTTCCAGAAGAGTTATTCCTCCTCCCCCTCCAAAAAGCTGGTTAGCTAAAAACTACCTCTGGGTCCTAGGTGGGGTGGTTGCTTTGTTTGTTATTATTGGTATAGCTGGGACAGAACCCACAACTTATCCTATTGATGACGAGGTCATTGGGGGTGATTATGAAAAAGACTCTGAAAATGGAAATTCAGGCAATCCCAATATTTCTGGGAACCCTCAGCAAAACAATCCTCCAGCCACAAATCAAAAGTCCATTATTCATGACTTATCCGGAAGATGGGTCTTACAGGATATTGAGGGAAATCAATCCACTTTAGTTTTCACTCAGAATGGAAATACTTTTGAGTTTTTGGAATACAACATTTTAAATAATCAAATTGGAAAAGGATCTGGGGTAATCGATGGGAACAATTGGACAGCGGACTATTACAATACCATGTTTAATATAGGCGGAAAATTATCCATGGCTACGTCCAATTCGGGTTCGAGTTGGGAAGGCTTAGTAATCGTTCCTGAAGTCGCCTCCACCCAAATTTCCCTTACGCGAAATTAACTTTTAATCCTTCTCAAGTCCGATTGGATATCCCGAATCATATCCCCTAGGTCTTCCAGGCTTAGGGGTTTCTTTTTGTCCCCAGGGTTAGGAAAATCAGTACTGATAAAAGCTTTTGCCTCCCAGATTTCTAGTACATCTTCCCCTCTCACCTCATAGGGCTTGTATTGATCATTATCGGAAACCAGGAACAATTTCCCGTTTTCAGCCAAATAGTTAAACACCCGCTTGTAAACCACCCCTTCGGTTTGAGTAACCAAAACATAGGTTTGACCACTTTTGATTTGCTTCAATTGATCCACATAAGCTCCAACTACGATAGTTCCCGGAACCAAGGGAAGCATGGAATCACCTGCCAGTTCGAAGGCTCGGTAAGTTGCTTGCCTGGATAAATTTGGGAGATGAAACTGAGGCAATGACTCCATAAACTCAGGATCAGCAAATCCATTGAGATATCCAGCCGAGGCTTTTTGTGCCACCAGAGTTATATTTTCCTTATCATTAGCATCTGCAGCTATGGTAAGAATCTGCATGCCCCGCTTTTGAAGAACTCTCCTACCCTTCATTTCGATGTCATGCTCGATCAACTCTTCAATACCAACCTCCAGCAAGTCACAAATTTTTTGAAGTGTAGCCAACTTGGGCTCAGATCTTCCATCTTCATAGGCAGAGATCATGGTGCGCTGCACGTCCAATTGATCTGCCAAATCATTTTGAGTAATTCCCTTTTGCTTTCGCAAAAAACGGAGGTTTGAAGCCAAGTAACTCATGCTGAAAACAGGTAAAATTTATGATCTTCTTCCGCTGGTGGTAAAGGAAAAAATGGATTGAGATTCATCAATTCCTCTTTTCTTCTCTCCAATCGATTTTTAATCTCATCGATAATTTCTCCAACTGGTTTTGGCTCGGTCACCAAAAGATATCCGTATTGAGGTCTGGTCTCATCTTCAATAAAAAACTTCACTTGGCAATTACCCGACGCTAAAGTTTTTGTGGTGATGCTGATTTTGTCTTGTGTTTCCATAACTGCTTATCCTTACGGACACTAAGTTATAAATGTTACTTTTATAAACATCTATTTGACACAAAAATAAACATTTTATTCTGACGAGTATTGTCAAAAAATATTTTCAAGTGGTAAATGACTATTTTTCAGGACACTACATGATAGTTCTGGCTTTTTTCCACGAAAGGTTGCTGTTCATTTGCTCTATTGACCGCTCAGCCAATTCTAGCCAAAAAAGTAAACCCAAGCTGGGTTATTTTGTATTTATAAGTGTATTGCCCTTGTATTCGATCAAGGGAAAACAAGAAATACATAGCGTATCTACCAAACCAATGAAATATTTTCTACCTATTCTTTTTCTTTTTGGAAGCGTTAATCTGGCATTTTCCCAAACTTATACCGTAAAAGGAAATGTTCATGAATATGGAAAACAGGACGCTATTCCTTATGCTAATATTCTTTTGCTGGCCGTCACCGACTCCTCTCAGGTAGCCGGCACTATCTCTGATTTGGATGGTGAATTTGAACTGACAGGAGTTCGAGACGGGGATTACCTTTTCAAAATCCAATACCTGGGTTACCAAAATTACTTCAGGCTTCTCAGGGTGAATTCCAATTTGGATTTAGGGACAATTAGTCTCAGAGAGGAAGCTACAGCTTTGAATGAGGTAGTCGTTGCTGCGAGAAGATCCACAGGAAATCAACGAAGTGATACTACCATGTACAATGCGGATGCTTTCAAAACCATGAAAGATGCAAGTGCTCAGGTATTGATTGAAAAATTGCCCGGTGTGGTCTCAGAAAATGGAATTCTTCAGGCTCAAGGGGAAAATATCGCCCAAATCTTAGTGGACGGCAAGCCATTTTTCGGAACTGACGTACGAGCTGCCTTGCAAAATCTTCCTGCAGAGGTCATTCAAAGCATCGAGATATTTGATCAAAAAAGCGAAAAAGCCCAACTCAGTGGTTTTGATGATGGGGAGCGATTAAAAACCATCAATATCATCACCAAACCCAATCGAAGAAAAGGAGAATTTGGAAAAACTACAGTGGGATATGGTACGGATGATCGATATCTTGTGGGGGCAAGCATCAATGCCTTTGATGAAGATCAGCGAATTACTTTCACAGGCTTGGCCAACAATGTTAACCTATTGAATTATTCAAGTGACGCCAATGCCCAAGCGGATGGGCGTCCTCAAGAGGGAATTGTGACTACCAATATCCTCGGACTAAACTATACTGATCTTTGGGGAGAAAAAATGAAAGTCTCCGGAAGCTATACCTTTTCCAATCGGGAAAATGTCGGGATTGTGACCCGATTTAGAGATTTTGTCACGACTGACAACTCAAATCAGGAATATTCTGAAACTTCCAGGGATGTACGTGTAAACAATGAACATCAGGCGGATTTAAGATTGGACTACAATCCGGATTCTAAAAACAGGATTCTTTATATACCAAGGTTCACGGCCAGATTTGAAACAGAAAATTCAGGATTTTTCGGTGAGACAACCGATGGCTTTACGCCTATCAACCAAGTAGAAAACGTAAAAACCGGAAACTACGAAGAGTTTGATTTCTTCAATAGACTTCTCTATAGCCATAAATTTGATAAACCCGGTAGAACAGTAACACTTAGAACCATTTACCATAGAGGTTGGGATAATGACCTTAGTGATCGCGTGGCTCGAAATACATATTTTGAAGAGGATGGTGAGCGAAATGAGCTGATCAACCAAAGAACCACTAGAGCAAGGGTTGGCAACCGCTGGGAAACCGGAATTTCATTTACAGAGGCTTTAGGTGAAAAGAGCCAAATAGAAATAGAATACGAAATAGGAAACAGGGACAACAATTCAGAACAGCTGATTTTTGATGTGGAAGGAGGAGATTTCAATTCTGGAAATATGGCTTTGGATACAGCTCTAAGTAACACTTTCCAAAGCGACTACCTTACTCAGGAGTTTGAATTAGGCTATCAATTCAAAAATGACAAGCTAAGAATGCAGACCGAAGTCCAATATCAGGATGCCAAATTGGACAACAAGCAGGAATTCCCTCAGCCATTCGACTTGGAAAGACGATTCTCAGCTGTCCTTCCTACGCTTCGTATGGAGTATAAATTCAGTCCTAACACCAATATCCAGTTTGACTACGATACCCGGACTAATGAGCCTCAAATCCGACAACTTCAACCGGTAATTGACAATTCGAATCCTTTGCAACTTAGAACAGGAAATCCTGATTTGAATCAAGCTTACAACCATCAGTTTAGAGTCAGATTCAGAAGTCAAAATCCTGATTCAGATAAAAGCTGGTTTCTTTTTGCCCAATCTAGCCTCATAAACAATTACATCAGCAACAGTACTTTTATTGCAAGCGAACCCACCGAAATCCAGGATGGAATCATTTTGGAAAAGGGATCTCAGCTGAATAAACCCGTGAATTTGGATGGATACTGGGATATGCGTTCCTGGCTGAGTTATGGGATGCCTTTGGACTTTATTAAATCCAAACTCAATATCAACGCTGGTTTAGGTGTGAGCAAAAGACCTGGGCAGGTCAATGATCAAATCGGATTCAACAATTCCCAAAGATTAAGCACTGGATTTTCGATCAACAGCAGCATCAGCGATCAGATTGATTTCAATATTTGGTCTCGATCCTCCTTTAACAATGTGGAGAATACACTTAATGCAAACCTCAACAATAGATTTTTCCAGCAGCGATTCAGTGTGAATTTCAACTGGATCATTTGGGAAGGATTTATTTATAGACTTGACTTAAACCATCAGATCAATTCCGGTTTGAGCGAAGGCTTCGATAACAGTTTCTCCTTGGTCAATATGAGTTTGGGTAAAAAGATATTTGCCAACCAAAGAGGCGAGATCAGCATCATGGTTTATGACCTATTGAAGCAAAATGCCAATGTGCGAAGAAATATCACCGAGACTTTCATTGAGGACATCCAAACCAATGTGCTTCAGCAATACTTTATGATTTCCTTTACGTATAACCTCAGAAGATTCAGTAAAGGAATGGACGAAGATTCCTACAATGAGATGTATCAAGATCAGGAAAACTGAAATGACAAAAGCCACTGGAAGCCTCAATTTTTGAGGCTTTTTTTTATTTTTATTCTGGTCGATCGCAAAGAGATTTTTTCAAATAACCTTATCTTAATCCTGAATTATTCATTGGTAAATCATGAATTCACCAAAGAATTTCTCCCCGACCCTATCCCTTTCTAATCTTTAAAAAAATGCCCAGCAAGCGTTTGATTTCCAGAGTCATTTTGGCTTTCTTTTTTTTGTTGATGGGAAAAAACACCGCCGCCCAGGATTTAAAAAAGACTCTCCAAAAAGGAGTCATGTCAGCCGATTCAAGTGTCTATTTCTTTTCAGCTGCAAAATCCCTTGTCAAAAACCCCGCGGATCAGGCTGATTTTGACTTTGCGAAAAACGCCTTTTTTTCAGATCATGGAATACTGGATAGTTGCATTTACTATGGAGAGAAGGCCCTTACCTATTTCGAAAAAGTACATGACCTGAACAAAATGATCTATGTCCGTCACAATATGGGCAAAGCCTACCGCAGTGCCGGAGATTACGAACAAGCAATTCAGATTTCCTTTGAGGCACTTCCCTTGGCGGAAGAATTAAAAAGTCTATCCTGGCAGGGTTGGTTGCTACAGGGAATTTCCAACAATTACCACGACTTCTCAGGATATGAAAAGGGAGTTTATTATGGCAAAAAAGCCTATGAGATTCTCCTTCAAAACCAGGAAAATGACCCCATGAGTGTGGTACTCGCATTGAATTCCATTGCAATCAACTATGACGACTGGGGCAAATACGACAGCGCACTCTTTTTCCACTCCAAAGTGATGGAGCTAAAAAGTTCTCTCGATACGCTTCAAATTGGCTTTACTTACAACAACATCGGGAATACGCTGATCAAACTCAATCGACTCGAGGAAGCCAAACCCTGGATCCAAACAGCCATCAAAATCAGTGAGATCAACTCAGAGTCCGGGATTTCGGAAGATTATGATCTGGCCACTTATTACACCAACCTAGGAAGGATCAACACCAAAACAGGCAATCTCAAAGAGGCCGGAGAGGCATTGACCAAAGGAAAATTCTACTCGTTCCGAAGTCAAAGTCAGGAAAAAATCGGCGACAATTATGAGGCGCTTTATGAGTTTTTCAAAAATTCCCAACGCCCAGATTCTGCTCTTTTTTACCACGAACTCCTCACCCAAATCAACGACAGCATTTTCAATGAGAAAAATGCCCAGCTGATTACCGAGACCGAAACTAAATACCAGGTCGCAGAAAAGGAGCGGATTTTGGCAGAGGAAAAACTCAAAAACCAACGGATCACGTTTGGCGCTGCGGCTTTGGGAATCTTTCTGTTGGCTTCCATCGGGATTGGCTTTTTAACTGTCAAGCAGCAAAAACTTAAAAACCATCAGCAGCAACAGGAGATTGAATTCCAAAAAATCAAAGCTCAGGTAGATATCCAAAACCGGCTTCAGGAGCAGCGATTTACAATTTCCAGAGATTTACACGACAACATCGGCGTACAACTCACATTCATCATTCTATCTGTCGATCAGCTGAAAAAAAGCCTTCAACCGCTCAGTGAGAGGGCCGTCAACAGCTTGGATTCGATCAAGTCCTTTACCCAATCTACCATCATCGAACTACGGGATACCATTTGGGCCATGAACAAACCCAAAATGAACTTCGCCGATTTGAAGGAACGATTGTGGGGTTTTATCGAAAAGGCCAAATATTCAGAAACAATCGCCTTCAGCTTTGAAATGGATGAAGCATTGGAGGAACAGAAGCTGAGTTCCTTTGAGGGAATCACCATCTACCGGATCATTCAGGAAGGCGTTCACAATGGTTTCAAGCATGCCGAGGCTGGCAATATCACCATTTGCCTTCGAAAAAAAGGAAACGATGGACTGGAAATTCTGATCGAAGATGACGGAAAAGGCTTTTCCTTGGAAGAGGCCGAATATGGAAACGGGATATTAAATCTCAGGAAGCGTGTTTCGGATTTGAGGGGAAAAATAGATATTGAATCCACGATCCAAAAAGGCACCAAAATCAGGATTGACTTACCCGAAAACTTCCATGATTCGACTCGGAATAGCTGAAGATAGCCCCTACATATTAAAAGCGCTGATCGAAAAACTGAGCTCGATACCCGAGGTGCTTTTGAAAATAAAGGCATTGAATGGCAAGGACTTACTCGAAAAAATCCAGCTGGACAGTAACCTTGACTTGATTCTAATGGATATCGAAATGCCCGAAATGAACGGGATAGAGGCAACTTACCAGATCAAACAGCGCTGGCCCCAGATCAAAGTAGTCATGCTGACTGTTTTTGATTCAGATGATAAAATTTTCAATTCCATCCGGGCTGGTGCAGATGGCTACCTGCTGAAAGATGCCGAAAATCAAGATCTGGAAAAAGCGATCCGGGACACCTTAGAAGGCGGTGCTGCGATGACCCCATCCATCGCACTGAAAACTCTTCGTCTGCTCAGAAATCCACATCTCCCCGAAAATCTTGAAGATCCTGAAGAAGTCAGACTTTCAAAGCGAGAAATCGAAATCCTGGAACAGCTCAGTAAAGGACTGAAATACAAGATGATCGCAGACAATCTTTTCCTATCCGTCGGCACCGTCAAAAAACACGTGGACAACATCTACTCCAAACTTCAGGCTCACAACAAACTTGAAGCCATCCAAAAAGCAAAATCCAATCGACTGATCGGATAGAATACTGAAAATAGCGTATTTCCAAAGCTGAGTTTCCCTTCTACTTTCGGAGAAAAAAAACCGAAAGCAGCTATGAAGTTTAAATATATTTTTCTTTTTCTGGCCTTGATGGGAAGCATGGCTTCCTGCGATCTGATCAATGGCGGAGATGACAACACGGATGGCTCCTCCGGTGGCTCATCAGGAGCAGACCAATTGGCCAAGGAAGTGGCAGAGGCCAAGGCCTTCTACACCAAACAGGGGGCTCAGTTCAAATTTCGGGTGCATGCATTCAACGGAGACTTGAACAATGAGCATTGGATGTTCCTGAAAGAGATTTTTGAACGAAACGGGAAAATCTCCTTTATCTCTGAGTCTTGGACGACTTTCGGAGGAACCACCTTCGTCTACAAAATAAATGCGACAGGTGAACTGATTCTTGATCCGATCTTTGGTGGAAATCAGCTGAATCCACGAAATGAAAATGAAATCAATGCCGAAGATCAGCTGGTAGTCTATCAATACGCTTCTGGTGCCGTGACTCATGGTGTATATGGAAATTCACGAGGGGTAATGCATAACCTAAGCACCCAAAAGAATAATCAAACCCCAATGACTAATTCCGACCAGGGATATTTACTTAATCTCAAAGGCAAGAGCTTTGTATTTAGTATGGGTTTGAATTCAAACACTGGTTTTCCAAGCCTTTACACCTTTGTTCCAGGCGTACCTCCAGCAGCAGATCGATGGGATTTGACAGACCTTCCCAATTTTAAAAATGTCGGAATAAACTTTACCAATGATGCTTCCAAAGCCGGAAATCCAAACAAGGTCTTCTGGACTTGGATAAGCTATGATGCGGTGAATACCACTAATGGAAAACTCCATTGCGTTTCCTTTGACGGCAATAACTTCAGCACCATCACTTCAAAAGCAATCGGGCCCGTCGGAGAGACACTTTCCATGGAGAAAAAACACATGCCAGTCCTCTATAAAAATCCAAACAATCTGGACCAACCTTATATCGTGATTCGAAGATGGAACAATCCAAACATCTTGGACATTTACAAATACACAGGATCTAGCCTTGAAACTGTAGCTGAAGGTGTCAACCTTCCAACAACACTTCCTGCATCCAACGGAGTTACGCGTGATTTCAAAGAAATTGCCTTCACAGGGAGCAATGTGTACATGATTGCCCAAGCAGACAAAAGGCTATACAAGCTGAAAGGAAAAGAATGGGAAGTCATCGGACAAAATCTCCTCACCTTAGATAATACATTTACCGCAATCGAAGGTGGTGCAGATGGTCTTTATGTGGGACTTACCACGATACTTCAAAATGGCGGCCCAAAACGTATTGCCGCAGACTTGGTGTATTTGAAAAATTGATTTTTTGCTGGGTGAGCGCTTGGCCCGGGCGATAGTCCGGGCCGTTTTTTCCCACTCTATTCTGATTTTGAAAAAAGCCCTCCGAGGAATTAATCCAAAGAGGGCTGTAAGGATTATTTCCCAAACTGCTTTTTGAGTATTGCCAATTTATCAGCCATGGAGCCTCCAGGTTCTTCTGCCTTATTAGGTTTTGCAGCTGAGTTATGGGTTGTTCGGGGCTTGGAATCACGAACTCGCTCCGCAAACGGGTCGGCTTTCATGCTAAGCCCGATTCGCTTTCTCTGAATATCTACTTCCATTACAGTTACCTGAACTTTTTGAGCCACTGATACGACCTCATTTGGATCTTTTACAAATCGATCCGCTAAGTGACTTAAGTGCACCAAACCATCCTGATGAACCCCGATATCCACAAAAGCCCCAAAGGCGGTGATGTTGGTTACTATTCCTGGAAGCTTCATTCCCACCTTTAAATCGGCCATAGAATTGACTCCTTCCTGGAATTGAAATACTTCAAAACTTTCTCTCGGGTCACGTCCAGGTTTGGCTAATTCCTCCAAAATATCCTGAAGGGTTGGTAAGCCTACTGTTTCAGACACATAGTTTTTTAAGATAATTTGATTTCGAAGTTCCTCAGAACTCATCAAATCTTGCACAGAAGCTTTTAGATCTTTTGCCATTTTTTCTACCAAATCATAGCGCTCCGGATGAACCGCAGAACTGTCCAAGGGATGCTTGGCATTTCGGATTCTTAAAAACCCTGCTGCCTGTTCATAGGCCTTTTCCCCCAATCTTGGCACTTTTTTGAGCTGAGCCCGAGAAGAAAAAGGTCCGTTTTCCATACGGTAGTCTACGATATTTTGAGCCAAAACCGGACCTAAACCTGAAACATAGGTCAGCAATTCTTTGGAAGCGGTATTGACTTCGACTCCTACTCCATTCACGGCTGACATCACGGTATCATCCAGGGAATTCTTAAGCGCATTTTGATCCACATCATGCTGGTATTGGCCTACCCCAATGGACTTGGGATCAATTTTGACGAGCTCTGCCAAAGGGTCCATCAATCTTCTTCCAATCGAAACAGCACCTCGGACTGTCAAATCCAAATCCGGAAACTCATTTCTTGCCACTTCAGAAGCGGAATAAATCGAGGCTCCTGATTCATTGACCATGGTAATGATGATGGATTTCGGCAATCCTAATCCCTTGACAAAAGCCTCTGTTTCTCTTCCTGCTGTTCCATTTCCTATGGCTATCGCCTGAATTTTAAATCGTTCTACCAATCCTTTGATGGTCATGCCCGCAGCTGCGGTTTGACGCTGGGGTTCGTGGGGAAAAATAGCCTCATAATGCATCAATTGTCCCTGTGGGCCTAAACAGACCAACTTACAACCTGTGCGGAATCCTGGATCGATTGCCATCACGGATTTTTCTCCCAAAGGAGCTCCAAGCAGTAACTGGCGGAGATTTTCGGCAAAAACCCGAATTGCTTCCTCATCGGCCTTTTTCTTAGTCATAAGTCGGATTTCTGTTTCCATGGAAGGTTTCAAAAGCCTTCTGTAACAATCCTTGATCGCTAACTTCACCTGATCAGCAGAGCTATTCGCAAAGCCTTGAAGAATCTCACGCTCCATTATTGAAAGAGAAGAAGCCTCATCTGGGCAAGAATCCAGCATCAGAAAAAGCTCCTTTTCTCCTCTTCTCATGGCCAAAACCCGATGAGAAGGCGCTGTTTTTATAGGTTCGGACCAGTCGAAATAGTCCTTGTATTTAATCGCCTCAATTTCTTTTCCAGGAATAACTCTGGAGGTGAAAATTCCTTCTTCCCAAAAGAGCTTCCTCATTTTTTCACGAAGTGGAGCATTTTCATTGATCCATTCGGCGATGATGTCTCGGGCACCCTGTAGGGCCTCCTCAATTGAGTTAACCTCCTTTTCAGGACTAAAATACTTCTCAGCCTCAGCTTCTAAATCAATCGAATTCTGGGCGAAAATCAGCTCTGCCAAAGGCTCCAAACCCTTTTCTCGGGCGATAGTCGCTTTGGTTCTTCGCTTGGGCTTGTAGGGTAAATAGATGTCTTCCAGCTTAGCCATCGTTTCGGCTCCTTCGATGGATTTTTTGAGCTCTGGAGTCAATTTCCCTTGTTCTTCGATCGACTTAAGAATGGCTTCTCTTCGCTTATCCAGTTCTCTCAATTGCTCAATACGGTCCCGAATGGTGGCTACCTGAACTTCATCCAAAGTCCCGGTCACCTCTTTTCTATACCTTGAAATAAAAGGAACAGTTGCTCCTCCGTCCAACAATTCTATAGTAGCCTGCACCTGATGAGGCCTTACGCCGAGTTCGGACGCAATTTTACTTTCGTAATTCATCTATTTTTGGAAATACTAATCAGAATTAAAACCGCAAGATAAGACTGCCTAATTAGAGAAAAAGGTTAAAATGTGCCAAGGGTCACTAACCGGCTGGAATTGTGGAAGTAATTTTGATTTCAGATTTGGGATGTGAGGGCAAGAAGAAATTAGGTAGCGTAAAACTGAGAATCTAAACTTCCCTAGTAAAACCCTGATAATACTAGCAGACCTTAGCGGTATTAATAAAACCTCGTAAATCGTACTTCCTAACTCTTAATTCTAAATGGATTGGAAAAAAGAAATTAAATCCTGGGGGCTGATTCTAGCCTTTTTTGCCTTGTTATATTTCACAGGATTGCTTCCAGTGATTCAGGGAGGCATACAATCGGTGTTTTTGGCGACTGGACTCATCAAACCCAAGCTGGAAATTCCAGACCTAACCAATCAGCAATTTGATTACCGAGGACAATTCAAGGATATGGATGGTAATCTCGTTGATCTACAAGATTACCGTGGAAAGGTGGTTTTCATCAATATCTGGGCTTCTTGGTGTGGCCCTTGCCGAGCCGAAATGCCCCATATTTCAGAATTGTACAAAAAAGTAAAAAACCAGCCGGATTTGGAGTTTTTATTAATTGGAACTGACAATGATTTTCAGAAGAGCAAAAACTTCATCGAGGGAAAAAACTGGGCGTTCCCTGTTGTCCATGCCAGTTTTGGATTAAACAGAAGCCTCCAAAGCGAATCTATTCCCACCACCTTGGTAGTAGGCAAAAACGGAAAAATCATCTTTTACCAGGAAGGAATGAGCAATTTCAACACAGATGAATTCGAAAATTTCCTTTTAGAATCCGCTCGGTAAGAATATTTCCTTCATTTTTTTAACTTGAAATATGAACATAGCCTCCACCGAAGTGGTCATCGTTGGCGCAGGATTCTCAGGTCTTGCTGCTGCCCGAATCCTTAAACAATCCCATATAGCATTTGAAATTCTGGAGGCCCGAGATAGGCTTGGAGGAAGAGTTTATACCAAAAAATTTGACCAAGGATATTACCTGGATTTTGGTGGACAATGGATTGGCCCAACCCAAGATCGAATGTATGCGCTGTGCGAAGAATATGGCGTTTCTTTCTATGAAACTTATAATCAGGGGAAAAACATCCTTGACCTAAAAGGAAAAATCAAAACTTATTCAGGAGTTATTCCCAAACTCGATCTTTTTTCCTTGCTGAATTTGGATTGGGTTATTCGCAAATTGGAAAGACTTGCGAAAAAAATCCCGATGAATTCTCCATGGACTCATCCAAAAGCCCAAAAATGGGATCATATGACTTTAGAGGATTTTCTCAAAAGTGAATGTAAGACCAATTCAAGCTATGCTGTTTTGAGAGCCGGATGCGAGACAATTTTTGCCTGTGACCCTGAGGAGCTAAGCTTTCTTCATGCCTTGTTTTACATCAAATCCGGGACTTCTCTCGACTGCCTGATTAATATCAAAAACGGAGCTCAGCAACATAGAATCCAGGGTGGAATGCAGCTTTTGGCAGAGAAAATTTCCGAAGGATTCCAAGAAGACATTCATTTCAATTCTCCCGTAAAGCAAATCCTAACCCGTGAAAATGGATACACCGTATTCACTTCTGAAAGGGAAATAATCTGCAAGCAGGTCATTATTGCCATCCCCCCACCCTTGCTAAAAGAAATAGGATTTCAGCCTGCTCTACCCCAAACAAAAACAGGGCTTTTGGAAAACTATCCGATGGGGCAAGTCGCGAAATGTTTTTTAATTTATGAAAAACCATTTTGGCGAACTCAGGGATTTTCGGGGCAATCTGTTTCAGATGAAAATACGCCCTACCAAACTTTATTCGATTGCTCGCCCTCTGATGGAAGCAAGGGGATTCTTATGGGTTTTTCGATAGGAAGCAGGGCAAGAAACCTATTCAAACTTCCAAAAGAAGAAAGAGAGAAAACCATGAGAAAAGTTGCCAATCGCTATTTTGGACCTATGGCTGATGACTATCTGAATTACGAGGACTTTTTCATGACCGACGAAACTTGGTCTCAGGGTTGCTATGCAGCCTTAATGCAGCCAAAAGCTTGGACTAGTTTTCAGGATGCATACCGAAACTCAGTCGGAAATATCCATTTTGCCGGAACTGAAGCAGCTACTCGTTGGCATGGCTATATCGAAGGAGCTGTTTTGGCTGGAGAAGCTGCGGCTGAAAAAGTCCTTCAAAATTTGGATTCCTAAGCTTCTTTAGACCAATAAATCCTTAATCTCATGTGCGATACTCTAGTTGCCCTACCCAATCAAACTGCCTCAGGAAATCTGATTTTTGGAAAAAACTCAGACCGGGAACCTTTGGAAGCTCAGGCGGTAGTTCATGTACCTAGAACCTCGCATTCCAACTCGAACTTGCAGTGCACTTTTAGAAGTATTCCGCAAGTTGAGCAGACGTATGAAGTTATTCTTTCCAAACCTTTTCAAATGTGGGGTGCTGAAATGGGCGCCAATGAATGGGGAGTTGTAATTGGGAATGAGGCCGTTTTCACCAATGTAAAAATCAATAAAAAAGAGCTTGGACTGATGGGGATGGATCTTCTTCGTTTGGCTTTGGAGCGAACAAAAACTGCTCAGGAAGCTTTACGATTAATTATTCAACTCTTGGAAACCTATGGCCAAAATGCCTGCGGAGGTTATCAAAACAGGAATTTCTATTACCACAACAGCTTTCTGATTGCAGACCCAGAGAAGGCTTATATTTTGGAAACAGCCGGGAAATCTTGGACTTTCAAAAAAGTTATCGCATTGGGAAGCATTTCCAATGGATTGAGCATTGAGGAGGATTATGAAGAGGTGAGCTTCAAAGAGGAGCCTAAAACGATTCAGAGGTTTTTTTCGGGTAAAAAACCAAACTTCAAAAACTACTTTTCTGACCTAATTTATACCAAAGCGGGACGGCCTGAAATTCGAAAAGCCTGTACTCTAAACTTTATTTCAACTTCAGAGAATTCTGGAGTCTCGGATTTTATGGGATCCTTAAGACAGCATAACCTAGAGGATTTTCATCCCAAAAAAGCCACTACGGGATCGGTTTGTATGCATGCTACTGGATTTACCAATCCTTCAGATACCACAGGAAGTATGGTAGCGGAAATACGGAAAGGGAAACCCTCTACCCTTTGGCTTACTGGAACTCCCCATCCATGCATAAGCTTGTATGTTCCATTTTACTTCGGATGCAATTTAAATCATCCACTCCTGAATCCATCTGCAAAACCTGATCAAAGTCTGTGGTGGAAGGCAAAAGCTTTTCAAAAGAAAATCCTATTGGATTATTCCAAAAAACAACCTGAATTGAGAGCAAAATGGGATGAGATTCAAAAAGATTGGATCAAGAAAGACCAAGAACTAATTCATGGAAATGCCACCAAACAAGAGTTGGCTGAGTTTTCTCTCTCCTGCCTTAAAACCTATGAAAATCTTCTAGGAGGTTAATTAAGTATTGACTTTCCAGACGTGCCCTTCGGTGTCAAGAATTTCTCTCCCCCAAACAGGCAATTCGGCTTTGATTCTCTCAACTAACTCATCGCAGGCTTGCATAGCCGCTTTTCTATGCTTGGAAGAAGTAAAAACAAAAAGGCAAATCTCCCCTACTTTGATTTCTCCAAGGCTATGGTAAATATGCATGCAGGTCAGGGGGTACTTTTCAAAAATATCCTCCCGGATTTCAAAAGCCTTTTCCAAAGCCATGTCCTCGTAGGCGGTATAATCAATGGCAATTACATTTCCCTCAGGCTTTTCATCCGCACGAATCTGACCTAGAAAAATGCTATGTCCTCCGATATCGGTTTTGCTTGAATGGTTGGCAATAGATTGGGCTATTTTCTCAGGAGAAATAGGTCCTTGAACAAAAATATTTTTGGGTTTACGCTCCTTTTCCATGGGTAATTACGATTTTTTCAAGGCATTCATTCCGCCTTTGATTGAAGAGATTTTCTTATCAGGAAATACCGAAATCAGAGTTTGTGCAGCTTTTAGACTTCTAACTCCGCTTTGACAAAACAATAGGATTTCCTCGGAATGAGCCAAGAAATCCTGCTTTTCCGACAAAACTGACATCGGTATTTTCCAAAGTCCTGTACAGTTCAATTCCGGTTTTTCATCAAGTTCCCTAACATCCACAAAAGCAATATTTGAATTCATTTTACCCATGACTTCCTCCCAGGAAACTTGCTTCACTCCCTCACAGGCTAAGGCATAATCCAGGCTTTCTAAGGCTTCCCAGGTTTGGGGGGATTGAAGGGAAGATTCAGGCCTTGGGCTTAGTTCCACTTCGTAAGACTGAGAATTTAAACTATTGAAAAACAAAACCTTATTAGCCAATGGCTTTCCGTATCCTGTAAGCACTTTGATCGCTTCCAAGGCCATCAAATTTCCGATTATTCCAGGCAAAACTCCTAAGACCCCTGTTTCTGAACAATTGGGAATCTCTGAAGCAGCTGGCATTTCCGGATACAGATCCCGATAGTTTGCGGAGTTTTTTCCCCAATTGAATACTGAAACCTGCCCCTCATGCTGATAAATAGCTCCGAAAACCAAGGGCTTTCCTAAGAGCACACAGGCATCGTTGACTAAGTATCGAGTGGGGAAATTGTCACTTCCATCCAGAATCAAATCATAACCTGAAATCAATTCCTTCGCATTTCCAGTTTCCAAAACCTCAGGAAAAATCTCCCATTTTATATCTCGGTACTTTTTCTGAAAATAGGCAGCAGCAACTTCAGCTTTATTTTTTCCCAGATCTTGTTCTCCATAAAGTACCTGCCGATTCAAATTACTCAAATCAACCTGGTCTCCATCTACGATTCCAATTCTACCCACTCCTACAGCTGCCAAATACAACAAAGCCGGACAACCCAAGCCTCCTGCACCGACAACCAGCACAGAAGATGCCTGAAGCTTTCTTTGGCCTTCAAGCCCAAAACCTTGCAATATGACCTGTCTTGAAAAGCGATTCATGTCATCCTCCAGAAAATGGTGGAAGTAATGCTACCTCTGCTCCAGCCGGTATTTCGGAGTCGGCCAGTTGCATTTTTTTATTTAAAGCGAAACTGAATTTTACCCCAACTAAATCTGGAAATTGACTTTCCAGCTGGGCTCTTAATTCCTTCAAAGTTCCTGGATTGTCCAGAGAAAGGTCGGATGAACCGATTTTCTCAGCAATCATTCCAAAAGCTTTGATCTGTATCGTTTGTGACATTGTTCTAGAAATTCAATTTCAATTTAGTCATTGAACCAATTTTCAACCAGAAAGAAAAAAACAAATTCCAACTTCCCTACTCTTTAAACCACATAGGAACATAGATCGATTCAGAAATTTAAATTTCTCTCCATTCCTTCACCGGTCATCGGACATCCAACTTCCCGACTTCCCAACCTCCTTGCTTCCCTACTTTCTAAACCACATAGGGACATAGATTGATTTAGAAATTAAAACATCCCTCCCTTCCTACACCGGACTTCCTTGCTTCCTTGCTTCCCTGCTTCCCAACTTCCTATCCCCCAATAATCAATTTAACCGCAGCAAAGGCCAAAACAAAGGCAAGTAGGTATTTGAGAATCTTCGGACTGAATTTATTGGCTCCCAAATAGGCACCAGCCGCTCCTCCTGCGATGGTCAAGGGTAGAAGAATCCACAATTGGGTGGAAAACTCGATATGAAATACCGATGCTCCCAAGAATCCAGAAACGGAATTCAAGAATATAAACAAGGCACTTAAAGCTGCAGTTTCCTTAACTCCTGCCCAACCTAACATCAGAATAATCGGAGAAAGGATAATTCCTCCACCAATGCCTATCATTCCGGAAAGTAATCCTATGGCAAATCCCAGCAAAGGTCCCATCCACCATTTTCGCTCGATTTTTTCAGTATCAGAAATGGGAAAAACCCCAGCAAATCGTAAAACAGGAAAGAGTAATAAGACTCCCAATATTTTCTTGTAAATCCCAGTCTCTAGCAACAATGTACCACCCAAGTAGGCTGCGGGAATTGAAAAAATGATCAGGGACAAAAATAGGTTCAGCGGAAACTTGCCTGATTTCCTATAATTCAGAAAGGAAATCATAGACACAAACATGTTCAAAATCAGCGCAGAAGGGCGAATTTCCTCCGGGGCAAAACCCATAAGCGCCAAAATCATCAAATAGCTACTTGCTCCTCCATGCCCGACTGAAGCATACATAAAGGCTGCAAAAGGCATCAGGAAATACAAAAACCAATCCCAAGCTTCCATAATATTACCAAGAATAAAATGCTACCAAACTGCCCTCTTCCACATGTTCTTGATCTTGCGGAATTTCCACCAGTCCATCTGCAATCCCAAAAGGCAAAAGATTGAAAGATTCCTGTCCGGGTAAAATTTCAACTTTCCCTTGGTTGATTTTGGACTTCAAGAAAAAGGTCAGAGGGGCTTTTTTTGTAAAATCTGAAGAAATAGGCAAATAAACAGGTCCTGACCAGGCCTCAGGGTTCCCCATCCATTCCTGCAAAATCGGCTTCACATACTGAATAAAACAGGATAATACCGAAGCGGGATTTCCCGGTAAAGCAAAAATCAATTGTTCCTGCATTGAGCCAACGAACAATGGTTTCCCTGGTCTTTGCTTGACTTTGTAGAACACCTGACTCACGCCATTTTCTTCCAAACTTCCCTTCACAAAATCATAATCTCCTACAGAAATTCCTCCAGTCAGCAACAAAACATCCACCTCATTCAAGGCCTCACGCACGACACGTGTGACTTCAGACGCCTCGTCTTTTACTTTGAAAATCTTTATTTCCTCAATTCCGAGCTTTTCTAGAAAAGCCTGAAGAGAAGGACCGTTGGCATTATAAATCTGCCCCGGTCTGAGTGGATTGCCTATTTCTATGATTTCATCACCTGTCAGGATTATCCCGACTTTTGGTGATTCAAAGACCTCTACTTCAAGAATTCCCAAAGAAGCCAATAAGCCAATTGTCCCTGGAGTAATCTGAGTTTGAGAGGGAATTACTATTTCACCCAATTGGCACTGAGCTCCGGCCTTTCTCACATTCATTCCCAAGCTTACTTGCTCAGCTTCAAAAAAAATCACCTCTCCCACCCGGTTTACCAATTCTTGCTGGATGACAGTATCTGCTCCCTTGGGAACAGGTGCGCCTGTAAAAATTCTGACAGCACAGCCTTTTGGAAGTTCGAAGTCTGGGCTGGCTCCTGCCTGGATGACATCTACCACTTTTCTGCTTTCCCCTTGATCTGACCAGGAAATGGCATAACCATCCATGCCTGAATTATCAAAAGATGGAACTGCCATCGGGGAAACCACCGGAGATGAGGTGAATTTTCCCAAGCTTTCTTGGATGTTGACTTTCTTTGATTTTCGGGGAATTGACAGGGATTTAAGCAATTCTTTAGCTTTTCCCACTTCTACAAACTCGTACATCATCCACCAATTTTGATCATGCTGCGATTTTGAATTTGCTCTGGGATGGCTTTTAGGTAATCCGGATCAAACTGCCCTCCCAAAACCGCATGTTTTCGGGAAACGGAAAGTCGAATAATGGATTCCAAGTCCTCTCCTTTGCGAAGCGCTCCCAATAAATCCAGTTCTTCTTTTCCAAAAAGACAATTCTTGATTTTACCGTCAGCGGTGAGCCGCATTCGATTACAGCTTCCACAGAAATGTTCACTCATTGTGGTGATAAAGGCAAAAGTCCCTTCAAAACCCTCCACTTTATATTTCTTAGCCGTGTCGTGCTTTTTGTCTTCCAACTTGACCACTTCAAATTTCTCCTTGACCAAATCAAGCATTTGAGCGGCTGTGATAACTTTTTTGCTTTCCCAATGATTCCCCTGAAAAGGCATGAATTCGATAAATCGTACGTGCAGAGGAAGCTTTTCGGTCAATTGGACAAAATCACAGATTTCATCCTCAATTAATCCGTGAAGGGCTACTGAATTGACTTTAACCCGAAAGCCTTCCTGAAGAAGTAACAGGATATTTTCCCAAACCTGATCGTACTGATCTCTTCGGGTTAATTTCTTGAATTTTTCTCTATTCAGCGTATCCAGACTCACATTTACCGACCTAACTCCTGCATTCTTCAGAGCCTGAATATGCTTATGAATCAAAATCCCGTTGGTAGTCAGGGTCAATTCCACAGGATGTGCAGAAAGCTTTTCCAGTATCCAGTCAAACTCCTTTCTCACCAAGGGCTCTCCTCCGGTCAATCGGATTTTTTTCACTCCCAATCGGATAAAAGTTTCCGCCAATTGGATGATTTCCTCCTGACTCATCAGTTTGGATTGGGGCATCCACTCCATCTCCTCCTGCGGCATGCAATACGTGCATCGGAAGTTGCAATGATCTGTCAGAGAAATCCTGAGGTAATCGTGAATACGTCCAAACGAGTCTTGAAGCATGATGCTATGTTAGGAAATTATATCTTGATTTGAAATCATCTTCTTTTAGACGGTAAAATGAATTTTCACCCTTTTCTGAATTGGGTTGGGCTTTGGTTCATGGATTTCTTAAAGAAGTTATTGAAATGGGTCACTTCATTAAAGCCGAGAGCGTAAGCGATCTCGGAAACATTCCATTTACTCTGTTTGAGTAAAATTTTAGATTCCTGAAGCAATCGATCCGAAATGAGCTGAGAGGTAGTCTTTCCAGTCATCTCTTTTACAGCCCTGTTCAAGTGATTTACATGGATATTGAGTTGATCGGCAAAATCAGATGGTGTCCGAAGTTGTATCGAGGTATGGTTTTCATCGATTGGAAACTGTCTTTCCAATAACTCCAAAAAGATAGAAGCAATCCTCAGGGAAGCACTTCCCCGCTGCGCAATTTGGAGTTCGGCAGGCTGAAGCTTCATCCCAAAATGGATGAGTTCAAACACCAGGTTTCTCAGCCTATCGTATTTGTACTTGTATTCTGACTCCAGCTCTTCCTGCATTTTTTCAAAAATAGATTCCACTTCAGCAGCCTCTTGGTCATTGAGTTCGAATACGTGGGTTCCATTGGGATGAAACACCTCATATTGCTGGATTTGACCAAAATTCATGAAAAAATGAGGATTGAAAACACAATAAACTCCCGAAGTATGCTCGCCTAAATGATCCCATTTGTAAGGAACCAAAGGATTAGAGAAGGAAAGAGCCTGCTTCTTTACTTCATACACCCGATCTGCATAGTGAACGGTGCTTGCTCCTTTGACCAACATGATTTTGTAAAAATCTCTTTTTCGATAGGGAACACTTTTTACTTTCCCTTCCAGAAAAGGCTCAAGCCTAAAAATATTAAAGTGCCCAAAGTCATTTTTCAGACTTTCAGGGATCCACTTGAATTTTCGCTTATAAAACTCCTCTAAGGTCTCTGGCTTCTCCATTTTTATCAGCGGGTTTCTTTTCTGTAGTTATTCGCAAAATTGTAAAGCAAACTCACATTCCAGACCAAGTCATCCCCGGGGACAGTTGAGCTCAGCTTTTGGTTAAATAAGGTCTGGAAGGAAATCGGAAAATTATCCTTGCTAAGTGTAAAACTGGAAGTCACATACCATCCATTTCCCTTATCAACACTCAGAAAATAAAACTGAGGATTCATTCTAAGTTTAAACTCCTTACCTAATCTCAGGTTTGAAATCACAGTATTTAAGGCAAGAAAATCAGAGTTTTTCGGACCCGTTGGGTTAAATCCACTTCCGTGTAAGTAATAAATCCCGGCGCTGAATTTATCCGAGAACTTATACATCTGATTGATCTCTCCCGCCAAGTATCGGTTGGCAATGAACATCTTTTGAGGCTTACCGTCCACAATCACTTCCATATCCTGAAAAAGGAAAGCAGGGTGAGCACCGGCAGTGAGCGTAAAACGACTGTCTTTGATGAGCTTATATCTCCACCAGAGGACAAAAGACCAAGGCTTCCCATTCATTCCGAATCGAAACATGGGATCAAAGGAAAGCCTATCTCCTCCTACACTTAAATCAAAGAAAACGGCTGGTCTTCCCAAAGAGAAAGATGGGATAATGGAAATCCCGTTATTGGTTGCGGTAATAGTTCCATTGAAATGTTTGATTCCTTGAGCAGCGGCAGGATTTGAATTGCATAAAAGAACACAGGCAAATCCCATAAGGAAAAGGCGGGTAATTGAAGATCTCATGATAAGTTTAAGGAGGCGATTTTTCAAAATTAGATTACAAAGGTCAAGCACAATACTTATATAATCCAATAGAATTCAAGCAAAAACTTACATTTTTCAAACATTTGTAGGAATTAGCACCCAAATCGATGTTTTGCCTATTCAAGAAATCCTAAAGACTTGACTTTACTATCATTGCTCTATTTGAATTCTATAAGTTTCTGTTTGATTCGTATTGGTAGTTCTTTATATAGTTTCCGACTTTTGAAATGAGTAATCCTTAAAAAATTGATTTAGCATAGATAGACTTCAAAATAGAACTAGCATGAAAACCAGAATACTAGGAAAAACCGGATTGGAAGTCTCTGAATTGGGACTTGGATGCATGGGAATGAGCTTTGGCTATGGACCTGCCAAGGATAAAAAGGAAATGATCCAACTAATTCACGCAGCAGTGGATAAGGGAATAACCTTCTTTGATTCAGCTGAGGTTTATGGCCCTTATACCAATGAAGAATTGGTGGGTGAAGCTCTTGAACCATTTAAAGGCAAGGTAGTCATCGCTACCAAATTTGGTTTTGGTCCTGACCAAGATGGAAGATGGACGCAACTGAATAGCCAACCTGATCACATCAAGAAAGTGGTAGAAGGCTCATTAAAGCGATTAAGGATAGATTCGATCGACCTGCTTTATCAGCATCGGGTAGATCCAAATGTACCTATTGAGGAAGTGGCGGGTGCAGTGAAAGACTTGATTCAAGCTGGAAAAGTGAAACATTTTGGGCTTTCTGAAGCTGGAGTAAAAACCATTCGTCGAGCTCATGCTATCCAGCCTGTCGCTGCACTTCAAAGTGAATACTCGCTTTGGTGGAGAGAACCTGAGGAAGAAATTCTTTCCACCTTGGAAGAATTGGAAATCGGATTTGTTCCTTTCAGTCCATTGGGGAAAGGGTTCTTAACCGGGAAGATAGACGAACAAACTACATTCGATCCCACTGACTTCAGAAATGTGGTTCCACGATTCGCTGAAGAAGCAAGGAAAGCAAACCAAGCCTTGGTGGACCAGTTGGAAATCATTGCCAATGGGTATCAGGCTACTCCTGCCCAAATTGCCTTGGCCTGGCTTCTAGCCCAAAAACCTTGGATTGTGCCAATTCCAGGGACCACCAAACTTCATCGATTAGAAGAAAATATTGGTGCTACAGCAATCATCCTCTCAGAATCTGAATTGATGGAAATTGACAAGGCTTTTGAATCCTTAAGGATCATCGGAAACCGCTATCCAGAATCAGCCCAAAAGATGATTGACCGGTAATTCTATCTATTAGGAAATCTAAAATCATGGCTCATCTCTCTATGAATGAGCCCTTTCTTTCCTTTTCTAGGAAAATAAAATTAGCTTAAGCAAGAATCAGTTCTCCATCTCCCCATTCCTTACGCCTATGAAACCCCAAAAGACCTCCTCCTCTCCGCTCAAATTTCTGAATGTGTTTTTCGGGACTTTTCTGGTCCTTTCCTCATTTATCAATTCATTTGGCCAAAGTTCGAGCGATTCGGTGGCCATTATTCATCTGCTGGAAAGAGAAGCTTTAACCTGGAGAATGGGGGACATCCAAGCCCATGCAGATTGCTGGGAAGAACGGCCTTATGGGAAAATTCTGGTTTCAACTGCCACAGGCCAATTCTTTGATGCCCCAGTTTCTTTGATGAAAAACCCTCCCCCTTCCATGATCGGTTCGGGTGGAATGGCTTTTCTTTCGAATTTTAAAATGAGTATTCAAGGCAACAGCGCTTGGGTAAGTCACGATGAAGTATCAGTTTCCAAAGAAGGCAAACAAAATTTCTCCACAGAGATAAGGATGCTTGAAAAAGTGGGCAACGACTGGAAACTTGTAGGTCAATCTAATCATCAATTTATGCCTCCAGCAGAGAAAAAAGATACGACAAGCTATATCCAAACTGCGGACATCTACACAGGTAGAATTGAAACCGTCTATTCTGCAAATAAGCACATTGAAGCGCCCAACTGGCATCCTGACAATTATTTGATTGTCAATAGTAAGGGGAGAATTTACACCCTGGACTTGGCGACAAAAGAGATGAAGGTATTGGATACTGGATTTGCCACCGCTTGCAACAATGACCACGGAATCTCTCCGGACAATAAATGGCTAGCTATAAGCCATAACGATCGAAATGACCCTTCCCCTAAACCTTACAAATCCGTCATTTATATCCTTCCGATAACCGGAGGGGAGCCAAGGAGAATAACTCCTGAAGTCGTATCCTATTGGCATGGATGGAGTCCAGACGGGAAGACTTTGGCATACACGGGAGAGCGGAATGGGAATTTTGACATCTACACCATCAGCGTTAATGGAGGAAAGGAAAAAAGACTGACTGACTCAGAAGGTCTGGATGATGGACCGGATTATTCCCCTGATGGAAAATACATTTACCTTAATTCTTTCCGCACAGGCCATATGCAGCTTTGGAGAATTGATGCTGATGGAAAAAATCCAGCGCAATTGACTTTTGATGATTATTCCAATTGGTTCCCCCATCCTTCACCGGATGGAAAATGGATCGCTTATATTTCTTACCTGGAGGATCAAGCACAGGGACATCCTTTCGGAAAACAGGTCAAACTCCGTCTGATGAACTTGGAAACCAAAGAAATTAAAGATTTAACCCCTGTGTTTTTTGGGGGACAAGGCACTTTCAATGTACCTTCATGGAGTCCTGACAGCAAGAAAGTTGCTTTTGTCAGTTATGCCATTCAATAAATTACCATTTCCAATAACCCATTAAACCCATGAAAAACGATTCTTCCGCTTCTAGAAGAAGATTTCTTCAACAATTGGGAGCAACAAGTATTGCCACCGCAGCCACTCCCTTTCTTTCTTTAGGTGCACAGGAAAAAGCCGAAGAAAGAATCCTCCACTACGAGCGAAAAATCTCCTCCAACGACACCATTCGAATTGGTGTGATTGGCTATGGAGTTCAGGGTCATTTTGACTTGACCACCGCTTTAAAAGTTCCTGGAGTGGAACTGGCAGGTATTTGTGATTTGTATACTGGAAGAATCGAAAATGCAAAAGAGCAATTTGGGCCAGATCTATATACCACAAGAAATTATAAAGACTTATTGGATCGTCCGGATATTGATGCGGTTTTGATCTGTTCTATGGATTGCTGGCATGCCCAGATGACCTTGGATGCTTTGGCAAAAGGAAAGCATGTGTACATCGAGAAGCCTATGGTTTCCAAGATTTCCGAAGGCTATCCAATTATGGAAGCTGCGAAGAAATCCGGAAAAGTAGTTCAGGTGGGAAGTCAACGGGTGAGCAGCATAGGCTACCAAAAGGCGAAAGAACTCTTGGCAGCTGGTGAAATCGGCCAATTGAATATGGTCAATGCAGTCTATGACCGTCAGAGCTCGATTGGGGCTTGGGAATACACCATTCCAAAAGATGCCAGCGCGGAAACAACCAATTGGGATAAGTTTATCGAAGTCACGGAAAAAATGGAGTTCGACGCCAAGAAGTTTTTCTGGTGGAGAGCTTTCAAGGAAGTGGGAACTGGTGTGGCTGGAGATTTATTTATCCACCTCTTGAGTGGAACCCACCTGATCACCAATTCCAAAGGTCCTGAGACCATTTTCAGCACAGGTCAATTCAGTTACTGGAAAGACGGCCGAAATCTCCCTGACGTGATGTCTGGGATTATGCAATACCCGGATAGTCCTGAGCACCCTGCATACATGATGACTTTGCAGGTGAATTTTATCAGTGGAACTGGGGGACAGGAAATCGTCCAATTGGTAGGCTCTGAAGGGGTGATGACGCTAAGAGGAAATGGATTGAGTGTGACCCATAGCATTTTACCGGAGGCACCGGGATTTGGAGGATATGATTCCTTATTTACTTTCTCCAAAAAAATGCAGGATGAAATGCGGGCCGAGTATGATGCCAAATGGACTCCGGAGCAGAGAAGAAGACCGACAAAAGAGGATTTCGTATTCAAAGCTCCAGACGGATACAGCGATCATTTAGATCACTTTACCAACTTCTTCGATGCGATCCGAACAGGTAAGCCTGTGGTAGAAGATGCTGAATTTGGATTCAGAGCAGCCGCTCCTGCCCTAGCCTGTAACCAAAGTTATTTCGACAAAAAGATCATTCACTGGGACCCGGTGAAATTGAAATTGAAGTAAATCCAAACTACCAAATCCAACCTTTAAGGGGTTGGATTTGGTGTATTTTTCTTAAACCCAATCTATGGCCAAAGAAGCCTTACTCAAATTCTTTCTGAATTATTTTCCAATCTCTGCCGAGGAAAAGGCCCTGATCGAACCAAGGTTTGAATTAAAATTCATCAATAAAAAAGGGAAAATTCTACAGGCTGGAGACACATGTAAGGTTTACACTTTTGTGGTCTCGGGGTGCTTCCGAATGTACGGTGTGGATGACAAAGGCTTTGAACACAACATCCAGTTTGCAGCAGAAAATGACTGGATAGCAGATATAGCAAGCTTTTACACGGGCAAACCCAGTTCTTTGAATATTGAAGCCATAGAATCCTCCGAAGTACTTCAAATCTCCCAAACTGATCTTTATTTTCTTTTCGAAGAAATATACAAGCTCAACAGGATTTTTAAAGTTACAATCGAACAGAAATACATCGAATTACAGAATCGGGTTTTACAAAATTTCAGTTCCACCGCTGAGCAGCGTTACCTTGATTTTTTAGAACAATATCGCATTTTGTCCAACAGACTCCCGAATACTCAGATTGCTTCCTATTTGGGAATCACTCCTGAATTTTTGAGTAAAATTCGCAGAAACCTAGCTGAGAAGGGGTAATTTCTTAAACTAGGTTAAGGATAAAAGGCTCGCAGAAATAGGAAATTTGTATCTTCTAATTATAAAACCTGACACTTATGAAAATTTTAGCAACCCTCGCCCTCTTTTTGGGATTGACTTCACTAAGCCTTGCCCAAAGTTCTGTTGACGATATGGTCAAAGACTGGGAAAGAGCTAAGGCTTATACCAAAGAATATTTAGATGCCATGCCCGCGGATAAGTATAATTTAAAGCCAACTCCAGAAATGAGAAGTTTTGCCCAGCAAATGCTTCACCTCACGGACGGAAATTATGGATTTACTTCAGCCGCTACAGGGATTGCCAGCCCAGTTGGAATGGGTGAATCTGAAAAAGCTGCCGATCAATCCAAGGAAAATGTCACCAAATTAGTCATGGCAGGATATGATTTTGTGATCAGCAGTATCAAAACTATGACTCCTGAAAAATTAGCCGAATCTGCCACTCTGTTTGGTAGATTTGAAATGACCAAGGCCAAGGCACTGGAGAAGTGCTTCGAGCATCAGACACATCATAGAGGCCAGACTACCGTTTACATTCGACTTGGTGGGGCCACACCTCCACAGGAGAAGCTGTTTTAAGAAAATCTAAATACCCTTTTCTTTAAGATTAGGTCAATAAACACTGACTTGATCCCAAGCTAAAGTGAGTCAAAACACTCCCTTCAGGGAATTCTATTTCAAGAAAAAATGAAAAAACACACTCTCCTTTTAGGGCTTATATTCATTTCATTGAATATTCAGGCCCAGGTTCTCAAGCTCAAAAAACAGGAATTTGAACTTCATAACGTGACTGGTGAAATCGTCAAATTTCAGGGAAAGAAAGTCCTGAAAATTGAGCGTGATTTGAATGCCTTGCCTTTTGATTCCACCAGATTGGAGGCAACAGTCGATGAACCACACTATGCTAGACTTCTTGGATTGGATGATTTCGAAAATGGAACCATAGAAGTAAAAATGTACAGTAAACTTAAAGTTCCTGCTCCTTTTTCAGGTATAGCTGGATTTATAGGTTTGTTTTTCCGAGTGAAAGAGGATGATTCGGAGTTTGAAAGTATTTATGTCCGTCCCAAAGTTGGAAGAGCAAGCAGTCAAAGATTGAGAAATCACTCTGTTCAATACTTTTCTTATCCGGATTACAAATTTGACACCCTTAGAAAAATAGCTCCTTATGAGTATGAAGGTTCAGCCCCCACTGCTCTAAACGAATGGTTTACCATGCGAATTGAAGTTAATGGGGAATCCGCCGAAATGTTCATCAACGACGAAAAACACTCCTCTTTTATAGTAGATAAGATGTTTGGAAAAAATAAAAAGGGTTTCGTAGGCTTATTTGTAGATATTGGGACCATCGGGTATTTCCGCGACCTGAAAGTGACCAAACGAGCTTATCAGGAAAAGAAGACAGGAGAAAAGATTTCTGATATTTAAAAATAAAAAGAAGGGAGGCTGAATCGAATCGGTCTCCCTTCTTTTTTTGGTTTTATTAGATTCTAAACACTTTTCAAGGATTCACCATGCTGGGAAAGATCAAGTCCAAGTTCTTCGTATTCTTCCCGCACCCTCAGCGTGACTACTTTATTGAGAAGGAAGAAAATCAGATACGACATGACAAAAGAGAAAATCACCACTCCTACCAATACCATCATGTGGGAAAAGAACACTCCCCATCCCCCATAAAGCAAACTAGCCCCTTCCTTATTTGCAAAAATTGCCGTCAAAATCATCCCCATAATCCCTCCGATTCCATGACAAGCAAATACATCCAACGTATCGTCAATTCTTTTCAAAGCCTTCCAATTCATTAGGACATTGGACACAATCGCACCGATAAAACCAAAAGTGAAACTTTGCGGAACCGTAATATATCCTGCTGCCGGAGTGATCACTACCAAACCAACTACAGCTCCAATACAGGCCTGTAAAGCCGAAATTTTTCTTCCCTGAATCCGGTCAAAAAGCACCCAAGTCATCATGGCAGTAGCCGAACTGATGGTCGTAGTGGCAAAAGCCATGGCTGCTGTTCCGTTGGCTGCCAAAGAAGAACCTGCATTGAATCCAAACCAGCCAAACCAGAGCATACCGGTTCCCAAAATCACATAGGTAATATTCGAAGGATCGTGATTTGGGCTTTTTCTTTTCCCAATAAATAATGCTCCTGCCAAGGATGCCAAGCCTGCACTGATGTGAACCACAGTTCCCCCAGCAAAATCAACTACCCCAAAATAACTTCCTATCAGTCCATTGGGATGCCAAACCATGTGGCAAAGCGGAGTATAAACCAAGACTGTAAAGATGCCAACGAAGAACAGGTACCCGATAAATCTTACCCGCTCCGCAAAAGATCCAGTAATGATTGCCGGAGTGATCACGGCAAATTTCATCTGAAACAGCGCAAACAAAACGAATGGGATTGTCGAACCTAAAGCTAAATGAGGAAGTACAGAAACCTGGTCAAAAAAGGTGTATTGGAATGGATTTCCGAGTATCCCATAATAAGTCCCGTCAATGGTAATTCCCAACCAAGGATCTCCAAAGGCAAGACTAAATCCAACAACCACCCAAAGCATAGAAACTACGCCCAAAGAGATAAAACTCTGAAGCATAGTGGAAATCAGGTTTTTCTTGCCTACCATTCCTCCATAAAACAGGGAAAGTCCGGGAGTCATCAATAAAACCAAACAAGAGGCCGTCAGCAACCAGGCAATGTCTGCAAATACCAACTGATCTTCCGTTCCAAACCGATCAAGGATGGGTTCTTTTGCTTTCCAAAAGAAACTGATTACGGGCGCTGCTATGGTGATCAGAAACGCCAATTTCCATTTAATCTTCATGAATTCTGTTTTTTTACGGCGGCAATAATACGGTCTTTTATTGCAAAAAATTTAATCAATCAGATATTTAATTTTAAACTAAGCAGATAAACCGATATAAAATTACAAATCAAAAGGTTTCAGTTTAATCCTATTTTTCCTCTTTTTCGATTTGAGGTAGTGAGAAATAATTTTAAAAATTACTTTTGAAGACTAGTTTAGTTTTCACATTTTACTGATACTTTAACTTTGAAAGGCCCCTTTATTTGCATGAGAATTATCGCTTCACTTTTCCTCTTTCTTCTCGTAAATTCACTTTTCGCTCAAGTTCAAATCGTTGCAGAGCAGGATCAGGATCGAAACCTCACCCTATTTTCGATGAATCCTGAAAAAATACCCTACACCATTCGGATAGAGTTTTCGAGTTTAGAGAATCTTGAATCCATGATGGGAAACATCATTTTTTCGGTAGCTGAGCCCGGAAAAAGCACTTTGGTAAAGCTGAAGTCGATCTATGTTAATGAGAAGACAGGATTCCGGTACAATACCAAATTATTCAAGGGAGATTTTACTCTGCCAACTCAAAAGGATCAGCCCTATCTGATTCCATTGGAAGAAGGTACCAAACTGTCTATGAGGCCATTGATTGTTCAAGTCAATTCATCAGGACCCAAATCTTCAAATCCACCCTATTCTGGAGTCGGATTTTTCTTTGAAAAACCTGCATTGGTTTGTGCCCCCAGAAAAGGAATTATTTCTGAGATAAAGATGGATAAGGAAGTAAATACCTCAGGACCGACGGATTTCGAATCCGAAAACTATCTGGAGATTTACCATCAGGATGGGACATTTACCCGTCTTTCTGGCTTGAAAGCCAATTCTCAAAAAGCATCTCTCGGTGAAACTGTCATCCCTGGACAGCCTATTGCTGAGACTATCGAGCAAGCAAATCCCCATGTAAAAATGATTCAAAGCCGTTGGGAAATGGGGGAAATGGGAATGATTTGGATCAACTTTCCTATAAAAATTTTAAGCGCAAGCGGCGAGTCAGAAAGTAGTATTCCATCTGAAGAACTTATTTCCCAGCATCCCAAAGAAGTGATCATTTTGGAGTTGGATAAAAAGGAATTGAAGAAATTTCAAAAATAGTACAGACCAAATTCTTAAGCCTTTATCAAAATCTAAAAGGTATTGGATCAAAAAAGGCCATCCAAAAACCAAAACCAACTTAAGGAATTCCTTGTCAGGTGGGTTGTGCTTGAAAATATTTTTAAACTATCTCCTCTCCAGCTTGTTATTAAGGGGAAATATAAAAACCTACTTAGTAAATGAAATCAACAAAAATTTTAGCCTTGGCAGGAAGTTTCCTTGCTATGGGATTATGGACTGCTTGTAGTGCTCCAAAAGAAGAAACTACTGAAGAAACTGTGGTTGAGGTTGTGGAAGAAACTCCTGCCCCATCCAATACTGTAGTAGACATCGCAATTGGTTCTCAGGACCATACTACTTTGGTGGCTGCGGTTCAGGCTGCCGGCTTAGTAGAAACATTGAGCGGAACAGGTCCATTTACAGTTTTTGCTCCAACCAACGCAGCTTTTGCAGCTTTGCCTGCAGGAACAGTGGAAGGACTTCTGAAGGCTGAAAGCAAAGACGCTTTGACAGGAATCCTTACCTACCACGTAGTAGCTGGAAATGTGATGTCTGGAGATTTAAGTGATGGCCAAGTGGTAACCACTGTGAATGGTCAAACTTTAACAGTATCTATTAAGGATGGAAAAGTTATGATCGGTGGCGCAACTGTTGTAGCTGCAGATTTAGCTGGAAGCAATGGCGTGGTTCACGTAATTGACTCAGTATTACTTCCAAAATAATCTCTAAAAAGATTTATACTAAAAGGCTGGTTCTTAAGAGCTAGCCTTTTTTTTATGCACTTCGGTTAAAAAATAAATCTGAATAATTAATTAAAGAAACCCCATTTCACTCACTAGAGCTGGACATCCGTTTCTTAGCAGCAAAAGTAACTTTGGATCAAGTTCATTTGGACAGGCGGTGGACTGTTGACCATGGTCTGTAGACGATTATTGGCTTTTGAATTTAATTTACCGACTCCCTAAATTCTTTAGGAGACACTCCTACCTGCTGCTTAAACAACCGTGTAAAATGCTGGGGGTATCTGAATCCCAAACTGTAGGCTATTTCTGAGATTGAAAGTTCTCGGTCATAAATCCGCTGTTTTGCGATTTCGATCAGCTTCAATTGGATAAATTCCTGGGCACTTTTTCCGGTTTCTTTTTTCACCAGATCCCCAAAATAATTCGGGGAAAGATTCTGCTCTTCTGCAAAATGAGCCACCAAAGGAATACCTTTTTCTTGCGCCTTTCCCGATCGGATATAAGATTTGATAGCCGATTCGAATTGCTCCACCACATTTCTATTGACTGTGTCTCTGGTAATAAACTGTCGATCGTAAAAGCGCTGGCAATAATTCAAAAACAGTTCAATAGCAGATAGGATGACTGTTTTACTATGCTTATCAATCCTCTCTGAAAGCTCGTCTTGAATCTTTGCGAAGCAATCCAAAACGATTTGTCTTTCCTTGGGTGACATATGCAGCGCCTCATAGGTCTCGTAGGAGAAAAAGTTATAATCCTCGATTTTTTTACCAAGGTGAGTGCCTAAAAGTAAATCCGGATGAAATAAAAGCGCATATCCGGACATTTTTGGTCGCTCTCCGATTTTCGAAATATTAACCAATTGACCAGGACCGACAAACACCAAGGTTCCTTCCTGAAAGTCATAATTCTTTCGACCATACCTAATCTCGCATTCCTCCCCTTCTTTGAGAAAAACCCCATAAAAATGGTAGCGAACTGCTTTGGTCCCCGTGTTCTTGGGCCATTCTCCCTTGGATAAATCCACGACTGTGACCAGAGGGTGCATGCTGGATAATTTCAAAGGGCTGCAGTAGTCGTTTACATTCCAGAGATCTACGATTTCTTCCATGGCAAAAGGATTTGAATCAAAAATAGGAAGAGTCCCCATATAAAAAGGCGACAAAACAGCCTTTCTGTAAAAATGGTAAGTAATTCAGTAATCCGGGTAAGTCATTTAGAATTAAAGGGATATAGTTTTGAAAGAGAATTTCTTTTAAATTAATTCTACATGAAAAAAATAATTTTCTCTTGTCTAATTCTTTTAGGCTTAGGCTTTCAGGTCAAAGCACAGGATTCGGAAATTTTCCCAAAAGGACCAAAAGCAGCAAATGTCCACCATATCGGTGACATTTACTTAAGTTCACTTGTCCAGCCGGATAGCACTTTTGAGTTTGGAGTAGGCTATGTAGTCTCGGAAGCAGGCTCACACCTGTATTGGCATGAACATCCCGCAGGTCAAATCCTTTTCATTTTGGATGGAGAAGGATTATACCAAGAGCGTGGCCAAGCCCTCCAAACCGTAAAAAAAGGAGACATCATCAAATGCCAGCCGGGGATTCAGCATTGGCATGGAGCTACCCCAAATTCAAGAGTAATCTACATGGCAGCATCTCCTGCTGGCAAAGGAGCCACCATCTGGCACGAAGCACTAAAACCGGGTGAATACCCTTCCAAATAATTGACTAAACTCTAATTCTATGAAATCTTTACTCAATACAGCCCTTCTATTTACCTTGGTTTGCTTTAATTCTCAAGCGCAGACCACTCCTACCGAACAAGAAGTCATCAAACTCTCCATGGACAAATGGAAATGGATGGCCGATAAGGACATCGCCAAACTTACCCCCCTTTTTGATCCGCAAGCCAAATTTGTCCACATGAGCGGCACCTGGAGCACTGCCAGAGAACTCGAAATCATCGAGACAGGCAGCATCTGGTACAAAAATGCCGATGTAAAAGATACTGCCATCGAAATTGTAGGAAACACAGCTATTGTCTGGAATAGAATTGCATTGACGGCCAATGTAAGAGGCAATGATGTCGTGACTGAATTTACCGTAACGGAGGTTTACCAAAAAGAAGGCTCTGATTGGAAAATGCTTGCCTTAACCTTCAGCAGTGTCAGAGATACGCATCAGATTGAGAAGTAAACTCCCTTCAATTTAAATTTCATGAAAAAGTTATTCCTCTTCAGCCTATTAGCCATCCTGTCCTTTTCCTCTTTTGGACAAGGCCCCTTGGTTCAAACCAAATCCGGTAGAGTACAAGGAGTCATCGAAGAAGGCGTTTCAAGTTTCAAAGGAATTCCATTTGCAGCACCTCCGGTCGGCGAATTTAGATGGAGACCTCCGCAGCCAGTCGAAGCTTGGGAGGGGGTGAGAGAAGCTACTAAGTATTGTGCAGATTGCCCGCAGCGAACTTGGCCAGGCTCAACTGTGGTCACCTCAGAAGATTGTCTTTTTCTTAATGTATGGACTCCGGCTTTGGCATCGGAAGGGTCCAAATTACCTGTGATGATATGGATCCATGGAGGTGGATTTACAGGAGGAAGCGGTGCAGGCCCAGGATCAGCCGGGGATTCTTTTGCCAAACAGGGAGTTGTTTTGGTAACCATTAATTACAGATTGGGAAGATTAGGTCATTTTGCCTTTCCAGCTTTGAGTCAGGAAAATCCAGATGAATTCAAGGGCAGTTATGCTTATATGGATCAGATTGCTGCCCTAAAATGGGTACAGGAAAACATCGCTGCATTTGGAGGAAATCCTGACAATGTGACCATTTTTGGATTTTCCGCTGGCGGTGTCTCTGTTCATTCCTTATTATCCATTCCATCTGCCAAAGGATTATTCCATAAAGCCATCAGCCACTCTGGAGGAGGTCGAGATGGTGTTTTGACTGGTAGACCAATTGACAAAGAAAATGCCGATCCACTTTATAACATTTCTGCAGAAACCATCGGAATCAACTTTGCCCGAAGACATGGGATAAATGGGACAGACCAAACGGCATTAGCCCAACTACGCGCCTTGTCGGCAGATCAAATTGTGGATGGAGGACAAGAGACTGATAGTCTCGGAAACCGAACCTATTCAGGTCCAATCTTGGATGGTAAACTGGTGGTAGAAACTGCAGAAAGTGCTTACATGGCAGGAAGACAGCCTAAAGTCCCTTTGATGATTGGTAATTCCAGTGCGGAAGTTGGAGGAGCTTTTGTCAACAACAGCACATCAAAAGAAGAACTCTTTGCTCTATTTGATGAACTATCCGATGAATTCAAAGCTGCTTTTGATCCCGAAGGAAATAAGGAGTTTGCCGAAGTTCAAATTAAGTTCAACACGGATTGGGTTTGGGGTGAACCTGCACGAATGACTGCAAAAGCATTTTTGAAGCAAGATCAGCCGGTGTATATGTTTCAATTTGGGTATGTGCCTCCCGCCAATCGTGCCAGATCACCTTATGGTGCAGGTCATGGATCAGATATCCCTTTTGTATTCAATACGCTCAATGCCCGATGGGGAGCTCAAGGGGAACCTAGTCCAGAGGAAATTAGACTTGCAAGAATAATGAACACTTATTGGGCAAACTTTGCCAAAACTGGAAATCCAAATGGAAACAATCTACCGACTTGGCCAAGCTTCAACTTGCAAACGGAGCAAATTTTGGATGTAGATTTGGATGGAAGAGTTGCAAGCATGCCGGATCCCCGTAAATCTAGATTTGATGTGATTGAAAAGGCTTTTAAAAATAGAGCAAGACGTCAATCCCGTGGGATCTAAATATATTCCTTAAAGAAAATTGAACTACTCAAACCAAGAGAAGAATCCATTCCTAATAAATTCATGAAAAAGCATTCAGAAATAAATCGCAGAGAATTCTTCAAAAATGCCAGCTTAGCAGGAGCAGGACTGATTCTTTCTTCAGGTGCTGCCATTGCCTCCACTAGCTCTAATGAGGAAGTACTTCCCTCCTTACCTACCCGAAAACTTGGACCCCTCACAGTTACAGGACTCGGATTGGGTTGCATGAGCATGGTATCAGGCACCTACAATCCCACCCCTCCCAAAGATGAGATGATTGCTCATCTTCGAAAAGCTGTGGAAATGGGAGTTACCTTTTTTGATACTGCGGAAGTCTATGGACCCTATGGCAGTGAAGAATTGGTTGGAGAGGCACTGGAACCATTTAAGGGAAAAATCACCATCGCATCCAAATTTGGATTTGAAATTCAAAATGGCCGAAGAATGGGGAGAAATGCTACCCCAGAATCGATAAAGAAAGTAATTGATGGTTCACTGAAACGACTTCGAGTTGAGGCAATTGACTTGTACTATTTACATCGAATGGATCCCAATGTACCAGTTGAAGATGTCGCTGGTGCAGTAAAAGATCTAATTTCAGCCGGGAAAGTAAAGCATTGGGGGCTTTCGGAAGTATCTCCTGCTACCCTACGAAAAGCACATGGTGAGCTTCCAGTTGCTGCTTTGCAATCTGAATACAATATGGCAGAGCGTGTGGTGGAAAATCAGATCCTAGCTACTTGTGAAGAGTTAGGAATCGGCTTTGTGCCCTGGGGGCCTACGCATCGCTCTTTCCTTACCGGAAGATTCAATGAATACAGCAGATTTTCCAGTGAAGACCGACGATCACAACTACCTTTCTTTTCAGCTGAAGGATTTGGGCAAAACATGGGATTCCTAAGAATTGTAAGAAAATGGTCGCAGCAAAAAGGAATTACAATGGCTCAATTTTCTCTAGCTTGGCTTTTGGCTCAAAAACCATTTATCGTGCCTATTCCTGGAACTACCAGCCCTCAGCATCTTGCGGAGAATCTGGGAGCCTTGTCTGTGAAATTCACCGCAGCAGAACTCGCTGAAATCAGAAAAGAAATGGAACCATACCAAATAATGGGCGTTCGTGCTCCAGAAACAGCCTTCATTGATCAATAACTATGAAAAAATTCCTGCTGGTTTTCCTCTACCTTGGAATTAGTGGTTTTGGTTTTTCACAAACCAACCGGGTGATGAATTTATTTCTTGAGGGAACCCTCCTACACGGAAATATTCCCTACCAAGGCGATACGCTGAGGAAACACCTGCTGGACATTTACCTTCCTCCCAATGCACAAGAAAAAACTCCTTTGGTGATTTGGATACATGGAGGAGGCTGGCTGACCAATGACAAATATGCCGACATGAGCTACATGAAGGAAACCATTTCCGCCTTAATGAAAGAAGGATATGCGCTGGCTTCCATCGATTACCGATTTAGTACCCAAGCTACTTTTCCCGCTCAGATGCTGGATTGCAATGCGGCAATTTCCTTTTTGTATGATCACGCTGAGGAATATGGATTGGATAGAGATCGCTTTGCCTTGATGGGTTTTTCTGCTGGAGGACATTTGGCATCCATGGTCGGCCTATCCAAAAACGGCAAGGTTTCAGATTTCTTTATCCCAAAATCTAGTCAAAAATTCAGATTTAGGGCAGTAGTTGATTTCTATGGACCGGCAGATTTAACCCTGTTTCCAGGAGCAAATGATCCCAAATCACCCGAAGGATTACTTATCGGAGCTGCTCCTTTGGATCGTCCCGATTTAGCCAAAGCGGCAAGTCCGGTAAGCTATGTAGACGAAAAGGACCCTCCATTTTTGATCATTCATGGAGAAAAAGATGACTTAGTCTCACCTAGACAATCTCAACTTTTGCATTCTTGGCTGAAGGTTAAAAGAGTTCCTTCCGAACTCATCATTGTAAAAGACGCTCCACATTTCGGAGCTATGTTTGATGTGGAGGAAATCAGAACAAAAGTCCTAAACTTCTTAAAAGAAAGCATGCAATAAACCCGCTAATCAAAATCACCTTGCTATTACTGAAAAATTCCAAGTACTTAACAATCAAAACCAAAGAATAAATAAGTCAAATTCCATGAAGACTTTTCCTGACAAAATCAATCGAAGATCCTTTCTCAAAGTCTCCGCACTTGCAGGAGGTGGAATGATTCTGAGCTTCAATTGGCTGGCGGGATGCAAGCCAAAGGAATTGGAAACCTTGGGAATGCCGAAGGAATGGTTTAGACTCAATGGGTATATCAAAATCGGGGAAAATGGATTGGTCACCATCATGTCCCCTAATCCAGAAGGCGGACAGAACGTCAAAACTTCCATGCCGATGATTGTGGCGGAAGAATTGGATGCAGACTGGAAAAATGTGGTGGTCGAACAAGCTCCGCTTGACACGGACAATTTCACTCGTCAATTTATCGGAGGAAGCCAAGCGATCCGAATAGGCTGGAATGCTTTGAGAACTGCAGGTGCAACGGCGAGAAACCTACTGATCCAAGCAGCCGCGCAGACGTGGAATGTTCCTGCAGAAGAAATTACCACCGAACCTGGCTTTGTACTTCATACCGCAAGCGGCAAGAAAGCGCACTTTGGTGAAATGGCCTCTTTGGCAGCAACCATGCCCGTTCCTGAAGAAATTCCTCTTAAGGAAATCTCCGAATTCAGAATTATTGGTCATTCCCATAAGAATGTGGAGGCAAAAAATATCGTCACCGGAAAGCCGCTTTTCGGGATTGATTATAAAAAGCCCGGAATGCTTAAAGCGATGATTATTCATCCCCCAGCACATGGCTTGCGCTTGAAGTCTTTTGACGATTCTGCTGCGAAAGGCATGCCTGGGATCAAGGCTATTTTTCAAATCAAATCCCATCAGGATGAGTATGAACGAACCTTCTTTGATACTACAAGTTTTACGGATTTGGTAGCGATCGTCGGCAATTCCACTTGGGAAGTGATGAATGCCAAAAAGGCAATAAAAGTTGAGTGGGAGCCTTTTTCTACCTATGAAGAAAAAAGAGATTGGAACGGAAGAAAGGAAATCAGAACCATTCCGGGTGGCTTAGAAAATGAAGCCAGCCAAATTCAACAAATGGCGGAAGCCTCCAAAAAGGCCAGAATCGCTCGAAAGGACGGAAACCCTGAAACTGCTTTTGCAAAGGCTGCTAAAGTCATTGAAAGAACTTTCCATGGTCCATTTTTAGCCCATAACTGCATGGAGCCGATGAATTTCTTTGCACATGTGCAACCTGACCGTATCGATTGTGCCGGCCCGCTTCAGAAACCTGAATTAACCGAACAGGCACTTTCTGCTCGTTTGGGAGTTCCAATTGAAAACATTTACATCGACATGACCCGTTTGGGTGGTGGGTATGGCCGTCGCTCTTATGCGCATTGGCTGATCGAAGCCGCCGTGATTTCCAAGGAAATGAACGCACCGATCCACCTGCAATACACCCGAGAGGATGACATGACCGGGGGAATTTATCGTCCCATGTATCGGGCTACCTATAAAGCTGCCCTAGATGAGAATAACAACCTGATTGGATTTCAGGTGAATGCGGGAGGATTAGTCGAGCCCCCACTCTACGCCGATCGATTTCCCGCTGGAGCTGTTGAAAATTATCTAGCGGAAGAATGGACCGTTGCTTCTAATATTACGGTTGGTTCTTTCCGCGCTCCCCGATCCAATTTTATCGCGGCTGCTGAGCAGTCTTTCTTGGATGAAGTGGCAGAAGCGGCGGGAAAAGATCCGATCGATTTTCGTTTGGAGCTTTTGAAAAAAGCAAAGGAAAACCCAGTTGGTGAGCGAAATGATTACGATCCAGATCGCTATGCAGGCGTTTTGGAATTAGTAAAAAGCAAATCCATTTGGGGACAAACTCCAGCTGGAATTTCAAGAGGCGTTTCGGCTTATTTCTGCCACAACAGCTATGCAGCGCAGGTGGTAGACTTGAAAATCGAAAATGGACAGGTAGTCGTAGAAAAAGTAGTTCAGGCCGTGGATTGTGGATTACTGATCAATCCAGATGCTGCCAAAAACCTTTGTGAAGGGGCTGCTGTAGATGGAATCGGAACAGCATTATTTGGAGAATTAAAGTTTGTGGAAGGAGCCCCTGACCGGACTAATTTTGATGGATACAGAATGATCCGAATGAAAGAGGTTCCAAAAACAATTGAAACCTATTTTGTGGAAAGCCAGGTGGATCCAACCGGTTTGGGCGAGCCTGCTTATCCTCCAGTATTTGCCGCATTGGCAAATGCCCTTTATCAAGCCACTGGAAAACGATTCTATAATCAACCTTTTATAAACCAATTAAACACCTGATTCTAGTTTTACCTACTTGATTTCTAAAGCTTTCAGTTTGAATTTCGTAAGGTTCAAGTAAGCAGAAGTAACTAAATTTAAAATCTAAATTGAAAATTTTATGGCCCTTTTCAACCTCACAATTAACGGCAAATCCCAACAAGTCGATGTTGATCCAAATACCCCCATGCTTTGGGTTTTGAGAGATCATCTGGATTTAGTGGGTACTAAATTTGGTTGCGGCATCGCTCAATGTGGAGCTTGCACCATTCATCTGGACGGAAACGCTGTCCGTTCTTGCCAGCTTCCGGTTTCTGCAGCAGAAGGAGCTAAAATCACCACGATAGAAGGTCTTTCCGAAGAGGGGGATCATCCAGTTCAAAAAGCCTGGTTGGAGCATGATGTACCTCAATGCGGCTATTGTCAGGCTGGACAGATCATGAGTGCTGCAGCACTTTTGGCACAGAATCCAAATCCTTCTGATACAGATATTGACAACGCAATGAACGGAAATATCTGCCGCTGTGGAACCTACACCCGAATCAAAGCAGCTATTCATACTGCATCCAAAAACCTTTAATTACTAGACTATGGCAACTGTAAATACAAAATTAGATCGAAGATCATTTTTGAAAGTATCTGCCCTAGCAGGTGGAGGAATGATGCTCAGCTTTAGCTGGCTGGCAGGATGTAAGCCTTCTTCCAAGGAGGAACTTATGGCGATGCCCAAAGAATGGTTTGAATTGAATAGCTACATCAAAATCGGAGAAAACGGAGCGGTTACGCTTTATTCCCCAAACCCGGAATTTGGCTCCAATGTCAAGACATCCATGCCGATGATCTTGGCGGAAGAACTTGATACCGATTGGAAAAATGTATTTGTGGAGCAGGCTGACTTTTATCCAGAGCGATATGATCGTCAGTTTACAGGAGGAAGCCAAGGGATTCGCCAAGGCTGGAAGCCAATGCGAACTGCAGGGGCAACTGCCCGCGCTATGCTGATCAATGCAGCTGCGCAAACATGGAATGTTCCGGCCGCTGAGATTACTACTTCCGCTGGAATTTTGGAACATAAGGCAAGTGGAAAAAAAGCCCATTATGGTGAAATGGCAAGCTTGGCTGCCACTTTGGAAGTTCCTGAAGAAGTTCCTTTAAAAGACGTCAATACCTTCACTATCGTCGGAAACTCCAAAAAGAATGTCGATGGTAAAAAAATCGTAACCGGAAAACCTCTTTTTGGAATTGACCACAAAGTTGAGGGAATGAAATATTCGGCTATCGTGCATCCTCCTGCATTTGGAATGAAGCTCAAATCTTTTGACAAAAGCTCAGTAAGCGGAATGTCCGGGATTTTAGATGTCTTCCCAATAAATATTTTTAAAGAAGATTACGATAGAAACTTCTTTGATACTGCAACTTTCCCTGAGATTTTAGCCATCGTAGGTAACTCCACATGGGAGGTAATGCAAGCCAAAAAATCACTAGTCGCAGAATGGGAAAATGCCCCTGAGACCAGTTTTAGCATGGCTGGCTTTGGGGGTAGACCAAGCACTCAAGTGAAAGTTCCAGCCGGCTTGGAAAATACTGTAGCTCACAAGGAGCGAATGGCTGAATACATAAAGAAAAGCGGAACTGTAGTTAGAAGAGATGGAAATCCAGAAGAAGGGTTCAAGAAAGCAGCAAAGGTGATCGAAAGAACCTATACTGTTCCTTTCTTGGCTCATAACACCATGGAACCCATGAATTGCTTCGCGGATGTCAAAGGAGATAAAGCGGTGGTCTATGGAGCAACTCAAGCTCCGGATTTTATCATGAATGCACTTTCTAGCAGTCTTGGCCTACCAAAGGAAAACATCCAAATCAATCTTGCTCGAATGGGTGGAGGTTTTGGAAGAAGAGCCTATAGCCACCATATGGTAGAAGCTGCTTTAATTTCTCAGAAAATTCAGGCTCCTGTTTCTATGGTTTATACTCGTGAAGATGACATGTCGGCTGGAGTATATCGTCCAACCTATTCTGCAACCTACAGAGCTGCTTTGGATGAAAACAATAACCTTTTGGCATTTCACGTGAAAGCTGGAGGGATTCCAGAATCTCCGCTTCATGCCAATCGTTTTCCTGCAGGAGCTATTGACAATTACTTGGCAGAAAGCTGGGAAATTCCATCCAACATCACCATAGGTGCATTTAGAGCACCTAGATCCAACTTTATCGCTGGTGCAGAACAAAGCTTCCTGGATGAATTAGCTGAAGCCATGGGCAAGGATCCAATTGAGTTCCGCTTGGAATTACTCAAGAGAGCTGAGACTAATCCAGTGGGAGAAAACAATGATTATGTTCCTAAGCGATATGCTAGCGTGCTGGAATTAGTAAGAGATAAATCCAATTGGAATAGTCCACAACCGAATGTAAGCCGAGGCGTATCTGCTTATTTCTGTCATAATTCTTATGTGGCCGAAGTGGTAGATACAGTAATCAAAGATAATCAACCAGTGGTGGAGGCTGTATATGCAGCAGTGGATTGCGGAATCGTGATTAACCCAGATTCGGCTAGAAATATGGGTGAAGGTGCTATTGTGGACGGAATTGGAAATGCTTTCTTTGGAGAGTTAGCCTTTGAAAACGGAGTTCCAACCAAAACCAATTTCGACAAGTATCGAATGATCCGTCACAAAGAAGCACCGAAGAAAATCGAAGTGCATTTTGTGGATAATGGCGAAGACCCTACCGGATTGGGAGAACCACTCTTCCCTCCTGTGTTTGCAGCTTTGGCAAATTCCCTCTACAAAGCAACAGGCAAGCGTTACTACGATCAGCCATTTGCGCCTCAATTGGAAATGCAGAATTTGAAGATGTAACCTAATTAGATAGAAAAGAAAAAGCCTTCCTGATCTTGAATTAGGAAGGCTTTTTTATGCAGTTGACAAATAATTAATGAATATCAGGGGTATGAAGATGAGAAGATACCAACTTCCAACCTTCTTCTCGTTCTATCCAAACATCAAGAAAATTAACCCCGGAGGATTGCTGAATTCCTTCGATAGAAAGGGTTATTTGCCCTTCTCCATGTACTACACCTGTATTTCCATAAACCCTGGCAAAAGTCTTTTTCAAGATTAGCTCCTTAATTTCTTTGGTTCTTTTGGAGATAAGGCGAGTTAATTCAGCTTTGGTCTCCGGCTTTCCCTCTGAGCAAATCAAGAGTCCCTCATTATCAAAAATCTTCTCCAGATTTTCCAGATCACTGTTTTCCCAGATCTTGAATTTTTGACGGGATAGTTCGATTAATTCTGATTCTGAAATCATAGTTTGTAGCGGTATAGCTTTTGTCATACAAACCCTGTGCTAATTCCAGAAAAAGAATGATTAAAGTCTAAAAAAGTCCAATTTTGGGTAATTATTTATCCTTAGGAAAACCCATGTTGAGCAATTTTCTCGAAAAAGTGCTCTGCAATTTTCAATGGTCTAAACACCAACCTATTCTTCTTTTTCAATGCCCTGCTCCTTTTTGCAATGTCTTTCAGAGTTTTTAGCACCTCCAAAGTATGATTCCCTTTGTTTATTAAAATGCACTCAGCCATAGCTGCACGACCTGCATCGGTAATTTCTGCTCGAGAGGCGACACCGAATTTGTGCAAGTTCTCCAAAACCTGAGTTGCCCAAATCACCGGCACATGAGCAGCCTCACAAAGCCATGAAATTTCTTCCTGAATCTCGACCAGCCTTTCAAAACCAATTTCCACAGCTAAATCTCCCCGGGCGATCATCACTCCGAAAAATTCTTCTTTCATTCCTTCCAGAAGCAATTCCGGCAGATTGACCACCGCCTCATGCGTTTCGATTTTCAAGATCACAGGAGGAATTTCATCTGAAAGCTTCCTCATTTCAGTGCGCAGCATTATCAGGTCTTCCGGACTTTTTACAAAAGAAAAACCAACCGTATCAGCATATTCGACTGCAAACGGCAGACAAGCACGATCAAAGTCTGTCAAAGCCGGAACTTTCAGTTCCGAATCAGGAAAATTGATCCCTTTCTCTTCCTTCAATCTGTTCTTTTTGGCTGAGTTCCTTTCTACAGTTAGTAGTGCTCCTCTTTTATTCTTCTTTAAAACTCTTGTTAAAATCAGCCCATCGTCGATAAATACCCTTTCCCCAACGTTTAGCGCCTCCACAACTCCCTTTTCGTTGGGACTTACCACCACGTCCTTATCTGAAAAGCCCTCTCCTGAATCACTGAGCCAGAATTTTTCTCCCTTATCGATTTCCACTCTCCCACTTTCTTTTCCCTTTTTGAGTAAAACAGTTCTGATCTTTGGCCCTGCCAAATCCAAATGGATTTTACAAGGAATCCCTGATTTCCGACTTTCTTTTCGAATCTCTTTGATCATCTGAAGCCAGATAAGCTCCTCATCATGAGCACAATTTATCCTTGCTACTCCCATTCCATTTTTCAGAAGCGATCTGACTAAATCTTTCTCCCTTAAAAAAGATTTATCAAAAGTAACCATGACTGAAGTGGGCCACTCCTGCAAATGACTCCCAAACAAATGTTCACTGGAAGCTTTGATTTTTTGAGAACCAAATTCCATAGTAACCGCCGATGAGGCTGAAAAATCAAGTCCAAGCCTTTCTAAAGTAACTTGAATCTGATGCAGCGTATGGCTTTCGCAGCTGGCTAAAGATGAAAGCCCAAATCGATGCAACTGAGCCTGCAATTCCTGAATTGGGGTTTTTCTAAGGATCAAATAATGCAGCAAGTTTTTAGCCGATTCCTGTTGGCTTGGGTCTACCCTACCGAGTAAATCTTTATACTTTTTACTCACCTCCTGCATTTCAGCTTCCAATTCAGTTAGCTGATTTTTTATCTCCAATAGTTCTGGGTTCATATAATCTGATCTTTCACCCAATTTCCCAATAAAGCAGCACAAATACAGGTATTTTCTTTCCAAACTGATAAAAATCAGGGATTAAAAAATCCCGCTCATAGTCAATGGATTAGGCTACCCGAATTTTTATTTCAAATTAAAATGGTAGCGAAAAAGGGCATAGAGGCGTCTAGGGATCAAATTCTAAACTAACCCAAACTATTTATGTACCCAGCCAAAAGCACTTGGAGAGCAAAATTTCACCTAGTCCTTTCTGTTGTCACCTCAGTGACTCTTCTCTCTTCCTGCATGGGAGACTTGGAAGCTCCAGATTTTCCTCCTACTGCCTACGTTTCCATTTATCAAGGATCACCAGATGCTCCAGCCATGGATATTTTCGCCAATCAAAACAAGGTGAATCGGGATCCGATGTTGTTTTCCCAAGCATTGCCATACAATGCATTTTTCCCGGGTGATAGAGACTTCAGATTTGCTTCATTCAATTCAGCCACTTCTCTTTTGGAAAAGGACTTCAAGCTGGAAGCTGATTCGGTTTACTCCCTATTTGTGGTCAATGAAAGCTCAAATCTTGATGCAGTCTTAATCCAAGATAATTGGGAGGAGCCAAAAGCTGAAAGTGCACAAGTACGATTAGTTCACCTTTCTCCAGACACCGAAAATGTGTCCCTAGTCATCACTCAAGAATCTACAAAAACTATCGAAAATGTGGCTTTTAAGGGATCGAGTGAATTTATTGAAATTCCTAAAGGAACAACCACACTGGTGATTAGATCAAAGACCACAAATCAAACACTATTAACTTCTGATGTCCTCGATCTTAAAGGAAACAGGGTGTATTCTGTCCTCATTAGAGGGCTCAAAGCAGAAAGCAGCGGAAATAAAAAATTGGATTTGCAGATTTTGACCAACTACATCAACTATTAAAAGCGCCTCATTTTTTAAGCTGGAATCCCGGAGCCTAAAGCTTCGGGATTTATTTTTGCTTATTCTTTGGAAGGAATGGTGCTATCAGAGCCATCTCGATTGGCTCGGTAATGAGGGGACATAATTTCTATGTCATTATCCCTACAAAAATCCTGGATATTCTGATGAAGCTCTGAATAAACCTTCGCTTGAATATTAGCCATTTTGGTATAGGCATTCAATTGGTAAGAGACATAAAAATCGTCCAAACTGGTTTGGAGCACAAAGGGCTTTGGCTCGGTCATTACATGCTCAGTGGCAATAGCAGCATCTATTAGAACTTTATGGACTTTTGGCCAAGGAATATCATAGCCCAAAGTAATGGTAGTATGAAGAATCAAGCCTTCTTTCTCAGCTTGAAGCGAATAATTCACTGTGTTGCCGGAAAGTACTGATGAGTTGGGAATTGTAATAATCTCATTTTTGGTGGTCCTGATTCTGGTCACCAGCAAAGTTTTTTCAATCACATCACCAGTTGCATCTGCGATTTTTATCCTATCTCCTAATTTGAAAGGTCGCATGTAGGTAATTACCAGACCTGCAATCATGTTGGTAATCGCAGAAGAAGATCCTAAAGAGAACAAAATGCCTAAAAATACACTTACTCCTTTGAAGACAACAGAATCTGATCCAGGCAAATAGGGAAAAATCAATACCAGCATAAAAGCTAACAGGAGAAACCGGGCGATGTTGTAGGTAGGCATGGCCCAATCCGGATGAAATCCAGAAATATTCAGCTTTTCATCTTGAATTTCCTTAAAAACAAACCTGACAAACCGAATCAAATAATTGACAAAAATGACAATGACTAGAATGCTGAAAAGATTGGGAAGGTAGTCCCAAATAGCCCTGATTCCATCTTTAACTGGATCTAAGACAAGATTTAAAATGATTTCAGACCAATCTCTTGAGAAGGGAAAAATGCTGAATAAAATTGGCAGTAATAGGTAAAGGAAAAAAAAGATTAGAACCCATTTAAAGAAATGTAAAACCTTGGTGGCCAAAATAATTTCTTGATCTTTATTCAAAAATGTATAGCCCTTATAGCTTAGATCTTTGAAGATCACTTTTTCTTTTCTTCTTATCCAACCTTCCAATTTCTTCGTTCCTTTCCCCACCAAGTAAAAAATCAGAATGGCAGATAAAAGAGCTGCCAAAGTCATCACAATTCGTAAAAGCCAAGCTTCAGCTTGGTTTTCCTTTTGGTATTCCAAAATGTATTGATCGATTCTATTTCTGCACCTCAATGCCAATTCTTCAACTCCAGCTCCATAATTCTTCGCATCCAGCGATGAAATTGAAACGATAATTTGGTCTCCATAAAGCACATCCATGGTACCTTCAATCTCTTCTAATTTTAAGGAATCAGAATTATATCTGTCATTTCTAGCCAATTCATAAATCCTTTGAGTAACCCGAGCTGCACGGTCCTCTGCTTTCAAGGAGCCTAATCTCGAATAGACTAAAAAGAGCGTATCTTGATTGGATCCATATACTGGATACCCCGGAAGGGTTAAAGTGTCAGAAATAATTTCACTAGTTAAAGTTGAATTTTGTCCGAAGGCAATGGTGAAAGAGAAAAGAAAAAACGAGACCAATCCAACTAAAATCCAAAAAGTGCTTCTTGTATATTTCATAGAAATTCGAATTGACTTTTAAGATACTTCGAAAATTCAAATTCACCTCTCTTCAAAAAATCGAAAATAGTGTTTCAAATTAAAAACCACCCAAAAAATGAATTCTGGGTGGTTTAGGTTGGTCTAGAGTTCGATTTTATTTCTTTTGAATGTTCCCAAAGTTCACTTTCAGCGCAGCCCCAAAGAACCCAATATTAGTACCCGTAGCGGTAATATCTTGAATCGGGTAATTGTAAAATGGCATCAGTAGATAGCTGGTCTTTTTGGATTCCAACAAACGGATATTGATTCCCAAATTTGCGGTGGCAAAAGGATAAAATTTGGAGCTTGGAGTATCGAGGGTAGAAAGATTTGCCACAGACTCATTTTTGAAAGAAACCGAATTAGCCAAAGCAGACTGAGCATCCACTACAGATACCTGACGGGTATATAAAAATTCTCGCTGAGAACTCTGATTAAACGCCACTAAATTGGAAAAGCCAGCTTGAATTGAAATCGATTTATTTCTCGTGATGGCATACGTCACAAAGACTGGGATGTCCATCTGTACTTGCTGGATTTCAGTACGTTCATTGCCTGGATAGGAGGCATTCGCAATTCTCACTACTCCTTCTCCCTCACTGGTTTGATTGAAGTAATTTAAGCCCATTCCGGAGCCTAGAGTCAGTTTTTTACCCAAATCCAAATTCATTTGCACGCCCAAACCAATGCTGGAACTCATCACGGATTGATTTTCCTGTTGGCCAGTTCCATAGCCTGGCGAAACCCCCAAGGCCATTGCAATGGGACTGGACTCTTGGGTTTTTACTTCCTCCTTATCCCCAGTAAGGTCGGCAATTTGCTTTTTAAGCAATTCAACTTTTGCAGCCTCTACTGAATCTGCTTGAGTTTCTGCCAAAGTCAGTTGCGTTGAAGTAGTATTAGCCATTTCTGAATTTGTGACTACAGCGTTCTTATCCTCTGCATTCGAACTTACATCCCTTTTCTCAGGATTATCTACTTGAGCCATGTTCGAAGTTTGGGAAGCGTTTTTACTTGATTCCCGCTTTTCAGCAATCCCCTTAGATTGAGATGTTGGGGCATTTTTAGAACCTTCAGATTTACTTTGATCATCCGCAAGTAAATCTATTTTGCTTCCAGAAGAATTGGAATTCCCAACTTGATTCTCCGGGCTTACTTGCTCTTCATTTGTCGGGTTTTCATTGCCAAGACTGCTATCAGCGCTTGACCCCAGACTTAGCATCTCGGGCTTAGTTTGACTTTGAAAATCAAAGGAATTAAAGGCCACTAATAAAATGATCAATGAGGCCGCAACTCCACTTACCCAATAGGTGATGGCTTTGATTTTTTTGGCTTGGCGCTTTTTCTCAAAAGCCTCCCAGGCCCCTTCCTCGTAGGAAATCGGGGCTTGCTCCTGAGCTCGTTTGAGGGAGGACGCCAACCACTTATCCAATTTATCTTCCTGCATATTCTTTCAAATGGGTTTGAATCAACTGACGGAGTCTGGATTTGGCTCTGGTCAGGTAAACTCTGGAAGAGCTCTCGGTGATATTCAAGCGATCAGCGACTTCCTTGTGACTATATCCTTCGACCTCATAGAGATTGAAGACCAACTGCAAATCATCCGGCAGCTGACGCAGGATTTTGAGAATATCCTGGTAGGCCATCTGATCTGGAGCATATACTTCATCGAAAACCGGGGTTTCCCCATCGGCTTCTAAGTGATTTTGGAATTTTTTGTTTTTCCGGTAATAATCTATTGCTGTATTGACGGTAATTCTCCTAAGCCAAGGCTTGAGCTGAGGAGCCTCTTCCATTTTTTTAAAGGAATCAAAGCATTTCAAAAAGGAATCATTGGTGATTTCCAGGGCCAAGTCATGATTTTTGACATAGGAAAGACTGATCCCCATGACATAGCCATAGTATCTCTTGAAGAATACTTCCTCATGCTTCTTAGATCGGCGTTTGCAACCGTCGATCAATTCTGGGTCAGACCAATTCAACGCGAAAATTCCAGCTGTTCAGATTTAATTTTTTATCCATTCACAATTCCCCTCACAGAGATAATCTACAAAGTTGCAATACTCCCGGATATATAGGATCATCCGATCTACGACTTTAGGGTCAAGTGAATAGAATGCTTTTTTTAGATCAATTTCAATTGTTTCAAGCACCATTTCGTCAGTTTGGGTACAAGAATTAAACTCAGGAAACAGAAAAAACTGGACTCTTTCCGGACTACTTTCCTGAGTAAACCCATCCCAAACCAAGCGATAATTCCCCTGGCAAGTTGCCTTTTTTAGAACCGTGAGTAAAAGCCTATCCCCTGTCCTTTTGATTCCTCTAATTTCAAGATTGGCTTGATTACAGATTGGGTCAGAGGCTCTTTCAAAGTTTAACTTTTGAAACTGCTTATTATCCGCCTGAAACTTTGCTTTCCCAAAACTCACCTCATAGGAAATTCCTGTCGCCAAAAACTGATCTGGCTCTTCAGGAGTGCAAGAGAAAAGAAGTAGAAATAAAGAAAATCGATAAATCCAGTTCATGGTGGATTGGTTCTTTGGGACTAGAACGAAAATGAGGGTAAAACGCTACAAAAAATCACTAAGGACTTCATAAGAAAATTACTTGCCAATCTGAAAAAAGTTAAACCCTAAAACTTCTGGTACATAATCAGTGCTCCAACCAGACCGAGTTCAGGATGCCGGTACGCTTCAGGAATCTTTCCTTTAATCTCAAATCCCAGACTTTGCCAAAGTTTTACCGCATTATGATTCGTTTCGATCACATAATTGAATTGCATGGCTTGAAATCCAAGTTTTCTGGCCTCCTGAATTGCAAACTCTCCTAATTTCCTTCCAAATCCCTTCCCCAAAAATTCCTGAGAAACAATAAATCCTGCATTGCAAATGTGATTTCCGAGATCAGGTTGATTAGGCTTGATGAAAAAGGTCCCAATTAGTTTAGCGGATATTTCGGCCACATAAGTTTCCTTGTCATGGCTTAGCCAATAGGTCATAATCTTTTCTTTGGAAGATTCAGTATCAAAAACATAGGTTCCTCCATTTCTGATTACAGGTTCTATTATCTCCCAAAGCGCATTTTCATCCTTCGAAGTCGCTTTTCTAAAATATAATTCGGAGTTCATTGCGTTCTTTATCTATTTAATTCCCAAAATACCAATTGAAATTTCAAATGCCCTGATTTAAAATCTCGGAAGGCTGAATATCTTCGCTTGAATTTGCTCAAAAATGACCCAGCCCACCTCCTACCAGAAAATCCCCGGAATCCTGATGGCTCTTTCATCGGCAGTTTTTTGGGGTATTTCAGGAACCTGCGCCCAGTATCTTTTTGAGCAAAAAGAGGTCGATCCTGCATGGTTGGTAACCTGGAGGATGATTTTTGCTGGAATCATTTTGGTGATTTTTTCCTTGACACAAGAAAAGAAAGCTGCTTTTTCTGTATGGAAAAAGCCTGTGGACATAATTCGAATTTTACTTTTTGGAATCCTCGGAATGGTAGCCGTACAATACACCTATTTCTACAGCATTTCCCTTTCCAATGCAGCTACAGCAACTATTCTTCAGTATATAGGACCGGTGTTCGTGGTCGCCTTTTATGCGCTAAAGAACCGGAAATGGCCTATTTTGGCTGAATATGGGGCATTAGTTCTTGCTCTTTCGGGAACCTTTTTATTGGTGACTCATGGATCGATCGAAGTCTTAGTCATTTCTGAACAAGCCCTTTTCTGGGGGATCTTATCAGCCTTGGCCTTGGCTTTTTATACCATTCAGCCGGTTGGTCTTTTGCGGACGTTTTCTCCTGCGTCAGTTACAGGCTGGGGAATGCTAATTGGAGGGATTTCCTTTTCCCTAATCACCCAACCTTGGAGCATCTCAGGAGTATGGGACTGGGGAACTTTTGCGGCTTTTTCCTATATCATTCTTTTTGGGACAGTTCTGGCCTTTTACTTCTTTCTAAGATCAGTCACAATTATAGGAGCCACAACTGCCAGCTTGCTTTGTAGTGTAGAGCCACTTGCCGCTGCCCTTACAGCTGTCTTCTGGCTAAAAGTTAGTTTTCTGGGTATGGATTGGATTGGAACGATCTTGATTTTGGCAACAGTCGGATTGCTGACTTTGAGCAAGGAGGAAAAGAAAAAAGGCACAGTTTGAAAACTATGCCTTCCTATTCTTAAAAGCAACGAATTTTATTTAGGCTCTCGGTGTAGGATTTATTTTTTCAAAAAAGAAATAACAACTACTCTTAGGCCAAGATTTTATCACAAAAGGGAGAAAACTGTTTAAAAGTTTACCAAAAGAATTATTCTAATTTTTTGTTGAGGACTTAATCTTTGGATTTTAAAGGGAATAGAACCTCTTTGAAACTGTAGTTGCTACAGTCAAGGCGATCATCGTTCAGAACTTAACTCCAATGTAAATATTGGGCTCAAAGAGGAAGTAATTTCTCCATTTTTCATCCAGTTGTTTAAAACCATCGGGAGTTTTGGTATCAAATACCCAGAACTGGGAATGAACCTGAGGCTCTACGAAAAACCGTTTACTCTTTCCAAATGCCAGATGATACCCGAGGTGGAAAGAATTATATAGCTTAAATCCATTTCCTATTTTGTTATTGTCTTCATCCAGATAGGTTTTATACTGAGGCAAAACCTCTACAGTCGCAAAAAGGCCTTTCCAGAGCATTCGTTGGTAGCTTATCCCTATTCCCGTTTCGCGCACATGCCCAGGATAGAACTCCGTTTCGGACTCCACCTTATCCAAAAGTCCATCCCACCAAAGAATTCCCATTGGCTGAAATAGTCGCCAAGTGGCCAATTTTAGTCCAATAATATTCTTATTGTCCAAGTTGCGCTTCACATGAAGTTCGATGTGCTGCGTATTGGTTCGGTCATCCCAGGATTTAGTAAAAAACTGGGGCACTGTGATTCCCGGTGTACTTATCCGGTATTTATAGGCTACCGCGTTTTCATTCTTTTGGGAGAGTTTGCCTTGGGCAAAAGCACTCATGGTCACCATCATCAGAATAAAGGTTAATAAGTTTTTCATTGTTTTCGTGTTTAAGTAAGACTTGTATTTGTTTCGAATTGGTAGGACAAATTTGCCATAGAGTGAAAGGTCAGTCGTCCCAAAATGTAATTGCGGACCTTTGGATGAGATTTCGGACTTTAAAAAGCGGAGAAAGTCAGGATAGAATAAATCAAAAACTTTTATGGAGAACTTCAGCTGTGGGAATAAACCTGATCAGAAAAATGGAGGACGGGCCACTTGCATTTACCATTTTGCAAGAAAAAAATAAGATCTATTTCCATTCAAAGCGTTTTTTAGGAAAAAGGAAAAGCCAGACTCATCTATTTTTAGCTAAAAAGTTTGGTCAAAAACTTCTGGAAGTTTTATCTTGAAAGCTCTGCAAACCTAATTTTCACTGACAGAACACGTTTTTGGTGTTCTTTTCCATTGGATGAATCAACGCTCCATCGCCGTACTTCCCTTTGATAACCTTAGCTCAGATCCGGAAAACGAATATTTTTCTGACGGAATGGCCGAGGAAATCATCAACGCGCTTAGCAAAATTCAAGGCCTGAAGGTCATCGCACGAACCTCTTCCTTTGCCTTCAAAGGTCAAAAACTGGATGTGCGGATCATAGGAAACAAGCTGGGTGTTTCCTCGGTCATTGAAGGAAGTATCCGAAAAGCAGGCAATCGGGTTCGGATTGCAGTCCAACTGATTCGTACCGACAATGGCTTCCATATTTGGTCCGAAACCTTTGACCGCACACTTCAGGATATTTTTGAGCTGCAGGATGAAATCAGCCTCTTGGTAGCCGACCGAATCCGGGAAAACTTTGGGCATATGGATATCGAAGATCGCTTGGTATCTTCGAAAACCAGCAATCCTGAGGCCTACGACCTTTTTCTGAAAGCCAGTTATCATTTCAAGCGCAAGGACTTGGTCGATGTCAAGGAAGCCTTGGTCCTATTTACCAAAGCCACCCAACTAGATCCAAATTTCACAGAAGCCTACTCCTACATCGGAGAAACCTACCTTCACCACGCAGGCTTTAATTTGTTCTCAGCAAAGGAAGGTTTTCAGAAATCCAGAGAGTTTGCCCAAAAAGCACTAGCGATCAATCCAAAAGATATGCGGGCCCACAAGGTCATGGCCTATGTGCATCTCTTTCATGACTGGAATTGGGAAGCTGCTATTGAGTCCTACAATCAGGCAGTGGCAGCTGGACTGAACAACGAGATCGATTTTATCACCAACTACTACATTTTCATCCAAAAGGACTACGATTTGGCCATTTCTATAGCCAAGGAAAACCAGTCCCGGGATCCCCTCCACATCATTAGCTATTGGTGGCTTGGGCTATGCTACTACTTGTCAGGTCGATTTGAAGAGGCGCTTCCAGCCTTTGAGGAGAGTCTTCGAATTGAGCCTAATTTCAGCGAGGCTTTAAGATGGAAAGGCTTGGTCTTAGGATATTTGGGGAAATTTAAAGAAGCTTTTAGTGCTTTGGAAAAAGCCATGACCATGACTAATGGCGAAGGTTTGGTCAAGCTGGACCTGATGACGGTCAAAGTCCTGAGCGGAGAAACAGAAGGAGTACTCGAGGCTTTAGAAAACAGTCACTACATCGATCCCTGCGATCCTGCAGCCTTGTATAGTCTGATGAATAGGCCTGATGAAGCGGTCCATTTCCTCCAAAAAGGGCTTGAGGAAAAATCCAGCATGATGGTCAGTCTAAAATATTGGTGGGTTTGGGACAATATACGGGAGCATGCGGGATTTCAGGAAATCTATGAAAAGATGAATTTCCAGGATCACAAACCCCACCGCCATCATCCTTCCAGTCAACAGCTAATCATCGCCCAATCCAGTCAAATAGCCGATGAAGATTGCGAGCATTTCCTGCAAATCCTGCGCGAAAAAATGACCATGGAAGAAGTGGTCACTGACACCAATCTAACTTTACGATCTCTGGCAGAGCAGGTCGACTTACACCCCAATAAACTTTCTTGGCTGATCAATATGAAACTCGGGCAAAACTTCAACGACTATATCAATTCCCATCGTCTGGGAATATTCCAGCTAAAGGCAACAGATAAGGCTAATAGCCATATCACCCTTTTGGGATTGGCTTATGAAAGCGGGTTTACCTCCAAGTCCGTGTTCAATGACTTTTTCAAAAAATCCACCGGGCTTACTCCAAAAGCTTGGGTGAAAGCGCATCGAAACTGAATTTCATGGATAAACCCGGAAAATTCAGCTCCTATCAAAAGCTAGTGATTCTGGGTCTTGCCTGCTTGCTCTTCACGGTGGTGCTTGACTATATGCTCCTTCCGGCTTTGAGTGGTATCCTGCTGTACGAACTACAACTCACCACTCAACAATTTGGCCTGATCACCTCCGCTTATGCCTTGAGTGCGGGAATTTCTGCCCTGCTTGCTTCCGGATATGCAGATCGATTTGAGCGAAAATCATTTCTATTGGTTTTTTATGGAGGATTTTTGTTTGGAATTCTCCTTTGTGCACTTTCACCCTCCTTTCCATTCCTCTTGGCTGCCCGGGTTCTGACCGGAGCTTTTGGAGGGGTGATGGCCTCGATTTGCTTTGCGATGGTGGCCGATTTGTTTCCGCTATCGCAAAGGGGAAGAGTTACAGGCTGGATTCAAATGGCCTTTGCCGCAAGCCTGGTGATTGGACTTCCCTTATCTCTCTTTATTGCAAGCTCTTTTTCTTGGCAAATGGCCTATGGGTTGATTCTCAGTTTGGGAATTTTGGCACTCTTGATGGTGGTGGTACTGATCCGGCCATTAGGGGATTCAGAGACTGGCTTTTCTACACCTTGGGTTCATATTATTTCTAATCTTAAAAAACCAACCTATTGGATAGTTTACAGCGCCAACCTGCTGATCGTGGGAGGAGATGTGATTTTCATGACCTTTAATGCTGCTTTTCTCACCAATAACCTAGGCCTAGATGATAGCCAACTCCCCTATGTGTATGGAGCTGTAGGATTGACTAGCCTTTTGGCAGCTCCAATTTTTGGAAAACTGGCCGACAGCTTCGGAAAATGGCCCATTTTCGCCTTTGGAACTTTACTTTCCATTGGAGCAGTAGTGGTTTACACGGCGGGGGTAATTCAGTCCTTCGAATGGATAATTTTAATGCATGTAGGCTTGTATATGGGGATAAATGCACGAATGGTCTCTGCAACAGCTCTGACCACGGCTGTTCCCAAAAAATCAGACCGGGGAGCTTTTCTGGCGATTGACTCCTCTATTCAGCAGGTAGCAGGAGGCCTTGCTGCCGCACTTGCCGGCTTGGTGATTTTTCAAACCGAGAATGGAAGTCTGCTATACTATCCTCAAATAGGCTGGCTCATGGCCATCTTGATGCTGCTTTCGTCAGCTTTAATCTTTTTGGTCAGCAATCAGGTGAAAGTCAATTCCAAATCAGAAGAATCTTAATGACCAAAAATTCGGACCGAAAAAGTCCTAAATCATAAAGCCGGACGATTGACCATCCTTTTTCCTGCAACTTTGATTCGTTCCATCAAAAATTCAAACCATGACAGCACCAGATAAAAACCAAGCCTTTCCATTAAACGGCTATGACCGACTTTGCTTTCTGAAAAATGTGGTGAAAAACCCTCAAATTCAGGTCGGAGACTATACCTATTACGATGACTTTGAGGATGTTCAGAATTTTGCAAAAAATGTCAAATACCTCTTCGATTTTGTCGGAGATCGATTGATTATCGGGAAGTTTTGCATGATCGCCTCGGATGTCACCTTCATCATGAACGGAGCCAATCACCTATCTAAATCCATCTCTTCCTATCCTTTTGCCATCTTTGGAAAAGGCTGGGAAAATGCCATGGAGGGGAAAAGCTACCCGCACAAAGGTGATACGGTCATCGGAAATGACGTCTGGATCGGATACGGGGCGACCATTATGCCTGGAGTCAAAATCGGGGATGGGGCTATCATTGCCACGAGGTCTGTCGTAACCAAAGATGTCGAGCCATATGCCATAGTAGGGGGAAACCCAGCTCAAGAAATCAAGAAGCGCTTTTCCCAAGAAAAGATCAATCAACTCCTCGCTTTGAAATGGTGGGATTGGCCCATCGAGCGAATCACCGAAAACGTGCAAAATCTAACGGGGGACCAGCTAGAGAATCTTCTCTGAACCAGAGCTAGTCAATTTACTTTTTTTCAAATGCCAAAAGGAATCTCAATTTTCTTTTGGCATTTCTTTTTTAGAAGCCTTCTAAGGCCTGATTTTTCATTTTCCACTCCTTCAAAGTCCGGGATTTCACCAAAAAACTCCTGAATCATAATTCAAAACGACTGGCCTGTCTTTGCTCCCCAATTTTGTCCCAGTCCTTAATCAAAATCAAAAAATGAAAAACAAAGCAATTACTCTGGGAACATGCATTGGGGCGGCCATTGGTACCCTCATCGGAGTGGCCGTCGGTACGGCTACCGGAATTATCTCACTTGGGTTATTGGGAGTGGACTTTGACCATCAAATCACTTTCTGGATCAGCACAGGAATGGCCGTAGGCGGAGGATTTAGTCTGGTCAACTTCATGCTCAAATCCGCCAAAAACGACTGATTCAGTCTCCAATAGGCAAAAAGTCCGGGGTTTCACCAAAACGTCCGAAATCATAAATCAAGACGACTGGCCTTCCCCTACTTCCCAAATTTGTCCTATCAATTTAAAACAAACACAAGTCAAACTTAAACAACAGAAAAAAATGAAAAAGTTAATCTTCATCTTCTTTATCGGTCTGATTACAACCTTGAATATTCAGGCACAAACTGAACAGCCCATCCGAAAAGGCTTTACTCTGGGAGCTTCAGTGGGTGGAGGAGTCTTACATTTCTCTGATGGATTGAGCGAAAAAGCCACTCAGGGAGGCATCTCCCTTCCCAATCTAAAAATGGGTTGGTTTGTCTCCCCGCGAACAGCCTTCTATGTCAATACAGTCGGACAGATCTACGAATCCGAAGGGGTGGACAGGAGCTTTGAGGGCATCATCCCATCCATTCAATACTGGGCTACCGATAAATGGTGGATCAGCGGAGGATACGGCGCTGCCCTTGACATGAAAGCGCTTTATGAATCGGATGGAGAATCCAAAAAAAGCGAATGGGGTAAAGGCGTATTGATCTCTAGCGGATACGAAGTTCTCCAGCGTCCAAAATGGGCCTTGGATATTCAAAGTCGACTCTACATGGCCCGGGTCACCCGCAATGAGGGCGGGAATCTGGATGGAACCAATTTCTCCATCGGAATAGGCATCACGCTTTTCTAAAAAAGAGGAAAAACTAAACCAAAAGAAACCAGCAGGGATAGGCCAATAGTTTCGATTTGCTTCCCCTGCCGGGTTTCTCTTCCCAAACCATTCTATCTAATGAAAACTCGGACAATCTTTCTTCTATTTCCAGCCATCTTTTTCCTACAATTTCTTTTTGCTCAAGACATTCATACCCTCGAAGAAAAACTCGATAAGCTTTTCCTAGAGACTATGAAAAAGGAAAATCTGCATCAGGGAGTTTTTTCTCTAGAATTTAAAGCCTTGAACTTTCAGAAAAGCTGGGCCTACGGAGAATTCGCCTCCGGCCAAAAAGTAGAAAAGGATAGTCCTTTTCATTCTGCCAGCCTGGGCAAAACATTTACAGCAGTGACTATTGCAAAAATGGTGGAGGAGGGCAAATTGAGCTTTGAGGACCCGATGTACCGATTTCTTCCGGACTCCTTGACTCAAGGACTGCATGTTTTGGATGGAAAAGATTGGACTCGGGAAATCACGATTGCTCATTTGCTCCAGCATCGATCCGGACTCTCCGACTATTTCGAAGACCAGCCTTACCAGGGTGAAAACATGCTTACGATAGCTTTCGAAGAGCCCAACAAATTTTGGGAGCCGATAGAACTTCTGGACTTCTACCTAGGCCGGTTTCAAGCTCAATTTGTACCCGGAACTAACTACCATTATACTGATACTGAATACCTATTGCTGGGGTTGATCATTGAAGAATTAGAGCAAAAGCCCTTGCATGAGGTATTTCTGGACAGGATTTTTAGCCCTTTAGGAATGATGAATACCTCCATGCACCTGAGGTCAGAACCTATTGAAAAGCCTAGCACGCCAATGATGGAAATCTACTTTGGAGACCTGGAAGTCAGTCAGATGATCAGCCTTTCCAGCGATTGGGCAGGTGGGGGACTTCAAAGCACGTCAAAGGATATTCTAATCTTTATCAAAGCCCTTTTCGAAGGAAAACTCATTCAGAAGGAAACCCTCGAGGAGATGCAACATTGGACTCCAGCTAGCAAAGGGACGTATTACGGATTTGGCCTGATGAAGTGGAATCTAAAGGAATTGTTTCCACTTCTACCTAAGCTTACCCTAATTGGACATTCTGGTTTTACAGGATCCTACATGTACTTCTGTCCCGAGTTGGATGCATATCTAGCTGGAACTTTCAATCAGTCGGAGTTTCAAAAAGGATCCGTGGAGTTCCTAATAAAGGTCTTGATGGAGCCTAAAGACACGAGGACAAAGTCCTAAAAACTCAGCTAAGTATTAACAGTACAACCCCTATTCAACATGCAAGGAAAAATTATTTTGGCAGGAGCTACCGGCTATTTGGGAGCTTACCTTGCCAAAGAACTCAAGCGCCAAGGACATGATTTTCTGGCCTTTGGCCGCAGTGAAGAAAAACTCAGAAATCTAGACCTGAATGAAAATCAATGGCAATTGGTCGAAGTCACCAAACTGGCATCCTTTCCAAAAATACAAGAACCGATCGATACGGTCATTTCTACAGTGGGAATCACCCGGCAAAAGGACGGACTAAGCTACATGGATGTAGACTATCAAGCCAACCTCAACCTGCTGGAATTTGCAATGCGACATCGGGCGAGGAAATTTGTGTACGTATCTGTACTGAATGGGGCTCAAATGCGTCATTTGGAAATCACCGCTGCCAAAGAGCGCTTCGTCGACACCTTGAAAGAATCAGGAATGAAGTACACCATAGTCCGCCCTAATGGTTTTTTCTCAGACATGAAGGACTTTTTGACCATGGCCAAGTCTGGTCGGATATATCTATTTGGAGATGGGGAGTTCAAGCTAAATCCCATTCATGGACAAGATCTGGCACGGGTGGTCCTTGATAGTTTAGCTTCCCCGCAGCAGGAAATTGAAGTCGGTGGTCCTGACATTTTCACACAAAATGAAATCGGAAAATTGGCTTTGGAGGCCACGGGAAAGAAAGTGAAAATCGTTCATTTGCCCGATTGGATACGGCGAGGCGTACTCGGTATGATGCGCATACTTACCAGCTCAAAAACTTACGGTCCCATCGAGTTTTTCCTGAATATGATGGCTAGGGACAATATTGCCCCAAGGCAGGGCGTGCATAGATTGGAAACTTTTTTTCGGGAGGAAAGTGATCGAATATGAAAAGTTAAATTCGCCACCTGGGTAAAGTTTCGGCAAAGAAAGGTTGTACTTCATTTGGGAGCTGGGTGTAACGGCCTCAACATCTGTCTCCCGGATTAAAATTAGTTTTCTGGAAATGGATTGGAACGATCCTGATTTTGTTAACCATGGTTTTGTTGACTTTAGAAAAAAAATGCTGAAAACGTCCATTAAAGAAAAAAAAATAGCCCCGAAGGGCTATTCATTTAGTGTCTCAAATCAGCTTATTGCTTTGGAAAAGACTTATCATAGGGAGGATCCAAGTTTGGGGCATCTTTTCTTGGACTGGTCTGCTGGAGAACTTGCTCAAAGGTCGGACTTTGGTCCACCCGATCTCCCAAGCCCCATTGGGATTTTGGTATACCAAACCAATTCAGCAGAGTGGAAATAAAAGAAGTTGAATCAAAAGGCGTCTCCTGCCCAGATCGGATCACCGTCTTGGGGGAAACCCAAGGGGAAACGAAAATCGCAGGCACCCTCGGACCCAATAAATCGAATCTAAATCCATCCGTACAGTCATTTGGCCATGGCTTCGCTGCATAAGGTGGCGCCACATGATCACAAAGTCCTCCCGGCTTGGAGAAGGTGACAACCAATAGGGTTTCCTCCCAAGCAGGGCTATTCTTGAGCGTTTCGTAGATATCATTGAGCGATCGCTCGGCTGGCACGAGATTCATTCCTGGATGATAGGAAGTGGTACCATTGGGAGCCATCCAAACGGGTTCTATGAAACTGAAAGCAGGCAGATTGCCCTGACTAGCCTGAGCTTTGAAATTATCCACCGAGTCGATGTAATTCCCCACCTGCGAATCAATGCTGGGTGCTTGTCCTTCCAAATAGAGGTGATAAGTGAACGGGTGTCCATTCCATTGGATGGCATTGAATATTTTCCAATCCTTGATTCCTTGATTGAGGAGCACCTTCCAGACAGAGGCCCGGTGCGGATATTGAGGCCAATTGGCATAGAGGCTGCCTCCTTCCCAAGTATCCAATCGATTCATCCCCGATCCACACATGGAGAAGGCCCGATTGATATCGGTCCCTCCCGGTACGGAGGAGAACCACCGATCACTAATGGCAAAATTTTTCGCCAATCCATTCAGGATAGGTAGCTGATCTGGAGTCAACGTGAGCATCACCCCTGTACTGGGATTATTGGCTACAAATCCCTTCATGTCCGGCTTGGCCTTTTCGGCATAGCCCGTTTTTTTGGTATAAAACATCTGCTGAAGCCCATCCGAATTGTCATGAAAGGGGTCTTGGGTCTGATCAGAAAGATCCCATTGGTCGCTAAGTACACCATCCTTAAACAAGGAAGGATATACCTTTTCCTCTCCTTTTAAGTTAAAGAATTTGGGATCTACCCCTTCAAATGGTTCGTGAGAACCAATGGTATTCAGGTCTTTTTGATTTTTATCGTAGAGTAGGCCAACCACATTATCGAAAGACCGGCTTTCGGCCATATAGAACACCACGTGTTTGATTTTGGATCTCATGTAAGCCATGGTTCCAGGCTTCGAGGAGTCAGCTTCGGTAGATTTGCCTGTATAGGACACTAAGGAGGAGAAATCACCCATTTCTTTTGGAAATTTTCCTCTTTTGACCAAGGCTTTGAATGGCTGGGGATGAAGGGGATTGACCTCCCAAAGACTAAACTCCCCAGAGCCTGGAATCCAACTGAGAATTTTCCCATCTACTGCGAGCAGTTGATGGTCTGGACCGATTTGATCAAATTCCCCCTCTTTGATCGCGGGTATGGAAAGTGGAACAGGATTCTGTGGATCAAAACTCCAAAGGCGGTAAGATTTACCTCCATTATGCCGGTCCAATACATAATTCCCCAATCGGATTAATTCATGGCCTGCCTGAATGGTAGGAAATCCACCCTGAGGCACTTGAAGATTTGGAATTGGATCCGAGGTATTAGGCTTGTCCAAATTCGGGTCAAAATTGTAAAGCATATAGGTGCCTCTACCTCTTCCTCCTACAAAAAAGAGCATAAAGTTGCCCAAGGAAATCAAAGGAATATGGTCCTGTTCATGGACGTCTTCGGAATAATGAGCCCGGTACCCCCAAAACTTTTTCACATCCCAATACCCCTGCTGAACGGATTTTCCATTTAGAGGATCTTTTGAGTTGATGTCAGGAGTAAAAAGTCGATAAGGGTACAATTTCTGTGAGTCAACTGCGGTAGCAGGACCCCATTCTAACATAAAGCCCCCTACTTGAGCTAATCGATGATTTGGATCAAAACTGGCTGAAGGATCAACTGGTAATTGTTCAAATTGTGGGTTCCCATCAAAAGAAAACTGCCATATAGAATAAGATGATGATGATGGTTTTCTGGAAATCAGATAAGTGGACATGGGTTATAAAATTTAAAAACTTAGAAAAACTGAAAATAAGGAAGAATATCCTTCAGTAATTTAGAAATAATTCCAGTGTTTAAATTATTAATCTAAAAAAAGTAATAAATTAATCTTTGTTTTATTCAATTCCCTAAAAAGGAAAAAATACCGAGCTGGCGAGCAATTGAATAAGCAAGAATCAGTTTTTTAATAAACTCTAATCTCAATCCATTTAGGTCAAATCGGATGTTTAACTATTTTGGATATGGATCAAATCTGAATCTCACCTCCCTAAAAGCCAAGGGAGTAATTCCCATTAAATCAGAGAAGGCTATTTTGAAAGGCTGGAAACTGGACTTTAATGTCAAGCATTGGTTTGACCACGAAGGGGGAATGGGGAATATAATTGAATCTTCAAATTCAAGGGATTGCGTTGAAGGTGTTTTGCATACTTGTCCTGATGAGCATCTTCATTCCTTGGATCTTCTGGAAGCTTACGGCATAGGGTATGACCGAATAGTGGTAGAGGTCACTACCCAATCTGGTTCGGAAAAGGCCTGGGTTTATACGGGTCTACCACCTTATTTGAAAAATGGACTTCTTCCAACCAGAAGGTATTTAAATATCATTTTAAAAGGAGCAATGGCGGCTTCGCTGAGTGATCCTTACATAGAAAAGTTAAAAAATCACCCTGTTTTAGAAATTCCTACGCTACCGAAATTTGAATTTCCTGAAGGTTATTTTCCCGTTTTTAAAGAAGAGGATTTGAAAAACTTTCCAAAATTCACCAGTCTTTGTGGAGCTGTATTTTCATTGGAAAATTCACGAATAGAATTTGAACCTATAATTCCGATTTTTGGAGGAAAGGATTTAACCTTGTTCCATGCGAAAAGACATGATTCTAGTACTGGGGAAGAAACCCTGGAAGAAGTTTTGAACGGGAAAATTTCTTCTTCAGCAAAGAATTACCTTAATACCTACTTACATGCCTATGACAAGGAATTTAAACTTGTTGGAAAGCTTATTTACTCAAATGAAAAGACTTAGTTTTATTATTTCAATTTTCAAATTTTCTTTACCTTTTAACTAATTTATCCATGAAAAATTATCATCCACCAATGCCTCATGGACCTATCAAAGAAATTCTACCAGACGTTTTCTTTGTAATGGGAACCATGAAAAATGAATTTTTCGGATCCATGTGGCAGTTTAGCCGAAACATGACTGTTGTCCGGGAAGACGGAAATCTTATCCTTTTTAACACCGTGAGACTCGGAGAAGATGGGCTCAAGGAGCTAGAAAAACTTGGAAAAATCTCCCATGTAGTCCGTATTGGAGACATGCACGGAGTAGACGATCCATTTTACGTAGATCGGTATAAGGCGAAATTTTGGGCTATGCCCGGTATGAAAGTTCAAGAAGGATTAAAGGTCGATCATGAATTAGTTGAAGGAGGTCCTCTACCGCTAAAAAATGCATCTTTATTCGTTTTTAGGACCTCTAAAAGACCTGAATGCATTGTTAGGCTAGATCGAGAAGGCGGAATCATGATCGCTTGCGACTCTCTACAAAACTGGATAGAGCCTGATGAATTCTTTGATCAGGAGACAATTCCAAAAATGGAAGAAATTGGTTTTTTCCAAACTGCCAATTTAGGCCTTGCTTGGATGAACGAATGTCAACCCCAGCCTGATGATTTTATCAGATTAAAAGAAATCCCTTTTGAGCATGCCTTTTGCGGACATGGCTATCCATTTATTGGAAATGCAATGGCTTCATACCATGAGACATTCAAAAGATTCTTTAATATTTAACTAGTGAAGAATAAGCCCGGCAAACTAATTACAGAAAATATTCCCGGCTTTGTCGAGCTGGAAATTCTTTACAATTCCTATCCACATCTTCTTCTGAAAGGAAAAAGAATAAAGGATGGTAAATCCATTGTACTGAAAACTCTTCAGGATAAATACCCGAAAAAGGAACATATCGCAGGCATAACCAGAGAATACCAGCTGCTTTCTAAAGCTCAGGTGGAAGGTGTGGTCGAAGTGTTTGACTTTTTCGGGTATGGCAATGGAAATGTTGCTATTGAAATGGAAAACTTTGGATTGTCTCTAGAAGATTATAGACATAGCCAAAGTCCAAAAAAAATCCCCCTCCCCCTTCTTCTTTCAATTTCCTTGAAATTGGTGAAAACCCTTGGGAGAATTCATGATAAGGGAATCATTCACAAAGATTTAGTTCCAAGGAACATTCTGGTAAATCCAGAAAATTTTGAGGTAAAAATTATTGATTTCAGCTCTTCAACGGAGCTTTCCAGAGAACATCAGGAAGTTACATTCCCCAACAGTATTTCTGGTTCATTGCCATATATTTCCCCAGAACAAACCGGACGAATGAACCGGGATATTGACTATAGGACTGATTATTACACTGTAGGAGTTTCCCTTTTTGAATTAGGCACCGGACAATTACCCTTTCAAGCTTCCGATGCATTGGAGTGGGTACATTGCCATATTTCCAAACCTCCAAAGGTTGCGAAAGAAATCGACCCTGAGTTCCCTTCAGCTCTTTCCGATCTTTTGGGAAAATTAATGGCTAAAAATGCAGAAGATCGTTACCAAAGTACCAAAGGAATATCCCACGATCTCGAGCAAATCAATAGTGCTTTCGAAGCAGGAGCAAAAGATTTTCCCCTTGAATTGGCTAAAGGAGATATTTTAGGAAAATTTCAAATTCCCCAAAAACTCTACGGTAGAGAAATAGAAATTCAAAAACTTGAAACTTATCTCCAAAAAGCTACCAATGGCTCTGCCGAATTTTGCTTAGTCTCCGGATACTCTGGAGTTGGCAAATCAGCTCTTGTCCATGAATTTGGAAGAACTGTAGCTCGAAAAAAAGGATTTTTAATCCAAGGAAAATTCGAACAGTTTCGTCAAAATACTGCCTATAGTGCATTGGCAGGTGCTTTCAAGGAATTAATTCATCATCTCCTGGGTGAATCCAAGGCGCGATTGGATATTTGGTCCAAGCAAATAAATGATGCTCTTGATCACCAAGGACAGCTCATACTGGATTTGATTCCGGAATTGGAATTGATCATTGGCAAACAGCCTAAGGTCCAGGAACTTTCCCCTTCTGAAAATCAAAATCGATTTTCATTAACCTTCCTGAATTTTGTGAAGGTTTTCGCGCAAAAAAATCATCCTCTCGTAATTTTCTTGGATGATCTTCAATGGAGTGACATCCCCACCCTCAATTTGATTAACAGACTTCTTGGTAGCCAAGAATTAGGCTATATCCTTTTGATAGGAGCCTTTAGAGACAACGCCGTGGATGAAGCTCATCCTTTGATGCTCACTCTGGAGGAAATAAAGAAAAAAAGGTGGGTGGAAAACATCACCCTTCCTCCACTTGGGCAATCGGTCATAGATCAAATTGTCCAAGACACTTTGCATTGCGGTGTTGAACTAGCAAATGATTTAGGAAAGGTTTTGATTGAAAAAACAGGAGGAAACCCATTTTATTCCATAGAATTTCTCAAAGATCTTCACTCCCAAAAAATCATTTCTTTTGACTCCTTATCTGGAAAATGGACTTGGGATCCTGAAAAACTTCAGGGGATTAGTCAAAGTGAAAACGTGGTGGACTTCTTGGTGAAAAACCTGAGTAAACTACCCGAAAACACTCAAATAGCCCTTCAACTTGCAGCTTGTATCGGAGCCACCTTCGACCTCAAAACCTTGGCAATGATCAGTAAGACCTCCATGGAGAAGGCAGCCGCTGATCTCTATGATGCCCTGATGGCCAATTTGATTTTCCCCCTTCATGAAAGCTATCGTCTGGTTGGTTTAAGTTTTGATCACGCAACTCAAAAACTTTATGTAGGTAAGGACCAAGAGGAACATCAGATCAACCCTACCTATAAATTTCAGCACGACCGGGTACAACAGGCTGCCTACTCTACTATTCCAAACGAAAGGAAGGAATTAATGCATCTTTCGATTGGGAGACTTTTACTGCTACATTCCGATCAAATCCACCTTCAGGAAATATTAATCGACGTAGTTGAGCACCTCAACAAAGGGAAAAATTGGATTACCGATTATGAAGAAAAATTTCAACTCGCTGAATTAAACTTAAAAGCTGGTATCAAGGCAAAACAATCTTCAGCCTACGATTCTGCACTTCAATACCTATTGATAAGTTTAGATCTTCTTGATGCGAAAACTTGGGAGACTAATTATCCTCTCATGTGGAAACTGGGCGAGGAACTTCAAAACTGCTTTTACTTAACAGGCAATCAAAAAGAAGCCGAAGAATGGTCTGAAGTGATACTTATTCAGGCAAAAACCGATATAGAGAAAGGATTGGTCCTGGCTGCAAGAACTCGTCAATATGCCACCACAGGTAGAATGAAAGAATCCATTGAAGCTGCCTATCAAGGACTGGGAATTTTAGGGTTCGATTTTATATCTAATCCAAGCAATGAGGATTTGGACAGGGAAATATACCTTTTGGAGCAAAAACTAGGTGAAAGAAGGGTAGCAGACCTGATTCATTTACCTGAAATGACGGATGAAAGAGCCCGAATTGCAAGCCAATTGTTGATGGAGACTTTCGCAGCAGCCTTTCTTTCTGGAACAGGTCGGAAGTTTCCATATTTAGTCATCAAGTCTGTCAACCTTGCCTTAACCTATGGAAACTGTCCAGAGACGGCATTTTCTTATGCTGGATATGGAATGATTCTTTGCGGGTATTTTGAAAACACAGCCTTAGGGTATCAATATGGGAAATTGGGGGTGGAAATGATAGAAGCTTATGGAGATATCGCCCTAAAATCCCGTATTCTCTATGTATACACCATGTTTGTCCATCACTGGAGTAATCATTGGTCTTCCATGACTCCTTGGTTTAGGAAGGGAATAGATACTGGATATCAATCGGGAGATTTACTTTACTTGGCTTACAGTGCGCAGGATTGTATCATTTGGGATCCAAAATTGGATTTGGATACTGCCATACAAGAACAGATAAGGTTGCTGAAAATCGTCGCGGAATGCAATTACCAAGACTCCCTGGATTCAGGCACACTCTTCCTCCAAATGCAAAAAAACTTTCAGGGTAAAACAGAAGGCAAATATTCATTAACCTCAAAATACTTTGACGAAGAAGCTTGCTTAAAAGGAATGAATGAAAGGCATTTTCTAACCGGAATTGCCAATTATCACATTTATAAGGCCGAAATACACCTGCTTTACAATGATCCTAAAGGGGCTCTCCCCCATGTCTTGGCTCAAGAAAATCTTATGCCATCAGTAATGTCCTTGCCTCAGTTGGTAAGGTTTCATATCGTGGCTTTCTTAGTTAGGTCGATGCTACTTCATGAAATCACGCAGGAGAATAAACGGAAGGAATATGTAAAAAAAATGGAGTACAACTATTCCAAAATGTTCCATTGGGCAGAGCAATGTGAGGAAAATTTTGAACACCTCAGATGGTTTATGGAAGCCGAAATGGCGGGACATTTGGGAAAAGTAAGTGAAGCTTTACAAGGCTTTGAAAAAGCATTGTCATTTGCCCAAAAACATGGATTCCTCAGAGATGAGGCTATGATCAATGAGTTTGCTGCTAATTTCTATATCCGAAATGGATTAGAAAAAGCATCAGAAGGCTATCTAAAGGCTTCCCATTACCTGTATTATCGTTGGGGAGCAATCAGAAAAACTGAAGAAATGGTTGCCAACTACCCTCAAATTTTAACTTCTGGAACACTCTCTAAAAGTCCTTCTCAAACTCAATCCATTCGACTCAATTCTTCCATCACAGAAGAATTCGGAAATAATTTACTGGATATGAGCTCGGTATTTAGAGCCTCTCAGATGATTTCAGGAGAGTTGATTTTAGAAAAACTGCTTAAAGCAACTCTTCAGGTACTTTTAGAAAATGCAGGTGCACAGCATGGCTATTTGATAGAAAAGCGGGATGGGAACTTTTATATTCAAGCCAGCTCTTTGGAAAATGAAAACATGAAAGAGTCGTTTCTGGACTCCGAGAATATAGATTTTCTCCCTATATCCCTCATTAATACAGCCATTAGAACCAATGAGCCAATTGTGATTGCTAATGCCAGTCAATCCAATCCGTTTTCTAACGACCCTTACATACTCAAATCAAAACCCCTATCTGTCCTTTGTATTCCTTTGACCACAAATAGGCAGTGGAAAGTGGTTATTTATTTAGAAAACAACCTCACACACAGTGCTTTTACAGAAGAGAGGGTCCAAATCATCAAGCTTTTAGCGGCTCAAGCAGCTATTTCTATTGAAAATTCCAGGATTTATGAAAATCAGGAAAAATTACTCAAAGCCCAGCAGAGATTTGTGCCCGATCAGTTTTTAGCCCATTTGGGGCATGAGGACATTTCTAAAGTTAGCCTTGGGGAATCAGTGGCGATGGAAATGAGCGTTTTATTTTCAGACATAAGGGACTTTACTCCACTGGTAGAAAAACTATCACCTGAAAAAGTAATCAACATTCTAAACCAATATTTTTCCAAAATCGGAAGTCATATAACCCGGGCTGGCGGTTTTATTGATTCCTATGCCGGAGATGAGATTCTTGCCTTATTCGCAGTTCCTTCTCAGAAGGCTTTAGAAGCAGGAATTAACATGGCTAAGGCACTTTATGAATTCAATCAGGAATCAGTTTCTTTAGGAAGGCCGATTTTAAAAATGGGAATTGGTGTTAATACCGGGCCTTTGGTATTGGGTACCATGGGAGGAGATGACCGCATGCAATGTACCGTTCTCGGGGATACAGTTAATCTCGGGTCCAGAATTGAAAATCTTACCAAAGTTTATGGTGCTCAGTTTTTGATCAGTGAACACACTTATTATTCTTTAGAAAACCCACAAGCATTTTCGTTCAGAAAAGTGGATCGAGTTGCCGTAAAAGGAAAAGCAAAAGCAGTCGATCTATATGAGGTCCTGGATGCTGAATTTGAAGAAAGAAGGACTAAAAAAGAAGCTACCAAAGAAGTTTTAGCTGATGGATTGAAAGCTTATTATGCCAGGGATTTTGAAAAAGCATTGAATCTATTTGATTCTGGCTACAAACTTGACCCTGATGATCAGACATTTAAGATTTTCATAGAAAGATGTCAAAAATATCAAGAACATCCCCCTGGTCAGGAGTGGCAGGGTTATGAAATAATGCAGCATAAATAAGAATAGACTTTCAGCTCAATAAAAAATAATTTTCTACCTTCCTTACTAACAATCATTTTTACTATTCATTGATCTTTTTTCTATGACAAGACCCAAACGACTGGCGGTGGTAATGGATCCAATGCAATCCATAAATCCAAAAAAAGACACTAGCCTAGAGTTAATGATCGAAGCCCAAAATCGGAGTTGGGAGGTTTTTTACCTGGAAATGAAAGATCTTTTTCTTAAAAATGGTGATGCAGAAGGACTGCTTAGAAAGGTAAAGCTTTTTAAAGATCAACAACCTTGGTTTGAAGAAGTAGCTACGTCCTATGAAAAGCTATCCGACATCGATGTGATTTTAATGCGCAAGGATCCTCCTTTCGACATCGAATACATCATGGCCACCTACATTCTGGAAAAAGCAGAAGAGAGCGGCGCTTGGGTAATCAACAAACCTTCTTCTATTCGAGATGTAAATGAAAAAGTTTTCACAGCTTGGTTTCCCCAATGTTGTCCTTCGGGATTGATGACCAGATCCATTGCTGAAGTCAGGAAATTCCTTACCCACCATAAGAAGATTGTGGTAAAACCAACTCATAAAATGGGCGGGCAATCCATTTTTATATTAACTGAAGGAGATCCTAATACCCAAGTGATTTTAGAGGAAATTACTCAAAGAGGAACTGTTTTCATTGTTGCTCAAGCCTACATTCCTGAAATCAAAACTCAGGGAGACAAAAGAATCATTCTTATAGATGGAGAACCAGTCCCCTATGGAATTGCCAGAATTCCAGAAGGAGATGACCATAGAGGCAACTTGGCTGTAGGAGCATCTGCAAAAGGGTTTCCATTAAGCGAGAGAGATTTATGGATTTGTGATCAAATCAAACCTACCTTGAAAAAAAAGGGGCTCTTCTTTGTAGGGATAGATGTCATAGGTGAGTTTATGACTGAAATAAATGTCACCAGCCCAACAGGAATTAAAGAAATAGACAAATTCCATGGAACGCACATTGCGTCTTTGTTCTGGGAAAAAGTTGAGGAAAAATTAAAAAAAAGGGCAGATGCTTAGTCCCCTCAGCAATCAGGAAGGGAACCCTGTAGATTGGTGGTTTATTTACAAGCTCCCAATGAAAGTTGGGCCAAAAAAAGATTCTTCAGGGTTTGAATTTTTATATCTAGATTCATCCGGTAAGGAAATTGAATTCTCAAAAATTGGCCTGGACCACCCTGAGTCTGCCTTGGGACTGACCTTGGAAAAGATTTTTTCCGATGAAAAGGAAATTGGCTACGTGGCATGGAATGATGAAATCCCTCCCACACCAAAAAATCCGGATCCAAAAAATTTGAATTCAAAGGGGCATAGCAAGGGAGTTTTAGCTTTTTCACCCAATACAAATTCTGGACTTTACTTGCTTCATTCTACTCCTAGGTTTCCGGAAATCGGAAAATCAGTGCTTCCTGAGAACGAACGAAAGTTTGGACAAACCTACATCTGCATAAGTCTTGAATTTGATGAAATCAGCAAGTTGGCTGATGTTATTCAAACCCATATTCAAGGGCAAGTTTATGCATCCAATTTACTTGGAATCGACAAAAATCATCCTTTGGTCAACCTAGTTGAAAACTCCAATAACTTAGAAGAGCCAACTCCTTCTGTGTTGGATTTAAAAAGCAAAAAGGAAGTTCAATTCAAGCATATTTCGAAAAGTAAAAAATGGAGCGAGCCGGATAAAGTGGACTCCAATGGCAAAGATTATTGGAAAGATTTAGTCGGACCTACTTTAGACTGTGATTTGGATGTAGAAACCTGGAGACGGGGAATGGTCTTTGGAGACCAAGATGAAAAGGATTCCAAAACCACGGAAGACATTGTAGATATTGATCTATCCAAGGCTGGGTTCCCTGGTTTCTCTTGGACTTTTGACCAAGACCATTCCAAATGGGGATTTTCCTGCGACAATAAATCATTTTGGGTAGTTATTGCTGATATTAATAGGCAAGTAAGCCAAGATAAACGGGGAGGCGGAGGACTTGCGTTTCAAAATTCCACGCTGAAGAATTTCTTTGAAGCGATTACTCAGGTTGAAAAAAAATTTGAAAAAGATATCCATAAGGATAATCCCTGAATTTTATGGATTACAAAAAGTCTTCAAAACTCACAGAATCTGATTTTCGGGATTTCATCCAAACTAATCTATTTGAGCCCAAGATATGGGATACCAAAATTTCTGAAAAATCTCCCGGAAGGATTGGGTTAGAACAGGAGGCTTTTGTTTGGGAAACCCCATCAGACTCCCCTATTCCAAAAAAAATCATACCTCTGTATTATGGCCAAAATGATTTTTCGAGCCTTTTACTGAAAATGAGTTTAGAAAAAGGAGGCCAAACCCATCTTTTTGAAAGCATGGTGGGACTCAAACCAGATCGAATAACATTTCCTTCTGGGGACAATTTTCAATTTGAGCCTGGAGGACAGGTAGAAATAGCAACTTCCCCCTGTGAAAGTCTAATTGAAGTCCAAAATCAATTGGAAGCAATGCAATCAATTTTGGATGAAGTTGGAATCAAAAACCAAATAGGATTTGGGCAATTTGGAACCTTGCCTTGGTTTTCCGGCGAAGAAATAGGACTTCAACTTCCCAAGCCAAGATACCGACAGTTACAGAATTACTTTAATTCTTTAAATCCGAATGGACAAAGAATGATGCTTCAAACCTGTTCCCAGCATATCAATATTGACTTGGGAGAAAATGAGGAAGTTCAGGTCCGGCGAATGGTAGTAGCTCAGGCTTTAGCTCCATTTTTAACGGCAGTATTTGCAAACTCATCTCATTTGGAGGGAAAATTTACAGGTAAAAAATCCTATCGCAGTGTTCTTTGGAGAACCTTGGACTCCCGACGAAGCGGATTTTGGATGCCTCAAAATGAGATAAGCAAGAATGATTTAATAGATTCTTATACCAAATTTGCTCTAAATGCTCCATTGATTCACCTAAAGAAATGGGATCAAGAATATTTTGGCGGAAAATTCACCATGAAGTATTGGATTAATAATCCTATTCTTGGCCTTTATCCCAGCTTGGAAGATTTTGAATATCACTTGACCTTGCTTTTTCCCCAGGTTAGGATGAAAGGATTTTTAGAAATTAGAGCTACTGATGCTCTTCCCAGAAAGTGGCAAATGGTTCCTTCGTCCTTTATTTCTGGAATTTTGTATTTTCCAAGCTCACTTCAAAAAACCTATGATCTCTTAATCAATCACTTGCATCAGCTAGAAGATTTTCAAGATTTGGCAAGCGATGGACTTGACAATCCAGAGATTTTTAAGATGACTTTGAAACTATCAGAATGGGCTTTGGAAGGGTTTGAATCCCTTCCATCTTCTTTCAGATCCAATCAACAAGTAGAACTTCTTCGGCAATACCTAGAAAACTTAACCTGGAAAAAAATAACACCGGCAGATTTATTTTTAAGCTCACTTAATGAATAACCTATTGATTTTCTGATATTTTGACTATCTTATTGGATCTACATTTTAACCTAAACTTAGCATGACTCCTACTCCTCTCCAACAAGTCATTCCAAAAATTAAATCATGTAATCTTCTCCCTATTGTAGTTTTTGATTTGGATGACACCCTTTACTCTACAGCTCGAAGAAATTTGATTATTATCCAAAATTTTGCCGCCGACCAAGGTGATAAATACCCGGATTTTGCCGCTATTGCTAGTAGTATTACACTGAAAGACATGAATTGGAGTGTAAGTTTGGCACTCACCAATGCTGGGCTTGATCCCAAAAGTCCATCCTTGGCTGCTTTTCTTATTTATTGGGGCAATACTTTTTTCACCAATGATTATGTTCAATTAGACCTTCCTAATCCGGGAGCAGTAGCTTTTGCAAATGCCTGCCATGACGCCGGTGCGATGATCTTTTATCTTACTGGTAGGCATGAAGGTGATCCAAGTCTCAATAATGGGATGGGGCAAGGAACTACACTTTCTTTCACAGAAAGAGGCTTCCCATATTGGCAAGGACGGTGTGAGCTTAACCTGAAAATCAATAAATCCGAAAAAGACGTGGATTATAAAAACAGGGTAATTACATCCATAAATTCCCTTAAAGGCGAGGTCATCGCAACATTTGATAATGAGCCCGCCAACTCTGTTTTATACTCCCAAAAATTCCCAAATGCACTTAATTTCTGGATGAAGACTACCTGGAATCCTGATGATAAGGCTCCCACGGATAATCTTTTAATAATTACTGATTTTTTGGATTGGAATATCGAAAGCGCTTAAAAACAGGCACTATGGAAACAATTACCTATACACTTGGAGATGCTAAAGACTTGGATCAACTTTTTCCTGATGCCAAGTATGCAGACCATAATTTAATGTTTCAAGACACCACGGATGTTATCCGGCATTACACCAAAAACTCTATTCATGCAGACGGGATCGAGGGGGATATTGAGGTCAAAGTTTCTCTAAAAAAGGGAAAATATCAGATCGAAATTCTGGGATACTATGATCTTATTCAAATGGAAAAGTTTAAGAAGAGACACCAACAAATCTTCAGTTCCGGATATGCTTTTAAGGCAATTCGAGGAAAGGAATTGATGGAGGAGTTTGGGGTATGGAATCCTATGGAAGGCTATCCGGTAAATTGGAATCCTATGGACGGGAAGTCAAAATGGACGCTTTTCCCACCTTTAGGCTTAAATGTAATGGGCCAAAAAGGGATGCTCTTGCTACACTATCCCCCATGGGCAGTACTTCAAGCAGGAACATTTGACAATGCCATGACCATGCAACGATGGAGTAGGCTATTAGTCCAAGCGGGGATTCCTGAAAATGAAATTAGCCGATACAAAACCTTCATCGATGTTAATCCGGTTGCTGCCCCAGGCTCAGGGGAAAGTGAATATCCAAATGATTATATGCCCATCATGATGGCAAAAGCATTTTTTGACGGACCTTCAGATCGGGACTATATCAAATCCATGATGGAGCTTTATCTTACTCCGCCGGATTGGCCAGATGAGAATAAATACACTCTCCCAATATTGATTGGTGGTTCTCCACTTTATGACCCACAGTCTCCTGGATGGTTTAGAACTACTTACACCGATATTCTCCCTCAAGATGCAAATGGGATTCCTCAGGTAAATGTGCTACAGGCAGGAAAATTCAGAGTTTATCCTCACTCGAAGCGTGAAACTCCTTACTTAATAGTGAATCACATGATTGCTGCAAGCGTAACCGGGCGCTGTACAAATAATCCAGCCGTAATGCCTGATATCAGACTTTATGAGGCTCAAGATTTGGTAGCAGCTACATTTTTGAAGATTTACAAAGACAATCCAAATTTGGATCCATTAGCAGTACGGGCAGCCGCCTGCAATCGTTGGTTCGGAAATACTGACGGAAAAGGAGCTCCAACCCCTGCAGATGATCGGGATAAATTAATCCTTTGTGCTTTGGCCCAAATGGATTTATTCTTTGCACATGATCCAAAACCACATCCGAAATACACTTTTGAGGAGGCTATGGAAAGATGCCAAAAAGCAAAGGACGAAGGAAATCCTTGCTGTCCAGACATCAAGCCTGATGACAGATAATTCTAGGGTAGATCAATTTCCATAGAAATAAAATTTCAATCTAAAATTTGTGAAGTCATATAAAGAAAAAAGGTATAGTTGTGGACTATACCTTTTTTTGTCGGGGTGACAGGATTTGAACCTGCGACCACACGCCCCCCAGACGTGTACGCTAACCGGACTGCGCCACACCCCGATATGGGATGCGAAATTAAACTTTTTGGTAGTTTTCCCCAGAAAAATCAGAATTTTTAGGCTTCAAAAAATGATACTCATTTTTCAACAAATTCAAATTTCCTGAGAGGATTCTTTATTCTTGGAAGAGAAGATAATGGCCTGGGAAATCCCTGAGCAGCATTTGGCACAAAGCGCAGCTTTGGGATTCTTTTGGGAAGCTACGCGTAAGGCTTCTTTTCCATTATTGAAGGGACCCAGGTAATCCCGATTAATTGATTCGGGAATTAGTTCACATTCCTTGTCGTGAATCTCAAACAGCCCCTCCGCATTTGGCAAGGAAGATAGATAAAAGAATTTCATAGTATAAAAGGTCTTAGAGCAAAAGTAACCAGAAGCCCAAAGCCAAAACATACCCTATATTGGGTATTTTTGGGGCATTTAATTGACTTTTTCATTGGAAAAAGATGAATTTTGAATTTGAAACCTATAACCGTTTCATTTTTTTTCACCAATGCAAAAAAAAATCTGTATAGCTGCGTAAAAATTTAATCAGCTTGCGGTTTCCTCGAATTCGAGATCAAGGCCTTGGCAGACGGAGATTATGTAGAAAGGCTGAATTTTATTTTAAAGCCCCTACCCGAATCAGACCAAAAATCGAAGGACTAATTCCTTCCACTCCTCATCGAGACTGATGGTAGGTATCTTCTCCCCTGCTCTGCGATACCAATAGTCCGCATTCCAGCTATCTCCTTCTTTGCGATGCAGATATGCATGTACCCTAGCTGCAGTACGAGATTCTAAATGATCGACCTGATCGTGGGCACTTTTCCAGTCACCTTTTCCATCGTACCACAGGGCTAATAACTCCGGGGAGAAATCGGATTCTGGGTGGTTTAATTTTTTGAATTCCTCGAAACTCATTCCTTAATGAATTATTTGGTCCTAAAATAAAGCTTTATTTTTTCGTGAACTTTTCGTGATAGTCTAAGGCGATTTTTGAATTATACAAACAACCAAAACTCTAACTATCATGAAAAAAGTACTGTTTCTATTCTATGTCGCCTTTTTAGGCTTAGTCTCTTGTTCTGATGATACAGAACCGGTAGTAATTGATCCTACTGTTCCTTCGGGATCACTTTCTGTACAGCGAATGGGATCTTTCGTAGATCAAAATGGAGCTGGTTCCACTGGTTCCGCCAATTTGGGTGTAGACACCAAAGGCAAAGAGTTTTTATCCTTCAGTTCATCTTTCAACACCGCTTTGGCCACGGGAACTGTCACTGTTTTCCTTTCCACCTCAGCCACTTTTACACCAGATCCAGCGAATGGGAATCCAAACTTATTAGCCTTGGGGCCAGTTAGGAAAGCAGGAGAAAATTTCTTCGCCATTCCAACTGGAGCCTCTACCAGCAAATACACACACGTGATTTTATGGTGCGGTTCGGTAGGAATCCCTTTTGGAAACGCCAGACTTCAATAAATGATGAATCAATTTCAACTTATCCAAAAGTCCGGGATTATTCTTGGACTTTTGGCTATCCTAAGCCCTTTCTCCATTCAAGCCCAAAGCGGATGGACTAAAGCCAAAAAAGAGGGATTCTACCAACTCAGCTTTAATAGATTCTCCTCGGACGACTATTTTACTTTGGAAGGAGAAAAATTAAAAACCAATCAATTCACACAGAATTCACTTGTTTTTTATGGGGAATATGGGCTTACAGATAAGTTAACCGTGATAGCAAATTGGCCGCTTCAGGTTTGGAACGGATTTTCTTCCACCGAGACGGTCAGCGGGTTGGGAGATTTGAGACTGGAATTCAAGCAAGCGCTTTTGAAAAAATACGTGCCTCTTTCCATTTCTGTTGCGCCAGAGTTTCCGATTGGCAAAGCCAACAACTTTGCACAAAGCAAACTCAATGACTTTGAATCCATCAATTTGCCTTCTGGAGATGGTGAGTTTAATGTGTGGACTACATTGGCTACTTCCTTTTCCTTACCGAATGCTCCACTCTACGGGAATTTATTCGGTTCCTATAACTACAGGACTTCCTATCAGGATATCAGTTTTACCAATCAAATCGGTTTAGGAGTAGAATTGGGATATAAAATCGCTGATCTGGTTTGGATCAACAGCCGAATTAATGCCTTGACCTCTACCCAAGATGTACCCGTAGCAACAGACTTTGTAAGAGGAGACGGGACAGAATATACCAGCTATAGCTTTGGAGCTTCGGCGCCCCTATTCAAAGGAATCCACCTTTCTTTGAATTATCGTAATTATGCTGACTTCCTTTTTGAAAGAAAAAACCTCTATTCAGCGGGTACTTTCTCTTTGGGATTTTATTACGAACGAAAACCCAAGCAACCATGAATCAAGCCAATCCAATTGGAATGAATCGCTCATTCCCCTGCTTGAAAACCTTGAAAAAAGATGAAACCATTTTTCATCAAAATGAGGAATTCAAAGGCTATTACCTGGTCAAATCCGGATTGGTAAAAACCATTCGCGCACATGAATCTGGAGCTAGGGCTATCCTTTCTTTCAAAATTCAGGGAGAACTGATGGGTGAACTAGTAGAAACTGAGCATGGGAAAAAGCATTCCTATTCTGCAATCGCCTTGGAAGAAAATTCAGTTGTCGAGCTTATTCCATTTGAGGATCCTAGTCATTTGAAATTGCTGAGAATTCTGGAAAATCTTCAATTGGAAATCCTACAGGCCAGAACAAGACTGGAAAGGATTCTTTTTCAAGATGCAGAGCAAAGAATCAAGCTTACTCTAAAGGACCTTGCTTTAAGAATGGGAAGAAATTTTGGAGGAGAAACCCTTCTAAAACTTCCAGTAACCCATGAGGATTTGGCAATTCTGACGGACACCAGCCGGCAAACCGTAAGCATGGTCCTATCCGGACTAAAATCTCAAAATAAAATCACATATAGCAGAGGTCGAATCCTCTTTAGAAATCTAGAAACCTTTTAATTTCAATCAGATATGAAAAATTACCTAAAACTTGCAAGTTTAGCCTTAGTGCTTTCTCTTTTAGTAAGCTGCGGAAGTGAGGATGGAAATCCTAGTGCTCCAGATGACAACACCATGGTTATGGGTCAGTTGGATCTAATTAAATCAGGAACCTTGACCGCCCAAAGTTCCACCAATACCATTGGAACGGTTTCAATCGTTAAGGATAATGCTGGTAAATACTTCCTGAGACTTTCAGAAAATTTCACGACTAAATTTAGCACAGGAACAGTTACAGTCTATTTGGCCACTTCCCAAACGCTTAACCTTAATTCTTCCAGTACCTTTCAATTGGTTTCCATTGTAGGAAAACCTGGGGAGCAATTCTTTGCTTTACCCGGCCTTCCAGATTCGAAGTTTAACCATGCCATCATTTGGTGTGGAGCCGCTGCAATTCCTTTTGGATTTGCACCCTTGAATTAAGAAATGCCCTAAAACTGAAATAGAGGATGTCTCATCAATAGTTTCTTTGTCAGCCTGAGCGGAGTCGAAGGCATTTTCCAACATTCTGGACAACATTTCGACTTCGCTCAATTTGACAAACCTTGCTTTTGAGACAGCCTCTTTTTTTATGTCTTCGAAATCAATCTTTTAAGCTGGAAGGACAAACTGGAACTCTGTATAAGAAACAGAATCCGACTCCAATTGGATCTGAGTCCCATGGATCTCCAGGATCTTTTTAACTATTGCCAAGCCTAATCCAGACCCTTCGATTCCTTTGTAATCTTTGTCCACCTTGTAGTATCGGTCAAAGATGGAATCCAAGTCCTCTTTGGGAATACCTGTCCCAGAATTTTTCACACGGATCAAAACACCACCAGGTGCTGCACAAGCTTCCAATTCAATTTCACCGCTTGGGGGAGTATATTTTACAGCATTGTCCAAAAGATTCTGAATCACACGATCCATCAAGTACAAGTCCGCTTGAACCGGTGGAAGATCAGGGCAAATGCTGGATTTAATCTGAATTTCTTTGGTTCCTGCCAGCAATTCATACTTAAGGCTAGAGTCAAAAATCAACTCCTGAATCTTCAATCTTTCCATTTTAACGGGCATTTGGCCCGAATCAAGCTTGGACAAATCAAACAGGTCTCCTACCAGCTTGGTCAGCTTATCAACTGAGTTAAGGATGATTTTATAATACCTCGCCTTTTCCTCAGGGGTCAGTTTATCCTCTCTCATTTGGAGAGTTTCCACATAACCGTTGATTATAGCCAAAGGATTCCTGAGATCGTGAGAAACATTCGCAATCAATTCCTTGCGAAGGGTATCTACGTTTTTGAGCTCCTCAATATTTTTCACCAAAGTATCCGCCATAGAATTAAAGGTTTTTCCCAACATGGCTAAATCGGAATCAGAGGAAGCTTCAGGAACCCTTGCCAAAAGATTTCCTTCCTTAAACTCCTCTACGGTATCCACTACTTTTCTCAAATGTCTGGTCAACCAGGCGATCAATACTAACCCAATCAACAAACCAACCACTAAAGTGATCAGGACGGAATTCAGGGAAAGTCTCATCCAGTACGAACCCAAAAGTTGAGCACTGATGGAATCAAATTTTTCACTCTCTAAAGTGATGTAGACATAGCCTTGAAGGATGTCATTCTCATAGACAGGAGCTGCCGAAAAAACAGAAAAGCCACCTGGATTTCTGGGATCCTCACCCAAAACAAATTCCTCTCCTTGAGTATCAATAAATTGCTTGACTGGGTTGATGTCCACTGACTTCAATTTTACCAACTGATCCAGAACTACATAGGAAAGGATTTCTCCTTGAGGATTTAATAAGTAAACCTCAATTCCGGGGTTTACCGCCATCATGGAATGCATGATCACCCCCAGCGCTTCCTCATTTACCTGACCATCTTTGAAAGGATTGACTTCCTTGATCAAGTAGGTGGCAACATCAGAGTTTAACTTTTGTGTGGTTTCCTGATAATACTCCTGAGCATTTTTGGTGGTGATGTAAACGTAGGAGGCCCCTACGAGCAACAAGACCAAAATGAAGGAAAGAGAGATTCTCCAATATAAACTTTTCATGGCGGGAGATTTAGAGTTCGTCGTTAAATCGATATCCCACTCCCCAAGTGGTCAGGATATAGGAAGGATTATTTGCATCGGCTTCGATCTTGGCTCGAAGCCGATTGATATGGGCATTCACGGTATGTTCATACCCGCTGAAATCATAGCCCCAGATTAATTCCAGTAATTCACCTCGGGAATAACTTCTTCCTGGATTTTTAGCCATGAGATAGAGTAAATCAAATTCTTTCGGGGTCAATTCAATCCGCTTATTTCCAAAAAGCACCTTTCGCTTTTCCAGATCAATTTCCAGCTGCCCAAATCTGAGCGTGGATTTTTCTTTTGAAGAAGCCAATCGCATCAATTCCTGTCTTCTCAAAATTGCCTTTACTCTGGCGAGAAATTCCCGGATTTTGAATGGCTTAGTCAGATAATCGTCAGCTCCGGATTCTAGGCCCATGATCTTATCGATTTCCTCAGACTTGGCGGTGAGCATTAAAATGGGGGTAAAAACTTCCAAAGCCCTCAATTTTTGACAAATGCTGATCCCATCCATATCAGGAAGCATCACATCCAAAACCAATAAATCAAGCTCTTCGGATCGGGCTTTTTCGAAACCACGCCTGCCATTATCACACACTTCCACTTGATAATCCAAATCCTGGAGATGAAGGAGTAAAAGTTGATTGATATTGGGATCGTCTTCGACGACAAGGATTTTTTTCATGCTTAGTCCAATAAGTCAAGAAAACTAAAAGTAAATGTTCACGAAAGTATCACATTGACTTTTTTCTTTTGAAAATGTGCCTTTAAAGACAGATCGGGTACTTAACAGAATTATCCTCCAATTCCCATTTTCCTCATTTTATTTGGTGATCCTGGAAATCGACAATTGATGAATTCGAGGTTCTTCACAAATGGAATTGGCAGGAAGACGATTAATTCTATCTTTGCCGAATTATTAATTCAAAACCCAAATTGAATCACTATATATTATGGAACAAGCGCTTATTTACGTAGTCCCTGCGCTGGGATTGGTAGGCTTGCTAGCCATGGCGGTTAAATCTGCATGGGTGAGCAAGCAACAAACAGGAGATGCCAACATGGTAGAACTCTCCGGCTACATTGCCAAAGGTGCAATGGCGTTTTTGAAAGCTGAATGGAAAATCCTCGGCTACTTTGCTGTAATCGCCGGTATTTTATTGGCTTGGTCTGGAACTTTGGTTGAAACCTCCAGCCCGGTTATCGCCATTTCTTTCGTAATCGGAGCATTTTTCTCTGCATTGGCTGGCTACATCGGGATGAAAATCGCCACCAAAGCAAACGTTCGTACCACACAAGCTGCTAGAACTAGCTTAAAGCAAGCACTAAAGGTTTCATTTACAGGAGGATCTGTAATGGGTCTTGGTGTAGCAGGTCTGGCTGTTTTGGGTCTTGGATCCCTGTTTATCATTTTCTACCAACTTTATGTAGTCTCTGTAGGTGCCGGCGTGAATGGCATCGAAATGGAGAAAGCACTTGAAGTATTGGCTGGTTTCTCTCTTGGAGCTGAATCCATTGCTCTTTTTGCCCGTGTGGGTGGTGGTATTTATACCAAAGCTGCTGACGTAGGAGCTGACCTTGTAGGTAAAGTAGAAGCTGGAATTCCTGAGGATGACGTTCGTAACCCAGCCACCATCGCTGATAACGTAGGTGATAACGTTGGTGACGTGGCAGGTATGGGAGCTGACTTGTTCGGTTCTTATGTAGCGACCATTTTGGCTACCATGGTATTGGGACGAGAAATCGTTTCTTTGGATAACTTCGGAGGAATCGCTCCTATCCTATTGCCAATGGTTTTGGCTGGTTTGGGAATCATCTTCTCTATCATGGGTATGGCTTTCGTGACCATCAAGGATGACAAAGGTGATGTTCAAAAAGCCCTTAACATGGGTAACTGGTCATCTATCATTTTTACTGGGATCGCTTCTTTCTTCATCGTAAGGCACATGCTTCCGGAGACCTTGTCAATCAGAGGTTATGAATTCACCAATATGGACGTTTTCTATGCGATCATTTTGGGATTGGTTGTAGGTACTTTGATGTCCATCATCACAGAATACTATACTGCAATGGGCAAGCGCCCCGTGTTATCTATCATTAAGCAATCTGCTACAGGTCACGCAACCAATATCATTGGTGGACTTTCTGTAGGTATGGAATCTACCGTCCTTCCTATCCTAGTTTTGGCAGGTGGTATCTATGGAGCTTATGAATTTGCAGGTCTTTATGGTGTAGCGATCGCTGCAGCCGGTATGATGGCCACTACAGCTATGCAGTTGGCAATTGACGCATTCGGACCTATCGCGGACAACGCGGGCGGTATCGCAGAGATGAGCCAGCTTCCTGAGGAAGTACGTGGACGTACCGATATCTTGGATGCTGTAGGTAACACGACTGCAGCTACCGGAAAAGGATTTGCTATTGCTTCCGCAGCTTTGACCTCTTTGGCATTATTTGCAGCATTTGTAGGAATCGCAGGAATCGACGCAATTGATATTTATAAAGCCGACGTTTTGGCTGGTTTGTTTGTGGGTGGTATGATTCCATTCATCTTCTCATCCTTGGCTATCGCTGCAGTAGGACGCGCTGCCATGGACATGGTAAACGAAGTAAGACGTCAGTTCAGAGAAATTCCTGGTATCATGGAATACAAGGCTAAGCCTGAGTATGAGAAATGCGTGGAAATTTCTACTAAAGCTTCTATCCGTGAAATGATCCTTCCTGGAGCTATCGCTTTGATCTCTCCATTGATTGTTGGTTTTGCATTTGGCCCAGAAGTATTGGGTGGTATGCTGGCCGGTGTTACCGTATCCGGTGTATTGATGGGTATGTTCCAATCCAATGCTGGTGGTGCTTGGGATAACGCTAAGAAGTCCTTCGAAAAAGGCGTGGTCATCAATGGTGAAACTTTCTACAAGAAATCTGAGCCTCACAAAGCTTCCGTAACGGGTGATACAGTAGGTGATCCGTTCAAAGACACTTCTGGTCCTTCCATGAACATCTTGATCAAGTTGATGTCCATCGTTGCCTTGGTGATTGCTCCTCATATTTCTGAAAAAGGACATCACACCATGGCTGACGGATCTGAAATGATCAAGAAGGAAGTGAAAAAAGAAATCAAAATAATAGATGGTAAAAAGGTAGAAACTGAAACCGTCACTATTACTAAATAATCAACCCAACCAACCTTTGCTAAAAGCCATTCAGAATTCTGGATGGCTTTTTCTATTTTAAGGGAATGAAGAAATTTTCACTCTGGGTCATCGTTCTGGCCCTCTCCTCCTGTACCGTCCAGAAAATCAATTCCCAATTGAAAAAGTCCGAAGTTTTTTCTCAGGGGCACATGGGATTTATGCTTCAGGACCCTGGAAAGGAAAAAACCTTGGTAGAAATCAACGCTGACAAATACTTCATCCCCGCCTCCAATACCAAGATTTTCACTTTTTATACCTCCTATTCCATCTTGGGAGATGGCTTGGTCAATGGTTTAAATTATTTAGAAAGAGGGGATTCTCTGATCTTTTGGGGAACAGGCGATCCAAGTTTGCTTCATCCAGATCTGAAAAACGATCGTGCTATCGAATTCTTAAAGGCAAGCAATAAGAATCTTTACCTGTTAGATAATTTTAATCAGGTCTCTGCTTTCGGCCCTGGATGGTCCTGGGATTGGTATCCGTATTATTATGCTGCGGAGCGTTCTTCTTTTCCAATTTTTGGGAATATAGTTCGGTTTAAAAAAGACGCAGGAGAGCAGATTTTTTCAGTTTATCCCAATCGATTCAAGTCAGATCTTGAATCTATTCCCCAATTCGGCTCCTATCCCTTTTCTTTTTCAAGAAAAGAAAACTCAAACCGATTCCCCTATTTCCTGAGTGAGCAAGCTAAGGAGAATGCTTTCGAAGTGGATATTCCATTCATCACCTCAGCAGAATTGACAGAAAAACTTTTGGAAGAAGCTTCAGGAAAACCAATCACGCTCATCCAATCTTCAAAATACCTCCTCGAAGAACCCAAGAAACTTCTGTCCGCTCCTGCTGATAGCATCTATGCGCAAATGATGAAAATCAGCGACAACTTCCTCGCTGAGCAGCTGCTTCTATTGGTTTCGGATCAACTCAATAACTCCATCAGCACAGCGGATGCTATCGAATATGCTAAGGAAAATCTTCTGAAGGATTTACCAGATGAACCCATTTGGGTGGATGGTTCGGGGCTTTCTGCCCGAAACATGTTTACTCCAAGATCTATCATCGCCCTGCTGGGAAAAATCCGGGAGGAAGTCCCTTTGGAGAAAATCAAAGCCTATTTTCCTGCTGGTGGAGAATCCGGGACTATACGAAACTGGTACAAAGCCGATGAAGGCCAACCACCATACATCTATGCCAAGACTGGCTCACTGAGCATGACTACCGCGCTGAGTGGCTACTTACTTACCAAAAGCGGCAAAATTCTGCATTTCTCCTGCCTGCTAAACAATTACCAAATCCCAACCAATGACTTGAGAACGGAATTACAAAAGGTTCTCTATTTCATCCATGACCGCTATTGATATGAAAAAATCCCTCAGTTTCTTATTGCTCATTCTGCTCCCTTTTCTCCTAAATGCCCAATCCTTTACCATGGAGCAGATTGGGAAATTCAGTTTTCCATCGGAACTCATCTCCTCTCCTGTTGGCGAAAAAATCGCCTGGGCAATGTTTGAACAGGGGAAACGGAATGTCTATTTCGCAGGGGCTCCAGATTTCAACCCTGTTCGTCTTACTCAATTCAATGAGGATGACGGACAGGAAATTACTAGTTTAAGCTTTTCCCCTGATGGAAATTGGCTGGTATTTGTCAGAGGCGGAGACCATGGAGGATATCAATATTCCGGAACGGTAAATCCTGACAATCTTCCCATCCCTCCTAAAGTTGAAATCTGGAAAATCAACCTCAGTTCCAAAAAGACAGAAGTCGTAACCGAGGGAGAGGATATTTCCTTGGGATTTCCTGACCAACTTTCCTTTCTGAAGGGTGGACAAGTATGGTCCACAACTCTTAGCGGTTCAGAAAAACCTACCCAGCTTTTCCAAACCAAAGGAAACGTCAACTCCGCTGAGTATTCTCCAGATGGGAAAAAATTAGCTTTTACAGTCAATCGTGGGGGACATCAATTGCTGGGGATTTATGAAAATCAGAACACCCCAATTCAATGGATTGCTCCTTCTTTTCATCGATACATAAAGCCTACTTGGTCGCCTGATGGAAGCCAAATCGCTTTTTTCAAAGTATTGGGTGGAAATGGGGCAGCCCTTCCCCTACTCGAACCCAGACATGATCCTTGGGAAATCTGGGTAGAAGATGTAAAGTCTGGGGACGCAAAAATGCTTTGGAAAGCTCCAGAGACCTTGCGAGGATCTTTTAGAAATGGCTTTCTATCTTTTCCTAACACCAAAGAAATTGTCTTCGAATCTTATCACGAGGGTTGGCAGCATCTTTTTGCTTTAGATATCGCCAGTAAAAAAGTCCAGTCCCTGACGCCTGGAGAGTACATGGTAGAGCAGATTTCTTTAAGCAAAGATGGATCCCGAGTTGTTTTTTCAGCCAATACAGGTCCTGAAAAAGAAGACTTGGATAGAAGGCATATCGGGTCAATTGATTTATCTACCAAGAAACTGACTTGGGAAACTACAGGCCAAGGGATTGAGGCTTATCCCGTGGTTTTGGGCAATGAAGGAAAAATAGCTTACTTCTCAGCTACCACCCAGCGTCCTCATTTGGTTGCGGTTAAAACAGGTCAAGGATCAAAAATTCTTCAGGAATCGATCATCCCAGCCGATTTTCCTCAATCCAAATTAGTGACTCCTAAGCAAGTGAGCTTTTTGGCTTCTGATGGTACCCGGGTTTATGGCCAACTCTTTGAAAAAGAAGGTGGATCAGGGAAAAAGCCCGGGGTGGTTTTTGTCCATGGCGGACCTCAGCGGCAAATGCTTTTGGGTTGGAGCTACATGGATTATTATTCCAATACCTATGCCTACAATCAGTATCTGGCAGAAATGGGTTTTGTCGTCCTTTCAGTCAACTACCGCTTGGGAATCGGATATGGCTATGAATTTCATCGACCAGCCAATGCCTATCACCAAGGCGCTGTGGAATACCAAGACATCAAAGCTGGAGGAGAATTTCTTGCTGGCCTACCACAGGTAGATGGAGATAAAATTGGAATCTATGGAGGTAGCTATGGAGGTTATCTGACCTCACTGGCTTTAGCTAGAGATTCGGATTTATTCAAAGTCGGAGTAGATATTCATGGAGTTCATGATTTGGATAATCGATATGCTATTCCCGATGGGTTTGAGGTCGCACCTGATTATGAAAAAGCCAAGGAAATAGCTTGGAAGTCCTCTCCTATGGCAGACCTAGCCACTTGGAAAAGCCCTGTCCTTTTTATCCATGCAGATGATGACCGCAATGTCTATGTCAGCCAAACTTCTGATTTGATCAGAAGATTTGAGGAATTGAAAAAGCCTTATGAAGCCGTAATGATCCCGGGAGACACCCATCATTGGATGAAATGGAGCAACATGGTGCGAGTGGGAAACTTGACCGCAGACTTCCTGAAAAAACATTTAATGGATTAATTCTTTGTCCACAGACCACAGTCCACGGTCAACTGACCAAAGCAGTGGACTGTGGACCGTCGACTGTTGACTAAAAAATATCATGCTCCAACTCCAAAATCTCCACCATATCGCCATCATCTGCTCAGATTACGAGCGATCGAAAAAGTTCTACACCGAAGTTCTGGGATTCACCATTATCCAAGAGATCTATCGAAAAGAAAGAGATTCGTTCAAGTTGGATTTGGCGCTCAATGGGAACTACTTAATCGAACTATTTTCCTTTCCCAATCCTCCAAAGCGGGTTTCCAGACCTGAAGCTTGTGGCCTTCGGCATTTGGCTTTTGCTGTTGAGAATATTGAAAAAGAAGTGGCCAAACTTCATAACTTAGGTATCGAGGTTGAGGAAATCCGAATCGATGAATCCAGCGGAAAGAAATTCACCTTTTTCTCAGACCCAGATGATTTACCTATAGAACTTTACCAGCACTAATCATGTCCGAAAACAAAACTCAACCTACCGACGCCTCAGTGGATGATTTTATCAACCAAGTAGAATCCCCCAGCAAAAAAGAAGATGCTTTTATTCTCAAAAAAATGATGGAGGAAATCACCGGAGAAAAAGCCGTGATGTGGGGCCCTTCCATAATAGGATTTGGAAGCTACCATTACAAGTATGATTCAGGAAGAGAAGGAGATTTTTTAACAGTCGGGTTTTCACCCAGAAAATCGGCCATCTCTCTGTACATCATTGGCTGCATGCACCAGGATTTTGATTTTCCTATCGAAAAACTCGGAAAAGTAAAGACAGGGGCTTCTTGCATCTACATCAATAAACTTTCCTCCATCAATCAGGATGCGCTTCGGGAATTGATAGCCAAGGGATATCAGTACATGAAGTCGAAATACCCCAGTTCATGATTTATCATATTTTAAATGGGGATGCGCTTTTGGGAAAATTTCCGGAGGAAATTCCTGGAGAACGAATCTCCTTTCGAGAATGCTTGATCGATGGACCAGTCAAGGCAGAAAACTTAAAGGAATTCTGGGCTATCCGGGAAAAGTTCATTGCCAGCTCCTACCCTAATCCTGCAAATTTCAGCTACCAAAGCTATTCCCAAGCGGAATTAGAAAGAATTTTGCATATTCCAATCGACTCTAAAGTTTACTGTTGGTTTGAAGAAGATCTCTTTTGCCAGGTCAATTTATGGTTTGTTTTAAACCTACTTCAGGGGAAAAAGGTAGAGGTCTTTTTAGCCCTTCCTTATCCTGATTCACCTTACAATTTTACAGTTTTGAGCGACAAGGAATTGGTGGATTCCTACCTGCATAAAGCTCATTTCCTAAGTGAAAAAGAAAGAGAAATCCTTGCCAAGCTTTGGATTCATTACCAAAATCAGGACGTTTTTGAAGCACTGAAGATTGCAGACCTGTTTTTGGAAAGATTTCCATTCTTGAAGCCAGCCGTGGAAGCTTGGCGGGATATGATCCCTTTGGGTGATTTTCAAGGAAAACCAATCGAAACCCTAAAAGAAATTCAAAGAGAAACAGCTACATATGACTTTGGAAAGGTCTTTCAAGAATTTCAAAAAAGGCTTCCAAACTATGGATTTGGAGATACCCAGGTTCAAAGGATGTGGGAGACAATAAAAAAAGAGGGCTAAACGCCCTCTTCCATTCAAACTTCCAATTCTTTCAAAACCTGCTCCGAATTCGAGAGCGCCTTTTGGTATTTTTTCATCGTGACTTTGGTGAAAATATAGACCAAGATGACCCCAATTGGGACATAGACCATCCAAAATTGTCTACTGGAAAGTAGGTCGATTTTCCCAACCAATTCTGCCAAAGGTGGCAAAATACTGATAGCAAAAAGACCAGAAATGACCATGGCAAATCGCTGAACCTTCCAGAAGAAAATTCGATTTTTCGTGAATCGTTCCAGAATTTCAGCCGAGCTTCCTTCACTGATATCTATCCTCCCGAGTTTAAACAGGGAATAAAGACTCAGGATTGGCAATACTATCAACAGTGTCGTATTGAAAATTGACAAAACCTGATTCCAAGGCAATTCCAATTTTCCAATTTGGAAAATAAAAAAGCCTGCGTAAGCTAAGCAGATCACTGCTCCCAGTATTTCCGGTAGGTAGATACCTCCGAGTTTATTCAAATATTTTTTCTTCGTCATTTTCATGAGTAGTTCCTTTTTGATTTTTTCTTGTTTGTCGATTTGTTGGCTGTGCTCAGCCCAAAGCGATTTCATATCCTCGAGTTCCATGAGTTTTCGATTAGGCTTTGACTTCAGACCTTAATTTTTCCTTGATTCTGGACATCCGAGTGCCCACATTACTTACCGAAATCCCGGTGATCTCCGCAATTTCCGCCTGACTTTTTCCTTCCAAAAAGAGAAATATAATTCCTCGATCCAATAAGTTGAGTTGGCGGATATGCCGGTAAAGCACTTGGATTCGTTCCTCCAATTCAGGATCAGCTTCATCCTGAATATCCAATTTCAATCCTTCCATCGGCACCAACTGCACCTTTCTTTTCCTTTGGTTGAGATGGGTAATCGCCGTGTTCATTCCAATCCGATAAAGCCAAGTGCTTGTTTTGGAAGCCCCTTTAAACCGGTCAAAAGACTTCCAAGTCTGGTACACAATTTCCTGATAGAGATCTTGCTGCTCTTCAGTGTTTTGGGTGTAGATGGAAGAAATCTTGTAAATCAGTCCTTGATTTTCATGGATTAGATTTACAAATTCTTCTTCTTGGCTCATTGAATTGCTTTTGAACTATTAGTCTTTAGTCTGCTTAAAAAATCACAGGAAATCTTAAATATTTTTTAAAAAACTCATTTTCAAGGAAATAAAAAAGGACAGCAAACTTAATAGCTGTCCTCAGAGCGGGTAATGAGTCTCGAACTCACGACCTTCAGCTTGGGAAGCTGACGCTCTACCAACTGAGCTACACCCGCTTTCTAAAACGAATTTAGCAACATGGATTGGTAATTTTCAATCGACCAAAAACCTTTTTTCAAGCTCACCTCCATGATTTTCCTTAATTTCAAGCCATGTCTTGGTTTATAGATTTTCCTGTCCCTGAATCCCCCTTTCCCATTTCACATCAGAGTAAAATCCTGAGTTTGGGCTCCTGCTTTGCTCAGACAATTGGGCAGAAAATGGAGACCTCAAAGTTTGATATTTTGATCAATCCTTTTGGGACGATTTTTCATCCACTCAATTTGGCGGATTTGCTTGAAATGGCTGTAAATGAAAACTCACCCAATCTTCAAGGAATTCTGGAAAGGGATCAAAGCTTTTTTCATTACCAAGCCCATTCGGATCTCAGGGGAAAGACGAAAGAGGAGTTAATTGACCTTTTCCAATTTCAACTTCAGAAAACTAAAACCTATCTGTCAGAAGGCAGTCATCTCATTTTGACACTAGGAACCTCCTGGATTTACGAGTTGGATGGATATGGACCTGTGGCCAACTGCCATAAGCAGCCTCAAAAATTATTCAGGAAAAGGCTGACTACTATAGAAGAAATGGAAAAGGGCCTTGTTGGCATTTTACAAAAGGTTTTATCTCTAAATCCAAAGCTAAAAATAGTCCTAACAGTTAGTCCTGTTCGGCATATCAAAGACGGAATTCCAGAAAACCAGCTGAGCAAAAGCCTACTTCGTGTTCTTTGTTCAAATCTTGAAAATCAATTCGAATCGGTTTCCTATTTCCCTGCTTATGAAATCCTGATGGATGAACTCCGGGATTATAGATTTTATAAAAGTGATAGGATCCATCCTTCCGAAGAAGCTGAAAACTACATCTGGGAAAAATGGAAAAAAGCCATTTTTGATTCAGAGACTCAGGAAAAAGTCAAGGAAATCGAAAAAATCAACTTGGAGTTGGCGCATAGACCCATGAACCCCGACTCCGATTCTTACCGGAAATTTCTGGAAAACTTACTGGCTAAACTGGAACGATTGAATGGGGAATTTGATTTTTCAAGAGAAATTCAACTGATTGAAAACCGCCTTCATGGCTCCAATTAAATTCTCAATTTCAAATTTCATCATCAATCTTTGTCAGTCCGAGCGGAGTCGAGGACCCTTCGACTCCGCTCAGGGTGACTTAAAATTCCAATCCTTCAATACATGAATCGTCTCCTCCACTCTCAAAGCCCCTATCTCCTTCAACATGCTCATAATCCAGTGGATTGGTATCCTTGGGGACCGGAGGCATTGAAAAAGGCTGAAGTGGAAAATAAGCCAATTCTGGTTTCAATTGGTTATTCTGCCTGCCATTGGTGCCATGTGATGGAACGTGAAAGTTTCGAGGATGAAGTGACTGCAGAATTGATGAATGAGCACTTTGTCTGCATCAAAATCGACAGGGAAGAGAGACCCGACTTGGATAATATCTACATGGATGCAGTTCAGGCAATGGGCTTGCAGGGTGGCTGGCCTCTGAATGTCTTTCTGATGCCCAATCAAAAACCGTTTTACGGAGGAACCTATTTTCCCAATCTGAAATGGAAGCAGCTTTTGGCCAATATCGCGGATGCTTTTGCCAAACATGAAGACCAATTGGCTGAAAGTGCGGAAGGTTTTGGGAGAAGCTTGAGCCGAAAGGAAACAGAAAAGTATGGCATCGCTGCTGAGGAGACCGAACTTGATGCTGACGAATTGGTAGAAATTGTAACCAAGTTGAATTCACAATTTGATCCGGAATGGGGAGGAATGAACCGAATTCCCAAATTCCCCATGCCGGCTATCTGGCTTTTTACTCTGGACTATGCCCTCCTTTCAAAGCGGGAAGATTTGAAAGAGAAGGTGTTTTTCACCTTGAAAAAAATCGGAATGGGCGGAATCTACGATCAATTGCGTGGTGGCTTCGCCCGCTATTCCGTTGACGGGGAATGGTTTGCTCCGCATTTCGAAAAGATGCTCTATGACAATGGGCAACTTTTAGAGCTTTACTCCAAAGCTTATCAAGCCAGTCACGATTCATTTTTTCTGGAAAAAGTTAGGGAAACTGTAAATTGGCTGGAATCCGAAATGCTTCAAGGTGAAGGCGGTTTTCATGCAGCTCAAGATGCAGACAGCGAAGGCGAAGAAGGAAAATTCTATACCTGGACCTATGCCGAACTCCAAAGCTTGGTCGGGGATGAATTGCCTTGGCTTAGCAAACTATACAATTTAAAACCTCAGGGAAACTGGGAAAACGGAGTCAATATCCTCTTTCAAACTCAAAGCTACTACGAGGTAGCTTCAGAATTTGGTCTTTCGGAAGAGGAGCTCCTGAGCAAATTAGAGGTTGTCAAAAAGATCCTTTTAAAAGTCAGAAACCAACGAATATTCCCTGGAAAAGACGATAAGGTTTTAGCAGGTTGGAATGGAATCATGAGCGCGGGACTGATTCAGGCTTATCATGCCACTGGAGAATCGAAAATGCTAGATTTGGCTCTTCAAAACCTGGATTTCATTCAATCCAAAATGATGATTAATGGGGTTTTACATAGATCCTACAAGAACGGTCAGGCTTACACTCCGGCATTCCTTGAAGATTATGCAGCAATAATTCGGGCAAGTATTATGGCTTTTGAAAGCTCTGGAGAAAGCTCCTATTTGAACTTCGCCCAGGAACTCACCGACTTTTGCCTGGATCAGTTTTTTGATGAATCAGATGGCTTTTTCTTTTTCAATAATCCAAAAGCAGAAAAGTTGATAGCTAATAAAAAGGAGCTTTTTGACAATGTGATTCCTTCTTCAAATTCGGTCATGGCGAGAAATCTTCACCGATTAGGACTTTTGACCTATGAGGAAAAGTATTCTTCACTAGCCCTGAAAATGCTGGGCGGAATGAAAGAGCTCATCACCCGAGATCCGGGTTTCCTTTGCAATTGGGCGACTTTATATCTGGAGAATCTGGTTCCCAGTGCTGAAATCGCCATAGTCGGAAAGGGAGCAAAAGCCCTTGCTTTTAAATTTCAACAAGCTTACCTCCCCAATTCGGTTTTGGCCTGGTCGGAGACTTTGACAGAAAATGCCCCGATTCTTCAGGGAAAAACACCCGATTCAAATGGAAATGCCTTAATTTATGTTTGCTTCGATCGAGCCTGCCGACGTCCGGTAAGTTCCTTGGAAGAAGCCCTTACTCAATTACCCTATTTGGCCTGAATTGGTGGAAAGTCTCTTTGCAGATCAAGATTTTTTGGAAAAAAACAGCGGAAATAACTTCGCCGATATCATTCTGCCTGTTCCGATCCCGAGGATGTTTACCTACAGGATTCCCAAAAACTTCCAATCAGAAATTCAAATTGGACAGCGGGTCATTGTGCAGTTTGGAAAGAAAAAAATCCTAACCGGAATCATCGGTAAGGTTCACAACAAACCTCCCCAAGCCTACGAAGCCAAGCCCATTTTGGATATTCTGGATGTTCAACCCAGCGTCAATCCCTTGCAGATTCGGTTTTGGGTGTGGATGGCGGAATACTACTTCTGCCATATCGGGGAGGTGATGTTTGCGGCTTTGCCTTCTGGGCTTCGGCTTTCTTCAGAAAGTAAAATCCAGGCTAATCCTAACTTTGATCTGGAATCCAGCCCTTACCCTTTGGATACCCGTGAGGAATTAATTCTGGAAGCCTTGGAAAACCAGAATGAACTCAGCTACGAAGACTGCGAAAAAATCCTTGGAGTAAAAACCATTCACCCGATTCTAAAAAGCCTGGTAGCCAAGGAGGCCATTTTGATTTTTGAGAAAGTTCAGGAAAAGTATACTCCAAAAGTAGAAACAAGAATTCGTCTGGTCCCTGCCATTGCCAAAGACAAAAACGCCCTCCAAGCGGTTTTCGAGGCTGTTCAAGGCAAACCCAAGCAAGAATCCATTCTACTGAAATACCTCAGGGATATTCCGGTTTTCAACAAACCCCATCTGAATGAAAAAGGGCTGGATAAAGCCACTCTTTTGGAAGAGGGTGACTCAGAAAGCTCATTGAAAACCCTGATCAAAAATGGAGTTTTCGAATCTTTCAAATTGGTGGTAAACCGGATCGAGGAGGAGGAACCTGAGCGGGAAGCCTCTGCCCTGTCCTCTACCCAGCAGGCGGCTTTGGAGGAAATCAAAACCCATTTCGAAACCAAACAATCCGTGCTTTTGCATGGGGTGACGGGTTCGGGAAAAACAGAAATCTACATCAAGCTGATTCAGGAAGTTTTGGAAAGTGGATCTCAGGTTTTGCTTTTATTACCTGAAATCGCGCTGACTACGCAGATCGTGAGTCGATTGAAGCAAGTCTTCGGGTCCCAAATGGGAGTTTACCATTCCAAATATTCTGACAACGAACGGGTGGAAGTTTGGAATGGAGTCCTCTCAGGACGTTTTACTTTTGTAGTAGGTGTACGATCTTCTATTTTCCTGCCATTTGATAGTTTAGGGTTAGTGATTATCGACGAGGAGCACGAGCCAAGCTACAAGCAGTTTGATCCTGCGCCTAGATTTCATGCCCGGGATGCAGCGATCATGCTGGCCTATTTTCATCAGGCTCGAACACTTTTGGGTTCGGCTACACCTTCCTTTGAGACCTATTTCAATGCCACTCAGGGCAAATACGGTTATGTGCAAATCAGCCATCGCTTTGGTGAGGCAAGTATGCCTGAGTACCATTTGGCTAATCTTTCTGCAGACCGAAAGAAAAACCTGCTCAAACTGGATTCGACTCGACTGCTTCGGGAAAAGATCCAAAATGCGCTGGAAAACCAACAACAGATTATCATTTTCCAAAATCGCCGGGGCTACTCCCCTTATGTCCAATGTGAAGATTGTGGCTGGGCTGCAGAATGCGTGCAGTGCGATGTCAGCTTGACCTATCATCAGTTCGCAGAGGAGCTTCGCTGCCACTACTGTGGCTACAAGGAAAAAGTCCCTCAGACTTGTCCAGCATGCGGTAGTTCCCAACTGAGCACTCAAGGCATGGGTACCGAGCGAATTGAGGAATCCTTGAGTTTGCTTTTTCCAGAAGCCAGGATGGGAAGGATGGATTTGGATACGACTCGAAATAAATATGGCTATCAGCGCTTATTGGATGAGTTTGCTGCAGGGCAGATCGATATTTTGGTGGGGACTCAGATGATTACCAAAGGACTGGATTTTGGCAAGGTGACTGTGGTAGGGATTTGGGATGGAGATAGAATTTTGAATTTTCCTGATTTCCGGGCCGGAGAAAGAGCCTATCAGCAAATCACCCAAGTGGCAGGAAGGGCTGGACGTAGAGATATTAAAGGGCAGGTAATAATTCAAACCCGAAACCCAGAAAATGACCTCTTTGAAAAGGTAATTCGGGGAGATTACTTCGAGTTTTTCCGACAGGAAATGTTTGATAGGAAAAAGTTTTTCTATCCCCCTTTTGTGAAACTGGTCAAAATCACGACCAGACACACCGATTTTAAAGTAGCTGAAAAGGCTGCCCATGCCCTGCATCATCAGATGGCTAATCTGCCAGTTAAAAAAATTGTTCTGGGCCCGGAAAAAGGAATCATCGCCAGAATCAAAAACCAATACCAGTTTGAGAGCTTGATTAAACTGGATAAGGCCGGAAATACACAGTCCGTATTCAAAGAGGGCCTAAGCAAAATTTTGGAGGAATTACAATCGGTGCCCGAGTTTAGGTCTGTCCGCTGGATCGTGGATGTGGATCCGAATTGATCCATTCCTTTTTTGAAACATTAGGAAAGAATTTTGGGATTTTTTCGGTTTATTGAAGCTTATTCCTGTGTCCATTTCATGCAAACTTTCCTCCTAATCTGTGACCTAAAAGACGAACCAGAAGCCATTCAAGCGTATGTGGATTGCCACAAGGCAGTAGCTCCTGAAATCCTGGAAAGTATTCGAATGGCAGGAGTTCTTCAAATGAGTATTTACCGCTGGAGAAATAGACTGAGCATGATCATGATCACGGAGGATGACTTCAGCTTTGAGAAAAAAGCCGCCTTGGATAATGCCAACCCGAAAGTTCAGGAATGGGAAGCCTTTCTAGGACAATACCAAACCAATCTTCCCGGGACCCCAGCCAATTGGAGATGGGCGTTGACTGAGAAGATTTTTGAGTTTAAAGTGTAATGTCCGATGTCGGATTTGAGATATGTGATTTTAGAATTTAGAATGCCTTTTATGCTATGAAAAAACCCTTTCTAACCCTAGCCTTGATGCTCTTGTCTATCCTGACTTTTGCCCAAAATTATACCCTCCCCCTTTGGGTAGGCACTCCCCCACTTCAGAATCCATCCGATCTCAAGGAAGAGGCAACTCAACAAGGAATACTTCGAATTGCCAATGTGCAAATTCCAACGATAGAAGTTTACCTGCCAACCAAACAGATCGCAACAGGTGACGCTGTGGTGATTTTTCCGGGTGGTGGTTATGGAATCCTAGCCTATGACTGGGAAGGAACTGATTTTGCCAAATGGCTCAATGCCCAAGGAATAGCAGGAATTGTAGTCAAATATCGACTTCCAATTTCCAAGTCTTTAACAGATCCAAAAGAGGTTCCTCTAATGGATGCTCAGCGGGCCATTCGCCTTGTCCGACAAAATGCTGAGGTATGGAATATCAATCCTTCTAAAGTTGGGGTGATGGGATTCTCAGCCGGAGGCCACTTAGCTTCCACCGTGAGTACGCAATATTCTCATGAGGTAAATCGTCCAAAGGACGCCATTGACGCCCTTTCGGCAAGACCTGATTTTTCGATTTTGGTTTATCCGGTGATTTCCTTCCGGGATGCAGCAGTTCATTCGGGTTCAAGGAAAAATCTAATCGGAGAAAATGCCTCGCAAGAGTTGATGGATCGCTTTTCAGGAGAACTCAATGTCAATGCTGAAACACCTCCAACATTCTTGGTTCATGCTCAAGACGATAAAGGGGTGCCGATTGAAAATTCCTTGCTCTACTTTCAAGCCCTTCATAAAAATGGAGTCAAGGCTTCCTTGCATATCTACCCAAGCGGAGGACATGGCTTCAGCTTTGGCTTAGGAAAAGGAGCTGTGGAAGGCTGGAGAGAGGTGCTATTGGCTTGGATGAAAGAGACGGTTCAGTAGGCAGTTGGCAGTCGGCAGAAGCCAGTGGGGATTACCAAAAAAAGGTCGTCACTGCGAGGAGGCACGACGAAGCAGTCTTTTTGTAATTATGGATTGCTTCGTGACAGATAATGAAATCTTAATTTAGATAGTCTAGATTTTTGTCACTCGCAATGACGTTCCGTGCCAATTTTTAAATTCAATTATACATTTAAAATCCGTCGACTGTGGACTGTCGACCGTTGACAAAAAGAACCATGCCTATCAAAGTAATCGCCTTCGATGCAGATGACACCCTTTGGGTGAATGAACCTTTCTTCCGGGAGGCAGAGGAAAAATTCGCCAGCCTTTTGGAAGATTTTATGCCTGAGCATGCCATCATGAAGGAGCTCTATCGAACCGAAATCGAAAACCTTCAACTCTATGGCTACGGGATCAAGGGCTTTATGCTTTCATTGATCGAAACGGCCTTGAGAATCTCGGATCACAAAGTTCCTATCACGCTAATCGATAAAATTCTGGCAATCGGAAAAGAAATGTTGGCTAAACCGGTGGAGCTTTTGCCGGGTGTAGAAGAAGTACTACAGGCACTCAATGGAGACTTCCGAATCGTGATGGCCACCAAGGGAGACCTGGTCGACCAAGAGAGAAAGCTCAAGAAATCCGGTTTGGAGAAGCACTTCCACCATATCGAAATCATGAGTGAGAAGCGGGTAGCCGACTATGAAAAACTAATTCGACACCTAGATATCCAGCCTTCTGAGTTTATGATGTTGGGCAATAGCCTCAAATCAGATATTCTTCCTGTTTTGGAACTGGGGGGTTATGGAATTCATATTCCTTTTCATACGACTTGGATCCATGAGCAAGTCGACCATACGGTGGAGCATGAGCGGTTTTTCACTGTGGACAATATTGCTGAAGCTTCTGAATTGCTCAAAAAGATGGGGACTAATTCTTAGGATTTCCCTCTTCCAACCAAATCCGAAATTTGATTCTTCAAAGACTCCGATGGGAGACCACTTTATTGGCTTTCATCAAATACTCCTCTTTTAGTCTTCCGTCAGGATAATATTCCCGATGGTAGCCATCATATTGGCCGTGGTTCATCTCGGTGTATTTGACTAGGACTCCATTTCGAAATTCTTTTTGAACTCCATGCTTCTTGTAATCTAGAATTTGGTATTCGTAACGAGTGGTATCTCCATCATAGGCATATTCATAAAAGTACTCTCCTGTTCCGTCATTAAGACGCTGAACTCCGTTTTCATCCCAAAAATTAAGATAGATTGGCTCTTCTTTGCGACGATCCACCTCTAACTTTTTTGATCCATCGGGATAATACTCGAAATATGGGTTCGTATGATTTCCGTTTTCATCTAAAACAAAGGCATACTTTACCACCCCGTTTTCATACCAATAAGTTTGTAATCCTACATTTTTATAAAGCTCTTTCTCTTTCCCCTCGTATTTAAGTTGCCCATTGGGATAATAATTCCGGATTTCTTTGGTGTCAGAATTTGGAAAAAGCACCTCCTCTTTATCCAAAACTCCATTTTCGTCAAAATAACGCTGCACACCAACTTGAATTCCATTTTCAAAATTGAATTCTTTTACAACCACCCCTTCAGGAGAATGAATTTTCATTTTCCCCTCTTTACGATTATTTACAATTTCCACTTCCTTTAGTCCTTGAGCCAAAGGATCGAAGGACAGGGCCTTGCCGGAAAAGTTCTTGGGAAAAATTTCACCATTTTGATCCCGAAGGTAGAAATGCGAATTAGCTCTAATATATTCTTCTACTAGGATGTCAAATCGAGAATTATAAGCATTGATTTCTTGATTTAGGCTTTCAAGATTAAGATCAAACCAAACCTCTTCTTCAGGTTTATTTTTATACCAATTTTCAGCTTTTCCCAATAGTTCTAATCCTTTTGAATCCCCTATCCGCTCATAAAACTTCCGGATCTCCGGCATCATATAACCATAGCCATTATCATAGAAATAGGAAACACCTCCATTAGAAACATTCCAAGCCCAATAGGAATAAAAATATAATTCCTTGAGTTCTGGGCGGAGTTTTTGGATCAATTGTTCAAACTCTTCGGATGAATAAAAATGTGGCAGTCCATCAATAATCTTATACAGAAAGTCTTCCTTTTCCAAAGTAAAATAATCTCCAAGAGTCATTCTGGAATAGCCCTGATCAGGAAAGTCTTTAAGTAATGGCTGCTCTAGCTTTATTTCTTGGGCTGAAAGAGGAAACGAACTCAGTAAAAACCCAAAAAAGAGGAAGCACCAAAGTGGTAAAAATAAAGGCTGACGAAATATTGAACTCATGGCTCGAAAATACCACGAAGCATATTTATAAAACAATCTTTAGTCAAGAAAAAATAACCTACCATTTGGTAGGATTATTTTCTTTCATCTTTCTTCAAACTTTAATTTTCACCTCCAATTACCAAACTTTAGCGCTTCCTTATTCATTTCCTGATCATTGGGCTGATAACCAGAAATGACCAAAATTTCATACTTAAACGTCACCGACTCTCCCGGCTGAAGCTTGAAATCCAAGACATCCTTTCCTCCACTCAATTCTTTTTGCCCCAAGGGATTGGCGGAGAAAAGACCATAGCCTCTCGCATGCCAATAGGTGGGATAGCCGGGATTGGAAGGATGATCTACAATTGCTACGGTGATAGTTTCACTTCCAATCTGTCCATTCAAAGTCACCCAAGTTCCTCGGGTTCCCCAGACCTCATCCCCTTCCTTTCCAGCACTGCTTCGATATTTCCCGCTTACTCCCTCATTATTTAAACTAGCAACCGTGGTTGGAATCCCATTCGCATCCGTGAAAATCTCAGGTTTATTAGAGGGATGCTCCAATTCCCTGGCCACCCGAATGGCAAAAACTCCTTCTTTATTATCCTTCATGGAAACCGATAAATCCTGAGCTGTCAGGGTAGTGATTCGGGTAATGCTCCGCTTTTCTCCTTCGGAAGAAAAGACAAAGCGAGTCTTTTCCTTGAGCAAAATTTTTCCATCTGGCCTGACCCAATCCATTCCAATTTCCAATTCCGCCCCTTTTGGAGTCTCCTTGGCTTCTAAAATTCCGGTATGAACGATAGTTCCATACTTACTCTTTTGGTCGGCTGGGATTGCATCGGAATTATTCCAAAAATCCAATCCATTTACATCCCCATAATTCATCCAGTGACCCACATGATGCGGATGATCCACACGCTCTCCGGCTCTAGGGGCAAGAGGATATCCTCGGGTAATTTCATGACCTCCTGCTGAAATGATGGGGTACAAAACTGGCTTGGCCAGACTTTCAGGATAGTAATAACTAGTAAACAACTTTCCATCAATCAGAACTTCCACCTTTTTTTCTCCATCCTTTCGAACCAATTGGACGGAATTCTTTGCCTTGTTTTGCGCTTGTGTTATCCCTGAAAAAAGGGACAGCAGTATGACTGCCATCCCCCATTGAATTTGCTTCATCCGAACCATGACTTAGTATTGGAAAGGCTTTCCTCCGGCCAAAACTTCCTGCTTTTCCTCATCAAAGGTCACAAACTGACCTGTACGCAAAGCAGCTGTGGTCATGATATTGGCGATGGAATGATTATATCCGGCCATCACGTCGGCATTAGGCTTTTTGCGAGAGCGAACGCACTCCATCCAATTTCGCATATGGGCGGAAGTCATGTCATCAGCTCCGGTATTTGCTCCGGTTTCTACTTTAACTGCATCACCCAAGGCCATTTCAGGCAAAAGATTTTCTTGCATTCCCATAGCCCTGGCTTGGTTGGCAGATAGGCCTCCATTTGGAGAAATCCTATTGGTATCCAGGTTCAATTCACCGGCATTGGAATAATAGATTTCTTTGGTTCCCCCTGCAGAATTGGTGAAGCGTGAGGAGTAAATCACCTGAAAACCCTTGCTTGGATCATTCAAAGGTCCGTAATCAAAGACGGCGGTCATGGTATCAAAATTCTGACGACCATCTTTCCAAAGGTAAATTCCTCCATTAGCGGCTACACTTCTGGGGTGCGGAAGATCAGTAAACCAGTGAACGGTATCGATCTGGTGAGCCATCCACTGTCCTGGAATGCCGGAGGAATACGGCCAGAACAAACGGAACTCCAAATATTTTCTTGGATCCCATTCGGTTTTGGGACGATTCATCTGATATCGATCCCAGTCGGTATCTTCCTTTCGGATCTGGCTAACCAAATCCGCTCTTCTCCATCGACCTGGCTGATTCACATTCCAAGTCATCTCCACTGCCACAATATCTCCAAATTTACCAGCCTTGATAAAGTCATGGGCTTGATGGTAATTGATCCCGCTGCGGCGCTGAGAACCTACCTGAACGATTTTTCCGGTCCGAAGTACAGCTTCTTTGGCTGCTCTGGCATCAGCCATGGTTTCTGCAAAAGGCTTTTCTACATAGGCATCTCTCCCAGCCTCCACTGCTTCTTTGCAGTGCAAGGCATGCTGAAAATCGGCAGTGGAAACGATCACTGCGTCGACATCTTTTCGATCATACAATTCATCATTGTTTCGACAAGCCGCGATATCCACTCCTGCTTTGTCTTTAACATAGGCCAAGCATTCTTCTCTTCTTCTGCTCCAGATATCCGAAACTGCCGTAAACTGAAAGTTCATTTCCTTGGCATGGATTTGCATGGCAGGGATCAAGGCTCCCCGACATCGGTCAGAGAAACCAACGATGCCGACATTCACCCGGTCATTGGCACCGAGGATTCGGGAATAGCTTTTTGGAGAAAAGGCCATAGCGCCAAGGCTTAGACCTGCGGTGGTAAGCGCTGACTTTTTGAGAAAGTCTCTGCGTGATTGATCTGAATTCATGGTTTTATGGGTTTTTGTTTGATGTCGGATGAATATTAGTTGTGAGTTATTGGTTATTGATTTTGGGTTGTCTGAATTTCTACTATTCAATTTTCCTACTTCATTGCAAACTGAGACCGATCCCTGGGTCTGATGACTGAGACTGACCACTGTTTATTTTCCATGGAGCGGTTAATTGATGGAGTTAGAGGGAGGTACTCGCAGTGGTTAATTGCTGAAAGATTTCCTTTTGCTCACGCAAAGCCAAAATTCGGTCAGTAGGTTGGGTTCGGGCTTCCATCAGAATCCAACCTTCGTAATTCATCTGATTGAATAATCTGAAAAGGTCTTGATAAGGGTAAGTGCCTACGTTGAATTCCCGAACGTGAACCGTGTCCCCAAACCATTGCTTGACAGAATTGAAGTTGGCTTCCAAACCCGGAGGCAAAAGGTCCTCCTCGTTGCAGTTCCAGCAAATTTTGACATTGGATTCTGTGACCTGCTCAAAAATCGCCTTCATCACGGGTAGCTCTTGGGTGTATTGCCCATGCACTTCCACCCGGATCAACTGCCCAAAATCCTGGGCATATTTTCCGACTTCATTAAAAGAAGCTGCGATTTGGGTGATGGTCTTTTCCTTGGGTACGTCTGGAGGCAGAAAATTGGGTTTCACCTTGATTCCCGTTGCTCCAATATCATGACAAAGCTCAATGTATGCTTTGGTCCCCTCGATATTCTGCTTGAGCTTTTCAGGGTCTGGGCTATGGTATTCGTAATTGGACCCATATCCCAAACAAGTCACAGGACTATCCGCAAAGCGCTTTTTGACTTCCTCCCGTTGGGTTTTCGAAAGGGAAATTTCCACTCCATGCGCATGCTGGGTACGAAGCTCCACTCCCAAAATTCTGGTCTTTTCGCAATTGGAAATTAAGGTAGGCAGATCCCAATCCTTGGCCCATTCATAGGTTACCAAGCCAAATTTCATTTTGGGTTCGGCTTGGGAAGCAAGCCCAGCAATACTCGGAAATGCTGCCAAACCCAAGCCGGCAGCCAAGCTTTTTTGAATAAAGTCCCTTCTGGATAAGTCCTTTGCTATCATCTACTTAAAATAGCCATAAAAAAGGAGGGGAATCTCCCCTATCGCAAAAATCAACGGAAACGATTGAGAAGCAATGAAAAAGTATTCGCTATAAAATCACATCTAATCCTATTCAGAAGCCTTTTTCTGAGGATTATAAGCCCAAACTTCCATCTCCACTCTTGCCCCAAGGGCTAAGCCATTTACTCCCATTGCCGAACGGGTGGGGTATTTACCTTTCTCGAAGTAGGTCGCATAGACCTGATTGAAGGCAGGCCACTCGGACATATCGGCCAGCATCACGGTACATTTAAACACATCCTCCAAGCCTAGTCCATGTTGGGCAAGGGTGGCCTGAATTCGCTTAAACATCTGGTGCGTTTCGGCCTCTATCCCGCCCGGGACTACACCTGTTCCATTTCCTGCATCTCCAATCTCACCGGATAAATATAGAATATCCCCTACCTGTACTGCACTGGAAAAAGGATAGGGAAGTTCGGAAGGAAAAAAGACGGGTTCCTGCATTTTACCTTCAGCTAGTCCCTTTGTCTGAGACGCTTCTTGGTTTGTGCTTAAAGACTCCTGATTGACAGACTCAGGCTGGCAACTGCTCAAAACAGTAAGAAAAATAAGGAGGATAAGGATAGGGTTTTTCATAAGTAAATTGAACGTTTTCGGGCTTGGCGAAGGTGGCGATTTTCAACACAAATGTTGATGCGGAGAACCAAACTTTCGGCTACCACAAACCTGTCTGCGGAGCACGAAACCCCGCCTAATGCAAATGTGCTGTTACCTGCTGGCGTTCTGTCTGTCATCATAGTTAGTCTTTTTCAATTGAAGTTTCCCAACCGTCATATTCTGCATTTAATTCGTTTGCAAGTTTCCATAAATAAATAACGTAGTCGTCAACACTGTTTTGGTCAACCTTGTCAACTCGTTTTAGTTGAAGTCGGTAAGCAAATTCTCCCCAAGATTTGTCGCTGTATTTACTTACGATTGAGAAATTGTCATTTTTAATTTTCTCTAAAAACTTTTCTCTGTCGCTGTCCGATTTGAAATAAATCCAATGAAATACCTCTCTTTCTTTTGTCAGTTTGTCTCCGCCTTTTTCTAATTGTTCAATTACTCGTCTGTTCTGAATGCTTTGAAATTGTTGTGGTAAAGGATAGAGAAAGTCAAAATAGCCGCCCCATTCTTTGTCTTCCTTTGAGCCGAAGTCAAATTGATATTTTGGATAAGCAACCATTACTTCTGAAATTGTCTTGTCGTAAAGCGTGGTGTCACCAAAATAAAAATACAAATCTCTGTCGCCTGCCGATGTCAGTCGTCCAACGTAAATGGAGTTGTGTTTGGAAATAATTTTGTCAACCAAAGCGTCTTCAATGTCGCCAAGCAACTCGCTTTCTTCTTGTGATGAAAGTCCGTCTTCTCGTGGATTATTCATTTTAATGGAAACCCAAACAACATTTGGTTTGTCTGCCATTGGTGCAACTTTGCGAAGGCCAAGGTCAACAAAGAGTGAACCTAACTTGTCGTTTACATTACTGAAATAAAATTCCCACTCTTCTTGATGTCCAACTTTTGGTTGAGAAGTAGTTGTCGGTTTTTCAGGGTTTGTCTTACCGAATAATTTGTCAAAAAGTCCCATTGTAAATGCAGTTGTTGTTATTGCTAAAATTGTTGTTCCGATTATTATTTTTTTCTTCATTGTCGTTGTTTGTGTCGTCCGCTACCCTTGCGGGTAACTCATATATAAGCACCACTCAACCTAATCATTTCTTTTCATTAAAAAAATCCATTTCCAGCATCTAAGGCTATTTTATCCGACAACAAACGAATACAATCGGAAACAAGCGAATAGCTCCCGACTCTTTCTTGCGCTTCCTCCCAACTTTGGTCCATCAGTTATCCTCTAGCGGAAATTGTTAAACCAAATCTTTCACACTTATTCTTTTAAAATCATGAACGCGCTAAGAAACAAAGTTCAACTCATCGGTCGCCTAGGTGACAAAGTAGAAATCAAAACTCTCGAAAATGGTAAAATCGTGGGTAATGTCAACATCGCTACCAACGAAGTTTACCGAAATGCCAAGGGAGAAAAAATCACCGAAACTACCTGGACCCATCTGGTCATCTGGGGCAAAAACGCAGAAATCCTGGACAAGTACACAGACAAAGGTTCGGAGATAGCCATCGAAGGCAAACTCAGCAATCGCAACTACACCGACAAAAACGGGGAGAAAAAATACGTCACAGAAGTGATCGTCAATGAAATCCTCCTTTTGGGTGGAAGCAAATCCGAAAAAGCAGCTCTCGAAGAAGCTGAGGCAGATTTGCCTTTTTAATCAATCATTTGATTTCATCTTTATTAAAAGCAAAAAGCAGCTGTAAATCTCAGCTGCTTTTTTTCTTGCCTTAAAAATTCAAATTGTTCTTGAGCTTATTCCCGGTATCAAATTCTCCACCCTCTCCTTTTCAGTCAAATACGAAATACCCAATTCCTGTGGAGATGGGCCCACCCATTCCGCTTTTCTCCCTTCCAAAAGGATCTCTCCTTTTTCCAAGTCAAGGGTCAGCAGGGCAAAAAGGCTTTGGGAATAAGGACAAGTGAATGCCAACTCAGGATATTTTTCATGAACCTCCGCTGGATAGCTTTCATGGGCCAAACCCTTCCCCACCCAATAATAGGATGCAGAATTGATATGGAGATAGTTTACCCCTTTTACCACGAGATGCTGATCCACGTGAGCGTGTCCATTGATCGCTAAAAGTATTTTATCCGAATACTTCCCCAATAAATCCTGCATCTCCAGAGCATTATCGATGGTGTAAATCCCTGCTATGGGTTGGTGGGAAATAAGCAGAACAGGTAATTCGGTTTTTTCAAGTTCGTCTTTTAGCCATTCCTGCTGCTGAGGACCAACGTATGAAGGATAGCCTCCTTTATGTGCGGGCGAGCCGGTATCATTTCCGTCCAAAACAATCAATTGAATCCTCTTAAACTCCAGGGAATAATATCGCGACTTCATTCCATAGGCCTGCAAACATTGCTCCCAAGAATGCCCATAATCCACATCATGATTTCCCAAAACATGAAAAGCATGTGGATGAAATGAATTGAAAAGCGAAATCAACTCTTGGTTTTCGGAAGAAGGAACTGCGAAATCACCCAGCTGAATCAGCCCATCGACTTGTTTTTGGTTCATGTATTCCAAAAAGACCTCCAATCGGGCTTTCCCATCTGGCATCACATCCTGATGCAAATCTGAAATCAAGCCGAGCTTGATTTTACTTTTGGAAAAGGATCTGGCCAATATCCAAGAAGAGCTCTGGGTAATAAGCAGTGAACTTATTCCTAGGGTCTTGAGAAATCTTCTTCTTTGGTTCATGGCAAATTTTCAGCTAGTCTTGAGTTGGAAAACGACGAGAGAAACCTTCCGCCAAATCGTTTTGAAAATAGGTATGAGCCAGACGATTGGCTCGGATTTCTGTCCAAAATACTCGATGAGAACCTTTAAACCAAGGTAAGCGATTGAAACCTGGAATTAAATTAAGCAAACTTGGAAGGCCTATCTTCAGGTAAAAACCCAAAAAAGCTGAACCCAGAAACTTCTTGCGATCCCCTTCTATTCCAAAAAGATAATCCAGGTAATGTCCGTATTCATGTTGGATGATCTCCAAGCGAATAGATTCTGGAATAGAAGAGGAAATCAAAATCCCAAATCCAGGCAGGCAAATCGCTGATCCTTTTGCTAGCACGAAGCTTTCAACCACCTTGATTCCCTTGACTTTTGAAGGATTTGGAATCCGCTTTAGCATGTTCTGGATTAAATTCTTGCCTGATACGTGTACAATTGATAGTATCTTCCTTCCAGAGCAATCAATTCCTCGTGCTTGCCTCGTTCTACGATTTTACCCTGCTCGATGACCAGAATCTGATCTGCCTGTCGGATGGTACTCAATCGGTGGGCAATCACGAATGTGGTTCTGCCTTTCATCAGTTCTTTCAAACTCGCTTGAATCAAAGTCTCCGATTCTGTATCCAAATTCGAAGTGGCCTCATCCAAAATCAAGATTCGCGGATTCGCCAAAATCGCTCTGGAAATGGCTATCCGCTGACGCTGACCTCCAGAAAGCTTCACCCCTCTCTCCCCGATCAAGGTATCCAAACCGTCTTCAAATCTGTCAGTAAATTCCTGCACATGGGCAGCAATCACGGCTTTTTTCAATTCTTCCTCCGTAGCATCAGGTCTTGGGAAAAGGATATTTTCCCGAATTGTACCTTCAAACAAAAAGTCATCCTGAAGTACTACGCCCAATTGAGAGCGGAACGACTCCAAAGTCACGGTTTGCAAATCCACTCCATCCAAGAAAATTTGTCCTGAATCTGGATTTAGAAATGTGGCCGCCAAGCCTGCTATGGTAGTTTTTCCAGATCCTGAAGTCCCTACCAAAGCGGTTACTGAACCAGAAGGAGCTTTGAAACTGATATTTTTCACGACCTCTTTTCCTGATTCATAAGCAAAAGAAACATCCTGAAATTCCACATCACCTTGGATGGAATTAAGCGCTTTGGTTCTTTTTCGATCATCAGATTCCAAAGGAGTATTCATAATCTCCTCTGTCCTGTCCAAACCGGCAAAAGCCTCGGTAAGCTGACTACCGATATTGGACATCTGCACAATCGGGGCAATCATAAAGCCCAAAAACAGGGTAAAAGCCAAAAAGTCACCGAAAGTCATTTCCCCTTTCATAATCATCCAACCCCCAATACCCATGATCCCAGCTGAGGCCAATCCCAGCAACAAGGAACCCATGGAGGTCACAAAACTGGTAGCGGTCAAACTCGCTTTTACATTCTGGAACAACTCATCCACTCCTTTTTCAAAAGTCTTAATCTCTTGTCCTTCGGCATTAAAGCCTTTAATCACTCGGATTCCACCCAGAGTTTCGGTTAATCGACCGGTAACCTGAGCATTGATTTTTCCTCTTTCCCGGAAGATAGGGCGGATTTTCCCAAAGGCTTTTAAAGAAACCAATCCAAAAACAACCACAGGAACGAGTACATAAAGCGTCATCAAGGGACTAATGCTAATCAACAAAACCAAGGAAATGACCGCAGTCAAAATCCCTCCAATCATCTGGGCAAAGCCAGTTCCTACCAGATTTCTCACTCCTTCTACATCGGTCATGATCCGACTGACAAGTTCCCCGGTTTTGGCATTGTCAAAAAAGCGGATGGGAAGCTTGATGATATGACTTTGAACTTGGGATCTGAGTTTTGAAATAAGGTTTTGGGCTTCGACGCTCAAGATCTGAGTCAAAGCGTAAGAAGTCACAGACTGGACCACAATCGAGGCTACCACGGCAAAAATCAGCCATTTCAACATGTTGAGGTCATTGCTGGGAATCACATCGTCGACCAGATACTTACTTGCACCAGGCAAAATCAAACTAGCAAGCCGGCTGATGATGATTAAAAATAATCCTAAAAACAGGTGATTTCGTCTGGGCCAGATAATGGTTTTGAAAACCTGGCTCATGGTGACTTTTCTTTCTTTCTTCGGTGCCATGGGGATAATTTATGAAAAAGAAACCCCTCAAATTCATCCTAAGTTCAGAATGAGGGATTCTTAAGCTATTTCTTTTGAGTAAGTGGATATTTTCTCACCAACCAATAAAAAAGCCTGTCAGGAAACTGACAGGCTAATTGAAGGTTGAAAAGTCTTAATCAATTGGTTTTTGGCAAAACATTGGAGATCAAAGAAACTTTCTCGATTGGCTCAGAGGCATTGGAGTAAATTCTAACTACAGAGTTTTGCTTACCCATTTTACCAGCTGAGTTGAAAGAAACCTTGATTTCTGCGGTTTGACCTGGAGCGATTGGAGTTTTTGGCCAAACTGGAACTGTACATCCACAAGTCGCTGCCACGTTAGAAATTACCAAAGGCTCGGTACCTGAATTAGTCAGCACAAAAGTATGCTCGACTTTATCTCCTTGAACGATATCACCAAAATCCACGGAATTCTCCTTGAAGGTAATTACCGCTCCTGATCCTGAGGTTTGAGCATTAGCTTGGAATACCAAAGCGAAAGCCAACAAACTGAAGATGATGCCTAATTTTTTCATAGTCGTATTGTATTTGTGGTTTAAATATTCAAATCTTTTTTGGCCTTACAAACTTTCAAAGCCATCAATTATATAAATGCGAAAATACCTTGCCAAAGTTCATTTGTCAACCCTGTTAAATTCTGTGAAGAAATCTTTCTTCCTTTATTCAATCTCTTTTTTAAACCCTGTAAAGAAGTTAGGAGCAAAATTAACCAGATATAATTCATCGGTTGCCCTAGTCATTGCGGTGTATAGCCAGCGCACAAAATCCCGATCCACCTGCTCATCTTTGAGATAGCCTTGGTCCACAAAAACCGCTTTCCATTGTCCACCCTGCGCCTTGTGACAAGTCAAAGCATAAGCGAATTTGACCTGTAGCGCATTCAGATAGGGATCTTTTCGAATCAGTTCCTGTCTTTCAGTCTTATTGGCTACATCCGCATAATCCTCAGAAATCTGCTCATATAGACTTCGGTATTGCTCCCGAGTAAGAGAAGGACTTGGAGAATACAGGGTATCCAAAATCACCTTTGCCTCAAAAAAAGGTTCCTCCGGATAATCCAACAGTCTCAATTCCAAAGTCGCAAAGCGAAGTCCATACATTTCTTCAAAATTTCGAATCTTCATCACCTCAGCCATATCCCCATTGGCAAGGAAGTTAACCTTGTCAGATTCGGCCATGTAGGTGTAATTATTCTTGACAATCATCAGCAAGTCCCCTGCGCTGATTTCATCTTCATAAAAATGAATCACCCTTCGGATGTATTGATTGTATTGAACAGCTGCCTTATTGGAGCGGGTAATTATGGTAGTATTTTCAGTCCCAAACTTATCATAGGCATAGCGAAGCCCATCTTCCAACCGCTCTGATGTCATTCGGAAAATATCTTTAAAACCCATGGTATGCACCTGAATTGCCGGAACTTCAATCTTCAATTGCTGACGAAGCTGGGTGGCATTGTACAATACTCCAGACTCCAAACGCTGACGCATGACTTCTGTCAATTCAATTTCATCAGCCTGAAGTCGAAAATGACGCAGCAAATATCCAGCTTCCAAAGCAGGGCTATATTCACTTCCCACCGGAGGAAGCTGGGCAGTATCACCAACCAAAAGCAAGCGGTTATCCTTTCCTGAAAAAACAAATTGAATTAAGTCCCAAAGCAAATTACCAGACATCCCTCCGTCATCGGCCAGCATGGATGACTCATCGACTACAAATAGAGTGTCTTTGTAATAATTTTTCTGAAGAATAAATCCCCCGCCCATGGTGCCCGGATCACCTTTGGGTTTGTAAATGATTTTATGGACGGTATAAGCTCCACGACCTGAGTAATTACTCATCACCTTGGCAGCTCTACCTGTGGGGGCGAGCAACAAAGACCTCATATCCAGTCTGGGAAGTATTTTGACCAAAGCAGAAATCAGGGAGGTTTTTCCCGTACCAGCATAGCCTTTGAGAACAAAAGTGGGCTTTTCATCAGGCGTCTTTTCCAAAAAGGAATTCATCTTCTGGAAAAAAGAAGCCTGTCCAGAAGTTGGAGAAAAAGGAAAATATTTGATTAAAAGGTCTGAGGGCTTAATCTTTGCCTGACTATCTTTACCCATATTCAGCGAAGGTAAATGCCACAAGATCAAATCAGCAAAGAAATCGAATCAAAATTTGGACATAGGCTTAGAAGCCGCGTGAACGGGATTTTGATTGAAGAGGATAAGATCCTTATGGTAAAACACCAAATGAGTGAAAATCGGGTCTTTTGGTCTGTTCCAGGAGGTGGTATGAAATACGGAACCTCTGCCCCGGAAAACCTGAAAAGAGAATTCTTGGAAGAAACCGGATTGGAAATTGAAATAGGGCCTTATTTATTTGTTCACGAATACCTAGATCCTCCCCTTCATGCCATGGAACATTTCTTTGAAGTGAGGAAATTGGGAGGAAATTTAAAATTAGGCATTGACCCGGAGCTGGACCAAAATGGACAAATTCTTCTTGAACTTACCTGGATGAGTACCGATCAGCTAAAAAATCTTCCAAAAGAATCCCTTCATCAGGTCTTTTGGGGAATTAAAAGTCTATCTGACCTAGGATTGTGGAAAGGATATTTTAATTTTGGAAATATTTCTATAAAATAGCACGTTTTTAAAAACCTTCAACCTTAACCAGATTTCTAAATCTTATCAAAATGAATCTTACTAGAGTTCTATCCTTAGTTTTCTTCGCAGCTGCAGTGTTTTTGGGTTACCTTCTTTGGAAAGGTGTCAACGACGTAGTAGAAGAGGAAAAAAGAATCGCCCTCCTAGAGGCTGCAACTATTCAGAAACTGGAGATGCTTCGCGATGCTCAGTTGGCTTATCAAGCTTCCAACGGAAAATATGCAAGCACCTGGGATTCCTTGAGAATGTTTATCGAAGATGGCCAAATCTGGTTGGTACAAAGAACTGAGACCACCAAGTTGTTGGATTATGGTGCTGAAGAAATTAATGTTTCTTATGACACCTTGGGTTCAGTCGGAGTAATGGATTCCTTGTTCAATGAAAGAAAGTTCCCTGACTTCAACTTGGATCTTCTACCGGTAGTACCAGGATCAGGAGGAAAGCAATTTGAGTTCTTCTCAGACAAAATCGAGAAGACAGGTGGATACATGGTTAACGTATTTGAAATTCGTGACCCGGCTCCAATTAATCCAAAAAGAAGATTGAACAACAACGAAAAAGCATTGAGAGTAGGCTCCAGAACCGACGCTTCTACTGAAGGTAACTGGAAATAATCCAAACAGCTTTTGAAAACTGAAACTAAAGTTTATAAAAGTGATAAGTTTGATGTGGAGGACACAGCGGGCTTATCACTTTTTTTATACCCAAATTCTGCCTTCGTTTTTGCGAAAGACAAAAACGGGGCAAACATCGCAGTACATCATCACCTCAATCTAGGATTAGAGGAATTGGAGCAATTACTAAGTGCAGACCAGTTGCTCAAGCAGGATGTGCCTTGTAAAGTATATTTCCATAAGCCTGTATTTGCCCTAATACCTGGTTTACTTTTTCAACCTGGGCAGGAAGCCGAATACCTCATATTTGCAGGCGAACCTTCAGGAAAGCATCATTATTTTACCTGCGGGTTGGACAGCAATAACTTAATCCTTGTCTCTTCCATCACCAGCCAACAACAGAAAGCTTTGGAATCCAGATTTCCGGAAGTGAGCTTTTATCATGGAGCATGTTCTTTCCTCTCCTATCTTTTCAAAGAAAGATTCAATCTGATTGGGCAGGAAATTCTGATCGATTACAATGGTGGCCAGATGTATTTGGCTGCGTTCACAGATCAGGAATTGAGTCTGTTCAATATGTTTGAAATCGAAAGCCCTGAAGACGTTTTGAAGTACACGCTCATAGCTATGGATCAATTGAAGTTTGATAAGAAACATGCTAGAGTAAGTGTATTTGGATCACCTGAGGAAAATGAAATCACCCAGGAGTGGGGGGAAACTTATTTTCACCATTTTAGAATGGTAAAACCACATGCCAATCAGAATTATGGACATGGGTTCAAGCACCTGAAGTCTGAGAATCTATTCGAAGCCAATTGGCAAATGGACTAAACCATGAAAAAAATCGCAATTTTTCCGGGATCATTTGATCCATTTACCAAAGGGCATCACGATATCGTATTGAGAAGCCTCAAGCTTTTTGACGAAGTCGTAATCGGAATAGGCTACAATTCCACGAAAAAGTCGAGGTATTTTGAAATAGACTACATGGTTCCAAAAATCCAGCAGGTTTATGCGGACATGCCACGAGTCAAAGTTGAAGTTTACAACGAACTTACTTCCACTTTGGCTAAAAGGTTGGGAGCCCAATTTTTAGTTAGGGGTTTGAGAAATACCACTGATTTTGAGTACGAAAACACCATCAGTCAGCTAAACCGATATCTCAATGAAGAATTGGAAACGGTTTTTTTGATCACTTCTCCTGAATTCGCACCGATTAGCTCCACCATCATTCGAGAAGTTCATAGATACGGTGGCGATGTGTCAGAATTTCTTCCTTACGAAATCTGAGGTTTCATGTGTTTTTTGAGGTATTCTTTGAACAAATGCCTCATAGAAGGATAAGAATTGATCAGTGCAGTTTTGGCATCTTGCTCTGACATCCACAAAATATCCTCAATTCCTTCTTCTGCTTGGGGTTTCATGGTAGAATCATTGGATGATTCCATTACATACCAATAGGTCTTTTTAAGAATTGACTTTCGGTTCTGGGTATAGGTATGCCAAGTGTTTACGATATGAGGTCCGAGTTTTACCTTGATATTACACTCCTCCTCCACTTCTCTTTTGGCGCAAGCTTCAGGAGTCTCCCCTCTGTCAAATTTCCCTTTTGGAAAATCCCACTTACCCAATCGGAAAATCATCAGGACTTTGTCTTTTTTGGCAACGATCCCTCCGGCAGCTTTAACAATTAAAAATCTGCTTTTAACGAATGCTTTCAAGGCTTTTCTGTCCTTGGTAACCAAGGTTACGGAATCCAGCTTTTTCATTTTCCTGGTTCTCAACAAGTACAAAAGCCGAATGATCAGGTCATGGGAAGGTTCATGGAAAATCACATCTTCCTCCCACTCCACTTCTGCAGGCAATTCATCACTTTGGGTATAAATGTGCTCGTAGGTTTTTGAGGGATCAAGTTCTTCATAGCTGATCAGCTCCAAAGGCTTGTCGTTAACAAAAATTTTCATGCGAAAAGGAGGTGGATAAACTGCTGGTTTGGTCAAAAATGCATAAAAAAATCAGCCGGCACAATTCTAAACTTTTTTTATCTGCTATTTTTGAGCTTATGGAAATTCTAGATTTAAGTACAGCCGCCGAAGTCGCGGACAAGCTCCTTGAAATTCAGGCCATTCGCCTTCAACCCGAAAAACCTTTCACTTGGGCTTCAGGCTGGAAGTCACCTATTTATTGTGACAACAGGCTTTCACTTTCTTTCCCGGAAGTGAGAAATCTGATCAAAGAGCAATTGGTGAAAAGCATCATGCATCATTTCCCAAAAGCAGAAGCCATTGCCGGCGTTGCGACTGCTGGAATTCCTCAAGGTGCCTTGATCGCCAATGAACTGAACCTTCCATTCATCTATGTTCGCTCTAAACCAAAAGGTCATGGGATGGAGAATATGATTGAAGGCAAAGTGGTTCCTGGCCAAAAAGTAGTCGTAGTCGAAGATTTGGTTTCTACAGGCGGTAGCTCCCTTAAAGCTGCTGATGACTTAAGAGCAGCAGGTTTTGAGGTTTTGGGAATGGTTGCCATTTTTAGCTATGGCTTTGATGTGGCAACTGAAAATTTCAAAAATGCTGACGTCAAACTGGTTTGCTTGTGCAATTATGATCACCTACTTCCTAGAGCAGTCCATAGAAAATACATCAATGAAGACACCTTGGAATCTCTTGCGGAATGGAGAAAAGACCCTTCCAAGTGGAAACAAGAATAAATAATAAAAGCTGAGTTTTGCTCAGCTTTTTCATTTTTCAAAGAGTCCAATCGACCCTCCTACCCAGTCCTTATCCTTATTGAATTTTACTCCGATCATTTCTCCTCTACTTAGCCTTGCAAGATTTCCGACGATTGTAGGGCTTTCATCTCCCTCAGGCCAAAGACAAAGTATCCTTACCTCTACTTTTACTTTTCCATCTGGAGATTGAATTACAGGCAGGTAGTTTACTTTTTTCTGGAGAATGTAGAGATCCTTTTCCTTTACTGATTCCACATCCTCTTTTTTAACATGAAAAATCACACCTGATCCTGAAAATGAAAAAAGAGGCTTCAACACATAGTTTTCCAAGTCCTCAGGTATTTGCTCCAATTCACTAAGCAATTTTGTTTCAATAAAATATGGCCCCTGTAAGTATGGAAGAATAAACTTTGAAATCCGAGTATACCAATTAGGATGACCAGCCCACTCGACATCTAATTCTTCTGTGAAGCTAAATTGAAGCTTAAGGTCTTTTCTAAGGTCCAATTCATCAAAAATCACACGGTTGTAAACCCTCTTGATTTGAACCTTTTGGCCTTTTGGATTGAGATAAAAGAGTTTTTTCCCCTCTTTAATCACCTCAGTCACGCATATAATGGGTATACCCAAATCCCTTTTGGCGTAATAAAAATCGATCTTAGTATTCTGTTTATCTGGTTCAATTTCCAGCAAAACCACTTCCTCATTCTTATGCATACCCAATACAACACGATTTAAAATTTCGAGATATTTCTCCTCGGAAATTCCATCTGGATATGGGGAAAGTGACTCCAAAAAGGGATAATATTTTTTGACCTTTCGATTGAGATTAAACTGAAAATTGAAAATGGAAGGAAAACCTTGCACTTCGATCAGTTTGGGAATCAACTTTCCGTTTTCCTCACAAATCCCAAAATCTATCGCCAAGAACTGGGTATGCTCATCCTCATTGGGAACAGCCGTATTCAACTCAATGGAACGCTGAGTAATCGCCTTGAAATCCGGTCTTTTGATAAAGTCAATTACCTGCCCGCAAGCTTCGAAAAGCTGATTCTTTAAACTTTTGGGGATAAAAAACGGAGTTTCAGCAATTCGGAATGTCGGAGCATATCCAAAATCTGATTCAATATCCTTAAGAAAGGATTCATACTTTTCCTTGGAAAATTCTGCATTAAACCGACTTCGAAGATCCTCTATCATGTCAGAGAAGGGGTTTGAGCGAGTTTGATTTTTCTAAGCGCTTGTTCGAGGAAATTAGGGATCAGGGTTTCATTGGTTTTGTAGATTTTATTCTCATCCACCAAATCTTCCAGCATAGTTCTAAACTTTGCCTTCCCTTTGAGTTCAATAATCTTTTCCCGAACCACCGGTTTTTTGAGATGCTCCAAAAAGCTCATTGCATCAGCCTCTGGGTGGAATTGAGTCCCAACAATTTCATCCGTAAAGCGAATAGCCATGATGGCTCTTTCATACTCCACATGGTTTCTGATTTTTTCAAGCGCAATGATCTTGGCACCTAAGGCCTTGAATTTTTTGGAATTGGGTTGGACAACCTGATAATCTCTGGAATCTACCGCCCAAAAAGGATTTTCTAAGCCTAGGAAAACAGGATCATTAAATCCTTCAGGAGTTTTATGCACAGTCATCACCCCAAAAGAGGTTGATTTCCTTTTGGTGATTTGTCCCAATCCAAAGTGCTTGCAAGCCATCTGAAAAGAATGGCAAATCAACATCAAATGCTTCTTTTGGCTATGATTTTGGTTCCAAATCAGAATCTGATCAAGAAAATCGTAGTATTTCAAATCCCAGTCTCCGTTTCCTTCTAAAGGATTTCCAGGACCGCCTGTAGAAATGAAAAGGTCGTATTCCAAAATATTGGGAATCTGGGATTTTCCTCTGACATCAAATTCTTTCCAAGAAATCCTATCCTCGAATCGGGTAAGAATATCATGGATACAGCGCATGCCTTGATTAGGCTCACCATCGTACATGTCCAAAATCGCCAGCTGTATTTTTCTTCTTCCCACGGTGTTAAGTTGGTTTGTTCTGGGGCAAAGTTAGGAATTACCTTATAACCCTTCCGTAAACTTAGAGGTAATAAAGTCCACAACAGCTTCTAAACTTCCAGTTTGCTCGAATACTGCCAATTGCTGATCAGCGCCAGTACCCCGCTCGAGAATTTTGTGAACGTAATTAATTTCTTCCCTGCTACCCAATTCGTCTACCACATCATCAATAAAGTCCAAAAGTTCCATGATCAAATCCCGAGTAGGAACTTCTATTTTCTTTCCAAAATCAATCAATAAACCTTCAACCCCATTTCTAGCGGCCCGGAATTTATTCTCCCGAATCAAGGCTATTCGGTAAATGTTAAAGCTGGTATTGCTCATCAAAAGCTTATACAACTTGGCTACTACAGCCTGAATCAAAGCCACTATGCAAATGGTCTCATCCACAGTGAGACACATATCGCAAATCCTGAATTCAATCGTGCTGAAGAAAGGATGCATGCGAAGATCCCACCATATTTTTTTTGGATTGTCTATGCAATTGGTCTTGACCAAAATCTCAAGGAAATTGTCATAAGACTGCACTGAATCGAAATATTCCGGCAAACCTGTTCTTGGGAATTTGGCAAAAACCTTGGCTCTAAAAGCCTTGAAACCCGTATTTCTACCCTCCCAAAAAGGGGAATTGGTCGTAAGCGCATAGATATGGGGCAGGAAATAACAGGCCTGATTCATCAGCTGGAGGGCAATCTCCCGGCTTTCAATTCCCACATGGACATGCAGACCAAAAATCAAATTGGATCGGGCGATGTCCTTTAGTTCATTGACAATGTTATGGTATCGGGGATCATCCGTAATCTCCTGGTCCTGCCACTTGGCAAAAGGGTGAGTACTCGATGCTCCAGCCACCAAACCCTGTGCTTTGGCCAATTCATCAATCTTTTTTCTCAGAAAGGAAACTTCTTTTCTTGCCTCTCCAATATTCTGGCAAATGTTGGTTCCTACTTCCACCACGCTTTGGTGCATTTCTGCCTTCACCTGTTCCCGGAGCTGTATTTTTCCTCCATCCACAATTTTGGACATGTGAGAACGCAGATCCCTGGTCTTAGGATCAATGATCATGTATTCTTCCTCCACACCCAAGGTGAATTTGGGAAGCTTTTTGGATGTACTTGTCATAACACAGCTTAAAATCTCTTGGCGCTTTCCACAGAACCTTTCATGAATGTACCCCAAGTGAGGTTCATTTTTCCAGGTTTTTGGGCTTTTGCATAAGCAATAGCCATTTTTGCAGCTTCCTCCACTACCCAGTCAAAGTTGGCCTGCCCCACAGAATTGACATCCGCATCAGGAGCTGGATTTCCAAAATCTATAGCGTAAGGAATTCCGTCTCTTACGGCAAATTCTACCGTATTGAAATCGTAGCCTAAGCCTTGGCAGAGCCGGAGAGTGTAATCCTTTACAGTATTCAATAATTTCTTGGAGGCAGGTGCCTTATCCACTACATAGCGAAGGTGATGTGGGTTTCTTGGTTCGTATTCCATGATTCTCACTGCCTTTCCCCCCAAACAATACACACGGAAATACTCGTCAAAGACGATTTCTTCCTGAAGCAACATCACCAACTGTCCGGTCTCGGGATGCTTTTGGAAAAACTCCTCCTTGTTTTCCAAGCGATAAACATTCTTCCAACCTCCTCCGGCATAGGGCTTCATGTAGGCTGGAAATCCCACGTAACCAAAAATGCCTTCCCAGTCTAATGGGGCAGCCAAGTTTCTGAAGGATTTGCTGGTGGTATCTGTTGGATGCTCAGCAGATGGAAGAATCACCGTTTTTGGCAAAGGAACCCCCAACTGATCTGCGAGACAGTTATTGAAAAACTTATCATCAGCACTCCACCAGAAAGGATTGTTAATTACAGCTGTCCCGGTCAGCGCAGCATTCTTTAAATAGGCTCTATAAAAAGGAACATCTTGTGAAATCCGGTCTATGATCACCGCATACTCGGTCAATTGATTCTGGACGACTTTGTCTATCCTCACGGGCTCAGCCACAATTCCCTTTTCAGCTTTTTCATTGACTCTCTCCACAAAAGCATGAGGAAATGTGTCCTCCATGCCAAAAAGTATCCCGATTTTCTTCATGATTACTAGTGATTAAAATGATAGAATTATAAAGGTTTAAGTTAATCAAATTTGATAGTGGACAAATAATGAGGGAACATTTCCTTCCAAACTGGCCAATCGTGTTGTTTATCCTGACGAATATCCAGCCAGTGGTCCACATTTTTTTCTTTTAGCGCATGATGCAATTTCAGATTGGCGTCATAGCAAATATCCCAATTGGAGGTACCTAAAATGATCCGCATATTCCAAAGCTCATAATCCTGCAGTCCAGGTAAATATTCCAGTGGACTATTGTAGAAAATATCATCATGCTGATATCCGTCCATAAAGTCTCGAATATCAAAGGCTCCACTCATACTAAACATGTGGCTCACATAGCCCGGATGCCTGAAGGCAAAGTTGGCTGCATGATAGCCTCCGAAACTGCAACCCGCCATGGCTACTTTTGCAGAGGGAGTATTTAATCGAATCCTTTCCACCACCTCATGACAAATCATTTTATCATAAGCCACATGATTCTGGATTCGTTGATGAGGATGAACTCCTTTATTGTAAAAACTCAAACTGTCATTGCTATCAGGGCAATAAATCTGAATCAAACCCTGCTCAATAAACCAATGAGCTGAACCGACCAAGCCCATGTCTTTATTTTCATGGAATGATCCTTTGGAGGTGGGAAAAAGGACAACAGGATACCCTGCATGCCCAAAAACCAACATTTGGACATCCCTATTTACGTAGGGAGAGTACCACTTAAAATATTCTTCTTTCATAGAGGAGTGATTAGATCTGATTATTTCGAAAAAAGCTACCGAAAACAAATACTAAACAAAATTCAGGATAAAGAAAAGAATTCCTGAAAACGAGAAATGATGAAAAAATTAAGATTTGATATTATTCGAATTGAAAGGAACAGTTTGACGAAAATATAATGTCTTAAAAAGGCCAATTACTATCCCCAAAAAGATAAATAGCACAGAAATCCATTTTAAACTTGTACATACTGAAGCACAAATCGCCAAAAAATCCTCATGCCGAGGAAACACTTTTAAAATTCTAAGAATCATCAAGTTTTCAAATAAATCAAAAAAAGCAGCTACAAAAGGCAAAAAGACTATTTTTCTGATTCCCCAAAGCCTATAAAGAATTCCAGAAAGGAATATAGAATAGACCAATAAATAAGGCATGTCCAGTGCCCAAATCCCAAACCGATACAGTTTCCTTTGGTCAAATGACAATTGGCCTATAGAGAGATAGGCTTGTTCCGCAGTATAGGCAAACTTCAAATCCAAAGCATGGTCCTTGGAAAGAAATTGATTTAACATGAGGTTAAACCAGATGAAAAGCAAGGCTAAGATTACCAGAACCAGCTTCGTGGATATTTTTTCAAAAAATGATTTCATAAAAGTTTAAGCGTCTGAATCTAAGACTTTTGAAAAATTCTTCAAAACTAAGAGTCTAAAATATTCTAAAATTTTATTCGCTTTTTGGGAACCAGGTCGAATACATAGGGTAATTTCTGGCTGTCCGTAAGATCACTTCCTTCATTTCAGGACCAATATCCTTGACTTTTTTTGCTGGCATCCCAGCATAAATAGATCCTGATTCCACCACAGTTCCAGCAAGAACTACTGCCCCGGCTGCAATCACAGAATCAGAATGAACCACAGCTCCATCCATAACAATCGCCCCCATTCCGATTAGCACCCGATCATGAATCGTACAACCATGAACTATAGCATTATGCGCTACAGAGACTTGATTACCGATATAGGTCGGGGCTTTTTGATAAGTGCAATGAATCACGGCTCCATCCTGGATATTGGTATCGTCTCCAATTCTAATTTCATGCACATCTCCCCTGACTACCGCATTAAACCAAACCGTGCAGTTCTTCCCCATTTTCACATCTCCGACTACAGTGGCATTTGGTGCCAACCAGCAGTTTTCTCCAAATTCAGGTCCCTTTCCCTGTACTTCCATTACTAAAGCCATGTGCGTTTTTTTAATTCGAGAGGAAAAATAAAAATTTTGAATCTCTTCCGAACTTTTTTCTTGAATATGAGTTTACGTGTATAGACATTTAAATTCTAAACCTACATTTCAATTCAATCCAAACAAATTATGAAGACCACAAAACAAATTGGCTTTTTCTTGGCTGCTGCCATGATCACTTTTGCTTGCAGCAAACCTGCCTCTGATACTATCGAAACATCAGAAGCTCAGGAAGTAGCAATGGCTGAAGGACAGGAGCTAACTTTAGTTCCTACTGAAACAAAAATCTCTTGGGCTGGATATAAGCCAACTGGACGTCATTTTGGTAAAATCCCTGCTACAGAAGGAGTAATCACTGTAAATGGTGACCAAATCACTGCCGGTAAATTCACATTCGACATCACTGGTTTGAAAATCGAAGATATTCCTGCTGAAGACGAAAGCTATGGTAAGCTTTTCGGTCACTTGCAGTCAGCTGACTTCTTTGATGCAGCTAACCACCCAACTGCTACTTTCGAAATCACTTCTGTCGAGCCTTTTGCAGCTGGAGACGTAGTCTCTAATAAAGAAGAGTTTACTACTGAATTTACTCCTAAGTCTGATAGCGATTTGACTCCTGCTAACCCAACCCACTGGATCAGCGGAAACCTAACCATGAGAGGAACTACCAAAAACATTAAGTTCCCTGCCACTGTTGCTATGGAGAATGGAAAATTAATGGCAAAAGCTGGATTCAACATTGACCGTACCGCCTGGGGACTTTCTTATGGTGACGAAGCTACTGCAGTAGATAAAGCAAAAGACAAATTCATCTACAATACCGTTTCTTTGGAATTGGACGTAACAGCGAATTAATTAATAACACAACTACCACAATGATGCGAAAGGGGGAATTCTGAAGAATTCCTCTTTTTTTTGTTCTTAGCAGTTTGATGATCAAGTTTTGATGGAAGCAAAAGAGCAAGAAACCCCTAAAATCCGGAAAATCATCCACGTGGATATGGACGCTTTTTATGCCTCCGTTGAGCAATTGGATCATCCGGAATGGAGAGGAAAACCCTTGGTAGTGGGTGGAAATGAAGCCAGAGGAGTGGTTGCGGCAGCAAGCTATGAAGCCAGAAAATTTGGAATTCATTCCGCCATGTCCTCAGCCTTAGCCGCCAAAAAATGTCCCAACTTGATTTTTGCAAAGCCTCGATTTGAGCGATACAAGGAGATTTCTCTGCAGATCAGAGAGATTTTTTATGAATACACCGATTTGGTAGAACCGCTTTCTTTGGACGAAGCCTTTTTAGATGTAACCGAGAATAAGGCAGGATTGAAATCCGCCATCTTTATAGCCAAGCAAATCCGGGAAAAGATTAAAGAGAAAACCGGATTGAACGCTTCTGCAGGAGTTTCTTACAATAAGTTCTTGGCAAAAACTGCCTCCGACCTAAATAAACCTAATGGGCAGGCAGTGATTCTTCCAGAGGATGCTGAAGCCTTTTTGGAAAAATTACCTATCGGCAAATTCTTTGGAATCGGGAAGGTTACAGCCGAAAAAATGCAAAATCTAGGAATCCATACCGGAAAGGATTTAAAGGAATACTCTCTCCAGTTTTTGACCAAGAAATTCGGGAAATCAGGACTTCATTACTTTAACATCGTTCGGGGAATCCATCTTTCGGAGGTGCAGCCTCACCGGGTTCGAAAGTCTTTAAGTGCAGAAAATACTTTTGAAAAGGATTTGATCACTCTGGAGGAAATGAAAGCAAACCTCCACCCTATTTTTGAAGAAGTTATCCGAAGAATTGAAAAAAGCGGGATCAAAGGCCGGACGGTCACGCTGAAAATCAAATACGCCGATTTTACACTACAAACCCGCAGCAAAACCCTAGAACAATATCCAGACGCAGAAACCATCTGGGAAGTGGGATTGGAACTCCTACAGCAGGAGGAAATCCCTAAACCCGTTCGCCTTTTAGGCCTGGGACTTTCCAATTTAAATATTACCGAAGAGCAGGTTCATTTTGGTGAGCAGTTGAAAATCCCTTTCGAAGGGAAGTAAGGAATTTGGAAGAAATAAGCGAATTCAAACTGCCATTTTGTCCGCATTTTCGTAATTTCGCAACCTGAATAAATCATTTTCGGTTTGATTGTCTTCTAACCTGATCTATTCACCCAAAAACTAAGAAAACTTCCAGTTCATGGATCTGATCAAAGATATTGACATTATCTCCCCAGAGGAGGCAAAGGCACAAGATTACAAAACCACTCCTGAGGAGAATACCGGTAAAACCAAGAAGCTTTACATTGAAAGCTATGGCTGCCAAATGAATTTTTCCGATTCTGAAATCGTCGCTTCCATCATGAAAGAAAATGGATTTGACACCACTGCTGACTTTGAAAAGGCCGATGTGATTTTTTTAAATACCTGCTCCATCCGGGAAAAAGCCGAGTTGACCGTACGCAAAAGGCTCAGTCAATTCCAACAGGCTAAGAAGAACAAGCCAGAACTGACCATTGGTGTACTTGGCTGTATGGCTGAGCGACTGAAAGAAAACCTGCTCAGCGAGGAAAAAATTGTAGACGTAGTCGTAGGACCAGATGCCTACCGCGACCTTCCCAACTTAGTCAATGCTGCTGAAGATGGAAGAAAGGGCGTAAATACTTTCCTTTCCAGAGAAGAAACCTACGCGGATATCGCTCCTGTACGACTCAATTCCAACGGGGTGACAGCTTTCATTTCAATCATGAGAGGCTGTGACAACATGTGTTCTTTCTGCGTGGTGCCATTTACCAGAGGTCGTGAAAGAAGCCGTGATCCTCATTCTATTGTTGCTGAAGCTCAGGATCTTTTTGACAAAGGCTACAGGGAAGTGACTCTTCTAGGACAAAATGTAGACTCCTACAAATGGTCCCCTGAGGAGAACAATAAAGCCAGACTGAACAAAAAAGAAGAGGAAGTGAGCCAGGTGGTAAACTTTGCCCATTTGTTGGAAATGGTGGCCAAAGTCAGTCCGCTCCTTAGAGTGAGATTCTCTACTTCTCATCCAAAAGACATCACGGATGAAGTACTTTATACCATGAAGAAGTACGACAATATCTGCAAATACATTCACCTGCCAGTTCAATCCGGAAACTCACGAGTTCTGGAGATGATGAACAGAACTTATGACCGGGAATGGTATTTGAATAGAGTTCGTGCGATACGAGAGATTCTAGGTGAGGAATGTGGCATTTCCTCCGATATGATTGCAGGATTCTGCACAGAAACTGAGGAAGAACACCAAGACACCCTGACCTTGATGGATATCGTGAAATACGATTTCTCCTACATGTTCTTCTACTCTGAGCGCCCGGGAACTCTGGCCGCGAAGAAATATGAAGATGATATTCCTTTGGAGGTAAAAAAGAGAAGGCTTGCCGAAATTATAGAGAAGCAAAACCAACTCTCTTTCGAAAGAAATAAACTGGATTTGGGCAAGGAACAAATCATCCTCATCGAAGGAACTTCCAAAAAGTCCAAAGAAGAACTCAAAGGTCGAAACTCAGCCAATAAGGTCGTCATCGTCCCTGCAGAAGGATTGAAATTGGGTGACTATGTGAAAGTAAAAATCGCTGATTGCTCCCCTGCTACCCTATTTGGAGAAGTTTTGGAAATCAATCCAGCCTTAGCATGAGGAGTAGTACGTCATTGCGAGCGAAGCGCAGCAATCTTTCAGCCCAAAAACCAGTGAAGGCATGATTACCCCCCAAGAAATCCATAGTGTAAAACTGCGTTTTGGAATAATTGGGAATAGCCCCTTACTCAATCACGCGATTCAGGTAGCCATGCAAGCCGCTCCCACCGATATGACTGTAATGATAACCGGGGAGAGTGGTAGTGGTAAGGAAAGCTTTTCAAAAATCATCCATTCCCTTTCCTTGAGAAAGCATGGGAAATTCATCGCAATCAACTGCGGTGCTATTCCGGAAGGCACAATTGACTCTGAACTTTTTGGTCACGAAAAGGGCTCCTTTACAGGTGCTCACGAGGCTAGAAAAGGCTATTTCGAAGTGACTGATGGAGGTACCATTTTTCTGGATGAAATCGGAGAAATGCCTCTTGGTACCCAAGCTCGATTATTGAGGGTTTTGGAAAATGGAGAATTTATTCGTGTAGGTTCTTCCAAAGTCCAAAAAACAAATGTTCGGGTCATCACTGCAACCAACGTAAACTTGATCAAAGCGGTAGAAAAGGGAAAGTTCCGTGAGGACTTATACTACCGATTAAATACGGTTCCGATCTTCGTTCCCCCATTGAGGGAAAGAGGTGAGGACATGGTTTTGCTATTCAGAAAATTCACCACTGATTTCTCTGAGCGCTATCATGTCAAACCAATCACCTTAGATGCAGGGGCTCAAAATGTCTTGATGCGTTACCCTTTCCCTGGAAATATCCGTCAGTTGAAAAATATCGCTGAGCAAATTTCTTTGTTGGAAGAGCAGCGAGAGGTAAATGCCCAGACTCTATCCAAATATTTGCCCAACGAAGCCAATCGACTTCCTATGACCTTGCCTTCGGGTTCAGGTTCCGGAGAATCCATGGATTTTTCTGAAAGAGATATCTTATACAAGGTGCTCTTCGATATGAAAAAGGACATGAACGACTTGAAAAAGTTGGTTCTGGAGTCTTTTCAAAGTGGGGGTTTGAACGCCAATATCATGCAAAAGCATCAGGGTCTTTTCGAGGATTTGGACAGCAATGTTTCGCCCAAAGAAGCCATGGAAAACGTCTCTTCTTATCAGGTTCCTTTGGTTTTGGAATCTCAAAAAGGCGGTTCCCTATCCGATGTGGAGTATGAGGATGATGTGATCGAAGACATTCAGCACGAAGAAGATGATAATTCTCTTTCTTTGGAAAGAAAGGAAAAGGAAATGATTCTGAAAGCATTGCGCAAGCACAATAACAAGCGAAAGTATGCGGCTCAGGACTTGGGAATTTCAGAAAGAACGCTTTACAGAAAAATCAAGCAATATGAAATTGAGTAAAGCTATCACCCTTTATGGGGCTCTATTGCTGATCTTTCAATCTTGTGCAGTTAAATACAGCTTCACGGGTACCAATATCAATTATGAATTGGTCAAGACCTTTTCGGTGGAGAATTTCTTCAATGATTCAGGTGGGGGCCCTGCCAACATGGAGCAGCGTTTTACCGAAGCCATCAAGGAATATTACCAAAGAAACACCCAACTGGAGCTAGTTCGTACCAATGGGGATCTTCAATTTGCCGGAGCCATTAGTCGCTATACGCTAACTCCACAGGCTGCTGTTTCCAGCGGAGATCCGAATCTCCCAGACCGTGCGGGATTGATGCGATTGACGATTTCCATCGATGTGGAATACCTTAATACCACCAATGAGGAAGAAAATCTCAAGAGAACATTCAGCTTCTTCAAAGATTACGACCCAAGAACCACAACCTTATTGGATGTGGAAAACCAATTGGTTGAGGAAATTTTCGAAGTAATTATTCAGGATATCTTCACTGCCACCGTGGCCAACTGGTAATTTTAGTATATTCAAAAAATGAACGCCAGCCAATTTCTAGACCTTATTCATCGATCAGACCAGCTTGAGAAAGCTGATTTTCTTCAATTGAGGAAGGTTCAGGAGAATTTCCCTTACTTCCAGATCAGCCATGTCTTGGCTGCTAGATACGATGCGCTTAAGAATCCAGAGAAAAAAACTCCCAATCTCGCACTGGCGGCTCTCACCAGTCCAAATAGGATTTGGCTTAAGGAGTTTATAGAAAAGCCAGTTGAGGGGAATTCTACTACTGAGCGCAAGGTGAAGGAAGATTTACTTCCTGAAGAAGTGAATCCTCCAAAGGATCAAATTCAACGAACCGAATCTCTGGTTAAGCTAGGCGAGCAACTTAAAGGTGTAAAACCAGAAGAAAAGCCTGAGGTAAAACCAAAAGCTAAGAAAAGAAAGCCTCCTAAAGATGATCTGATTGAATCTATCAAAAAGAAGGAGAAAAAGGATATTCCTGCCTCAAAGACCCGGGAGCAAATTGATTTGATCAAGGCTTTTAGCAAAAAAGAAATCAAACTGGCCACCATCAAGGAAATCGAGGCTAATCAAAATACAGAAAACCTAGCCGAACCAAGCACCAAATTCAATGAGAATCTGATTACTGAGACTTTTGCAAAAATTCTCATCCAGCAAGGTAAAAAGGACATGGCCATGGAAATTTATGAGAAATTGAGTTTGAAGTTTCCCGATAAAAGGACTTACTTTGCGGACTTAATTGAAAAATTGAAAGAATAATTAACTCGATATGTTTACCTTATTAATTAGTATCATTTTGATTTTGGCGGTATTGCTGATCTTGGTAATCCTAGGCCAAAACTCAAAAGGTGGAGCTGGAGCAGCTTTCGGAGGCAGTGCATCCCAAATCATGGGTGTGACCCGTACAGGAAACGTTTTGGAAAAAGCTACCTGGATCTTGGCAGTTGCCATCTTGGTTCTTTCCTTGGCCTCTTCTGCATTCTACACGACCAGCCAGCCAAATCAATTCTCTTCTCCAAACATTGAAAGTGCTAAGCAGCAAGTTGTGGCTCCTGCATTCGGAGAGACAGAAAATGCTTTGCAAGCACCGGCAGCCGAAGGCGACACTACTTCAGGAAATTAATCCTAGTCATTTATGACATTTTAAGAAAGTCTGTCCAAAAGGGCAGACTTTTTTTATTAACTTAAATTTTCATAATTGATGCTCAGTCCGGTTTTGTTGCGGGATTTGTATTGATTTTTATCCCAAAACCTAATTGGATTTCCATGTTAGAAAAACCTGTACGTCTGGAAGATCTCCAGATCGAAAATTGGCCGAATATCATTCTTTGGGCCGCACCGGTGATGTTTCTCCTTGTCTTCATCGAATGGGGCATCAGCATTTACCAAAAAAGAGACTCTTATAATACCAAGGATTTTTTAGCAGCCTCCACGATAGGATTGGTGAACGTTGGCATCAGTGCTGCCATTAAACTTCTGACTTTCGGTATAGCCATATTTTGCTACAACATTTCCCCTTTTCAGATCCCGGCTACCTGGTGGTCTTTTGTCCTGTGCTTTATAGGAATTGACTTCGCGAGGTACTGGGCACATCGTGTGGCACATGAACAGCGCTTTTGGTGGGCCACGCATATTACACACCACAACAGTTCAAAATACAACCTATCAGTTTCCTTCCGTTTAGGATGGACTCAGCACATCAAGATCATCTTTTTTGTTCCGGTGATGTTGATGGGCTTTGATCCATTTGTATTCTTCATTTGTCATCAGATTGCCGTCTTGTATCAATTTTGGATACATACCGAATACATCACCAAGCTTCCAAGAGTCATTGAATTCTTTTTTACCACCCCTTCTCACCATCGGGTTCATCACGCGAGTGATGCGCATTATTTGGATAAGAACTATGGCTCAACCTTCATCATTTGGGATAGAATGTTTGGAACCTTTATGCCGGAAGCCGAAAGACCAACTTATGGCATCACTAAACCTGTGACTTCTTATAACCCCATCTATTTGGTTTTTCACGAGTGGAGGGACATTGTCTCGGACATGAAAAAGGCCAAAAACTTCAAGGAAGCCTGGAAAATTCTTTTTGAAAAACCTGGGGCTGAAATCATCCGAAATCGTGAAATCCAGGAAAGCCAAATAAAAAAGGTCCTCTCCCAAGCGGAAGAGAACCCCAAAGAGTTGGTTATGGAAAAATAGCCTATTCGGTCACCGAGCGTAGCAACAATCTTTTCCCAACAGGCACCAAGGTTTCTTCAATGGGAAAAGCTCCCTGACTATGCATTCTCCAGGTGGCAGGATTCGGCAATTCCTTGATTTCTTTGACCAGTTCCATTTTGAGTTTTTCCAAGGTATTCACCAAGGTTTTCTGGAATATTCCCACCAGCCAAAGGGTAATACTTCTAAACCTCTCCCCTGCCAGTTGTAGAAAATTGGATTTATAGCGGAAGGCATGGATTTCCTTTCTGTTCTCTTGAGTAAGCAAAATATATCCTTCCCGATTGTAAATCGGTAAAATCCCGACTGGCTCAAACTCAATCTGCTCCTCCACAAAATCATAAATGCTTTTCCCTTCTTCTATTTGATGCTTGAGTTTGGGCAAGGCGAAAGAGGTAATCTGGGCAATTTCTTCCATTACTCTTCCGTCCTGAACTTGAGATTCGTATTTCAATTGGGCATTTTGTAAATCAATTCCATTTAATGCCTTGGGAAAAAGATTCCTCAATTCAGTCTTTCCCGATTCCAGCTCCTTCAAAGTCCGGTGGTGCTCGATCAAATCTCCAAGTACAGGATACAACTTGACCGCCTGAAATTCCTTTTCTGCATTCTGCAGATACGCCAGGAGCTGATACTTTTTGTATTCAAAGTCAATCAGCCCTTCAGTGATCCAATTTTTGGGTAAGTTTTTCATAGGTCGTCTAGGTGTTAAAGGTTAGTCTTAAAATACGGAATTCTGACATTTTTTGCTGACATCCGGGAAATTTTGGCAGTGCCATCTGTCAAAAAATTTAATTGATTTCAGAGAAAAAAGCCACATTTACGGCCGATTTGTCATAAAGTCAGCCAAAGCTTTGCTTGGCACAGGAAGTGCACAAGGGGCAATAGCATTTTAATCTAACCTTAAACATTACATACTATGTCAAAAGTGAACATCAGACCTCTTGCAGACCGAGTGCTGGTACAGCCAGCCGCAGCAGAAGAGAAAACAGCCTCCGGCCTTTACATCCCGGACACTGCTAAAGAAAAGCCTCAAAGAGGAACAGTAGTCGCAGTGGGCAACGGTAAAAAAGATGAGCCATTGACTGTAAAAGTTGGAGACACTGTTTTGTACGGAAAGTATTCCGGTACTGAGCTCAGCGTAGATGGATCAGACTACCTCATCATGAGAGAATCTGACATTTTCGCAATCCTTTAATCATTCATTTATAAACTGAAAAAATTTAAAAAAACATGGCTAAACAACTGTTTTTCGATACCAACGCCAGAGATCAATTGAAGAAAGGCGTAGATGCATTGGCAGATGCAGTAAAAGTAACTTTGGGTCCTAAGGGACGAAATGTCATCATCGACAAAAAATTCGGTGCACCTACCATCACTAAGGACGGTGTCTCCGTAGCAAAAGAAATCGAATTGGCTGAGCCAATTGAAAATATGGGTGCTCAGCTGGTGAAGGAAGTAGCTTCCAAAACCGCTGACAACGCAGGTGACGGTACTACTACCGCTACTGTTTTGGCTCAGGCAATCTTCAACGTCGGAATCAAGAACGTAGCTGCCGGTGCTAACCCAATGGATTTGAAAAGAGGAATTGACAAGGCTGTAGCGGCTGTAGTTACTGAATTGAGAAACAATTCCAAGCAAATCTCTACTTCTAAAGAAATCGCTCAGGTTGCTACCGTTTCTGCAAACAATGACGAGGAAATTGGTAAGATGATCGCTGATGCGATGGATAAAGTTGGAAAAGACGGTGTAATCACTGTTGAGGAAGCAAAAGGTACCGAAACTGAAGTGAAGACTGTAGAAGGTATGCAGTTTGACAGAGGTTACCTTTCTCCATACTTCGTAACCAACACTGAGAAAATGGAAGCTGAATTGGATCATCCATTCATCTTGATCTACGACAAGAAGATCTCTTCCATGAAAGAATTACTTCCAGTATTGGAGCCAGTTGCTCAGTCTGGTAAGCCTTTGTTGATCATCGCTGAAGATGTTGACGGAGAAGCTTTGGCTACCTTGGTAGTAAACAAAATCAGAGGTGCTTTGAAAGTAGCTGCTGTAAAAGCTCCTGGTTTCGGTGACAGAAGAAAGGCAATGTTGGAAGACATCGCTATCCTAACCGGAGGAACTGTAATCTCTGAAGAAAGAGGATTCAAATTGGAGAATGCTACTCCTGACATGTTGGGAAGAGCTGAAAAAATCAATATCGATAAGGACAATACCACTATAGTAAACGGTGCTGGTGATGCAGCTGCTATCAAAGGCAGAATTGCTGAGATCAAGTCTCAAATCGAGAAAACTACTTCTGACTACGACAGAGAGAAGCTTCAGGAAAGATTGGCTAAGCTTTCTGGTGGTGTAGCTATCCTTTATATCGGTGCTGCTACTGAAGTAGAAATGAAAGAAAAGAAAGACCGTGTAGATGACGCTTTGCATGCAACCAGAGCTGCTGTACAAGAAGGTGTTGTCGTTGGTGGTGGTGTAGCGCTTGTAAGAGCTGCAGCTGCCTTGGATAAAGTAAAAGGATCCAACGAAGACCAAGATACCGGTATCAATATCGTAAGAACTGCTATCGAAGCTCCTTTGAGAACTATCGTAGCTAATGCCGGTGGAGAGCCTTCAGTAGTAATCAACAAGATCAGAGAAAACAAGGGCAACTTTGGCTATAACGCCAGAACTGACCAGTACGAAGACTTGTTCGATGCAGGTGTAATTGACCCAACTAAGGTGACCCGTTTGGCATTGGAAAATGCAGCTTCCATCGCAGCTCTTTTATTGACTACCGAATGTGTGGTAGCTGACGTGAAAGAAGATGCTCCTGCAATGCCTCCAATGGGCGGCGGAGGAATGGGTGGAATGATGTAATTCCCAATAAATCCTAAAAATTAAGGAGGTCAATTTGGCCTCCTTTTTTTATTTGTTTGGTTCGAATTCAGGAAATAATCTAACAAAAAACCTCTCAAACCTTTGATCTTTGCGCAGGAATAGTTGTATTTTGAAGAATATTAATCTTTAATCGCACCTCAGTACTACATGTCCCAGTTTGATGCAATCTTTTTGGTGGACGACGACCCTATCAACAATTTGATTAACAAAAGGTTATTGGGGAAAACTGTGATTAGTCAAAGAATAGAGGAATTTTTAGGTGGTGAAGAAGCTTTAGATAGAATTGATTTGGAACCATTACATCACCAAATCCTGATTTTTTTAGATATCAATATGCCGGTTCTCAACGGTTGGGAATTCCTGAATAAATACTTGGAAAGATTTCCTTCCAGAAAAGACAAAATCCTTATCCTTTCCAGTTCAATCGACTTTCAAGACCGTCAAAAAGCGGAGGAATTTGCCATTGTAAGCGGCTTTTTAGAAAAGCCACTTACCTTGGATAAAATTGAAAGTTACTTTCCGAATTCCTTTTAAGGGAAAATTTTAGAAAGCCTATCCCACATTTGTCTAGCCAAAAGATAAGGAACAGGCAAATCTCCAGGAGCCCCTCCCATTCGCACAATTACCAAATTCTTAGAAGGTATTACCATCAAAAACTGTCCATTTTTCCCCAAGGCCTGATACATATCGGATGGACCTGAAGGAATCACTGAGCCAGGCAAGACTGTCTGAGCTCCGGGAAGCATGTAAGATGATTTTCCATTCAACCAGGTCAGGTATCCATAGCTTAGGTTAAGCTTTTGGGAGCTTTCTTTCATTTCATTAAAATAACTTCCAGACCAAATCTGATTCCCATTCCAATTCCCTTGGGCCAAAAGCAATAATCCAAAACGCGCAAAGGACCTTGCATCTGAATAGAAGACATTGTTGTCTCCAGTCTGTTGCCAAAATCCTTTCATCCCGATTTTACTCCCCAATTTCTCCTCAAAGAAGGCTTGAAAATTCATCCCACTTGCTTTTTCCAATACCCTATCCAAAACAGTGTAAGTTCCATTGTGGTAACTCCAGCGGGTTCCAGGCTTGGCCAAGTAAGTAAAGGAAGCTGGATCAGACTTATCCAGATTAGGCACCTTGTCATTGATGCCTGTGGTAAAAGTCAGGTGATGCACCAATTTGATATCGCTTTCCTGAGAATTGCTCATGGAAGTCCAACCCTCACCCAAATATTTCTGGGTCTTGTCCTTTATGCTAAGCAATTTTTCCTGCTGGGCTATTCCAACCAAGGCGGCAGTCAGGGTCTTTCCGGCAGAGGCCCAGTACCAAAGGGAATTTTGATCCATCTCTCCTAAGCCTGTGAGCTTACTTCCCCAGTATTCCTCCACGACGATTTTTCCGTCTTTGAGAATGATCAAAGCCCGGGTATCCTGAGTAGGAAGCCAAGCTAAAAATTCAGCCAATTCGGTTTGATTCCAGCCCAATTCTGAAAGTGGAGTCTCCTCCCATTCGGTTGAACCAATCGGAGGGAAATACAAATTAGATGGAGCTGGTTTTGGCTTTTGAGCCTCCGCACAAGAAAAGGAAAAAAAAGCCCATCCTAAAAGAAGGGCTTTCATGGTGTTTTTTAAACGAGGAATAAAAACTCGATTCATATTTATTTTCTCAAGGTATCTTCGATGAACTTTTTCAAATCTTCACGGAAAAGCTTCGCAGAAGGCAAATGGGTGTACATCATATGTCCAGCTTCGTAATAGGTCATGATAATCCGGTCTGTAGCGGATTTTGGAAGTTCTAGCCTGGAAATAGAATGCTCCACCCCATGGAAAACCGTAGCCAGATCGTAATATCCATTCATGATCAAAACTTTGACATTTGGATCTTTACTCAAGGCCTCAGCCATATCAGGAAGCGTGGTCACGGCTGCATCTGCTCCCCAGAAGTTATTCCCCTGATGTTTCCAATCCCAACGGAATCCTTCTTTTGAATAAGCAGAAGTTGCATAAAGTAAATCTTTGCTTACTCCTAAACTTCCATGGAAGTAATCCAAAAAGCCCATGGTATAGGCTGGGGAAATAGCATCACTTTGAGGATCTGTAAATGCAGACATGGACATAAGATCTAAGTTGATTCCTTTGTATCGGGAGTCTAAACGACCCACTGTTTGTCCTTCTGATCTCAATAATTCCTGATAAAACTCATCAGCATTAATTCTCAAATTTGCCCTCTCCCAAACAGCGGAAGAAATACCGGTAAACCCTTCCAGTTTCTGAGCCATCGCTGTTTTTTCGGCTGCCGAAATCCTATTTCCTTTAAACAAAGCCGGAGCATATTCATTTTCGGTAAATTCCCTTGCAGACTGAACAAAAGCTGCAAGATCTCCTCCTTTACTCATAACCTTTCCCTGATACCAGCTGGTAGCGGCCATAGTAGGTAGATATACCAAGTAAGGAAGATCTTCATTAGGTGCAAAAAACAAGGTTCTCAAATCGAAAACTGCAGAAACCATAACTACTCCATTTAGGGCATAGCCTTTTCCCAATAAATAGTTCATCACTCCTGCATTTCTGAAGGTACCATAGCTTTCACCCAAGATATATTTGGGAGAATTTAGGCGCCCGTGCTCCTTCAAAAATTGCATGATAAACAAACTCACACTTCGGATATCCTGATCCACTCCCCAAAAATCTGAACCTTTGGAATCCCCAATCGGAATACTCAATCCCGTCCCCACTGGATCCATCATGACCACATCGGCCATATCCAAAATGGAAAATTCATTATTCACCAACTGGTATGGGGCCGGCTGATTGTAATTGGGATCGTCAACTGCGATTCTTTTTGGCCCCATAATTCCCATATGCAACCAATAGGAAGATGATCCCGGTCCTCCATTGTATGCAAAAATTATTGGTCTATCCTTCCCGGCTCCTTCTTTGAAATAGGCAGTAAAACCAAAAAGAGCAATAGGCTTATTGTTCTCATCCTTCAATTCCAAAGTTCCGGCCTTCGCCTGAAGGTTAACCACCTTTCCATCAATGGTTACGCTTTGTTTCGATTCAAAAACCTGGGCTTTTGGGGTTTCCTTGACTTCATCTTTATTATCCTGAGCAAAGGAAAAAGTGGAAATCAGTACGAAAAAGAGTAAAACTTTGAATTTCATAGGGATTAGATTAAGATTTTGAACTTGAGTTTAAAGCGAAAGGCATTGAATTTTTCTTTTCTGGGATAGAAATCCCTTAGTGGATTCCTATTCGGAAGAAAAAGTAAGATAAAGCATTAATTGAGGAATTGAAAACTGGGGAAGCCTAGTACTTCGATTTAAGCTGGTAGCATCTGTTATGCAAGTCAAAGCCTAACTTTTGGTAAAAAGGCTCAGAGTCTTCCGCGGAAAAAAGAAAAAGCCTGGCTTCAGGAGCCAAATTCCGAGCAAATTCTAACAATTTCTTACCAATCCCCTGTCGCTGATGATTTTTTGCAACTGCCAAATCCGCCACAAAGGTTCGGTAGCTAAAATCTGTCAAGCCCCTTAGCAATCCAACAATCCTACCCTCATCACGGGCCGTTACCACCAAATTAGAGCCTTGGATTACCCGATTTAAGAATTCAGGATCATGCATTGGCCTCCTCAGTCCTAATCCAGAATCATCAAGAATAAATTGGTATTCTTCCAGACTCAGATTAGTTTCTAATTGAATTGAAATCATTAACTTACTTTTAAATTTTAAGACTATGACCGGAGGTATTGGTTTCAGCAGACAAGGCAAGCAGTCCTTTGAAGAGAATCACAAATTGGGAAAAATTAGAAATAATTCCTTGAGAACTTCATTAGGTAGAAAAGTTGAAAATTCGGACTCAAGCCAATTAGAAGAATCTCTACAATTTCAGAATTTGAAAAGAGTTCAGGCCAAAGGAGGGTCTTGGAAACTTGTGCTGATATCAGTGCTTATCCTCTTGGTAATTGTCTGGATAATTAGCCGGATTTTTTAATCAAGCACATCTTGAAGATCAGGGCGCTTTTTTTTGTCATTTCGACGAGGAGGTACGACGAGGAGAAATCTAAATATCAAGGAAATCCCAATTTGGGTTTTGGGAAGATATCAACCTCTCCTTTTTTTCTCTTCTCCAATTTTTTAATTCTTTTTCTCTTGAAATAGCCTCTTGGATCCATTGGAATTCCTCAAAATAAAGTAGATAGAATACCTTATACCTACCACAAAAGGACTTTTTCCTATTAAATGCATCCTCTTTATGCTCAGCCAGCCTTCTTGCTAAATTATTTGTCACTCCGATATATAAGACCGTTTTGGAAAAATTGGTTAGGATATATGTGAAATACATAAAAAATATAGTTATTCCTCTAAAATATAGGGATTTATAAGAAACTATATGAAGTTTTTAGAACAGACTTCTCACATCGTGTAGAGTTTGTTTCCACCAAAAAGTATGATTCACTCGTTCGAAGTGACATTCAGACCGATATTTGTGATCCGATTCCGAGACCAAAGCAAACTAAAATACGCTCTTTAAAAAATTCCTTGCCCGATCTAAGTCTTCCTGAGTATCTATGGCTATGGCTTGATGAGTGGTTTCTACCATTTTGATTTTTACCCCCTTCTCTACCAATCTTAGCTGCTCCAGCATTTCTATTTGCTCAAGCTTCCCTTTTGGCCAAGAAGTAAATTCCTGCAAAAGCTCCCGGGTATAGGCATACACCCCGATATGCTTCCAATACACTAAATCCTCTCTTTTTTCCCTGTTAAAAGGAATGGGAGATCTGGAAAAGTAGATTGCATTGTTCTTTTCATCCAAAACCACTTTCACCGAATTGGGATTGTAGGATTCATCTTCAGAAATGCGACACATTAAGGAAGCCATTTTCACCTTGGGTCTTTCAAAGGCTTTCACCAAGTCCAAAAGTGATTTGGCATCCTGAAAAGGTTCATCCCCCTGAATATTCACAATCAGATCAGCATCCACCACTTCCAAAGCTTCAGCGATTCTGTCAGAACCGCTCTCATGGGGTCTGGAACTGAAATATACCTTCCCTCCCAAATCAAGAATTTGTTCCCGGATTTTCTCGTGATCGGTAACCACCCAAACCTCATCAAATACCTCAGTGGCAAGCGTGCTCACATAAGTTCTTTGGATTACAGAAATCCCACCCAAGTCCTGAACCAACTTGGCTGGCAAGCGGGTTGAGGCATATCTGGCAGGTATTAAGGCGGCGGTCTTCACTATTAAAAGGAGGAATTAAGAGATTCTGAAAATCTTTTTCAAAGATTTTAGAGGCTCAAATTTCTTGGGTGTTTTGATCTTTTTACGCTTGGTTTCCAAATCCTCCCCATAGTAATTGTACATGTACTTATTGTTCTGGGAGTAGAGGTAAGTATTTCCGTAACCGTAGTTATAGCCTTCGTAGTGGTAACCTGAATTGATGATACCGTTAAACACCCCATACACATTTTTCACCTGTTTGTTATTGAACAAGTCATTGATCATTACGAGGTGATCTTTATTGGTGTATTTCTGGCGGACGACATACAAGTTGATATCAAAAAGACGCATCAAATCAATGGTCTCAGACACCAAGCCCATAGGAGGAGTATCAAAGACAATGATATCAAATCGCTCTTCCAAATACTGAAGAAACTCGATCAATCTTGGGGTCTGAAGTAATTCTGCTGGGTTTGGTGGTATTACACCTGAAGGAACAAAATAAAGATTATCGTGCTGAGTTGGGAAAACAATCTGCTCGGCACTTACTTTCCCTATCAAATAAGTTGAAAGCCCGACTTTTTCGGAATGGTCAAAATACGTTGCTAATTTGGGCCTTCTCAAATCTGCTCCAACCACTACCGTCTTCTTGGAACCCAAGGCCATCGCAGAGGCTAAATTCAAGGAAGTAAAGGTTTTACCTTCACCAGATACGGATGAGGTTACCAGAATCTTTTTGGTATTCTTCCCGGAAGCCAAATAGGTAATCGCTGATCTCAGAGATCGGAAAGACTCAGCCACAGCAGACTTGGGGTGCTCCAAAACCACCTTGTTGGTTCCTTTGGTACTATAGCCAATTACCCCCAACTGAGGGATCATAAAGTGCTTTTTCAAGTCTCTTTGATCCTTGATGGTATCATCAAACATATCCCGAACAACGATAAACCCAAAAGGAAGTAAAAAGCCCAAAGCAATTGCCAAACCATAATTCTGGGTCTTTTTAGGAAAAACCAGAGCTCCACCTTTGGCCACATCAAGAATCGCATTATCCGAAACGTTGGCAGCACGGGCAATTCCTGCTTCCACCCTTTTCTCCAATAGATAGGTATAGACATTTTCTCTTAGCTGAAACTCCCTAAAAATATCTGTGTACTGAGACTCGGACTGAGGAAGTGTGGAAAATTCTGAATCGTAAGCCAGAATTTCTCTTTGGATTCCCTCTTTCTGCTTCTTGGTATTTTCTATCAGGTTGACTACGTTTTCAAAAAGAGCATCCTGGACTTTTTCCATCTGCACATCAATCTTGATGACTTCAGGATGGTTTTCATTTACCGTGGCAAGTAGCTTTCTGCGATCCTGAGAAAGAGTTACCAAAGTCTGAATCAAACCATTCAACAAAGGATCAGGAACTCCAATAACCGATGGAGCAATTACATCGGTAAAGTCCTTGCTCTTTTGCTCCATGTAATCCTTGATCTCCTCGAAATACTGCAACTGGTAATCCAACTCAGCTTTTCTCTCATCGAGGGCATTCATTTTCCCAAGGATATTGGAAAACTCTGCAGATACATCGAGGAGTTTGTTTTCAACTTTAAAGTTTAGCAATTCCCCTTGCTTAGCCTTCATGGAATCCTCCAAAAACCCTAGCTGCTCTTCGATAAAGGCGATGGAATTTTCCTGAATTTTATTTTTCTCATTCAGATCGTAATCGATGTAGGATTGCATCAAGGCATTGATATAATCCCTTCCTTTTTCTACCACTTTGGTGGTGGTGGTGATATTAAGTACTGAAGAATATTCATTGACAGTCGCTACCTGTACTGCCCTTGCCCAATAATCTTCCAAGGAGGTAGGATTAACCAATTTGAAGAGAATTACATCCCCAACTCTTCCAGGATTAACCAAGTGGACGATAAATTTTGATCTTGGGGTTTCTACTATTTCTCCGAAAGTATAGGTCTTGTTGTAAATGGATTCATCCCCGGCAGCTTGTACCGTATTGAAATCCATAATCCCGCCCGGAGCTTGGGAAAGCTTAAAGTTTTTATCAGAAAGCACCTCCAATTCGACCATGGTCTCCGTTACCTGAAGATGATCCCAATCCACTTCGATCCGAATGGGAGAGCGATCGTAAAGCTCAATGTCCTTGATATTGGTCTTGGCAAAATACTCCACGTCAAAATGAAGCTTCTCCAAAGCCAAACGGGAAAGATTTTTAGATCTCAGGCGAAGGATGTCATTTTCCAGATTTATGCCCTGATTAAAAATATTGGACCTGTCCAAAATCTTGGCCTCAGGGGTATTGCTGTTTTTGATCACAATGGACCCCCTTACCTCAAATTCATCGACGGTGTATCTGTGGAAAATATAGGTAGCAGTGACGAAAAGGAAGATAAAAAGTGTGTACCATGGCCAATACCGGATGTATTTGGCCACCACATACCTGATCTCTAATGCTTTTTCCTCATTGTCTAATTGACTGAGATCGAGCTTTTCCATTGCTTATATCCCCCCTGTTACCAAATTAACGATTAAAAGTACAGAAGCCAATATCCCGCCAAACAATGCTAATGAAGCAGTTAAATTATCTGCGGCACCAAATTGCCTGATTTTCATAGGTTCCAGATACAAAATATCATTGGGCTGAATAAAGTAAAAAGGACTGGCCAAAAGCGCCCGATCATTCAAATTGATCTGGTGTATTTTAACCCCTTCTCCATATTGACGGATTAAGAACATCCTGTTCTTCTTACCCAATATGGAGGTTTCCCCTGAGTTTGCCAGGGCATCAAAAATAGTAGCCCTATTTTTATAGATAATTTGTACCCCAACACTATTAAACTCTCCCAATGTGGTATATCTAATCCCAGCCATTCTTAGACGGACATATACGTCGTCTTTGAAAAAGGCATTGATTTTTTCCTGAACCAGGTTTTTAGCCTCTTCTTCATTCATTCCTGCGATTTTGACTTTCCCGATTCGGGGGATTTCTACCATTCCTTCTTCATCAATGGAATACCCATTCATATACAAGGGATCACTTCCTGCACCACCGCCTCCTCCAATAGCCATGCCTTGCTGTTGTCCTCTTTGAAAAGCAAAGCCCTCCACCAATAAAGGATCCGAACTGGCAAAGTCTATCTGGACGATGTCAAAGGGTTGCAAAATGTACTTGTAATCCACCTTAGCAAATGGGATAAACTCATCCAGATTGTAGGTAGTACTATCGGAGAGGTTTTGTAAATAGGTTATTCGCTTGTTACTGATACAGGAACTGGCTAATGCGATCAGTCCAACGAAAAATAATCTTCGGATCATGAAGGGTGAGTTGAAACAACAAATCAAATATAATTAAATTATGATTGTTCGCAATCTAGTTAGAAAGTGGGAAATCGATTTGAAGTTATAGCCTAAAAGTCAACGGACGACGGTCAACGGTCGAAAGCTAGAAATTTCGAACCTTTATTTTCTGATGGTAAAAAAGCGGGTATGCCGATTTCAATAATTGCTGCCTAAATGCAAGATGGAGATTCTGATGGAGTATTTTTTCAAAGTCTGCCTCATAAGAGTTTGCCTTTAAACTTTTATCTTCATTTATGGAAATCAGAAAAGCCCAAGCCGAAGACATTCCCAAAATCGTAGACTTGCTCAAGAAATCCCTGGGTGAAAGCCTGATCCCCAAATCCGAAAAATTATGGAATTGGAAACATTTGGAGAATCCTTTTGGAGCCTCTCCTACGCTTTTGGCTGAAGAAAAAGGGGATTTGCTGGGTTTGCGGACATTTTTGAAATGGGAGTTTGAAACTCAGGGCAAAGTCATTCACGCTTGCAGGGCAGTGGACACGGCGGTTCATCCCGATTTCCAAGGGAAAGGAATTTTCACCCAATTAACCAAAAGCATGTTGGAAGAAATCCGTAAGGATGGAATTCAATTGATTTTCAATACACCCAATGAACAAAGTACTCCGGGCTATATTAAAATGGGTTGGGAGAAATATGCCAAACTCCCCCTCTTTTTGGGTATAAATCCCCGATTGAAATCTGAATCTAAAATTGATAAAACAGATTGGGGTTCCTTGACCGAGTTAATCTCCCAAATCGAATCGAATAAATCCGAATCTGCCAAGCTTTCTACCCACATCAAGAAGGGATACATTCAATGGAGATATTCCAATTGTCCTCTATTTCCTTATTATGCCCTTTCTGATAAAAAATCCTTCCTCCTAATTTTTAGAATAAAAGAGGGAAAATGGGCCAATGAATTCAGAATCTGCGAGCTATTTACACTACCTGAATTTGGACAAAAGGAGCAGAATCAATTACAGGAAGAACTGAATGATGCAATAAGCCTTTCGGGTTGCAGCTTGATTTCCTATTCCGGCATGAAAGACAACCGTGCCTTGGCCCTAAATTTCTTACCCAAATTATCGGTAGGTCCTTTGGTCACTCTAAGAAAAGTGAATCACGAATTGGAACCCATGTTGATGAACTGGTCCTGGAGTATCGGGGATTTGGAGGTTTTTTGATAGAGACTATGATTTTTAGGCTCACAGATGACACAGATTTGCACAGATGAACTATTTCTGAATTTATCCTTCAGAGTTTTACCCATGTGAAGTTTAAAATCCCTTTTATGAATTTGGAAATTATTCTCGTTTCCAGCGCAGAGAATTTTAATAGGATAAAGTTTAAAATGAGAAGTTTAAAGTATTCTCCTGTCAAACTGATTATAGTAATCAGGACTGTACTTTGCTTACTTCCCACTACCCCCTGCATACTGCTAGCTGGGTACTGCCAACTGCTCCCGATAGCTATAGGGACTGCCCACTGCCTACTGAAACTTTCACTTCACTCTCGACTCTGAATACAAATCATAAGCTGCCACCAAAGTCTGACGCTCAAAGGATTGCCCATACCGTCCATACCCTTCCAAATCTTCCCTATTCTCTACAAAAGCCGGAAAATAATTCCCCTCGAGTTCATCCCAAATAATCGCCAGATAGGCATAAGACAATTTGCTGGCTCGGCCTGTTTCAAGCCAATCTTCAAATTGAGACTCTTTTAGGGATTTGGGGTAATCGGAACTGTCGAACATGAACGATTTTCAAATAAGCTCAAAAATAGGGGAATTAATAGAAGGTTAATCGCAAGAGGAGGCTAGATTCCTAGATTTTAAACAGGCACTAATTCCCCCTTTCAAAGGGGGCTAGGGGGATTTCAAACTTTATTAAGTGATCACCTACAAATGCCTAAAATAAGGATTATCGAAAATTCTATTTATTTTCGACTTAAACCATTTTTGGAAGAGAGTAAATAAACCATAGGATGGATTTTCTTTTCGAGTCAAATAGAAAAAATCCCCCAACTCTCTTTATCCCGATAGCTATCGGGAGGGGTAGTTGGCTTAGTAAACCCAAAAATCGATTTCTAAATAGCAATCGCTTTAACTTAGACAGGAGTAAAATTTAAATTAAATGCAGGGAAATTTAACCATCAGCCTAGATTTCGAACTCCTTTGGGGGATTTTTGATAAGGTGGGGACGCGATACAAACCCGAGTATTTCAGCAATACCAGAAAAGTAATCCCTGAGATGCTGGAACTCTTCGGGAAAAATGAAATCTCGGTAACCTGGGCTACAGTAGGGATGCTTTTTGCTGAAAATGAGGAGGAATGGAGGCTGTATGCTCCGGAATTCCTTCCCTCCTACCGGGACAAAAGACTTTCTGCTTATGAATTCGCAAAAATCCACGGGCTTCGACCCGAGGTTCATTTTGCACCCGAGCTGATCCGGGAAATCCTCTCCACTCCTTTTCAGGAATTGGGTTCACACTCCTATGCACATTATTATACCCTAATGCGGGGACAAAGCCCGGAACAATTCCGTCAAGACCTGCAATCTACCCAGAAAATAGCCCAAGAAAAGTTTGGCAGACGTCTAAAATCCCTGGTTTTTCCGAGAAACCATATCAACGAACTCTACCTGGGACTTTGTCTGGAAGAAGGGTATGAATATGTCCGAGGAAATCCAAAAAACTGGTTTTGGCAGGAAACCCAGCATGAAAGTTTTAGCAAAAAACTCTTTCGCTCAGCGGATTGCTTTTTCCCTATAAGCAGTAAATCCTCCTATGCCATTCAGGAGATCAAGGAATTTGAAAGGGAACCTTTAATCATTCCTGCCTCAAGGATTTTGCGTCCTTTAAATCCACGAAATCCCCTTTTCAATTCCATTCGCTTCCAAAGGATTTTGAATGAAATGAGCTATGCCGCTAAAAATGGAGAGGTTTATCATCTCTGGTGGCACCCCCATAATTTTGGGAATGATCCAGAATCCAGCATGAAGGAGCTCAAAGCTTTGATTCAACATTTCAAAAAGCTGCAGGAGAAATATGGATTTGAGTCCCATTCCATGCAAAGTCTGGGGGAAAAAGCCAAAGCGAGCTTAGCGTTTGCTTGAGGTTAAAATACAGGGCTATTTTACCCTCTTCTTTAAAACTTCAGCATAAATTTTTTCTAAGGCTCCTACCATTTTTTTCATACTAAAGTTTTCAATGACCTGATTCCTCGCAGCCAAGGCCATTTCTTTTCTCAATTCTGAATTTTCCAACAAGGCCAAGCAATGCCCTTCCAATTCTTCCCAGGCATCTATCTCAGTTAAAAATCCCTGCTTTCCGTTTTGAATCACCTCCCCAATTCCCCCAGCCCGGGTAGCCACTACCGGTACCTCACAGGCCATAGCTTCCAACATGGCAATAGGCAAACCCTCAAATTCAGAAGTACTCAAATAAATATCCATCAGGTTCAGATAGGGTATTACCTCCTTTTGTACCCCTACCAAATGGAAGTTTTGTTCAAAGCCCGATTCCTTGATTTGCTTGACGATTCTGGATTTCCATTCCCCATCACCCACCAGTAAAAAATGAACTTCCGGATGCTTTCTTAAAATCCGAACAGCAATTTCCACCCAAAGCCAAAGTCGCTTCTGTGAGCGAAATACAGCGACTTTACCAATCACAGGCATTCCTTGTGGAATCCCTAATTCCTTTCTTAATTTTTCTATCCCTTTTTTAGAATCTGAACTCTCTCCCTCCTCCGAATCCTTACTGGACCCTATAGCTATCGGGACTGCCAACTTCTCCTTATAGCTATCTGAACTGTCTCCTGCCTCTTGCTTTTCTTCTCTTGCTTCTTGATACTCGCTACTAGATACTAGATACTTACAAAACACTTCCGTATTCACCCCATTCTGCACCACCCTGACCTTAAGTCTTCCCCCACGCTTATAAGGATCCCAAATGGAATTCAACTGCATGGAAAGGGCTACCTCATTGGATACTGCGATGGCCACATCCTGATTTTTAAAAGTCAGACGATTACCCCAATAGGAAACCTTGTTATATCGATCCCAGGTGTTATGTTCTGTGTATACAATGGGAATAGGTAGTTTCTTGCCTACATATCTGGCCAAAATCCCTGCCCATGGGAGATGGGCATGAATGATATCAAAACCTTGCTCTTTTACGAATTCCCTTACTTTCCTAACCTGAAAAAACAAACCCAAATTACCTGAAGGAATATGATGAACTTGGATTCCTGCCCTTTCCAATTCATCAATAATGTTTTGCTCCTGATGGTAAAAATATAGGCAGTGAAACTCAAAGCGACTCTGATCATGAACCTGCGCAGTCTCAGGAATCAACTTTTCCGCCCCACCCCTACCCAGGGATTTGATCATATGGAGCACTTTGATTTTCTGATTCACGTCTTAAAAACACTTGGTCTGCAAACCTAAGGAAAGCTAGGAAATTATGAATTAAAAATTATGAATTGGGAATGAGGAATTGAGGAATCGGGGAATCGATGAAATGAGGAATCGATGAATTGACTAACCGAGTCATTGAGAATGAGGAATAAGTTTAAAGTTTAAGATGAGAAGCAACGTCATTGCGAGGAGCCTGATCCGAAATGATTTTTTATAGTTAGAATTTCAGGCGACGAAGCAATCTTTTGGTTTTGCATCATCAAACCTGAGCCTCCTATTTTTTAAAACTAAAAAAGCCCCGTAGGGGCAAAAGCTCGGTAGAAAAAAGCCCAACCTGCCAATTGCTGCGCTGGAGCACATTTTTCATTTGGAAATGATTTTCGATCCCAGCGCAAGGAATGAGAAGTTTAAAGTTTTTTGAATTGAGAATGAAGAATCAGGTATGTGGAATTGAGTAATTGATGAATCGAGTAATTGAGAATGAGGAATAAGTTTAAAGTTTAAAAGGTAAAGTTTAAAGTTGCTTTAATGAAGAATTCGGAATGAATACTAAAGTGTAAAATAGATTCCTCCTCAGCGGTGATTAACAAATAACTTTAAGGCTTTCGTGGCTTCGTCGAAATGACATCAGGGGCATGCCTTCATGTCACTTCGAACGAGAAATGCAGTACTTTCTTTTAGCGGGTATTTCGCTCGATGTAAGAAGTCTATTAGCACCAATCCAAAACAAAAAAACCGGACAAGACCCTTGCCCGGTTTAATTATTAAATGCAAGAAAATTACTTAATCGGAGTCATCAACTCCTCCTCCAAACGAACCTCATCCACAGTCAATTGACAAATACTGACCAGGATTGTTCCGGCAGTAATCGCATACCCAGCATATTGAGTCAAAACCTCCGGAACATATCCGGGAGCTGACAAAACTGCCAATCCAATAGCTGCAATTATCAACCCTACCTTTTTCAATTTTTGGAAAAAAGGTGGTGTAGGCAAGGATGCCCTATACTTTATTTCATCGATTGTATTCATGGTAAATTGTAGTTTGTTAATTGAATAAATCCATAGTAAATCGGATTATGCTTCCTAAAAAGAGACCTTGTTTTTCAAAAAACAGGGCTCCATATTACCTGAAAGAGAATTTTCCCTTAATTGGACTCTATGCCTTTAAGCTGAAATCAGAATTTACCCAATCTTGATTTCAAGCCTTGCCATTTACTTTCCAAGCGGATAACAGCTTCTTTCAGTACCAGAAATTGATCTCGAATTTGCCTATAGTCCTGGATTAATAATTTCAGGAAAAAGGCAATAACCGAGAGGAGTAGTGACAACACCGCTCCTACCCAAGCTAGGAGTACATGGGTATCTGACATGAGGGCATTGCATATGGAATCCCTTTAGATACTACCTGCAAGTCCAAGATTTCCCCTCTTTCCCAAAATACCCCCAGTTGATCCAATAGCTTTAAAAAAGCCAATTGTGTAAACATAGGTGCACCATTTTCACGAAATGAGGAAACTGGGCAAATCTCGTTTCTCCGCGGCTGTTGATCAGGAGGTCTGTGCAAAATCCAACCCTCATTCCCAACCCGTACTCTCCAGCCGGTATCTTCCTCGTAAACAGGTTCCAATTCATATACTCCTTCCTCAAGGCACTTTTCCATAAAACCATAAGCTGGATTGGGAGCCTCCCGAATTAAGCAAATTGGACGGTCTCCAAGGAAAAGCCTTCCCAGAGTATTGCCAGGAGTATAGTGACGCTTGAGCAAGAGTCTCATTAGGCTTGCTTGCTTACTGCCAGAATTTTTGCGGCATTATGCGCTCCGTTATTGATCGCATATTCCACCCCATTTACAATCTGAATGAATTCCACACTAACCAAAAAAGCAAAGTGGGAACCACCTAATTGGGTCTTATCAACCGAAAGACTCTGAGAAGAAAAGGGATCCAAAACAGAATGCACTGGTCCATTGGCAGTTTGAATACTGCGAGTTCCCAGATCAAAATCAACCCCAATTCCCGTTGCTGAGATTTTAAAATGTGTAGCCCCATTGGGGATACCCACCATATCTCTGGGAACAAATGCCGGCAACTGTATGGAAAAAGCGCTTGGGGAATTGGAAATCAAGAGCTCAAAATAGAGTGTACTTCCCAATGATGAACCTGCATTAAGTTCCATATCCTTTAACAGATCCCAATTCCCATCTTTCACTTTTCTATCACCCCGAACATTAAGGTCGTCTGCCTTCAGTACCTGCATCAAGCTTTGGGTGATTCTTTGATTCAAACGCTTATCTCCAATTTGAGAAATTACCGGTCTTAAAGCATCCCGGATCAATTTGGCAGATTTGGCATTGTCACTAAACTCCCGGATGTTCTCCCTGGTCCTTGCAAAGCGAGGATCATTTTGAATCCGGTTTTTGCTTACTCCACCTTTCTCCCGGGCCAAATACCCATCCTTGGTTTTATAGAAAGAAAGTCTCCCGACTCTTCCTTCTAAAGTGATTACTCCTGTTTGTTTCGCCATGTTATAGTTGGGTTTAAGTAAAACATGGGTGAAAATTGTAATCAAATAGACTGACTATCAATTGAATGTGCGGATTTTGCGTAATCTTTGGATTAATGTTAATAATGCTTTTAAAGCAAGGGAAATAGGAATGTGGAATTGAGGAATCGGGGAATTGAGGAATCGATGAATTGAGGAATTGAGGAATTGAGGAATCGATGAATTGAGATTGAGGTATAAGTTTAAAATGAGGAGCAACGTCATTGCGAGGAGCCTGATTCTCATTGGTTTTTTAGTGTCAGGATTTCAGGCGACGAAGCAATCTTTTGGTTTGAGGAATAATGCTAAGGACTACTTCCCTTCGATTTTTATCGGGGTTGCTTGCAGTGAAGCCCTTATAGCATTCTGGGTATGAAGACTGCGACAGTTCACTGGAATAGATTTCTCCTCAGCGCGGGTTTGAGGTTACAAATTTGCATCCCTATTGCTTCGTCGAAATGACATTAAGGCCATTTTCTGCACAATAACCTTTTGACTAAAACAGCCCAAGGTATTGAGAATTGGAAAAGGAGAGTTTTCCCCTTTCCTTCCTATAAAAAGCCATATAAAGCCAAAAACTTTCTGGATCGAGCTGATCCCAAGGAATCTCCAAAAGGAATTTTCCTTCTTTTCTAAAGGCCCCATTCCGAATAGAAAAATATCGCTTTCTGGAGAAGTCATAGCCTAAAAAATAACTTAGATCCCCATCTCTGGCCGAACCCTCCCAGGCATTTGGGCTCCATTCAATTAAAAGCTGAGAAGCATTGATTCGCATTGCCTTTGCCTCTCTTGCTCCGATTAAGGGACCAGATGAAATAGTGGCTTTTATGTGATCAACGCTAGGTTTTTCCCCATGGATAACCGATTGCTTGATTAACTCTCCGATAGCCTGATGGAAACCCTTTTTGGAACCAATTTCAAAAGCACTGTAAGTGAAGTTTAATTCTTCTTTTAGTGGAATGAAAAACGCGTTGGCCAATCGGAAAACTTCCTGATGGTAGCGTTGAAGCTCTGAAAGGGGGGCTATTCTTTGACCTTGTCTTTTTCTGACTATTGTCTTCCCGTTCAAATTATAAATAACCATATCTCCTACTCTACCAGAGATCAGCTTTAAAAAAGATGATTCAATTTTTCCCATGGTTTGCTTGGATTATGAATTTTTGGATTAACTAGGAAGTAAACCCAGACCAAATCCATACATACTTCATTGTTTTTACCACTTATGCCTGATTTGGCCGGGGCTTTCTTAGCAGGGAAAGTGGTAAGAAAGTCGTAAGAACCCCGTAAAGACCAGGTAACAAAGTCCTTAGAAATATGGATTATCTAAGGATTTGCATAAGCTTATCTATGGCTTTGCTATTACTTTTCCAAGAGCTTGATTAGTGGATAAATTCCTCAATAATTGTCTTGGGAATACCTGAAAACTCTGAGAATTCTTCAATAGTCACATATTGATGGGGCTTTTTCCGGAATACAGCTTTAATCTTTCCCAAAACCAGCTGACCATATCGCTCACTTCTACCTGTGATCAATTGAATATCTTTTGGATAAATAACTGCTCGCTTTTTCAACATAAATCCTCCTTTCATTTAAAGAGAAAATGACTAAACCGAGATAATTAAAAACTGATCCTTTAAAATCCTATAGTTGAAATTTTAATTCTAGAAAATCAAGGTTTCCTGTTCAGGAATTTCTTTCGGAATTCTATAACCCAAAGTATGCTTCGACAATACCCTTCCCACAGTTCTAATGCTGCTGGAAAATAAGGAAGCCCAATCTTGGTAGGAAAGGTGTAACTCAATTCCTGAATAGGCCTTGCAGAAAAAAGGAAGACCTTCTTTAATCCCCTTTCTTAGTATATCCACTTGTTGATAGATTCTTACCTGAATTCTATGGTTAAGTAGGAGAAGCAGATGAATTATTTCAGGGTGCTTGGCCAACATGCATTTTAAATCCAGAAGAGAAAATTCCAGGTATAAAACCTCAGAAATAGCCTTGATTTCGATAGATGATTTTTTGCAGCAGGCATAAGAAATCCAATCATGAATTAGATCAGTTTCTTTAAAAACATAAAGAAGATATTCAGTCTCCTTTTCAATTTTATAAACCCCAATTAATCCCTTACACAAATAGCGAGAATAACTCCCTTTTTGACCCAGTGCTTTGATGACCTCCCCTTTCTTTTTCCTTTTTAAAAATAAATACCTGGAGAGGGAACCATAAAAATCATCTGATAAGAGCATCAAATGATTAAAATCTCTTTTCAATTGTTTGACATAAACTTCCATTTTGATGATAAAAATTAGGTACAACAAAATTTCTTGCTTAGTGAGGAATCTGCTTAAAAATCGGCCTCCCACTAAAGTTTATGCTGAAAGTTAGGAATTGAAAACTAAAAAATACTAATCCAATCCGCCACTGTGATAAATTTTTAGGTGGATTTAGGCCAAATGGCTGATTTTAAGGGAAAAATTTAAATGGAAGAGTTAAAAGTTGGGGAAATTGAGAAGGAGTTTAAAGTTTAAAAGGTAAAGTTTAAAGTTGCTTCAATGTTGAATTGAGAATTAGGAATTAGAAATGAGTTTAAAGTTTAAAATGAAAAGTGACGTCATTGCGGGAAGCCTGATCCGAAATGATTTTTTATAGTCAGAATTTCAGGCGACGAAGCAATCTTTTTAGAATTAGATCTTTGAGCTACTTAGAACTGTTTTATCGCATGATTCAAATAAGTTAAACTCTTAAAAAGCAATCGATATACTCAATTGATCAAAAAACATTAATAAAATGACTCAGGTCCTTTCAATCCATTTTTTATATTTAAGCAGGTAAACGTTTAATTCCCTTGTTAGGAGCGGTATTTCTAGTCATTTTTCTTTTCTTCCTTTCTCAGCCTATTCTAAATGAGCTGCAGAAAGAGCATAAGTGGCTAAAAGCTGGCCTTTTGAACCAGATGTACTGGTATCACATGTTTTTTGGCTTGGTCTATTGGACCTACGCCATGTTTAATAGATCTGATTCTCAACAATACTTCATTAGTTATAAGTGGTACAATAGCTGGTTTGACACATTTGAACCAGGAACCCTATTTATTGAATGGATTAATTATCCCTTTGCCAAATGGCTGGGTTTCAATTATGACATGATGATGTTTTTTTCTACCTGGGTAGGATTTTGGGGATTTGTCTATTTCTATTGCTTTATGAAAGAAAACCTCAAATTCAATCCGAAATTTGAGGGCTGGGATGCGATTACCATTTTTATGTTTTTGCCGAACATGCACTTTTGGACTGCATCTTTGGGAAAGGGGGCATTTATTTTTGCAGGGTTAGGGTTTTTGACCTATGGACTTTCTTGGCCAGGAAAAAGAATAATTCTAATAGCATTGGGTGGATTTATATGCTACATGATCCGCCCTCATATTCTTTTTGCGGTCCTTATCGGAATGGGAATTGGATTTATTTTGGGAAGAGAGAAGGTCCCCACCTACCAAAAGTATCTGGCTGCCATTGCAGGGATTGTGATCAGTATCCTGGTATATGATAAATTATTGATCTATCTGGGATATGATCCCAACAATGTAGTCGAAAGCTTTGAAGAAGAATCTACCTTAAATGCACAAAGACTTTCTTCCGCTGGATCTGGAGTAGATATGAGTTCCTATAGTCTTCCTATGAAACTTTTTACTTTTTGGTTTCGACCCTTATTTATCGACTCTCCAAATGCATTAGGATTGGTGGTTTCAATGGAAAATGCCCTGTATATCTATATGTTTTCGAGGATTTTCAAAAAGAGCTTTATTGACTATATCCGAATCGCACCTGCGATGGTAAAAATGTCTGCAGTTGTATTTTTTTCCATCTCAATATCCATGACTTATGTAATGTCCAACCTTGGAATCATTATTCGTCAAAAGTCGCAGATTATGTATTATATGCTATTTGTAATTGTAGCTTTTATGGATTGGGAGAAGACTAACAGAATTAAAAAACGAGCGGAAATTTATAATCGAATTGTTGAAGAAGAAAGAAGAAAGAGGGAGTTGGCGGAGGGAGAAGTGACAGTTTAAAGTTGAAAGCGAAAAGTTTTTATTTTGGATTGATTTACAGTCAACAGTCCACCGACGACAGACAAAAGCCAAACTGAGTCAGAAAAAAATGGTGGTTGTTGGCGGGGGTTCAAGGTGTAAGACCACAGTTAGTTGGCTGAAAACTTTATTTTGGCTCCTAATTCAAAAGACCCCCTATAGGCAAACTTTGAATGGCCCATGGTTTTAACCTTAGCGTAGAAATAATCGGGAAGTTTAAGCGCTGTTCAAATATCCTGTTATGGGGAAAAAAATCAAGTACCTGCGCAAGGGAAAAGGATGAAAATAAGAAAAGCCGCCTCTCGAGAAACAGCTTTACAAAAAAATTGATGATTAATGAATTAGCAATTCTTTGGATGATATTTCCAAACAACGGATGCGCAAAAGTGCATACTATTTAGTCTTTTGTGAACCAGATCAAGGGGAAGGAATAAAGTACAAAAAGTCGATGACCTGAAAATAAAAAATCAGGAATCCAGAATTGATCGGTAATAAGCCTCAAATTGAGGACTTACTTTTTCAAGGGTAAAATTTTCCTGAACCATCAAAAAAGCGTTTTCTAAAATTTTATCCTTTGATTCAGGGTCTTGGTATACTACTTCAGCAACAGCATAGGCAAATGATTTTTGATCTCCGGGATTGATACACCATCCCGTTTCTCCGTTAATTACCACTTCAGGTATTCCTCCTACCCCATAGGCCACTACAGGTATTTTACAAAACATGGCCTCCAACACAATTGCGGGTAGTCCCTCTATTTTAGAAGGAAGAAGCAAGGCCTCCGCATTGACTAGAATGGGAAAAATATTTTTCTGGGTATCAAATATTTTTACCCTTTCCTGAAGACCAAGTGAATTTATCCTTTCCCGAAGTGAGTTCTCCAAAATCCCTGAACCTATAAAAATCAAAGAAAGGTTAGGGTCCAGGATAGAATGGAATATTTCCAATAAGCCTAAAGGGTCTTTTTCCGGAACTAGGCCTCCCGCAAAAAGCAAAAATCGTTTTGGTAGGGGAAGCGAAAAATTATCCTTTCTTTTTTCCTGAATATCCAATGGCTCGATCCCAATAGGCAATAAAATAGGTTGTTTATGAGGAAAAAGCTCCCCGAAATCATTCCTGCAAATTTCTGAAACAGAGGCCACCCCATTTACCGATCCTATCCACCAATTATTTAATCCTCTTTGGATAGGATGATTTAAAAAAAGACTCATTTGATTTGCATTTCTAAAAATTAAAGGGTTATCCCATCCCCATATTTTCTTTGAAAAGGCAGCATATTTCAGGCAATCTGAGGCATTGGCTTGAACAATATCCGGGTTAAAATCTCGAATTAGATCATTCAACTTTTTCCAAGCCTTCCAATCCCAAAAACGATATTCCCTTTTCCCTCCAAGACAAACCACCTCTTTCGAAAAGGGGAGTTCTCCATCTCCCTCAAAAACTGAAACCATACGGATTTCATGGCCCATTTCTTCAAGCCTTTCTGAAAGCTGAGCTGCAAAAATCTCAGCTCCTCTCCTTTGCTTTTGAGTAATCAGCTGAAGAATTTGCAAGGAAGACTTTCTCTTAGGAGAAATAATTTCATTAAGAGTTCCCTCGTACTTAAGTACCGTTTCAGGCAACAGGCAGTTTTGGACCGCAAATCTATTTGCCTCTTTTAAAATTGACTGAAGCTTGGCTGAAGTAAGGTTCAACACTTCAATTACTTTTTCAAGAAATGCATCTTCCTCATTCTTCGGAACCAACCAACCTGTTTTTTCATGAACCACTAATTCCCCTACTCCTCCAACATCATAGGCAACAACAGGAATTTTATTCAAAAATGCCTCGACTATAACAGCTGGATATCCTTCGATTAAGCTTGGCAATAAAAGAACAGCCTTATTTTCAATTTTTTCAAAAGGTTTTTCTACAACTCCTCTCCAGTCAATACTATCGGCAATTCCCATGTCAATCGCTTTTTGCTTGGTCTCCTGGTCTAATGGACCTGCTCCAAAAGAAATCAATCGGATATCGGGAAATTGTTGAAGTATTTTTGAAAATATTCTTAGTAGACCCTCATGATTTTTTTCAAAAGTAAACCCACCTATATGGATCAAATCTATGGTTGAGCTATCCCGTCTCTTCCTTTCCACCATTTCGATTCCAACGGGTATCACGTATTGGGTAGGTAGGGAAGGGAAAAGCTGATCTAAATCATGAGCCGAAGCTTGACTTACAGATATCACTGCATCCAATTTCCTGAACAAAAAAGAGTTGTAATTCCTGATTATCGAGGAATGGATATAATTTGAGACCAAACTTCCATTATAAAATACCGACTTAGCTTTCCAACCAAAAACCACTTTACTCATGACCATATACTTAAGCGTATCTCCAGCCATTGCCAAGACTAAATCAGCATTCCAAAATTTGACTTCTTGCTGAATTAATTTCCAACCACTCCAATCCCAAAGCCTATAGGATGAATTTCGATTCAGCCGGATATGCTTTCCTGAAAAAGGCAAATCAAAATTTCCCGGAAACAAACTAATTAGCATTACTTGATGTCCATTGTCTTCCAAACCTTGCCCTAATTGGGCAGCAAAAAGTTCTGCTCCACGTGCTTGCGGTTTTTGGATAATCAACACAATTTTCATTTTCTAAAATAAAAATCTACCCAAGTACCAGAACTTGTTTGATTCCAGGTATGAATTCCTAGAGCGAGTGAATTAGCTTGAATAATTTGCGAAGTTTCTTCCTCGTATTCCTGTTTTGTCCAGGTCTTTATTCTCTGAATTCTCACCCCATGTCCATACCTAATTCCTGAATCTTGAGCAGGGCGGAACCACTCCCCATCTTTTTCAAATAATCTACCAGCTGACCGAGCCTGCCTAACATCTGAAATAATAGGGTTTTTGGGATGAGCCATCCAGTGGGGATTTTCCAAATCCTCTGCCCAATACAGATTCAACTCATCAAAAGGCCAGCAAGCTGGATGTGCTTTTTGCGTAATAAACATCCAATAAAGGCCGTCCTTTTTCACTAAGGTTGGATCATACCCTTCCTGTTCAGAAAGAACTCTCTTTTTCTCCCATTTTAAAGGAAAATCAATCGCTTGGTAAAGGAAAATCTTTCCTGAATCTGAAGATTCAGGAATCATGAAAACCTGATCTTTTTCTTTCCATAAAAAGGGATAAGATAAATGCCAGACCTCTTCTATAACGGGATGAATTTGAATTCCTATTTCTGAAAGTGAAATCCACACAATTCTTCCTTTACCTTTTTTCTTATCAAATTCCTCTGCAAACAAATAGTCTATTCCCTTGAAATGAATAGAGAAAGGATCTGCCAAAAAATATTGATCTGGGCTGGGATGCTCAAGTAAAGGAGTAGATAAAGGATTAAGGGATAAAGTATAATCAGAAGAAGGGCTTGAAACTTTTCCTATTTGCCAATGGGCTTGATTTTGATACTCGTCCCATTTCCTCTTAATGCTTCTTTTTACCAAAGAAGTCCATAAGCTCAGCATCTGAATGGTACCCGGAGGCTTCCATAAAGGAGCTTTTTGTGGGAAGTGAGCATTGGAAATTTTCTCAATCCAATTCTCCAATCCTATCCTTTTAATTTCTTTTATAACTCTAACAGGAGCATTAGCTGAGGCCCAAAATAATCTATTTGCATTCCTCTGAACTGAAAGCGGATCCGTTTGCACCCAAGATTGATACAGAATTTTTCCCCGATCCAAGTCTTCAGTTAGCTGCATCAATACATAGCTCGTGATTGGTTTTTTGTTCATTACCTCCCAGAAACCAGGAGGCCCTCCCCTGTAATATTCCGGATCACCGTGATGAAAGGACCAAATGCCTAATTTTGGAAGCTGGAGAATTTCCCCTTTTAGTATTCTAAAACCAAATCGAAGCAGTACGTCCAAATCCAGCTTTTTTATTTCCTCTATACTTTCTTCTGGAAAAGAATCTGAATACTTCTTTTGGATGGGTTTGACATGAATTTGGGGTAATTTTTCTACCAAAGATCTATTGATAGAACGGGCTTGAAAAGCATCTAACCTTTCTTTGAATACTATCCGATCGAGTTTTCGATAAATTCTGTAAGCAAGAGAAGAATTTCCTCCAGAAGCTTTGGGGTTTTGGTTAACAATTAGGACCTCAATTTTAGCAAAATTGGATTCAAGTAATTGGTGAATGATGGTTTCTTGCCAAGCCTGAATCTCAAATCCATCTAACAAAAGACCAATTCTTACCACCTTTTCGTAGTTTTCTCAGCTATTTCCAAGAGAACGTTTTCGTATTCTTTTGAAATCTTTTCAATATCAAACCTCTGAATGGCGGTCTTTCTCGCTTCCACTCCCATTTGAATAAATAAGGAGGGATTTTGAATTGCCCAAATCATTTTTTGAGCCAGATCAGAAGAATTCGAAGTTTGAAAAATCAGACCTGTTTTCTGATCCTCCAAAGCCTCCAAGTTCATGGGAATATCTGAAGCAATTATGGGAATTCCAGCCATCATGGCTTCAACCAAAGCACCAGAGAAACCTTCGTACCAAGAGGGGAACAGGAAGCAGTCAGCAGTGATCAGTGGGCAATCCCGATAGCTATCGGGAGCAGTCGGCAGTGGGCAGTACCCATGGATCAATAAATTCATTGGATTAGCGATTTTACCCGGTAAAAAGACAAAGTCTTGAAGGCCTAAATCTTGAATCAGTTCTTCCAATTCTTTTCGATAGGGTCCTTCTCCGAAGATGGTAAAGGTGCAATCTGGATAGGTTTTTAAAACCTCAAAAAATGCCTGTATAGCATCTTGGAAGCCTTTTCTCTCCAGAAACCGCCCATAGGAGACAAAATTACGGATTGATTGGGAAGCTTTCGGCGGAATCTTCGGAATCTCTCTCCCCCGATAAACCACAGAGATTTTTCTCGGGTTTAATCCCAAAGTTCTCTGGTGGGAGTCCACCAAGGCCTTTGCATTGGCGATCCAGTGTATCGGTATGCGGGAAGTCAATTGATCTAACCAATAGACCAACTTGAATTTCAAACCCTTCTTATCTCTCCAAGCTAGGGGAGAATAGCTATCATTTACTAAAGTACCAACCACTGGGACACCTGAAATGAAAGAAGCTATTCGGGTAATCATATCGGCTCTCCAAAGACAGGAGACCAATAAATCTGGTTTTTCTTGGCGAATTAGCTTTACCAAACGGGAAACAGCTAATGAGAAATGGTAGGTTTCAGGGATATCCAAAAAAAAGAGCCGTATTCCGGCTCGTTGATATTCTTCGCTTAATTCATTCTTGGGATAGAAGTAGACCATGCTAACATATACCTTATTAGAAAATCTGGACAAAATCTCTAAATGGCTTCGCTCTGCTCCGGCATTTACTAAAGCGTCTTGGGTAAAGAGGATTTTCAAAATATCGAAGTTTGAGAATTAAGAAGACTAGGCCACGAAGAAATTTCGGACCTGTTAATTATTCTCCATTTCACACAATTAAATGGGAATTTACCATTTGGTGAAAAAAAACTTACCAAAAGTAAAATGATTCCTTTTGTGGATAAAAGTGAAAAACTTGGAAAGATTTGGATATTTTGAGACACCTTTATATCCTTTCAAAATTTACCATTTGTCTTTAATGAACCCCAATAAACTATATCAAGATAGCTTTTATAAATCACGGAATTCTGAAACTGAAAACTCCGCAATTGAAATTTTAAGTCTACTATTTTCCTTCTTCAAACCAAATTCTATGGTAGACTTTGGGTGCGGGGTTGGAACTTGGTTAAAGACAGGAAATAATCTCGGAGTAAGAGAAATTTTGGGAATAGAAGGTGAATGGCTAAAATCAGAATATTTAGTAATCCCACAAACTGCTTTTTTAACCAATAATCTTACTTCCAAGATCATACTATCGAGAAAATTTGACTTGGCAATTTCTCTTGAGGTAGCTGAACACATAGAAGAAAAATATTCGAAAGTCTTTATTGAAAATTTAACAAAAGCTTCAGATGTAGTTCTTTTTTCTGCAGCCATACCAGGCCAAAGAGGGTCTGGACATGTCAATGAACAATGGCCTGATTACTGGATAAAAAAGTTTAAGGAGAAAGACTACTTGCCTTTAGATTTAATTCGACCAAAAATCTGGCAAAATGATAACATCAAAACTTGGTATAAACAAAACACAATCCTTTTTGTCAAAAGGGAGAGACTTGAGGGTATCCCTGAATTGAAAGCCTATTTTGATCCTTTAAAATCGAATTGGTCACTTGTTCATCCAAGCACCTTTTTGAGGCAAATTGAAATCTCTCATCCGAAATATTCCAGTTTGAGCAAACTAATTAAAAGCTTTCCTGTGGTTTTTTTAAATTCAATCAAAAGCAACATAAAGAAATTAATTTAATTCAAATTTTTAGTGCCATTGGAAAAAAGAATTGGATCCAAGGTCTTTCCTCTTTTCCCCCTCAATGCATGCCAAGTAGCCAAAACTTTAATTTTTAGCCTCTCCCCTTTTTTATCTTCCCATCTCAAAATAGCATAGGTAAACTTTAACTCCCTAACCAGCCAAGCTAAAACTGTCTTGGCACTTCTTCGATTCAATCCTAGCCACAAGTGATTTCGGGTATTATAATATTGCCTCCAAGGTGGAGTGCCTCCTATAGAACCGGCCTTTTCATCCTCAATTAATCCATTCGGAAGAGTGAAAATTTCAAACTCATGGTCTTTTGCTCGAAGGCAATAATCAAATTCATAAGTACCCATAAAATACTTTGGATCGCAGGTACCAATTTCTCTTATTAGGTTGGATGAAATAAGGCAGCCATCAAAAGTGATCAAATCTGTTTTAATTAAATCATTGGATACAGGGACATATTTTGGAAATCGCCTTCCTTTCCAAAATTGCAAAATAGCTTCGCCTTTTGCGTTAAGATTTGCGAGCTTTACCATCCCTGCTCTAGGTTTTTCAAGGATTTCCTTGTACCGGAGAATTGATTCCAAGGAGCCCTCTATAGGCCTAGAATCGTCATTAAAAAGCCAAACCCAGTCCAATCCTTTTTCCAACACACATTTCATCCCTAAGGCAAACCCTCCTGCTGAAGCAATATTCTCTTCAGAAACAATAATATTTAAAAGGTCAAGACCTATTTCATTCTTTAGATAGTCTAGATTATCATTTTTGTCATTATTAATTACCCAAATATGGTGACCCAAAATTCCTTGGCCCAAAATTGCCTTTAGTGTCCTCTGTAGCTGAACTTGCCGTCTAAATGTTACAACCACAACACCAATTGTATCAGTCGAAAGGCTCATGAAATTGATAAGGTTTTACCTTTAATCCCTCTGTAATAATGAAAAAAAGCCAAAAAAATCATCTTGGCGTTTTCCAATCCATAAGATGGGCCGTACCGAAATCCATACACCATTTTCCCCAACCATTTTCCGATTAGTCTATTTCTCATAGTGTTTAAGGTCAGGCAATCAGAGATTATTAATAAGTTTCTAAGGCTGTAATATTCTCGAGCGTGATTTCTCTTTTTGGAATAAATTGGCCTTTCAAAATCAACTCGATTATGGTAGTTTCTTAATCTTAAAAACAATTTAGCTGGCACCAATAAGGTAAAACCTCTCCTACTTGCCTTTAAACAAAAATCAAGTTCTTCAAATCCGAAAAATAAGTCTGGATTTGGCAATATTCCTTGTTTGACAACTTGGGCATTAATAATCATGGACATATTTCCTGCTATGCAGTCAACTTCAATAATTTCTTTCTTTTCTAATAGTCTTGACTGAATACGCTTGATTACTCCCTTTTTACGGTCAAAAAAATGACCCACAGCACCAATTATTCCACAAAAAGGATTTTCATTTCGGATAGTCAGAAGCTTCTCAAACGTATCCGAAAAAAAAGGAGGATCATTGTCGTCTGCCCATAGGATCCAATCCAGTCCATCCTGGGTACACAGCTGAAGACCTTTCATGGCTGCACCAGCAGGACCTGCATTATAACCCATTCGGAAATACTTTATTTTTGGATTCAACAGACTTGCGATGGCATGATCAGTCTCAAGATTTTCTGAGTTATCGATTACCCAAATTAGCTCGGGAGGATGTGTTTGCGCAAACAGCTTTTCCAAAGTGTCCAATACGATTTCCGGTCGATTATAAGTGATCACAAATCCACCAAATCTCATCTTTTAGGAATTTCTAGAGTGTAAAATCTTTTAGCTAAAAAAGGGAAATAGGCCAATGCAATCCTTATCGGAGTACTGATTTTTTGAGGCTTAAATCTCCAGGATTTCCATAAGTGCTTCTTTGCCAATCCAAACCTCCCAAATCTCATTTCAATCACTCCGATATTTTGGTGATATAGATGTTTCACATGATCAGTGAGGATTTGGTCATGCTTTTCCAAAATAATTCGAATGGATTCAAGCATATTTTGAAGATTTTTGCTTCCTCCATCGTATGATTGATGGTAGATAAAATTCTCCTTTTCGATATAGTGCTTGTTCAAGTGAAGCTTATCCAAGCGAAAAAACAACTCTGTGTTTTCTGCAAATTTCAATCGTTCATCATAACCGCCTACCTGATCAAAAACTTCCTTGCGTATCATCCATGCTCCCGGAATCACGATCCCCCTGTTGTTTTTGGAAGCAGAAACGGATGAAACTTTACCGCTAGGAGCGATTAATCTCATGTTACAGTACACCAAGTCATGGTGATTCATCAAGTTGGAATAAAAATCGTCCATCCAGCATTCCGTAACGGCATCGTCATCATCCAAAAAAATCAGGTACTCTCCTTTGGAATGTTGACTTCCAATATTTCGTGCGGAGCTTACCCCCAGCTTTTCTCCTCTATGGAGATAAGTCAACTTTTCTTCCCATTCTCCAAGGCAGCTTTCTGGCAAAGGCACTTTGCTGTCATCCACAACAACAATTTCGACGTCCTCAAGGACAAGAATTCTGAGGCGATCAATCAGTCGCATTAGGGCCTCCGGCCGGTCTAGAGTAGGAATGATGATAGAAATCTTCAAGTGTTCAGGGATTCAGTTTCCAGAATTCACTCTTGGATTGAAGTTGTGAAAACAGAGCTTTAGCCAAAGAATAATTCTCCTTAAATGAAGTCCATCGGGAAGAAAGAATAGCTAAAGCCAGGTTTTTTTCCCAGGATTGGGATTTGACGGCTTGTTTCCACTTATGTTTTTGAAAAATTAAACCCGCCTTTAGTAGTTGACTAAAATAGGCCAGTTTAAACTTGAATGAGGAGGAATTGGGATGCTGAATGAAATATCGGTAGGAATAGAGCAGACCACTTCCTGCTGCTGTCCCGGACTTCATTTTTATCAAATAGTCTGTAGTCATACGGGATGGAGGCATTGTATGAAAAAACTTCAAGTTCTCAGCGTAGTGAATTTCATAGCCCATCAATTGCATCAGCCAGCAAAGCTCCAAGTCATCTCCCGATATTACCTGAGTTTGAGTCCGACCTGTTAGGTAAAAGTGATATCCGGAATTTATCAGATTTAGCAATGGCTTTTTCCGAAAAAAGGCTGCCGCCCCATAGACGTAACCGGGTCTTTCCTGAATTTTCCCTGATCGCTCGGCCTGAGGACCAAGTGCAAAACTCTTCTGGTAGCGACTCAACCAATCAGGTTCAGGCCCTTCCATATCCGGAATTCCATTTCCACCTAAGACCCCCAATTTAGGATTGGATTTGAAAAGCTGGAATCCTACGGATAGGTAGTCAGTTGCCAAGGAATTGTCATCGTCGCAAAACAATAAAAAATTAAAACTGGCTGATTTTATTCCGGCCACTCGGGCATGGATCAAGCCAGGCTTAGACTCTGAAATATAACGGGCAGGAAAGTCAAGATTACTTGTTTTAAAATAGTCATTCACCCATTCCCCCGTGCCATCTGTGGAAGCATTGTCCACCAAAATTAATTCTATGGGTACTTTAGAATCAAGTTTTTGGATGGCCTCCAGTGTGGAGGGCAGCCGATCCTTTCCATTGAAGGTGCAAAGAATGATACTGACTCCCTCTCCCATCAATCAGACCCCAAAAATCCGGAAAATGGCATTAGTCATTTTGGATTTTAGCTTGCGGCCAATCCGATGCCTGAGCTGATTGGGTAGTTCTTTAAACTTCAGCAAGGGCTTTTTCTTGCTTAAGATTTCAAACCCATTAGCCAAAAGCTTTTTTTCATAGTCATCGAAAAGTTCCCGTAAAGCCCCTTCCGATTCCATATCAAACTCCGAAGATTGGATTCGCTCGGTCATGGTCGCGGCTCCGGGTTTAAAACCGCTAAAATGAAAAAACACCAAGGGTATATTAGGATCATTGACAAAATAACCTTGCTCATTTTTCCCAAGCTTTCGCTCGCTGAGATTCCACCAAGCCATATTCCAACCGGAATGCTTTACAGATACTATTCCTTTGAAAAACAGAGGGGCCAAGTCCATCCATTTCTGATCCACAAAAATTCCCCGGCATTTATCCAACTTGCAGTGGGTTCTCAAGCGTTCCTTCCACCACTGAATGATTCGGTCTGTTTCAGGACCCCGCTGCATCCCGATATAGCCCAGATTATTATAGCCATGCTTGAGGGAGGCCAATTCCCCACGGACGAGATGCTCGGGAATGCGAAGTAAATTGGGAGTCAGCTGTATGCTGGCATCTTTGGTCCAATGTCTATCCAGCAATTCCGGAGACTGATAAAACAAAATATCCGGATCGATGTAATAAATCCGATCCACATTCGGATTATTTCGAAACAGGTACTCAAAATAAAAAGGCTTCACTGCCGTATTGAATTCAATGATATTGTATCCGGACAGCATGATCTCAAATTCTGGATAGCCCAAGTCAAAGCAGGGCAAATACTCAAAATCACCCAAAGAAGAATAGTCGATTTCGGGATGGATACGATCCACCAAGCCCACCACAAACCGGGAATCAGACAAAAATTGCCGAATCGACTTTCCCAAAGAAAGTGCAAAAGGCAGGTAGTTATTGGAGCAGAGGGTGAAATAGATTGTGGTCAAATGAAATGGCTGGTTAGATTAGTCAAGAAGCGGTTTTCTTAAAATATATTTGTAATAAAGAATTCGAAGAAAAAAGGAAAAAGGTCTAGCCTGAATCTTGTTCACTATCCTATAATATTGCCGATACCGTTGGTGGATTAGAACCCCATGTTTTTTCCCTATGTAGGAAAACATCCGCTTTCTTTTCTCATCTCCTAAAGAACCCATAACTGAATCTTTCCTTACTCGATAATCAAAAAGCTGCTCTGGCATAAAAACTGATTTCCAGGATGTTTGTCCCAGTCGAATCCATAAATCCCAATCCTCAAATCCAATCAAGTCCGGATGTTCATCAAATCCCCCAAGCTCCATAATAGCATCTCTCCTTATCAAGGAACACATATCAATGTAATTTCCTTCAAGTAATTTATCTAGTGAAAATTCTCTGGTCTCAAATACGGTAAGGGATTCTGAAGTATCTCCAAAAAAGGCCGGCCGACTATAAACCATTCCAACACCAGTGTCTTGATTAAAAACCTTCAATGCTTTACCAATGTATTCCGGTCGGATTAAGTTATCGCTATCTAAAAAAAGGAGAAACTGTCCATTTGAATGCTTGACTCCTAGGTTTCTTGCTGAGGCTGGGCCAGCATTTTCTTTAGTTAATATCTTTAATGTAGGATCTGATTTTAAATCAGCTAAGACTTGTAAGGTGAATGAATCAGTAGAACCATCATCGACAATTAGTATCTCATAATTTTTAAAGGTCGATTCAGAACAACTTGCTAATGCTTCCAAAAGAAAAGCACCAGAATTAAAACAGGGAATTATAATGGAAACTACCATTCAATATATTTAGACATCTCCTCTTTTATAACTCTTAAATATTCTTTACCCCATTTTTTATCTGGTTCCAAAGCATTACTTTCTCCCCATTCATTCCAAGATTTTAGAAAAACAAATTGTTCGGATGTCTTAAGATTTTCAACCTTTTGTAAACCCTTTGTTAAATGGTTTCGAAATAATTCCGGAGTAGATCCTGTAAATATCAAACTTCTAGAAGTAGATCTTGGTGAATTATCCCAATCATGGACACAAACAGGGAAATAAGGGAAATTGAATTTTTTATCAGATATTAAAAATTTAATTGCATCCTCATATTTAATAATAACAGGACAATTCCGCTTATTAAAATCTTTCTCTTCCCGAAAATACTTTGCCTTAATTTTATCTTTTACTTGATAGAATAAATTTGATTTGGATCGGACTATATTCCTCTGCCAATACCTCATTTGGGAAAATTCAGATCCAATCGCAGCATCAAAACCAAATTCAATGGGATTCCAATCCGGATTATTTGAAGGGATTCCAGCAACCAGATATATTCCTGGGAAGCCTTCTTTAATTGAAAGCTTACGAAAAGTTTCAATGAAAACTTCTAAGTCAGGGATTTCATTTACTTTATATATCTGCAAAAAAGGTTTACCATCAATTTTTATATATCTATCATCCTTAAAATAGTCGAGCAGATAATAGAAATAATTTTTATAATCTTCCTCACCTAAATAAAGTTGTTCGATTAAAATATTTTGATTTTCTACACCAAACCATACTCCTCTCCATGATTCATTTGCCCAGCAAAAACAAAAAGGAAAGTTAGGGCTTTTTGAATCTAGGACATCTTTAGCAATTTTATCTAATATTTTTCGACCATTTCCAAACCAATAGTTGTAATAACAAAAACCATGAATACCATGTGTTTTAGCCAATTCTGCTTGTTTTTCTCTTGTTTCTGGAACCCTCAAATCATAATACCCTAAGTCCAAAGGAAATCTGGGTTGGTTATGACCCTCAAATAATGGCTTTGCCTTGGTAACATTTGTCCACTCTGTAAAACCAGGTTCCCACCAATTATCATTTTCTGGTATTGGGTAAAATTGTGGTAGATAGTATGCTATAAGTTTCAAATTTGATTGCTTAAATAAAACAATTTCATTTTTTTTTAGGCTCAAAATATCAGTTTATATCTTCTTTTTACTTTTTCAAAAATTGCCAAAATCAAGGTCTTTATTGATATAAATGAAGAAATGAATTTTGGATTCGAGAATTCATCATTAAAATGTGAATTCCTTAAATAATGAGGAAGTTTTCGAAATTTCAATGCATCAATTTTACACTTTAAAACTTGAGAAACTGTCCTATTTTCTACATTAGCTGAAATTAATTCAAGTGTTGACAAAAATAAAAATGCCCTATCTTCTTCAGATTTTGAGGAAAAGTAACCTACGCCAATACGATAGGTAGCCATTACTTCACTAATTTTTTTTATTTTTCCATGTTGAGAAATCAATATCCATAAATAATAATCTCCTATTGGAGACTTTATGAAATTATCTGAGAGTTTCAGAAAGTTATTTCTAAATACCACACTTGGCGTATGGATATAATTTCCAAATGCAGCTAAATCATAAATCGTAGAATCTGATTTATCAAATACATCCTTTATAAAAAAATCTTTAACGATGGATCCATCTTGAAAAAGTACATCAACCGAATGAAAACATAAAGCAAAATCATCATTAGCTTCTAAAAAGTCAACTTGTTTTTGGAGTTTCAAAGTGTCTATCCAATAATCATCTCCTTCGCACATAGCTACATATTTACCAGAGCAGTTTTCCAAAGCAAATTTCAAATTTTTATTCATCCCCAGATTATTGGCTTGAAAAAAATATTTTACTCTCCCCCCATTTGGGTGATTTTTTATTGTATTTAGAATTATTTGATTTGATTGATCCTTTGAAGAATCGTTAGAAAGAATTAATTCAAATTCAAAGTTGCACTTTTGATTGAGAACACCAATAATGGCTTGTTGAATGAACTCGGCTTGATTATAGGTAATCATACAAACTGAGACAATTGGTGTAGGTTTATCCATGAAGAACAAAATCAAGCAAAGGTCGAACATAGCCGCTTTGCTTGCCAAGCCAAACGGTTTCTCTTTTATCTGTATCTAATATTTCGAACCTCAAGGCTTCTTCCAAAGAAAACATTACTTCTGAGGTATCCTTTACAAACATCATAGTAATTTTATATACTTCATCATTCAAAAAATTGCCCGGAATTTTGCAGGTTCCTGAATAGTTCCCGGCATTTAAAATTGGAACTGGAATCTGAGAATAAGCATTCAGAATGATTTCTCCTGTATCAGAAAGCAGAACCAAACTAAGATTAGTAGGAATTTTATTTCTTAACAACTCAAATTCAACCGAAACTTCGATTTCATCTTTTCGGTCAAAAAATCCCTTAAAATGAAAATCCGGGGTCGAGGCTAGAATTGAATTTACCCTTATCCATTCATTTCCAGGCCTATTTTCGCCGTCCCAAAAAAATTGGTAATTAGATATTGAGGAATCTTTCAAATAGGTTTTTATCACTTCTAATGGAGCTCCTGAATCTTTTAAAATTCCATTCTCAAATAAAATTGCGCTCGAGCATAAAGATTTTATCGCTTCCAAATTATGACTGACAAAAAGTACTGTTCTTCCCTGTCCAGCCACATCTTTCATTTTTCCCAAGCACTTCTTTTGGAATTCATAATCCCCTACCGCTAAGACTTCGTCAATGATCAAAATTTCAGGATCCAAATGGGCGGCTACGGAGAAGCCTAAGCGGACTTTCATTCCGGAGGAATAAAACTTGACAGGAGTATCGATAAACTTCTCTACCCCGGAAAAGTCAATAATTTCGTACAGTTTGGAATCAATCTCCCGTCGGGTCATGCCGAGAATCGTCCCGTTCATGTAGATATTCTCCCTTCCACTAAGTTCAGGATGAAAGCCCGTTCCCACTTCCAAAAGCGAAGCTACCCGTCCTTGAATTTCAATTTTCCCGGATGTGGGTTCTGTAATCTGGGAAAGAATCTTCAAAAGTGTCGACTTCCCAGCCCCGTTTCGACCAATAATTCCCAAGACTTCCCCTTCCTGAACTTCAAAGGAAATGTCTTTTAAGGCCCAGAAAACGGAATCATCTTCTTGAGCAAATTGATTTAATTGGGTAAGTTTTTTTAGGTTATTGATCGGATACCTAAAGATGCTAGAAATCTTTCCGATAAGGGTTTCAGGTGATTTTTCTCTAAGACTTATCCTATATCTTTTAGACAAATTTGAAACAGAAATTATAGCCTTAGACATTCTCTTCTTTAAATTTTAAATCCGCATCCAATTCTATAAACTGGCTCCAAAATTGAGGGTCGTATTTTTGCCAGCCATGACAGCCAAAAGGTAATTGATGATTGTTTAAACCAAAACAATGCTGAGGAAATGCCTCAAAACTAAAGCACAAAGCATCATTCAATCCCGCTACTTTAAACCAAGTAAATTTTCTGGGAATTACTTTGGACCAAAAGATATCCTCATTTTTATCTAGTAAGGTGAAAATTCCTGCGAGCTTTGAAAAGCTAAACTCTTTGCAAGAACTGGAAAAGAACTTCCAAGAGTTTTTCCTTACATCGACATATTTAAAATTATACTTAAAAACCATCCAAAATCGAATCAGGAAGTATTTCCAATGAAACACCCTCATAAAATCATCGACCTTTCTCAATGATATTCCTCCATTGCCAACCCCTATAAATTCAATTTCATTTTCTATTTGTCTAAACCATGGGGCACCCACATAAGAATCCCCTTTCGATAGCCAATGATCAAGGTTTCCAGAAAAAACATAGGCGTCCAACTGAAAAATGAGGATAAATTCAAAATCTGAAAAACGATTATAAAATTTAAATCCACGAAGCAATCTATTGTAATCGGATAGAGAGTTAAAATAAAATTTAGAAAAATACTCCACAATAGCTTTTAAACCATAGCTATCAAATAGCTTATAATAAATTGACAAGTCTAACTCATCATGGGTAATAATAATAAGCTTTTGGTGAGAAAGATTTCGAAGGCATGATTCCAAAGACTTTAGCTCATCTTTAGAAGGATTGACCTTATAAATGGGAATAATAACACCTAATTTACCCACAACCCATTATTAATTTTTTGAGCCTTTTAAAAAAAACCATACTTTTTTTATCATTTTTTTAATTCTGATGTAATAGGAATTTTCAAAATGATTTAATCGATTAACTATTCTTATATCCCTCAAAATACTATTTCCATATGATTCAAAAATATATCTCAAAGAACGAATATTTAATATAGTAAAGAACTCATGGTTTCTAGTATTTTCTGAAATTGCACAAATTCCTAGCCCATTAGAATGATCGAATTCGTATATAAATTTATACTTAGTTGAAATTTCTTCCCAATATTTAAATACTCCGAAATCATAATTAAATACTCTTATATCATGAAAAATAACTATCGCTTCGTCACTTAATTTTGATTTCCAAGTCTCAAAATCATTCTTGACGGCCTCATATGAATGCAATCCATCAATATGCAAAAGGTCTATCGAACCATCTTCGAAATCTGATACCGCTACATTAAAATCTTTTCTCACTAGGAAAGATTGATTTTTATAGTTTTCAAAAACATGTTTTTCTAATTCAAAAAATACATTCTCCTCATAATATCCAGCATGTTCATCACCCTGCCACAAATCAATCCCATAAACTTTGGAAGATGGGGAAAAATGCTTAGCAGCTTCGGAGAATGCTAAAAACGAATTCCCTGTGTGGGTGCCCAATTCAACAATCAGTTTAGGCTTAAAAAAATCTACTAAAAAGAATGTAAAAGGTATGTGTCCAACCCAAGAGTATGGGTATTTAATTCTTGGAATCATAATTAAATATTAAAATTAATACCATACCCGTTCAAAGCCCCCAATTTTTCTCTTGATTTTACTTTCCCAAATTTTAGTCTGTCGGATACCCAAACCAATGGATTTTTTTACCCCAATAGATCGGGTAGTTTTTGGGCCTTCAAACACCTGTTCAAAGAATATTCGGAGCCTTTCCTGATCAAAATATTCTGTCAATTGATTCCCATTAAAAATCGGTTGCTTAATAAAATCCTTGTAGGCTTCCTCGTTTTCATTCAGTTCCCGGATTCGTTGAATCATGGCCTCATCAGAAGCGAAATTATGACGATTGACGATTCTTTTAGGATTAAAATCTTTCTCTATGCAGGGACTTCCCCAATAAATCGGAATACAACCTGCAATAAAGCAATCCATGATTTTCTCGGTCACGTAGCCTGGATAGGAGCTGTTTTCGTAGGCAATACAGAATTTATAAGGCCTCATGAATTCAATTTTATCAGGAACTGGACCTCCGACATTATTTAGTACTCTTCCCCCCGAATCGACCAGAGCATAGGAAGAAAGTTTTTTAAAAATTTTGTTTCTTTCATCTGCTCCATAATTGGAGGCTACAAAACAGCAAAATTTAGACTTGGGATTTTGCTGGATGGTTTCCAAATGCTTTGGGAAAAGCAAGGTGGAAAAATCATAATACCAAAGAATGGAATACAAGGGTACCCTCAGGTAATTTGGTCGGTCTATGAAATCAAATCCCAAGGCATAGTCGCAGAGGAAAAAGTTGGGCCGATGATTCTCTCCGGTATAGAAGATCTTTGGGCAATTGTAATCTAAATGTGTGCCCCCCCAAGAGGAATAGATGATAAAATCGGGACTTTCTTCCACCAAAACAACTGGAAAATACCTCTTCAAGAAAGTAAATAAACGATCTGTTTCAGGAACAAATCCTTGGTAATGGTCAACGAATTTTAATCTGATCATAAGTTCAGAATTCCCATTAAGAAAGGAATTAAGTTTAAAATTTAGTTTGGAAACAGATCAAACACTTTAGTATCAGAAGAAACCACCGCTAGAAAATTCGAAAGAATAAAGTTCTCTTTTCCTGAAGAATAGGTAGACCAATCAATCCAAGAGGGATAAATCTTCCCAACCCGATATCCATTTTCCTCAAAAAAATCATAGAAGTCTCTAAGCAAAAATTTCGAATCGATCGCCTGTGGACCATACTCGAATTGAATTGTGCGGATTTTTTGATTTTTGATCATTTCTTTGAATCCAGCCAATACCTTTCCCTCTAAGCCTTCAACATCAATTTTCATCAAGTCAATTTGAGACAGTTGGTTCTTTTGACAGAAATAATCCCCTGCGGTCGAGGGGACTTGTTTGATTACACTTTCCTTGCCAAATGAAGATGGGTATACCGAAGAAAAGTAGGATTGGGATGGATAAAAATTAAATTCCAGCATTCCTTCCGAATCAGAAAGAGCCAGTTGATTCGGGTAAACACTTTCCAATTTTGAAAGATTTTGTAGGAGCTTGTCAAAAGTCTCCGGTACTGGCTCAAATAAATACACTTGGGATCCAGGAGAATTCTTTTTTAGTTCTTTCGTCCAATTGCCTACGTTGGCTCCGACATCGAATACTATCTGAAGTTGGAGTTTTGCCAGCTTGCGCAAAACCCAATATTCTCCGCTGAGTTCATTGTCATTTATCTTATTTTCCAATGCATGGTGAATTCCAAGAGAAAACCGGCTCAATAATCTTCCAAAAGCAGTTCTTTTCTGCCGTGTGATCCAATGGAAAGTTCTTTTTTTAAAACTCATTTGAAAGTATTTGCCTAAAAAAAGCAGGCATTTTGGAATGCTAACTTTAAATTATTTACTCCATGTATATACCAATCCCTTTCGCTCAAATATCTTCAAAAAAAGAGATTCTCGATTTGCATTATCTCAAATCCAGCCTTATGAAATAAATAATTCATTCAAAAATCCACCTCTTGGAATAAAACACCATTAATTGTTTCTTCAATTAATTTTTCATGATTATAAGTAATCATAAAAACTGAAACCAGAGGTTTATTTTCCAAAACTTGAGCCTTTCTTAACAAACATAACCTCAACCAACCAAAGCAACCCGTTAGAAAATGGTCTATTTAAATCTGTAAAATCAAATAATTCATAACCCTTTTGATCCATATAATTCATAACGCGAATTAATGAATTAGGAAAAGTTTTTTGGTGAATTGAAGCCTCTAAAAAAATCACCTGTGTAATCCCAAAAATGGAAGATGCTCCTTCCAAAACTTCCATATCCAAACCTTCGGCATCAATTTTTACCAAATCTGGAATTGGAATATTTTCCTCATTAAGAAATGAATCCAACTTCCTCATTTGGATCATCTTCGATCCAATAAAATCATACCCTTTAAGATTTGTTTTTGATCTATTAAAACTGCTGCTGTCATCACTTTCATTTATTGAAAATTCTCGGATACAGTTTTCATTACCTAATCCAATTGAAAAAAACCTGACTTTGAACGACTCTTTTAAATCCTCAATTGATTTTTCTAATTGAGCTTGAGGTTCGATTAGTATAAAGTTTGCCTCAGGAAAAATTGTGATAACATCTCTAGTCCATGTTCCATGGTTTGCCCCAACATCCAATATATATTTTGGGGAAAACCCATTTTCCTTGAGATAGGAAAGTGATTGGCTTAAAAGAAAAGTCTTTCCATCTTCATTCGATCCTTTGGAATAAAAACCGAGCCTTGCTGCTATGGGTGAAAAAAATGATTTTAATTTCTTCAAAATTATTTTTTTCACATTCATCCTCTATAATGACGATCTAATTTTAAATTTTCTTTCATATTTAATATTTCTCTAAATGGATTCTTGAAAACTCTTACCCATATATAATGTAAATAATTTTCTTCCATTACTGGTCAAATGCCCCTGATCCTGAAAAAAGGACAAATTGCTTTGATCAAACCCTTCGGGAGAAATATACCTATTGGGAAACTGTGAAAGTAGAGTGCCCACTTCTCTTTGTTCATCTTGGTATCTGGGTGCAGAAAAAAATAAAACGGCTACTCCGGCCTGTTCGGCCAGTGTTTTGACCTTTAGCAGATACCTCCAGTCCTCCTCTTCGGGTGTCTCGGGTAAGGGAGTTGGAGTGATTTTAGTTGCTGGAGGGGCTTTCTCAGTTTCTTGGATTCCACCCCGAGTTTTTAGAAACACATTGCTAGGCTCCCCTCCGGCGAGACACCTTCGAATCACCTCCTTGGGGGAAAAATACTTGTTGAAATAGAAATACCTCCACTGAGGGGCCAGCTCAGTCAACGGATGAGCCATTACCGGAATTTCCTCCTGTAATACCTCCCGAACTTCCTTTTCTTCCCAAAAGGGGAAAAAAGTAAAGGCATGAAACTCATTACTAAAAGCCATTTTGGAATTAAGAACTCCCATGTCTACCTGCAAAAGTAGACGATCTACTTGATTGGTTTTTAGAAAAAGAGTCAAGACCAAATAATTGTCTTTGAACCCACTCCCATTGGCTCCCAGATTAATGCCTTTCCACCCTGTTAAGCTATCCAAGAGGGGCATATCAAAGGCCCCAAAAGCGCGGCTTGAGCCAAGAACTGCGTAGTCGTAATTTCCTCCCTTTTGAGCAATATTCCAGGTGCGTTTTTCCGTGAAATCCATGTATTCAGGCTTTTGAAAAAAATAGTCGCAAAACGTCCCATAAGCCAGGATGAATCCAAAAAGAATTCCACCTGCAATTGCCGAATTACCCAAAAACGCCTTCACTAAAACTGGAAATAAATAAAATCCTGAGGGTTGAAGAACGCACCAAAGAACAAGATGGTCATGACTACTCCGGCGTACCCGACGTAGCGAAGTGTAGGAAATTGGAAAGCAAGAATCTGTTTCCCTCTGAATATCCACTCGAAAGCAAGCATCATCCCCACCGCAGCTAAAGAAAGGGAATAAAGAGAAAGTCTGAATCCTTCGCTGAAAGAATGGGAGATGATCCCATTCAAATATCCTATAGCATCTCCAATACTTGCAGCTCTGAAAAACACCCAAGCCAAGGTCACGAGACTAAAAGTCAGGAACATTTGAAATACTTCTCCCACACTTGGTATAAGATGCCTGCCTTCATTAAGATAGGTTCGGTTTTTCTCGAAAATAAAAAGCGGGACAAACAAGGCAGCATGAATCGCTCCCCAGGCAATAAAGGTCCAGTTAGCCCCATGCCAAAAGCCTGAAACTAGGAAGACGATTAAGATATTTCGAATTGCTTTGGCTCTTGAAACTTGGCTTCCTCCCAATGGGATATAGACATAATCCCGAAACCAGGTGGAGAGTGAAATATGCCATCTTCGCCAGAATTCGGCGATATCCCTGCTGAAATAAGGCGTTCGGAAATTGGTCATCAGATCGAAGCCAAAGAGCTTGGCCGTACCGATCGCAATATCTGAGTAGCCTGAAAAATCTCCATAAATCTGGAAAGAGAATAAAATAGCTCCCATCGCCAGTTCCAAACCTGAAGCAGTTTGGTAATTCTCAAAAATGGGATTGACCATCAAGGCACAGTTGTCTGCCACCACGACTTTTTTGAATAGACCCCAAAGGATAAGCTTCATTCCATCAGATCCCTGCTGATATTCGAACTCCCTCTTTTTCAAAAACTGGGGAAGAAGATGGGATGCTCTTTCTATAGGACCTGCTACCAATTGGGGAAAGAATGCTACATAGGAAAAGAAGGCAACAGGATCCTTGGTCGCTTCCATTTTCCCTCGATACACATCGATGGTATAGCTCATCGTTTGGAAAGTATAGAAACTGATCCCTACTGGAAGAATTAAATTCAGCGTGCTGGGATGAGCCTGAAATCCTAAAAGGTTAATAAAATCTGTCGCAGATTCAATAAAGAAATTAAAGTATTTGAAGAATCCGAGGAGGCCTAAGTTAAATACGAGACTGAGTGTGAGGTAGAGTTTTTTCTTTGTCAACGGTCCACTGACCACGGTCAACGGCTGAACAGTCGTGGAATCAGGGTTTTGAAATCCTGCTTTGGAATAGTTTATTCTGGATGAACCGGAATTGGCCGTGGACTGTGGACTATCGACGGTTGACAACTTTAAACCGCACCAATAATCAACCGCCGAACTCGCAACAATCAGGGCCAAAAACCTCCAATCCCACCAGCCATAAAAAACATAACTGGCCAGAAGAATAAAGGCGTTTTGAAACTTTAAGTTCTTCTGAAATACAAACCAATAACCTAAGAAGACTAATGGGAGAATTATCAGAAATTCAAAAGAGTTAAAAAGCAAGTTTAGAGTTTAAAGTTTGGGAGTTTAAAGTTTAAAGTGGCTTTGCGTCAGGGCTTAACTTTAAACTCATTTCATTTTACACTTTACACTTTTTCCAGATAAGAATTCTAGAAAACCCCAATTCAACCTTGCTTTTGTCGTAGTTAACTTGAAAAGGATAAGTAAAAACAGTTAGGCCATGGCTGGAGATGAATGCACCTTCGGCTTCGTATTTTTTCCCTTTAGGAGAGGAAGTAAAGGTTAGAATCTTTTTCGTCAGTTTTTCCCGAAAGCGGTTTTGCCTCAGTACATTAAACCAATGTCTTAACTTTTGGAACAGGTTAGTTATCCGGGGCATAATAGGTGATTTTCAGCTGCGCGTTGTCGCACTTAGAACTTCCCGCCTCTCGTCGGTCAGGTGCTCAGGGTATAAGTTGTCCGCTGCGCTGTTGTCAAAGTTGTCGGGTGTCATGGGCAAGTAAAAGCTCTGAAGAGGGAGAAGGATGTTTGGAAGTAATTGGTAATTGATCAATGCTTCGCCCTTTCACTCCCACCCCCTAGGCCCCTTGAGGGGGAATTTTACTTTACCCCTCCGTGAAGGAGTATTTAAACGGAAGATGGAAGCTAGCCTCGACTGAGTAATAAAATTACTCGGTTGTAGGAGAATTGCAAGGGGGGAGCCGTCATTTCGAGCGAAGCGAGAAATCTTCTGGGGAAGAGCATTATTCGACCTATGAGACCTTCCCTCAATTCTTTGGGATATGCTCTCTTTCGGTATAGGTGACTGGTTCAATGGTCAAAGTGACTGCTATGGTCGAAGTGACTAGGTCGTTCGAGAGGACTGCTGGGGGAATATCGGGCAAAGGCCCTTGTAAATTGTATAGATCCCACTGTCCAGAAATAGTTGGCTACAGCCAGTCCATTTCGAAAACCGGGGTTACGGTAGAGTTCTCTGAGAATGTGTTTCTTTTTGTTTTTACGAAAAAAACCATCTTGTCTAGTTAAAGAAATCCCTCCACCAAGGTAAGAGGCGATGGTCAGAGGAAGGTGGATCTTTTTCATCCTGGGATCAAAAAAGAACCTGATGTTGAGAATATGATCTGCCAAATACCGATATCTTGGATCATAGCCACCGAACCTTGTAATCGCAGATCGCTTATAGAATATGCCTTGGTGACAGATATTTTCATGCAGGAGCTGAGAAAGACTGACTTTGCCTCTCAGGCTACTTGGGCTTTGATCCACTTCCGCATAGATAAAATCCGCTTGAGATTGAAAAAAGGATTCCTTAAGCTGTTCAGGAAAAAAACAGTCGCCAGCACCCAAAAAATAAAGCCAGTCTCCTGTTGATCTACGGATTCCTTCATTCATGGCATAATACACTCCACCGTCCTTTTGGGAGATGAGATAGACTTCAGGAAATTGGGCTTCATTGATAAAATCTGTGGAACCATCAGTGGAGCAATTGTCCATGACCAAAACTTCGAAGGAGATGGCAGAGGGATATTGAAAAAGTCTTCTGATAGAAATCTCCAATAAGGGCCCTGAATTGAAATTGGGGATGATGACTGAAAGTAGCAAAGGAAGATGAAGAGCAGTGGTTATTGTCTGGGGAGACCCGAAGGGTCATTTCGAACGTCGTGAGAAATCTTTGTATTTAGAGTAGTTGTTATTGTTTAGGACTTCTCCCTACCGGTCGAAGTGACTGGTTCAATGGTTGAAGTCACTGCTGGAGTCTGAAATTTCCGTCCATTCATAAAACATCGGAAGCCGCCAGAGACCATCCGAAAAGCGTATAAGCAGCGAATAGAAATCCAATCATAGCAATTCCCATTTTTACAGGATACTTTTTAGAAAGTTCTTTGATTTTTTGCCACGAATTATCAGGGCTCCCATTTTCAACCAACATAATCTCATACGTGCTTGTAATCTTTACAACAGCCTCTTGAATGCGGTATAGTAGTTCTTCGAGAACATTTTCGGCTTGATATACAGGAGAAACGATTGAAAGAGTCACAGGTATTTATAAAAAGTATTAACTGGGTTTAGAATTGGTAAAAGAGCTTTTAACTCATTTCATTTAACACTTTTTCCAGATAAGAATTCTAGAAAATCCCCTTGAAGAATTATCCAGCATTTCGATAAGCGAAAAGCACTCCTGGCCGAAAAAAAGGCTTTTTAATTTTTCTATCAGGATGGAAAAGCATATATCCTTTTCCAAAGCTGGTTTCAAATCCTCTGGACTTAAACCATGCTTCAAATTCATCTGCATCTGCATTCTGATGATAAGTACAGATTGCTACCTTGATGGAGCCTAACTTGGGAAATAAAGGATCTATCAATTTTAGTACTTCCCGCTCTGCCCCATCCACATCGATTTTAAAAAACAGATTTTGGGATTCTAATTCTTCTAATGTGACTAGGTCTATGGAGTCTGCATCTACCCCTACCCGCTTATTGAAGAACAGGACTTTTTCCTTCCAGTTTTTAAAGGTCTTTTGAATAGGAACTACCCACTTGGGATCTGCTTCAAAAAGGAAGACTTTTTTCACTTTTTCTATGCTCTCCAGGGAGAAATTGGCATCCCCGCATCCTATATCGAGTAATATATCTTCTTGGTCCAGGCTGAAGAGCGGGGTTTGGTAGACATGTGGTGATCGCTCATCCTGCTCCATCAAAACCTCATTGGCATACCCTTTCGCCTTCTCAGCTGACATTGAATTAGGTAGATACAAGTTAGATCCTTTGTAATTAAAGAATGGATAACCCTCCTCATATCCTAATTCTATGGCATCCTTGATGTATTGAAATTGAAAAGGATAGGGAAAAATCTTTAAGCCATTCTGGGAAATAAAGTTACCCTCCTGTTTATATTTTCCACCTTCCTGACTAGACGTAAACTTCTGGATGTCATTCTTGAGTTTTTTTTGAAAATAGTTTAGTCTCTTGACATAAAGCCAAAGTCGAAGGGAATGTAGAATTGAATTCTTTTTGGGCATTTGTGCCAAATATTAAAGAAGGAAAAACTTTATAAAAAAGGTGAAAATTTAAAGCTGTTTTCTTTTTGAAAGGCATAGAAGAGAAATCCATTAAAGAGGAAACAGACTTCTCACATCGAGTAAAATATACATTAAAAGAAGCTTCGGTTTTTCTTGTTCGAAGTGACACATTCCTGATTTTTAATTCTCAATTCAAGCAACTTTAAACTTTTCATTTTAAACTTTAAACTCATTTTAATTCCTAATCAATTACGCAACATCCGCAAAAATCCTCTCCATTCGGCGGAAATAAAACATCCCAAAAACGAAGAACACCACTGCCACTATACTTCCCGGCCAGATCCATTCCCAAGGCATAGGTCTATCCAGAAAGGCCGCTCTAAAGCCCTCAATCACGCCGACCATGGGATTTAGGATATAGAAATTCAGGTATTGATCGGGTACTGCTGAGGTACTGTAGACCACAGGGGCTGCATAGAGCAGGAGTTGGACTACAAAGGTGAGCGCATGCTTCACGTCTCGGTATTTGACCGCCAAGGCGGATAGAAACATGCCAATACCCAAACTGCAAAGCAACAATTGGATAATCAAAAAAGGAGTAAAGAGAATTCCCCAACCTGGGACTTGCTTAAAGTAGATCAGCATAAAGATCACCACCACAAAGGCAATGGTAAAATCCAGCATCTTGGAGAGAATTGCAGATAAAGGAAGTACCATTCTGGGGAAATAGACCTTGGTGATCATATTGGCATTTTGAATCAGGGAATTGGCGGATTCAGTCAATGTTCCGCTGAAGTAGTTCCAAGGCCAGAGGGCCAAGTAAGAAAAGAGTACATAGGGCATCCCATCCGAATCTACCTTCGCCAATCCTCCAAATACCAGTGTAAATACCAAAGTGGTGAACAAGGGCTGAATAATTGCCCAGGAAACTCCCAAAATAGACTGGGCATAGCGGGCTTTGATTCCTCTCAAGGTCAGGAAATACAAAAGGTCTTTGTATCTCCAGATCTCCTTGAAGTCGACCATTTTCCAGCCGGAGGAGGCTTCGATTACTTTGTAGTGGGGAGAATTGATGAGTTTAAAATTTAAAGTTTAAAGTTGAACGTCATGGCCAGGAGCCTGGAATTCGATTTTGATTTAATTGATTGCTTTCAGATAAGAAAGCAATCTTTTGGAATTTATGATTAAGGACTGCTTCGCTCGCAGTGACGATCCACCTCAATGCGAGGAGCCAAGAACCGAATTTTGATTCATTCGATGATTTGCTTGCGACGAAGCAATCTTTTGGAATTTATGATTAAAGACTGCTTCGCTTCGCTCGCAGTGACGATCCAAATGTTATTACAGTTGAATTTATATCCAGAATTTGCCTACTGCTTATTCTTTACTGCAAACTGCCCACTGTTTACTCTCAACTGCCCCCTGCCTACTGCCTACTGCCCACTGAATAAACTCCCTCCTGTACTTCTTTCTCTTCGGGTTTGAAGGTTTCTCTAAAGAAGGTTTTTAGATAAGTTATGGAGTACTTAAGCCTTTTGTGGTAAGTGGCTACCATAAAATATCTAAAGGCCAATCGCACTTTAGTTTTTTTAGGAATCTGATTTTTAAACCTATCCGAAGGAAGATTTAAAACCTCTTGGAAAAGAACCAATTCGGATTCTACTACTTTCTTTTTCTCCTGATATCTGGACGTGATCGAGTTGCCATGAAGCAGATACCTAAAACAAGGCTGCTCTATAACCCCCCATTTAGCCTGATGAAGAATGACCCTTAGATAGAGTTCCCATTCCTGATGCCTTCTTAATTTTATATTAAACAGGCCTACCTTTTCATAAACATATCTTCTGACCATTGGGCCTCCGGTAAAAAAGATCAGTCGAAATTCCAGGTAATCCTCAATAGGATTTTCAGAAAAATAGCTTTGCTTGAACTTGGTATTTCCTTCAAACTTCTCATCAATCTTCAGGTCTCCTTTTGCAATTACCACTGGAGTTTTTGGATGACCTTTAAGGTAGTTTACCTTCTTTTCCAAAAACCAAGGATACATGATGTCATCGCTATCAAACCACTGGATAAATTCTCCCTGTGATAAAGAATAAGCATAGTTTCTGCAAAAATTGGCTCCTTTTGGGATGTCCAAGGGCCTTTCAAAAATCTTAAATCTGGAATCCTTATTTCCATATTCTTTAAGGATCTCAAAAGAATTATCCGTACTTCTATCGTCTACAATAATGCATTCCCATTCCTGATATTTTTGACTCAGTATGGAATCCAGGGTTTTTCTTAAAAGTCTTTCCTTATTGTAGTTGGGAATAAGGATGGAAACAAGGTTTGGCCTCAAAGTCTACTAAAAATTAAGGTTCTGATAAAAAACTTTATTGCGCTCAACATAATAGTTAAAGCTTTTTCAATAATAATATCTTCAAGTTTTTCTAAATAAACTAGTCTGATTGAAAAAGGCATCGTAGACGGTTACTCCCTTGAAATCTTCTCTTTCCCAATCTTTTAAATATTCTTCTATTGCCTCATGATAGGAATCCCGGTTAGAATTATCAAAAAGAAGATATCCTCCAGATTTTACCTTGGTATGGGAATATTTAAGACATGCAGGTCTAGCTCTTCCATCGATAATCAAAAGATCCAAGCTTTCGTCTGGAAGGTCTGAAGCGGCTTTGGCATAGGTTTCAAAATAACTTCCTACCTCATTTAGGCCATGGACGCTCTTAAACTCCTCCCCCCCTTCCTCGTCTTCCGAGATATATCGAACAGTAAAATTCGGATTGTCAGCCAATTTTTTACTCACCACTTGAGTCCAATCCGGATCATGTTCTATACTGGTCATGGTTTTGACTTTGCCATTAAGAAATAAGGTACTTCCTCCACATCCAAATTCAAACACATTCCAATCGGGCTTAACTAATTGATTTAATTTCAGGTAAGCCCTATGGGAAATCCAAGGAAGTTTTGCCTCCAAAGTTCCTTTCATCAACCTGTTATAACGATAATAGGCCTTAAAATCTCGGATAGGCTCTGTGATTCCATTTCCATTCTTTACAAATTGAATCCACTCACTCAGGAATCTTCCTACAATTTTATAAGCAGGCTTAATGTATTGTCTTCTTTTACTTTCCATAAACTAGAATTCCGGTAATGTCTTTTGGCTCCTCTTCAAGAATAGAGACATTGACTTTTCTCTTTACTTTTTCGAAGGTTTTTTCCCGGATAAATTCCAAGTAATCAGTATCCAGATTTTTACCTATCAGGATCATTTCTACCGTCCCGGAATCAATTCCCTGGGCATAGTCACCTACGATATAGGCTTTATCTACCTCACCCATACGCTTCACGATTCTTTCCATCAGGTCATCCAAGCCAAGAAACTTGCTGACCATGGCTGTGATTTCTGAGAAAAAGGGATGCTGCTCATTTGCCCGGTAAAGTTTGGTTTTCCCATCCTCCTCTGCCAAGAGAAGACCGGCATCCGTTAAGCGATTGAGCTCCACCCTTACGGAATTGGTAGATTCCTCGAATTCCTTTGCCAATGAACGCAAGTAACCTGAATTCCTATGCGCAAAAAACTTAAGCAGGAGTTTTACTCTGGTTTTGGATGTGACTAGAGAGTCTAACAAATAAATTAAGAATTGATAATTAAAAACTCCAAAGCTTCGCCCGGTCACTCCCATTTTGATTTGGGAACTAGGAGCTAATCAAAAAAGATTGCTTCGTTAGTCTTTTAGACTACCTCGCAATAAGGACCGAGTAATAAAATTACTCAGTGTCTTGAGATATGCAAATATTTTTTGGGGAATTAGAAAGGAAGGTGCGGAAAATTAGATTTAAGAATCCTTTCTGGGTAGGATCACTAAAGGTTATTGCCGGTTCGAACCATGCTATGTAAATACAATAAGCCAGAAAGTACATGGAAGCCAAACAGGACTATCAAAAGGATAAATTTCGATAGACTTGCATTTTCACTTGAGGATTTCAAGCACCATTCTTTCAACACAATCTTAACCAGTACTAGGTAAAGCAAAAATAGAGAAATCGGCACTTGCCAATAAAAATTCCCATCCAAGTACCTAGGCCCACTTTCGGCAAACAGAAAGAAGACTAAGAGGGAAAAGAAAAATACTGCAAAAGCCAATTGAAACTCTTTGTCTTTAAAAAGAACTTTTCTAAACAGAAATACCCCTCCCAATAGAAAAACCAAACTACTGATTAGGTCCAAAACCAGACTTTCTGAATACTCAAGCCAAACACTAAATGGTTGAAAAAGTATAGCTCCACTTGAGCGAAAATTGTAAAATAAGCTTTGCTCTGATGCCATGTCAAAGATCAGGTATTTGCTTATTACTAATAAAGCTATGGTAATACCTGAGTAGGTCAGAATCCTTTGGCGGAATTTGGGGACATGATTGGAAAACAGAAAAAGCAGAAGCATTCCAGGAAGCAGACCAAACAAATAATTGGGCTTTATCAGAACTATTAAAGAGGTTAGAATCAATCCTCTTGAGAGATTTACCTTTTGGGATTCAAACCATCTGGAGACTTCTTGAAATAGCAAAAAACAGAAAGGAAAGACATAAATAGTACTGCCGTTATGCCAAAGATTTGGTGTCATTTTTCCCAAAAGCCAATATTCTCCCTCCCAACCCAATAGATAAATCGGAAATATAAAGAGCATGCCTAATGGGATCCATTGAAAAACTAAGCAAGTCCGAATTTGGGGAAGTAAGTACCTGTAAGTCAAACTATACTTAGCCAGCCAGCTAAACGCCATCAAAAGCAATAAACCAAGCTTTAAATTGTCCTCCACAGGAAAAAGGAAACTCAAACCAAAAAAAGTAAGGTAGTATAAAGGGGGAAATGGAATTTTTCCCCTTTCATAGTAAAATTCCCAAATATCAAGGTGAGCTGGAAAATCCGAAAAAATATCTCCTGATAGCATTAAATAGGTAATCCAAGAATATCCTAAAAGGACTATCACACTGGATATCCAAAAAATTGATGAATAGGACTTTATGGAATGAAAAAAACCCTTTTCCATACTCATTTGGTAAATTGAAGCAATTTCAAATTTGCACTTGAAAGGATGGAAACTTGGGTAAATTCCCCTCTGGAAATTCGATTCATGTAGTCAGGGAATACCAATGGTTCTGGAAATTGAAATGCGATTAGAGCGTATGACTTTAATTCACTTTGCCCGGAAATTCCCATGCGTTGAAAAGCTTTTTTCTGAAAAGGACTTCTGGAAATCCAACCTTGGCTGATCACAGGAACAGGGTTCTTTTGGCTGAAATGATTCAGAAAATTGTATTCAAAAAACCCTTCCAAAAACACAATCTCCCCCGAGGCAACATTTTCCAAAAGGCTATAAAATTCTTCATTGACAAGCTTTCTACCCTTTGCCTCATTTAAAAAATTAGCCGAATGAATTCCTAAAAAAAGCAGAAGGATCAAGCCCGCTGAAGAAAAAATCTTTGGGGAAAATCGAATACTTCTTTCAGAGAGAATGGGAAAGAGTAAAACACTAAAAAAGACCAAATTCACCCTTCCCAAGGATAGATTGAAATGATTGAATACTAAAAAAAAGGCTAACCATCCTAGGAGGAATTCAAGCTTTTTCCGAAAGGAAAGCTGTAAAGCCATAAAACTTATCAAGAGCGCCAAGATCAACATGGACTTGAAAAGCTCAGTCAGTTGAATCTTCATTAGCCTTACTATTCCAAAACCTACCTGCTCCCGGGTGAAAAATTGCTTATCCAATACTTTCTTTTCGGCCTTCAGCTCAGACAGCCCGATGGGGAGTTCTTCAAACATCCATCTGCCAAAGAAATACCAATCTGAACCAGTATTTATTTCCCCGCTTTTGGTTTTCTCCACAAAGACGGGATGGTCAATTACTTTGGCTCTCGATCGATTAAAGGCTAAAAAATCCTGATCCACATAGTTTTGCTCATAGGTCCACTTTCCCAATAAAACCAAACCGGCCAAAGAAAGTGGCAGCAGTATTTTTTGAAATACTCTTTTCTCCGAAAATCTTGAAAAGACCCAATTGCTCCAAGTCCAGCCCATTCCAATCAAGGCCACAGCTTCCCAGCGGATCATTAAGCCGAAGAATAGGAGAAGGAAAGCCATACTTTTTCCCCAATTAGAAATTTTAGGTTTTTGTAAAATGATAAGGAATCCAGCAAGTCCAGCATATCCAGCAATCAGGGTAAACTGAGGAAAAAAACCCAAATGAATAGAAATGAGCAAGGTAAAAAGACTCCAAAAGTTTTTCCATTCAGTTGAAAACTCTTTTTGGTGAACCTGATGGAGCAAAACAAGTCCAGAAGCCCAATTGACTAAAAACCATACTGCACCATACCAATTGATATCAGGAGAGACCTTATAAATCGACGATAAAACCCAGCTCAACCAAGGGTGGATAAAGACTGCATAGGATTCAGGTTCTCCGGTATAAGCTCCAGAAACCAACCACATCATCAGCACATCGTCATTGGTCTGGAATCTCCAAGGCAGAAACCAAACAATCAGGATACTGGCAGTTAGGGCTATGCTCCAAAAAATCTGGTTCAAAGGAAGTAAGGACAATCTCTTCATTCGAAAGTATGGAGTAAAATAGGCTTTTGGGTGAAATTTTCCGGCAAGGAATCTAAAGGATAATATACCATTTTCCCTGAGGAAAAGCCCTCAGGAAAGAAATGCTCCAGCTGTTTACGGTCCCAAAATCCCGGACTTCTGGGCTGGGTTTTTCCTAAGAGAAAAGGAATCCCGGAAATGCGATAAGCTGCTAAAACTTGCTGTTCCTCTCCTATTTCATTTTTCAGCTTTTGCAATTCTTTGATTTGACTTGAGGCTAAATAAATGGATTTTCCGGGGAGGTATTCCCAACTTTCCGTTGCTTTCCATAAGGATTTTTGCTCAAAAGGATGCCACCAAAGTCCATTGAAAACCAATAGCAAACTCATTAGTGATATCCCCAAACTAAAAGCGGGAATCCATTTTCTATCTTGCTTTTCTAGCATCATCCACCAACCCAAAATCCAAAAAACCAGGTAGTGAATCCCTATTCTTAGCCAATACACGTTGCTCCCGAAATGAAGAAGAAAAGGGAGAAAAAATAAGACTAGAAGCCACTGTTTGTCATTCAGGGAAAAGTTTTTGAAATCGGAATCTGCAAGTAATACCCCCCAAATCCCAACTCCCAGAAGTAGGAAGAGATGATTCCATTCTTCGGTGGTCTTGGTGAGGTAAAATACCAAGCTCATCAATGAACCAATTAAAATGAGCTGAAAAATAAATCGGGAAACCTTAATCCTAATAAGAAGGGCAGGAATAAAAACCAAAAGACACCAAAATAGACCTACTCCTGTGTACTTAATCAGTCCAAACCATTGGTAATCTGTCCTAGATGCTTGAATAAAAATCCCTTCACTTAGTCTCAGCAAGGAATTTTCCTTGAAAATCAAGAAGAAGAATCCTTCCAAAAGCAAAAACGGAAACACTAGTCCACTTATTCCTTTCCAAGAAACCTTCTCCTCCAGAACCCAACTAAGCAAAGTCAAGGCTCCTAAAACCAAAGCCGAAGTTAGCTTTACATAAAACAAAATGGCCAAAAGCAATCCCAAGCCCAATTGGGTTTGAAACCCTTTTTTATGGGAAGACATTCCTGCCAACCAAGCACATGCTAAAACCACCGAAAGATGATTATAGGATAGACTGGCTGGAAGAAAACCATAGCCCGCAAACAACCCAAGTAGGGAAAGAAGGAAAACGGTGGACTTACTAAGAATTTTTCCACCGGTATTTTTGTAAAAAATGAGCAGGAACCAAGCCCCCAAGCAATAACTCAAGAGTCTAAGTATCCGCAATCCAACAATTCCAAAATGGACTCCAGAAAGCTCAAACACCGCCTTAAAAAAAAGATCATAATTGAAAATTCCTCCCTGATTTTCCTGAAATGGATGCGCCAATAAGCCATAAAGGCCTTCATCAGTGAAGTCAAATCCCCGGTTAATCCCAGCAAGAACCAAGACAAGTGAAAGTACAGAAGCTCCTAGGAGGATTTTAGGCATTGGGAAGGATTAGAAAATTTAAAGATTGGAAAATTTATGGTTCAGAAAATCAATAGTTGAATCAAAGGTCGGATTTCCATTGAAAATCGAGTTGGAAGAGGGAAGATGGGAAACGGAAGACCGAAGGCGGGAGACGGGAGGCAGAAGACCGGAGACAGAAGACGGGTGAAAATCCATATTTCCCATTCCTAATTCATCATTTTTATTTCTGATTCTTTGCGCTGGGATCGAATGTCATTTCCAAATCAAAAATGTGCTCCAGCGCAGCAATTGCTTGGGTGTACTTTTTTCTACCGAGCTTTTGCCCCTATGGGGCTTTTTTAATTTTAAACTTATTCCTCAATCTCAATTACTCGGTTAGTCAATTCATCGATTCCTCTATTCCTCATTCCTCATTCACTATTCCTCATTAATCAGTTTGGGAAGGTCATAAAACAAGGGCAGACGAAGAAGGCAATCGCTAAACCCTTCAGCATTGGGGAGATGTAGCTTGAAGGATTCTGCTTGGGTTTGGGCTATAAAGGGACTTTTATGAAGACTTTGGTAATGGAAAACTGCCAAAATACCCCTTTGCTTCAATCTGTCCATTACCGCTTGTCTTTGTTTTGCATTTTCAAAAAGCAAATAAAAGAGATGATAATTCCCCTTTTCTTGTTGGAAGTTGATTGTAGAAAGATCACCTACCACCTCCTCCAAAACCTCTTGAAGAAGAATTAAATAGGTTTTTGGAAGAACCTGTGGCTGGCGGCTTTCCCCTGAAAACCAGTAAAAGTAATCCTCCCAAATCCGTTTTCTTCGGGTTTGAATTTGATCCAGATTCTCTAGTTGAGCCCAAAGAAATGCAGCATTAAGTTCGGAAAGCAAAAAACTACTGCCCAAATCCACCCATGAATATTTGTCTATTTCACCCCTGAAATAAGCACTTCGATTGGTTCCCTTTTCCCAGATGATTTCTGCCCGTTTTTCGAGATTGGGATCATTCACGACTAGCATCCCTCCTTCCCCACAATGGATGTTTTTAGTTTCATGAAAACTAAAGGCAGACAAATGTCCAAAAGAGCCCAAAGCCTTATCCTCCAAATAACTATCCACAGCTTGAGCAGCATCTTCCAGCAGGTAAATCCCATACTTATTCGCTAAGGTCCGAAGGGCTAGCATATCACAGGGTACTCCCCCATAATGAACGGCTATGATTGCCTTGGTTTTTGAGTTTATCAAGGATTCCACCAAACTTTCATCCATCCCCGGAAAATCGGGTTTGGAGTCGACAAAGACCATTTTTGCTCCGCGAAGAGCGAAGGCATTAGCTGTGGAGACAAAGGTGAAGGAAGGCAAAATCACTTCATCTCCAGCCTGGATATCAAATAGCAAAGCAGCCATTTCCAGGGCATCGGTACAGGAATTGGTCAATAAACAGCATCCAAACCCATACTTCTCCTCAAAAAACTGCTGGCATTTTTGGGTATAAAAGCCATTTCCCGAAAGTTTGCCCTGATTTATCGCTGCATCCCTTACATAATCCAGTTCTTTACCAGACAAGTAAGGCTTGTTAAAAGGGATAGCTAATTTATGTTTTTCGAAAAAGGGCATTTGACTTTCTTAAACTAGTGGCAAGATAAAAAAATGAGGAAGATCAGGGTCCTTTATCCTAAAATGCTAATCAGCCCAATAATGATAGATCCATGTTTCTTCAACCACCTGATAGCCGAGTTTTTCATAAAATTGAACAGCCGATTGGTTCCTGGATTGTGTCGGAATGATCAAGTATTTTTTCCCTTTTGAAAAGGCTAATTGCTCCGCAGCCTGGATAAGTTTCCTTCCCCAAGCTTGGCCTCGATGCTCCTCTCCTACTGCCAGTAATCCTATTTGAACAGCATCGTCTTTTAAATTAAAGCTTACCATTCCCTCTAATCCTTTTGGAAATAGGATCTGGTTTTGCTCCCAAGCTTTTTCCAACCAGAGTTTATAGAGCTTTTCAAATTCTCCATTTTTTAGCCGTTCATCCATCTTAAATCGAGAATATTCCCCACTTGCCAAAGCCAAATCAAGAAGTGTTTTTCGCAAATTTGGAGCTGAAAATTTTCCTAAATAATCGAAAATAGAGAGGATTCCCTCTGGAGCATTAGCCTCCAGAATTTCTTTCCTAAAAACAAGCCTTTGATCTGCAAGTTGGATTTTTGGGGATTGAAATGAGATTGGCTTTCCAGAAAAAACATAGACCAATTGGTGAGTTTTAGCTTTTTCCAAAAATTCTTTTTCATCAAAATCTGGTTCCCAATTGACTTTCCCTACAGAGTAGCCAAAAAGTTCGGAATCAAATGGAAGAGACTGGATCACCATGTTTGATTTCAGACTTAGGAATTTTCATTCAATTGTTCCTCTATGATGTAGGCTGGGCGATTTTTAACTCCCTCAAAGGTTTTCCCCACATACAACCCAACCACTCCTAAAGTAATCAAAAGAATACCGGATAATAGCCAGATCGAAATGATCAAGCTTGCGTAGCCGGCCACAATAATCTCTCCCTGGAGATATCTAAATAAGGTATACAAGGCAAAGAGGAAACCTGTAATCGCAACTAGAACTCCGAGCTTTACCGTGAGTCGAATTGGTTTATCACTGTAGGCCAACATGATATCTAAGGCCAGATTAAATAACTTCTTGATAGAATAGGAACTTTTCCTATCTAGATTCGGGGCATGCTCTACAAAAATGGAGGTCTGTCGAAACCCAACCCACTTGACCATGGTTGGGAAATACCGAATAGATTCTCTCATCCGAATCACCTCTTTGATTACTTTTTTGTGATAAACCCCAAAATTGGCGATGGTTTCATCTTGCTCTGAGCCAGTTAGGTAAGAGAGGGTTCTATAGAATAATTTGGAACTCATCCTTCGAAAAAATCCATCTTGGCGATTATTCCTTTTTGCCAAAACCACATCAAAGCCTTTTTGAGCTTCCTGCAAGAGATTTGGGATTTCCTCAGGTTGATCCTGCAAATCACAATCCATGACTACGGTCCATTCCCCCTTTGCCTTATCCAATCCAGCAGTGATTGCATAGTGCTGTCCAAAATTTCTGGAAAGCCTAATCCCCTTCACAAATGGGTTGGAATGACAGATTTCCTGAATGACCTCCCAAGAAGAGTCCGGGCTTCGGTCCTCTACCAAAATGACCTCCAGTTCTCCCGAATAATCCTGCAATGAGTTTTTTATCCTTGCCACCAAAGGGCTTAAGGTTTTTTCTCCCATGTAGACTGGAACTACTACGGAAATGAGGACTTGCTTTTCGATTTTGATCAAGACTGGAGGTTTGAACTTAATTTCATTACCCAAATTAAACTAATCTTTGAATGGATTGAATAATAAATGATGAAAACCAGAATTTGAAAATTCAAACGATTTCCTAATTGACTTTTTATTATAAAAATATAATTCAAGCCCCTAATAATTATATTTTGTGGAAAACTAAGCGAGACTTGCCCTGAAAAATACCCAGTAGTGGGTATTTTTTTGGTCTAGCACTTTGGTAATTTTGATTCAGGGTGATTAAGCGACTTTTCTCCGGATTTTTCCTAGAAAATCATTAAGGGACTTTTCTTAAAATTTTTTTACCCTTTATTTTTTTCACGGTATTCAGAAACAAAAAAAGACTCTCACGAGTCTTTTTTTTATTTATACCCTAGGTAGGATTAGTAGAAGCGAACCTCACAATTTGGATGCTCGGTCTTAAAGGAATCGACAGCTCTCGTAGTAAGGCGGGTATTAAAACATGAAAGCTTTTTCAAATTTGGTAACCCATCAATTGGCTTCAATGAACGCAAATTTGTGCTAGCTACATCCAATTCCTCCAAAGCCAATAATGGCTCCAATCCTTTAAGACCTTTAAGATTGGTGCCAGATATATTCAGCTTCTTTAAGTTGATCAGATTACTTATTGGGCTTAAATCCTCGATTCCAGTGTTAGAAATATCAAGTTCTTCTAAAGTCGTTAAACTCGATAATGGCAAGAAATCGATGACTGGAACCTGAGATATCTTCACCTGATTCAGCAATGCCATCCCACTTAATTCAGAAATGGATGAAACTGGAGCATCAAAAATTGAGAACGATCTCAAATTGATAAATGCAGGAATGGGAAGAAGATTATTAGCTAGAATTCGTTCAAAGGAAAGTTCCGATTTTGCAGTAAGCGTGTGCAGTTGTTCTGCACTTGGACTTTCTGGCAAAGAAAACTGTCTTCTGAAAGTATCTCTCCAAGTAGGGTCCATCTCTGTCCACCAATTTTGAAGTTCTTGGGATCTAAAAATCACATTGATGTCTGGTCTTCTTAGCAAGAAACTCGGAAGTTCCTGACGATTCACTGAGGAGCCATCCACATTGATGTACTTCAGCTTCTCAAGACCTGCAAGGTCGGAAATGCTTTGAACAGGACTACCTTCAAAATCCAGGCTTTCCAATAATTCCAGCTCCTTGAGCATGCTCAAATTAGAAACTGAAGTGTTTTTACCCTTTATTTTCTTCAGAGTTTTCACCTCGGTCAAGGGAAGCAAGTCATTAATGGAATTATCAGAGAAATCAACTTCAGATAAATTGACAAATTTTACCAATGGGTTTAAAGACTCAATCCCCAAACCACTTAAATCGATTGCTGAGACAGTTACCGTTTTAGTTAGGATTTCCACATTTGGATTGTCATTTTGAATAGCAGGGTTTGCTCTCTTCAAACCTGCTTTCCATCCATCACTCAAGGTGCTCCACCAGCTTTCCAAATCTTTGACATGGTGAATCAGCAGGACTTCCGGATTTTGCCTTACAAAATTATCCGCAGCCAACTTGCTCAACTGAGTTTCATCAGCCAAGACCTTTTTCAAATTGGGCAAATTGTTCAATGGAGTCAAATCACTGACAACAGTACCTGTAATGTCCAAAACCTCCAAGCCTTCAAAATCTTTAAAATTGCTCAGATCCTGAATATTTGTTTTGGATAAATTGAGGGAATGCAGATTCGTGAATCCTGAAAAAGAGGAAAGGTTTACCATATAATTCCCACTCAAGTCCAGACTTTTTAAGTTCTTGAGCTCTTTGATATTTTCAGGATTGTTGAAACCGCTTTCCCTGAGAGATAATTCTTCTAGATTTTTAAATTGGTTCAGAACGGCAAAACTCGATATCGGTGCCCCGTCGGCCTTGATTGCAATTAAATTCTTCAGATTCAGAAGTTCATTGATGCTGTCCACTTGGGTATTTGAGATATCCAACGATTTAAGCCTATCAGAATATTTAATGAATTTGATATTTCGAGTTGGGGTATTGGAAATATTCAGATTTTCCAGGAAAGTCACATTAGAAATCGGAGCCAAATCTGCAATTTCTGTTTGGCTGATATTGATCACTTTGAGGTCTCTTAGCTCAGAAAGTGGGGCTAAAGTTCGAATGGATCGGTTTTGTGAAATATCCAAAGTGTCTATTCCAACGAACTTGTAAATCATATCCAAAGCCACTGAATCTTGGGCATTTAGCCCAAACCTCTTTTTAAAATAAGCTACCCAAGCCGGACTCAAGCTTTTCCACCAAGCCGTCAATTCCTCATCCCTACTGACTTTGGTGGTGTACATGCTCACGATTTTAAGTTCCTGAGTCTTTTCATCCAGGTTTACTTCTACAAATCGAGGTCTGGTATTGGTGATTTTTTCTCCTGCATTGCCAATTGCCTCAATGGTTCTATCCATAGAAGCCACGAAATACACCTCTCCGTTGTCTTTTTGATTGGGTTTTACCTCCCGGACTTTAAACTTGAACTGTACATTTTTGTAAAAGAACTCAATGTCTTTGAGGTAGGCAGTCACATCTTTATTGGTGACTACTTTTCTATCAAGTAGTAGATCATCCTCGACTTGGACTTTCTCATCCCGAAAGATTTTGAGGTAACTTTCACGGATAATGACGTCTTTATCTCTGGCAGAAGTTTCTTTATTACCCAGGGTATTCAATAAAAACTCTAAAAACTGGATCTGGTCCTCCACTTTGGTCGAGAGCTCCTGGACCTGATCTTTGGAATACCCTTTTATAGTCTGTCCAAAAGAGGAAAAACTAGAAATGGAAAGAACGAATACAGCAAGGATATACTTAATCCTGGTCATAGATGTATTTAAGGATAGTTTCTTTGTCGCCAGGGCCTAGACGAACCAGATTGGAAATCAACCAACCTGTATTGAATCCCGGACGGTTAAATTGATTTACTTCAAAATACCAGCCACCGATTTGGAAGAAATGAAATTTCACCCCTGAAACCGTATCAAAACGAAGGTTATTTTGCTTCATTTCGTATAGGAAAATGGATAGGAAATCCGGGCTATAGGAATTGGCTGTAAAGGATTCCGGTAAATTTGAATCTTGAAAAGCCCTTCTAAGGTTCATAAAACCTAATTCATGACTCAAAGGGTGAAGAAATTCTTTGGATTCTCCAACAGGTTTATTGAATAGATTTTTGAAGGGAGGGAAAATTACTTGATCAATTACCCATTCAAAGCCAAGTCGCTCTGGTTGGATTTTCATAATCAGGGTTGCTTTTTCTCTTTTCCCTTTAAAGAAAAACTCAGTATCTACTTCTGCATACCATCCTTCTCTTTGAAAATTGAGGAAGTATGGATATACGTCCGAAAGGACATATTGAATAAACTCACTTTTGAGCTGAGGAGAAACGGAGGAGGTTTGGTTGTCGAAAAGGATATTAAGGAAGCCTTTTCGTAATGCAGGATTTTGATAAAGAGAATCACCTGGATAAAACCGGATGTTTCCATCTACCGATTCTTCTCCATTAAATCTTCGAAAAAATTGATTGAGCTGTTTGGTTGAAGCTGCAAATCTACCATCATCTTTAATAGTTCCGGGGCCGCCAATGCCCTGCCCCGGAACTGAAGAGATGATTGCGATAAAAAACGCAAAAATCAGAAAGGTTAATCTCATGCGGAGGTTTCAGTCACTCTTACATCACCCAACATGACGTCCCAGAATTCGATCGTGCGACCTGCAATTTGAGTCTGCTTCTTTTCCACGTAGATAGTGATGTCTTTTTTGGTAGTATCTCTATAGTTCATTCCTGTTTCAATAGATGTACCTTCAAATCGCTGGTAGATGGTGATAACCCCTACGTAACGGCCGTCAGGCTGTCTTTCCAAATCAGAAATATACTGAATATCGTACCAGGTAATATTTACTCGGTCATAGTTCAAAGCCATCAAACGCTCGAAATATCTTCTGACTTTGTAATAAGCAATCTCCTGAGTATTGATAGAGGAAACGCCCATTTCAGCACCTGGTGCGAAAAGTTCTTCAGCTCTATCCATAACGCGGTTTGCCTCAGAAAATTGAGTTTCCTTGCTACCGATAATTGCGACATACTTAGAGAGGTCTTTTACTTTTTCCAAAGCAAGTGAATCAATCGCTTGCTTTCTTGCAGGACTGATATTGTCCTGTGCCATTACTGCCAGGGATGCAGAAAGAAACAAACCCAGGAAGAGGATAAATTTATTTTTCATTAGAGTCTAGATTTTCGGGGTTGAATTATTTTCTTCTTAGCTCAAGTTCAGAAACTTTCCCATTGGCATCCATACGGATATCAGAGATGTAGTTCAAGTTTTTCTTGGTGTCCTTAAGGTAGTCCAAGTACTTCTTGATCGTTGTAGGTTCGTCATAATCCTTGATTCCATTTTCTTCGTGGATCACAATCAAAACTGGAGTTTCTTGGTTTGAAAACATGGCCAAAGTCTCTTGAATAGACTGATTGGCGGAGTTTACACTTCCTGCAGCTGCGATTGCATTGAAGTTGTTTTCAAGCTTTTCAGCGGCAACTTCCTCTGCAGATCTAGCTGGAGGAGGCGGAGGAGCCTGTTGCACTACTTCTTGTTTTGGTGCCGGTGCAGGTTCAGGTTGTACAGCCTTCTTCTTGCTTTTACACGCACCCATAGCCAAGGTGACTACAAGTCCCATGAAAAGGATTCTCTTCAAGGAAATAGAGGATACGAACTGTTTCATTTGGATAGATTAGATGTTTAAGAATTAATTTGATTTTTATTCGATTGTGGGGTGAATTTCACGGGACAAAGTAAAGAAAAACCAAGCATATCCTGACAAATGCCGTACCCGATAGATTGGATATTTTTCATAGGCTAATTTAAATTTTGTTAAATGGCTAATTATGGGATTGTCAGTCTATGGATGTTAACCTCTTACTTACTTTAAGCTACAAAAAACAGCGGGCAGGGCAAGGACATTTCATATAAAAAATCCAACTCTTCCAATAAGCGGTAAGAGATCTAATTGAAAGGCAAAATTCCCAAAAGGTGGATTTTCACTAAGAAAACCCTCAAAAAATACCTCATATAGGGTATTTACAAGCATTTAATAATACCCGATTTTTGACATGTGTTAAGTTTAAAAGGCAATGGCCTCAATAAAGTCCCTCGGCTTCCGGGGGATTTTTTTTTCTTGGAGATTAGAAATTAGTTTTCCCTAGTTTAAACCTTTTTTCTAGGGGAAGCTTGATTACCAAGTAAAGCCCAATTGATCCCAGTAAAACCATCAACGCCACAGTTGAGGAAGGCATACTTTTAGGATAAATGAAAAGGAAAAAGTTTACCAGAAACTGAAGTATCCCAAATGCTAAGGCAATAGTGATATGATCCCTGCCGAGCTGATTGACCAGGTATTGGTAAAGGTGTGTTCTGTGTGGAATAGCTGGGTTTTCTTTTCTTAAAATTCTTTGAGTAAGTGTGAGGAAAGAATCCATTCCATAGACCAACAGCATGAGAATTATTGTCCAGTCTTTAGTAGCTAAGTACCATTGAGCTAAAAAATAAATAATCATGTAGGCTAAGGAAATACTACCAATGTCCCCCGCAAACATGATCGCCTTTTTCCGCATATTAAAAATGAGAAAAACTATAATGGCTACAATGAGATAGCGAATAAGGCTTTCCTCGAAAATAGGCATGTATTGGTTGATTGCGAGTATGGATCCAAAAAATACAATACCATAAATCCCAGTTATTCCATTAATTCCATCCATGAAGTTAATGGCATTCATAATTCCTAGTGCAACAAAATACAGGAAGGGAATCACAATCCATGATTCCTGACTAAAAAGACCCAAATCATAAAAAGCCATGGTCAATCCCAAGGCCTGCACTCCAAATCTCAGCTTTCTGGAAATAGAATACATATCATCCAAGAGACTGATAGCAGCTATCCAAATAATTCCCAAAACCATCCATGTATGGATAAAGTCAAAGGACATCCACCAAAATAGTACAGCAAATGGGAAAAGGATTCCACCTCCTCTAACCGTGGGCAGAGAATGTGAACTTCGGCCATTGGGCACATCCACTATTCCATACCTTATTGCCAGCCTTTGGTAAACCAAGGCGATAAGCAAAAGGATCAGAAATACGATGGTATAATTTAATAGCATTTTTTAAAGACAAATAAAGAATGATCAATACAACAAAAAGTCAATCGTGATTTTGAGTACTAATTAATTATATCTGAATAAAAAGACAGTGAACTTATTTACGCAAAGGAATCAATTCATTCTTTTTTATTCAAATGTTAGAAAATATTTAGGAATCATTTTAAGGAAATTATTTCCCGCTGATTTAGCGAAAATTTAGGTGAAATATTGAAATAAAGCTCTAAAAATGAAAGCCTTATACCCTTAGCGAATCAAAATAAATACACCAGATCTCTCTATTTTTTCACCGGAACGAGTAGTAAATAAAGCCCGGTAAACATAATTTCCATTTGGAGCCTTTTGACCAAGGTGAGTTCCATCCCATCCTGGATCCTCTCCACTAGTGGTATGGAATACTAATTCGCCCCATGTATTGAAAATGTAATACTCAACGGTAGCAATCCCTCTGAATTGAGGTTTAAAGAAAAGGTTTTTAGACCCATCTGGTGTGAAGGCATTAGGAATGATGATGACGTAATCATCTTTCACCTCAATCACTCTTTCAAAAACAGAGATACATCCGATTGCATCAATTGTTGTCAAAGTAACCGTATAGAAACCCTTTTTGCCATAAATATGGGTGGGATTTCTGTCAGAACTTATAGCTCCATCTCCAAATTCCCAATTCCAAATAATGGCTTTTCCAAGAGTAAGATCATTAAAATTGACTGGCTCTAGAATCTGTGCAACACCGTTTGGAATGAAATTCCCTCCTCCAAGATCAGCTTGATAATCGAAATTTGAAATCAATTCTTCCTCTGCAATCTTAACTTGAATTCTCTGGGTTGGTGTCCAGCATCCAGCTCCCTTTATTGAGCTGCTGACTAAGTAATTTCCATTTTGGTTAACCGCGCCAATTTCATCAATCTTCATCGCAGCACCACTTGGACTGATTACCTGATAATCATAAATCGATGGATTGAAGCCTTCAATATGCTTGGTAAGGTCTACAGTACCTTTTGGATCACAGACTATTGATGGGTTTGACACTCTTAAATTAGGAATATCATAAACTTTAACCTTTGCAGGAATTAAAGCGGACTCACAAACTCCAGTCCCGGAGACCTTGACATAATAGACATATTCGTCATCTCTACCTTGTAAACCTGAAATGCTTAAAGATCCATTTGGTGCTATTTGATAAGTTACTCCATTGCTTGTACCTGATGAAATTTGACCTGTGCCATTTGAATTTTGATACCAAGTATAGACAGGGGTTATTCCAGTTTGAGTTGTAGAAGGAACAAGCTGTGCAGTTTCTCCTTCACAAATCACATCATCGGTAGTTGAAATTGGAGTGGGTAATTCATCAACAGTGATTGCTGATGGCAAGCTAATGATACATCCGCCAGCATCCTTGACAATAAATTGATACGAACCTGGAGCTAGATTACCTGAGTTGAAGGTGCCGCCAGCAAAAGGTCTGCTTGAAATTTGAGTTCCATTTCTTAAGATGTCAATCGTATATTGACCATACCCTCCAGAGACATCAAATACTACATTTCCATTAGAAGCATTACAATCGGAGTCTTTTTTAGTCGGGGTAGTTATTTGTAGTGCTGATGGAGGTCCAGCAACCACTAAATTCGGAAGACTTACAATACATCCGGCACCACTCTTTACGTATCCTGTATAAGTACCAGGAACAACAGAGAAAGTGTTTCCGGTTTGGAAATTTGTACCATCTAGAGAATAGGTAAATACACCATCACCGGCACCACCAGTTAGACGAATTGTACCTTTTTCTCCGAAGCAAACTTCATTTTGGATTTGGCTCACTAGAGTTGGAACTCTATTTATCTTGACTTGCACTGGAGTAACTTGACCTGGACAAGAATTTCCGCCTTTAATTATCACATAATATGTTCTTGGAGAATTACTGGCTGAAAGCCCTGAGACAGTCAAAGCACCATTAGAAGCAATGGTGAAAGTATGCCCATTTCCATCTGGAACTGGACTTGAATTTATTTTCTGAGTTAAGTTATTATCCTTATACCATTCAAAAGTGGCACCCGTTGCGGTCGGCACAGCGGTCGGAATCAGTACCGCCTGCTCTCCTTCGCAAATCTCCACATTTGGAACAGTAATGTTAGTAGGACCATAAACAAGAGTGATTGGCGTTGAAGAGATGGAACAGCCTTCTTTATCCACCACTGAGATTGAATAGGTTCCAGGAGAAAGATTCTTGGCCTCAAAAGTAGGTCCAGCAACCGTCACTGAAGGAGTAGCAACTCCATTTTTAATTAGCGTTACCGTGTATGGAGACCATCCACCCGTAATTTGTGTTGTAATAATTCCTATATCCGATCCACAAGAAGGGTCAACTTTTGTCAATGGAGAAATAGCCAAAGCAGAAGCAGGTTGCTTGACCTCAACTGAAAAAGTCTGTTCACAAAAACCCTGATTGGTAACCTTAATGGAATAAATTCCAGCCTTCCAAGTTTGAGCTTTGAGTTGAGCTTCAGTTAATATTGCTCCATTATTTACGGAATAGGTATAATTAGAATTTCCTCCAGAAGAAACTGATATTACTCCATCATTTCCTCCAAAACAGGAAACTGGCTCGGTGGCAAAAATCGGAGCAGGCACAACTCTAACCAAAGCCTTAGCCTCTACTAGTTGATTGGTACAAACTACATTAAAATAGAAGCTATAAGGAGTGCTATTTCCCTTCAGGCCAGTAATTATCAATTGGTCGGTATTTACATCTATAGTGTAGCTGATGGAAGGATCAGTACTATCAGGTCCAGAGGTGATTTCCTTGGTTTTTGCGGCATCCTTATACCATTTAATTTCTGTTTGGGCAGAACCTGTAACTGTGTTAATTGGACTAAGAGTCACCACTTGACCGGCACAAACTTCAACTGGTGCAACCACAAAATTAGGATCAGGCATTTCCGGTACCACAAAATTAAAATTCGCCACGCAACCCTTGGCGTCTTTTACAATCAGGTAATAGGTATCTGAAATCAGGTTCTGGGCACCCTTAAGGTCTCCTGCTACCACAGGTCCTGTTAGGCTGCCTTTTCTCCATTCTACAGTATAGCCTCCCCATCCTCCAGAAATTTGAAGATTTTCAATAGCACCATTGGGTAGATCACATGAATTCCGAATAATTGCTGGAGTATTTACAGAGATGGCCGATGGAGGTCCTAGAATGGTGGTGCTTACTTGAGCCTGACATCCATTAGGACCAGTACTTCGGATGGTGACTGTATAATTTCCAGGAGCCAGGCCTGTAAAAGTATTTGAGCTTACAAAAGCACCATTGTTTAGGCTATACTCAAAACTACCGTCAGCACCGGTTGCAGTGACAGCGATAGTACCATCACTGGCATTAAAACAAATTTCATCTGTCTTAGCTACAGTCGCTGTGATTGGTGATAGGACTTTAATTGATGCTTCAAATGGAGGAATTGGACAATATCCTGGTCCAGTAGCCACTAAATAATATTTATAATTTCCTACTTTCAATCCTCCCACTGTCAATTCTAAAGTTGAATTATTGATGGTAAATACATGACCATTTGCGTCTGGAGTGGCACTGGAAGTAATTGGCTGGGTAGCTGCGGCATCCTTATACCATTTTAATACCGCATTCCCGGTGGTTGTTACGCTTGGGATGATTGAAGCAATATCTCCTTCACATAATTCATCGGAGAGTGGAGCCACAGAAATTGGAATTCCGGGATTGTCTGCCAAGACCTGAGTTAGAACTTTCGTACAGTTCGCATCCTTAATCCTAACCTCATAGGATCCCGGACTTAAATTTTGATAAATTTTGGTAGAGGTCGCAGAATTGGTGGTTTCCACTAGTACTCCATTTTTCAAGAATTCAAGGGTAAAAGGAGGCGTTCCACCCGAAAAATTAACCTCCAATAATCCATTGTTTTGCCCACAAGCTGGCTGTACTACCTGCTTGAAATCATAAATAATTTCCGGTGATGTTTTCACCTCTGCAGAAATGCTTCCAATACAATTGGTTCCTGCATTAACATCAATAGTATAGGTGCCAAAAGCCAACCCGCTAAAAACATTACTTGATTGGAAAGGAGAACCATTGATACTATAGGTATATGTACCTAATCCACCTGAAGCATTTACTGTAATCTGTCCAATATTTTCCCGACACAAGTCATCCACTATGGTGGCATTTATGACTAATGGAGGCGAAACCAATACTTGTACCCGCTTTAATTGACCTACAGGAGTAGCACAAAGATTTTGAGAAGCATCTGCTGCCACTTCAACAAAAAACTCATAAGGTACATTGCTGACAGCAAGTCCAGTTATAGACAAAATCCCAGGTGCAGTAATGGTATACGTAACACCCCCCTGACTCAGTCCATTAGTAATCTGCTGGGTCTTATTATTATCTTTCCACCATTTAAATGAAGGATTATTTGCATCAGTAGGGTCTTCCAGTTGAGGGGTAAAAATCACAGGAGTACCTTGACATATTTCCTGATCATCCAGTACTACCTCCACAGGAGTACCCCGCACATCTTTTACTTCAAATTCAAAAGTATCCTCGCATGCCGTATTGGTAGCAGGGTTATTTATGGTTAAGTAATATTTACCAAGGTTTACATTTGTGACTCCTAAGGTAGCTCTGATATAGCCGTTGGAGGTAGTTTCGCTTTTGGTGTAATTAGCAGCTGGCAAAATATTTCCTGCCTGGTCTTTCCATACAAACTGATAACCAGGCACTAAATCCTTTACTATTACATTGGAAATGGTTCCATCATTTTGACCATTACAAGTTGGGCCTATAATTGTCTCAGTGCCGTCAATTTTAGGAGTTGGATTAACTGTAACAGTTACAGTTTTTGGCATTGAGGTCAATCCGTAGTTATCAATAACTGTATAATAAATTGTATGAGTACCAAAAAAGCCTGGCTCAGGAATAAATTTAATTTTTGCTTCGCTCCTTTCTGAGCCAAAGTTTTGATCGGTTAAGTCATCTAAAATCGATTCAAAAGTACCAACTCCAGGAATCGTGATTTTTTTATTTTCAGGCTTACATTTTTCAATACAAACATTTGAAAGCCCGCAATTTCCAACTACTGGATCTCCATTTGTATTTGGAGAATTATCAGGTGGTCCCGGATTAGTTTCATAAAGCTGCAAACATCGAATAAACTGGTTGTCAGCAGGTAGAGAGACATTAAAATCAAAGGTTAAATTCTCGTTGAAACAAACCTTTTCATTCAAATTAGGCGGATTTGGTGCCAAAGCAGGGTCAATGCTAGAAACCTCTACGGTTACATTTCTAATCTCATGTCTATTTTTAAAAGCCCCTGAAGAAGCAGCAAAGCCAACTTTTAAGTTTTGTGGGGCGGCGTATGGATAAGGTACGTTTGTGAAAATCGGGACTACTTGCTGAGAACCATTGAAGGTGGCTAGGATACTCATCGAAATGGTGTAAGAACCTGCCCCATTTGGTCTTAGGTCAATAAAGACCTTTCGGTATCCGTCAACAGTACAATCCGTCACCCTTGAATTTGAAGCTGAAGCAACTGTAAATCTTTGACTCGATGGCAAGAAAAACTTACCCGGTAATCCGGTAAAGAATCCTCCATCTGTGGGATCATTATTTAATATCCTCCCGTCAACAAAAGGATAACTTTGGTAGCCAGGAAGAGGCTGAGGAAATGTTAGTGGAGATGGTGCAACTCCCAAGCCAGTCATTCCATTATCTCGTTGTACATCCAAAGCATCAATTGGACCCCGAATAGCAATAGAATTTGGATATTTGGGAATCAAGGCACCTCCTAAACCCGAACCATAAGCAAAAGGAGAAGGAGGAATTTGCGCAAATCCCCCATACCTTCCTTCAAAGTTATTTCCCCAATTTCCTCTAGAATCTAGCCCAATACCCATATAGGCCCCTTTCAAACCATAACCTCCAAGGAAGTTATTATCTGATGAGTAGCGTAAAGGAGAGTAACCTAAAGACCCTCCCAGACCTCCAATCTCGAAGGTGGATGCATCTATAGAACCATCAAATAAGAAGAAGCTAAATCCATCCCCTTTTTCATTAATGGGACTTGAACCATAGGCGAAATATTCGAAAGAAGCTTTGATCCCATAGGCTGAAGAAAAGGGAAGATCAACGTATACCCAGCCTCTTTGATCAAAGTCGTCCGGAGTTAGTTGGAGCACCCCATTCCCTCCACCAGTCAAAATGGGATTATTCGGAACGCCGTCTACAACCGTATTGGGTCTAAAAGTAGAATTGGTAAAGGGCTCACAGTAAGGAAATCCATCCCGGGGAATAATAACTACCTGAGAAAGCGATTCTCCAACCCAACCTAATGAAACCAAAAGGAGAAGGAACAAAAAAAGAAGATTGTTCTTTAAAACATTCATTTATCCTACGTTAACCTAACGATGGAGACCTAATTTAAAAATTAAACAATTTATTTTTTAAATCTTTGATCTTCCCATCATATTGATTTCCAGGTGCTTGGGTTTATTAAGCTTTCCAGTTTGAATTATTTTTTTGACGTTAAAAATCTTGTCAATAATTATACCAAAGGAACTTTATTCGAATCATTAATCCTAAACTTTTGCCCAATCCTAAAATCCATTCACAAAGGCTAAAATAATGCAAAAAAGCCGCTTTTGCGGCTTTTTCAATGTCAATAAAATGATATACTCTTTAATTAGTTTCCTGTACCAAGAATTGTATTTAAGATATATTCTGATTGAGCTTGGGGGGTGCAATGGCGATCAAAAAAAGATTTACCACCCTTGGCTATCTTTTGGTGGTATTCAGGATTTTTTTGTACAAAATCCAAAACCTCTGCATATTCTGAGGAACTGGAAATATAATGGATGTGCTCACCATGTACCGGGGCTATAGGCAAATCAATTGCAAAAGGGAATGAGAGAACAAATGTTCCAAAATTCCAGTATTCCGCCAATCGCCAACTTACCGCTCCAAGAACGGCAGGATTATTCAAATTAATTAAAGATTTAGCGCTGAGGTTTGAAAACTCTTTAGGAGAATATTTCTTTTGATTCAATTCCTGATCAAATCCAAAGTTATTCCCATCTGACCTTGGGATAAATCCTCCCTCGAACTCAATTCCTTCCTTTGATTTACAAGCTCTGATAAATTCTGCTCTGATTTGATTTGCCCAAGGTTCTTTTTTCCAAGTACTGCCTGAAAAGAAAATGTAATTTCCATAAGTATAAGCTTCTGGAAGTTTCGAGTAGGTTGGTCTTGAACTCAAAACATAAATTTCTCTGGCAAGATCTCTAGGCTTTAATTTGAAAAGTAAATCTTTCCCAAAGAGTTGAATATAGGTGGATAAGATATTTACAGGGAAATGAGGAAAGATTGGCCTTACTTTTTCCTGTTCATACCCAGAGTGTCCCAATAATTTATTGGTTGCAAAATACAAATCACATGCCTCGTAAAGTTCCTGGTCAACACCAACAGGGTCATGATTATCAATTATTCCAATTTTGCCCTCAACCCTAAAAATAATAAACCCTCTATTATTGAATTTTGAGAATTTTTTATCCGGTTTATAAATCAGATTCCCTGTTTTTCTAAAACCTAACACATAGTAGGATGAATAGAAATTGGGAATATTTAGTAATTCTATTTTCGAAGAAATCGACATTCTAAATTTTTTGCGGGGAAAGAGTAACGGAATAAAGAATTAGAAATCAACAGCACTAGTCTCTGAAATTCCTTATGGGAGATTATACCTAACCGGGAAATTCCTAAGCGTTCTGATCCATTTCAATCCTCAAATTGGGTTTTATACCAATAGGAATTAAAAAATAGAGATCGCATGATAGGATAATTCTTAATAGGATCCTTTTTAAAATCAGAAACCAAATCTTTCACTTTAAGATAGGTCATCCATCCTGATTTAAACATTGGACTATACTCCATATGCTCTAAATGGTCACGGAATATAGGATTTTCCAACATGTATTTTGCCCAAGGGATAGCCAAGCCAACCTTTTCATGATTCTGGATAAAATCCGGAAGTTTTTTCCCAATCGTATTCATTGACATCCACTTTCCCTTTCCTGAAGTAGAGAAATATTTGGTATCTAAACTGAACAAGCCTGTCACCAACCTATAATCCAAAAATGGCTCCCTGCACTCAATAGAAGCACCCATGGTAGTTCTATCGTTTTTATCATTCAGACTGCACAGGTGAGTATGCATTTCCAGATAAAGTAATTGCCGTAAGCGATCACCAGGGTAATACTTCTTCGCTTCTTCCAAAAGTTGAATTCGATATTCTGGCAGAACGTTTATGAACTCCAAACCCAATTTCTCTAGGTCTCCAAGATAAAGCTCATTGGCATTGGTCATTAATTGGAAATCAGGATTTCCAGAACTGAGGTAGCGCTTCATTTTCTTAAGCCTCTCCTGCCCCAAATATTTCTCAGGGATATATTTCAGGAATTGCAGAAATCGATATCTCGCAGGATCACCAAATACCTTATGCCGTACATATCCCGCCATTAGTTCATCAGCACCTTCTCCTGTAAGTAAAACGGTTACTTTTTCCTTAGCCTGCTTGGAAAGACCGAGTAACACGCTATCGGTAAAATGCATTAAAGGTTCGTCACTTACCAGGATGATTTCGGTGAGTAAATCCGCTAATTTTTCACCTACAAACTCATAGCCATTGTATTCCACCCCGTAGAGTTCACTCAGTCTCATAGCCAGAGAGGATTCATCTTTTTCAAAACCCGGGAACTTAAGGTTCCAGCTGCTTAAGTCTTTATAACCTAGATGATGCTGGGCATATAAAATACTACTGCTATCCAATCCTCCACTTAGCATAGTCCCCACGGGAACATCTGAAATCATCCTCAGGCGAACTGAATCCAAAAAAGTCTCTTCATACCATTTTTTTGGATCAGCTATTTCAGAATGTTTGGCAGACTCTTCTCCTAGGTGGTACCATCTCTCTTCTCTTTCGAGAATGACTCCATCTTTCCAAACTTGGTAATACCCCGGCAAGAATCTTTTAACTCCTCTGAAAATTGTATTTGGACCGCTCACATGTCGATAAAAAAACAATTCATCCAATTGGGTCTCATCCATGGTTTTCTCCAAACCCCAAGGAAATAGAGATTTTGGTTCGGATCCAAAAGCAAGTCCTTCCTCGGTTTCTGTCCAATACAGAGGTTTTACTCCATATCTGTCTTTAACAAGTACAAGCTTTCTTTCTTGATTATCCCAAAATGCAAAGGCGAAAAAGCCATTTAAGCGGTTTAGAACTCCCAAGTCATAACTCATCAAAAGATAAAGCAGCACCTCAGTATCCGATGTGGTGTGAAATTCAAATCCTTTTTGCTTCAGCTCTGGGTAAAATTCCTGATAGTTAAAAATCTCTCCATTAAAGACCAGGTGGAATCTACCACAAGGAGAATGAAAGGGTTGATTTGCACCTTCGGATAAATCCAGAATTGAGAGCCTACGATGGGCTAAGGCCAAATCCTCAAGTATTAATTCTCCCCCAGCGTCAGGCCCTCGGTGAATCATGGAATCCCGCATGGCTCTGAGCACCAAAGGAGAAGCTGGTTTTCTGTTTTTATTCCAAAAACCGGTTATTCCGCACATCTATGCTTTTTGGTTTAATAGTTGAGAATATCTAGTAAAAAAGTCTTCCATATTGAGTTTCAAATTGCAATTTCTTTCAATAAATATTCTGTTTTGATGAATAGCTTCATGATACGACTCAGTATTATTCAGAAATTTTTCAATTGCATGGGCTAATGCTGTATAATCGCCAACTGGCACCAAAAAGCCATTTTTACCCGATTGAATAAAGGCACGATTTGCAGGCAAATCACTTACTATTGGAAAACATCCACAGGCCATAGCCTCAAATAAGGAGGCAGAAACTCCTTCTGTTTCTGGGACAGCGATATAGAGCTGAGCTTGGTTAAGGTAATTGGGTAAGTCGTCATTTTGAATTCTCCCCAACCAATTCACCTGATTCTCAAGATCCAATGCCTTGGTAATCGATTTTAAATTTGCCAACTCTTCACCATCCCCAACCATATTGCAGGACAATTCAATTCCTTTTCTTTTCAAAATTGAAATGGCCTCCAAAATTTCTGAATGCCTATAAATCGGGTAAAGACTTCTGGTAACAATGGCGAGATTGGCTTTTTTTCTCTCCATCCCCTCAAATTGAAATTTTCTTAAATCAAGACCTTTTGGCCTGACCAAAATTTTTGAAGGAGTAGCACCAGAAGTAATCATGGCAAAAGTCATCACATAACCCCAGGCATGAATTAAATCCGCCTTTTTATATGTTGAGCTTTGTAATATTCCCTTATACCAACCCGCAAATCCATGTTCAGGCCATACATCAGATATACCTTGCTGGGCAACTGCACGAACTTTGGCATTGACTAAAAGACTGAAAAAACCATAGCTGGTCGCTCTTTCCGCCAGCACGAGATCATATTTAGTTCTGGAAAAAGCCAGAGATAATAAAAACTTAATGGCATGAACCATCCTCGAAATTCTTCCCCCAGTTCTTGGGATCTCTTTCGTTTCAATGCTAATTCCCGATGCATTTTCAATTCCTCTTATCCAGGTTTGAGCATCTGCTCGGTAGGTTTCTCCTAAAAATAATATTCGCATTAATCTTCAAATAAATGGTCCAGAACCGGTTTAGGGTTCCAGTTCAATTGCTTCCTCGCTTTTTGGTCAGAAAAGGTTAATGTAAGCGCTAACTTGTTTACCCGGTAGCTATTTAAGGGAAAAAAGGAAAAGGCATCTCCAATTTTGGCTAAGGAATAAAGAAGCTTTTCTGGAAAGGATTTAACACTTTTTCCAAAATGAGAAGCAATTTTTTGATCCAATTCTGCAAGGCTAGGGTTAACCCCATCTGTCAAGTTGTAAACTCCTGTTTTATTCAATAAAGTGGGGATAAGAAAGGCTACATCACTGGCCAAAACCATGGATTTTTTGGCTTTTCCATCTCCTAAGCGAAAGTAGTAGCCTTTTTTTACCGACTTAATAATCGCACCAAGATTTCCAGGTGGATTAGGCCCAATAAGTAGTGGTAGCCTTAGAATAACAACAGGAACCTTTTTTTCCTCGCCCCATTTTTGGATAAGGGATTCTGCTTCAATTTTACTTTTTGCATAGGGAGTCTCACCTAGAAGAGGGAAATCCTCATTAATTTCTTCCCCTTCTTCTTTTCCGTAAACGGCCACTGAACTTATAAAAATAAAAAGTTGAGGAAGTTCTTTGATTCCTTTAAGCAGATGGGAAGTGCCATTTAAATTAACCGAGAAAAATTCCTGCTTTTCAATTTCAGATTTTGGAATTACATGAGCTTTTCCTGCAGCATGTACGATTACATCTACTTTTGGTATTTCAGGAATAGAGGTGCTAAGATTACAACTGATTGAATTGCTTTTTCCTCTTCCTAATGAAATGATTTCATGAGAAGAGGAGAGCTTTTCTCCCATAATCCTACCTAAAAACCCACTCCCTCCTGTTATAAGGATTTTCATCGGGCGGCTTCTAGCAATCCATTCAACATTTTTTGGGCAAGAAATTCTGTACTGAATTCCTTTGCAGCCAAAGTTTTCGCCCTATCTCCCATTTCGGTTAAATCCTTTTCCCTTTCCTTAAGCGAGAGAATAAAATCTACCAAGGAATTCGGATCATCGGGATTTAAAGTAAAACCAACTCTATGCTTTTTTAAATAATCCTTCATCCATCCTTGAGTAGTTTGGACAACAGGAACTCCTGCTGAAAGTGATTCGAAAAATTTGTTTGGAGAGGAGGTGTCCAAAACTGGCGTACCTTTTAGAGGAACTAAAGAAACCACAGCATTTTGGATCAGACCAACTAATTTATGTTTAGGCATTAGCCCCCAGATCATCAAGTTATCCAAGTTTAATTTCAAAATCTGCTGCTCAATAAACTCTCTCTGTTGACCTTCCCCAACCATCAAAATCTTGTATTCTGTATTTCCAGCAGATTTTAGAATTTTTGCAGCTTCAAGTATCCAAAGTGAATTATTGACTTCCCCTATGTTACCAGTATAAATCAGGTATTTCTTGGGTTCTATTTGTCCTTTTCCATCAAATGGAGCCGGGGTAGAAAACAAAGGAATATTGGCTGCATTGGTAACATCAATCACTTTTACCTTTGAGAATCTTCTTTGGATATCCTTTCTCATTCCTTCAGATAGGGCAACTACCAAACTTGAGGCCTTATAACATCTAGACTCAAGAGCATAGGCTATTTTCTTAAGAAGTGGGTTTTTTATTAAACCTAGCTCTATCGCTCCTTCTGGCCAAAGATCCCTTGCTTCAAAAACCAACTTCTTCCTCCTGAGATATCTGGCTACCAAACCTGGGATTCCAACTGTAATGGGCCCTGAAGAAGCTATAACCAAATCAGCCTTAGCAGTCAGGGCATACCAAATGGAACAAACGGCATAGGCGATAAAAGTAAAAATCCTCTTTAAAAAAGGCTGCTTATTGTCTATTCGGACATTTATTACCGTTACATCTACTCCCTCAAAATTTTGATGCTCAATAAACTTTTCGGCTTTTAAGTCTGACTTGGAATAGATTGAACTTACCACTTGTACTTGGTGACCTTGCTTGACCCATTCTCTGGCAAACTCATGAACCCGAGTTCCCCAAGATCCTTTGGGTGTGGAATAGTACTGATAGAAATAAAGGATTTTCAACGAATCAGTTTTAAGATTTTTGCTGCCAGCTTCTTATTTCTCTCAAAAAATGGGAAAACAGATTTGAAAATAGAAAACTTCAAAGGGTCCAAAACTTTATAAAAAGGCCCATGAGTGCTTTGGGTTGTTGGATAAAAACTATTTTTAAATCGAACCACTCCGTCGCTTCCTCCAACAGAAATATTGTACTGGCTATACCCCTGTTCAATTGCTTCGAGCATGCATTTCCATTGCAAAAGATGGCCTAATTTGAAGTCTTTTTCGGTACGGTCTACTCCCCCCATGATGTAGGAAAGCATTTTTCCTCCCTTTGCAGCCCAAATGGATCCAATAATTTGCCCTTCGATTTCAGCATAAAAAAGAATTGAGTTTTCCTTTTGAACGGCATCTTCCAAAGATTCCTCAACATCCTCCCAAGCACGAATGGGATATCCTTCCCGAGCTGCATTACTCTCAAAACATTGATAAGCATTTTTTAGCTCTTCTTTGGTTTTTACCCGATGAAGGATAAGGTTGTTTTTTAAACCCGTTTTGATATTTCTCTTTGCATTTTCTGAAAAGCTTTTCAAAAGTATTTTTTCATATTCTTGCTCTGATTGCTCGGGCAACTGAATCAAATTGAAATGTTGAGGCGCGTAAATTTTTTTTAAGATATCACCTTCTTGAAACTTAAATCCCTCTAAGGATTTTTTCCAATTAGAGTTTAAATCAAAAACACCGGGATTTAATTGGGCCAAGAAGGATTTTAATTCCCTCGCTCTTGAAAGAAACTGATCCAAAGCTTCTTCAAAGTCGTTGACTTCTTTTAAAAAAGGGCCCCAAGGACAGATATAAGATCGAAAAGGGCCTGCTTTGACGATTAAATTTCCGAGTCCTGCTAAGATTTCTCCCTCGGGATTGACCTTCAAAAGCAATTCAAAATCAAAACCATAAGCCATATAAGATTTAAGCCAAGAGGAGGTTTGGGTAAACATGCCCGAAACATTTTCTTTTTGGATGGAATCCCATTTATCCAGCCAAAAATCCTCAGTGGTCGTTATCCAGGTATTATTAGTCAATTTGTCTTGAAACTCCTTTGAAATTTTTAATTCTAAGATCTTCTCCAACCTTTTCGTATTCTATTTCCTCCAAGTGCTTATAAAATGAATGCATTTCCCTTAAAGTGGGATTCCAAAGTTTTCCTTCCTTAACCATCTTTCCGACTCTCTCAAACCCTTTTTTTGCCTCCACTCTTAAGTTCCAACTCTCATCTTCAAAAAGCCTTCCCTCATGATTTTGACCTGTATACGCAAAATAAGTATGTGCAATAACGACCCCGGATTCATCCTTTAAAGCATCTAATGCCAATTCGGAAAAAGCGATATCAAAGTCCCGAATCGCCAAAGTTTGAAATGATTGTATTGAGGTGGATTGCTGATTTGGAGAATCAAAAAATAAGGGACCGAAAGTGCTAACAGGAAAAACCTGCTTTGATTTTTTTAAAAGCTCCCTAATACTATTTGGCTGCAACGATTCATAGATGAACTTCAGTCCTAATCTTGTAAATCTTGAAAACCCAGAAAGAGAAGGATTGGATTTTAATGCTGAAAAGCTACCTCCTAAAGACTTCCCTTCTCGTAGGACTGATTCCGAGACCCCATACATCAAAAAATTTCTGAGATCAGTTAACCTTTTTCTATTTAATCCTTTTTTCCTTGCCAGATTTGAGGACTCCCTCATCTTTTGCCAAGTGAAGTTCTTAGGATTAATTTGATTCAAATTAAAGTAATTGGCCTCACCGGCATCAACATAGGTCCAGATTCTTTGAATCCCCTTTGCACCCATATGTTGATACCATTTTTCCCAATTCCCAAGTTTTTGTTTGGTGTAATTATAAGGGTGGAAGCCATGATCTATATAGGTTTCTACCTGTTGAATTTCTTTTGGGGAAACAAAATTATCAAACTCCATTTCACTAATTTCTCCCCTATAACTTTGGCTAAGCGCGTGATAGGCCAGCTCATGACCATCTTGCTCCCATAGAATGAGCTCATCCCGCGATTCTTGATCTTCAAAACTTGCATTCTCGGGCTTGTGAGTATAATCGTATAAAAAAAATCCTTTGGTAGTCCTTAAACCAATATCCTTAAAAAACCTCCTCTGCACTTGTAGATTTTTGAGAGTATCAAAATCCGAGTGATCTGTAAAACAAAGTGTTGGAATAAATCCATGAGGAGTCCTGGCCCATTCCTCTACCAGACCTTTACCCCAAATCAGTCCAGAATTAATCTTGGTTCCAGCTTTGATTGCTTGAAATTGGAGAAAATGGCGCTTATCATTTTGATCAAATATTAGGCTGGGACTTAGCATGGGATTAAAAAAATGCCATCTCAAAATATTACCCTTTGAAATATATTCCCAACAACCCAAAGTGGATATGGCCACTACTTTTAGATCATTATGAGCTTTTAAAATTTTTGGGCTATGGATATTAGATAGTAAGAATGAGTCATTTGGCTTTTTCCAAGAATAATCAAATTTCCTCCATGCCTTTATAGGATTTTGGAATACAATATCCAAGAATACTTTGGAAACTTCCGTTTGAAATTGAAATTTCAATGAAAAATCAAAGCTAAAATCAGTAATAGATTCCTGGACTTCAAATTTGTCAGGAGCTATGGTATCTCCATTTTTATCGAAAAGATTCCAGGAAGTTTTTAGAATCAAAGCCTTGAAATCGAAAGTTTTTTAAAGAAATAAAAAATTAAAATTCTAAGACCTTGGAGTCTCCCCAAAAAAATAAAACCAGCTTTTTCAATTCCTTTAATTGAGGATAGATTTTCTGGAGCCACCAAAATGAACACTTGTCTTTCAGGAGAAAATTTGCTTCCTAGATACTTTAATACTTGGGGATATATACCTTTCCCGCGGTATCGGTCATCGGTAAAACAATCACCAATTGTAATAAGAGGTCCAGAAAAATTAAAATTTGACAGGAAATTACTTTTATAAAAAACCCTACTCCTATGGATCAAAAGTCCATTTTCCTGAAAAATAAATTCATTTCCTTCCTCTTTGAGATCAATCCCATTTACTACTGGGGGCTCCACTTTTGGGGAATCTTGTGGAAAATAAAAAACTAACATGTCAGCCCATTGAGGCTTCAGTTTGTTTAAAAATTTAACCACTTCATTCATTTAAAATTTTCTTTCAATGAGTTGGAATTTTCCTGTTTTGGCTTTTGGAAGAACCTTAACCGATTGGAATTTAAATTTCAAAGGTTCATTGAATACCTCTTCAAACATTTTTTGAATTTCTTCCTCACGGATTTTGAGCACTTTCGGATCAGGGATGTAAATAATATTTACAGTATCAGGTTCTTCTTGAACCACTTTAAATTGCTCAATTTCAGGAAAATGCTTCATTACTCTCACCACATTTTGTACCGTAATGTATTTCCCTTTTGGTGTCAGGATAAATTCAGTTTGCCTTCCAATAATTTCATCCAAAATAGGAAATTGAAGACCACAAGTGCAGGTATTATCTTTAGATTTTACTGCCAAATCACCTACTTCATATCTAATCAAAGGCGTAGTGAAATTATCTAAACCTGTTAATATCACTCTTCCCATTTCTCCGGGATTTACCTCATTACCTCTTTCATCTAATACCTCCAAAACGAGATGTGGAGTCATGATGTGGTATTTTCCCGCTTTGCATTGACTGGCAATTAGGAAACCTTCAGAAGCCCCATAAGTATCGAAAACCTTACATGAGAATACTTTCTCTATGGTATCCCTGAAATTTGGGAGTAATTTTTCGCCTAGGGAAATAACAGATTTGAATTTGACTCCGGTAATATTTTTCTCCAAAGCCACCTTGGCAAAAAGGTACAAACTGGATGCGTATGCCACGAAGTGATCTTTGGGATTTTTTGATAGGTAAGCAAGTTCCTTCAAAATCTCCTCCTCTGAATGGCTCATTGCGTCGATATATCGAGTTTTAAGCAAGAAATCCTTGATCTTTTTCTCTTTTGAGCGCTTCATATTTACGCCTGTCTGAAGCAAAGAATTTCCGAACTTATACCCTGCCCATTCCCACCACAATATTTGAATGGCCCTATTATTTGCCAATTCAGTTTTATTGAAGAACACCTTTGATGGTGGCCCTGAAGAGCCTGATGACATGATTGAAGTCAGCTGATTATCATTGGGAGCTGTCAGAAAAAAATTTAAGTTTTCCTTGAATGTTCCTTTCTTCAGAACCGGAAAAGAAGCTAGCCAATGGTAAGGGTCTCGACTTTTGGCAATATTCTGAAGAGAATAAAATTCAGAATGTTGACTTACAAAAGACAGCATCTTAGTTAACTTTTCTTTTTGTAAGGATTCCAGTTGATCTTTATCCAATACACTTATTCTTCTCCAATCTAGCAGTTTTGCATAAAATGGAGAATGGTTGAATCTATCAGAAAGAGGAAGAACAACCTTTTCAAGAAAAAAATTAGTACGAATCACCTATGTCGATTTTTCGAATTACTATTTGACCGGCACCAGAACCTTTGTGTTTTTTATATTTCTTCTTGGCAGCCTTGCAGGTGTGGTCTTAGGAATTTGGACTGCTAATAAGCTCAATCCGACCAAAGCTGGAGTCACAAACGTTCGCATGGCTGCGTGGAAGGTGGTATAAATGGCCACAGCAAAAAATGCGACCAAAATCCCTCTAATCATAGGATTGGGATGTTCAGCAACCAATTTCCAACCTAAATAACAGAGGATAAGAAAATAAATAAACCCAAATAATCCATGCTCTGCCAATAGCCTACTCAGCTCCACATGGGCTACTGTTCCATGCATAGTTTCTCTCAAAAATCCAGATGCGCCGGCACCTACTCCAATGAAAAAATGATCCAGCCAAAGGTCCACATCTCCCAAAAAGATTTCTAATCTACCTGTGGTAACAGTATTTAAAGACTTAACCTTTGTTCCCTGAAGAGTGCCGGCAGTCTCTCCAGTGTACCTCAAACTAAGCATTCCCGAAGTCAATTCATCAACTACCAAGTAAGCCATAACCCCCACAAGAATTGCAGGAATCACATATTTGCCCACTTTAGGAAGCTGGTATTTAATCCTTGATTTTAGATTGGCAGTTCTTAAATAAAGGAGAATAATAAATATCCCCAGAACAGCTCCCAACATACCTCCTCTTGAAAATGTCAATAATCCTTGGAAGGACAATCCAAAAAGAATAAGTGCATCTAAAAGAAAAATTCCTGAAAACACCCATCGATTAATCATTAAAATAAACATCAAAAGTGCTCCAAGCCCGAAAAGTGTGGATACCTGGTTAGATCCAAACCCACCAGACCAATCCACATTAGCTCCTAAAGCAAATTCTACTTGATCAAAATCAGGAGATTTTATGATGGAATAACTTAACACCCCAAGAATGGGATAAATCATGAGTCGGATCAGAGATGCAAAATGCTTGACATGGATTTTTTGATGATAAAAGAAAACTACTACCAAGGCCACATTTAGCGGTCCAAGAACATTAAAAACCAAATCCGCTTGAGTGACTTTTCCTGAAAAATCAATAAAAAGTGCAGGCAAGAGGCACATCAACATTACCCAACCCGCTTTACCTCCTGTTTGATACCTCAAAATTCCCCAAATCATTCCAGCACTAAAAAGATATTTACCTAGTTCATATGGGATATAAGGAGAGGTTTTTGCCATTCTCGCCAAAAGTTCAAACGATACCAAGTACAGCAAAACAGCAAAAAGTATGGTAGGAGATGGAGTCTTCCTGATTAAATAAACCGCAGAAGTCAAAATCACCAGATAAAACCAAATGATCAATGGGAATGGCGAAAAAGTCGCCGATAACCCCAAAAGGATATGAAAAATTATCCAAACTAAAGGATATCTATTAAGTAGTAGTGATTTTATCACGCTATTGAAATAAGAAACTAAAGATTGATGATCTTTTCATATCCTCCAAAAAATTGAGTTGGTCCATAATTCCCTTCAACATGAATCCTGAATTTTTGGCTAAGATTTTCTAATACCAGCGGATTTAAAATCATTTTTTCCATTAAATCCACCAATGAATCAATATCTCCAGGAGGAAATAAAAATCCATATTTTCCTCTTTCCAAAACCTCTGGACACTGGCCGACTTGAGATGAAATAACTGGTAATCCTGCTAATCCATACTCTAACAAGGCAACGGGAAGTCCTTCCCTTTCTGATACGACCAATCCTGCATCCACCTCACTTAAAAGTTTGGAAACATCATTTATTTCTCCCTCTAAACTTATTTGGTTTTCCAATTCAAATTCTCTGATGGAATCCTTGATACCTCTTTTCCATTCTGGATCTACCTCTTTACCAACCATCCTGACCTTAAAATCAAGACCTTTTGATTTGAGTTTCTTAACGGCCTGTACCAATACGGCCTGTCCTTTTTCACTTCTAAAATTTGCCAAATGGACGAAAGTAAATACAGGATTCTTTTTCCTAGGCATTAATTTTAAACTGGGAAAATTCTGTAAATACGTTACCCTTTCCTCTTTCCAGTATCCTTTGCTAAGCCAATATTCTTTAGTGGACTCATTTGCAGTAATCACAAAATCAATCCACCTGGAAAGCCATTTTATTTCATTTCTAGGGTTGTGTTCTATTACATCTTTTGAAATCCCAAGATGATCATGCCAAATCAATCTTAGGCTTGGCCGAAACCATTTTGCCATGACTCCCCAATAAATGGAAGTGCCATGCGCATGTAGAATTTCAGCCTCAAATCTATTCAATTCCCGTAGTAGCGCTCTAAATGCCTTAATGTCAAAGGTGTTTTTTTTACCAAGAATTTTTAAAAGAGAAAGATCAGAAATCTGATCCTTCAAAGAGCCAAAGTGTCTAGATACAATCAAGGAATGATGAAATCCTCTTTTTGTAAACTCATTGGCCATATTGATAGCCATTCGCTCCGCCCCACCCGGATCTAGGGTATCAATCAGCTGAACTATTTTTGGTTTAGTCAATTTTTATTTTGACTTGTAGTATAGACTGGAGCTCTTTTTTAAACCTTTCCAAGGTAAATTGTCTAGACCATTCCATAGCTTTTTGGCTCTTTTCCTTGAATAATTCTGGTTTCAAGATATAGGATTCCAAAATATTGATGATCTCTTCAATTTGGCCCTTCACCAATTCTCCCCTTTCTCCATAACCTAGCATTTGAGGAACGCAGGAAACTTCTGTGGTTATTGGAACACATCCCCAAAACATTGCTTCTGCAACGACTTTTGGCCAACCCTCACTTTGAGAAATAAAAATTAGAAAATGAGTTTCCTGAAAAGCTTGTTTAAGGGTTTCCGCATTCACATTTCCATGGAGAAAAATAGAATTTTGAAGTTGACCTTCTTCAATAAAGGACTCTAGTCTGCCACGTTCCTCTCCTTCTCCATAAAAATCCAACCTCACATCTATTCCTCTTAAAATCATACTTTCAGCTACTTTAGCCGAAATCAATGGTTGTTTCCCTACAGTCAATCCTCCTGCGAATACCAAACGCAATTGAGATTGGTTTTCCAAAACTCTCTCTTTAAATGGCTGAATTTCTGTCTCAGAATAAGAAGCCGTAAAAAAAGGCTTGATATTTTTTGATTCATTTGGCCAATCTCCATATACCAAAACTTGCATATTCTTGGTTAGAAAGGAGTTGGAGAGAATTTTTTGTTGAATTCTATAGGAAAATGGTTTTGACTCCTTTCTATCCCAGTTTCCGGCGTATTTAGCTGACTTCATCTTACTTGGAAAAGCAATCTGAACCACGGAGCCTATTAATCCCATGTTTCCTGGACATCTTAAATGGATATGATCTGCTTTCCTCATTGCTTTCCAGATTTTAATCACTAGGAAAGGAAGCTTGAAAAAAGTCTTGATGATTTCTCCTCCAGATGTAAGATTAAACTGGGGTACTTGTACTAAAGAGACTTGAGAATGAAAGAAAGGCAAATCAATTGGATCAGGGTGCTCCAAAGGATTGAATGGGGCCAAGATGGTGATTTGGTCAACATATTCGCCCCATAAATTCATTTCTCTCACATATGGACCATAGGCAAAAAAACGGTTTTCTTTTTTCTTATGGACCACATGGCCAACTACCAACAAATTCAAATCGAGCTTGCTAAGGTCTTATAATAGTCAAGGTTTAGTTCGGTGATCTTTTGAGGATCAAATTTCCCGAAAACTTTTTTTCTTGCCTCTTCTCCAATCTTTTCAAGATTTTCCCTGGAACTCAATGCTTCAATTATGGTATCTGCAATATTTTCTGAAGAATGAGGATCACAAAGCCAACCATTCACTCTGTGGTCAATAGTTTCCGGACCTGGGCCAGTTTTTGAAAATATAACAGGCTTACCCATAGCCATTGCCTCCGGAGCCACCAGACCTTGAGTTTCCATATGGGATGGGAAGATGCAAAGTTCCGCCTGTTCATAGTATTTTGGAAGATCATCGTGGGATACTGGACCATGAAAATTGACCCTTTTCAACAATTCCGGATCTATTTCCTCCTTTAGAAATTGGACATAAGATTTACCATCTTGAAAGAACCAATCTCTCCCATATACTTCCAAATGGATTTCTGGAAAATGACTAGATACTTTCCCTAAGGATAAAATAAGCTGACGTATCCCTTTTTTTTCGCAGACTGTACCTGCAAATACTAAACGGAATGGAATGGTATTTTTAGGGTCTGACTTGTAAAATTTCTGAAGGGAGACTGGATAATTAATAACCCGAATAGGTTTCTCACCAAAAGATAGGAGCTTACCCGTATGTGATTTGACATATTCAGAAACGGCGATAAATGCATCTGCTTTCTTGAAGGAAATTTTCTCTTGAAGCCCCTTCCATTTATTGATCGGCCTTTTTTCTCCCTCTGCAAAAAAATGATGCCCTCCATGTAGCCGGATCACAAATGGAATTCCAGGTATCTTATCCAAAAAAGCAAAGGTAAGTTCTGATCCTTCAATGATATCGATGGGTTGAACCAAATGCAGTTCTTTTAGAAACTTGGAGATTCTGCTAAAATTTCTCCACCACCCGATCAGCTTTGCTTGGCTTCTTGGGAAAGTCACGATACGAACTCCATCAATCACTTCATCTATAAAGTCATCACCTAAAATTCCAACAACTGTAACCTGATGACCTTTTTGAATCAAACTCGTGGAGAACGTCAATAAAAAAGTTCCTATTCCTCCATAGGTAACTCCTCTTCTAGGAAACTCCTGCGACAAAAAACAAATATGCATTTCTTAGGCTTTTACGTTTTGCTTCGAAATAGCGTGCGAAAAAAAATCCGAGATTCTTCTGTAGGATGGATTACCTTCGGCAGGTTGTACTATTCTTTCCAGCCACAACTTTCTATCCTTTCCTATTTTGGATGGAGTTGAGATTGCGGCTTCGACTTTTTCTCTAATTTCCTCCTTAGAATTGATCCAACCCACCGGATCTAAATTTTCCATGGATTTGAAATGCTGGAAGCGATAGATATCTTTTACCGTCCAATCCTGATCAGGGTAATGATCGTAGTTAAGATAAAGGGCAGGTTTATCAAAAAAGGCAAAATCCAAGGCCATCGTGGATCCTAGATTTATCACGGTGTCACAATGGTAGGCCAAATTCACAAGATGCCCCAAATCTTGGGGATAAGGAAAAAATTGTTGCCAGTATTGCCCCTTTTTCCAAAAAGGATTGATATGGATGATCTGAGGATAAGTCTTTAAAATTTCATCATATCTTGAAGTGCCCTCCACAGGAACTTGGCGGAAAATGATTTGGACATTTTCTAATTTCTGAAGAGACTCAGCCACATTTCTGAGATAATCATGATCAAATGGAGAAGTTTTAACATCATCTCCTGAAAAACATATCCAGTTTTTCTTTGGATCTAAACCAAATTGGGCCGCGAATTCTTCCCTGGACTGAATCAGATTTGGGTCAGAATAAAAATCAAATTGAGGAGTTCCTGTTACCAAAATCCTTTCATTAGGAATTTCTGGATAATAGAAACTCAACTCTTCTTTCATATAATCTGACCAAACAAAATAATAATCAGTTCTCATGGCTAACCTTGCTTTGGGAAGATTATCCCATGAGAAAATGGCTGTTGAAGTAAGAATCCCCAAATCTTGCGCCGCTAGCATCGCAGCACTAGCGCCTGGCATTCTTTGATGGGTACAAAAAAGAATATCAGGTCCGATTTCCTTTAATTTTTGTAAGCTGTATTTGTATGATGCAGTGCCTCTCAGTTTTTTCCAAAGGATTCCCTCAACTGATAGAATGGAATCATACGACCTCATAGAAGTCCCAAGAAACTCAGACATTTTTATCAAAAGCCTTTTTTGAAAAGATGGATTTCCAAAAGACCAATTCAACATTAAGGTAGAATTCTCGGTAAGCTGGATATTATATTTCAGTCTGGCATAGGAAACAGATTCTCTCAGAATTTGAGTCACTGCGTCTTCGGTGAAGACTTTTAGCTGGTGAGAGTAAGGCCTAAATCCAGTAATCCTTTCAGACTGGGCAATAACTTCCTCATCTAAGGAATGCCAAATATGGACTTCAATATTTTGATCCCTGAGCTCACTAAGAACTCCAGAATAGAGGTAATTTCTAATACCTACTCCGTCTGGAATTAAAAAACAAATCTTCTTCATTTCAATAATTCAGCAGCATTCACCCATTGCCACAGATAAAAGCTGTTGTCCTTATCACCTTTCTTATACTCATTCCAAAGTCTCCAAACAACTTTAGAATCAAACCAATTGCACTTTGCAATCAAAATTTCTAATTGGGACTCTACCCAATCTCCCAAATCTTCCGCCAACCATTCTCGTTGTGGAGTTTGTAAGGGTCTTTTTGGAGCTAAGGCAATTTGATCACCCAAATACTTATTAGCAATTTGTCTAAGAAGCCATTTTTGACTTCCATTTTTTATTTTAAACTCTGTAGGCCTCGAGAACACATATTCAACTAATCTAAAATCTAAAAAGGGCTCTCTTAATTCTGTACTATGAGCCATACTTACACGGTCATTAAACCTCAAGGCTCTTGGGATTTTAGTATAAAACAGATCCCTATATTGAAGATTCAACAGCCTTTCTCCGAAAGGCGCAGGATAAGTTGAATGATGACTTTTACCAGCAAATTCTTGATCCAAGGCCTCTGGCCTCACAGGTGAACTATTGACTCCTTGAACAACGGAATCAGAATTTTTGACATAATAATCATAACCAGCCCAAGCTTCATCGGATCCTTGTCCATCCAATAAAACAAGAATTCCTTTTTCTCTGGCGGTTTTAAAAACCTTGCTGTAAGCCAATGTTGGAATTCCTCCAAAAGGTTCAGCCTGCAGCTCACTGATCTTTGAAGTTAAATCTGGGACTTCTGAGGCCTGAAGTAAACAGGTATTCAAAGGGTAAGGCCTGCCGTTCAGCATTTCCTTTACCCAAAACAGCTCATCATATCTGTCATCTCCTGTAATAAAAGTAAAAGCCTCTATGCTGTCATTTTCAGGAAAAAGATCTGATACTAAGGCCAATAAAGTACTCGAATCCAAGCCTCCACTCAGATTGAATCCTACTGGAACATCTGCTCTAAACCTCAGCTTTACTGAATCAAGAAGAAGTTGTAGAATATAGTCTTCTTGATCATGAGGCTGGATTTCAGGTTGCTCGTTGAGATTTCCAATAAAATCATACCATGATCTAAGTTCAAGTTTTGAGTTTTGGTAGATCAAATAATGGCCAGCCGGAAGCTGATAAATCCCTTCCCAAAATGTTTCTGATGGATTTCCATAGGTTCCTTTTGTAAAAAATCCAGACCAAACCGAGTCTTTGGGGGTTTTGGGGACTCCTGCCTTCCAAAGAGGTGGAATTTCTGAAGAAAAACAAAGAGAAGTATCCTGAACCGAATAATGAAAAGGCTTTACCCCAAATCTGTCTCTAGCAGCGAATAGTTTAGCCTCTCTGCTATCCCAAATAGCGAATGAAAACATTCCATTGAGCTCTTTTAGACAACCTTCTCCCCAGTGGATAAAAGAATATAGAAGGACTTCAGTATCTGATTTGGTCTTAAAATTGAAGCTTGACTCTAGTCTTTTTCTAATTTCTAAGTAGTTATAAATTTCTCCATTGAAAATTAGCTGATATCTACCGTCAAATAAGTGAAACGGTTGGTTTGCTGCATCAGAGAGATCTAAAATCGAGAGCCTATTGTGACCAAAGGCTACTTGGTTTTCCATAACCCACTTCCCCAAATTATCGGGTCCACGGTGGGCCTGGGTTTTCAGCATAGCAGAAAGTCTACGCTCAGAAGCTAATGGACCGACAATACCTGCAATACCGCACATCGCTTTTAAAAAAGAGTCTTAACCAATTGTTCTGCCTTAACCCAATCCTGCATGGTATCCAGGTTAACATACCGTTCCTGATCTCCAATCAGGTAAGCTAAACTAGCTCCATAAAGAGAATTTTGCTTAAGAATTACTTCGGTTTTGGTAAGATAAATTGCCCCATCCCGAAAATAAGATGGGGGTAAATCCTGCCGTCTTGATATTATTTTTTTCTCTCCAGTAGCGATGGAAAGCATTCCGTTGGCATTAGGTTCAAAAACCCAATGTGGATTAAATTCATGCGGAACAGGCAAAACTGAAACAAGAGCGTCTGCATTTGTTTCTTTAAATTTTTTGATTGCCTCGTCAATGAAACCTTTCCTTCTAAATGGATTAGTAACTTGAAGAAGACAGACTGCATCGAAAAATTCACCAATTGCTGAAAAATAGTTCAATGCATGTACAATAACCGGTAAAGTGGGAGATGAATCTTCAGCTAAATCCGAAGGCCGAATAAACGGAACTTCCATTCCTAATCTCTTCGCTTCCTGGATAATCGCTAAATCATCCGAGCTTAGAATTGTTTTAGTTAGGAGATCCGATTCTTTAGCTGATTCATAAGTATAAGCCAAAAGGGGCTTACCAGCTAGATGCTTGATATTCTTGCCCGGAATCCCTTTCGATCCCCCCCGAGCCGGGATTAATCCAAGGATTCTCAATCTAAAAATCTGTGTAAACTTCGGTAATTAAAAAACTTTCTTGAGTGGTACCGAAACCTTGACCATGTTTTCATTTTTGAGCAAAAATCAATGTCATTTTGGGATGGATTCAAAAAGAAAATGGTATGACCTGCTTGAAATTTTTGCTGAAAAGGACCATAAGAAGGATTTTTCCAGGTTGAAAATCTTAAGAAATAGGTATATGACCAACCAAGTTCCTTTAGAATTGACTTAATCTTATTTACCTGATCTTCACGGTAACCTTCCACAAGAATTAAGGCATTTTTCTTTAGCCTTTTTGAAATGATTTGATCTAAGAATTCCGCACTTCCATCGACAACTGCAAAATCATATCCATTATCCTGAATGTCACTTCCATCGCCTACAATTTTGAAATTCAATTCAGATGGATCGTTATCAATGCAATTTCTTTTTATCTGATCAAGGCAATATTGATTCTTTTCAGTACCAATATATTTCTCAACATTTAGAAAATTTGAACTTTTTGCTTCCTGAAATAAACTTAGGATTGTACCGATCCCTGTTCCAATCTCCAAAATATTAATAAGGGATCTATCCTTGCAATATTTAAGGATATGAAACAGATTATACTCAGAGGCAATATGCTGATTACCTTCCTTAATCGAATAGTCTTTATAAACTTTCGAAGCTATTTTAAATTCATCCATCTATTTCTATTTAAAAACACATCTATTTTAACCTATCTAAATTTTTATTTTCTCGAATTACCTTTCGATTAATTGTTTCAACTTTAGTAAAATCGTGATTTACTATGCTATTATCAATAGGTTATAGTCTTATGAAACTTTAAAGGCAAGGACGCTAGTAAATCCGCTATTTGCTGACCCGCATTTCCTCCTCCATAAACGTGAGAAGAATTAGGTTTTGGTTCCATTTGGTGAGTAATGATGGCTGAGAGGATTTGATTTCTGTCATACCCTACATCAATGACATTATTACCTCTGTCTCTTGAATTCTGCCTACTTCCAATATTCACAACGGGAACTCCTAAATACGCGCATTCTCTAATTCCTACACTACTATTTCCTACCAATCCGTTACTGTTGATTAATAATCTGAGAAAATCATTAGGCTCCATATTTTTGAAAAAATGAAAATTCTCAAGTTTGAATTTTTCACGAAACGCTCTAATTCCCGTACTAGTACCATCTGCTCCCGCATCCACATTTGGCCAAAACCAAAGTACGGGTTGATTGACTTCTTTAAGCGCAAATAAAGTCTCCTCTATATCTTTTCTGGAAGAACTAATTTCCGTAGTAACGGGATGCTGCATAACTACCCAATATCCATTGGTTAAATCTGGAGCTGATCCTACTCCCCCATATTTCTGGTAAACATCAAAATCAAATTCTGGAGACTGGCTTACCTCTGCCGCCAAATCAATACTTGGACATCCCGTATTAAAAACGAATTCCGGATTTTCTCCTAATTTAATAACTCTGTCATATGCACTTTTTGAAGCCACAAAGTGATAATCAGAAAGTTTGGTAATTGAGTGTCTTACTTTTTCATCAATATTCCCTGTAACCTCTCCTCCCTGTACATGGGCCAAGGGTATATTCATATAACTTGCTGAAATAGCAGTAGCCATTGTTTCAAATCTATCTGCAACTGTGACTACGATGTCTGGGGCAAGGTTATCAAATACGGTTGATAGCTCAAGAATGCCGATTCCGGTAGTTTTTGCAGCAGCAGTTAAATTTTCTCCTTCAAGAACATTGAAAACCTTTGCCGCAATATCAAACCCGTCTTTTTTTATGTAATTCACGGCTGATCCGTACCTGTCTAAAAGTGCAGATGCTGCCACTACTAATTGTAGCTCCAGATCTGGATGATTTTGAATTGCTTTTAAGGCAGTCTTAATCCTTGAGTAGGAAGGCCTTGCGGTAATTACGACGCTTATTTTTCTTTTAGTCATAAGAATTATCCTTGTTCTAAGTCGTCCCAGTTCAAGAAATCCCACTGGTTTAAATCTCTAGATAATTTTTTACCTAAAACCAATTCAAAGTCCTTAGCAGGAATTCCATACCCTTTTGGTTTTTTAGCTTCTAAACAAGCGGAAGTTAGGATTTCTCCTTTTTTTAGCGGTCTATTTATCGCGAGACTCTTTTCGAATATCTTTTTGAGTTCTTGAAAGGACTCAATTCTATCCTTATAAATTGGATGGGTAAGAGAGGTTTGAATTTGCCGAATTCCCTTTACCATCTCCCGAGTTTGATCAATAGTTATACTTGCAGGCGTATCTGGTCCAAATTGCCTTTTATCAAATACAACATGGAATTCAAATAACTCAGCACCTAAAGTAGCAGCAGCTAAACAAGCGAAAATATCTCCACTGTGGTCAGAAAATCCCACTGGGATTTGGTATCTATTTTTAAGTTCTACGATTACGTTGAGTCCCCATTGTTCTGGGCGTGTAGGATATGCTGTAGTACATTGAAGAATACTTAATTCATTTCCATAACCTTTAATAAAATTGACTGTGGAGTCAATTTCTTCCCAACTACTCATTCCTGAGCTCAAAATAATTGGCTTACCAGTTTTGGCAATTTTTTCCAACATTAGCCAATTGGAAACCTCACCTGACCCGATTTTATACCGCTTTACATCAATTTCCTCTAGCCAATCCACAGCAAGATTGCTAAAGGGAGATGAAATAAATTCCAATCCTTTTTCATCACAATGGGCCTTCAATTCCTTCCATTGATAAAGAGAAAATTCCATTCTTTTCCAATAATCAAAACGGGTGGCATCTTGCTTTGAAAATTTGACCCTAAAGGGCTCATATACTGAACTTTCTGCCAGAGCGATATGGGTCTGAAATTTCACTGCATCAACCCCAGTCTCAGCTAATGCATCAATATAAGCATGAGCTGTACCGAGACTTCCATCGTGAGCTTGAGCAAGTTCTGCAATTATCAAGTTGAAATTATTTAAGATTCAAAAACATGAATAAGGCGTGATTCCCAAGCCTTTAAGCTATGAAAGTTTTCAAAATCAAAATCTCCATAATTTGTTTCCAAATTATTTTCAAAATCTCTTAAAACTTCCGAAAAAGTATCAATCCACTCAGATATCAAATTAGGATGATCTATTAATCTTGCTTTGGGATAATTTCCTAGAACTTCTGGAATTCCACCATTTTTTGAAGCCAAAACATAATTACCACATTTGATTGCTTCACCTAATGAAAGCCCAAAACCTTCTTTCCAAAGGGAGGTAAAGAAATAAAAATCACTTAATTGGAGATATTCCGCTACTTGATCCAATGGCAAAGAGCCGGTTTGAACAATCCTTTCAGATTCTTGAATAGGCTGTTTGTTACCAATAATCAAAATTTTAATATTTGGAGAAAGCTCTAAAATTGAGGGGATCATCTTTTGAAAGAGATGCAGACCTTTAACAACTCTAGAATTAGCCATCCAAGTAACCAAGATATCTTGTTTCCCTAACCCCTTTTGTTTTCTTTTAAATTGTTTTTCTTCTTTGGATAAAGGATAAAAAAGTTTGGAATCAATTCCATTTCCCACAATTTTCACCTCCGGAGTAAATCTTTCATTTATTCGAATACTCTCCTCATATCCCAATTTTGTCAAAAATAGAATTTCATCTGTTTTTTCTTGGGTTTGGGAAGAAAGAGATAAAGAATGACCGTGGTAATAAAAAATCAACTTTGAGCCCTTTGGTAATTGGTGCTTTGCAGACGAAATAGCGGCTAATAATACCTGGTCATCTACTACCAAAATATTTAATGGAAGACCTTTTTTTCCAATCTCCAATAACTTGGCTATATAATCTTTAGCTACCTGGTGGGTTAAAAAGTAGTTTTTATTTACCAAGGCTAATCTAGTCCAAGCTCTTTTTTGGCAAAAAATAAATCTTGAAGATGGAGATTGAGATGGGGAAAGAACAATATCAATTACCGAATTAGATCTCAAAAAATAATCAATCTCATAAGTCCAACTTCCAATTCCTTTAGAAGGAAGTCCTATATTGGAAACTAGAACGTTTATTTTTTTATTCAAGTAAGAAAATGATTTAAAATTCTTGCAATTCTACCATCCTTTGAAACAACCTACTTTCCTCGATCAATTCTTCAAAGGACCCTTGACTTACAATTTTACCTGAATCCAGCACTAAAATTTTGTCTGCCTTTTTTACCGTACTTAATCGATGTGCAACTATGATAATCGTGTATTTCCCTTTAAGATTTTCAATATTTTCTTGAATAGATCTTTCTGTTTCACTGTCTAGCGCAGAGGTTGCTTCATCAAGAATTAAGACATCGACTTCTTTATACAATTCTCGGGCAATTGAAATCCGTTGCTTTTGGCCTCCACTAACCAGCATTCCATTATCCCCAAGTTTAGTGTTTTCTTTTTCTGGCAATCCATTTACAAAATTCAGAATATTGGCCAATCGGATGGCCTCCTCAAATCTTCTGAAATTTTCAGGAGTTGGATTGTCCCAAAAAGTCACATTATTAAAAATCGAATCATTAAAAATCACAGGCTCCTGGGTGATATACCCAAACCTTCTTCTTATTGAAGATTTGTCAAAATCTACTCGATCTTGACCATTAATCTGAACTAAACCTGAGCTCGGCTCCAAAAGACCTATTACCAAATTTACCATGGTGGTCTTTCCACTTCCGGAGCCTCCTACAAGAGCCAAAGTTTTCAAATTTTCAATTTCCAAATTGATATCCTTCAGGACGGGAATCCCTGGTTTATAGGAAAAATTAAGTTCTATAAGGCTTATTTGACTTATTTGAGAAATTGAAGATTTATGAACTTGAGGCTCTGCAAGTGAGCGGAACTCATCCATCAATTCCATTGCGGCTACAATTCCTCCGTAATGAGCAACGAATCCTTGCCAACTTGTCTGGAGACTTATCAGATAATTTAATGCCCTATAGAAGAAAAGCAAACTGGCTAGAATAGTAGCCATTTGCCCCCCCATGTAATTTACTTGGACAAGGATCACTAAGACTACAATTATTAAAACAATTGGCTCTCGAATCGCCCCCAAAAAGGCATTATAAATCCCGATTTTCTTTTGCTGAAACTCAATAGAATCAATGATTGCCTTAAGCTTCATTTTATACCTGGAAAAATAATCCGTTGCTTTTAGATATTTAAAATTATGGACAGCTTGGATTAGATAAGATTGGAATTCATGATTGTAAGCGGTGACGCCTACGGAAGCTTTTTCGGTGAATTTGAAAATTATCTTAAAAATGAAATTCGATAAAAATCCTCCAACACTAACCAAAAGAGCAAATTGGAAATTTGACATCATCGCCAAAACCACATAAACAAGCAATAAAACTACATATTGAATAGTACTGAAATAGGTTAAGAAAGAATAGGTAACCTTAAATACTTCACCTGAAAGCGTATTTTGGATTTTCCCGGCATCAAGATTTACAAAGTTTTTAAAGGTCATTCCACCAAGCCCATCCACCATTTCATATCGGAGTTTTTTTACAAACTCCATCTGAAGTCTAGTCTTAAACATCCCATCGTAAAACTTTAGCGCCGACTTTAAAATGAATAAAACTACCATCACTCCCAGTATCACATTGAGATTTAGGCCAAATCCCAACATCTCTATCCAGTCTAAAAGGAAATCCAAATTCCCTAAAGCCGCTCGATTTTCAGGTGTAATACCATCTGCAGCCAATTGAAATACCGGAATGAAAAGGGCCAATCCAAACCCATCAAGTAATCCTACCAGAAAGCTTACTCCTACTAAAAAAATAACCTTTATTCCCAGGTACTCATAAAAAAACGAGAAGTACCTGAAATATTTTTGGATAAATCCTTTCAATCTATGTTAGTTCAGAATTTGAATTTTTTCTTCTTTTTATTGTCGTCATCGTAATACCCATACCCGTATCCATATGAGTATCCATAACCTCCGTAAGAAACTTTATTCGCATCAAGGCCATTAAAAATCGCATAGAGATTTTTAATTCCTTTTTGCTCTTTTAACCCATTGAGGGCATCAATAAAAATCTTTTCGGAATAATTCTGACGGAATACAAAGAGCGTAAAATCGACCATTGTCAATAGATCAAGAGTCTCAGAAACTAGGCCAACTGGTGGAGTGTCCAGAACTATGACATCATAAACTTCTTTTAGACTATTAACCAACTTTTCAAAGTTTGAAGAAAATAAAAGCTCTGAAGGATTGGGAGGAATTGGACCAGAAAGGATCAAATCCAAATTTTCATATTGGGTAGTTTTAATGATTTTCTTAAAATCCTCCTCTTGCCCGCTTAAGAAGTTGGATAGGCCAATATCATTTTTCAAGCCAAATTCATTAAAGATTTTTGGCTTTCTCATATCACAACCAATCAGGATTGTTTTCTTTCCTGTTAAGGAATAAACCGATGCCAAATTCATGGCGCAAAACGTTTTACCTTCACCCGAAATGGTAGAGGTAATCATTAACGTAAGCTGTTTTTCTTTAGGAACCAGAAACTTAATATTTGATCTCAATGATCTAAAGCCTTCTGCTATTCCAGATTTCCCTGCATTAAAAACTACTAAACTGTCTTTGGTTTTACTTGCCAAAATTGTGGAGAGAACTGGAATTTTAAGTTTTCTCTCCAAATACTTTGGTTCCTCGATTTTAGTTCTGAAGAATTCTCTACCTAATACAATTAGGATTGGTAAAAGAATTCCAGCAAAAATGGCAGCGAGGTAGTTTCGAGCTGGCTTTGGACTCACCTGAAGAACTCCCGCCTTTGCATACTCTATTATTTTATTACTCGGCGTATTTGATGCTTTCGAAATTGCCGATTCCGCCCTTCTTTCTGAAAGGTAATTGTATATGTTTTCATTCAGGGTGGCCTGTCTTTGAAGCTTAATTAGATTTTGCTCTGCTTGAGGCAAAGAACGGAAGGAGGCTTCTATTTGCTTCTTTCTATTCTCCAAATCGGCAATAACCATAGCATTATTTCTATCAACATTGGATAGAATTTCAGAAATGGAATTGTTAAGGTCGGCTAGCTTTTTATTCGCTTCCCTTACTTGGGGTGATATATCAGTTTGGGTTGCTCTTAATCTTGACCTATCCACTTGCACTGCAAGCAGATTTTCAATCAACCCATTCAGATAAGGATCATCAATACCCAAGCCCGATGGAACTACGATTTCATTGTAATTTTCCCTTACTAAATAATCTTTTAAAGACTGGTAATACCTCTTTTTGAGGTTTTCATTAGCAAGCTGGGTCTCTATTTCAGTCAATTGAGTAAATACCGCGGAACTTTCAGAGCTCAAATTAAAAATCTGATTTGAGGCTCGATAATCCTGCATTTGATTTTCAAAAAAGCTCAAAGAATCGGCAACCCCTGCAACTTGGGAATCGATGAAATTGATAGTCCTGTTTGCAATTTCATTTTTCTCGTACAACTCAAGTTCCAAATAGGTCTCCATCAAAGCATTGAGATAGGCTTCTCCCTTTGACCTATTTTGAGATAGAAGACTGATATTTAAAATAGAAGAATTTTTATCCTCGAGGGCGATTATTAGCCCTAATGAATAAAAATTGATCAGATAATTTTTATCTCTAAGGACAAAAATGGATGAACCTGAAGTTTGTCCTGAGGTATTATTTATCTTGATTTTAAAATTTGGAGTGTCGACCCATTCGCCAAACTTAAAATTCGCAGATTCTAATTTTCCTGATCCACCATAGCTGCCGTCTGGAAATAATTGTGAATAGCTTTCTTCTGGAAAGGAAAGAGTGAATGAATCAATTGAATTCCAATCTACTTTTATCCTCCCATTGAGCAATTGAGGAGATTTCCAATCTACTTCAACGACTATAGGGGTTTGCTTATAAACCTCAACATTACGAAATGTCTCTTCTTGATAATATTCAACCTGGAAGTCAAGTTTTGCAAGAGTCGCCTCAGCAATTGGCCTTGACTTAATGATGATCATTTCATTTGTCAATCCCATGCCCTGATCTTGAGTTAATGCGGGATTCTCAAAAAATGAAAATGCTTTTTCATTTTCCTTTATAAAAAATTTTGCAGAAACATTATAAAGCGGAGGAGTAGTTTCTGTTTGATAAAATGCAGCGGCAATAAAAAACAGTAAACTCAGTAAAATCCAAGGCCAAATTTTTAAAATCTTAGGAAGGATAGTTTTTAAATCAAAACTACTTTCCTCTCCTTTAAAAAGATCGATGTCTTCAGCTTCAAAGCTCATTATTTATAGATTAATTATTAACAAGGGTAAGGATCAAAGCAATGGCTGTAATGGAGGTTGTCAAAAGTGTAAGAGTTTCAACTAAGGTATTTCCAGCGCCTATTTCCCTAACTTTCATTGGTTCAGCGTAGATCATATCATTTGGTTTCAAAAAATAATATTCAGACCCCAATAGTTCTTGATCCAGCAAGTTGATTTTATGAATTTGAGATCCATCGGGATATTGTCTTACAAGAAGAACCTCATCTCTCTTGGCAACCCTACTTAAATCCCCAGCATAGGCTATAGCCTCAAAAATGGTAACTCTATTTTGAAGAATAGTATACTTTCCGGACCTGTTAAATTCACCTAAAGCACTAAATCGAATCCCGCCCAATCTAACTCTTACAAAAAACTCTCCTTGGTTGATAAAACGGGAAACCTCTTTTTCTACCAGTTCTTTGGCGCTCTCCGTTGTCAATCCCAATAATTTCATTTTACCGATAAGTGGGATTTCTACATTTCCTTCATCATCCAAAGTATATCCATTCATAAAAAAAGCATCTCCAGAACCCTGGTTTCCTGCAGCAGCTGCTTGGTTTTGAGGATCATTAGACACTGCTCCAAAAACAAGGTTAAGCTTGTCATCAGTAGTTTTGATATTGATTTCAACAATATCATTTACCTGCAAAAGATATTCTTCAGTTTGATATGGATATTTTTTGCTTGTTTCTACCAAGGGACCGGTACTTTTATCCAACTCTTGCATGTAAATGAGTTTTTCATTAGAAACACAAGAAATTAAGAACAGAGCTATTACCGCGAACAAACTTGCGGACTTGAAACACTTTTGAAGCATTTATAGAAAGATTAGTATGTAATTTTAAAAACAGGCCAAAAATAAAAATTAATCACAATTAAATTCTTTATTTCCAAAATTGACCTTAAAGTCTGGCATCGACATCTTTTTTGGATAGAAACCCTTTAACATCGTAGACTACTTGACTTTTTGATTTCCGAATTGGGAGATTTTGAAATTGTTTATGGGAAACCGCCAGAATAACAGCGGAATAATCATCCAAATTAGGCGAATTATCACCCGAGATAATATCTATTCCATATTCATGACGGACTTCTGATGGATTAGCCCAAGGATCATAAATATCCACATCCATATCAAATGATTTGAGCTCATGAAAGATATCTATTACTCGGGTATTTCTAACATCCGGACAATCTTCTTTGAAAGTAAATCCTAAGATTAGAACTTTTGAGTCGATCACTTTTAAATCTTTTCTCATCATCAACTTGATCACTTCAGTTGCGACGTGCTTTCCCATGCTGTCATTTAGTCTTCTTCCAGCAAGAATGATTTCTGGATGGTACCCAACCTCCTGAGCTTTTTGGGCTAAATAAAATGGATCTACCCCGATGCAATGTCCACCAACTAATCCAGGTTTAAACTTCAAGAAGTTCCATTTTGTACCAGCAGCTTCCAAAACTTCGTGGGTGTCTATTCCAAGTAAATTGAAGATTTTAGACAGTTCATTAACGAAGGCAATGTTGATGTCACGCTGGGAATTTTCAATCACTTTAGCTGCCTCTGCTACCTTTATGGACGAGGCTTTATGAGTACCTGCGGTGATCACTTGCTTGTATAATTGATCCACATATTCTGCCACTTCTGCAGTACTTCCGGAAGTAACCTTTAGTATTTTAGAAACCGTATGTTCCTTATCACCTGGATTAATTCGTTCAGGTGAGTAGCCTGCAAAAAAGTCTTTATTATAAGTTAGCCCTGAAACTTTTTCCAATACAGGCACGCATTCCTCTTCTGTGACTCCAGGATATACCGTCGACTCATAAATCACAATATCCCCTTTTTTGAGGTATTTGCCGATATTTTCAGAAGCCCTCAACATGGGAGTCAATACAGGTCTGTTATGTTTGTCTGTTGGGGTAGGTACAGTAACTATATAAATATCACAATCGGCAAGCTCTTGGGAATCAAAAGTCGGAAAAAGACCCTTTTGTAGAGATTTTGGAGATTTTTCCTGAAGCACAGATTGAAGCAATTCATCCTCAACCTCCAAAGTGAAATCCTTTCCTGATTTTAAATCTCCTACTCTTTTTTGATCAATATCGAATCCTATAACAGGGAATTTCTTAGCAAATTCTACCGCTAGTGGTAACCCAACATAGCCTAGACCGATAATGCCTAGTTTAATTTCGTTCAATGGTTTTAACATATATTCTAAAATTTTACGCTATTTTTTTACAGCTTCGCCCCTTCAGTCACAAAGACTTAGCATAGGATTTCGGGAAATAGCTGTAGAATGCCGTTTTTGTGATTGATTTTTAAAGAAAAAAAGGCAGGTCTAGTATATCCTGAAATGACTTTAAAATGAGTACCAAAATTACTCATATTAATTTCTAGGCAAAGAATTTGGTTAAAGAAAAAGATGCTTAAAGTTTATTCTTTTTAAACAAGTAAATAAAATGAAGTTCGCTTGAAAAGGTAAATAAAGACTTTCCGTTGGGAAAATCTATAGTAGAAATACCTTCATCTTTCCATTGGTAGTTTTTTGCCTGAACAAACTGAGCATTCCCACTAAAAATGAAATTTTTCCATTGGTGGGTATACAAAGCACCCAAACTCATATCAATCCATGGTTTTTTCTGACTTTTTCCACCTAATGCCAAGTAGAAGAAATCTTGGTGGTTTTCAATTCTCTGAAAAAGAACTCCAACCTTATTCAAACCATTGACTTTAGCGACTTCCAAGATTTGCGCATTAGCCCCAACTCCAATTCCAGCACCCATGGATTCTCCATAATTGGAAAATCCCCTTACTTGATAATGGGTCTGCCAACTGGTATTGGAAACTCCTAAAACCGGATATCTCAGGAAACGATTTACAGATTCAGCTTGATGAATTATCTCTCCCCTCACCTGTAAAAATTGGTTAGGTTTATTTAATCGAATCAACTTCGAAAATCCAAAAAGATAAGATCTGGCATGTTCAGGATTAAGAATGAATTCTCGCCAGTTAAAATTATGATCGTGTTTTCCTAGTTCAGAATAGACTTCAAATCGGCCTTTTTCACTCCTAAATTTGAAAAAAATAGAAACTAACTGATCTTGAGCCAAACCATCATAATCCACTGAATTCCCATTTTGAAAAAGCCTTTCTTTTTGGAAGGCCTCAAAGATTGGAAATCTCCCTTGAAGGTTTTTTTCTACATCTTCATTGTATTGTTGAAAGGTCCGATTGAAGCCAATAAAGAAATTCTTAAGGAAACTGGGCTGATAAGTTATTGATATCCCACTTACATATCGCCAGTCACCAGAAAACTGCCTAAAGTATTGATTATTTAACGCTTGATTTTGAGAAGGTTCGATACCTGAATCTTCTGCCCTTCCGGAAATAATTTCCCCTTCCAAATGTCCAATCCCAATATTTAGTGGAGCTGAAGTCCTGATAAATGCATGGGGAATTCCTCTGGCATTATTAGAAAAAATCAAACCTGAAAACTGGCCAGGCCCCCAATAGATATTTTGTGTCCCTACCCCCATTTCAACCTTTCCAAAATTAAGGGAGATGTATGACTGACCTGGGGTGATGAAATTTTGATAGGCTTGTCCAAAATATTCTGGGTGATCTCCAAAGTTCCAATACCGAAACCTGGCAAAATTCACATTATCAGAAAAATTATCTCCATAGCCTTGAAAGGGCTTGTTTTGGCTAAACACGAATTCAGGTCTAAGTTGAATTTGTAGAATAAAAACTTTGGCAAAAATTCCTGGAGAGATGAGGTTTTGCCATCCAGCTCCATTGAGTAAGGAAGAGTTTCCCCAGCCAAAAGGTCTATTGGAATTGAATACTGTGGTATTAAGAAGCGGAAGAAGTTGAAAATCCGTCCTCGTTTTCTTCTCTTCTTTAGATAAATCTGAAATAGAATCGGATTGGTCAAACTGAATCTTATTTGAAAATAAACCTTCCTCAGATCGAATAGGTCTTAGGGCAAAAGAATAATTTTCAAATCCTTTTCCTAAAAGATTGCTTCTTCTCGCACCCTCTTCCAAGACAGGGAAACCTGCAGGAATAGTCTGAGCATTTGCCATTATTGACAAAATTGTCATTCCCAGAAACCAAAGAAATACGTGTTTTTTCAAGAAGCTTAACCTAAGGACTCCAGCATTGCTACATACTTTTTGGTAATAGCTTTCCAAGAGTAATTCTTTTTGGCAAGTTTGGATAAATCCTCCTTCATTTGGTCTCTATCCAAAGTCCTAATTTGAAACAAAAGAGCCTTCAATTCTTCAAAAGAATTAAAATACAAGGCTTTACCAAAAGTCGTTTCTCGATTATAATTGACTCCATAAGCGATAACGGGCAAACCTAAATACATGGCTTCCACTAAAGAAGGATTGGTTCCACCTGCACTATGCCCATGTAAATAAAAAAAGCAATTAGATCGCAATACATTCAATTCCTCCATCTCATAGATTGGATTATAAAGAATGATGTTCTTGACTTTAGAATACTCCTGATAAAGTTTCATCCCGTAATCATTTGCATTCCAGTTTCCTACAACTACGTAAGGCATTCCAATTTCACATTCTTTAAATGCCCTCAATTGCATTTCCACATTATTCTCTGGCTCGATTCTACAAACTGTAAAAACATAAGGCGAACCTAGAAATGAGAACTTTTTTTGATAAGCAATTGGCTCAACTGCATTCACGTGATTCGCACCGTAGGCAATCAAAAAGGAATCTTTTCCATACTCCTCTTCTACATAATCTTGGATATGCTTATTGTCGGCCACAACTCCATGCGAAAAGCGAACAGCCAAAGCCTCCGAAAATTTCAAAAATCGCTTGGCGAAAAATCCCCATTTATCTCTCTTCCATTCCAAGCCATCTATATGAGTGATGATTTTTGCTTTAGTAAATGGTCTAAGAAAAGGGATCATTATTGCTCCTGAAACCCCTAGAAGTAAAATATAATCTTGATTCCTATACGTTTTCAATAGGGAAATTGAATCATAAATAATACTACTCGCCCCATTAGCTTTTTGGTCGAGGTAAACAAGCCTGGCCTCCTTGTAGGTATCTAGTTTTTCTGGATACGATTTACTTTCACAAAAAACAGTGATGTCAAAATACTTTGGGAGAAGATCTAGTAAGTTTTCAACAAGCGTCTCAAATCCCCCATAATTTGCGGGAACGCCGACAATCCCAAGAATTGCAAGTTTTCTTTTACTCATTCAGGTAATTTTTCAATGCCCGGACCATTTGATAACGCTCTTCTTCGATATTGATTAAAAAATATCTATTAGTCGCATTTACCATATCCCCCGGATAGGATAGTTTGCCTAGTAGTTTAAACTTTTTTATTTCCTCAAGTGCATCCCTTAAAACCAAATATCGAATGGAGACTTGCCCATTGGGATAAACCAAATGAGCATCCCCGGAAGGAAGGTCTGAATAGATGGCGGAATTCTCAATTTCGGATGACCAAAGATTAAAGGCCCACCTCAAAAAACCATTATACCCTCTTGTATTAGACAGCTGGGTAAGAAAATAAATATCCCTCAAATCGGAGGTCAATAAAAAATTAGGCTGATTGGGCTGCTCAAAACAGGAGGTATAAATGGAAGTTTTTTGCGAGGAAAGAATCCGCTTCGAAAGTTCAGCAGGATCCAGAACTACATTGACTGGAGTAGAATAATCATCCATCCAAGGTGATAGAAAAGGATAAAAATCACCTGAAAATCCCATCTTAAAGCCAGGAGCAATACTTTTCACCCATTGAGCTAGAGCCAAAGTTTGATTCGGATCACGCTCGTCGACAAATAAAACTGCCTTATCCAGCCAATTCTTCTCTTTTAAATGCTTTTCTAAATCCACCAGGAGTGGTTTCCAGAATTCCTGATATTCAGGAGTTCCAGGCTGAGTTTGAATAGAAACAACTTCTCCTTTGGTTTCATCGAAATAGAATAAGAATCCATTCCAGGGAAACAAATTATGAATCGATATCTGGTCGGAAATCCCTCGATCAATTGCTGTTTGAATATATTTATCAAAGGTGGAGTAATCATAGCGATACTCTCCTTGCGGTAATTTTTTAACCTGAATCAACATTTCATCCAAAGGCCGAATTCGGGTATTGTACAAATCCCAAAAAACGAAAGCCGTAATCGAATGCTGATTTATCGCTCCCAACTGATCAAACATCCGCTCTACTTCCTTCCAATGAGAGGCTGACCATGGTTTGGTTTTGTAAAAATCTGCCATAGCAACAGGGAATTGCCAAAAATCAGAGTAAAAGTCTAATCCTGAAATACCTTCAAGACTTCTATCTCGAATCGATAAGCTTCCTTTGACTTCAGATTTTTTTTGTTTTTGGGTGAACGTGATCTTGTAGGATTGGCTTCCTGCCGGAACTTCTTGATTTAGCCTAAGACTTAGGAGAATCCACTGGTTTTCAGAATCTGGATTGAAACTGTTTCCTGTCATCAACTCAGCTCTATCTGGAACTTTTACCTTTTCGAAAGTCCCTTGAGTTTTAGTTTCTCCACAATTTCCCGCCGAAAAATCAGCCCAAACCTCATGAAGCTTATAGAATTCCACTTGAGAATTTGGTCCTTCGTAAGTAATTGATACTGCGGATAAATCTTTGGAATCAAAGCGAATAGGAATCAAAACACTTTCTTCCCTCCAAACCGAAAAATTCCCGTCCCCGACCACAGGGGAGTACAATTTTTCCAAATTATAGATTTGAGCCTTTTGGGCATGGGAGTAAAACAGATTCCCAAAAATGCCAACAACTAAAAAAATTAAAATCTTTTTCATGCTGAAAGCAAGTTACGAATCTCGGAGGAAAATTTCCTCCCGGTGAAATCCTGGGCTTTTTCTTTTGCCTTTGCGCCTAGCTGTTTCCAAAGTTCTTCAGAAGAGTCGATCTTTCTAATCAGCTCCTCAATTTTATCTAAATCAGTATAATCGACTAAATATCCATTAATTCCATATTCAATCAGTTCAGTCACTCCACCTTTGGTAGGCACGATAGCTGGAACCCCAAAATGCATTCCTTCCAAAATTGTCATTCCAAAGGTCTCCAGCCATTTATCAGGGTGAGCTAGGTTGAGCACGAGAAATGCTTGCTTATACCAAGGGACCACCTCCTTTTGAACTGGCCAAATGTGAAGATTAGGCGTGATATTTAATCCAGACTTCCATTTTTCCACATCCTCCGATGAATCACTTAAAATCAAATCAAAATCAAGTTTAGGAAGCCTTTTTGCCAATTCTACAAATTCATAAATCCCCTTATAGGGTCTTAGAGAAGCCAGCATTAGGACTGATTTAGATTTCTTTTCTGGTACAAAGACTACTGCTTCTTCCTCAATTTCCTTTTTTACAGAATTGTGGATCACGAGTGATTTTCGACTTCCAAGTGCTGGATTTATCGCCAAAAATCTGGAAACCACCACAATTTGATCTGCCCAAGATCTTACTACCCAAAACAGAAACCGACTTAATATTTTAGGACTGATTTCATATTCATGGACATGGACAATTACTTTTTTACCCAGCATTTTGCCCATCCAAATCGCCGAGAATGGAAGGATGGTATTGACATAAAAAAGGCAGTCTTCCTTTCTGTGCCTCAATAGCTTTCCCATTAAAAATACTTGACTCATAAAAAAAGTGACCAAAGTGATCAGTCGAATATTTGATCTGTAATAGAAATTGGATCGATACCTTATCCCTGATATTCCTGAAAGAAAGCCAGTACCTGAACTGGTATAAAGCTCCACCTGATGTCCTTCAAGTTTTGCTACTTCAATCACGTTTCTCAAGACCTGAGGACTTCCAGTGAAGTTATTCAGCAGGTGAAAGAATAGGATCTTTTTGGCCAAAACCTGGTAATTGATTGTAGATCAATAGAAAAACTGAAATCAATAGATAAATCGTTGTTGAATAAAATTCGTGGGTAAACTGCTGAGCAATGATGAAAATGTAAAAGAACATGGAGGCAAAAAAGAAGTTTCGTTTCCGAAAAAACATAAAGGCAAAAGTCACCACTGAAACCAAATACAAGAAGTACCCAATAAATCCATAGGTGTAGAGTAAAACAGAGGTTCCATTCTCGATATAGCCTGTATTATAAATGGTATTTTTTGCGATGGCCTCTCCTACAATATTATTTCCATGACCGATCAAGTAGCCCATCCAATCGGTTTGCTCAAAGAAGGCAATCCGAAATGCCTGAAGCAAATCAGCCCTCGAGTTCAGGGTTGATACATTAAAAATCAACTTGTTGATGAATTCAAAAAAGTAAAGGTAAAAGGCTATTCCTGCAATCACTGTCAGCCAGAAAAATCGCTTATGCTGGAAAAACAATAAAATATAAAAGATCAAAAAGCTGTTTCTGTTGAATGTCAAGATCAGCCCAAGCAATACAACCAAATAAGCCATTCGGTCCCAAGCAGAAAGTTGAGCCTTGGCTTTTTTGAAATAATAAATCAAGAACCAAGAAATGATTAAGGTTCCAAAAGCCTGAACTGTTGTAGTCAAACCTTTTGCTGCATGAAGGAATGGCAATCCTTTGTCATACATAGGGTGGACAAAGCGATTCATTCCAATCAAATAACTAGAAAAGACGAAGAAGACTCCCAAAAGGATATGAAAGAAAATCCCCCAGTAAATAATTTCCAAAAAATCACTTTCCTCTCCCAGTAAAGTCACAAAGGTCAATCCAATCAAGGGAAAGAAAACTATAAGAGAAGATTCAGGTAAGTTGAGTAAGTAGGATGCAAATGCTAGAAGAAACGTGAGTACCAAAACTGCAAAAGCTTTGGTGGGTACTTGATTCTTTTGATAGAAAAAGTGAAAAAGTAAGACCCCAACCAACAAAACCATCAGCGCTTTATCCAGTTGAAATCCAACTAACTCAGTGCAGGAAATCAAAAAGAAAAGTAAAATCAAACCTACACGGGTTGACTTTTGGATTAAAAATAAAGGAAGCCTAAGACTAGTTTCCAAGGTGAGTAGCCAAGATTTTTAATTGATTCTCTCTGGAGTAAGGCAAAATGGCCTTCCTTGAGTTTTGCTTTAGCTTATCCATTTTGTCTAGGTCATCATAGATAGTTCTTATCTCTTTGATCAATAGGAATGCTTCTTTAGAGTCTTTGGCAAAAAAGCCCAAAGAGGACTCTGACAAGATTTTCTCCATTAAATCCCCGTCTGTTGGGCAGAGCAAAACTGGCTTTCCCAAAGCCAAATATTCATACAGCTTGGAAGAAGGTATCCCTTTCATATTTCCATAAGCCATTCCTAGGAGAACATGAGCTTTTTGAAGTCTCCGAATAGCCTCTGCACGAGGAAATCGTGAAGTGACCTCAACGTTATCGGTCAAATGGGAAGGAACTAGAGCTTCAATTCGTCTTTTTTCTTTGACATCAAATCCAGCACCTAGAAATATTAATCGGAAAGGATTCCCTTCAGCAAAGGCAAGTTCCAATGCTCCTAAGATAACTTTTAAATCTTGTGAGGGATAAACCACCCCACTATACATGATGGTAAATTCCTTTTCTAAATCTACCTCTGGAAGATTAAGCAAGGATTCCTCAAATCCATTTTGAACTGTGATCCCAGGCAGATTTAGGAAATCGGAAATCCGTTTGGTATAAGGTTCTGAAACTGAAATAATCTGTTCTGAAGAACCAACCCATTTCTTCTCATAGCTGGATTCTATGCTGGCAATCCACTTTCTAACCCGGCTCCCTCCCTTCTCCATTTGAAGTTCGTTGGTCGTCCAATCGTCACGATAATCCGCAATCCATGAGATTCCTTTCCGCTTTTTAAGCTGATATCCTAGCCTAAACAGATAAAATGGCTCCCCAGAAATAATCATATTCTCTGGGTTTTCTTTTTGGATGAGGGTACTTAGGTATGGTAAAAAATTGGAAAAAGAAGTAAAGGCCAAAGTGAACCTGGCAAAAAGGACGTCCAACACTTTCACCAGTAAAAAAATCGGGCGAAAGATCCCTTCACCCAAATGAAGATAGGCCCAATCCAAAATCCCTGGTTTAAATGGTAGGTAATGGACTTCATGAGTGGAATACTTTTCTACCACAACTTTTTCTCCCAAAGGCCTTTTGGTGTCCTGATGAGTTTTTATGTCCTGATTCCAGGCGCGGGTAACTACAATCGGATATATCCCATGCCGATGAAAATTTTCTGCCCAAAAAGTAATTCTTTGAGCAGGTGTCAAAGTGCATGGAGTGTAATAAAAAGAAACAAGAAGAACTTTTTTCAAACCTTAGGTAAGGGCAGTTTGTGCCACAGGTCGCTCCGTAAGCAATCGTAAATCAATCAGGATTTCCCTGAGCACTTCCTCGTTTTGAGCATTTGAATATTTCTTAGCTACCCGATGAGAGTTTTCTTTCATTTCCCAAATCTCTTCTTTGGTAAGGGCGTTCAATTTTGCAGCCATCTCCTGCTCCTCAAAAGTCTCGGTAACAATTCCGTTTTTCTCCTCTACTACAATCTTTTCCATTTCTGGAGATGGACCAATAGCTATGGCCAATCTTCCTTGAATAAACTCAAAAAATTTATTGGGAAGCGCATTGGCGTAGTTGAAATTCACTGGCTCAAGGATAAACAAGCCCAAATCAAATGCATTGATAAAACTTGAAATCTCCTGAGTGGGTACGGGGGGTAAAAACTCAATTGCTTTTCCTTTTGCTAAAGTTTTTAATTCCCCGAAGTAAGCAGGATCGGTAGGCACCAACATGAGTTTTAATACAAATCGACTATCGAGAAAATCCATCATTTGGATCATTTTCTCGATTTTTCTACTTCTGTTTGCAATTCCATGATGGATTATTTGGATGGTATCTCCTACCTCTCTAGGATAAAGTCCCTCCTCGTATTCAGGAGTATTTAAAATCAGGTAAGGTTTTACATCATAATCAGCCGCATAGTCTTTTGCAATTCCGTCACAAACTGTTAGAAATTTATCGGCTTTGGGGATGTAGTGACGACAGACATAATTGACAAAGCGTTTATGAAACCATTTCCAAAGAATCATGTCGCTAAATTCCTTGGCATATTGCTCGTGGGCGTCAAATATTACTTTGGCTTTGGGATGATTTTTCTTTAATTCAATTGCCAATGGCCATGTTTCTGCATCATTGGCAAGGATTAAATCAAATTTCGGTTGGTATGAATTTAGCTCCTTCAAACTACTGTGAAGAAGAAATTCCTTAACTCTAAGTTTTGAGAGCCTTGCCACCATTATCCCAAGTTTGAGCGCTCTGAAAAATGGGGATTTTGCCTTTGTAAGCGGAAAGAATGGAAGATTCCCTTCATACTCCAATCCACTCAAAACTATATCGAATCCTAATTTTTCTAAAAACGCCATCTGCCGAAGCACTCTCGGATCGGCATGCATTCTAGAAAAGGACAATATGAGTACAGTTTTTCTCAACTTTTAAAAAGATTTGCTACCATGAGGTGATTCCAGCTTCCATCACCCTTAGTATGAGCAGCTTGAGCTATTATTGGCAAATTTTCTGCCCCTTTTTTAAGAATCCCCTCCTTACTTAAAATTTCCCGAGCAGATTTAATTTTTTCTTGGGTATGTTGAGCATCCATCCAGGATTTTTGGGGAGGCTCAAATCCAATTTTATCCTTTCTCCAGGCGATCTCTTCTGGAAGAATATCTTCGAAAGCCTTTCGCATGAGATATTTTGTCCATCCATTATGGATTTTATATTCCGAAGGTAGAGAAAACACAAATTCCACTAATTCATGGGAAAGGAAAGGCAATCTTACTTCCCGACTATGAGCCATTGAATTGCGATCCGCATACCTCAATAAAGTTGGAAGTCCTACTTCAAACGTGGAGAAATACAGGTGGCTATTCAGATTACCAATATCAAAACTGAAATCATTATGGGCTTTTTTGCGGAATTCACCGAAGAAGTCCTCAGCCATCAAAGTGGAATTTTTCATCTTCATATTGATGACTTTTCTACCCACCTTATTCATCAAACCAGGAAATCTAGAAGCTACAGCTTGCTTAATTCCAGGTTTAGCAATTTTCGCATTGATCTGATTCTCTTTATGCAATTCCTGATAGGCAGAGAATTCTTTTTCAAACTTAGATCCAGACTGCTTTTTGATCTCATTGAAAAAAGTGGTGAAATAGGGATGGTATCCAGCCAGGATTTCATCTGCACCCTGTCCATCCAAAAGAACAGTTACGCCCTTTTTCTTCGCCAATTCATAGACTTGGTATTGCACCAAAATACTGGCAGAACCGAAAGGCTCCTCCTGGTGATGACAAATCTTATCCAGAACTGAATCCAACTCATCGATCTCACTATATACTTCATGGGAAGTAATCCGAGTCTTCTCTCTGACTTTTTGTATAAAATACCCCTCGTCCTTATGGAAATTCTTGAATCGGGCAGAAAATGTATTTTGAATAGATTCTGGATGATCCTTCAAAAGCTGATCCATCACACATACGACCAAGGAGCTATCTATTCCTCCAGACAAACTTGATCCCACCAAAACATCTGATCGGAGCCTTCTATTGACCGATTCAAAAAACAAGTCTCTGAAACGATTTTCCGCTTCTTCCAGACTGATGGTTTGTTTTTGGTCCAGTGGATTTATCTGCCAATATTTTTTAATCCTGATTTTTCCTTGCTTCCAAATCAGAAAATGCCCCGGAGGAAGTTTTCTCACTCCTTTGAAAAAAGTTTGACCCAGATCGGCATGATTGTCAAGCAGGTCAAAATGAAGGTAGTTGAAAATCATCTCTGGATCTGGAGTTTTGGGTAGCCCTGCCGCCCAAAATTCTTTCATTTCTGATCCAAAATAGAATGCTCCATCTACTTGGGTATAGAAAAATGGCTTTTCTCCAAATCGATCTCTGGCACAGAAAACTTCCCCAGATTCTTTGTCATACAAAGCAAATGAAAACATTCCATCCAGATCCTGAAGGCAGTTTTCTCTTTTCAGGTCAAATAATGCCAACAAAACTTCTGTATCAGAGTGACTTCTAAACTGATACCCATTTTTTAGGAGTTTTTCTTTGATTTCGAGGTAATTGTAGATTTCCCCATTGAATGTCAAGGTATATCGATCCATGTAATGCATGGGCTGAGCCCCTGATTCGGAAAGATCAATAATAGAAAGTCTACGGTGTCCAAATCCAGCCTGGCCGTTTTCGCTGATCCAATGCCCTGAGCCATCAGGTCCTCGATGAACGATTGAATCTGTCATTTTCACCAACTTTTCATTGGTGATTAAATTGGGGTTTTCAGAAAGTATTCCTGCTATTCCGCACATGGATTAATTTTGAAAAAAATAATTTTTAATCTGTTCTGTTATACTTACCGCAGCTTTTCCATCTCCGTAAAGCTCAGGAAAATGAGTTCCCAAAGATTCAGAAAAAAGCGAGGATATGGGTTTTAAATCATCAAAAACCAGTTGATTCCAACCCTCTTGCAAGGTTTCAACCCACTCGGTTTCTTTTCTTATGGTAATGCATCTTTTTTGAAGCATATAGGCTTCCTTTTGTATCCCTCCGCTGTCGGTGATAACGCCCTCAGAAAACTTCTGAAGAGAAAGGGAGTCTAAATAACTTTGAGGTCCAAGTAATACCAAATTTTGGTATTGATCAGGGTTTATTTCAAAATGCTGAAGCCTAACCTGTGTTCGGGGATGTAATGCCAGATAAACCTTATGTTCCAAGTTTGCAAAACTATCAAAAATCTCCTTTAATCGTTGAGGATCATCTGTATTATAAGGTCTGTGAATTGTGGCAAAGTAATATTTTCCCGAAACCACAGGTCGGAGTTTAGGCTCAACTAGCCTCAACATATCACACATCACATCCCCAGATCGGAAAATTTTCGAAGATTTGATTCCCTCTTTTTTTAGGTTTTCTACAGCTAAATCAGTCGGACAAAAAAGCATTTCAGAAAGCTGATCTGTTAAAACACGATTGACTTCTTCGGGCATTTGACGGTTAAAGCTTCTCAATCCCGCTTCAATGTGAATAATTGGAATATGGAGTTTGGAAGCTGCCAAGGCCCCTGCCAATGTGCTGTTGGTATCTCCATAAACCAAAAGTAAATCCGGTTTTTCCTGAATAAGCACTTGTTCAATTTCAGAGAGCATTTTTCCTGTTTGGGCACCCTGAAGGGAATTTTCTCGCTGGTCAAATAGGTAATCAGGATTTGGAAGTCCAAGGTCATTAAAAAAGACCTGACTCATATTCTCGTCGTAGTGCTGCCCCGTATGGATAGTCAATGCCCGGAAGTATTTTTCCAAAGCGAGTTGGATAGGAGCATGCTTAATGAACTGCGGTCTGGCTCCTACCACGGAAATAATACAAGGTCTGCTCAATTGATTTCTTTTATTTTTTCTAACAATTCGGATTCAAAATGCTCCATGGAAAGTTCCTTTGCCGCTATTTCCAAATTAGATCGGTAGGTAATCAAATCTTCTTTACTTAACGAACGAATGGAATCGGCCAATGCTACAGCGCTAAAGTCTTTTGCCACTTTTCCCAGCTGATAGTTCTCCAAATATTTCTGCATGACAGGAGATGGTCCAATTACCATCGGAAGCCTTGCCTGAACAAATTCAAAAAACTTGTTGGGAAGAGCCATTTGGTTATTGAAGCTGATTGGTGCTAAGGAATACACCCCCAAATCATACGAACTGATGAATGGAATAATCTCCTTGAAAGAAACAGCAGGAATCAAACGAACATTTGGAATAGATTCGATCATTTTTTCCAAAAATCGATAATATTCCGAACCGTTTTGGACCAACATTAAATCCAATTGGTAGTTCTCTCCCAGCATATTAAATGCTTCCACCATGACTTCCAGTTTCCTGTCAGGATTTGGAACCCCATGGTGAATAAAGCGAAGTGGAAAATTAAATTCCCATTTTTCCTTCTGAGGGGTATGATAGGATGAGGCATTCGGAACGACCAAAGATTTAACACCAAATTCCTTTTCGCACTGGTCAGCGATTTCCTGATTGACGTTTATCAATAGGTCCAATTTGGGAAGATAATCCTGATAGATTTTGGTGTAAATTTTACCCCAAGTCCTAGTCCAATGCAAATCACCCTCTACCTCCAAAGGGTGATATTCATGTGCATTAAAGACAACTTTTGTTTTTTTTGAGCTATTGAAAAAGTAAGGCAAATAGGCCGGTTCGTGAACGATAACCATATCAGGATTAACCTTTTCAAGAAGGCTATTGATCTTACTTTGGGTACTTGGATATCTTCCCAGAAAGGTTTTGTTAAAGTTCAAAACCCGATAGATTTTCCCCAAAGTATATTCGAAATGAGAAAATAAAAATGTATCAGAATGAATAAAACCAACCTTAGAATCATGAGGAGGGGTAGTTCCGGTCGCTACCAATTCGAAATCATTTTTAAGTGCTTCGATTTCCCGAATCATCCTCGGGCCGTTGTGCAGAGGCCGGGTGGTTAAAATTAAAATCTTACTCAATTGAAGAAGCTTTAAATCTGCTGAAAACGAGATTTTTTACGAGTAGCAACTCCTTTTTTATCATCAAGGAAATCAACCCAGTCGCAAATGATAACAAAATCAATTTTAATATCACGCTAAGAAAAAAGGATTCTGAAGGCAACCAGTAAGAAGCAAATACTACTCCAATAAAAATCAAAAGGATTACTGAGTTTTTCAGAAAATCAAATGGGATAAAATAGTATTGCTGGCTTTTCCAAAACATGTAAGCGGGAATCAAAAGTTGGGAAAAACACACAGCTAAGGCTGCTCCTTCTTTTCCAATCCAAGGAATCAAAAGAAAATTCAAGCCAACCAAGACCAGTGAAGAAAGTAGATGAATCAATCCTACCGGAGTGGTTTTTTTCTCAATTGTCGCCCCTAAAGTTGAAATACTCCCCAGTCCTAAAAGCAAGGCATTAAAGGTAAGAATACTGGCAACCAAAGTGGCTTCATAATAATCGGGAGTAGTCAAAATCTTAAGCGCTTCCAAGGAAAAAACAGAAATAAACGTACAAAACATACCCACTAAAAGAAGGTAAACTTGAAGCGAAACTGCAAAAACCTGTTTGGCATTAGGCTGATGGAGGATGGAAAATGCAAATGGAGGCCAGGCCTGCTGAAACGCCGTTGTTGCTAATCCTGCTACAGAGGCAATACTAATTCCGATTTGATATAATCCTACCTCCCGTTGATCCATTAATTCATTCAGAAAAAAGACTCCTGATAAATTCACCACCCAATACCCCAAACTGGCCGGAATGAAAGGAACTGCAAATTTGAACATCCCACGAAAAAGTGAGGAATCAAACCAACTGGGACTTCCAATCCAATTTCGCAAAAAGTAATAGGCTAAAGGAATCAAAATAAGGGTTGAAACCAATTGAGCATAATAAATTCCTGAAAGTCCCCAGCGAAGGATGACTACAAAAAGCACATTGAATCCTATTAAGACCAAGCTTTGAATTAAAGAAAGCGCCACAGATTTTTTGGCTTCCAATTCAAACCGGAGCACATTCACGGCTACAGTGGTCCAAACTGTCATGGGAAGACATAAAGAGATTAGCTGAATAAACCAAGCCCCTTCTTCTTCATTGGGCAGGAACCTTTGTTGGAGGAAATCAGCTGAGAAAAACAGCAGCGCTCCAAAGAAGAGGCTGGAGAAAAAATAAAACCAAATCCAGGTATTGATTACCTTTTTTCTTCTTTCTCTGGAATCAGTATCAAAGTACCACCTTGCTGTGGATGCATCCAAGGAGAATACCAGTATAATTGATACCAGAATGTACCCATTGGTCAGAATACTGATCACCCCATAGTCATCCGGAGTGTAAATTCTGGTATAAATCGGCGTCAAAAAAACCGATATGAAACGGGTCAAAACTCCTGAAAGCCCATAAATGGCACTATCTGAAAGGAGTTTTTTTATCTGAACGAAAAGAGACACTAAGCGCCGGCTTCTAATTGGTAAACAGACCGATAGTAGCCATCCACAGCCTCATCGCTGAGTACCTCTGCTAAAATTTTTCTGTTGTGATAAATTTGGTCGGGAGACAATTTGATTTGAAAATCCTCTTTGGATACTTCATCCAATGAAAACAAGATCATTCCCATGCTTTTGAGCTGCTGATAAATGGGGTTCTGCTCAAACAAAAAGACCTTGAGACCTAATTGGAGCAAAGTCATGATGTTTCCAAAACCTTGGTGGATCAAAGACCCGAAAACAGCAAAGGAAGATTGCTTTAGAACTTGGTAATATTCGTTCCTTGGAAGATAATCTTCCATTGGTTTAAAGGATTCCCCAAAAGTCTTTTGTCCGAAATCCTTCACGTTTTGGATATAGTCCGGATTTCCGTAAGCCAAAGGACAGATAATTTCACTATTTTGAAAGTGCTGCCCAAATTGGTCGATAATATCCAAATGATTCAACTCTGGTACGCCTGCATGTCCTAACAATATCCCATCCCCTAACTGAGGAATTCCCTCCAAGTCAAGGTGATCCAACTGCTCATTAACAGACAAAATCCCATGAAAAACATGGGAATAAGACTTACGAAAGGATTGGGATGCATTGGATACATCCCCGGGAAAAAAGCTCCCAACGTACTTTAATCTCCGAAAGGATTTTTTGTAGAGATAATACCCGGGTTTTTTGAGTATGTATTTCATTCCTTCTTTTGCCCTTGAAAAAAGGGTGAGTTCGGGGAATTTAAATACTGATTCTAGCGAGTAAGTTAGAGGAAGATAAACCTGTCTGGAATAAAAAGGACTATTGTATAAATCCCCACTCCAGAGCATCCAAATAATCCGATCAGAAGGAATATTAGCCAACTCGATCAGATAAGCTGTCAGTTCATGGTGATAGTGGATAATTACCCGCTTATATTTTCTGAGCTGATTGGCAAATTCTTTCAGTGAAGGTTCAGAAAGACCAATGGTCTTTACCTTTTCTGAGTGAATTTTTTTGGGATTTTCTCCGAATGTATAATAGTCATTTAATCCTGGAAACAGCTTTTCGCATCGATCAATGATCCAATCAGCGAAAGGCGAATCCGGAAAAAAAACTAAGTTTTCAGCAACAGGAATCAAATCAGGAATTGTTTTCCTTTAATTCTCAAAAGGGTGCTTTGCCAATTCACCTGCAGCCAGAGGATGATAATTCCCCACAAGGCCCAGAGGTTTCATATGGCGGATATCGTGAACGAGCTGAATGGAATTCATTGCTTCCTCCAAACCAAATCCTTTTCCGTCCAAAACATGCTGATAACTGTGCGTATGAAGTTCGGTAAATCCATCACTGAATTCAATTTCCTCTCCTTCCATAGTTAAAGACCTATAGGTTCTTCCACCTTTAGCCTTTACATTTTCCGGTAAAGTATCCGCATTGATACTTAAAAACCAACGAACTCTGGCATTTTCCAATTCCAGATATCCTGCGGCTCTGTCATGGGTATGCAGGTGAACTTGGTTGCTTTTTACCTTCCCAAAAACCCAAGTCAACATATCGTAAAAGTGAACCCCAATATTCGTGGCAATACCTCCAGATTTGCTTACGTCACCTTTCCAGGAGGTATAATACCAGTGCCCTCTGGAAGTGATGTAGGCCAAGTCAATATCATATATTTTGTCTTTTGGCCCATTGCTTATCCTTTCCTTTAAGGCAACAATTGAAGGATGAAGTCTTAATTGAAGAATATTAAAAACACGTTTTCCATGTTCTTTTTCAACTTCTTTCAAGGCTTCAATATTCCAGGGATTTAGGACCAAAGGCTTTTCACAGATGACATCAGCTCCTACCCTCAAGCCAAAACGAATATGAGAATCATGCAGGTAATTAGGGGAACAAATACTGACATAGTCTATTTTCTGTTCTGTACGCTTGAGCTTCTCTACATGTCTGTCAAATCTTTCAAACTCAGTAAAAAAATCAGCATCTGGAAAATAACTATCCATGACGCCAACACTGTCAAACTTGTCGTACGCAGCCAAAAGTTGATTTTGGGTATCCTTGATGGCTTTCATATGACGTGGTGCGATATATCCAGCCGCACCGATTAAAGCAAAATTCTTCATTGATAGAATTGGATTTCTTTTTGAAATTGATCCAAAAAATCAGCTCCCCGATTTCTTGGTTACTTGACCATTTTGAAGCAAATAAACTTCACCTGACTCTGGACAAATTGCCTCACCTTGGGCATTGAAATTAAGTCGGTGACCGTATTCGCTCATCCAGCCAATTTGTTTAGAAGGATTACCTACTACCAAAGCATAAGCAGGAATTGTTTTGGTCACCACTGCTCCTGCTCCAATAAAGGCAAACTCTCCAATATCATGTCCACAAACGATAGTTGCATTAGCACCAATTGATGCTCCCTTTCCGACATGGGTTTTGGAATATTGACCTCTTCTATTCACTGCACTCCTTGGGTTGACCACATTGGTAAAAACCATGGATGGACCCAAAAATACGTCGTCGTCACAAGTGACTCCTGTATAGATAGACACGTTATTTTGGACCTTTACATTTCTGCCCAAAACTACCTCCGGGGATATGACTACATTTTGTCCGATGTTGCAGTTCTCTCCGATCTTACAATTCGGCATGATGTGGGAAAAGTGCCAAATTTTAGTTCCTTTCCCTATTTCACAACCCTCATCGACTACAGCTGTCTCATGAGCATAGTATTCTTTCATTTGAAAAAACTTTTAACGGTATCAATTATAAACTCCTGCTCATCCGGATTCATTTCGGTATGAATTGGCAGAGACAAAACTTTCTTGCACAAAGATTCGGCCACAGGAAAATCTCCTTCATTGTATCCAAATTCTCGATAGGCGTTTTGCAGGTGAAGAGGGACAGGGTAATAAACCATACTTGGAACACCCTTTTCTTGCAAATAAGCCTTCAATTCATCTCTTTTTCCTCCCTCTATCTGAAGAGTATATTGATGAAATACATGGGTAGAATTCTTGGCACGTTTAGGAATCTTCACCATGGACAGCGTCCCAAAAGCCTCATCATAGCGGTCCGCCACTTCATTTCTAGAGGCAGAATACTTATCCAAATGTCTTAATTTCACTCTCAAAACAGCAGCTTGGAGTGTGTCCAATCGAGAATTCACCCCGATTGAATCATGGTAATATTTCTTTTTTTGTCCATGATTGGCAATCATCCTGAGGCGTTCAGCAAGCTCCGGATCTTGGGTAAACATCGCCCCGCCATCACCAAAGCATCCTAAATTTTTGGATGGAAAAAAGGAAGTGGTACCTATATCTCCTATCGTCCCTGCTTGCGCTTTGGTACCATTTGAAAAGGTGTAAACTGCACCAATGGCTTGAGCTGTATCTTCGATAACTTTGAGGTTATTCTTTTTTGCAAAAGCTAAAACCCCTTCCATATCAGTACATTGACCATATAGATGTACGGGGACAATCCCTACAGTTTTAGAAGTCAAAGCCTTTTCCAATCCTTTTGGATCCAACTCATAGGTATCTGGCAAAACATCCACAAAGCTAGGTTTTAGCCCTAATAAAGCAATTACCTCCACGGTAGCCACATAAGTAAAAGTCGGTACGATCACCTCGTCTCCCGGTTTGAATCCCAAAGCCATCATGGCAATCTGCAATGCATCTGTACCATTTGCGCAAGGAATTACAAATTTAGCCCCACTATACTGGGATAATTCCTCCGCAAATAGCTTCACTTCGGGACCATTGATAAAGGCAGTGGAATTTAAAACCTCCTGAATGGCCTGATCTACTTCTGGCTTGATCCGCTCATATTGGGCGCGGAGGTCCACCATTTGAATTGTTGACATCAAATTATAAACTAGCGATAAGTACTTTGTACACGTTGATCAAAAATCCTACAAACAAGCCTACGAAAATTGAAAAAATTAGAATCAAAGGTTTGTTTGGCTTGGATGGCCCCAATGGAACAGCAGCCTTTTCAAGAACTGTAAACACTGGAGTTTCTTTTTTGAGTTGAATGGCAGTCTGCTCGTATTCCTGCTTCAGCGTATTGTAAACGTTGTAGGCAATATTAAACTCGAATTGCAATTGCTCTTCTCTGGTTCTCAGCCTTTGAGAAACTATACCTTGATTCGAATCCCTAAATGAAGCCAGTCGCATTTGAGCCTCTTCAAATTTCTTCTCAGATTCCTCCACCCTTTCCTCAATAAATTTCAAATTGATCCTTTGCTTTTCGGTTTTGTAATCAGTCACGTAATCAATCAAGGATTCTAGAACCATATTATTGACTTGAGCTGCAATAACCGGCTCAGGCATCGATACGGAAAGGCGGATGATTTTCCCCTTTTCTTCCAGAACGATTCTTTTTTTGATTTCTGAAATGGCAAACAGGTCCTCTCCAGAAATATTTAACAATTCCGGTTCTCCTTCCACTACCTCACTTGGATTAACAGGAAGAGGATCTGGAGATGAAAACCAACCCAAAACCACAGCCGGGAGATTTATAACAAAAGAGAGTGTTTTCTTTACAATATTTCCCGGCTTCTCTTCCACATAATATTGCCCAAGGGTAAGTTTTTCTCCTGCCCGAGATTCAAAAACAAATTCCCTAGAGGAAATCTCCTTTAAAAAATCCCTACTCCCTATCACATCCGGAAAAATATCCGAAGTCAAGGCAATTTGGTTGTTTTGCATTTGATTCATGTTGATTCCTGCAAAACCTGCCAAAGCTCCAAACTGTCCCAATGCTCCCAGAGAATTGGACTCGGATTCCAGTACCACCATCGTTGAAGCTTCGTATTCCTTGGCAGTGGTGAAAATGATTAAAAGTCCAAGTAAAGCACCAATAGCAGCAAATAGACCGAGCCTTTTCTTATTTTCGAAAACCTGCTGAATTAGCCCCAAGTAATCCAAAGCAGGATTTTTCTGAGGTGATATATTAGATTTCTCCATGCGTTTTACTTCTTTAAAGATTTGGCAGGCACTCCAGCTACAACCTCTTTATCAGGAACATCTTTAGTAACCACAGCCCCGGCACCCACGACTACTTCATCACCCAAAGTAATTCCTGGAAGAATAATTGCCCCTGCACCGATTCTGCATTTTTTACCAATTTGGACATTTCCCAATAATATTGCTCCAGGCCCAATCTCTGAATACTCTCCAATCCTCGATTCATGATGAATAGAGGCTCTGGCATTAACCAAAACTCCTTTTTCTATCACGGTATCTGGCCCTACAAAAGCAAATGCCATCGCATCAAATTCTCCTTGGGAACTTGAACTAACGGAGCAAGTCTTATCTCGAACAGGCTGATATTTTCCTCCAAGATTCTCAAAGGTTAATAAAAACCTTTCTCTCAAGTTTGGATTTCCTACTCCAAGAAAAAATTTGTCATCTATTTTCAAATGTTCTAAGATTTTCTCTTCAGAATGGACTAAGGTAAAGGTTGAAGCTAATTTTGAGTTTCCCTCTACTAATTCACTGAAAAAAACAGGGAATAAATCACCAACCAAGGGCTTGATAGAATCTAAAACTTCAATAGCATGCCCCCCTGCCCCTGCGATGATCATCTTTTAATTCAATGTGTTTAGGACAAACCTGCAAACCAAATCCTGCTCTTCCACAGTCAATTCGTGGTATACAGGCAGGCACAAAATTCTGGAAGAAATGTCATCTGAAATCGGAGTATTACCACTTACATAATCCAATTTGGACAGGCTTGGATAAAAGTATCTTCTTGGGAAAATCTGGTTTATTTCCAAAACTCTTTTTACTTCCAACGCCACCTTTTCGCTCTTAAAAATCACTGGGAAATAGGCATAATTAAATCCCACTTCATCTTCAAGTTGAATAAACTGAACTGAAGAGCCCGAGAGTTTATTCAGGTAATAAGAATATTGATCTTTACGTCTCTTTTTAATTTGGTCCACATGGCGGAGATTTACCAAACCCATAGCGGCATGAAATTCCGAATTTTTCCCATTGATCCCTACCCCATTGAATTTCTCAGGACCGTCATGCCCAAAGTTTCTCAAGTAGCCTAATTTTTCAAATAGCCCATGATCTGTGGTAAAAACAGCTCCACCCTCTACTGAGTGAAAAAGCTTGGTTGCATGAAAACTCGTGGTACTGATATCTCCGTAATGAAAAACAGATTTTCCTTTATAGGTTGTCCCAAAACAATGAGCGGCATCATAGATAACCTTCAATCCATGCTTTTTAGCCAATAGCTCAATTTCATCAATTGCACATGGGTTACCAAAACAATGAGTTGCCAAAATGGCTGAGGTTTTCGGAGTTATCAGCGCCTCAATCTTAGAAGGATCAATATTTAAGGTTTTGGGATGTATATCAGCAAAAACCGGCTTACAGCCCTCCCATACAATACTGCTGGTAGTAGCCACATAGGAAAATGGTGTGGTGATTATTTCTCCTTCAAGTTTCAAGGCCTTGATAGCCATCTGCAAAGCGATGGTGCCATTCCCTACATAAAGGCAATAAGGGACACCTAGGTTTTCCTTTAGTCGAATCTCAAGTTCATTAACTAAAGGACCGTTATTGGTGAGCCAAGACCTTTTCCAAATCCCTTTGAGATACTTATTGTATTCGGCTAAAGGAGGAATAAAGGGTTTGGTAACTGGAATCATAGATTCTTCGGGATTTCTTTCTTATTTAACCCCAATGCCATAGTGAGTGAATCCTAAGGATTCCAAGTATTTGCGGTCATAAATATTCCTTCCGTCAAACACCACTTTGTTTTTCAAAAGCTTCCCAACTGCATCCCAGCTTGGAATTCTAAATTCGGACCATTCGGTCACCAATAGCAAGGCATCGGCATCCACACATGCATCATAGGCATCCTTGCAATAAGTCACTTTATCAAAAATGTAGTGTGCTTTTGCTTCTTCCATTGCTTTGGGATCATAGGCTTTAACCTGTGCACCTGCAGCTCTTAATTCGTCGATGATGACAGCTGCTGGTGATTCTCGCATATCATCGGTATTTGGTTTGAAGCTCAAACCCCACATTGCGAAAGTCTTTCCTGATAGGTCCTCGCCGAAATGGGCTTTGACTTTCTTTGCTAAAACATATTTCTGAAAGTCATTCACATCCTCTACAGCCTGCAAAACTTTCAGTTCATAACCATATTGACGGGCAGTTTTGATGATTGCCTTCACGTCTTTTGGAAAACATGAACCTCCATAACCAACTCCCGGATAGATAAACTTATTTCCGATTCTAGGATCAGATCCAATTCCTTTTCTGACCATATTGGCATCTGCACCTACTTTTTCGCATAGGTTAGCGATGTCATTCATAAATGAAATCTTGGTTGCCAACATGGCATTTGCAGCGTATTTGGTCATCTCAGCGGATGGAATATCCATGTAGATGATTCTCTCTCCGCTTAATTGGAAAGGCTTGTACAAACGCTGCATGATTTTTTCAGCACGCTCGTCGTCTACGCCAATTACAATTCTGTCGGGTCTTAAAAAATCCTCCACGGCGGCTCCTTCTTTTAAGAACTCAGGATTAGACGCTACCGCAAAAGGAAGATTGGATCCTCTTTTCTCCAAAGCTCCTTGGATCGCTGCTCTTACTTTTTCTCCTGTGGTAACTGGAACAGTACTCTTGGTCGCTACCACAATGTAATCGGTCATTTTTTGACCAATTTCATCTGCCACAGCCAAAACATATTTCAAATCTGCAGATCCATCCTCGCCTGGAGGTGTTCCCACAGCAATAAATGCCACTTCGGCACCTTGAATCGCCTCACCTAAATCCGTACTGAAATGAAGACGCCCACTTTTATAGTTCCTGACAACAATCTCTTCCAATCCGGGCTCATAGATTGGCATGATCCCGTTTTTCAATTTGTCAATTTTCTTTTGATCAATATCTACGCAGGTAACTTCAATTCCTACATCCGCAAAACAAGCTCCGGAGACTAATCCTACATAACCAGTTCCTACTACGGCAATCTTCATAAATATCTTTTGTTTGTATTAATTATTAACAATTGTTTGAACTAGGATGGCAATAGTCGCTAAACTGGAAGCTAAGCCTAACCATCCTGCTGTTGAAAGCCTTTCTCTTTGGGGCTTTTCCGGCACTACGATTTCTGCACCGGGTTCTAAATTCGGGTAGAACTTTAAACCTAAAAACGAATGAGTCCTTCGCGCGTCACCATTCGCATAGATGACATAAGTCTTGCTTCTTCGGGCATTTTCAGTGAATCCACCTGCCTTGGAAATGTACCCCTTCAAGCCCTGATTTCTAGTATAGCGAGTGGTGGTTGGTAACAAAACCTCTCCTACCATTCGCACAGTTTGTAGCTGCTTAGGAATCTGAATAATATCGCCCTCTTGCAAAATCAAATCTTCTGGTCCACCAGGGTTTGAAAGTATTGCTTCCAAATCAATCCCTACCAAATCTTGCTCTTTTACTCGAACTGCATTGATGGCCGAATCCAAAAACAAACTGTCTGATAAATAGAAATTCTTCAGTCTGTTTTCAGCTGCTTTTTCCTCTTCCTCCAACTTCTGATTTTCAATTTCAGTTAATTTCTGATTCAGGCGCTCGAATAAGATATTTTCAGCCTCATTCCCTACCCTATTTTTTTTAGGATCTAACTTGGAGCGGATTTGATACATGACCAATTCCTTTTTCTCTTGTTCAGTCAAATCTTTGAAATAAACTGTTCTTCTGATCAAATTAGCTCCCTTGGGATAAGCAAACTGAGTTAAACCTCCAGCTCTTTTTATCACATCAGAAATTCTTTCATTCGCTCCGGAAATGGCAAATTCCCCAGGGTAAATCACCTCACCAGAGATTTTCACCAATTGCTCACGCTCAAAACCTGGACTTCTGCGAATAAACACGTGGTCAAATGGCATCAAAGGCATATTTTTTTCTTCCTCAGAAAGACTCAAATCTGGTCTGATGGTCAAACTCAAAATTTCAGCAATTCTACCTGTATTGGTATTTTCCCTAACTCTTCTGGCAATTTCAATGGAGGAATTGGTAGCGGATTCCAGAAGACCACCAGACCTCAAAATCAAATCTCCGACGGTCATTGAGGAGGCATAAGGGTAAGTTCCCGGAATATTGGTCTCCCCAGAAATCTTCACATAAAACTCTTCCTGGATATCATAGCGACTTGGGATAAAAAGTAAGTCCTCATTTTTCAACTCAATATCCTGAGCTGTACCATTTAGAATTCCTTTCAGGTCAATGGGCTCGGCACCAAGTGTAAGGTCAGCGTTGGTGCGGTAAAGGGTCGCACGATTAACAAACGCTTCTGGCTTAAGACCATCTGCACGATTGATCAATTCTTTTACTGTCAGTTTTTCTCCATTGAGTGAATATTCCCCTGGTCGGAAAACAGCTCCCGATATCTGAACTCTATTGGTATATCTATCCAAAAATTCACTCACCAAAATCTCATCCCCATCTTTAGGAGAAAATGTAGAATATTGGTCTCGAGGCACATCTACGACTTTTCGCTGATTATCCTCAATTCTTCTTACTGTAATTCTTTCTTGATAAGCAGTCGGCAAAAATCCTCCTGTGTAAATGTATAGATCCGCTAATGATTCATTGGGTTTAACTTCGAAAAACCCTTCTCTTCTAACAGGGCCTGTAATTTCCACTCTTGCTTGGACTGGGGGCACGATCACTACATCATTATCCTGCAAAGTGATATTGGAGGCTTGTTCTCCTTTGGACAAGAATTCATAAATATCCACAGTAGCAACCAATCTACTATCTCGGTAAACCTGAATATTTCTAAAAGCTCCATTTTCGTTTGGTCCACCGGCAGCGTAAAGGCCATTAAATACAGTGGCAAATGAAGGTAGCGTGTATGTTCCAGGCTTAGTCAATTCTCCGACCATGGAAACCTTAATAGACCTGATATTCCCCAATCTTACTTGCAAAAAGGTGTTTGGATTTGAGCCTAACAAGCCAGAATAGATTCTTGAAAGAGATGTTTTTATCCTCGCTGAGGCAGCTTCAATCGTGCTTCCACCCAATTGGATAGGACCTAAATTGGGTACTAAAATTCTACCCTCCGGAGTTACTGTCAAATCAAATGATTGTTGGGAAGCTCCATACACGTCAATTAACAGCTGGTCTCCAGCTCCAATGATATAGTTTTGAGGAGTTGGAAGGTTCAGGCTTGGATTAAAATCAAGGTTTCTGTTATGAAAAAGCTTGAATCCAAAAATCTTCTTTTGGAAAGGAGTCAAATCGTAATACGGATCAGCTCTTCGAATGGAATCAAAAGGATCTGCCCCATTTCCTGAAGAGGAAAATGATCTTCCAGAAGAGGTATTTCCAGTTGACTCACCCTGAATTCCATTTTGAAGATTTCTAATTCTCTCCCTGAGTTTATTGGCCTCGATGGGCGAAAGACCTTGCTCTCTGGCCATAGCTTCAAGTTGACTTGGGGTAAGCCCGCTTGATTCAGCTCGTTTAATTAATTGCTCAATTTGAGCATCCGAAAGATTATCAACCTTCAGGGTACTTAGATTGCTTAGATTTTGGGCGAATCCTATGAAGCAAATGCCCCAAAATAGGACAAGAAATGCTAAAAGTTTTTTCAATTTATTTTCCACTAGAAGATTTCTATTCAACGGTAAAATCCGAGACTAAAATTGCATTTTTTCTTAAATATATCTGCATTTACCCTACAGCTTCGCCCTTTCAGTCCCAGTTTGGGACCTACTTCAAAGAGAAAGTAAGCTAAATCAAATACCTGCCTGACGATCAAAAAGCAATAATCCTCCGGAAGAAATACGACCAGAGGATAGCGTAAAGATGACCTTACGGTCAATTAACTGTTCGATTCGTTTGGTTAGGTGATTGATATATTCATCATTGAGGTTTTCCCCGGTGATCACAACGTCAATGGTGCCGGTATCGCTACCTCTTGCGATATCTCCAGTTAAAACCACCTGCTCCACTTCACCCATTCTCTCCAAAATCTGCTCCAAGAGCATATCTAGGCCTAGATATTTTCTGATGATATCCCGGATATTGGTGAAAAAGGGATGATTGGTATTGGCTTGGTATTCGATTTTGTTTTTGTCGGAATGTTTGACCAAAATCCCGGCTTGGGTGAGGTTGTTAAGTTCCTTCCGAATAGCATTGGTAGATTCACCAAATTCCTCAGCAAGTCCCCTCAGATGACTCTGATTTTGGGAGTTGACAAAAAACTTGACCAGAAGCCTCAGACGGGTCTTGGAAGTGATCAATGATTCCAGCATAAAAAATAATTCAGTAATGAGTAACAAAGGTACTCATTCTATCAAATCGAAAAAATAATCAGCCAAATTTCAGACTAAAAATAGATTTTTTATTTCAGGCCTAATTTAGCCTTTGTATACATTTTGAGGTACGGGTCGGATCATTTTTCGGAAAAGAACTCCTGATAATGCGCTAAATCCACCCAGAAGAAATCCCAAAACCCCTGTCGCAGCTACCAAAGTCATACCTGATCCTAAACCCATTAATTCTCCCATTCGATCAGGTAAAGGACTTGCCGTCGTCAACCCAATATAGATGCTTAGGCCAACCCATCCTAAGCCCATTCCTAAAGCTCCTCCCATAAAGGCCCCAAAAGAATTTGGGAATATCAAAGCTGAAAGTAACCCAATTCCGATCATCACCACCCAAAAAGAAGCAATTGGGCCAAGAAAAACCACTAATAAGACAGACAGTATGGTCAATAATATAAATCTCATGTGCGCTTAATTAAATGTTGTTTTGAATAGGACGCCTTCTTGCTGATCTGGGGTACGAAGATTGAAATTGAGGTATTCCCCATTAGCCCAAGTGGAAATGAAATTATCATAAAATCTACTTCCGGGATTTCCGGATTGACCTCCTGGATATACTCCGAAAGCTTGGATTTCATTTCCTAACTCGACAACCATTCTCCAGCTTGCCCCATGCCGGCTGCCAGTGGCATTTACTATTCCTGAACCGCCTCCAGTATATACATTACCTACTGAAAAGGGTTTGAAATCTGGTACCAAATGTTGAATAGTTGTTCTCTTGTAATTTGCCCAAGAATAGTCTCCCTCTTCCGCAACCCATTTATTCATAATGCTAATCAGCGAATCCAATCCGACTTTCACATGATAATCCGCCCCCTCCAAAGCCTCTGTTGATTTCATATCAAAAACAGAATCAGAAGGACTTGATGCCATCAAATCAATCGTCTGATAGGAATTTGGAGTAACAATCGGAAGATCGGTACTTCTCAGTTCCCTCCAGATGCTTTCTGCCGTCTCTGCAAACCAAATAGAATAAAGTGTTTGGGCTTTTTGATTCGGGTCTGCGAAAAAGTCCCAAGAACTCAATTCCCCAAGATATTTCTCAGCCTCAGGACTACCAGCCTGAGCTGAACCCAAAAGCTTGATCAAAACTGGAAGGGCTTCAGAAGCCTGAAGATTGAAATCGTCAAATTGAAGAGCCTTCATGTCATCGACCGTGATTTGCTCCATTTCCCTAAGTCTTCTGTTTATCCTCCTATTTCGATAATGCTCATAGGAATTATCAAAAACATAGTATGGATACGAGGGATCAACCGGATGCTGATTGGCAGAGGAAACAAAGCCTCTTTCAGGATTAAGCGTACTTGGGTTTTGATCAAAGGGAATATAGCCTTGCCATTCCATTCTAGGATCCGCTCCATCCATAAAAAATTTCCCCTGCTCTCTCCACTTAAGAGGAAATTTCCCCTGAATTCTCATGGCAATATCCCCGGACTTGGAAGCAAAAACGAAGTTTTGGGCAGGTGCTGAATAATTATCCAAAGCCAAATTATAATCCGAATGGTTTTTGGCTTTATTCATCAGGATGAAAGTCTTTTGCTCGTTTGAGCCTTCATGGACAGTCCATTTCAAGGCAAAATTCACATCGGCTCGATCTGATCGGAAACTTTGGTCATAAACCACTGGACCGTAATGGGTATAAACTACCGTATCCAAAAATGCCTCTTCTCCTTTGATTTTGATCTCCTCAATTCTGAATTGGCTTGGCTTCCATTCATTTCCATAGCGATAGGCTTTTCGGCTTTCATCTTGGAAAGTAATTTTATACCAATCTCTTGCATCCTTGGTGGCATTGGTTACTCCCCAAGCAATATGCTGGTTGAAACCGGAAATAACCCCAAGAGCACCTGGCAAAGTGGCTCCTTTCACCGAATGTTCCGGAGTAGAAAGCTGCATGGAATACCATAAGGATGGCAAATTCAAACTGAGATGAGGGTCATTCGCCAAAATTGGATTTCCGTTTTTGGTCTTTTTCCCAGCCACAGCCCAGTTGTTTGATCCAGTTCCATCAATGGGTTGGTTCAAGGGATTCATGGCCAACATATGGTCAGGATAAGAAAGGCTGTCTGGTTTGGTGACTGCCAAAGGAGTGAAATCCCAAACACGCTCTGCTTCAATTACAGGATCATTTTCTTTGGGAAACTCAGGGAAAAGTTTGTTTAATCCAGCCTCTCCTAGAATTTTTCTCAGATTGGTGTATTCCAAATCCCGGTCACCCACCAACATATCTGACATGTATTTAAGCAACAAAAGGGACTTGTAAGCAGACCAATGCTCCGGTCTGTAATTAAGAATTTTATACTCAACGGGTAATCTTGCATCTGAAAGCTGATCAATGTATTGATTTACCCCATCTGCATAGGCTTCCACCAAAGCCAAGGTTTCAGGATCGTTTTCTTCCAAAAACTTTAAACCCAAGTCAGCTCCATAAGCCAAACCTTTCCTTCTGGTCATTCTATCCAGCTCCAAGGCTCTGGATCCCACGATTTCGGAAATCCTTCCTGCTGCTGCTAAAGTTTGAAACTCCATTTGCCATAGTCGATGCTGGGCGGTCACGTAGCCTTGGGCTCTGTAAAGGTCCTGCTCATTTTGGGCGAAAATGTGTGGAATCAAATTCTCGTCGTAAACAACTTCCACCGGCGCAGAAAGATTTTCTAGGGATAATTCTTCCTTCGCAATTTGATCTTCGCTGTAAGAATTTTGCCAAAAACCATGATTAGGATCCAATAGGGGAGCTAATGGAGGTATTTGGCCAATAGGTCTGGAAACCAGAATAGCCAATGCCACACTTACTGCAAGGGTCAGAAAGAAAGACACGTATTTCATGGGCAAATGCTTGTTTAATTTGGGTTCTTTGTCGCCTATTTTGGGTGATGGCAAAAAGAGAAGTGAAAACTAAATAAAATTTAGCTGTAATGAAAAATCCCCGGCAAACCGGGGATCAAGAAGATTATTGGATAGCAATAGGAAGTTTTAATTTTTCCCAACGAATTACCAAGCCTGGTGATTCAATATCAATAGAAAGTCTTTCCGTAGAAGTAGTTTCCCAAACTGGTGTAACTTCTACACGAAGCACATCATTTTTCTCGTCATACTGAAAATGTCCATGTTCCAAATCCCAATCTGAATTCAAAATTACTGTCCAAGTACCTGACTCTTTTGGAATGGTAAAGAGGGAATATTTTCCAGGAGCCAAGGTTTTTCCTTCTACAGTTACAGCCTCCGCTACATCTATAAAGGTTGCCTCGTTGGCACCAGTTCTCCAAACCACATTGTAAGGAACCAGGTCTCCCCAAAGATTTCTTCCCTTTACTGAAGGAGAGCCATATTGAACCTTGATGGTTTTAGAACCGATAGTTCCTTCTTTGATTTCCAAAGGACTTGGGCGCTGTTCTCCTTCGGAAGCCTCTTCTGTAGCTTCTACGACTTCTTCTTGTTTTTCAGATTTATTGGATTCACATCCATAAAAACCCATCAGCGATGTGGTCAAAAGAAAAGATAAAATTTGCTTTTTCATGATTAGTAAAGCTTGGTGACGTTAGGGTAATTACGTAAAGGTAAGTTTTTGGATTCACATCAAACAAGATCAAGCCATAACGAAAAACAAATTTTCACGTTTTCAAACTATTCCAAGTCCAAAGATTTTCCAGTTCCTTTGCCTATTGCCTTTTTGGACCTAAAATTGTCAATGAAACCAACACCAATCAAAAAGTCTATTTTCACCGCATGAAATTTATCTCTTGGGTAATTTTTAGTTTGACTATCCTCCTATACCTAAGTGTGTTGGTGTCCCCGGTGAATTTCCCATATGCAGGTTTATTGCCATTTTTGATACCTGGGTTTTTGCTTATTAACCTTTTTTTATTTCTCATTTTAGGTTTTTCTCTAAAAAAATCGGCTTTTATCCCACTTGCTGCCCTACTATTTGGCTATAAATTTTTTCTTATCACCTACCAATATAATCTAACAGAAGAGAATTCTCCGGGATTAAAAGTATTGACCTACAATGCCCATTTGTTTGATTACAAAAGAAGAACCACAGGCGAATTTGACCCAAATATTTTCACCTGGCTAAAGGATCATCCGGCGGAGATAAAAGTATTCCAGGAGTTTTATCAGGATAATACTTCAGCTACTAAAGACGCCCTAAAGATCCTGAGCAAGGACGGAGAATATGAGTACAGCTATCATCCAAACGAGGGAAATCAATCAAGAAGATCCGTGGGGATGGCAATTTTTTCTAAATACCCCATAGTCAATGAGGGGGTTGTATTTGATGCAAAGTACTCGAATGGAGCAATTTTCGCAGATATCCGAGTAAACTCAGATACAATCCGTGTGTACAATACTCACTTGGAATCCATGGCAATTCAAGCGGAAGCTTTGGATAATTATGAACAAGCAAAGGCAGTTTACAGAAAGACTTTAGGGAAACTCCATCGGGGCAGCTTAGCGAGGGCCGAACAATTGGAAATTCTTTTTGAGCACTTGAGTAATAGTCCCCATCCCGTGATTGTGATGGGAGATTTTAATGAAATCCCCTATTCCTACGCCTATTTCAGGTTAAGTCAAAAGCTGGAAAATGCTTTTGAATTAGCGGGAAAAGGCTTTGGATTTACCTATAACCGAGTTCTTTTCTTCCTTAGAATTGATCACATTTTTGCGGATCCTTCTTTGAAACCGGTTTATTTTCATACGCACCGGGAAGTGGATTACTCTGATCACTACCCTGTTTCAGCGACTTTTACTTGGGATGGGATGAATTGATTTTTGAGATTTTAATCTTGGATTGCCAGACTTTTTTGAGCGGAAAAAGCAAAACAGGAAGTAGAAACACATCAGCTAGCCAGGCAAAAATCAGGGAAAAGCTAATCAGTAAACCGGTAAAGTGAACCACCCCAAATTGGCTGAAAATCAAGACAGAAAATCCAGCTACCAAAATCAGGGAAGTCAGAAAAATCGCTCTTCCAGCTTCCAAAAAGGTTCTTTTTATGGCATAAATAAAATCCTTGCTTTGGCTTAATTCTGATTTCAGTTTGGCCATAAAATGAATGGTATCATCCACCGCAATCCCAAAAGCGACAGTAAATAAAATAGCAGTAGTCAGCTTGAAATCAATCCCCAACAAAGCCATCATCCCCAGCATCCATAGTAAGGGAATCATATTGGGAATCAAAAGGATAAATGAAATCCTCCAAGACTTAAATAATATCCCAGCAATCAGACCAACCAACAAAAACGCCACTCCAAGCCCTTTTGCCAATTGCCAAGTGACTGATTCATGACCTTGATCAATCAAGTATCCCGTTCCTGTCCACTTGACTTTTACTAATTCAGGATCTAGTTCTTTTTCAGCAAAGTCAATTATTTCTTGCCGTTTAAAACCCATTTCATAGCTTCCAAAATCGGCAGTTCGTCCTGAAATCCTTCCGGATTTTAAGTCCTGCGAAATAACCTGATTGCCTCCCAACCTATCCAATTGTCCAAAAAACCTGGTCATTCGCTGATATTGACCTAGAGAAGGCAAAGAAAAAGCTTTTGGGTTTCCCTGATTTTGGGCTTGATTCAGAGTCTTCACCAAACTCAAAGGGGAAATCAATTCTCCATTCTCAAAAACCTCCTGAATTTTCTTTTCAAGCTTATCTAATGACTCCAGTACTTTTCTATCCAATAAATTCGAGGCTTTTGGTCCGACTTCTAAGGCCAATTCCAAAGGATTCGATCCCCCAAATTGGGCATCGAAATACTTAAAATCTTGTTGAATGGGATGAGAAAGTGGAAGATTATCCAATAGAAAACCATTGATTTTAAGTTGGCTACTTGCCCAAATACACAGGATACTAACCAAAAGAAATCCTGAAACGATGGTTCTTTTGCTTTTCAAAATCCATGAAAACCAGGTATGAAAAATTGATATTGGAATGCTTTTAGATTGGGAACCAGAAATCTTGATCGAAAAGAGATAACAGAAACCAGGAGTGAAAAGTAGAATAGCTAAAAAGACCACAAAAATCCCAAGCCCTGTTCCTAAACCAAATTCTTTCAAAGCCGGAATAGAAGTGAAATAAAGGGAAATAAACCCAAAAGAAGTGGTAACCATAGTCAAGGCGACCGCTGGAGTTAATTGGGTAAAAGTCTGCCTTACTGCCTCTTCTTGAGGAATATTTTTTCGGAGATTTTGAATCAGGTGTGTGAAATAATGGACTAAAGCACTTAGCCCAACAATCAAAAATAAAGTAGGCTGCATCACGGACATGATATCCAGGGCTTTCCCGCTATATAGAATCATCGCAAAGGCCCAAAGTATTGCAATGCAAAGGACTAAAATCGGAATTCCAACTCCCCAGAAAGACCTGAAAACAAGAAGCAACATCACCAAAATGAGCAGGAAGGAAATCCCCAAGAAAATCCCAAACTCAGCCTGCATCAGTTCTACAAAATCCTTTTGGGTTTGGATTTTTCCAGCCAAAGCTTTGGGAATCAAATCATTTTCGGCAAATACATGCTGAATCTGCTGATATACTTTATCTCCTTCCTCCTTGGTCAGTTGGGGGGAGTTTTTTATCAAAAACAAAAAGGAATCCCCGTCCTTAGAAATCAGGGAAGATTGAAATTGCTCAAGTTTAGGCTCACTAGTTTGAAGATTTTGAGGACTTTTCCAATCCAACACCTTCTCAAATCTTAGCCCAAAAGGACTGATCAGCGGAAGCTTCAAATCCAAAATGGAAATGATTGTATCAATTCCTTCAATCTCCTGAATTGAATTTTGCGCTCTATAGCTTTTTTCCAAAAAGGCTGAATCCTGCCAATCGCCAGCTGGATTAGAAATAGCCACTAAAACATAATCATTATCACTTCCAAACTTGGACTCATAGTCTTGATAAAAAGACAAATTTTCATCGTCGGTTGGGAAAAATTGTTCGAAGTCATAATTGAATCTGGGCTGAGGAGGAAAAATCAGAATCAAGGCAGTCAGCACCCAACCCAACCAAAAAAATATTAATGCCTTTTTTCTAGAAAACATTCAGGAGCAAAGTTTTGAGAAAATTGATGTCAGTTTTTAAAGTAGCAAAGTCCTTTTTTTGTTTCCAAGTTTTGCCCAAACCCTTAACTTGGCACCCAATAATAAATTCGAAGACCATGCAGCAATATCACGATTTGATGAGGAGAATCCTGAATGAGGGGGTAAAAAAAACTGACCGGACCGGTACAGGCACCATCAGTATTTTTGGACATCAGATGCGATTCAACCTTGCCGATGGCTTTCCGGTAGTTACTACCAAAAAACTACACCTTAGATCCATTATCATTGAATTGCTTTGGTTTTTGAGGGGAGAATCCAATATCAAATGGTTGAAAGAAAATGGAGTATCCATTTGGGATGAATGGGCTGATGAAAACGGAGATTTAGGTCCGGTCTATGGATACCAGTGGAGACATTGGCCAGATGGGAAAGGTGGAGAAATCGACCAGATCAAAAACCTGATTCATCAGATCAAAACCAAACCCGATAGCCGAAGACATATCGTAAGCGCCTGGAATGTAGCTGATGTGGACCACATGGCCTTGCCTCCTTGCCATACTATTTTCCAATTTTATGTGGCAGATGGGAAGCTTTCCTGCCAGCTCTATCAGCGAAGTGCAGATGTCTTTTTAGGAGTTCCTTTCAATATTGCCTCCTATGCCCTATTCACCATGATGGTGGCTCAGGTTTGTGATCTTGAACCAGGAGAATTTGTACACACCTTCGGAGATGCACATTTGTATTCTAATCATCTTGAGCAAGCAGAATTGCAGTTAAGCCGGGATATCCGTCCACTTCCAACCATGAAAATCAATCCAGAAGTGAAGGATATTTTTGAATTTAAATATGAGGACTTTGAATTAGTGGGCTACGATCCACATCCTCATATCAAGGCAGCTGTGGCGGTTTAAGAAAACAGATATTTGAAATCAGATATTTAAAAAAAGCCCCGGATTTTCGAAAATCCGGGGCTTTTTCCATTTAATCGCCTAACTCATATTTGAGTGTTTTTCCTTTTTCAACCGCAGGAAGTCCTTCGCTCATCCAAAGTGGTGTTGGAGCACCTTTCAAGTAATGGTCAAAGAACTGACTTAATCGGACTGAAAGATCCTTGGCATTTTTTCTTTGGGTCAAGTTATGATCCTCTCCATTATACTGAAGTAACCATGCCGGTTTGTTCAAACGCTTCAAGGCCATAAACATTTCGATTCCCTGATACCATGGAACAGCGCCGTCTTCGTCGTTATGCATGATCAATACTGGAGTCTGCACACGATCCATCATGAACAGTGGAGAATTTTCTAAATAGTACAAAGGTTTGTCCCAAAGCGTCCCTCCTATTCTGGATTGGGTTTGTTCGTATTGGAACATGCGGCTCATACCGGTTCCCCAACGGATTCCACCATATGCAGAAGTCATATTGACCACAGGAGCTCCTGCCCCGGCAGCTTTAAACATATTGGTTTGGGTGATTAGGTAGGCGACCTGATATCCGCCCCAGCTTTGTCCTTGGATCGCCATATTTTCGGTATCCACTCCGCCTTTGGCAATCACTGCCTGAACACCAGGAATGATACAATCATAGGCACTAGGTCCTGGAAGGCCCATTTCGTATTTGATATCAGGAACAAATACCAAGTAATCATTACTTACAAAATATGGAATATTGATAGTCGATCTACTTGGAGCAGGAGCTCGGTAATTGTGATAGGTATCGCTATTTCTTTCATAGAAATAGACCATCATCGGGTATTTTTTAGAAGGATCAAATCCTTCAGGTTTGAATAAAAGCCCCTGAAGTGGATCTCCATGAAGGGTTAAATACGAAACCAATTCCACACTTCCCCACTTGATGTTGGCTTGCTGAGGATTGAGATTTGAAGCCTTTTGTAAAGACTTGAAATTAAGGTCAGTCAGGTAAACATCAGGGTTATCCTGATAGGTACTTCTTCTTACCAAAACCTGATTTGACTCCTTCGCCTTTAGCAATCCACTGTAATTATGTGCAGTCATCAGGAGTTGCTTTGGAGCGGACTTTCCATCGAGGGATCCCATGTAAAAGCCATTGTCCTTGGTCACTTCATTAAAGGCTGATAACAAGAACGGAGCTTTTGGATCTATTGCTCGTTCTTCAAAATCCAATGTTTCTCTTCTGAAAGTAATCGCATTCTTTCTTCCTTCGCCCTGAGTCAAATTGATGGCCGCTGAAGGATTTTTAGGATCAATTTTCCAAATATCATATCGGTCATTAATCAGAATTGCCTGGTCTCCAGCCATCCATCCTACTGCTCCATAACTTCCCGGAAGAGAAGGGGAATCATGTAATTCTTCGTAAAAAGGAATAGGCAAAGCTTTGGTAAGATTGATTTTTGACTTAGCCTTCAAATCATAGGCAACCCAAGAACTATCTCTTCCATCGTACCAATAGGCATAGTTAGCTTCCGGGGATAGTCTGGCAAAGCCTGAGGCATTTTTCTCAATCAAGGTCTTTTGACCCGTAGAGAAATCCACCCAGTACAGATCTCTACCAATTTGAATGTCCCAGGAATAACTTCTTCTGTAAGGAGCATCGGTCCAGGCCAGAGCAATGTTTTTGGTGATTTTATTTTCCAAGACCAAATTATCCACTTCAGGAGTAGTCAATTGGGTGATCTGACCTGAGGAAAGATCAAGGACAGACCAATAAGTTTTCTTTTCCTCTTGAGATTTGTTTTTCAACTGCATGGGCTGAATCTCATCATCCTGCCATCCCCAAATATCCAGTGAAACTCTTTCCTCATCCAGAATTGTGGTATCCTCTGCGTAGGCGTAATCTTTATAATCCTGAGCTACCCCAAAAAATAGCTTATTTTCATCTTCTGAAAATCTGATATTTCCATCCGGACTGATTCTGCCTTGATTGAATTTCAAATCAGTTTTTTCAAGCTTTTTGGAGATGGCTCCTGACTTTACATCATAGAGGTAAAGCGAGTGCACTGGCTTTTTTGCCTTTAGAGAATCATCTGTAGCAATTAGCGCAAGATTGGAAGACTGAGGAGAAAAGGTCAAATCTGAATACGTGGTCATTTTTTCCAAGACCAGTTTGCTTTCTCCAGAGGAAAGATTCAGAACAAACACTGCACTGTTATCTAAAGTGTCTTCCTCAGCTAAAGTGTATTGGAAATAATCCCCGTTAGGAGCAAATGAATAGGATTTCACTCTGTCAAATTCCCAGGATTTACTTCCATCCAAAGAGCGAACCAACAACTTGGTTCCATCGGTCTTTTTCGGCTTTTCAGCTTTTTTCGTAGAGTCAGCAGGATCTGGTTTTTGAGGAAGTTCCTTTTCAAAATGAATGGCAATCCAGCTGCCTTTTTCGGTAGGAATCCCAAAGGATTTTACCCTTGGAAGCTTTTCCATCGCTCCTGAAGCCAGATTGAAAATGAACAAACTATCCTTAGGCAGATCGTCATTTTTCTTTTTCTTCAATTTCAAAACCCGGACAGAATCCTTCTGAGGGACAATTTTACCAACCAAAAATGCATCGTCTGGAGTAAAACTTACCGCAGAGGCTCTCGAAATAACCGTCTTTTGATCTGGATTTTTATAGGGAAAAACCTCAAACCTTCCATCCCCATCCTGAGGCGAAATCTGGTATCCTACAAACAAGCCATTTTTAGTGATTTTGGCTGAAGAAAGACTCTCCCATCCATCGTAGTCCGCATGGGTTAAGGATCTTTTTTGCTGTCCAACGGCAATCTGAACGACAAGAAGAACCCAAAGCCCCAAACCTATTTTCTTTCGATTCATTTTTTATTGATTTAATGTAAACTCTCTTTCATAATACCCCCCTCTGGTTGAGGAAAGCTTGATTTTTCCTTTAACCGGCTCACTTCCTTCAACTTTAACTTTGAAAGTCGCTGACTTCTTTTCACCTATTCCGGTGTAGCCAGCATAGATTGTCTTATCGTAAAGTTCCGGGGAGGTTATTTTCACCTTGGCATTTTCATATCCCTTGGTCAGTTCCTTTTCAAAGTCCAAACTCACCCGATCTTCCTGAACGATTTTGACAAGTTTAGCCTGTTCCAAAGCCACTGGGAGCTTACCTGTATTGGACCACTCTAAAGTGACTTCAAATTCACCATTGGTAATTTTCTTCACCTTGAGATCAGAAATGTTCAATTGAGGAAGCATTTTAGCCATGGCTAGATTAAACTGAGCCTGCTTTTTCGCCCAGTTTTCCAATTGCCAGGTTGGGCCATTTTGACCAAAAAACTTAGGATGAAATCCTCCAATTTCAACTTCCCCTAAAACTGGATGTGTAAATGGAGTCCAGACTTTAAAGCCCTTGCTTTCATTTGCCTCATCATCCCACATCAGTCCGTCGTAATCATCATAGATTCCATCCCCGTCATAATCTTTCATGGCACCATTGTTCCATAGCTCATCCCCATACCAGATACTTCCATAATAGAAATAGCCAAAATCAGGTCCATGCCCAAAAAGAGGTTCAGGCTTTAAAGGATCCCCAGTCATTGAATTGACTTTATATCGTGTGGCGTAGGTCTCATACACGTCTCCAGCCCAAGGATAATTGGTAAAAGAGAGTCCTAACTCATCGATCTCCTTATAAATCGCCAAATCTTCTGGATACATTCTTTCTTCGGATTTAGAGGTAGACGGTGGTCTCAAGTGCATGGGCACACGAGTATCCATAGAGTTGGCCACAGAAATATTGGGATGGCTCAAAACCCAAAGAGCAGTGTGACGAGTTTCGATTTCACTCAAGGGATACTCACCCGCACCAAATTGCGTGTATCCTCTCCCTGTCAAGTCGCCTCCGGTATTCGGTCTCCAGTTTTCAGGGTAATTTCTATGAAGATCCAATCCTCCGATTCCATCTTCGTTGTAGCTTCCGTCAACATCGTTATCGATGCCTTCAGTATACATCAGGTATTCCCCTTTTCCGGGAAAAGTCCTTTTCATTAGCCTTCCTTTTGGATCTCGAGAATCAATGATAAAGTTGGCTTTTTCTTTTTCTTCTGGGGTTACCGCCTTTTTACGCATTTGATAGATTACTCCATCCCCATCCATATCTTCTTCCGGATCTTCATCTAGCAAACCATCCCGATCCGTATCATCTGGTTTTACTGTACTTCGGTTTCTTTGCTCAGTAAAAAGATAAAGGTTGGAGCCATCAGGATTATTCTGCGGACGCAGGTAGATGGCTTTTGAGTCAATCAAGGCAGTGATTTCGGCATCTTTTCCATAGTTTTCCAACAGATGCTGGGTCAACCAAAGTATAGATTCACTGGATGTAATTTCTCCTGAATGCCTTCCCCCTTCAAAATAAGCAGCAGGCTTATTGGTATCTTTCCCAGTCTTTTTATTCGTAATTGTCATTTGGTAAATCGGGCGACCTTCATAAGATTCTCCAACAACATACAAATCCACAATATCTAGGAATTGCTGAGCCCACTTTTCATACCAGTGATACATGACATCCACGGTGTGGTATTTATCAAAAGTCAGTTTTTCCTGAGGAGTGTATTCTACTTCCGGGAATTCAAATTTTCTGAAAAAGGAAGGTCCGTGCCTCTCTCCTGAGACTGTATGAAATTTCAGTTTGGGATTTTTCTCGGGAAAAAGCTTTTCCGCTTGGAAAGGTTTCACCTGGCTTAGGGCCGATCCTGCCACAAGGCAAAATGCAGGAATGAGAATCAAATTTTTCATGATTTTACTAGGTTGGGAGGCTAAAAATAGAAATTGAAGCCATTGCCCTACCAACCGCTCAAAAAAAAAGACCGATTACTCGGTCTGTTATTTTTTGATGATCAATTCAAATTGCGTGGGGCTGTATGATGAAAAACCCGGGACTGGCTTACAGGATGGCAACTTCCTTATGACGTAATCCAAACGTTCGTGAAGGCCCTTATCCACTTCACTCAGGATTTTGAATCCAGATACTTCCCCTTTGGAATTGACTTGAAGCAAAACGGAAACTTCTTCAATAGCCTGACTTTTCTTTGTCCTGAATAAAAAAGGAGAATAGCTATCAATCATGTCTAGAGTATACTCCGGCCAAACCCAATGAGAATTCAGGCTTTTTGCCAATTTTTCCTCAACAATAGTCAAAGGCTCAAAATTCAATTCTTCCTTTAATGAGATTTCTGTTCCTTCATTCGACTCATTTAATTTATTAATCACCAAATGATTATAAGTTACAGAAAAAGCTGAAGCAGAAAATACTTCATTGTTTTGCTGAGCAATTGCAGCATGGTTTTCAACTGGGAAAGAAGAAAACAAAATCAAAATGGAGGAGAAAAGTAGTTTCATGACTAGTAGCATAACAATGCGAAAGTATAACAATTAGACAATAAAAAAAACTTCAAATACATTTTTTTGCATTTTATATTAAAATTTTTCCAATAAAAAAGTCTTGCCAGCAGCAAGACCCTTTTCAGAATATAAACCCAAATATAACTTTAGAGATTAAAAGTTTTCTTTTGAATATCAATTATTTGCCTTAAATCCAAAACTCAACTGAATTGATATGTCTTGAAGAAAAAAACAAAATAATTAATTGAAACTTCCTATCAGTGCCAAAGTAAATGGATTTTACTAATAATTACAAATTGAAAAAATAATTTTGCAATATTTTGAACAATCTCTAATTTACCACGACTTTCATTAAAAATCATCTAAATCCTCTCAAGGAAAATGGACAAAATTTTAGATATCGACAACATAGACCTAAAAATCATCTCTCTTTTAAACGAGGACGCCAAAACTCCTTATACCGAAATTGCGAAAAAGGTATTTGTTTCTTCGGGCACAGTGCATGTGCGAATGAAGAAGCTTGAAGACATGGGAATAGTTAAAAGCGCCACATTAAATATAGACTTTTCAAAATTGGGCTATGACATCTCTGCTTTCTTGGGAATTTATTTAGAAAAGAGCTCCCTTTATGATAATGTGATTGAAAAGTTGAAAGAAATCCCAGAAGTGGTAAGTGCATACTATACCACCGGTAACTATTCGATTTTTGCAAAAATCATTTGTCGAGATACCAACCATTTAAGATTAGTTCTTGACAGCATTCAAAAAGTAGATGGAATTGACAGAACAGAAACTTTGATTGTATTGGAGGAGAGTATCAACAGACCAATACAATTCTTCGATAAAGAGAAATAAGTCTATTTAGATTAAATCTAGATTAATAAAAAGAAGCTTTGCCTCTTCCAAAAAATCAAATGCCCGAAAATTATCGGGCATTTTTATTTTTTCTAAAACCCCTGATTTTTGAGCCAAATTCAAACAAAATCAATACATATAGGAAATACCCTATAGATTTTTCAAATGACATCGAACATTATTTTTTGAGAATATGTTATACCTTCGCATCAAAATGTAATTAGTCTAAATAACTCGGCACATGAGCAAAGACAATCAAATCTTAGAAGAACTCACCTCTAAAGAATATGAGCATGGTTGGTCGGTCAATTACGAGGCCGATGAAGCACCTGCTGGATTAAACGAAGACATCATCCGTTGGATTTCTGCAAAGAAAGAAGAACCGGAATGGTTGCTCGAATGGAGATTGAAGGCTTTTAGGACTTGGATGAATATGCCTGAGCCTGAATGGGCTAATGTCACATACCCAAAGATCGACCTGCAAGCATTAAAATATTACTCTGCCCCTAAGCAGATCAAAAAAACAAAAAGCCTAGAGGAAGTAGATCCCGAATTGATCGCCATATACGAGCGTTTGGGAATTTCTTTGAATGAGCAAAAAAGACTTCAGGGAATTGCAGTAGATGCAGTATTAGACTCTGTGTCCGTTGCTACGACTTTTAAAGGTACTCTAGCGAAATTAGGAATTGTATTTTGTTCGTTCAGTGAGGCAGTAAAGGAACACCCAGAACTAGTGAAAAAGTATCTTGGTTCTGTTGTGCCTATGACCGACAATTACTACGCTGCGCTAAACTCAGCTGTATTTTCTGATGGATCTTTTTGCTATATCCCAAAGGGAGTCAGATGCCCAATGGAGCTTTCTACCTATTTCAGAATTAATGCCGCAAACACCGGTCAGTTTGAAAGAACCTTGATCGTTGCTGAAGAGTCTTCTTATGTTTCTTATTTGGAGGGTTGTACAGCTCCTCAGCGTGATGAAAATCAGCTTCACGCTGCAGTTGTAGAAATTTATGCGGCTGCACATGCAGAAGTTAAGTATTCAACTGTTCAAAACTGGTTTCCAGGTGATAAAGAAGGTAAAGGCGGTATCTATAACTTCGTAACAAAAAGAGGAATTTGTGCCGGTGACCACTCTAAGATTTCTTGGACTCAGGTTGAAACTGGTTCTGCCGTGACTTGGAAATACCCTTCTTGTATATTAAAAGGAGACTATTCTATCGGTGAATTCTACTCCGTTGCTGTGACCAACAATTACCAGCAAGCGGATACAGGTACAAAAATGATTCACATTGGTAAAAACACCAAGTCAAGAATTGTATCCAAAGGTATCTCTGCCGGAAAATCCCAAAACTCTTACAGAGGTCAAGTACAAGTGATGAAGCGTGCTGATAACGCTAGAAACTTCTCACAGTGCGACTCTTTGTTGATGGGCGATCAATGTGGAGCACATACTTTCCCATATATCGATATCAATAACCCTTCCGCCAAGGTGGAACACGAAGCCACAACTTCAAAAATTGGAGAAGATCAGATTTTCTATTGCAACCAAAGAGGAATAGCTACTGAAGATGCAGTGGCCTTGATCGTAAATGGTTATGCAAAAGAAGTCTTGAATCAGCTTCCAATGGAATTTGCGGTGGAAGCTCAAAAGCTTCTTGCCCTTACCCTTGAAGGCTCTGTTGGTTAATCCGATTGGAAAATTGGAAAGTTAAAATTGAAAATTTAGAATCATGTTAAGCATAAAAAATCTACACGCCTCAGTGGAAGGTACTCCTATTCTAAGAGGCATCAATCTGGAAGTAAAAGCCGGTGAGGTTCACGCAATCATGGGACCAAATGGCTCAGGAAAATCTACTCTAGCTTCTGTTCTTGCCGGTCGTGAAGAATACGAGGTAACTGACGGGGAGGTAATTTTCCAAGGAAAAGATTTATTGGATTTAGCTCCTGAAGATCGCGCAAGAGAAGGTGTTTTCCTTGCTTTCCAATATCCAGTTGAAATCCCTGGGGTTTCTTCTACCAACTTCCTTAGAACTGCCTTGAACCAGGTAAGAGAATATAGAGGCTTGGAGCCTTTGGATGCGGTTAAATTTCTTTCTCTGATGAAAGAGAAAATGGCTTTGGTGGAAATTGATCAAAAATTATTGAGCAGATCCCTGAATGAAGGTTTTTCCGGAGGGGAAAAGAAGCGAAACGAGATTTTCCAGATGGCGATGTTAGAGCCAACCCTTTCCATTTTGGATGAAACTGATTCAGGTTTGGATATTGACGCTTTGAGAATTGTATCCAATGGCGTAAACAAATTGAAGTCTGATAAGACAGCTACCATTGTGGTAACCCACTACCAGAGATTGCTGGATTATATTGTTCCGGATTACGTTCACGTCCTTTATAAAGGAAGAATTGTAAAGTCCGGCACCAAAGAACTCGCTCTAGAGCTTGAAGAAAAAGGCTACGACTGGATAAAAGAAGAAGTTGACTCTGCAACTGTCTGAAATCAAAACCTAAAACCATGAGTACCTTGACCCAACAAGATACATTTCAAGCTTTTCTTGCAGCATCTCCTTCCAATTTTCCTTCGGTAAGAACAACCGGGAAGGAAAGTTTTATTTCCCAAGGTCTTCCTGCAGTAAAAGCTGAAGAATATAAATTCACCAACATCACCAAGAAGTTAGAATCTTCGATTCAAAACTTCTCCCCTGCCCTTCCTTTAGCTGTTTCAGCAGAGCAAGTGAAATCAGCCCTGATTGAAGGATTTGAAGGTGACGTTTTGGTATTTTCTAACGGCAGTTTTGTCCCTGAGCTTTCTTCAAAAATTGAAGGAGTTGAGGTTTCTTTATTGTCTGGTAAAGAAGATACTGCTCTTGGAAGCATCGCCAAACCTAATAAAGATGTTTTCGCAGCATTGAATCAGGCTTCTTTCCAAGATGGAATCTTTATTTCAGTTCCTAAAAAAGCTCAGATCGAGAAACCTATTCTTTTGCTTTCCTTCAATGGAGCAAATGCTGGCCAAGTAGTTCAACCTAGAGTTTGGATTCAAGTTGGAGATTTTGCTGAAGTGACTTTTCTAGATCAAAGCGTTTCTTTGGGTGAGCAAAGTTATTTCTTGAACAAAGTCGTAGAAATTAAAGGTGGAATCAATTCCCAAATCAATTATTACCGAATTCAAAACGAAGGAAAAAACTGTGTTGAAGTAAGTAATATCGAGACAGACATTCAGAAAGACGCAAAGTTCACTTCTGTCAACCTATCCCTTTCTGGAGATATGGTTAGAAACAACCTGAGCTTAAATCTTTTGGGAAGCAACTCCGAGGGAAATATGTATGGTATCTATTTGTTGAATGGCAAAAGCCACGTAGACAACCATACTAATGTGGATCATACTATCCCTCACGCAGAATCCAATGAATTGTATAAAGGTATTTTGGCAGATCAAAGCCGAGGAGTTTTCAACGGAAAAATCTTTGTTCGTCAGGATGCTCAAAAAACCAATGCATTCCAGCAAAACAACAATATTCTCCTTTCTGAGGATGCCATCGTCAACACCAAACCTCAATTGGAAATTTGGGCAGACGATGTAAAATGCTCTCACGGATGTACAGTGGGTCAATTGGATGAAGAGGCTCTTTTCTACCTTCAAGCTAGAGGAATCGATAAGCTTACAGCCAAAGGTCTTTTGCTTTATGCTTTTGCAGGGGAAGTTTTGGAGAAAATTGAGGAAGAAAGCTTCCGAAACTACGCTGTCGGCCTGATTCAGGATCGCTTGGGAAGTAAATTTTAATCCCACATGAGTTTAAATATAGACCAAATCAGGGGCTTGTTTCCTGTGCTTCATCAAGAAGTACACGGCAAGCCCCTGATTTATTTTGATAATGCTGCTACTACCCAAAAGCCTCTGGCAGTAATTGAGGCCTTGACGAAATATTATGAGTTTGACAACTCAAATATTCACAGGGGAGCTCATGCCTTGGCTGATCGGGCCACTCGGTATTACGAGGAGACTCGGGAGGCTGTGCGGGAATTCATCCACGCCAAGGAAGCTGCAGAGATCATTTTTACTAAGGGAACTACCGAAAGCATCAATCTGGTCGCCAAGACTTTTGGCTCAAAATTCATTGGAAAAGGGGATGAAATTATCATCTCGACAATGGAACATCATTCGAATATTGTTCCTTGGCAAATGCTCTGTGAAGAAAAAGGAGCAATTCTTAGAGTAATTCCAATTAATGAGGCTGGAGAAATTCTTTACGAAGAATTCGAAAAATTGCTTTCTCCAAAAACCAAATTGGTCAGTATTGTCCACGCATCCAATGCCCTTGGGACAATCAATCCTGTGAAAAAAGTGATTGACGCGGCGCATTCATTTGGGGCAAAAGTCCTTTTGGATGGGGCGCAATCTACCTCTCATTTGGAAATTAATGTCCAGGATTTGAATTGTGATTTCATGGCCTTTTCTGCCCACAAGCTCTATGGTCCTACCGGTCTTGGAGTTTTGTATGGAAAAAGAGAAGTCCTGGAATCTATGCCTCCGTTTTTAGGGGGAGGGGAAATGATCAAAGAGGTGACTTTTGAGAAAACCACCTACAACGAAATCCCATTTAAATTTGAGGCGGGCACACCAAATATCGCAGATGTGATTGCCTTCAAAGCTGCTTTGGACTTTATCAAGGATCTCACAAAACCGGAGATAAAAGCGCACGAAGATTCACTTTTAGCCTATGCCAAAGAATTGACAAAAGACATAAAAGGCTTTATTCCCGTTGGAACTGCGAAAGAAAAAGTATCCGTTTTATCGTTCAATATCAACGGAATGCATCCCTTCGATGTGGGGCAAATGTTGGATGCCAAAGGCATTGCCGTGAGGACAGGCCACCATTGTACTCAACCTTTGATGAAACGTTTTGGGATTGAGGGAACTGTCAGAGCCTCTTTTGCGGTTTACAATACCAAATCAGAAATTGAAAAATTAGCTGAGGGTGTGGCCCAGATAGCAAGATTTAAAAATAAATGAGCGCGATAAAAGATATTCAGGAGGAGATTATTTCAGAATTTGAAATCCTGGGAGATGATAAAGAGTCTACCATTTTCTATATCATGGAACTCGGAAACAATCTTGAGGCTTTTCCTGAATCAGAAAAAACAGAACAAAACATCATCAAAGGCTGTCAGTCCAAAGTTTGGTTGATTGCAGATGATCAGGATGGAAAAGTCCACTATCAGGCAGATTCCAATACGGACATCACCAAAGGTCTGATTTCCCTTTTGATTCGGGTTTTAAACAATCGTACTCCTCAGGAGATTATCCATGCTGAACTTAATTTTATTGATAAGATAGGCATGGGAAGTATCATCGGAAGCCAAAGATCAAACGGTCTGGCAGCCATGATCAAACAAATGAAATTGTATGCTCTAGCTTTTCAAACCAAGCAAAATGCCTGAAATGGAAGCTAAAAACGAAACAATAAGCGCAAGCCAAGTGGAAAATTTAAGGGATAAAGTAGTCACGGCGATCAAGCAGGTCTATGACCCTGAAATCCCCGTGGACGTCTACGAGTTGGGGCTGATTTACGAAATCACCGTTTATCCAGTCAACAACGTTTACGTTCAGATGACATTGACTTCACCCAATTGCCCTTCAGCGGAGTTTATTCCTTCTGAAGTGAAGGATAAAATCCAGCAGATCCAAGGAGTGAACAATGTGGAAGTCGAAGTGACTTTTGATCCCCCTTATTCTCAAGACATGATGTCAGAGGCTGCGAAACTTGAACTAGGATTTCTCTAAACCAGTAAATAAAAAATCAACAATATGTATCCTGAAGAATTAATTGCGCCCATGAGGGCTGAACTTTCAAATGTAGGATTCCAGGAATTCAGAACTGCAGAGCAAGTTGCTGAGCATTTGGGTCCAAATCATAAAGGAACCACTTTTGTCGTGGTAAATTCTGTTTGTGGATGTGCGGCAGGTGCTGCAAGACCGGGTGTAAAATATGCCTTGGAAAATGCTGCCAAAAAGCCAAGCACGCTTGCTACGGTTTTCGCAGGAAATGACCGTGACGCAGTGGCAAAAGTGAGAGAATTGGTACTTCCTTATCCTCCATCCTCTCCAGCTATGGCCTTATTCAAAGACGGAGAATTGGTACACTTTATTGAAAGACATCACATCGAAGGAAGAAACGCCAAAATGATCGGTGATCATTTGGTTGAAGTATTCGAACATTTCTGTGAATAAAATAAGCCCCTCGGGGCTTTTTTATTTCTTTGGAGCAAAGCTAAAACCAGCCAAAGAAAATTCCCTGAACACGGTGATTTCAAAACCTTTATTTTCAACTCTTTATAAATACCAATAATCCTTTCTTTTACTCTTAAATAATTATCGTATTCCTTATGGAATAAAATCCCTAAAAAATGGGCGATTTTATTAACTTAAGGCCGATTTTAGAGTTTTCAACTTAATAGAAATCCAAACTAACGATATATGTCTGACTCCGCCAAGCTGTCCTACAACGGACAAGAATTTGAATTCCCGGTTATTATCGGTACAGAAAACGAACCTGCTATAGACATTGCAAAACTTAGAAGCGAAACTGGTCTAATCACCCTAGATTCCGGCTTCAAAAACACAGGTTCAACTACTAGTTCAATCACATTTTTAGATGGAGAATTGGGAATTCTTCGATACAGAGGCTACAGAATTGAAGACTTAGCTGAAAAGTCTAGTTTCATCGAGGTTGCCTACCTTTTGATCTATGGTGAATTGCCTACTCAGACTCAATACGAAGACTTCACAAAGGAAATTACTTACCATACTTTGGTACATGAAGATATCAAGAAGATTTTGGATGGTTTCCCTTCCAATGCTCACCCAATGGGCGTTCTTTCTTCTTTGATTTGTTCTCTTTCTGCTTTCTATCCGGATTCTTTGAATCCAAACAGAAGTGCTGATGACATCAACCTAAGCATCATTCGACTCATTGCAAAAATGCCAACTTTTGCTGCTTGGGCATATAAAAACAAAATGGGGCATCCAGTGAATTATCCAGATAACTCACTCGACTATTGCTCCAACTTCCTAAAAATGATGTTTGCTCTTCCTGCAGAGCGATATGAAGTAGATCCAGTAGTTTCTAAGGCATTGGATTCTTTGTTGATTCTTCATGCAGATCACGAGCAAAACTGCTCCACTTCTACTGTAAGAATTGTAGGATCTTCTCAAGCTTCAATCTATGCGTCAATTTCCGCAGGTATCAATGCACTTTGGGGACCGCTTCATGGTGGTGCAAACCAGTCTGTGATTGAGATGCTTGAAGCGATTAAAGCCGATGGTGGAGATGCTAAGAAATACTTGGACAAAGCCAAAGACAAAAACGATCCATTCAGATTGATGGGCTTTGGTCATAGAGTTTACAAGAACTTTGACCCAAGAGCAAAAATCATCAAGAAAGCTGCTGATGACGTTTTGGCTAAACTAGGTGTAAAAGATCCTGTCTTGGATATCGCCAAGGAATTGGAATATGCTGCACTAAATGACCAATATTTTGTAGATAGAAAGCTTTATCCAAACGTGGATTTCTACTCAGGTATCATCTACCGTGCTTTGGGTATTCCTACCGATATGTTCACCGTAATGTTTGCCTTGGGACGTCTCCCAGGTTGGATTGCTCAGTGGAAAGAAATGAGAGAAAACGGAGAACCAATTGGCCGTCCTCGTCAGGTCTACACTGGAGCTACAGAAAGAGATTACGTTAGCATGAACAGACGTTAAATCTATTCTTGAAATAAATTCAAAGGCCAGCCAAAAGCTGGCCTTTTTTATTCCCAAGCTATTTTTTAATCCCCAAAATGATACAATATTTGGAAACTGAAAATACCCAAGCCAGTTTACCATGAAACCAACAACATTAGAGGAGGCAGTTGCGCTAACCCAAAAATTCACCACAAGACCTAGCAATGAAGAATTACTCAGACTTTATGGCTTATACAAACAAGCCACTGAGGGAGACAATGAAGAAGAAAGACCTGGTGGATTTGATTTTAAAGCTGCCGCAAAATATAACGCTTGGCTAATGCTAAAAGGAAAATCTAAGGAAGAATCAACAGCAGCTTATCTTGATTTAGTAGATGAATTGTCGAAAAAATACATGTAAATAAAAAAGGAGAGCAATGCTCTCCTTTTTATTTTTAATGAAGGATATTTTTTCAAGGTCAAACCTTTACCACCGTAAATTTTTAGAAATTAAATCGCCCTCCTGACTGGAAATAAGGGCTTTTGGTTATTACACCTCTTTTATTTAGTTTGATGAACAATTTATTCCTCACTAATGAGAAAAATAATTTCTTCAAAACCTCTTTTACTAGGAAAGCTTCTGACATTCATTTTTGTTTTTCTTCTTTCTTCCTTCCATGCTTTTTCTCAAACTCCAGATTCTTTATCGGTAATTGATACCTTGAAAGTCCAAGAGCTTTCTTCCCAGAATCAACCCACATTTACTCGAATTTTTCCCTCAGACTCTTCTTTGGTCAATTTGCAAAAAAACCAGGAAATTGACTTGATGAAGGCAATGGAAGAGGAATTGAATAAGGCCTATTCCAAAAACCTCGAAAAATATCAAAGCCGCAAAAATTACCTTACTCAAAACAGCCTGATTTCTGATCTGAAAAATGAAATCAATGCGCTCAAAAGGATTTTGGCAAATCACCCAAACTTTGACCTTATTTCTGAAGAACTTCTTGAAATTCAAGACCTTCTTCCAAAAATTCTAGAAGGAATTAATGACAATTTTTCTACTATCAAATCAGAAAGAAACCTGGCAGTTTCTTCGGCTATATTGAGAGAAATCTCCCAAAAAACAGAGGCTAGAAAAGAGGAGGTAGATACTTACGCGAAAGAAATGAGGCTTTCGCATTATAGAATTGATTCCATTTCAGCCCAACCAGAACTTTTCAAACTTCCCTTGGATACTTTGGAAGCAGTTCAATACTCTAAAGATGTAACTGAAATATCCATCCAAACACGCCCAATAGAAGACTCCTTACTTTTCAGAAAAAAACAGGTTGACGGAATCCAAACTTCATTAAATGAATTGATATTTCAACTCAATTCTTTGGTTGATGGAATTGATGTTTCTAGAAGTGAGCTGAACACTAAGATTTTTGAGTCTGAAGTTCCCTCTGATTCTCAGGACCGTTACTATACTCAATCCCTGAAAGAATCGATAGAAGCATCGATAATCAAGGAAAAATATGCTTTGAGATATTATGTAAACATTTACCAAGGCAGAATTTTATTCACAGTAGTGATTTTCTTAATCGTTTGGCTTTTCATCAATCGCCTAAAAAATAGAACTACAGAAACCCTGAGTCATGACCCTTTTGATGAAAACAACCTGATCTTAAAGAGTCCAATTCAATCGGCCTTGGTCATTACCTTGGGAATTTTCCAATTCTTTTTCATTAACCCTCCATTTATCTTTTATTGGACAGTTTGGTTAATTTCAAGCATAGCTCTTTCTCTTGTCTTCAAAGGATTTTTGAAAGCCTTCTGGAGCTTTTTCTGGGTTTGTACCGTTGTCTTTTTCCTTTTGGCAGGCTTGGCAAATATGATTTTGCTTCCGACAATTCAAGAACACTACTTGATGTATGGAATTGCTTCTATTGGCGTGATCTTTTTGATCTATATGGTCTTCAATAAAAAATCCGAAGACCTCAAGGAAAAAAGAATCATGTATTTCATCTGGCTTTTGGGAATACTTGAATTCATTTCCATGGTTTTAAACTTTACAGGAAGATTCAATTTGGCCAAATCCTTTATGGTTTCAGGATATATGGGAATAGTCTTGGGGATTTTTCTCCTTTGGACTGTCCGACTGATCAATCAAGGGCTAAACATTGCCAATAAGGTCTATTCTACCCCGGAGAAAGGGAATTTCTTCATCAATTTTGATAAAATAGGAACAAGAGCACCGGGAATATTTTACTTCTTTTTGATCCTGGGCTGGGCCTTATTGATCGGTAAAAATTTCTATGCATTCACTCAATTCTCACAGAGCATCAATGAATTCCTGACCGAGGAAAGAGTAATTGGTTCTTATGCTTTTTCAATTAATGGGGTCTTTGTCTTTATTGTCATCCTGTTTATTTCTGTACTGATTTCAAAGCTACTCTCCTTATTTTCTGCAGACCCCGATGCCATCAACTCGGACGATCAGCGGAAGCGAATCAGTTTTGGAAGCTGGCTGCTATTGGTTCAGATCTTTGTCATCTGCTTGGGATTATTTTTGGCATTTGCAGCTTCGGGAATTCCTCTGGATAAAATCACCATCATCCTTGGAGCGCTTTCTGTAGGTATAGGTTTAGGTCTTCAGGGATTGGTCAACAACTTGGTCAGTGGATTGATCTTAGCTTTTGAAAACACCGTCAAAGTTGGCGATTTGATAGAAATCGAAGGGAAACCTGGAACAATGAAATCCATCGGCTTCCGAAGCAGCGTGGTCAACATGTTTGAAGGATCCATGGTAGTAATTCCAAATGGAGAATTGATCAGTAAGCAGCTAATCAATTGGACTACCGGAAAAGGAAGAAAACTCAGCCTGGTTGTGGGGATTTCCTATGAATCTGATCTTGAAAAAGCTGTCGCCGTTATCAAAGGAATTGTCTCCGAAGATTCAAGAATTAGAAATTTCCCTATCCCAAGAGTCGTTCCTATGGAATTTTCGGATAGCAGTATTGATATCGAAGTGGTTTTCTGGTTAAACAGTTATTTTGATTACCCTTTTGTCAAAGGAGATCTGGTGAGTAAAATCAATGAACTCTTCAAACTGAACGGTATCAAAATCCCATTCCCACAGCGGGATTTACACGTCATTTCTCCTCCTTCTAACTTAGAAATTCCTAAGAAGAAGGATCAAGAAGACAGTTGATTTTGCTTTCTCCCAAAATATCCAGCTAGGATGCTTCCGATAATCAATTGCTGAATATGGTAAAGCATCACAGGCAGCAGCACCAATCCCAATACAGCTGGATTTGGAAAAATCACCTTTCCAATGACCACCCCATGAACCAGAGATTTCTTGGATCCGCAAAAAAGTGTGGTAATCCGATCCTTAAATGAGAATCCCAAAACTCTGCTAAGGACTTCCAAAATCCCCATCACCAAAAGAAAAATCCCAAGCATAGTCAGGGCGACTAGGACTAAGGTGGATAGTTCATAGGAAGAAAAAATATGCTGCGCAAAGGATTCTGCGAAGGAGGTAAATACGATGATCATAATCACGGACTGATCTACATACTTCAACTTCGGCAAAAGACCTTTCAGTTTAGGAAAAAGCCAGCCATGGCTTAAAATCCCTAAACAAACGGGCAAAATCACTTTAAGAGAAAGCTCCCCAAGGGTACTCCAAAAGTCTATCTCCCCTTCTACTCCTCCCGCCAAAATACCCATCCAAGCAGGGGTCAAAATTACGCCAAGCAAACTTGAAATGCTGGCATTAAAAATCGCCCCTGCCAGATTTCCTCCAGCTATGGAAACCATGACCACAGATGCACTTACTGTCGAGGGCAGAGCCGAAAGGTATATTATTCCCAATTTAAAGTCCTCATCAATCCAAGGAATGAACTTCATCAAAGCCCAAACCAAGACGGGGAAAAGCAAAAAGGTGGCAGACTGAATCAGCAAATGTAGTTTCCAATTGGAAAGCCCCTGCTTCAATTGAACCGGATCAAGCTTTACTCCATAAAAGAAAAACACAAAGGCAATCCCCACATTAATGATGGGCTTCCAGGGAATCCCAGATTCAGAAGAACCAACTTCTGGAAAAATTGAGGCCATGCCAATGGCAAAAAACAAGCCCAGGAGAAATCCATTAATTCCGACTTTTTGTAGGGTTTGGGAAAGTCTACTCATGCACCCAATAGTCTTTTGAAATTATCACAAAGGATAGCTGTGGCAATAGCCACGTTGAGCGACTCCGCTTCTCCAAATGCCGGAATGGTAACTTTATGGTTTACCAGCTTTTCTATTTCACCAGAAATCCCATTAGACTCATTGCCCATTACAATTACTCCAGGAGAAATACTTTTCATTTCGTGGATGTTTTCCCCTTTCAAAAAGGCTCCATAAACCGGAAGCCTCCATTTTGTAAAAACCTCCTGAAGGTCTCCATAAAAGAACTTTACCCGAGTAAAGGAACCCATGCTGGCCTGAATTACCTTAGGATTGTAGAATTCTGCTGTATGCAGAGAAAAAACCATTTTTTTGATTCCATACCAATCTGCAATTCGAATGATGGTTCCCAAGTTTCCCGGGTCTCTTACTTCATCCAGAGCTAAAATCAATTCATCCCGAGTTGGAGTAAAAGCCTCATTGGATTTCATGGTTACCACAGCCAATGCAGAATCGTTGGATTGGAACTGTCCCACTTGCTCGAGTTGATTTTGTGTGACCAGAATTTTCTCTCCTTTAAATCTTTCCAGTCTTCGGGCATACTTTTGTTGGAAATTCTCCGTCACCAACAATAAATCCACTAAAAAATCTGAATCCAAAACTTCCAAAACGCTTTTTTCACCCTCCACAAAGAACTGCCCGCTTTGGCTTCGGTATTTTTTTTGATGCAAGGATTTTATAAACTTAACTGTATTTTTGCTCAGCATCCCCTTAGTTTACCACAAGTTGAAATCCTCCAAATATATACTTTTTATCGCTCTGCTTTGGGTTTGCTTTGGCTGCTCCTTGACCAGAAACCTGAAAGAGGATGAATTGGTAGTTTATGAAAATAAACTTCAAGGCGTAGAAAAGGCAAACGAGGAGGATCTTTACGGTTTACTCGAACAAGAACCGAACACCAGATTTTTGGGCACCTCTCTTGGAGTAAATATCTATCGATTCGGAAGACAATTTTATGATAGCAGCCAAGTAGCAGAAAAATGGAATGAGGCTCGACTTGAACTTGCGAGTGTAAAAGCATCAATAGATACTCTTCCTGATAATCGAAAACTGGAAAAAAGGCAAGATAAACTAACCTCAAAAATTGAGGGCCTGAAGAAAAAGCTGGACTATGGGAATAGCGTCATGCGAACAGGGAATCCTGTCGTGATATTGGATGAGACTCTCACAGATAAGTCAGTGAATAACCTCACCGGATATTTGGTTAACCATGGCTTTTTTGATGCAAAAGTCACCTATGAAATAGAAAAAAAGGATCAAAAGGCTTTTGTCAATTACCTTATTCAAGAGAAAGAACCTTACATCATCGATTCCATTTATCGGAAAACTGATAACGAGGAGATCAAGCGGATTTTAGACTCCAATCAAAAGCAAACCTTTCTCCATCAGGGGGAAAATTATTCCCAGGATAATATCATTTCCGAAAGAAGCAGGATTGAAGACTTGTTGAAAAACAATGGTTTTTACATGTTTTCACGGACCTATCTCAACTATATTGTCTACAAAGATACCGCTGAAAAAATTGTCACCATTGAAGAGATAGTCCAAAGACCCACTTTTGCAGAAAAGCATGAGCCTTATACCCTGGACTCCATTAATTTCAGAATCAATCCTCCCAATAATGAATTCATAGACCAAAGAATCCAAAAGGACTTTAGAGGAATCGATTTCTCTTTCTACAGAGATCGCTATTCTGAAAAAATCCTTGCCTCCAGGATCATGATGGAAAAAGGAGGAAGATATAACCGACAGAATGCCATTGAAACTCAAAGGCTTTTAAGTAATCTGGATCTTTTTCGGTTTGTCAATATTTCATTTGACACGCTTGGTACTTCCCTGACGGCAAACATATTTACCCAGCCCAACCAAAAATACCAGCTGACCAATCAGGTGGGTCTGACAATTACCGAACAGCTTCCAGGGCCATTTTTCAGTACAGCTCTGAGAAACAGGAATTTCTTCCGGGCAGGAGAAATCTTGGAATTCAACTTCAGAGCAGGATTGGAAGGTGTAGCTTCTGCAACTGGTTTGGGTGTTTACCAAAGCCAGGAAGTGAACACCTCTCTTTCTGTAATTTTCCCTAGATTCTTGATTCCTTTTGCTCCTGGAGCACTTCAGAAATTCGGTCGATACAATCCAAACACCCGAGTTCAGTTTGGCTACACCTATACCAATAGACCGGAATACACCAGAAACTCAGTTAACGGATTGCTTTCCTATACCTGGCATACCCGAAACAACCGGCAATCCTTCACTGTCAATGCGGCTGACTTGAGTTATATCCGGACACCTAAACTCACTCCCGAATTTTTGGCCGTATTGGAGGACCTGCAAAGTAGAGGAAACAACTTGATCTGGTCTTTCCTCCCCTCTTTTGTGAGCAGTATTTCAGGACAGACTATTATAAACTTCAATCGATACGGTGACTTTACTACCAAGAGAGCTTCCTTGCTACGACTTTTTGTAGAAAGCGGGGGTACGACCTTGAATTTCTTTGATGTGCAAAGCAACGATGAACCGGATATCGAATACGCCAATTTCCAATGGCTAAAAACTCAGGTCGATTTTAGAAGGTATTACCCAGTGTCTACGAAACAAACCTTTGCCTATCGCCTAAATTTCGGTTGGGCAGCACCATATGGTATATCCGCGGGAGTTTTACCTTACGAAAAATACTTCTTTGCAGGTGGTGGAACGAGTATCCGTGCCTGGCAAGCCAGACGTCTTGGACCAGGTAGTTCCAAACCGGTGATCGGCGAACGAGGACCCTATGACTACATCAATGAGCAGCCGGCGGAGATGATTTTAGAAAGTATGCTGGAATACCGAAGAAATCTGGTTGGCTTCTTTGATATGGCCCTGTTTATTGATGCGGGTAATTCCTGGATGATCGGAGTGGATCCGGCCAGACCTGGAGCAGATTTCAGATGGGATAGATTTTACAAGGAAATTGCCTTGGGTGCAGGGATAGGATTACGAATGGACTTTGACTTTTTGGTCATTCGTTTAGATTTGGCAACCAAAGCCGTAGATCCAGCCCAAGATGAAGGAAGTCGTTGGGTTTTGGATAATATTTCGTTTTCCAGACCTTTTGGAGCAAAGGGACAAACAGTATTTAATTTCGGGATAGGTTATCCCTTCTAACACTTGATGAGCAGAAAGACTAAAGAAGAAATCGCGGAAATCTACCGTCAAATGCAGGATCATATCTGCAAAGGATTAGAACTGGGTGATGGAAAAGGCAACTTCAAGGAAGATGCCTGGGAAAGACCTGGAGGCGGTGGAGGGAGAACCCGCATTTTCGAAAATGGAGCAATCATTGAAAAAGGAGGCGTTGCATTTTCGGCTGTGCATGGGCCAACTCCTGAAAAGATCCTAGCCAAACTCGGTTTGGAACAGGCCGATTTCTTTGCTACCGGAGTATCCATTGTCCTACATCCTTTCAGCCCGATGGTGCCGATTATCCATATGAATATCCGGTATTTCGAGATGGAAAATGGAGTGCATTGGTTTGGGGGTGGAATTGATCTGACTCCCCATTACATCAATCCGGAGGATGCAAGATATTTCCATCAGGAAGTGAAAAAAGTCTGTGACCAGTTCGATCTGAACTATTATCCCAAATTCAAGAAATGGGCGGATGATTATTTTTTCCTGAAACACCGAAATGAAACCCGTGGAATTGGAGGGATTTTCTATGACCGGATGAGTGCCAAATCTGATGAGGAATTTCAGCATCTACTGGATTTCTCCTTAGCGATTGGAAGGCTTTTCCCAGAAGTATATACCCATTTCATGAAAAAGAATAGCCAAATCCCATTTGGCAAGGAACAAAAGGCTTGGCAAAATCTCCGTCGCGGGCGATATGTGGAGTTTAACCTAGTATGGGATTCAGGCACCAAATTCGGATTAGACACCAACGGGAGAACAGAAAGTATTCTGATGAGCATGCCTCCACAAGCCGAATGGGAATACATGCATCAGCCTGCTCCGGGCAGTCCGGAAGCTTTTACCCTGGAGCATCTGAAAAAAGACCTCGATTGGTTAACTTATGAGCTATGATAGAGCTTTTTAAACAATGGGATGAGGAGTTTTTCCTCTGGCTAAACTCCTTTCACGCAGACTGGCTGGATCCGATTATGTTTCAAATGACCGAAACAGTTACTTGGATTCCCCTTTATGCTTTTTTGGCTTACAAAATTTACAAAGCGGACCCCAAAGCAAGTTGGTGGGTATTTGGTGGAGTGATGCTGACTATTTTGGCAGCGGATCAATTTACCTCAGGTTTTTTGAAGCCCTTGATGGAGAGACTTCGCCCCTGCCATGACCCTAGATGGGAAGGATTGATGCATAATTATGGACGATGCGGAGGCTTGTATGGATTTGTCTCCTCCCATGCTGCAAACACCTTTGGATTGGCCACCTTCCTCAATCTGAAAATGAAAGGTAAAATCAAGCATCTGGGCTGGCTGTATCTCTATGCAGTGGTCGTTAGCTATACCCGAATTTACCTCGGAGTCCACTACCCTTTTGATATTCTTCTAGGCGCTAGCATCGGGGCCATTATAGGGTTTATTTCCTGGTTTTTTATCGTATTTGTCAAACGGGAAATCATCAAATCTGCTTTGAAGTAAATGTAAAAGCAAGAAAAATCGCCTGACAAAACAACAATCTGGTGTTCTAAAATCCCACCCAGCATTTGGAGGTAAAATGTGGATGGTCTCAAGACTATTGAAAAATTTAGACCCCTGTCGGGGTCATAAAAGTCAGAGGGTAATTATTGATAAGAATATGATCCTGAAAGGATCAAATCTTTGAATAGAAAAAATTGTCCTAATTAAACGGCAACCCCGGAGGGGTTGAACCTGATTAGAAGAGTTAGACCCCTTTCGGGGTCTGGGAGAGGATTCTTGGTTTTTGAGCTATTGAAAGGTTTTACCCCTGTCGGGGTAGAACGATGCACCAAAATGATAGCCTTGACCCGGTACGGGTCGGATATGGGTAGAAATCCAAGATCATTTCCTCGGTACGACCCCCATTGGGCCTGCAGGGTCGAATAAATCCGGCGAGAGGGGAAAGGGATTTTGGCAAAACCATTGAAATGGTTTTATCAAGGGTGGGATCCAATATAGCCCCGGGTTTAAACCCGGGGCTATATCACGGAAAACCGACATTTAAGAATGGCTTTAGCCATTTAGGGTTTCGGAATTTCATCCCGACAGCTGTACGGGATCAAAAAATAAAAAAGCGTAGATGCTCCCGATCGCTAGCGTGGACTATGCTTAGTCATGTATTCTACTCCTAGGTGAGCTTGACCCGGTACGGGTCGGATATGGGTAGAAATCCAAGATCATTCCTTTGGTACGACCCCTATGGGGGTCGAATAAATCCGGGTGTCTAATTATTTCTACCGAGATATAATCCCTACGGGATAAAGGATGGAATGAGTGTAGAGCAATAGGAATTACAAATTCTAGGGGAATAGCTTAAAAAATAGCCTTGGGTTCATTCGGAATACGTATCCAGCTGAAGGTATTTTACCCACCCATCATGGTATTAGAGGAAGCTATGGTCGTATCTCCATTCTGAAATAAGGCCAGCAAATCCTCTATCTTCCCTAGATGATGGGCCTCCCTACTGTGCTGCTCAGGATTCCGGGCTTTGATTTCCTTGATTTTTTCTTCCATCAATCCCTGAAGCAGAGTCATATCGGAATCACCTAGGTATAGGGTATAGAGGTGGGTCATGGGATTTAGCTTTTAATACCTAGGAAATTACAAATTCCTTGAAATAAAAAAGCGTAGATGCTCCCGATCGCTATCGTGGACTACGCTAAGTCATGTATTGTACTCCCAGAAGGGGGTGACTGAATCATTACTGATTTTTACTATGGTTGGCATAATTAAAATCCGCAATAAAATTATCTACGAGGGATAATAAATTATCCCTAATTCCGGAATACCTTAATTCACCAGCTTTACCAATTGTATTTTTGTCATAAAGTATTAAGGAATTAAATTTATAAATTGGTTCATTTGGATTCCGATAATCTGTTCCCTCAATTATAGTAGTTTCAATTGTTAGGTTTGCTCCATAAAAAACTGTATTATATTCGTCAATTAATGCAATAACAGATAAGTAAAGGACAGGTCTTTCGATTAAGTCATATTCTCGAGTGTAATTTATTTTGTGAATATTTAATTTTAATTCGATATCCCTTTCTAAACTTTCTTTATCAAACGGTAGTTTAGTTTTTATATCATCCAACCCTTCTAGGTAAACTGAAATTCTTAATCCTTTATTTGAGATAAACCTTAAATTGTTCCCTCTAATAATTTCATCTTGCAAATATTTATCTATTTGTTCATTATTAATTTGACTGAACGAATATATAGGAAATAAAATAACAAGTATAAAAATTAGTTTTTTCATATTATGTATTATTGATTTTTAAAATATTCAACAATTTCTTTTGATTTTTCAAGTGTATAGCTTATTTGTTTTTTGTAATCTTCAATCCCTTCAATGTGGGTTTTATAAAGATGATTTTTTTGAAGAATTAAAGCATTTAATCTTTCGCTTGATTTTATTCCATTTAAGGAAATATCGTCATGATTTAAATTTAGGTGATGCGAAAAAATTTTTCTTATGGGTGTAATAAATTCATTAAAGACTACCTCACTTGGAACTTGATCAGTTTTTCCCAATTCATTCAGTTTTTCTTTCAATAAAAAAATATCTTCAATATTTTTTCCATAATTCCTTTTATGCTTTGTGATATAATCCATTATTATTTTTCCAAATTCTAAAAAGGATGTGTTCCAATGTTCAGTCCAATTTTTGTTTTCTTCCCTAAATTCATTGAACTTTTCTTTAATATTCTGAATTGAAATTTCTAAATAAGATATATGACTTCCTAATTTATGTAAATTCTCAGAGTTTAGTTTTGTATTTCCCTTATTACTAATTACGAAGGCATCAAAAAGTTCCTCATTATTAAGATCATTTAGTTTATCAATTTGATTATTATTAAATTTTAATCTTATAGATTTCTTATTGGATATTTCATTTATGTATTCATTAAATAGGATTATTTGTCTGTCAAATGCTTCCAAAGAAAATTCAATCCAAGACAAATAAAACTCTTTCAGTCTTTTTCTTTTCTTTCTTTCTGAAAATCTATTGATTATAATAGTTGATATTAAGCCTAATAAAAATGCTAAAAAAGTAATTGAAATTTCTAATAACCAACTAGAGTTATTTGAAATAGATTCTTGGTCTATAAAACAGTTCACCCCTCACCCCCTTCCACAATCCTAATCTCCTCCTCGGTCAGGCCATATAATTCATAGACCAATTGATCGATTTCTCGATCGATTCGATTGATCTCGGCTTGGAGGGTATTGGCTTTTTGTTTTTGTTCAGTAAAATAGGCCATCCATTCGGCTTCTTCGGCTAGGCTTAACTTTACCTTGGCCTTGCTTAACTCTCCCAAAAATCCCTTGAATTCCAAGTCAGGCCAGTTTTGGAGTTTTCCACTTGGCTTCTCTATTGAGAATTTTGATTTTAGAAGGTTTAAAAAATTTGATTCAACTCTTTGCTTTGACGCGGTAGCTTCGATTATTGATTTTGCAAGTCGCTCAAACTGATCCTCATTCTTTAATTCAGGAATCGGAATTTGTTCAAAGTATTGTGGCTTGACTTCAATATATCCCCCACTCCTTACTACACAAATAGATTTTAAAAACTCCCAAATCAATTTTGAATTTACAATACATAATAATGTGAGGTTTTCTGACGGTAGGATTACGGAAGGTGCGTTGATGTAATATCCTTTCGAATCAATTGAAAACTTTGGCTGTGATTGCAAATTTGGCCATGTAATTTTCGGGCTTTCAAATAGCCTATAATAATCCACAGAATCCTGAATCTCAAACCACTTATACGGCCCAGGTTTTCTTCCAATTACTTGATCTTCTGAATTCCTTGGAGTCAATCGCTCCTTAAATTGATTTAAATAATTTTCAATAGCTGGATATTGAGTTATATCTGTTCCTCTACGAGTGAATATTATATACTTATCAATTTCTTCTGAAACCCATTTACTTTGATCCTTTCCTTCAAAATATGGCTTGATCAGATCTTTTGAACTTATATGTAATATTTCTAATTCGTTTTTAATTTTTCCGTCAATAATGAATGCTTCATTATACCCTGTTTTTATTCCATAGAAACATTTACTAAACTTATCCCTAATGGTTTTATTCTTCTTTATTTTTTCAATGATTTCAAAAACGCTATTTGGATTAAAACTCCAACTCTCTGAAACAAGAGTGTCTTGATTTACCTTGGACTCTCCTAATAAATCAATATCAATCACAAAGCCTTGCAAATTCTTTGGCACTTTTTTAAATGCAAATTCACTTTTCTCTTTGATATTATTTTTTGCAATTAGTATAATAGGATAAGTTGTCGCTCCTTCAAAAATTTGAACTTCAGTAAAGTCCACATACTCCACAAAGACAGTATTGGTCTTTAGATATTCTCTTAATTTGATTGCAGCTTTTGTTTTATCAAATGTGTTTGAAATAAATCCAAATAAAGAATCTCTTTTTAAGATTTTGAAAGCCAATTCATAGAAGTATGCGAAAAGGTCTGAAGTGCCTTCAAATACTATATAATTCCGCTCCAAATATGGTTTGAGTTCACCAAATAATTCCTGCCTCACATACGGCGGATTCCCTACCACCACATCAAACCCTCCTTTAGCAAAGACTTGAGGGAATTCTTGTTCCCAGTTAAAGGCTAAGTCTCCGGCTACTTCAGGATCATCGATTAGGGAATTGCCTACCTTGATATTGGAGTTCAGACTGCTGAGTTTACGTCCTTTCTTGGCGGTGCGCAGCCAGAGGGAGAGGCGGGCGATCTCTACCGATTCCTCGTTGATATCGACCCCGAAGATGTTGTTTTCGAGGATATGGTTTTCCACGTTAGGAAGAATCAGGGGCGTGTCGAAGAGTTGGGCTTCCAGTTCGTCTACAAAGCGATGCTCGGAAATCAGAAATTCCAGCACTTGGTTTAGAAATGCCCCGGAACCACAAGCTGGATCACAGATGGTGAGTTGAAGGAGCCAGTTGCGGTAGGTGTCTAGCTTTTGCTTGAGTTCAGCCTTGCGTTTCTTTTCCGCTTGAGGGGTTTTGTAGCTGTGGTATTTGGAGAATTCCTCGTCCACGAGTTCGAGTTCGGCTTTCTTTTCGGTGCAGAGTCTTCCCAAGGTATTATCCACGATGTACTTGGTGATGTACTTGGGGGTATAGAAGACCCCGTCCCGCTTGCGCTTGGTCTTGGACTTGTCTACGGTTTCCCCGGCAAGTTGGGCACGGACATTTTCGATGTCGTTCAGACTGTGCTCGAAGATATGCCCCAGAATATTCGTATCTACTTCCGTGTCGAAGTCGTACTCAGTCAGCTTGCGTACATGTTTTTCCAGTACGCTATCGGAGATTTTCAGACCTTCCAGTATCGGATCGGTAGCGAAAAGTCCTCCGTTATACGCATGGATTTCGGCTTTTCCCGGCTGTACTCTTCCGGTATTCAGGTAGCCGAAGTATTTTTTGAATCGCTCGTAGATGGGGCGGTATTCGTCCAGTTCCCCAAGCTTTTTCCATTGATTGACAATCTCCATGATGGAGTTGGGAGGAAGCAGTCCTTTGTCCTCAGCGAAGAAAATAAAGAGAAAGCGGTCGAGTAGTTTTTGACTTTTCTTGTAGAGGATGAGTTCGTCTTGTTCGGGATTCTGGGCCACCAAATCCTGCCAGAGTTCCTGCTTGAAGGAGGAGTAATCCTTGTAGAGTTGCTTGGTGATTTGTTCCTCGGCCAGCAGGGATTCTTCCTTGATTTTTTTGGGAAGTCCTTGGAGAAGATTGTCTTTTTGCAGTAGCAGCCAGAGTAGCTTAAACTGTTCATTATCCATAGCCAGGATATTGAACTCCACAAAGTCCACTGCATTGTCGATGTAGAAGCGCAGCTTTTCAAAGTTGCTCGTAATCACATAGACGCAGTCGGGTTGGTTGTTTTTGTAATTGAAAGCCTGATCTCGGATTTTGTCCAGGTCTTTGGTATCGGTGCCTTTGAGCTCGATCACGGCGAGAGCTTTTCCATCCAGAAGGATCGCTCCGTCTGTCTTTTTGGAATCTTTGATATTCTTGAGTTCCGTGGTCAGATTGAAATCCGGTTCAGGATTGATGGTATAGCCTAAGATTTTGACAAACAATTCCCGAAGGAAACCTTCCTGAAACTGCTCTTCCTTGGCAGCGCGGATATTTTCCTTGATTCTGGGATTGTGGAAATAAGTCAGATAGGCAGCTAATGCTTCCTGAATGGGTTGGGATGCCTGAGCGGCAAGGTATTTTTTAAGAACTGAACTTTGGAATAGCGCCATCAAAAAACAAATCAAAAACTTATCCCTAAAGATATCAGTTTGCCGCAAAACGAAAAATGCTTGAAATAGGAAGGGCGGGAATTGTCAAAGACTTGGTCTCTTTTCTTTTCGTAGGGATCTCTACCTTTCCGAATACGCCCATCGCTCTGAGATTAAAAAGAAAACCCGAAGTTTCCTTCGGGCTTAATTGGCTTGGCGGTAAAATTCAAATTTCTTATTTATCCTCCTCTACCTGCACAATCTCATACATATTCTTTCCATCCACTTCCACAGGCATGTAGTAGGTATCTCCATATTTCACAAAGGTTTGGTCTCCTACTTTTACTTCCTCGGCTCCTTCAGGAAGGGCTGAAACTACCGAACCTGCCGGAGGTGGTACCACGGTGTAGGTTCCATCTTTTTGTTCATAGAAAGTACCCCCGTAGTAGTAATTATTGACCGTCGGACTCACTTCTACCACTTCAGATTCTTTTGGAATTACGGTCACATTTGCACCCTGTGGGGCTTCTACCACCACATAGCCATCCGTTTCTTTGACATAAAACACTCCTTCATCGTAGTGGTAATCCTGATTATCCACCGAAACCACAATTGCAGTAACTGCAAGGGTCGCTACGAAAAAGCCCCATGGATGCCATACTGGCCCCCAATAAAAGGGAACAAATGGATGGTAGTAATAGGGTCTATACCAATAAAAGCCAAACCCACCCCACATATATGGAGGTCTTGGATAGGGTCGATAAGGAGGTCTGTAGGCTACATTTCTATTGTTTCTTACGACAGTATTTCGACTGTTGTTGATATTGACATTAACATCTCCTCTGCTTTTGTCGACATTCACCCGATTGTTTGATCCTCTATCACCGGTATTGATGTTATTGGTACGATTACCAGAATTATTGCCTTTAAAAGAACCAACCTTACTTTCTGGCCTTGATGGTCTAGTGACTCGATTAGATCCACCATTGACAGATTCTCTGTTGGTAGGTCTAGTGGTAGGTCTTGCCTGACTTGTAGTCGGTCTGGATTGAGCAGGACGGCTGCTGGGTCTAGCTTGGGCAGGACGGGTACTTGGTCTGGCTTGAGTGGGTCTGGAAGTAGTGGGTCTGGACATGGCTGGCCTGCTGGCTCTTCCTCCCCCTCTTCCCGCAAATCGCTGGGCTAGGCTATCTTCAGCAATCGAAAAAACCATCAGAAAGACTAAGCCGATGGCAAGAGAAAATTTAGTATTCAAGGTTTTCATGATCTTCAATCTTTTTTAGTCCAAATAATTTGACGGGAATTCGGTGGGGGCATAAACTCAAAAATTGACTCCGGATAGCTTTGATTGATTTGCCAATCCTCAAATGTGACTTCCAATTGACGGGCATAAGGATCCCCCATATAGGTAATCACAACCCGCTTGGGTCTCATAATTAAATCCTGAGAAACCCAAATCTGAAATGTCATGGTATCATTGGCTCCTCCTATATGGAAGTACTTTTCCCCCTGAACTTCGGTCTTTCCCAAAAACTCAATGTAATCCATATTTTCCATCAGATTGGCTGTAAAATCAGGATAAAGGAAATCAGCTACCACCAATTCTATCCCAAATTCATCGCTGATCTGATCCAGCATTTCCAAAGTAGAAGCAGGTGCATCTGCTGCTGCATAGGTGTTGTCAGCTAGGGAATAATAGACCATTTGCTTCCCATCATACAGGTAAAACTGATCTTTTCCGTTATGGGAAACCTTTGCCAATAGGCGGTCTGGGCCCTGGAAAATGTATTCTCCGGATTTAAAATCCTTGATTAAATAATCGTTGCTGAAGGCTACATCCTGGGAGGTATGAGTTTTAAACTTCAGGGATTTCAATTCCCCGATGGTCTGACTCATCTTATCCAAAATTGCCAGGGCTGTGGAGTCGTGATAGGTTTCTTGGGCTTCGGCAAAGAAAAAGCTCAAAAAAGCTAAGGTGAAAAGCAATAGTTTTTTCATAAAGGGAGGTTTTAGTAAAAATCGAAAAACACTTGGAGATCAAGCCAAAAATTCTGGTTCAACCTGCATTAATTTACCAAATGTTGACAAATGAAAAAAAATGCAAGGTTTTATTTGGCTTTTGGCTTTTGCAAACCACTGCCCAATATTTTTCAAAACCACATAGGAACATCAGGTTTGTAGATAAGGATAAAAGGAATTAAGGGTTCAAAAAAATATCGAATATCCAACACCGAATATTGATTATCGAATTAAGATCATCGGACATCCAACATCCCCACAACGGTCATCAGGCATCCAACATCCAACTTCCTAACCTCCCAACTTCCAAACCACATAGGAACATAGAGAATCGCACAAGGAAAAACTGAAATTGAATACCGACTATCCATTATCCGTTATCAAACTTCTAGCAATTAGTAAAAGATTGCTTCAGGGCATTTAAATTTCAACATTAAGAAAAAGTGTGAAACTGCCCTTCGCAATGACGTAACATCGGGCATCCGACATCCTACTTCCTAACCTCCATACCTCCTTACTCCCATACTTCCCTACTCCCCAACATCCTACTGCAAACTGCCCACTGCCCACTGCATACTGCTTATCCCAACTCCCTATCCAACTCCTCCAGAGATTTTCCTTTGGTTTCAGGAAGAAGCTTCCAAAGAACGAAGAACCCAAACCCGCAAATCAGTCCATAAAGCCAGAAGTTATTGGCCCAGCCCAGGTTTTCTTTGATCACCGGGAAAAAATAAGTCAGCGTAAAATTCCCCACCCAATGAGCTAAAGCTCCAATTGAAATAGCCGCTCCACGAACACGCGTTGGGAAGATTTCTGACAGCAAGACCCAAAGCAAAGGTGCCAGAGAAATGGAATAAAACATCACATTGGCCAAAACCAAAACCACCACTATTCCTCCACCCAAGTCTGCATAAAAAGAATAGCCAATTCCTGCATAGAGCAAGGTCATCGCCGCCAGACAAATCATCAAAATGGTCTTCCTTCCATATTTATCTACAGTCGCCAAGGTCACAAAAACTGAAGCCACCATCACCCCACCAATGACCACAATATTGAGCATCATCTGCTTTAGGTTATAGCCGGCAGCCTGAAAGATATCGGCAGCATAATAGATCACCACATTGATCCCGCTCCATTGCTGAAGAAAGGCCAAAAAGATCCCCAAAGCCAAAAGCTTCAGGATTTTCGGATGAAATAGCGCCTTTAAGTTTACTTGGGATTCATCACCTTTTTTCAAAGTAGACTGAGTTTCTTTCAGAGAAAAAGTGGCATAGCTCTCTCCTCCAATTTTTGTCAAGACCATTCTGGCTTTCTCTAGTTGCCCGTTTTTGATTAGCCATCGGGTACTTTCTGGCACAAAAAACATCAGTACAAAAAATAAAGCAGCAGGTAAAAGTTCAGCACCAAACATCCATCTCCAACCTACCTGCCCGTTCCAGCTTTGAGCAATCTGGGCGAAAGTAGCCTCGTCTCCTATTTCGGTATCCAGCAGAGAGATTTGCCAATTTGCCAGTTGGGCAAGGAGAACTCCGAACATGATCAAGAGCTGGTTGATGGTCACCATGCGTCCTCTTTTTTCGGCAGGGGACATTTCAGAAATGTAAAGTGGAGATAGGTTGAGCGCCACGCCCATGGCTATTCCACCCAGGATTCTATAGAAATTAAAGCTCCAAAAACTCTCCGCCAGTGCGGTACCAATAGCCGATACCGAAAAGAGAAAACCCGCTGCAATCAACAGCCGCTTTCTTCCCAAGGCATCGCTTAAAAAAATACATAGCCCAGCCCCTATCATACATCCGACCAAGGCAGAACTAGTCCCCCAACCTTGATCTGCTGCACTGGTAATTCCAAAGTAAGGTTCGTAAAAAGGCTTGGCCCCACCGATCACGACCCAATCATAGCCAAATAAAAAGCCTCCCAGAGCAGCGGTAAGAGAGATCAGCCAGAGATAGGTTTGGTTATAGGAGTAGGAAGTGGACATAGGTCTTGGGTTCAATGGTGAAGCAAAAAATACCGGAAATTTTTAGACCAGCAATCCTGCTTGTTCGGAAAAATGGCCTGGGCATTTTTCCTGAGGCAATTTAAATTTCAAAATCGCCAAAAGATTAATCTAAAGACTTTGTTTTTTCAGTTTGATCCTCCTGAAATCGCTCTGCTTGTCGGTGTTAATTTCAATCAATGACTTCCAATTGGAATTAAAGCCCTTAGCAGGGGTCAAACCTTTTTAAATTCCCGGACCGGTCATCGGTCGACCTACTTCCCGACCTCCCTACTTCCTTACTTCCCAACTACCATCCTTCTTCTCGCTTCCGCATGACAAAACATGTCTATTTGCCAAAATCAGACAAATGTTAACACCTACAAATGTTATTATACCATTAAAAAATTGGACTGGGTCTCAATTTTTCCAACTTTGTTTTCTAAATTTTAGAATCGAAAAAAATTTTTAATTCAAAAAAAATGAAAAGAAAACTTCTTTTACTCTCCCTTCTCTCGCTGGGCATCAGCGTTTTTGGATATGCCCAACAAAAGAAGCCGAACATCCTCGTCATCTGGGGAGATGACATCGGCACTTGGAACATCAGCCACAATAACCGGGGCATGATGGGTTACATGACCCCTAACATTGACAGAATTGCCAAAGAGGGTGTTTCTTTTACTGATTACTATGGCCAACAGAGTTGTACTGCTGGTCGTGCTGCCTTCCTTGGCGGAAATGTTCCTGTGAGAACTGGTATGACTAAAGTGGGTCTTCCAGGTGCTGCAGAAGGGTGGCAAAAGACAGATATCACCATTGCTGGTGTAATGAAAAGTTTGGGCTATAACACTGGACAATTTGGTAAAAACCACCAAGGGGATCGGGATGAGCACTTGCCTACCATGCATGGATTTGATGAGTTTTTCGGAAATCTCTACCACTTAAATGCCGAGGAAGAGCCTGAGCAAGCTGATTATCCAACCGGATTGATTTTGAAAGACGGAACCAAATTCGAAGATCGCTTTGGTCCTAGAGGAGTAATCCACAGCTGGGCTGATGGAAAAGGTGGACAAAAAATCGAAGATACCGGTGCTTTGACCAAAAAGCGTATGGAAACCATCGATGACGAAAGTATGGCAGCCGCTAAGGAATTTATCAAAAAGCAAGTTGCGGATGGAAAGCCATTTTTTACATGGTGGAATGCAACCAGAATGCACTTCAGAACTCACGTAAAAGAGGAGCATAGAGGTATTTCTGGACAGGACGAATACAGTGATGGCATGGTAGAGCATGACATGCATGTGGGTGAGCTTTTAGCTCTTTTGGATGAATTGGGAATTGCTGACAATACCATCGTATTCTATTCTACTGACAACGGTCCTCACTACAACACTTGGCCTGATGCCGGAACTACTCCTTTCCATGGAGAGAAAAACTCCAGCTGGGAAGGTGCTTACAGAGTGCCTGCCTTCGTAAGATGGCCTGGTAAAATCCCTGCAGGAGTAACTCTTAATGGTATTGTGGCTCATGAAGACTGGTTGCCAACATTTGCAGCAGCAGGTGGAGATCCTGACATCAAGTCCAAAATCATGAAAGGATACACTGCTGGAGGCAAAACTTATAAAAATTACATTGATGGGGTAAATCAATTGGATTACCTAACAGGAAAAGTTAAAGAATCACCAAGAGAAGGTTTTGTTTACGTGACGGATGGTGGAAGTATTTCTGCCATTAGATATAACGATTGGAAGGTAATGTTCCAGGAAAATAGAGCAGACCAACTCCAAATTTGGTTAGAGCCTTTTGTTGAATTAAGAGCCCCTTACCTATTTAACTTAAGAAGAGATCCATTTGAAAAAGCTTTGAAAGGTTCCAACACCTATTATGACTGGTACATCGATCGTGCATTTATTATCATGGCAATTCAAGGCTATGCCTTTAATTTCCTTTCGACTTTCAAAGATTATCCACCTAGCCAAACCGCTGGGGATTGGAGTTTGACAAAGGTTGAACAGCAAATCGAAAACATGGTCAAAGGCCAAAATCAATAAAATTCACTTAAATTAAGAGCTATGTCAATCCTTGGCATAGCTCTTTTCTTTTTTATGAAAGCATCATACCAACACTCGTATTTCTTCGCTGCTTTTTTGTTAATCCTCCTAGCTTGCGAACCCCCTTCAAAGGAGCCAGTAACATCCACACCTGAGGAAAAACCATCCCTTCCCTCCTGGCAGGAAGGAAGCTCAAAAAGTTCTATTTTGGACTTTGTCGCAAAGACAACTGATCCACAAAATCCAGATTTTATTCCTGAGGCAGAGCGGATCGCAGTTTTTGACAATGATGGCACGCTTTGGGGAGAGCAGCCCTTCTATTACCAATTGGCTTATGCCATAGATTATGTAAAAAAAGAAGGACCAAATCATCCGGAATGGGGAAAATCTCCAGTGCTTAAAAGTGCTATGGAAGGCGATCTTAAGGGAATTCTTTCCAAAGGAGAGCATGGTATCATTGAGGTAGTAATGGCTTCTCACTCAGGAATGACGGAAGATCAGTTCAAATCCAATGTCAAAGAATGGCTAAATTCCAGCAAGCATCCTGAAACTGGAAGACCCTACAACCAAATGATTTATCAACCCATGCTTGAACTTCTGGAGTATTTGAGAGCCAATGGATACAAGACTTTTATCGTTTCCGGTGGTGGAATTGACTTTTTGAGAGTATGGGCTGAAGAAGCCTATGGAATACCTCCTTATCAAGTGATGGGCTCATCGATCAAAGCCAAATACGAGGAAGTAGATGGGGAAATGCAAATAGTAAAAATCCCGGAATTAAACTTTATCGATGACAAAGCCGGTAAACCTGTAGGAATCCATCAGCAAATCGGAATGAAACCAGTCATCGCTGTAGGTAATTCTGATGGGGATTTTGAGATGATCCAATATGCCACCGAAGCAGGAGGTCCTAGATTAGGAATCTATATCCACCACACCGATTCGGTTCGGGAATATGCTTATGACAGTCTTTCTTCCATTGGAAATCTGAAAAGAGGGCTTATCGAAGCACCGACCAGAGGATGGGTGGTGGTAGATATGGCAAAAGATTGGTCCACCATTTATCCCAATTAAGAAATGAAATCTGTTTTCCTAGGCTTTTTAGTAACTTTTTTGGTGGTAAGCTTTGCCTTTGGACAAGAAAAAGAAACAGAATCTGAGGAGGAGTTTAGTCCTGCAATACGAGTAGCAATAATCACAGGAAATTCCCATGTACCAAATGCATTCGAAGGAAACAAAAAGGTGTCCATTATTCCCTATTGGGGATTTGATGTCGATTACTTTGTTCACCCCAGATGGTCATTTGCCCTCCAAGGAGATTTGAAATTGCAAAGTTTCGAGGTGGAACATAAAGGGGTTCTTTTGGAAAGAAGCTATCCTTTTTCTTTAGCGGCTGTAGCTCATTATCATTTCAAAAGACACTGGTCCGTTTACCTCGGTCCAGGCTGGGAATTTGAAAAAAACGAAAGTCTTTTCCTCTGGAAATTGGGCACTGAGTATAGCTTTGAAATCACTGAAAAGTTTGAGATTGCACTCAATCTTTCTTACGAAAACAAACAGGAAATCTATGATTCTTGGAATTTCGGGATTGCTTTCAACAAAAGAATCTGGAGAAAAAGTAACTAGACAAAAAAGTAACCGCTCCATTCAACATGATTTTAGGTGCCCAATACCAATTGGATAAAAATTGGATGCTTCGAACTGAAATGGGAGTATTTGGTAGAAGAAGTCAATTTCTTCTGAACTTGAACTACAGATTCCCAGGATTTAAATCCTCAAAAAAATAAAACCCCATCTCCATGAAAATCAAAATCATCCTTCTCATTCTTGTTTTTGGACTGGGGATGACCTTTCCCCTAGTGGGAAATAGTCAGGTCCTCATGAGTCTTATTTTTGGTGACAAACTGAATTCAGAGGACAATCTTTTTGGAATCCACCTCAATGAAAGTCTAAATACCATTTCAAATTTCGAACCGTCTCAATCCACTTCTTCCTTCAATTTGGGCTTATTTTTTAGCAAGCGAATGAATGATAAATGGATGCTAAACCTGGAGATGCTTGCCAAATATCGACGCGGGGCTAATGAAATTCCAGCATATAGCCTCGGAGATGAGAACTTAGATCAGCTCTTTCAAAACACCTCAGTAACTCGGGAAATAAATTACTTGTCTCTTCCTCTTTCAGCCAGATACTTTCTTGGGGAGCGATTTTTCTTGGAAGCCGGCCCACAAATATCTTTGAGAACTGGTGCTAAAGATATTTTTGAATCCAGTGAGGATAAGGATATTCTCTCCTACAAAAAAGATATCAGAGATCAGGTAAATCGATGGGATTTTGGCTATTTGACCGGAATAGGATTTATGATCGGCAAGGATCAGGTGAATACCCTTGGAATTCGCCATCATGAAAGCTGGTCAGATGTGCTCATCGAGGAGCCGGGGAAACAGACGAATAGTCAATGGGCGCTTTTTGTAAACCTGCCAATTGGAAGGGGTAAAATGAAATCGGCTGAAAAAGAATAACAAAGCGAAAAATCTAAGTCCTTTTTTTCTTGTTTGTTCCTTCCAAATAAATCCTAATTTCAAGTCTTAATTTCAAAGTCTCCAATGGAGTTTGTATTAGGATTGAAGGACCTAATTTATTTGGGTTCAATATTTATAGGATTTCTCACCAGTGCTGTTCTTATATTTTATGCCCAAAAAAGACAAAAATCCAATATCCTGATTGGATTCTCTTTTTTGGCAATCTCCTATGGAATAATTCTGGCATTTCTAATCAGTTCTGGATACCATGTCTTTATTCCTCAGTTATATAGGACAGGTAATATTGCAGGCCTTTTGTTTGCTCCGCTCTCCTACCTTTATATCCGAAATACTGCCAAAAAGCAAAAATTAGCTTGGACAGATTTCATCCACTTCCTTCCTGCAATAATATATACTATTGATTTTTTTCCGATCCTTTTCCTGACTTCTGTCGAAGAAAAAGCCCGGCTAATCCAATCTGAAATAGCTGACCCCAGTGTTTTTGTTTATTTCAATCAAAGTCGATTCTTTCCCCCAAACTTTTATACCCTAGGAAGAACCATCTTGATTGGAGTGTATTGGCTGTTTTCCTTCAGAATACTTCAACAATATTCCAAAAGCCAAAAGGAGTCAGGTTCCACATTTGGTAAAGAATGGACCCTCTGGATGAAAATTTATATTTCCTGTCATATTTTACTTTTTTTACCATTTTTCATCCTATATCAAATTGCGGATTCCCAACTTTATTTTGAATTAATTCATTTTACCGGCGCTTTGGTGATTTTAACAAATTCAATTACGATTCTTTTCTTTCCAAAAGTTCTTTATGGGTTAAGTGATAGTCCGATTGAGTATGGTGGAAATCAAAAAAGCCAAAAAGATGAAAATCCCGAACCAATTCCAGAGGAAAAAGCACAATTCATTCAGCAGCAACTGGAATTAGTATTGGATCAAAATCAAAAGTTCCTTGAAAAAGGATATTCAATTAACGATTTGGCAAATGACTCCAGTGTTCCCTCCTATTTACTGACTCAATACTTAAATAGAAACCTAGACATCTCATTTTCAGATTTGATCAATAAAAAGAGGATTGAAGCCTGCTGTGCTAAAATCAGTTCAGGAGAATTTGGACACTTGACTTTGGAAGCCTTGGCTGAGGATTGCGGATTTAATAACCGAAATTCATTCATTGCCTCCTTTAAAAAATTCAAGGGATGTACTCCTTCACAATTTTCGAAAGAGCAGCAGGTAAAGTAAGTTCTCCCCTTATTTTTTGCTCCAATTCCTCAAATCTTGATGAGTTAGGACTAGGATTTAACCTGATTTTAACTGTTAAATTGACTACCTTGAGTTAAAATAATTCTACCTTTCTATACGATTCTGTAATCCATTGACCTATGAAAAAGATCTATCTCATCGGCTTATTCTGTTTAATTTCATTTATCTCCAATTCTCAGGAAGTTCGCCTGAATACCTATGCAGGCTATGTTTTTGATGACCGCGTGGATAGCTATTACTCCTCAACCAGTTATTATGAAGGAACTATCAAAGGTGGATTCCAATGGGGAGCCGGCTTGGAATACAAGCTTCCAAATGGTAAGGGAATAGAACTTCAATATCTACGTCAGGATACTCAAGCTCCGATGGTCTACCAAGATGGTGGAATCTTGGGAGGGCAAATCCAAAGAACCACTTTTGATTTGGCTAATAACTATATCTTGGTTAACGGAAACAATTACTTCCAGGTAAACGATAAAGTTGAACCTTATTTTGGTGCTGGTATAGGAATGATTATTTCCAGTGTAGAAAATCCAGATAGTGGGAATTCTCAAAACTTCACCAAGTTTGCTTGGGGAATCAGAGGAGGCTCTAATTTTTGGTTGGCAGAAAATGTTGGGATTAAAATCCAGGCTTCCTTAATGTCCGCTGTGCAAGGTGCTGGAGGCGGATTCTATTTTGGTACTGGAGGAATTGGTACAGGCGTTTCCACCTATTCTTCAATTTATCAGTTTGGCTTCCAAGGTGGATTGGTATTTAAATTCCCTCAAAACTGAGATTAATTCGAAGCTGGGACTAAATCATAAAATTGAGGGATTTGGTACTAATCTAATTCTTAGCAATAGTAGAAATTGAGATTATCCTTTGGCTAGGTGATTTTATCTTTCGTCCTTACCAAATATAATCCTGTCAAAATCCACCTATGAAATCAATTTTACCCTTTGTTATCAGCTTTTTTTTGGCATCTGTGGCAATAGCTCAGGTAGACACAAGCACCTATACTCCCAATAAAATTTACAATTTCAGCTTTGTGCCTCTCCCGGCCGTGGCTTCCAATCCTGCCAATGGTTGGATGTTTGGTTTAGCGCCTTCTGCTTCTTGGTATATGGGCAATCCGGCCAATACCAAAATGTCCAATTTGGTAGGAAACCTTCTTTATACAACCAAGAAACAGTGGATATTAAGCTCGAGACACAATATTTACCTTTCCGAAAACAAGACCATTTTGATGGGTGATTGGAGGTACTTCATCACCTCACAGCCTACTTTCGGCCTGGGGAGCTCTGCTCCAAATGAACCAGAGCAGAATCCAAACCAACCTCTTTCCTATTGGGGCGAGCAGCAAATGAATTTTAACCTCTTTAGGTTTCATGAAGCTTTTTTGAAAAAAGTAGGAGATTCTCCTTTTTACCTTGGCCTTGGATACCATTTAGACATTCATAGTAAAGTGGAAAATTTCTATGAGGATGGAATTGACCCTTTACTTCAATTTTCACATGACGCCTATAACATCTCCAAAGGATTTGATACTGAAAAATACACCTTGTCTGGTGTTACCCTAAATTTTGTAATGGAAAACCGGGATGTGGCAGTATCTCCCTATGAGAAAAACTTTGCCTGGATTCAATACAAAATCAATCCAGAATTTCTGGGTTCAGACCAAAGTTCAAGTACCCTCCTTTTGGATTACAGGCATTACTTTAACCTTGATAAGCAAAGAAAACGAAACCTGATTGCTGTCTGGGGAATGGGTAATTTTCTGGTTTCCGGAAATCTTCCTTATATGAATTTACCTTCTATCGGTTGGGATATGTTTGGTCGTGGCGGAAGAGGATATGCTCAGGGAAGATTTAGAGGAGAAAACATGGTCTATGGAGAAGCTGAATGGAGATTCCCTCTTCAAAAAGAGAAGGACACTTTTGGAGGAACGATTTTCGTGAATGGCGCGACTTTTAGCGGAGCAAAAAGAAAGGACTTTATAGGAGTTCCAAATACCTATGAAAAGCTTTTTGATAAAATCAATCCTGGTTATGGCTTAGGTCTTCGGGTGATGATTAACAAAGAAAAGAGAACAACTATCACTGCGGATTATGCCTTTGGGCAAAAAGGAAACTCTGGATTTTACCTAAATATTAATGAGTCGTTTTAGAATTAACCCTTGAAAAACTTTAAATTATATCGAAAATTTTATCCCAAAAACTCCAATCAAACCCATGAAAAAGATTCTATTTATTGCTCTCGGTCTATTTTTTAGTACGAGCAGCCTGCTTTGCGCACAGTCCCTCGAAGATGAGGTAAAAATGATCCAAGAAGCCTTTGGTCAAGACAAAAAATTAATCGTTCAGGAAGTTTTAAAGCTGTCCGATGCAAAGGCTGTAGCCTTTTGGCCGGTTTATGAAATGTATGAAACAGAGCGTAGAACCCTAGCCAGAGAAAGATTCATGATCATTGACGATTACATGAAGAGATATTCGACAATTGGCGAAATGGAGGCCGATAATCTGGCTACTAGAACGCTCAAAAATGATGAGGCCCTTGCTAAACTTCATTCGAAATACTACAAGAAGTTTAAAAAAGCAGTTTCGGCTTTAGATGCTGCTAAATTCCTTCAATTGGATACTTACATTCATAACACCATCCGAAATGCGATTCAGCAAGAATTGCCATTTATCGATGAGTACAAATAAAAAATCTATCAACTATCTCTATTATGAAAAAGATTACAAACCTATTCATTCTCTCCCTTGGAATGATCCTGTTTGCTTGCTCCCCGAGCACAAAGATTCTAGGATCTTGGGCTAGTCCAGAAAAACAAGCAGGCGGATATAATGACATTATGATTTTGGGTATTTCTGAAAGCGTAATTGGACGTCAAACTTTTGAAGATCAGGTCCAAAATGTTTTGACTCAGGATGGAATTAAGGCTTCTAACTCCTCCAGTATTATTCCTCCAGGAACTCGTCCGTCTGAGTCTGAAAAGGAGAAATTCGCGCAACAATTAAGAGCAAAAGGACATGATGCAATTCTTACCGTTGCACTTTTGGATCAAACTAATGAAACAAGATATGTTCCTGGAACCACAGCATATGCCCCTATGGGCTATGGAGGGTACTATAGATCTTATTGGGGATACTACAATTACTATAGTCCTTTGATGTATGATCCAGGATATTACACTACTGACAAGAATTATTACCTAGAGGCTAACCTATACGATGTAAACACAGAGCAGTTAGTATGGTCTTCCCAGTCTGAAACTACCAACCCTGCTAATTTGGAAGCGTTTGCAAGAGCATTTGCCATGGTAATTTCTGATCAAATGATTAAGGATGGAATTATTATAAAGAAGAAATAAGCAGTAGCCAATAAAAGAAAAAGCCCTTGGAATTCATCCAAGGGCTTTTTTTATGCTGCATTCCGGGTTGCATTTATAATACCAAACATGGCCCTGAGAATGAGTTTATCCAAAACCTCTGATGATCCTCCTGAATCCAAGATTGTCTGAATTGCATATTGCTGAATGGTGATCAAGGGAAGAACTATTTTTTCCCGGATTTCAATGGATTTTTTGGTAACCGGACTGTCCTCCAGTAATTCACTCATACTGGATATTTCCTTTATTTTCTCCACAGATCTGTTGAACTCCTCGAATAAAATCTCCCAAAACTCTCCGTATTCCTTGTTTTTCTTCAGGTAAGCTGTAGCAGGATAATAACACTTATTAAGTGACTGCATGGAATTACTGAGCAAGGTGCGGAAGAACAAACTCTCTTGATACAAGTCTTGAATATCCTTGATTTTCCCTTTTGCTTCCAATTCTTCAATTGCAGCACCTACTCCGAAAAACCCGGGGATGTTCTGCTTCATTTGAGCCCATGATCCTACAAAAGGAATCGCGCGCAAATCCTCAAACTTCAATCCGGCACCCTTCCCTCTTTTCAAAGGTCTGCTTCCGATATTGGTCATTCCGAAATACTTTAATGGAGCCACATGCTCCAAATAAGGGACAAACTTGGGATGATTCTTAAGCTTTTTATAAGCCTCATAGCCCGAATCTGCCAATTCCTGAATGAGTTTTCTTTGTTCTTTATTCAGATTTTTTTCGGCATCAGGATAGAGGTGATTTTCCAAACCAGCACTGAGCAGCTGCTCCAAATTGTAGGTACAGGAGACTTGCTTTCCATAATTAGAAGAAATAGTCTGACCCTGAATGGTCACTTGGATTTCTGAGTTTTCCACTTTCTGCCCAAGGGAAGCATAGAAATTATGCAAATTTCCTCCTCCACGTGCAACCGGACCTCCACGACCATCGAAAAAAACCACCTTGATTCCATGCTTTCTGGAGATTTCGGATAGCTCCTCCTTGGCCACTAGAATTGACCAGTTCGCCTTAAGATATCCTCCGTCTTTTGTTCCGTCAGAAAATCCCAGCATGATATTTTGCTTCATCCCTCTAGATTTCAAATGAGCGGCATATTCCGGCAACTTGTACAATTTGTCCATGATTTTCGGGGCCATGGCCAAATCGTCGATGGTCTCAAAAAGCGGAACAATATCCAAAGGAAGATTATCCGCCTTAGCACCCAAAGTCAATCTTGCCAATTGGAAAACTTCCAAAACATGCAATGCTGATTGGGAATTTGAAATGATGTAGCGATGCAAGCCATCTTCCCCATTTTGGGCTTGAATGGTCCTTACTGTCGCCAAAGACTGAAGCATTTCTTTATGAAAAGGCTCCTGGAAATCATCCAAGGCAGGAATTCCTCGGGTCTTCATGACTTTGGAAATTAACTCATCCTCAGTGCCAGTAAATTCTTTTCCTTGAATAGAAAAAATCTCCTCCCAAAGTGCGTCATGCTTTCTGCTATCCTGACGAAGGTCCATATGTGCAAAATGGAACCCAAAAATTCGGACTTTCAGGATAAACTGATCCAAGAGATCCAAAAACAAACCTTCATGTTCATTTACCAAAACTTCTCTCGCTTCTAACAGGATGGCTAAAAGATCTTCCTTGGATTCATAGACATTCTTGTTTTCAAAAAGGGTGAAATAGATTCCCCGCTCCGCCTTGGTGATCAGTTCCTCCACATGCTTGAAAGTCAAGCGCTTTTTGAGCTTTCTTAGGTCTCTGTAGTAGCAGCGCATCAGCCATTTTTTCAATCGATCTGCTACCTGCACCGTAATATCATGAGTCACAAATGGATTTCCGTCTCGGTCTCCTCCTGGCCAAAAACCAACTTTGAGAATCCCCGGATTTTCCCAAGTATGAATAGGCTCTCCAAGTCCTTTTAAAAGTCGGACAATGATATCCGGGATGCTATGATAAAAAACATTCTCCAAATACCAGATCAAACTGACCGCCTCATCGAATGGGGTTGGTTTTTCCCGATTGATAAAGCCTGTTTTCCCTAATTGCTGAAGAAGTAGGTTGATGTTTTCCAAATCATCAGTTCGGATCGCCTGCTCCAGATCCGTGATAATTCCCAATACATTTCCAGGATAGAACTGAGTTGGGTGTGCTGTGAGCGTAAGCCTAACCGAAAAAGTCTTCAACTTCTCGATCAATTCCTTCTTTTTCTTGTCTGTCTCTACCCTACTGATCAAAGCCTTGACCGATCCCTTTCCGTTTATGTCATTGATTTTATCATAGGCCGCGTCCTCAATAGAATCAAAAAGCACCACCTGACGCTCGACATATTGGATCATCTGAAATAAGAAATCATTTTTTCTTTGCTCAGATTCATTGGGCATCATTTCCTCGAAGAAGCCCTGAATGATTTCCACAGGAGATTTTCCCTCTTGGTAGCCTTTTTCACAGGCTTTTCCCAAAAAGGGCAAAAGCGTTCCTGTAACATAGATGTCATCAAAAGGCAGGTCTAAAAATAAACTGTTGTAAATCGTAAATCGCTTGGCGACTTGCGTGTCATAAATTTGCTGCATTAGGGTCTTTTTAATAGATCACAGCAAATTAACAATTTTTGCTTTTTTATTTTATAGAATTAGATATTCTCTAAACAAAAAGGTAATTAATTTCCTTTTTTATACTTTTTTGAAATGATCTTTAAATAAAACATAAAATAATAGTCTCGATTATTTTTTTACTTTCAAGTTATGAAATTCAATCCCTACCTCGGTCTTTTCTCAACTGCAATAGCTTTGACGGCTTCCTGTTCTTCGCCCAATTCTACTGAATCAACCGTACCCCCTGTGGAAAATCTCTCTTATGAATTCTTAGTCGGAACCTACACCGATTCAATCAATCAAGGAATAAACCATCTCTACTTTTCTCCTTCGGAAAATTTGATGACCGTGGAGACCATTGCTGCCGGAGTGGCCAATCCTTCTTTTGTGATCGCGACTAAAGACGGAAAAAGAGTATATTCTCTTGAGGAAGAGGCCGGAATACAGGGAGGAAACGTATTGAGTTTTTCCAGAAATCCAGAAGATGGCTCATTGACTTTATTGGATCAGGATGAATCTAAAGGTGATCATCCTTGCCATATTTCCATTTCTCCAAACGAGGATTTTATCATTTTGGGAAATTATACGGGGGGAAGCCTTTCCATTTTTAAGGTTGGGCCAGAAGGCCAGTTGGACTTCGTGCAACTATTTCAACATACCGGAAAAAGCATCAATCCCGATCGACAGGAAAAACCACATGTTCATTCCACCACCTTTGATCCGGAAGGTAAAAGAGTCTTGGTAGCGGATTTGGGAACTGATAAAATCTATGTCTACGACTTCAATCCTGAAAATTCAGAACCCCTGAGCTTATCCTATGAATTTCCAGTAACACCCGGTGATGGCCCAAGACATTTGGCTTTTTCGGCAGATGGAAAAGAGGTTTTGGTAGTCGAAGAAATGGCTGCTTCCATGGATGTATTTTCTTATGAAGAAGGAAAACTTACTCCAAAGCAAAGGTTGAGTCTTTTGGATGAAGGTTTTACTGGAAATGTGGGCGCAGCTGAAATCAGAATTTCACCCGATGGAAAACATGTTTATGTTTCCAACAGAGGCGATGCCAATACCATTTCTGTCTTTGGGAAAAATCAAAATGGTGAATACGAAAGGATCCAAAATATCTCTTCAGGGGGATTAATGCCTCGGAATTTCAACCTGACCGGAGATGGAAAATATTTGCTGGCAGCTCATCAGGCCAGCAATGATATTGTGATTTTCGAAAGAGATTCAGAAACCGGAAAACTTACCCAGACTCTTTGGAAAGCCACGATACATAAACCGGTGTACCTTTTCCGATTGTCCAATTAGGCTGGATTTTCCCAAGGTTTAGCTGCGTTGTAGTGAATCTTTCCAGATTTGATTTCAAGGGGCGAATCGAGGTTATTATGGTATAATTTCCCTGTTCCCAATCCCTGAGGAATCTGAGTATTGAAGGAGGAAGCCAATTGAGATATTGCATTCAAGCCGATATTACTCTCCAAGGCAGAGGTCATCCACCAACCGATATTTCTCTCCTCAGCCAATCTGATCCACTCCTTGGTCTCTAAAAACCCTCCCAGAAGCGTGGGCTTAAGAATGATATGTTGGGGTTGGATGGTGTCCAAAAGTTCAGATTTCTTCTGAACCCCTATCAGTTCCTCATCCAAGGCAATTGGCAAAGGTGTTTTTTTGCATAGCTCATGCATCGCTTTCCAATCTCCGGCAGGAATGGGTTGCTCGATACTATGAATATCCAGTTGAGCCAATCTGCTCAATTTTTCCATCACATTTTCTGGAGAAAAAGCCCCATTTGCATCTACCCTGAGGACGATTTGCTTTTTGGAATACCGCTCCCGGATATAGCCCAAAAGCTCGAGTTCCTGCTCAAAGTCTATCGCACCAATTTTCATTTTGATGCAGTCAAAGCCCTCGTTTAATTTTTGATCAATCTGCTCCAGCATAAAGCTTCTGTCCCCCATCCAAATCAGTCCATTGATCGGAATTGGCTGGTTTTTGTCAAAAAATGGATTGGAGAAAAAGCGCTTTTTTCCTCCATTAAAATAATCTAAAAGTGCCATTTCCACTCCAAATCGTAGAGAGGGTAAATCAAAGGAAACAAGACTTTTCACTTTTTCTAAAAGAGAATTTTCTTCCATTTCCCAGGATTCCTGAGAGAGTTTCGCTAAGGATTGTGCTAGTATTTCCTCAAAGTCTTCTCGGTAATCTGGACTAAGTTTAACCAAAGGCGCAGCTTCTCCCCAACCTATCACTTCTGGATTTTTTGGATCCTGCACTTTTATCCAATACACATCCCGAGTTTTCAAAACTCCACGGGAGGTCCCTGCATCAAATCTGAATTGAAGTGTACGTTTAATGAAAGAAAACTGAAGCTTAACCGACTCCGACATGGTTCAAATCAATTTTTGGGTAATTCTAGATGCCTATATTTGCACCCAAATCAGCCAATCCGATGGAAATTCCTCAGATCGACCTAAAGAATTACGAATATACACTCCCAGACGAACGCATCGCGAAGTTTCCTCTTGAAAAGCGGGACCATTCCCAGCTTTTGCAATATCTCAAAGGAGAGATTCGCCATTATCACTTTTACGACTTACCGGATCTGCTTCCCACGGATACGCTTTTGGTCTACAATGACACCAAAGTCATTCCTGCCCGCCTTATTTTTCAACGAGAGACAGGAGCTAAAATTGAGATTTTCTTATTGGCTCCGGTGGCTCCTACCACAGTAATTCCAGAAATCATGCTGGCCAAACATCCAGTGACCTGGGAAACGATGATCGGAAATGCGAAAAAGTGGAAGGATGGAGAAATTCTCCAAGGTCGAATCCAAATGGGAGCTAAAGAAGTTGTTCTTCAAGCAAAATTGGTCGATCGGGAGTCCAAGCAGGTTGAATTTTCTTGGAATGATCCAGAAATTGCTTTTGTGGATTTGGTAGAAGCGAGCGGAGAAATTCCACTTCCTCCCTACCTAAACCGAAAAGCCGAAGCCTCTGACAAAGATCGATACCAGACAGTTTATTCTAAAAAAGAAGGAGCTGTAGCGGCTCCCACAGCTGGGCTTCATTTTACTGAGGAGGTTTTTGAAAGACTGAGAAAAAAAGGAGTCAGGGAAGCGCAAGTGACACTTCATGTAAGTGCGGGGACTTTCCAGCCAATTAAAGTGGATAATGTTTTGGAACACCCCATGCACAGTGAGCAGATCCAAGTGAATCGGGAGACTTTAGAAATTCTGCTTTCCAATTCTGGGAAAACCGTTGCTGTTGGGACTACTTCTGTTCGAACCTTAGAAAGTTTGTTTTGGTACGGAGTAAAGCTGATCGAGGGAAAAGGCGAGGATTTCTTTGTTCCAAAGCTATTTGCCTACGAAAAAAGAGAGCGAATCCCATCCAGAGCTGAAGCTATGCAGGCAATTTTAGATTTAATGGAAAGACAGCAGGTGGAAACTATTCTCGGTCAAACTGAAATTTTTATTTTCCCCGGGTACTCTTACCAAATGATTGAAGGGTTGATTACCAACTTCCATCAGCCGGGTTCTACCTTAGTTTTATTGATTGCCACCATTCTTGGTGAGGACTGGAAAAAGGTTTACCAAGAAGCCTTGGACAATGACTATCGATTCCTGAGTTATGGAGACAGCAGTTTGCTTTGGCTTTAGGGTATAGAAAAGCTATAAAAAACTGAATCCTTTGCCCACTCTTTCGTTAATTATGGGTATAAATCTTTTTAAAATGAAATCAAGCCGTTTTTTACTTCCCCTGATTTTAATTTTTCTGATTTCCTGTAACAAGGAAAAACCAGAATCTGGAAAGGCTTTGGTCACAGTTGAGGGCATTGATTTATCTGCGCCCTCAACTGGAGGTGCAAGAATCCTGGCCGATGAGGTTTGGGAACATCCACTTCCTCCAAATTTCTTCTTGGTATTTTCGTCCAAGGAATCGGGACAATCCTACCCTATCCAATTCAGCTCTGATTTTGGCAATTCTTCAAGCAGTTTTGAATTGCCCTTTGGAATATATTCCTATGAGTCCAGTCCAATTCAGGAGCAAGCCTCTACCACCCTTCCCATTCAATTTGGTGGAAATCTTACCGTGAATTCAAGCCAAGTGAAAACAAGGCTTTCTGGTGTTTCAGACTTTCAACTCCTAAGTTTTCAGAAAAATAATCTTGGAGGAATTCCTAAGACCATACTTCCTCAAACCCTTCCTCTAGGCTCTAAAGGGAATTATTATTTCGTCTATGCAAAGAGTCAATCTCCCGTCACCGTAGAAATCCCTCTAAGCAATGGGAAATCATTTCGATGGGGATGGGATGCCCAGGCATTTTCTCACAGAGGATTTTATTTTCAAAGAGAAACTGGAGATCCTCCGCCTGCCCTAATTTCCGACCCTTATTTCACTTATCTCAATCAAGTCATCACCCTAAAAAACAATGGTTTTCCGGAGCAATTGAATCCATACCGAGTTCGGACCTTAGCTGAGGGACTGAAAGAAACATCCGGGCTCCAGTGGATCGTCAATAGACTTTTTTCAATTAACGATGGAGGAAATTTTGCTGAAATTCAGGAAATCAACCCTGATACGGGATTAATACTTCGAACTATCCAGGTGAGTAATGCTCCCAATGTAGATTGGGAAGACCTAGCTGCCGGTCCAGACTTCCTTTATATTGGAGATTTTGGAAATAATGGAGGAACGAGAAAGGATCTTAAAATTCTCCGAATTCCAATCCAGTCAGTTTTGAACCAAACTCAGGTTCAGGCCGAAGTGATCAACTTTATTTACCAAGATCCAAGTGGTGCTGCCAATGCGGATCTTCCCTATGATTGTGAAGCCATGGTGTTCTTGGGAGGTAAGATTTACCTTTTCACCAAAGAAACCAGTACCAATGAGTCCGGGATTTTTGCCATTGATGATATTCCCGGAAATCGGATCGCTCAGCGAATTGGAGTTTTTGAAGCAACAGGTAAATTAACAGGCGCTGACCTTAGTCCTGATGGAAAAAGTTTGGTCTTTATTGGCTATGAAACCACTGGATTCAACTCCAGATCATTCATTCTGGCCTACCCCAATACCCTTCCTGCAGCCATTCCTTCATCTTCCACAGCTTATTCCTTCTATTTAGGAAGTGTTTCCCAAACCAGTCAAACGGAGGGCATTGCTCTATTTTCTTCTGAGAAAATAAAAATCTCGGGAGAACAAATCAGCGTAGGTGGGCTGACTGTTCCCCCGAGATTGATGGAAATCGATTTGAAAGGAATTCTTGATTAAGCCTTTCTCATTTTTTTATAGGCATTGATAAGTCCATTGGTGGAAGAATCATGGGAGTTTACTTCCTCTTCTCCAGCCAATTCAGGCAAAATGCCATTGGCCAAAACTTTCCCCAATTCAACTCCCCATTGGTCGAAGCTGTAAATATTCCAGATCACGCCTTGCACGAAAATTTTATGTTCGTACATGGCAATCAACTGGCCTAAGGTGTAGGGCGTAATCTTCTTCACCAAAATGGAATTGGTTGGTCGATTCCCTTCAAAAACCCGGTGAGGAGCGATTTTATCGATTTCTTCTACAGATTTGCCCGCCTTATTCATTTCAGCTTTTACCTGCTCCAAAGACTTTCCATTCATTAAAGCTTCAGTCTGAGCAAAGAAATTAGAAAGCAATTTCTGATGGTGGTCTCCGATTGGATTGTGGGAAATTGCAGGAGCAATAAAATCGCATGGGATCAAATGTGTGCCCTGATGGATCAACTGATAAAAAGCATGCTGTCCGTTCGTTCCTGGCTCACCCCAAATGACAGGCCCGGTGGTGTAGTTTACCTTTTCCCCATTTCTGGTCACATATTTTCCATTGCTTTCCATATTTCCTTGCTGGAAATAGGCTGCAAAGCGATGCAAATATTGATCATAAGGTAGGATAGCCTCGGTAGTCGCTCCCAGAAAATTCGTATTCCAAATACCAATTAAGGCCAGCAGAACTGGGATGTTCCTATTGAATTGGGAATGGCGAAAATGCTCATCCATGGAGTGGGCTCCAGCCAAAAGCTTTTCAAAATTGGAAAAGCCAATTGCACAAGCGATGGAAAGTCCGATCGCAGACCACAAAGAATATCGGCCTCCAACCCAATCCCAAAACTCAAACATATTTTGGGTGTCAATTCCGAATGCCTCTACAGCTTTTGCATTGGTAGAAAGAGCCACGAAATGCTTAGCAACAGCTTTCTCATCTTTCGCATTTTCTAAAAACCAATTCCTTGCCGTATGGGCATTGGTCATGGTTTCTTGGGTGGTAAAAGTTTTGGAAGCGATGAAAAATAAGGTTGTTTCAGGATCCACCTTTTTCAAGGTTTCTGCGATATGGGTTCCATCTACATTGGAAACAAAAAATACGTCCAAATTTGGATTCTGATAAGGCTTTAAAGCCTCAGTGACCATCACAGGACCCAAATCGGAACCACCAATACCGATATTGATCAAGGATTTGATAGGCTTTCCTGTATAGCCAAGCCACTTGCCTTCATTAATTTGATCAGCAAAAGACTTCATTTTTGCCAAAACTGCCGTCACTTCCGGCATCACATCTTCTCCGTCCAAATAGACGGATTGCTTGGAAGGATTTCTCAAAGCCGTGTGAAGAACTGCCCTGTTTTCTGTGCCATTGATATGCTTGCCGGTAAACATGGCTTCAATAGCTGAATGAAGCTTGGTTTCCTCAGCCAAATCCCGAAGTGCATGAAGGATCTCGTCATTGACCCGGTTTTTGGAAAAATCGACTAAAATATCCTCGAGCTCCAGCGAATATCTCTCGAATCGCTCTCTTTCTTTAAAAAGGTCTTTTATTTCTAGGTGGTTGTATTTCTCAGCCAAAGTACCCAGCCTTTGCCAGGCTTGGGTTTGAGAAGGGTTAATAGAATTCATTAGTGAAGGTTTGTATTAGGTTCGGGCAAAAATAAGGTTTATCCCTTGGATTAAGTTTGGAAAGAAGGATTTAGATCGTATTTTTCAACAATTAAAGTCTAAGTTTTAACAATGCATTTTTGGATTTCCCTTGTATCTTTTCAAGTCCTTCTTTCTATTTCAAGTTTTGCCCAGTCAAGAGTCCCTATTCGACTTAATCGACATTTTTATGAGATCCCCAAAGAGGACAGCTTAACTCATCAGTTCAATAAGCTGGTCTCTTATACTCCTGATTCGATAAAGATCGAGCGGATTTTCGACTTGGAAAACCGAATGATTCGTCAAATCAAAACCTTTCCCCCTACTCCAGATATCCATGAAAAAACAACGGAGCAGTTTGAGGAAAATGGGAAATTACTCTGGAGAAGGACAGAGAATCTTTTGAATGACAAATTTATCCAGACTTATTTCCATGATAATGAACAGGTCGGACAGGTTCTTTATGAGGGGAATCGTCAGTATTTTACCCAAAGAGCGGGCGAACCAGAACCAACCCTGAATTTCGAAAATGACTTTTTGCCACAACTGTTCACGGGAAAGGAGGAATGGATAAATTATCTGAGTAAAAACCTAAAGGTTCGGCCTTCAGAATTACCCGATTATGACCAAAAGATCATTGCTGCTCTTTATGTGGATGAAAAGGGTATGGTGACCCAGACTGAATGGGCAAATCCCTTGGGTGGGGAAAAGAAATTTGCAGACCGATTTATAGAACTGATAAAGGAATGGAACTGGAGTTTTCTTCCTGCTAAGGATTCATTTGGAAATCCTAAAGGAGAATGGATCACTATTCCCTTAAATCTAAATCAACCTGAAAAGATCCAAAAAGGAATTATTTACCAATAAAACTAACCCAACTCATTAAAACCTTATCTATGAAACGTAAAGGCTACTTTTCAATTTTCTTGTTTTTACTAATCGGATTTTCTTTTAGCGCTTTTGCTCAAAAGGAAACAATAAGCTATCTCAATCAGCATTTCTACCAAATCCCAAAAGGGGATGTAGAAAACTTGGCCTATACCCAGAAAAGCTTCAGAAATAAAGCAAAAGAGCAAGTTTTTTACATTTTGAATTCAGAAAACCGAATGGTAATCCAAAAGAAAGTCGGAGTAAATCAGGAAGGAGGATTCAACCAAGAAATCTCTGAGGAATTTGATTCCTTAAATCGCCTGATCAAGCAAACCATCAAAAATCTGGATAATGGGAAATACATCTCTTTTTATTACGAGGAAGGAGAAAAAATTGCAGAGGTGAGTTATGTGGGAATTGACTCATTTGAAGTTTGGAGAGGTAATCCCGAATCAAAAAAAATGTCAGATCGAGATGATTTCTATCCTGGTTTAGATAAAACTAAGTTGAATGAGATTTTTGCCAAAAACCTCCAATACCCTATTCCTGCCAGACAAAAAATGGAACAGGGAACTGTCCAAATAGCCTTGTTGATTTCAGAGGATGGAAAAGTGCTTAAAACAGAAGTTGCCAATCCTGGAGAGGTGAGTAAGTTATTGGCAAAAGAAGCTTTGAGGGTAATTGAGCTATATTCCGGACCATTTTTTCCTGCCTTGGATGCAAAAGGAAATCCAATTCAGAAATGGATGTACGTTCCGGTAAGATTCAAATTGGGATAAAAAAAGCCGATCAAATGATCGGCTTTCCTTTTAATTTCCTCCTGCTTTTTCTTCCTCTTTTGCTTTCCGCTTGAATCCTTTTCTGAAAGGCCAGGTATATTCCAAAGCTTCAAGACCTCTGTTCAAATTGTAGGTTGCAGAATCTGTATTCTGAAGTGTGCTTCTTAAGGATTCAGCAAAAGCTGGATCATTAAGCATGGTTCCCAAAGCATTATCAGGATCATCCAATTTTGCTGAAATCTCCTCCAGCTTTTTGGTGAGTTGCTGGGTATTTTCTGCACTTGCCTTGAAGCTTGCGATAGTTGCGCGCAACTCGTCAGCAATTTCGGTATCAGTGACTAGATCATTGAAAAGGTTCCCTTCTTTATTTAGCTTTCCAGCGAAAGTGTTCAGTTCGGCTAACATTCTGTTGCTATTTGCTGAAGCTTTATCCAGATTATTTACGATTTCTTTAAAGCGAACCGCAAGCGTAGAATCAGTCATTACAGCTCCCACAATGCCTTCACCAGCCGCCAACTTTCCTGTCAAAAGCTTCAGATCAGCGGTAATTTCTACTAGGTTTTCATTATTTACCTGAAGGGTCTCCATCATTTGATCTGTGTCCAAAGGCATTACGGCCTCAAGTCTGTCACCTTCTTCAACAGGAGGAAAATCAGTACTTCCACCGTAAATCACGATGATTTTATTACCAATCAAACCATCAGAACTGATGGTAGCTTTGGAATTCTTGCGGATAAATTCAGAAACAGATTCTTCTACATTCATTTCTACTTCTACCTGAGAATCTCCGTAGAAATTGATTTTTCGAACCGTTCCTATTTTCACCCCGGAAAACCAGATGTTGTTTCCTGTTTGAAGACCTCCGATGTCATCAAAGACGGCCTTGAGATGGATCGCTTTGACAAACTTCTTCTGTTGCCCTCCTAAGGTCAGAATACCTGTCACCAAGATTGCAATCCCGATAAAGACAAAAATCCCAACTAATACGGATCGTTTATTTTCTCCTCTCATGAGTTTATAAAATTATAATCGTAAAATGATTTCACTCGTTCATCCTCGGCCCTTGGGAAGATTTCTTCAAAGGTTCCGATTGATTTAAATTGACCATCCAATAAAACAGCCATTCGGTCTCCTGTCATTTTTGCACAGGCCAAGTCGTGTGTAATAACAATTGAGGTTGTTTTATACCTTTCCCGAACTTCATTGATCAGGTTATTGATGTCCACACAGGTAATCGGATCAAGTCCTGCTGTAGGCTCATCATAGAGCATGATTTCTGGATTCAAAATCAAAGTTCGAGCTACCCCAATTCTTTTTTTCTGTCCACCTGACAATTCAGAAGGCATTTGATTGATCGTTTGAGGAAGCCCTACGGCATCCAACAACTCTTCAATCTTATAGGTAATGTCTTTTTTGGTCAGGTTTTTAACATTTCTAACCAAAGGAAACTCCATGTTTTCTCTTACGGTCATGGAATCGTAAAGTGCTGAATTTTGAAAGGAAAAGCCGATTTTCAGCCTAAGCGCATTGAGTTCTTTGGTATTCAAATCGGAAACTTCTCTTCCCAAAACCTTCATAGAGCCACTGTCCTGCTTCAATAAACCAACCATGATTTTGATCAAAACAGATTTTCCGGTTCCGGAACGGCCTAAAACGACTAAGTTTTCTTCTTTATACAAATCCAAGTCAACGCCCATAAGAACGTCCAAATCACCAAATGATTTATACAAATTCCTTACTTCGACTACAACATCTCTATTTCCCATAACCTATAGACTCCGTATTGCATTGACAATCTGAAGAGACAATAACTCCTCGATAAAGATCAGAAACATAGCCATTACTACAGCCGAATTGGCGGCTCTACCCACACCTTCAGTTCCTTTTGAAGAATTATAGCCTTTATAGCAACCCACAATCCCAATCGTGAAACCGAAAACCAGGGACTTTAATACAGATGAAAAGACATCCAAAAATGAAATAGAATCAAACACCTGAACAAAGAAGGTCGAAAGACTTACCAATTCATTTTTATTCACATTTATAAAAGATCCAATTAACGCCACAAAGTCTGTGTACATCACAAGCATAGGGATCATAAAGGTGGTGGCCAGAACTCTTGTGACAACCAGAAATTTGAAAGGATTGGTAGCAGAAACCTCCATGGCATCAATCTGCTCTGTTACTTTCATGGAGCCAATTTCTGCACCGATACTGGATCCGACTTTACCCGCTGCAATCAAGGCAGTCACCAAAGGTCCCATTGCCCTTACCACGGCAATGGAAATCAAAGAAGGCAACCAGGAAGTAGCGCCAAACTCTGAAAGTGAGGGCCTGGACTGATTTGTAAATACTATCCCGACGATAAATCCAGTCAAGGAAATCAATGGAAGGGATTCAACCCCTATTCTGTAACACTGATGAATTACTTCTTTGAATTCGTAGGGAGGCAAAAACACCTCCTGAAAGAAGCGCCTGACAAAATTCCAGGCATCTGCCAGACCTGTAAAAAACTTATCAATTTTCTTTGAAAGCAAAGGCTTTCTAACATCCGATCCTTCGGCCATAGTTTTAGAAGCTATCTACTTGCCAATTGTTCACTATCAAGCAAGCTATACAAAGAAAACAAAATTAAAACCATCCCCTGCCCGAACAAGAGTTTTTTTGAATTATAAATGGTTAATTCCTTTTTAAATTTTCCTTCGTTTCCTGAATAAAAACTAATTGCAATAACGCGTTACTAAAGAATTCTATTTAAAAGTTGGGACATTTTTCAGGATACCATTCCAGCAATTTTTTGCCAGTCATCCTCAGCAAGAGGCTTTTCAAAAATCATTTTCACCTGAGGGAAATCAGCCATTTTACCCAGGTCTTCTGGAGTAGCATGAGCTGTCAAAAAAACCAAAGGGGCAGACGAAATTTTGGTAAATCTTTCAATCCAATCCCAAGCAGATTCTCCTTCCAAATTCAGGTCGGAAAGAATGATATCCACCACGTTATTTCCAAGCCAATCTTCCATAGAATTTGGTTTTGAAAAAGTCTGTACTTCGAAAGAAGGTAGATGAATCTGGAAAAGCTTCTTCATCAAAATATGCTGAATCCTGTCGTCATCTAGGTAGGCAATAGTTGGCATGGAAAAACTGGTTTCTTGCGATTTTCTTGATTAGGTCTATTTAAATCTAAAACTAAAATTAAAAACGGTATATCTAGCTTGGTTGGACTTAGAAGGATGGAAACTTTCTTTTTTAGCTCAATCTAAATTTTTTAGTCTCGGCAAATTAAGTATTATCTAAACCAGTCTTATCCTATTTTAAATCAGCTAGTTAAATCCTATTCAATAAATCATAAAATTAAATAAGAATGGAGGGATTTTAGGTGCTCAAAGGCATCCATTATTATTTTGGATTCTCTTAGAAATTGCAAGGATCAGGCCATAATTTTTCATCGAAACGCTCCCTTTTGGATGAAAGAAACTGATTTGCCTATTCTAGAATCATTGAATTTGAGGGGCTACTTTTTTGAAAAAACCAAGGCTCCCCTACCCTAATTTCATAAGCTCTTCATGAATCCGAATTACAGAAATAGAAAATTCCAAACCCATATACCTTGGTTTATAACATTAAAAATTTGCTATTTTATGCCTAGTCAATTCGATTAATTTCCTGTCCAGATAAGATAGTTTTCTTATCAACGAACACCTAGAATTTAGCCCATTTTCACCCACTCAAAAACCCTAAGCAACATGAAGAAATTACTGTTTTCCCTCTCGCTCTTACTTGGATTTTCCACCCTTTGTTTTTCTCAAAATCAATACGACGAGCCCTTAGCAACTAAGCTGGGAGCGGATGAGTTGGGAATGAAAAAATACGTCATGGCCTTCCTCCTCCGGGGGGATCGGATAAGCGAATACAGCGCCGAGCAAAGACAAGAAATTCAAGCAGGCCATATGGCCAATATTGGAAAAATGGCCGAAATGGGAAAGCTGGTTTTGGCTGGTCCATTTTTCGGAAATGAAGATCTTCGGGGTATTTACATCTTCGATGTCCAAAGTATTGAAGAAGCTAAAGCCTTGACGGAAACTGATCCTGCTATCAAGGCCGGGGTCCTGAAAATGGATTTGAAAGAATGGTATGGCTCAGCAGCTCTGTTGATGGTCAATGAACTCCATGAAAAAATCGCTAAAAAAAGCTTCTAGGAGATTTTCCAAACTTATCCTAAATCAATAACCTATCTCCCACAGATCTCCTTGTATGGACAATATTCGCACTTTTTCAAATCTTCGGTCTGATTAAATGGATTCTCGGGATTAAGAATCTCAGTCAATAGATTGGTAATTCCTTCCATAAATCCCCCTTCCACTTCCCTGTAATCCTGAATCTCCTCTCCATTCAGTTGCAGAAATGGATTGAATTTTGGGTTGTAGATTTCCTTGATATTGAAAATTCCTGGTTTGAGAGGCTTTTGATTGTCGGGATGCTTCCATTGGAAAAAGTAAGCATACAACAAAGTCTGCATAGCCGCCTTATTTCGGTTTTTCTCCTTTCGGTCAAAAAGGGAAGCAATTGATTTAACCTTCTTGTTGTCCTTTCCGGTTTTATAATCTATTAGTCGAACCATGCCATCCTTAAGATCAACTCTGTCAATCACTCCTCCAAGAGCCACTTTTACTTCTCCGGAATTCAGGGTGACCGGAATCTTAGCTGGAATATTCATCTCTACACCTAATACTGTAAATTCTCCATTCTTCTGATCGTATTCCAAAATGGCTTGGAGATACTTTTTGAAAATCTCCCGTGCAATCTCCAGCTGACCTGAATACTCCATGGTTTGGCCTTCAGGAACTTGATAAAAATCCCGAATAGCCAAATCTACTGCTGCAGGAACTTGAGGAATCAATCGATCAAACTCATGGCTATCGATTTTCCTTGGTGGATTGTTTTCTCCCAATCCATACAAATGCTCCATTGCCCCATGCAAAATGGTACCGAAAGTAGAAGGATCGATTTCTGTCACCACTTCCTCTTTTTCTTTCAGTCCTGCCACATATCGGAAATAGAATTTCAGGGGACAGTCCAGATACATGTTCAAGGCCGAAGCAGATAGAGGCTTGGTAAATCCTTCTGATTCTTCTTTCGCCAAAAAGACCTTCATGGACTCCAAAACCTCAGGAGTTTTTTGAATAGAAATTTCCTTTGAAGGGGTCAAACCCACAGGAACCAAGACAATCTCAGGTTTGGAAACCTCCATTTCAGCTTGCATTTGCTGGATAAAACGGCTCATTTCTCCTGCTTTCCCCTGATCTGCTGAAGTAGTGTAGATCAAATGGACTTCCTCGGCTCTATGCAGCAAGCGATAAAAGGTATAGGCATAGATCGCATCGTTTTGTTCCTGAACCGGCAGTCCAAAAGCCCTTCTCAGGTTAAATGGAATCATCGAATTGATTCCTCCACCAGGAGGAAAACTACCCTCATTCACGTCGCAAATGATTACTCTTCGGAAATCCAAGTTTCTCGACTCCAAAACCCCCATGATCTGAAGTCCCTGCAGGGGCTCGCCTTCAAATGGCAACTTCAGCTCCCTGAAAATTTGTCTAAACAGCTTCAGTACAAAGTCCATTTTCAGGGAATGCGAAGAATTGGAATGGAAAATCTCCTTAATTCGATTGAGTTGCTTGTAGGCCTGAAACAAATAGCTTCGCTGAACCTCATCTTCTTGAAGTTCCTTTGCCAAATGCTCAATTAATTTCCCCAAATAGTCAAAAAGATCAGAAGGAGCTACTTTTTGGAATACCAAGTGGGAAATCTCCAAATTCCCCAAAAGCAATTCCTGAGGTACCTCAAGTATATTTTCCTTTTTGATTTTTTCCAGCAAGGCCGAAAAATGGTCCTCATCCTTTCCCATCAAGTAGGGAAAAGACAGGAGGTCAGTCACCGGCTTATGGTAAAAACTAATTCCTGCTTCTTTTTCCTTGACATAGCGCTGGAGCTCCAATACCGCATCCAAAAAAGCATAAACGGGGGCATTTCTGACCGGATATCCCATGGTCACGTTGAGCTTATCAATTTGCTCAGGAAGGGAATGCAATACCGGAAAAAGCAGCTGCTCATCTGGCAGAATAATCACCGTTTCCTCCAAAGGCTCCTCTTCCGAAATCGCTTCCAACAGCTTCCCAACCAGATTGGCCTGATTGGTTTTCAGGGGAATTGAATGAATTTTTATCTGATCTTTCTTTTGCCGGATTTGATCTGGAATTTCTTCAGGAAAGGTTTTGCCAAAGACTTTGTCTTTTTGATAATCCCTGAAAAATAAACCTGCCTCTTGGAGGGGATCTTGGAGATAATATTGGTCCAAATCCCAAAAAACCTCAGCTCCAAATTCCTTGACAAAATGTTTAATGAGCTTTTCTTCGGTCAACGTAAAAGCATTGAAACCGACAAAAATATAATGCTTTTTAGGCCCGGGTATCTGATCTAGGTTTTCAGCCACTTGCCGATACAACTGGCCCGAATTAGCTAAACCGGCGGTCTTCAAGCGATGCTGAAAGTCATCATACAATCGGCCCAGAATCTGCCAAAACCGAAGGAATTTTTCCTTTTCCTGCTCATTCTGTCTGGCAAAAGCCAACCAAAACTGAGAAATCAACTCTTTTTGCTCCTCCGTTAAAAAGCTTAAGTCAGACTCAAATTCCTTGATTTCTGCGAGATTTTGATAGACGACTTTGGCGGGAGCCATAAACTGGTCCAGATCATTAAAATCTTTGAGAATCAACTCACCCCAAAAATAAAATCGATCAAAATCCTCGGGCTCTTCCTGAATCTGACGATACAATTCGTACAGTTCAAAAATCAGGGTCAACTCATCCGCCGGAGTATTTCCTGCCAGCCCATAAAACACCTGCTCAATCGTCCTGACTTCAGGCATCCAAACCGGGTTTTCGATCAGTTCGCCTAAGTATCGAGTAAAAAACAAACCCGCTCTCCTATTGGGAAGCACGATCACCAAATCCTTCAAATCTCTTTGAGAATCTAGAATTTGCCGCGCAGTATCTTTCAAAAAAGGAATCATACTTCGATAATTTCGGTAGGTTCTAGGTAGCAAAGGAATCCTTCCACCCGTTTAGGACTGAGTTTCGCCACCAAGTCCATGTATTCTTTGACTTGCTGGATATGGGATGGATATTTTTCTCCGGTTTTGAAGTCCACTACGAGAATTTTATTCTCCCCGATCAAAATGCGATCTGGGCGCTTTTGGCTCCCTCCTGGAAGTAAAATCCCCTGCTCAGCTAAAACCTGATATTCTTTTCCAAACCAGGTTTGAAATTGGCTCAGTGAAAAAAGCTTGTTTAGCTGCCCCCCAACTTCCTCTGCGGTTTGACTATCCAGACGACCTTCGAAAGTATATTGCTGAAGCAAAAGCTCCGCATCTTTTTCATTTTGAGAAGCCGCCAAGATCTCGTGTACGATCACTCCCAACTTTCTTTGGGCTCTTGCCTGAAGGCCGGAACCAGAAAAGTCCCAAGCCATTTTCTTAGTCTTTAACTTACTTCTCCAGTCATGGGATTCCCAACGCAAGGATCTTGGGACAAAGGCTCCGTTTTCTTTTTTATCAGGGCTATTTCCCCATTCTCCTGCTTCAAAAATCAAATTCTCGGCGTCCCAACTTTGATTTGAACCGAATTCAGAAATCTGAAAACCCGAGGAAAACAGCTGGTAAAGAATATTCCCTGTAGACTTTTGAGAAACACCATTGGATTGGCTATTGGTAAAATTAGAATGGCCCCAAATCACCTCTTCCGCCCGAGTGAAGGCCACATAGAGCATGTTCAAAGAATCCAAATAAGCCAATCTGATCTCATCCTCATAAGCTTTGGAAAAAAGGGAATTCTTCAAAGATGTGCTATGGCTGAGGGGTATGACAGTTTCTAGTCCGTTTTCAGTGCCAAATGGAGACCAAATCACCGGAGCCTGCAATCCAGTAGCTACAATTTTCCAATCCAAAAATGGCATCAAAACCACTTTGTATTGAAGACCTTTGGACTTGTGAATCGTCAAAATCCGCATGGCATCGTGATCTTCGGGGATTTTGACGGTCCTTTTCCCTTTATTTAATTCCCACCAATCCAGAAATCCAATCAAGTCAGCCCGATTCTTTTTCACAAAATCAAAAACCGCCTCTTTGAATCCCGATATGTATGCCAGATCGCTTCTGGTTTTCATCAAATCCAAAAATTCAATGCATTCCTCCAATAGCTCCAAAAGGGGCAATTGAAGCAGATTTTGAAGATTCGACTTCAACTCCGCATCTTTTGACTGGAGTTCAGGAGCGAGTTTATCCTTTTCAAAAAGCGCATGCGAAAATGGAATTTCATGCATAAGGGCATAATAGTACCAAGCAGTTTTGATAGAAACGCGATCAGCAGGATTGCTCAAATAGGTAAACAAGGCCACCAAACATTTCACTGCAGCTGATTTATCCAAAAAGAGAGACTCTTCTGAAAGGACATCAAATCGATACCCAGAGTCTGGATGCTCACGATCATAGGTCATCAAATAATCGGCTATTTCGGCACCTTGGGCATTTTTCCGAACCAAGAAAGCAATGTCTTTTAACTCATACCCTAGATCCTGAAGCTTTTTCAACAAGGGAGGAATTTTACTCAAAACATCATCTTCATCTTCATCCTCCTCCTCTTCAGTTGAGGAATATCTGGAACTAGCTTCCTTTTGGACAAATTCCAAACGGATTTTCCCTTGAAAGTCAAAGCTCTTTTTTTCTTCAGGAATCTTCTGAATTGCCTCATGAAAGGCCTCCTGAAGCAGATTTTTGGGATCTAATCCAAATTCCCGCTCCATTCCTTCCTGCATCAAATGAGGAAGAGCAGTGAAAAGGGAATTATTAAACTGGATGATCCCTGGAAGGCTTCGGTAATTGGTATCCAAGTTTTCAATCTTGATGTAGTCTTCTCGAATCTGCTGTTGAACGTCAGTTAAGAGCAATTCCAGCTTTCCCCCTCTCCAGCGATAAATGGATTGCTTGACATCCCCAACCAGCAGATTGGTATTTCCGGATGCCAGTGAGTTTTCCAGTAAAGGCTTAAAACTCGTCCATTGAAAATCTGAGGTGTCCTGAAATTCATCGATCAGGTAATTGCGGTACTGATTCCCGATTTTCTCATAGATAAAAGGAGCGTCATTGTCTTTGGTGATTTCCTGAAGAAAGTCATTGACATCAGAAATCAGCAAAATTCCCTCCTCTTCTTTGAGTTCTCTCAATTCCAAAATCAAATCCCTGAAGACTCCAAAAGCATTCAGGTTCTTATGCAAGGCTTGCAATGTATTCCAATGCTTTTGCTTTTCAGGCAATTGGTTTAGAATACCAATTAATGAGCCTTCTTGATAAGCGCTTTCTATTTGGGACAATAACTTGGAAGTTTTGGAACTCCATTCGGAAAACTCATTCAACTTCTCAATTCTTGTAGATTCCAGCTTGGAAAATGGATTTTCAGGATCTCCAAGTCTGGAAAAATTTAAAGCGAAGCCTCTGGATCCACCCTTAAAATCCAGCCATTCCAAACCGAAAGTCGCACGGATTTCCTCCGCTTTTTGCCTCATTGCCTCAGCTTCCTTGATAGCTTTGGCACGCTCCTCACGGATATATTTTCGGAAATCTCCCAAGAATCCTTCCTTGGCTACACTTTGCTGAAATAGGCTTCGATAGGCTTTAAACCTTTCTTTAAATATCTCCTGCCCAAGGCTTTTGATTCCACTTCGAATATCCCAGGACTTTTCGTCCTCTATTTGCTCCTCAGCATATTCCACGAGCCATTTTCGAAGGTTTTTATCCTGAGTGACTTTCTCCACAATCCTATCCACCAGTCGCTCCAAGACCGCATCCGTATCGAGTTCCAGATCAAATTTTGCCTGCAAATCCATCTCTCTGGCAAAAGACCTAATCACCCGCTGAAAGAAGGAGTCAATGGTACTTACTGCAAAAAATCCATAGCCATGAAGGATATGTAGCAGAGTCTCTCTGGCTCTGGACTGAAGCTGAGATGGCTCCAAGCCCAAGGAATTCATTAATTTTTGATCTAAAGGCTCACTAGGATTCACTTCCTTGCTCAATCTTCCCAACACTTTCAAAATCCTTTCCTTCATCTCTTGAGTAGCCTTATTGGTAAAAGTGACTGCCAGAATCTGCTTATAGGCCGATTTGGGATGCTGAAGGGCAAGCTTTAAGTATTCCAAAGTCAGGGTATAGGTTTTCCCTGAGCCAGCGGAAGATTTGTAAATAATGAAGGGTTTGTGATCCATGGAAAAAAAGTCAATGTCCGAAGATAAAAAAGCCTTTGGTTTTTCCTTTGGTAGTTGGAGGACTTCGACGAATATTGTCGGAAAACCCCTCAAAGAAAATGCGTTGTAAATACCCTGATTTTTGGGCATTTTGAAGGCGATTAATTCTCAAACCCATGAAAAACCTATTCTCTATACTTTTCTTAATTCTATTTTCCTTAGGAGCCCAGGCCAAGGATGGCTATGAACTTTGGCTGGATTATCAGCCCATTTCCAATCCCCAACTGAGAAATGAAGTAAGCTCTTTGTTTAGCGGAGTTTATTTTTTTGGTCAAAACCCAACCTTTGATATCGTCAAAAAAGAACTGGCTATTTCAGGATTAAAGCTGGTAAATCAAGACCCAGTTTTCCGAACTGAACGACTAAACCCAACCAAGCTCTGGTTGGGTACGAGAGAACAATTAAGTCAGGTCTTGGGCCTTCAGCAGCAGGTTGAAATTCAGAAGTTGGACGAAGATGGATATTGGAGAGGACCTATAGATTTTCAGGGAAATACCTATTACGCCATCATAGGAAATAAGCCTGTTGGAGTACTCTATGGGGTGTTTGATTGGCTAAAAAGTATTCAAACCGAAACTTTCAATCTAAAATCAGAAAAATCTGATTATCCAAAGGTTAAACTACGAATGCTCAACCATTGGGATAATTTGGATCGAACCGTTGAAAGAGGCTATGCAGGCTTTTCGATTTGGGATTGGCACAAGCTTCCCGGCTACATCGATCCTAGATATATCGAATATGCCCGAGCCAATGCAAGCTTGGGAATCAATGCGGTTTCCCTCACCAATGTCAATGCAAATGCGAGAATCCTGACCACTGATTTTATGAAAAAGGCAAAGGTTTTGGCGGACCTTTTTAGACCTTATGGCATCAAGGTTTTCCTGACTGCTCGCTTTTCTGCACCCATGGAAATCGGAGGACTTAAGACAGCTGACCCTTTAGATCCTGAAGTAATTAGCTTCTGGAAAAAGAAAACGGACGAGATGTATTCTTTTATCCCTGATTTTGGAGGTTTTCTTGTTAAAGCCAATTCGGAAGGACAGCCAGGCCCACATGAATACAAAAGAACCCATGCCGAAGGAGCAAACATGTTGGCTGATGCCTTGGCTCCGCATGGTGGGATTTTGATTTGGAGGGCTTTTGTCTATTCCCATGAAATCGATGAAGATCGGCATAAGCAGGCCAATCTGGAATTCGTTCCGCTTGATGGAAAATTCAGGGATAACGTGATCATTCAAGTAAAAAATGGGGCAATTGACTTCCAGCCCAGAGAACCCTTCCACCCACTCTTTGGAGCGGTTAAAAACACCAACCTGGGAATGGAATTTCAGATTACCCAAGAATACTTGGGACAGGCAACCCAATTGGTTTACCTCGCTCCTATGTGGAAAGAGGTATTGGATACCAAAACTTACAGCCCAAGTTCTAATTCAACAGTAGCAGGAATTGTAGATGGAAGCGATTCAAACCAAAAGCTTACGCTAATGGCCGGCGTGTCTAATATCGGCACTGACCGTAATTGGACCGGACACCTAATGGCCCAATCCAACTGGTTTGCTTTCGGAAGATTGGCTTGGGATCCATACTTGAGCTCAGAGGAAATTGCTTCTGAATGGATTAAAATGACCTTTGGTCAAAAACCAGATTCCAATGCCAAAATCAAGGAAATTATGCTGGATTCCCATGAAGCAGCGGTGAATTACATGACTCCACTTGGCTTGCATCACATCATGGGCAGAAGCCATCATTATGGTCCAGGTCCTTGGGTTGAAGGTGGTCGTGCGGATTGGACCTCCCTGTATTATCATCGGGCAGACAGTTTGGGTATTGGATTCGATCGGACAGATTCAGGTTCAAATGCTTTGGCTCAATATGCGCCGGAAATCGCCAATTCCTGGTCAGACCCAACCCAAATTCCGGAAAAATATCTGCTTTGGTTTCATCACCTTCCATGGGATTACAGGATGAAATCGGGTAACACGCTATGGAATGAAATCGCTTTGCATTACGACCAAGGAGTAAAATCTGCCAGAAAAATGAAGTCAACTTGGGATTCCTTGGAAGGCCAGATAGACCCAGAAAGATTTTCACACATTAGTCAATTGCTAGCCATCCAGGTTCAGGAAGCAGAATGGTGGAGAAATGCATGTTTACTTTATTTCCAAACCTTCTCCAATAGGCCTTTTCCTTCAGAAATCGAAAAGCCTGAAGGGGATCTGGAATATTACAAAAGCTTGGATTTCCCTTTCGCACCGGGTATCCGGCCTAGGTGGTAATCTTTCCCAGTCATGAAAAACTATACTATTCCAGCTTCCACGAGAATTGGACATGTTCACCTGAAAGTAAGTGACATTCAAAAGTCCTTGGATTTCTATTGTGGTTTGTTGGGTTTTGAATTGGTTACCATGTATGGAAAAGATGCTGCGTTTATTTCTGCTGGAGGTTACCATCATCATATCGGACTAAATACCTGGCAGAGCAAAGGAGGAATTCCGGCGCCCAAAAACGCCGCTGGCTTATTTCATACCGCCATTCTTTACCCAACGAGAAAGGATTTGGCCATCATTTTAAACCGATTAATTGATGCCAACTATCCTCTCTCAGGTGCAGCTGATCATGGAGTCTCTGAGGCTATTTATTTAGATGACCCAGATGAAAACGGAGTAGAATTGTATTGGGATAGGCCTAAGGAACTCTGGCCAAAGGATGAAAATGGGGAATTGGTCATGTATACCCGACAACTGGATATTCCCGGTTTATTGAGATTAGCGGAGTGAAAGGGCTTAAATCCTATCGCCAACCCAATTCTTGATCAATTCCATCACCTCTTCCCTATCCGAATCATTGATCAGTTCATGATAGCCTCCGGAAAAAAGCTTGAAGGTTTTATCGGATGATTTGGCCTGCTTAAAAAACTCCACCGAGCCCATTGGATTGGTTAGTCGATCTGAGTCTCCATGAATCAGTAAAAAAGGCAATTCGAATTGACCCGCATTTTGCTGGATAAACTGCATCATTTGATACAATTCGTAGCCGGTTCGAACAGGTATATTTTCCTGATAATTCAGGGGATCGGAAATGTATTTTTCTACTTCCTCGGGAATTCTAGAAACTCCCGAAATATCCAATTTGACTGCCTTGAGTTTTGGTAAAAATCGGTTCATCAAGCCAGAAAGTGCAATCAGAATTTTGGAAGTTCCTTCGGCTTCCTTGATGGCTGGGCTACTTAAAACCACTCCTGTGGCTTCAGGCTTGTATTTCAAAACATAAGCCGCAACCAATCCTCCGCCCATGCTATGCCCATAGATAAAGCTGGGTATACCTTTAAGGTAGTTTTTAGCTTTGCCATAAAGCACATCGATATCCTTCAGATAATCTTCGTATGAGTCAAAATAGGCGCTAATCTTTCCCTCGGCAGATTTTCCATGCCCTCTTCCATCAAAGGTGAAAACAGCAACTCCAGCATCCACCAGCTTTTCAACTAGGTGCGCATATCTCCCGCTATGCTCCCCTAGGCCATGAACCAAGAGCAAGCTGGCCTTTGGGTTTTCTGGCATCCAAGCTTGGAGATATAATTTTTTCCCGTCATGGGTAGAATAGCTGGTCTCAAAATGATTCATATCCGATCTGTTTGCCCATGAAGATACTAAAAGTGCGGTATTTCAATTAATTTGGGAAAAGTCAACATTCCTAACCATGAAAAACTCAAAAAACCTTATCCTGATTTTATTTTTTGCTCTTGTTTTCAGCATTCCAGGCTTCTCCCAATCCAAATTCTCATCCGAAAGGCTAGACCGTTACGACGAGTTTTTTCAAAGTGAAATAGAAAAAGGAAAGCTGCCGGGCATAGTCACTTTGATCTATAAGGATGGAGAAAAGGTACATGAATCCGCTTTGGGCTATTCGGACATTGCCGGCAAAAAGCCAATGCGCACAGACCAGATTTTCTATATCCAGTCCATGACCAAACCCATTGTAACTACTGCATTTATGATGCTGTATGAGGAAGGTCACTTTTTCCTAACTGACCCGGTTTCGAAATATTTACCCGAATTCAAGGAATAAAAAGTCGCCGTAGATCCATCAAAGGGATCAGAAGGCGGGTTAGTACCGGCAAATTCTCAGATCACAATTGCCCAGGTATTAAGCCATACCGCAGGCTTTTCCCATGGACTTTCTGCAAGCAAACTTGACGAGGAAGTCCGAAACGCACTTTACTATGCTCCACAAAAGAATCTGGAAAGCAGGGTTAAAACCCTGGCTTCACTTCCATTAGTGGGACAACCCGGAAAGCAGTGGAATTATTCTGCCTCACCGGATATTTTGGGACGAATGATCGAGGTGATTTCCGGGAAAAACCTGGCTGATTTTCTTCAGGAAAGACTTTTCGGTCCACTTGAAATGAAGGATACAGGCTATAATCTCAGTGATTCCCAAAAACCAAGAATGGCTCAACTTCATGCCTATGACAAGGAAGGAGAACTCATCAAAACCGAAAATCAAACACCAACCTCTGGAAATACGGTTTTTGGAGGAACTCACGGACTATTTTCAACCGCTCAGGATTATTCCCTTTTCGCAAGAATGCTTCTCAATGGGGGAGAGTGGAATGGAAAAAGATTTATCAGTTCAAAGACTTTAGAGCTGATGACTCTACCTCATGAGGATGGGCTTTTTGGAGATCCTGGAAAAGGTTTTGGATATGGATTCGCAGTGGTGGATGATTTGGCAGCGACCAATGCGCTTGGTTCGGAGGGAACATTTTATTGGAGTGGGGCATATTCCACCTACTTCTTCATAGATCCAAAGGAAAATACGGTCGCAATTTTCATGACCCAGCTGACTCCATTTAGCGGGTTTTATGAAAACAAGTTTAAGCAAATGGTTTATCAGGCTATTGAATAAGTGAGGGACCCAAAGGATGGAAAATGATATTTATCACCCTTTCCGTTTTAAAAAATCCCTACTTTGACAACCAATACAATTCACGGTTTCATGCATATGTCTGGTTCTGGTAAACAAAAAATCCTCTTTGGAACACTGGCTCTAAGTCTGGGAGTTTTGGTTTTTTCTTGTGGTACGTCTGACACCCCAACCATCACCCCAACTACTCAATCCATTACCGAATCAGTCTACGCTTCAGGCCTGATCAAGGCGAAAGACCAGTATGAGGCTTTTGCTTTGGCAAATGGTCCAATTCAGGAGATTTTTGTCTCGGAAGGGGATACAGTAGCTATTGGCACTCCAATTCTAAAAATCTTCAGTGAAGCCGAAAAATTGAGGAGAGAGAATGCCCAGCTTGCGCAGAATTACGCCGATCAGCAAGCCAATCAAACTCGGCTTAAGGATCTGGAACTTTCCATCGAATTAGCTAAAAGCAAACTTCGAAATGATTCCCTGCTGTGGGTTCGCACCAAAAACCTCTGGTCGAAAGGAATCGGCACAGCGGTAGATTTGGAGCAAAAGGAGCTGAATTATAAAAACTCCAAGACCAGCTACGAATCCGCCCTACTTCGATATCGAGACTTGAAAAGGGAAATTGACTTCAATTCCAAAAGCGCAAGTAAAAATCTCCGCATAAGTGAAGTTTTGGAGGAAGAGTACATTCTGAAAAGTAAAATTGAAGGAGTGGTTTATTCTATTCCCAAAGAGATCGGGGAAATGGTAAGTCCACAGATTCCTTTGGCTGTAATCGGAAAGGCCGGAGAGTTTATTCTTGAGCTCCAAGTGGATGAGTACGATATTGCCAAGGTCAAAAAAGATCAGGTAGTCATGATCCAAATGGATAGCTTCAAGGAGGAAGTGTTTGAAGGAAAAGTGACCAAAATCTATCCGATTATGGATAGCAGAAGTAAGACCTTTACAGTTGAGGCGGTTTTCACCAAAGGTCCAAGCCGACTTTATCCCAACCTTACATTGGAGGCTAATATCATCACCCAAACCAAGGAGAATACCCTGATTATTCCCAGAAATTACCTCTGGAATGACAATGAGGTGATTACCGTAGATGGGGACACGATTCCGGTGAAAGTAGGAATCAAAACCTATCAATACGCTGAAATTCTGGAAGGAATCAGCTCAACCACTGAATTAATCCAGCCTGGAAAATGAAGTGGTCCTTGATTTTGGAAATAGCGAAGGCCTTGATGTTTGCCAGAATGAAGCAAACCTTGATTGCCGCAACTGGGGTAATGTTTAGCATCACCATGTTTGTAGCCTTACTGGGCTTTATGAATGGATTGAATTCCATGCTTGATGGCTTGGTGCTCAACCGAACGCCTCATATCCGCTTTTACAATGAAATCAAACCCAATCCCAATCAACCGATTGACCAAAGTCCTGAATTCAAAAACTCACTCAACATCATTCGCTCCATCAAACCGAGCACAAGCAGACTGGCCATTCACAATAGCTCCAACATAATTCGAAATCTGGAGCAAGATTCCCGTGTTTTGGGTGTCAGCCCTAAGATTTCTGCTCAGGTTTTTTTCAATGTTGGAACAATTGACTTGACAGGAATTGTAAATGGAATTGAAGTAGAAAAAGAAGCCGAACTCTTCGCATTTACGGATTATGTGACGGCAGGAAATTATCAAGACCTCAATCAGATCAACACCATTATCCTCGGAAAAGGAGCAGCGGATCGGATGATGGCAGAAATCGGAGATGTCATTCAAGTCACCACCGCTCAAGGTAATCGGGTTCAATTGAAAGTAGTGGGCTATTATCAAAGTGGATTGGGGGACTTTGACAATGTAAATAGCTATGCTTCTATCACCACTGTCCAAAAAATGCTTGGTGAACCATCTTCTTATATCACAGACATCCAAGTCAAGCTGAAAGACTTCAATCAAGCTCCAGCCATGGCAAAAGAATTGGGGGGAATATTTCAGATTGACGCAGATGATATCCAGACGGTGAATGCCCAATTTGAAACCGGAACTCAAATCAGAACTTTAATCAGCTATGCCGTAGGAATTACCCTTTTGGTAGTTTCAGGCTTTGGGATTTACAATATCCTGAACATGATGATTTATGAAAAACTGGATACCATAGCCATATTAAAAGCCACAGGATTCAATAGCCAGGATGTCAATCGAATTTTTATCTCCATTGCCTTGGCCATTGGAATCGTTGGAGGGACTTTGGGCTTGATCTTTGGATTTCTGGCTGGGCTTGGCATAGATCAGGTTCCATTTGAAACGGAAGCCCTTCCTACGATCAAGACTTTTCCCGTGGATTACAATCCTAAATACTATATCATAGGTGGCACCTTCAGTTTGATTACCACTTACTTTGCGGGATTTTTCCCTGCCAGAAAAGCATCTGGAATCGATCCTGTAGAAATCATCCGCGGTAAATAAATGCTTTATGCCCGTACTGGAAGCAAGAAATATTGACAAGTTTTTTTACAATCCTACCGAAACCCAGGTCTTAAAAAAAGTGAGTTTCAAGGTAGATAGAGGTGAATTTGTTTCGGTAGTGGGAAAATCAGGTTGTGGAAAGTCCACCTTATTATACATCCTGTCCACCATGGATACGGACTATAAAGGCGAGCTATATATGGATGAGGAATTGATCACTGGAAAGCCTCACAACTACCTCTCCCACCTCAGAAACAAGAAAATCGGCTTCGTTTTCCAGTTTCATTACCTGCTCAATGAATTTTCAGTTTTGGAGAATGTCATGATTCCGGGATTGAAATTGGGGGAATATTCCCGAGAGCAATTGGAGCACAGAGCAATGGAAAAGCTTAGGATTTTTGACATGCAGGACCATGCACTCAAAAAAGCCAATCAGCTTTCCGGAGGACAAAAGCAAAGAGTCGCCATCGCCAGAGCATTGATCAATGATCCGCTTTTGATCATGGGAGATGAACCTACAGGAAATCTCGACAAGAAAAACTCCGACATCGTATTCAATAAATTCAAAGAGTTAGCTCAAGAATTTAAGCAGACCATGTTGATCGTTACCCATGATCCCGAATTTGCAGAGGGTACTGATCGAATTATTGAAATGAAAGATGGGCGAGTAATTAGGCAGTAGGCAGTGGGCAGTATTCAGCTTGTAAAGGTCTAAAATAGATTGACCGTTTTTGAGAGTTACACAACTTTCAAGACATGGAAAATCAACATCAATCGCATCAACCAGTCCGTCATTT